>MKUQ01000015.1 GCA_001898645.1 Burkholderiales bacterium 70-64
CTGGCCGCCTCATCGGCGTTCAGACTCTACCGTTCTGGCCTGGTCTGAACATACAAGCCATCCAGTGGGTCATCCGGGAATCGCACCGGCACTTTGCGATGCGATCCATCGGTGACCCGGCATCGACCGATTTCATCGCCGCGGCATGCACGACATCGACGGACGGATCCGGATGCCGCGCACCGGCGGGGCGGACCTGCGTCCAAACCCCTGACCTGTGAGCGGCCGACTTCCTCGGCAGACTCTTGTGTGCCCGAGCATCAGCTCAGGCGCGATCCCTTCGGCAGGCGTGCAGCCAGCCACTCGTGCACATCGGCCCGGATATGCCGGCCTTCGAGCAGAAAACCCTCGAAGCGGCTCGGCACGTACGGCAGGTACAGGAGCGGCATGCCCGCTTCCTCCGGCGTGCGGTCGGCCTTTCGGCCATTGCACGGGCCGCAGGCGGTGACCAGGTTCATCCAGCCCCAGCCGCCGCCGCGGGCCTGCGGGACGATGTGCTCGCACGACAGGTCGTGCTCGGCAAAGCGTTGGCCGCAATACGCACAGGTGAACCGGTCGCGCCGGAACAGCTTCCTCCTGCCGATGGCCGGCACGATGTCGAACAGGTTGACCTTCGAGGCGCCGCGCAGCGCGATGATCGGATGCACGTCGATGACCGACCGGCCGCCACGCGCGACGTTGAAGCCGCCGCGCAGCGTGGCCAGCGGGCCGTCGCCGTCGACCCACGCCACCGAGCCCGTGGCCATGTGAATGGCCGCATGCTCGAGCGAGATCCACGCCTGCGGCGTGCCCTGGATGTCGAGTTGCAGCACGTGACTGTGGTGTCGATGATGCATGGGCGGCCTCCTCTCGTCAGGCCAGCGGGTAGATCCACTTCGGCTGTGCCCAGGCGCGAGCATCCCGTCGGATGTGGTGTCTCGCTGCACGTGGCCTGGCCAGGGGCCGCGCACATCCCGGACCACCAACACCATGTCGTGTGGCCTCGGAGTGCATGGACACACCCGAAGTGGAGACGAACCATCGGCCGGTACCGCGGTCGTCTCACGGCAACTTGTCAAAGAACGTCCACCGCTCGCGGTGGTGCGATCCCTCAGGTAAGACCGGAATGCAAGAGGCCCGGATCCTTTCGGAATCCGGGCCTCTGCGCGCAGAGCTTGGGGTTGCGCTTCTCAAGCGCCTCCTTCTCCCGGATTCGACGAGCCCTCGCAGCGATCGAGGCAATACGCCCAGGCCCACGACCATGGCGTGGCCACGGCATGCCCGGACGCAACCCGCCCCTGCAGGGGTCGGTGTATTGCGATGGGGTGGCGCGATTTCACGATACAGCCTCTGGGTTTCCGAGGGACTCTTTCGAGCCGCTTTCCCGATGATGGGAGAACTGTAAAGAATCTTTACTTGATCGTCAATCCCCTGCGAGAATGTCGTCGAACTCCGTTGCATGGCGCACACGGCACGTGTCCAACATCACGCTCACGAGACGACGGAACGCACTGTCCCTCTTCCAGGACTACGCCGAAAAGGCGCTGGCCGCCGGCGGGTCGCCAAGGGGACTGGAGCAGTCCTTCGCAGCGACGCTGCAGGTCTCGCCGAGCATGTGGAGCCAGATCAAGTCGTCCCGGCCGATCGGCGACAAGCTGGCCCGGCAGATCGAATCGATGACGGGCAAGCCGAGGGGCTGGCTCGACGAGGCCCGCAAGGCCGCGTCGCCCACGCCCGCGGAGACGGCGTTCCTCGAGCTTGCGCTCGCCGCGTGGCGGGCGACGAACAGCGCCGGGCGCAAGGCGCTGCGCGAGCAGATGAAGGGGATCGCGGCGAAGGGCGACTGACCTGCGCCATCAGCAACGCTTCCACATCATCCAGCTCGAGGGCGGTCTCGATGCAGGCGGCCGCCTCGGCCGGATCTTCGACGTCTCGGCAAGGTAGTCATCGAAACTCGAATCGCGACGCGCGGTCATGGGTTGCCCCTTTGCCTGGTGCTCAGACGAGGAGAACGGCATCGCTGTACCGGGCCAGCACCTGGTCCACGGTCACGAGCCTGAGCGGCTCGGCCAGCGCCTGCGCGATCAGCAGCCGGTCGAAGGGGTCATTGTGATGGAGCTCGATGCTCGCCGCGATAGCCGAGCCGGCGCGAGATCTCCGCTGCCGCCGCCCGCACCGCCTGCGCCGGCGCGGAATCCCATCCCGTCGGGAAGACGTCGCGGGGCCCGAGCGCCGTGATGGTCAGCGCCACCTCTCCGTCGTGGCCGAGCACCGGCGCGCTGAAGGCATTGACACCGGGGATGGGACGGCCTGCCGCCCGGGTGAGGCCGTGCGCGCGCCAGTCGCGTGCGCCCTGCTCGCATTCGGCAGCGGCCTTGGCCGCGGCGTCCGGCGCGGCGCCGCGCAGCTCGCCGAACGAGCCGCGCATCGCCTGCTCGAGCGTCTTCGCGGGCAGCACCGCCGCGAACGCCCTGCCGGTGGCCGTGCCGGCGACCGACATCACGGTGCCAGCGCGCATGCTCACGTGCAGCGGTTCCCGGCCGTCGATCATGCGCACCACGGTCGGGCCGAAGTTGCCCCACACCGCGATGGCTACCGCATGGCCGGTGCGTGCAGCGAGCGCCTCGGCCACCGGCGTGGCGGCCTTCATCGGATCGGACTGCACGAGGCAGGCCAGGCCGACCTGGAACGCCGCCGGACCGAGCGCATAGCGGCCGCTGGCGGGATCCTGCTCGATCAGCCCGAGCCGGCCGAAGCTCACCAGGTAGGGGTGGGCGCGCGAAGCCGACAGCCCGGCCTCGGCGGCCAGGTCCTTGAGCGCCATCGGGGCCGGATGGCGGGCGAGCGCGAGCAGCAGCTGCCCCCCCACCTCGATCGACTGGACCGCCCGCTGGCTCTTCATCGTCACGTCTCCGCAGGAGGGATAACCCTCGCCGACGCATGCATATTAACAAATCGATTTGCAATAGGCGAATCCATGGCCGATAATTCGGACTCATTCACCGTCTGCAACGCAGATCGGGCACGCCGGCTCCGCAAGGGAGCCAACCGCGCAGCCGTCCACGCAGGAGCCCCCATGAGCAAGCAATTCGCCTCCCAGGCCGACCTCGAGGAGAAGAAGGTCAGCTTCACCCGCCTGTCCGACAATGCCTACGCCTACACCGCCGAGGGCGATCCGAACACCGGCGTGATCATCGGCGACGACGCGGTGATGGTGATCGACACCCAGGCCACGCCGGTGATGGCCCAGGACGTCATCCGCCGCATCCGTACCGTCACCGACAAGCCGATCCGCTACGTGGTGCTCAGCCACTACCACGCCGTGCGGGTGCTCGGCGCGAGCGCCTATGCGCCCGAGCACATCATCGCCAGCCGCGATACCTACGACCTGATCGTCGAGCGCGGCGAGCAGGACAAGGCGAGCGAGATCGGGCGCTTCCCGCGCCTGTTCCAGGCTGTCGAGTCGGTGCCGGCCGGCCTGACCTGGCCGACCATCACCTTCACCGGCAGCATGTCGATCTGGCTGGGCAAGCTCGAGGTGCAGCTGCTGCAGCTCGGCCCCGGCCACACCAAGGGCGACACGGTGGCCTGGCTGCCCGGGCAGCGCATCCTGTTCTCCGGCGACCTGGTCGAGTTCGACGCCACGCCCTACGCGGGCGATGCGTACTTCGCCCAGTGGCCGCACACGCTCGACCGGCTTGCCGCGCTCGAGCCGCTGGCGCTGGTGCCGGGCCGCGGTGCGGCGCTCACCACGGCCGCCGACGTCGCCAAGGGCCTGGCAGGCACCCGCGCCTTCATCGCCGACGTGCACGCCAGCGTCAAGGCAGGGGTCGCTGCCGGCAAGGACCTCAATGCGGTATACAAGGACACCTACGCGAAGCTCAAGCCGAAGTACGGGCACTGGGTCATCTTCGATCACTGCATGCCGTTCGACGTGTCGCGCTGCTACGATGAAGTGACGCAGCATCCCGATCCGCGCATCTGGACCGCCGATCGCGACCGCCAGATGTGGCAGGCGCTCGAAAGCTGAACCGGGACAGGGGCCAATGGACTACCAGAAGCTGCAGTTCGCCTACCGGCATTCGCCGGACCAGGACGCGGCGCAACCGCCGCGGCACCCCGTGGTGGTGGTCGGCGCCGGCCCCATCGGCCTCGCGCTGGCGATCGACCTGGCGCAACAGGGCGTGCCGGTGGTGCTGCTGGACAACGACGACCGGCTCTCGACCGGCTCGCGGGCGATCTGCTTCTCCAAGCGCACGCTGGAGATCTTCGACCGGCTCGGCTGCGGCGACCGCATGGCGGACAAGGGCGTGTCGTGGAACCTGGGAAAGGTGTTCTTCCGCGACCGCCAGGTCTACAGCTTCGACCTGCTGCCCGAGGCGGGCCACGGGCGCCCGGCCTTCGTCAACCTGCAGCAGTACTACGTCGAGGGCTACCTCGCGGAACGGGCGGCCGCCCTGCCGCTGATCGACCTGCGCTGGAAGAACGCGGTGACCGCTCTCGAACGGCACCCCGACTACGTGCGCCTGACGGTGGAAACGCCCGAGGGGAGCTACCGCATCGATGCCGGCTACGTGGCGGCCTGCGACGGCACGCGCTCGATGCTGCGCCGGCTGATCGGCCAGGAGAGCAAGGGGCGCGTCTTCCGCGACCGCTTCCTGATCGCCGACATCCGCATGAAGCCCGAGGAATCGCCGATGACGCTGGAGGCCGAGCGCTGGTTCTGGTTCGATCCGCCCTTCCATCGGAACCAGAGCGTCCTGCTGCACATGCAGCCCGACGATGTCTGGCGCATCGACTTCCAGCTCGGATGGGACGCCGACCCGGAGGTCGAGAGGCGCCCCGAGAACATCGTGCCGCGGGTGCGCGCGCTGCTCGGCCAGGACGCGCGCTTCGAGCTCGAGTGGGCCAGCGTCTACACCTTCGCCTGCCTGCGCATGGAGGCGTTCCGCCACGGTCGCATCCTGTTCGCCGGCGACTCGGCGCACGGCGTCTCGCCGTTCGGCGCGCGCGGCGCGAACTCGGGCATGCAGGACGCCGAGAACCTGGCCTGGAAGCTGGCCTACCTGCTGCAGGGCCGCGCCGGCAACGCTCTGCTCGACACCTACGGCGCCGAGCGCGAATACGCCGCCGACGAGAACCTGCTCAACTCGACGCGCTCGACCGACTTCATCACGCCCAAGAGCGAGATCAGCCGGCTGTTTCGCGACGCGACGCTGGATCTCGCCCGCGAGCACCCCTTCGCCCGCGCACTGGTCAACAGCGGCCGCCTGTCGCTGCCCACGGTCCTGCACGGCTCGCCGCTGAACACTCCCGACGTCGACCCGTTCGCCAGCTCCCTCGTACCCGGGGCGGTGGCGGCCGACGCGCCCATCACCGTGGACGGGCGCACCAGCTGGCTGCTGCGCGAGCTGCCCGGAGGCATGTTCAGCGCCCTCGTCTTCGACGGCCCCGAGGCGGCCGCGCAGGTGCGCGACCTGCACGCTGCCGCCGACGACCTGGCGCCGCTGCGCGTGCTGCGCGTGGCGGCGCCCGGCACGGCGCCGATCGAGGGCGCGCGCACGATCGGCGATGCCGAGGGACTGGTCACCGCCCGCTACGACGGCCAGCCCGGCACGGTCATCCTGCTGCGGCCCGACCAGCACCTGTGCGCGCGCTGGCGCGCTCCTGTGCCGCAGGCGCTGCGCGCGGCGCTGCGGCACGCGCTCGCCCTCGATCGCGGCCCGGGCGAAGGATCGCGAGGAGACCGACTGTGGACCATCTGATCACGAGCCCCAACCTCGAGGCCCCGGACGACTTCTACGAAGCCCTCATCGAGGCGCACCGCGACCTCTCCACCGAGGAGAGCCACGCGCTGAACGCGCGCCTCGTGCTGCTGCTGGCCAACCACATCGGATCGCTGGCCGTGCTGCGCAAGGCGCTCGACGCGGCGCGCGCGGGCGGCGCGCGCAACGCGCCTGCGTAGGGTCCGTTCGGCCCGCGATCGGCCTGCGCCTATTTCTTCTTCTTGTCCATGTCCGCCAGCAGCGACACCAGGTCTTCGGCGTGCTCCTCCTCCATCGCGAGGATGCCTTCGAGCATGCGCCGCGTGGTCGGGTCGTCGCTGCCGAGGTAGCGGATCATCTCGCTGTAGCTGCCGATCGCGACGCGCTCGGCGACCAGGTCTTCGCGGATCATCTCGACCAGCGAGTCGGCCTCGACGTACTCCGAGTGGCTGCGGGAGAGCATGCCCTCGGGCGAGAAATTGGGTTCACCGCCCAGCTGCACGATGCGCTGCGCGATCTGGTCGGCGTGCGCCTGCTCCTCGTTGGCGTGCTGCAGGAATTCGGCCGCGACGCTCCCGGCATCGATGCCGTCGGCCATGAAATAGTGGCGCTTGTAGCGCAGCACGCACACGATCTCGGTGGCGAGCGCCTCGTTGAGGATCTTGAGCACGGTGTCCCGGTCGGCCTTGTAGCCGGGCGTCACCGCTCCCTGCTCGATGTGCTCGCGCGCGCGCTTGCGCAGGGTCTGGACATCCGTGAGGAAGGATTTCTGCGTCATTGTGCGGTCCTCCTGTGCTCCGACGTGCATCCGCCCTTGCAGCCTAGACGCGACTCGCCGCGCCCTCTGCTCACCCCTGCGCACGTCATGGTCAAGCGTCCGCTGGCAAGCTGGCGGTACGCGATCCACGGAGGTGCCCGATGAAGCCTCACAAGTACGTGATCGTCGGCGGCGGCATGACGGCCGCGGCGGCGATCGGCGGCATCCGCGAGATCGATGCGGACGGCAGCATCGCCGTGATCTGCGCGGAAATGCATCCCCCCTACGACCGCCCGCCGCTGTCCAAGGCGTTGTGGAGCGGCCAGAAGACCGAGGAGGCCGTCTCGCGCGATGCCGGTGGTCCCGGCGTCGCGATCCATCTCGGCAGGCGGGCGGTGGCGCTGGATGCTGCGAACAAGACGGTCACCGACGACGCGGGCAACGTGTACGCCTACGACAAGCTGCTGCTCGCCACCGGGGGCGCGCCGCGGCGCCTGCCCTTTGCCGACGATGGCACGATCTACTACCGCACGCTCGACGACTACCGGCAGCTGCGCCGGCTCGCCGATCGCGACGCCGGCTTCGCGGTCATCGGCGGCGGCTTCATCGGCTCGGAGATCGCCGCCGCGCTGGCCATGAACGGCAAGCGGGTCACCATGGTGTTCCCCGAGGAAGGCATCGGCGCGCGCGTCTACCCGAAGGGGTTGTCGTCCTTCCTGAACGGGTACTTCCGCGACAAGTCGGTCACCGTGCTGCCGGCGCAGTCCGTGACCGGCCTGCGCAGGGACGGCACACGCGTGCTGCTGGGCACCAGCGGGGCCGGCGAGGTGGCGGCCGATGCCGTGGTGGCCGGCCTCGGCATCCTCCCGGCGGTCGAGCTGGCGCAGGCGGCCGGCCTGGCGGTGGACAACGGCATCGTGGTAGACGAGCAGCTGCGCACCAGCCATCCGGACATCCACGCCGCCGGCGACGTCGCCAACTTCTACAACCCGGCGCTGGACCGGCGCATGCGCGTCGAGCACGAGGACAACGCCAACACGATGGGACGCACCGCCGGCCGCAACATGGCCGGACGGGCCGAGCCCTATCACCACCTGCCCTACTTCTATTCGGATCTCTTCGACCTCGGCTACGAGGCGGTCGGCGAGCTCGATGCGCGCCTGGACATGGTGGAGGACTGGAAAGAGCCCTTCCGCAAGGGGGTGGTCTACTACCTGCGGGAGGGCCGGGTGCGTGGAGTGCTGCTGTGGAACACATGGGGGCAGCTCGAAACCGCGAGTGCGATGATCGCGGCCAAAGCCTCGCACAGCCCCGGGGAGCTGGCCGGGGCGATCAGCGACTAGGACCTGTTCACCCTACCCGGCGCGCCACACGCGCAGCGGCGCGCGCAGGGCCTGGAGATCCTCGAAGGGCGAGCGCGCCAGCAGCACGGCGTCGAACGCGGCTCCCCTGGCGAGCAGCGGCACGGGCATGCCGAAGTGCCGGCGCGCCGCGGCCGTGGCCGCTTCGAGCGTGGCGCGCAGCGACAGCCCCGCCTCGAGGTAGCGCTCGATCTCCTCGAGCACGGCGTGGCCGTGCTCGACGCCCATGCTGCCGGCGTCGGTACCCAGCAGCAGCGGTACGCCCAGGCGCTCGGCCAGCGCCAGGTGGCGCGCATGCTCGTCGAGGATGCGCCGCAGGTTGCCCACCGTCTGCACCGGCCAGCCCGCCGCCTGCGGGTGCGCCCACTGGAAGTGCACCGGCGCGAAGGTCGGCGTCCAGGCGATACGCCGCTCGGCCATCGCCTCGAGCACCTCGCGGCTCATGAAGAAGCCGTGCTCGATCGAGCCCACCCCGGCCTGCGCGGCGATCGCCAGCCCCTGGGCGCCGCTGCAGTGCGCGAAGGTGTTGCGCCCGTGCTCGCGCGCCGTGCGGACCACCCGTTGTGTCGCGGCCAGGTCGAACTGCGGCTCGTCGGTGACCGCGCCCGCCTCGAAGTCGATGATGCCGGTGAGGATCAGCTTGATCTCGTCGCTGCACTCGCACAGCCGCGCCACCGTCGTGCGGATGCTCTCGTCGTCCTCGACGTCGCCGGCCATGAAGGCGCCGTAGCGCCTGGCCCGCTTGACCCCCAGCCCGGCCGAGCGCACCTGCGCCAGGCCGCTGGCCGGGTCGGCGGCCTCCTCGCGCAGGCGGTGGTTGATGCCATGGCGATCGCCCGCGTCGCGCACCAGCGTCACGCCGCAGGCGAGCGCCCGGCGCGCGCTCGCGCGCGCGGTCTGCACGAGCGCCTCGAGCGGCTGCTTGAGATGCTCGGCGCGCCGCTTCGGGTCGGTCTGCCCCCCCTCGAGGAACAGGTGCACGTGCGCATCGACCAGGCCCGGCATCAGGAAGGCACCGCACTCGGCCGGAACGCCTTGCGCCTGCAGCGCCGGGCGGTGATCGCCGGCGGTGATGTCCTCGATTCGCCCCTGGCGTACCAGGAAGGTGCTGGCCTCGGCATGGCGGCGCTCGCCATCGAACCAGCCGTCGACGAAGACGGCCAGGACATCGCTGCCGGCGGCGTTCACGTCCTGACCTCCTTTCATCCCGGCCTCGCTCATGCGCGGTACAGCTTGCGCACCGCGCGCAGCGCGTTGCTGCCGGACTGCTCGAGGAAGTTGCGATACGCCCCGAGCACGTAGTCGTCGGGCGCCAGCGGCGCATAGCCGCGCCACGGCGTGCCCAGCACCGTATCGAACCCATGCGGCACGGCCAGCGTGAGGAAGGCGTTCTCCAGCCCGTGCTTCAGGTCCGAGCCGTCGGCCGCCTTCGCGGGCAGCTGCTGGCCGAGGTTCGACAGCCCGCCCATCATGTGGAGGCCGGCGAGCTCCGGGTCGCTGCCGATCAGGCGCACCGCCTCGAGCGTGGCGCGGTTGAGCCCCTCGGTGTCGGCCACCACCGCCGAGACCGACAGGTCCACGAAGATGTCGTCCATCGCCATGCCGTGCTCCTCGCGCAGGCGCAGCGCCGCGCGCCGCGCGGTGCCCGCGATGTCGGCGGCGGTCTTGTTGCCCGCGGCCACCCCGTCGACCACGCGCTCGGAGGCCATCACGATCACCTTGAACGGGCGCACCCGGCGCAGCTCCATGAGCTCCCAGCGGTGCTCGGTGATCGAGTTCACGATCGGCAACTGCCCGCCCGCGCGCTCCTGGTCGTAGCACGACAGGCACAGCGCCTGCACCGCGCGGCTGGGGTAGTCGAACGACAGCGGCAGCCTCACCACCGCCTGGATCGCGCGGATCACCTCGGCCATGAAGGCCGGGTCGGTGAACGCGCGCGCGCCGATGTTCACGTTCAGGTACGCCGCCCCGGCCTCGGCCTGGCGCACCGCGAGCGCCTGGATGCCGGCCAGGTCCGAGTTCTCGAACAGCGCCCGCGTGCTCTTGAACCCGGGGTTGATGCGCTCGCCGATAATGGTCAGCTCGAAACCGTTCACGGTGTGGATACCTCGCCTCGGGGCATCGGCGCAAAGCCGATATGTTTCATGAAGAGCTTCTGGAAACCCTCGAGCGTGCTCAGCTCAAGGTGGCGGCAGCCGCGCGCGAGCGCGTTCGCCTGCGCACGCGCCGAGCGCGAGGCGAGCAGCCGCCGCACGCCCACGCCCGCGGCGTTGCCCACCTGCTGGAAGCGCTCGCGCGCCAGCGCCGGCAGCAGCCCGATGGCGATGGCGCTGCCCACGTCGAGGTAGGCGCCGAACGCCCCGGCGATCACGAAACGCTCGATGTCGTTCTCGCGCAGGCCGGCTTGCGCGAGCAGCAGCTCGGTGCCGGCGCGGATGGCCGCCTTGGCCAGCTGCACCGCACGCACGTCGTCCTGGGTGAAGAGCACCCCCGGGGCCAGGCGCACCGCGCGCCGCCCCGCCTGCTCGCACACTTGCGCATGCCCGCCCGCGAGCCGCCCGCGATCGTCGATCATGCCCGCCTCGCGCATCGCCGCGAGCGCGTCCAGCACGCCCGAGCCGCACACCCCCACCGGCTCCTTGCCGCCGATCACCTCCAGCGCCAGGCGCCCCTCGCGCACGCGCACCCGCTCGATGGCGCCCTCGGCCGCGCGCATGCCGCACGAGACGTGGCCGCCCTCGAGCGCCGGCCCCGAGGGGCAGGACGTGGAGCGAATCACCCCCTCGTGCACCAGCGAGATCTCGGTGTTGGTGCCGATGTCCATCACCAGCGTGGGGACGCCGGTATTCCAGCGCTGCTCGGTGGCCAGCAGCGCGCTCACGTGATCGCCGCCGACGAAGCCGCCGATGTTGGCGGCCACGTGCACGTAGGCACCCGGGCTGATGGCCAGCCCGAGCTCGCGCGCCTTCACGTCGAGCGCTTCGCGCAGCACCGCCACGAAGGGCGCGCGCCCGAGCTGCGCCACCGGCAGCCCGAGCAGCAGGTGATGCATCGCGGTGTTGGCGCACACGGCCGCGTCCATGATGTCGGTGCTGCGCGCGCCGACCGCACGGCACAGGTCATGCGCCAGCGCCTGGATCGCGCGCAGCGCCGCCTCGCGCAGCTGCGCGGCCAGCGCGGCGCTGCGCGAGGCCGCATCCAGGCGGCTCACCAGGTCGGCGCCCCAGGCCACCTGCGGGTTCTCGATGCCGAGCGCGGCCAGCGTGCGCCCGGTCTCGAGCTCGACCAGGAACCCCGCCGCGTTGGTCGTGCCCAGGTCGATCGCCAGCCCCAGCGTCGGGCCGGCGGCGCAAGCCACCCCGATCAGCTCGCCCTCGCGCAGGCGCGCGCGCACGCTCCAGCGCCCGGCGCGCAGCGCCGCCGGCAGCTCGCGCGCGGCCGCGAGGTCCAGCCGCAGCGCCGGCTCGCCCAGCGCGCGCCCGATGCGCTCGGCGTCGCAGGCGTTGTCCATCAGCGTCGGGGCCGCGAGCTGCAACTCGCGCACGAGCACCATCGGGTCGATCGGCTGCACGTCCTCGCCCAGCTCGGCCTCGAGCCCGGCGCGCACCACCGGCGCCAGCGAGCGCGGCGCCACTTCCACGGTGCAGTCCGACAACGCGTGGGCGCAGCAGGCACGGATCCACTTCCTCGCCCCGGCCTCGCGCACGGCGGGGGGCACGCCCGCGCCGAGGGGCTCCCTCGGATCGATGCCTCCGCCGCTGGCCTGGCCGCCCGCACGATCCTGCCCTGCATCGATCCGGACGTCGCCCTCCACCACGCGCACCATGCAACTGCCGCAGGTGCCGCGCCCGCCGCAGGCGCCGACGATGCGCACGCCGTGGCGGCGCGCGCTCTGGAACACGGTCTCGCCAGCAAGCGCCTCGATGCGCCGGTCGAGCTGCGGGAAGGCCAGCTCGTGGACCGCTTCGTCCTCTCCGACCAGGGCCTCGCGCTTCATCGCTCAGGCCCTGCCCGGGGTGGCGGCCGAGGCCGCGGCCGCCGCGCCGGGCACCCGGCGCGCACAGCGCTCGCGGCTGGGACAGGGATCGCAGCGCGACCAGCGCGCCGCCGGCAAATCGATGCCCACGCCCAGCACCATCGCCGTGGACTTCACCGGGTGCATCATCGCCCCCGGCGTCACCTCCACCCCCAGCCGCTGCGCCTGCGCCAGGCGCAGCACCGCCGGCTGCGCCTGCAGCGCCAGCCCCGGATCGCCGGCGCGCAGCTCGCCGGCCATCGCCAGCCCGCCGCGGCGCACCCGGGCGTGCAGCCGGTCCTGGGCGCGGCGCGCCAGCTCGAACAGCAGCTCGTTGCCCAGCTCGTCGAGCGCCAGCGCGAGCGCCGCGCGCCGCTCGGCGAACAGCTCGCAGATGCGCCGCTCCAGTCGCTCGCCCAGCGTGCACACGAGGCAGGCGAGCGCCGTGAGCTCGCCCGACTCGGGCAGCAGCCAGGGCGCGTGCAGCCGCTCGCCGCCGGCGTGCAGGTGCGCGCCTGTCGGCACCTCGAGCGCGACCACGCGCCAGCAGTACGCCGCATCGACGAGCGCCTCGCGCTGCGCCAGCTCGAGCGCCTCCTCGCGCAGGCGTGCGCGCGCCGGCGCACCTCGCCCGTCGCCCTCGCGCGCGGGCGCACGCTGCACGCGGCGCAGCAGCTCGATGCCGCGCACCGTGCCCATGGCCGAGGACGCGTCCGGCGATAGCGCGTGGGGTGTCGGCACGTCCTAGTCCAGTGCTAGCCCGCGTAGCGACGCGCCGCCGCGAACATTGCGCGCACGTTCTCGACCGGCGTCTCGTCGGGCACGCCGAAGGCGCAGTCGAGGATCAGCCTGCCGCCCTTGTGGAACACGTTCTCGGCGAGGTGGCGCACCGCCTGGTCGACGTCCGCGGCACTGCCGGTGGTCATGACCGAAGGCGAGAGATTGCCGCGCAGCGCCACCACGTCGCCCAGCACCTCGTGGGCGCGCACCAGGTCGGTCCGCTCGAACCAGTAGATGCACTTGCCCGGCGGCACGTCGCGGATCGTCTCCAGGCGCTTGCTGCAGTCGGCCTCCCACAACGGCATCGGCACCAGGCCTGCCTCGATCATGCCGAGCAGCATCTTGCGAAACGGCGGCCACCAGAAGGTCTCGAACTGCTTGGGCGACATGAACGCATCGGGCGCCCAGTGGATGGGGATCATCACGATCGGGTTGCCCGAGGCGCGCGCCGTGGCGATGGTCTGGCGCAGCAGGAACACGCTCGCCTTGTCGAGCATCTCGAGCAGCTTGTCGCGGTTGCGGAACAGGTCCTTCATCATGCCGGTGGCGCCGCGGAAATAGTCGGCGATGAAGTCGTACGGCGACACGGCGTTCACGCCGTTGATCAGAGGGTAGCCGTGGCCCCTCGCCCGTTCGACGAAATCCGCCGCATGCCCGGCGAAGCGCTCGACCTCCTCGGCGGCGGCGACGATGCGCTCGAACGACTCGCGCACGCCCGGGCGCGCGAACGCCCGGATGCCGGTGAGCAGCCGGAAATAGTGCAGGCCCGGGAAGACCGGCAGCTCGTCGAAACCCTCGAAGGCGCCGGCCACGCGCGGAAGGTACTTCTGCAGGTAGAACCCGGTCGGGTCGAACAGGAACTCGTCGTATTCCTCCGGCTTCATGTACTCGCGATCGAGATACTGGAAGGGCTGGTTCTCTCCCACGCCGTGCCCCGGCCACTGCAGCTGCTTGAAGCCGATCGCCTCGAGCGATCGCCCCGAGGCGATCATCGCGACCAGCGGCCCGCAGGCATCGGGCTCGAACTCGAGCAGCGCGCGCTCGGCGATCGCCTTGGTCGCCTCGTAGTCGTACATCAGCTGCCTGCAGCTGATGCCGCCGTAGCGCGCCAGCCAGAACGTGGCATAGAAGGCCACCGGCATGCGGTCGGGCTGGCGCAGCGCCACGCAGTCCATGATGCGCTGCCAGCGCGCATCGTAGGCCGCCCCCGCGTCGGTGGCGCTCGCGGCCGGTGCGGCGGCGGCCGAGCCTGCGGCCACGGGCAGCGCCGCGTTCATGCCGCCACCGCGGTCCAGCCGCGGCACAGGTTGACCGCCTCCACGGCATTGGTGCCGAAGGCGTCGGCCCCGGTGTAGCCGCGCACCGTCTCGTCGATCTGGCCCCCGCCGATCATGATCTTCATACCCTCGCGCAACCCCGCCGCCCCGATCGCCTCCACCGTCTCCTTCATCGAGTCGAACGCCAGCGTCAGGAACCCCGACAGCCCCACCACGTCCGGCCGGTAGCTGCGGATCTCCTCCAGGAAACGCTCGACCGGCACGTCGATGCCGATGTCGCGCACCTCGAACCCGTTGATGTCGAGCATGAAGCTCACGATGTTCTT
>MKUQ01000016.1 GCA_001898645.1 Burkholderiales bacterium 70-64
GAGGCCCGAAGGTGTCTACGAGAACCGGGAGGCCCGAAGGTGTCTACGAGAACCGGGGCGATTCAACCTGGGCGGCGACCGTGGTGGCGGGTGGTGGTGCGTGTGCCGTCATGGGCGAACTCCGTAGTGGTGATCGGGGTTCGCATTCACGCGCTGTTGGCCGGGGAAGCCAAGGCGAACGCGCTCGCTGTTTTCGAGGGTGTGGCTGGCCGGACGCGCGCGCAGGCGCAGCAGTGCTGCGGCCAGCAGGTCGGCGATTTCCTGCTGCGGGTGCCGAGGCCGGTCAGACGGCGGGGAAATGGAGATTGGTTCGAGTTCGGACATGGCAGACGCTTCGATGGAAAACGCTGCTCATGCTATGAACCGAAGGGGCTTCGCGTAACGTGTTTTAGCGGGCGTGCGCGGAGCTGGCGCTATGTCTGCTTGGCTCGATACCAAGCCGCGCGCTGGCCGCCCACATCACGATATCGAAGCTCGAACAGACGAGATTCATGCACGACCTGCCGCCAACTGCTGCAGCCATATTTCGCTGGCAGGTGTTCGGGGAGCCGCTCGACGATCCAGCGTCCCGCCGAGGCAACCGGAGTCCAGCCCTCGACGGCCAATTCGGCAGCGGCCTCGCGCAGCGCGCGCACGATCCCTGCAGCAGACCAATCCACCGAACCATCCGGTGCGATGCCGTGGATCACCAGATCGTGAAAGGTATCGGACTGGGCGAATTCTGCAGCCAACCGCCGGGCCTGATCCATGTGTTCGGCCCAGCCCCGCAGTTGCTCGAAGTGCTGATCGATGCGGACATAGGCAGCCGTCAGGGTGTCATGCGCGCCACGGCATCCGTCCAGGCTCCAAAGGTCGTGCTGGTCGATGAAATGATGTACCAGGTTGTTCCGTAGCAGCACCAGTTCCTTCAGCTCGTTCTGCGTCCTGTCGTAATCCTCAACCGACATGCGCAGATTCATCTTTACCTTGAACGAGATGATGTCGTCGCGTGCATCGGACTCGGAAGCAGCTTCCACCTCGTCGGTGGTGACATACGAACCGAGGAGTGTACCGACCAAGGTGCCCAGCGTTTTGCTGGCGGCATCCGCTATGCGCTGCTCCTGATCCGACGCCAGCGGTGATCCAGCAGCCGAGATTTCGTGGTGGGCCACGATGGCCTTCATCAACTTTTCGTACTGCTGCAGACGCAGCAAGCAGCGGCCCAGCAATCGCTGAACCTCACGTTGCTGCATCGTCAGCGCATCATCGGCGGGCAATGTGGTCATGGATGAATCGGCAGCGATTGCCGATCAGACGTCGATGGCCGACGTCTTCCAGACATCCTGCGCCAAAGTGATCAGCAGTCCGTGGCGCTTCTCGATGGATGCAGCATTCCACGTAGGAAATGCAGCCAGCTTGGCGTTGATCCGAGAAATGGATGTGTTCTGTCCGACGTCGGTCAGCGCCTCCAGACTGCGGGTCAGGTAGTTGCCGCTCTTGCCATACTCGACCTGCTTGGCCGTGTAGAAGTCGTTGCCCGCGACGATGTTGATCGGCTTTTCCAGCAAGGTCAAATTGCCGAGGCGATTCTTGTAGTCGTCGTAGACGGCATTCGGGTTCTCTGCCGCCCACGTGGCGCGCAGTTCCGGCTTCGGGTTATCGGGCAGGATGTGCTCGATCTCCAGTTTGGTGAAGGGCTCCAGACTGCCAGGGGTCTTCAGGCCGCTGAACGACATCTCGACGTGCTGCGTCAGCCGCGCCAGCAGGTAACGTGTGCGGTACTGCTGCATCGAATACAGCGTGAAGCGCTTGAGGGCGTCGGCCAGCTCCTGCGACTTGCCGGCCATGTTCTTCTCGAAGCGGTCGGCAACGAAGGCGTTGAGCTGCACCTTCTGCTTCACAGGATCACCGGCCTCAGCAATCGCGCGCAGCTCGTCGGCCCACTGAGAGAAGCTGCGTTCCAGATCCTTGGTCGGCGTCTTGGTGAAGATGTAGTAGAAGAGGAAGCTCTCCAGCTGCGCCACAAAATGGTCGAACAGCGGCTTGGGGAAATTCGCTGCTGCCAGCAGCAGGACGAAGTGCAAACTGAACGCGCCGCCTGCCAACCGTTTCAGGCTGTCCATCGCCAGACTCGGCTTGCCATCGTTACCGAGGCCATTGGCGAAGGCCAGGTAGTGCTCGACGTTGCGGATCACCTTGCGCACGAACTCAAAGGGCTTGCCTGCGTAATCGCACAGCGCAGCGTTGTCCTTGGCGATGAACCAGTCGTAGATCTCGTCTTCCCGCACCACCGCATCGCCGCGCTCGTTTTTGATGACGTAGTTGGCCATCAGGAAGTAGCGCAGGAAACGCAGCGGCTTTTCCTTCTCCTTCTCCAGCGGCTTGGTGATCTTCTTCCACTCGTCTTTGAGCTGGGTGAACTGCGCTTGCTTGACCTGCGTGAACAGCAGGTTCTTGAGCAAGTCCATCGGGTTCAGGCCCACGCCGCGCTCGTTGATGGTCTCGAAAATCTTCAGTGCGCTGCTGACGTCGGTGGAGATTTGAATGAACACCACGTTGTTGGCCAAGTAGCCCCAATACTTCTTCAGCTTGGGCGTGTCGTCGTAGTTGTCCTTCAAGTAGCGGTACAGCGTGCTGTAGGCGTTGACTAGGTTTTCCAATGAGCCGAAGCTGGCGATCCCTGCTGCCTGAATGCCAGCGCGCACGGCCTGCGGTTCAGCGTCCAGCGCCACCAGCTTGGCCATCACTTCGCCCGCACTTTCGTAACGCGGCTCCAGTTTCAGGTTGGTGCGTACCTCGCCGTCGCTGTCCACGTAGCTGGTCGAGATCAGCCCGGAAATCATTTGCCGCTGCGGCTCGCCCTGGAACAGATGCTTCAGCGCGCACAGCAGCAGGAAGAAGGTGGTCAGGCGCTGCTGGCCGTCAATCACCTCGTAATGGTTCTTCTGCTCGGTGGGCGACACCAGCACGGTGCCGATGAAGTATTCCCGCGTGGTGCCCGCATCGATCTGCTCGCCGATGTCCTCCAGCAGCTGATGCACTTCCTTGTCGGTCCAGACGTACTCGCGCTGGTAGTCCGGGACGATGTAGAAGCACTCCCGGAAGGCTTCCTCGATGCTGTATTTGTGGTTTTCTATGCGGGCCATGTTCTTTTTCCTGGGTCGTTCAAATCTATCGCCGATCCGGCAACTGCCCGTTCGACACGAACTGATCGAAGCTGTCGAAGCTCTCCTCGTCCTGCCACGACCGATCCCACGAGCGCGGCTCGGCGCTTTCGAGCAGGAGCAGCGTGAGGACGCGATCCCGCGTGTTGTAGCTGTGCTTGAACTCGCGCAGCTTCATGTGCTGCGCTTCTTCCGGGCACCAGATCGCGGCGGACATCTCCGTGCCATCCCATTCCTGCGTGATGCTGGCGTCGGCGGCCAGCGTGCCCGGCATCGGCTCCACCGGCTCGCCGTTGCGCCGGATGCGCGCCCGCGTTCTCCTCGCGCTGCCGCTGCGCCATTCGTACTTCATGTAGCCGTTGTCCCAATAGACGAGGATGGCGCGATCCGTCGTGAACTTGATGTAGCGGATGCACAGCGCCTCAAGCGAGACGTTGAAACGCTTGGCGATGTCGCCGAGGACACGGAAGTCGATGCGTTGGTTGGAAATCCACGAACGCAGCAGGTCGCCGGGCATCAGCAGATTGCTGGCGAAGTCATCGGCTTCGCGTTCGATGTCGCGGAGCGTGTCGATGCCGGTGTGGACGCTCTGCTTGTCGCAGTTGAAGCTCTGCTGCTGGCCGCGATGCAGGATGAAGTGGCCCAGTTCGTGGGCGATGGTGAAGCGTTGACGTTCGGGACGTGATCTGCCGTTGTAGGCGATGCCCCACACCTCGTGGTCATTGGGATCGCGCGCCAGCATCCCCTCGAAAGCGTCTTCGTTGAACTGCACCGGCTGCTTGATCTCCCGAACGCCGGTGCCATAGGGCGTGCTCGGCAGCATCTGCCGCAAGATTTCCAGGTCGATGGCGTCGGGCATGTCTGTGCTGTACCACGCCCGCAGCCACTTGATGACGTGGCTGGCGGCAATCGAACCGGTAAGGGCCTGCGCTGCGCTCAAGTTTCAGTCCCCACTTTCGTTCTTGTCGGGGAACATGATCTTGAGCGCCTGCCGGTAGCGATCCTTCTCCTCGTCGGCCATCCCGGCGTACTCGCGGAAGAAGGCCACGTCCTCCGGGCTGGCATCCGGTGCCTGCTGCATCGGCGTGCCCATCACGTCCTCCATCGTCACGCCGAGCACCTGAGCGATCTTCTGAATCCGCTCGGCGGTGGGGCGCTGCCCATCCTTCATCTCCAGTTCCCAGATGTAGGCCTTGGTGCAGCCGACCGCGTCCGCGACCTGCTGCAAGGTCAACTTCTTCGCCTCGCGCAACCGGCGCAGGCGCGCTCCGAATGCTGAAGCCATCAATTGCTCCTGTCAGTGAGGTTGTTTTCAACAAGCCAGAAAGTATAGCCACAAGATACCACTAAGCACCACAGGTGCCACGTTGATTGACAAGCGGAAATCCGAGGGACAAAATCGCGCTTGTATCTCGTGGCTTTACTTGTGCGTGGTACGTGTTCAGAAACTCTGTCGCTGGCCCGTGCAGCCCGATCCCCGGTCTCAGACCTCCGACGCCGATCCAGAAAGGACGAACAAGATGAAGAAAACCTTTGTCGACGTGATGCTCGAGCTGCCGGTGGATGCCACGCTGCGCGACTTCCTGACCTCACATGGTCTGCCCGTGCCGGACGGGTTCGTGTGGGACGACACGCCGGAGACCAGCCAGTTCTTGGTGGAGGCGGTCAAGGTCTGGCCGGACACCGCCGCCCGCGACCAGATGACCGCCAACCTCATGGCCAGCGTCCAGTTGGGCGATCCGGCGGGCA
Source organism: Burkholderiales bacterium 70-64 (assembly GCA_001898645.1). Classification (GTDB taxonomy): domain Bacteria; phylum Pseudomonadota; class Gammaproteobacteria; order Burkholderiales; family Burkholderiaceae_E; genus Zeimonas. The sequence continues at coordinate 4,893 of MKUQ01000016.1, forward strand.
AGCAGGCGATGTTCGAGGCCGTGGTCTCGGATGCCGCTGCGCTGGCGGGCCTGACGCTGTGCCGCAGCGACGTCCATCGCTCTTTCTGGCTCTACGTCACCCACCCGACGCTGTTCGAACGCGCCTACGACTTCAGCTTTTGGGAGCACCACGGGCCGCAGACCCAGCAATACGATCTGGGCCTGAAGCGCCAGCCGAACGGCGCTGACCACAACCTGGCCGGGCTGCGCAACGCGATCTCGGCCTTCTACAAGCGCGAGATGCAGTGCGGCGACAGCAGTGTGGCGCATCTGGTCGAGCGCAGTCCCGGCGTATTCCTGCTGACCGTTCACGTCAAGGACATGGCCATGCTGCGGCTGGAGTTCGAGGGTTCGACCCTCAAGCGCCGCGTCGGTAATCCCAACATCCACATGGTGCTGGAGTACGCCAAGACCACCGGCGTGGTGCGCACGCTGGTGCGTGGCGGCCAGAAGTACCAGCAGATGCTGGTCGAGGCGTTCGCCGAGCATGTGCTGGGCGTCAAGGCGAGCGCGAGCCGGATCAAGTCGCCGACGCTGGATTTGTCGATGCTGCGCACCGGCTTCGACGTGCCGGAGGCGTTCGAGGATGGCTTCTCGATGGTGCAGTTGAAGGCGCTGACCTTCCTCAGCCCGGACGGCGCGCTGAAACTCGAATGCACCGCGATGCAGTCCAGCCACCAACGCTCCGTGCATGAACTGCTGAAGGAGAAGTTGAACGGCCCGCTGGAAGGCAACTGGACGGTGACGGCGGCGCAGGTCAATCTCTACTACCCGCCGGAGCCGGGCCGCACGCGCGCGAAGGTCGTCACCATCGAGGTGACCAGCAAGGGGCGGCTGAACCTGCACAAGTTCGACGCCAAGATGCAGGCGCAGTTGGAAGGCTATCTGGTCGCGGTCGGCATCTTGCAGAAGGGCCAGACCTTGAGCGCCCACGAAATGCCGCCGGAAACGGACGCGGTCGGCTCGACGCCGGTGATCGAGGACTGACCCGATGGCGGCGCACGACGCTTGGGCCTTGATCTGCCGCCTGTTCGCGGGCGGCACGCCCGCGCTGCGCGTCACGTTGTCGCCGCGCGAAACGGTGGCGTTGGCCATCCTCGGTAAGGCGGTCAAGCCGACGATGATGGATCAGTCCTTCGTGCTGTGCCCGCACTGCCAGCAGCATCGGGCGCAGGTGTGGGGCGACGGTCGTGGCGGACGGATGTGCCGCTGCCCAGACTGCGGGCCGGTGGCCGTCGAGGTGAACGACGGCGCGGCACTGGCATTGGACGAGGATTGGCTGCGACAGAAGATGCGCCTCGCACTTGGCATCGAAAGCCGCGACGGCATCGATGATCTTGGAGACGGCGTGTGGCGGCTGGGCGATGCACGGCGGTCGCCCGTCCTGTTGGCCCGCAACCTGGCTCGGGTGCTGCACGAACCTGCGTTGCTGGATCGGGTGCGGGTGGCCAGCGGCGACATCCGGGTGATCACACCGAAGCCGAGCACGACGCGCGGATCGCCCTTTGGCGCAGGCGTGGAGTGGATGGCTCTGGAGGAGCGCTTCACGTTCTACGGCGGTGGGATCACGTTCATGGGCGCCCCGCCGTCCGCGACGCCAGTGGTCATCGATCCGGCCACGCCGGTGAACGGGCCGTTCTCGACGGACTTCAGGTGGGCGACGCTGCCGGATGTGCAGACCACGCCGATCCAGTTCACCGATGGTCAGTCGAAGGTGCTTGGCGCGCTGTGGTCGTTCAAGGGCGAGGCCACGACGGCGGATCGGATCATGCAGCGCGCGGGCCTGGACAGCGCCAAGCCGAGCGACCTCTTCAAGATCAAGGTGAAGGACAAGGGCAAGCCGGGGCCTGCTGCACAGCACGCGGCCTATGGCGTGCTCGTGGTCACGCAGCAACGCGCAGGGTTGTATGCGATGCCGTGTGCGGCAGCGGGAAAGGAGGTCGCCATGACGTGATCTCACCACCCGATGCGCCCAGGCTCGCGCCGACTTCAAGAGCCTGACCTTTGCAATTTTTGGAGTGCATGAAATGAGCGGAAAGAACCAATGGGTCATACCCATCAACGGCGGTGATCAGTGGGGTGTGCGGGGAGAAGGCAATGACCGCCTCACCTCCATCCATGACACGCAGCAGCAGGCGATTGACCGTGCGCGGGACATCGCCATCAATCAGCAGAGCGAGATGCTCATCCAAGGGCGGAACGGCCAGATCCGTGAGCGCAACAGCTACGGTGACGACCCGTTCCCGCCCAAGGGCTGACGTGGAGGCTGGCCTCGCGGGTTTGCCGTTGTGCTTTGCTCGTGCAAACCCGCGAGCCAACCATTCCCATCAGCACACGCGCAGGTGGTTGATGAACAACGCCGTCTGCGTGTGCCACGGCGAAGAAGTTGGCGCAGGTTTCGAGAGAAGATAGGGCGGAACAGGAGCGAACCGGGTGCGCGGTGGCGGCCGGGCGACCGGCTGGCGGCACACGCAGAACGAGCGGGAACCCCGCGTGGTGTGGGGATTCCACAAATGAAAACACCCAACCGAGAACGGTTGGGCGCTGAATAGTGGTGGAGCGGAGGAGGATCGAACTCCCGACCTTCGCATTGCGAACGCGACGCTCTCCCAGCTGAGCTACCGCCCCGAAGAGCGCGGATTATACATTCATTCCGGCGGCCCCGCGCAGGCTACCGGTGCTGCATCAGCCGCTCCAGCGTGCGCCGGTCGACGTCGGGGACGAACAGCTCGATGAAGCTCAGCGCGTAGCCGCGCAGGAAGGCGTCGCGGCGCACCGCCAGCCGGACGTAGTTCATGCCGAACAGGGCGCCGGCCGGAATGGCGTGCAGGCCGCGGTCGTGGGCCGCGTCGTAGCCCAGGCCGGACATGATGCCGATGCCCAGGCCGATGGCGACGTAGGTCTTGATGACGTCGGAATCGATCGCCGCCAGCACCACGTCGGGCCGCAGCCCCGCCTCGGCGAAGGCCCGGTCGATGCGACGGCGACCGGCGAACTCCTCGACGTAGGTCACCAGGGGATACTTGGCCAGCGCCTGCACCGAGAGCGGCTGGCCGATCAGCGGGTGCTTGGCGGGCACCAGCACCACGTGCTCCCACTCGAACGCCGGGATGGAGATCAGGCCCTCGGCCTCCTGCGGCACCTCGGTGGCGATGGCGAAATCGACTTCGCGCGCCAGCACCGACTGGGTGATCTGCTTCGGGCTGCCCTGCAGCAGGGTGAGGCGAACCGCCGGGTAGCGCTTGCGGAATTCGCGCACCACGGCGGGCAGCACGTAGCGCGCCTGGGTATGGGTGGTGGCCACGCGCAGCTCGCCGTCGTCGCGGGCGCGGAAGTCGGCGCTGATCTGCTCGATGCCGTTGATCTCCGCGAGCACCCGCTCGGCGCGCGCGAGCACCGCCTTGCCGGGTTCGGTGAGGCCGAGGATGCGCTTGCCGTGGCGTACGAAGACGTCCACCCCCAGCTCGGCCTCGAGCTCCAGGATGCCGCGCGACAGGGCGGGCTGGGAGGTGCCGATCGCCTGGGCAGCCTGGGTCAGGCTGAAGGCGTGGCGCGCGGTCTCGCGCACGAAGCGCAGTTGCTGGAGGTTCATCGCTCAGCGGTGGCAGGCTCGATCCGGGAAATACCGGTCGCAAAAGTAACACGGCCCCGCCGGCAGCCAGCGCGGCACCTGGTAATAGCGCCGGCGGATCTCCTCGAGCACGCGGTCGCGGTACGCGGGGTAGCGAAAGCCGCGCCCGTCGACCAGGTGGAACACCGCCCCGCGGATCTCGATGTCCCTGTACTGCACGCGGTCGAAATACGGCTCGTACTGGTCGGGTTCGACCTCCTTGCGCTGCACGATCAGGATGTCGCGGCCATCGAGCGTGCGGAAGTCGGTGAGGATGTCGTCGTGGCGCGCGTGGCTCGAGCCGGTGCCGAACACCAGCACGTACTGGCCGAGGTTGTAGCCGATGGTCACGGCCGGCGAATAGCTGTCGGAAGCGATGGCGTGGGTGGCGCGGTAGGGCTCCAGCGCACGCGCCAGCTCGTCGCCGTGCGCGGTCATCACCAGGCCGGGATAGCCCTTCCACCAGCGGAAGGTCTCGGTCGGCAGCGAGGCGAGCACGGCGATGGCCGCCCAGTGCGCGAGCGCGATCCAGGCCGCCACGGCGATGGCGCGCCGCAACGAGCGCACGTCGACCGACAGCGCGAACCACACCACTGCCGGCAGCACGAAGCTCGCCAGCCAGTGCAGGCCGATGGTCTTGACCAGCGAGAGCGCGGCGAAGAGCGCCAGCGGCACGACAGCCAGCCAGCGCAGGGCCGCGCGCTCGTCGGCGCCCGCCGGCGGGGCCGCGGACGCCGCGACCGGTGCACCTGCCGGTGCACCCGTGGCCGCTCCAGCCGCGGACGGTCCGGCAGCGGCGGCCTGCACTCCGCGCCCCGGCGCGCGCCGCCTGCCGGTCACCCCGGCCAGCCGCAAGGCCACGGCCGGAGTCAGCACGTAGAGCACCGACACCACATAGAGCAGCGGGGTACGCCACGAGAAGCCGGCATCCTCGTTGCGATTGACGAGGTTGAACATCACGTTGGGCCAGCAGTGCTGGGCATTCCAGGCGATCTGCACCACCGCCGCCGGCAGCGCGCCCACGACGATCCACGCCAGGCCGGCCAGCGAGGCACGCGTCGGGTGCCGCAGCGAGTGCGCCAGGATGGCCAGCGCCAGCAGGCCGGCGAAGTACTTCGACATCAGGGCGCCGGCGAGCGCCAGGCCGGCGAGCAGGAAGTCGAGCGCGCGGCCGCTCTCTCGCGCGCGCAGGTACAGCGCCACCGTGAGGGCGCTGAACAGCATCAGCGGAACGTCGGTGGTCACCGCGACGTTCCACGCGTTCAGCGGCACCAGCAGCAGCAGCGTGGCGCCCGACCAGGCCAGCGTCTCGCCGTGCCGGCGCAGCATGCGCCAGCCGATCGCGGCCACCAGCATCGGCACGACCAGGGCCGGCAGCCGCAGCACGAAGCGCGCATCCGAGATCGTGTCGAGCACCGCCAGCCACCACCCGATCATCGGCGGGTGGTCGTAGAAGCCCCAGGCCGGATGACGCCCCCAGTAGAGGAAATAGGCTTCGTCGCTGGTGAAGGGCAGGACGGCGGCGAACCAGGCGCGCAAGGCGCCCAGCACCAGGAAAGCGAGCAGGAAGCTGCGCCGCGCGGCGGGCGCATCGGCGAAGGCTCGTCCGACGATGGAGGTCATTCGCGGATCGGCAGGAGTCAAAAAAAACGGCGCACATTGCTGTGCGCCCGGAAACGGCAATTGTGCCGCCCCTTCCTCCTCCTCCTCGATATTCGTTGCCGGCGCATCCTAATCAATCGGCGCGGCGGCGTCCACGACTTTTTTCGGGCTCAGCGCGTCCGGTCGACCCAGGCGAGCATGCCCAGCGCGAGCACGAACGCCGCGATGCTGGGGATGCTCACCGACAGCAGCGGCGGCCAGGTATTGAGCATGCCCAGGTTGGAGAACAGGCCGTTCAGGAAATGGAACGCGATGCCCAGCATGATCCCGGCGAACACCTTGTAGCCGATGCCGCCGGCGCGCGCCTGCAGGTAGGCGAACGGCAGGGCGAGCGCCATCATGACGATGACCGCGAACGGGTAGACCGCCTTCTTCCACAGGGCGATTTCGTACCGGGTGGCATTCTGGCGGTTCTCCTCCAGGTGGTGCACGTAGCGGTACAGGTTCAGGCCCGACATCCGGTCGGGCTGCACCAGCAGCACGCCCAGCAGCGCCGGCGTGAGGTCGCTCTTCCACGGCTGCGCGTCCAGGTGCGACTGGTCGACGTGCAGGATGGGCGCGTCTCCGGGCAGCTCGCCCTGAGTGAAGCGCGTGGCCTCGACGTCGGCGAGCCGCCATGCGTCGGGCGGCGCGTAGGTGGCCGAGCGCGCGCGCAGCAGCTCCGAGAGACGCATCTCGGAGTCGAACTCGAACACGCGCACGTCGCGCAGCGTGCCGTCGGGCAGCAGCTCGCCGATGTTCACGAAGCGCAGCCGCTCGACCTCGCCGCCGGCCGCGCGCACCGAATCCTTCAGCCACAGGCCGGAGCGGAACTCGCCGGCCGCCGACGCTCCGATCGCCGACAGCCGCAGGCGCTGGGCGAGCCGTTCGGCCGGGGGCGAAAGCACCTCGCCCACCAGCACGGTGACGAGGGCGATGAACAGGCCGATGCGCGCCACCGTCGCCAGCGCCTGGCGGCGGCCCAGGCCGGCCGCCCGCATGGCGGTGAACTCGGAGTTCGCGGCGAACTGGGCCAGCGCGTAGATGGAGCCGATCAGCGCGGCGATGGGCATCAGCTCGTACACGTGCGGAGGCAGGCCCAGCAGGACGAAGGCCAGCGCGTGCTGCAGGCGATAGCCGCCGCGCCCGATGTCGCCGAGCTCGTTGATGAAGTCGAAGAAGGCGAACAGGGCGAGGAAGCCGGTCAGCACGAAGCCGACGGCGACGATGATCTCGCGGCCGAGGTAGCGGCGCAGCGTCTTCATCGCAACCCCGCGCTCACTCGCGCAGCACCAGCCGGCGCAGCGTGAAGCGCGGCAGCGAGACGCGCCGCCAGAACAGCACCACGATGAGCGCGAGCAGTGCCGCGTGCAGCACCCACACGCCGATGCCGAACGACAGGCGGTCCTCGGCCACGCGGGCCTGCGCCACCGAGATCAGGTTGTTGTAGGCGACGTAGATGAGCAGCGCCGCGAGGAGGTTGATCGAGCGCCCGACCCGCGGGTTCATCGCCGACAGCGGGATCGCCAGCAGCGACATCAGCAGCGCGGAGACCGGCAGGCTGATCCGCCACAGCAGCTCGGCGAGGTTGCGCGGCGTGGGGTCGCGGATCAGCGCGAGGGTCGACTTCACCTTGGCGTGTTCGTCGGCCACGGTCGCGCCGGCCGGCTCCAGCCGCAGGCCGTAGCGGCCGAACTCCATGAGCCGGAAGTCGGGCTGCCCCTGGTTGCCGTCGTAGCGGCGCCCGTCCTCGAGCACGAGGAAGCGCTCGCCGCCGGGCTGGTTCTCGATGCGCCCGCTGCGCGAAACCACCACCGTCATCCGCCCACCCTGCATCTGCGTGACGAAGACGTTGCGCACCTCGTTGCCGGTGTCGCTGAGCTCCTCCACGAAGAACACGCGGTTGGCCGCCACCGATTCGCGGAACTGGCCGGCCGACACCTGCGAGATGTCCTCGCGCTGCGCGAACCGCTGCTGGTACTCGCTCGCCTGCTGGCTCGCCCACGGCGACACCACGAAGGCCACCAGCGCGACCAGCGCCGCGATCGGCGCGGCGAAGCCGAGCACCGGGCCGATCCACGCGAGCAGGCTCTGGCCGCTGGCGAACCAGATCACCATCTCGGAGTCGCGAAACGCGCGGGTGAGCGACATCAGCACCGCGATGTAGAGGGTGAGCACCAGCAGCACCGGCAGCACGTTGATGGCATTGAAGGCGATCAGCGGCAGCACGCTGGCGGTGTCGACGCGCCCGCTGGCCGCGCGCCCGAGCAGCCGGATCAGCGAGGTCGTCAGCATGACGACGAACAGCGTCGCGAATACCACGCCGGCGAGATTGACGAGGTCGCGCCGCAGCGCCTTGGTGAACAGCATGGCCGTGCGGGCCTCGTATGCCTCGTATAATCGGCCGGGTCGATCCCGGAAAGACAAGAGCGATGCAATTTAGCACACGGACTTCGGTCAACGGACGCGCCCGCGCCGGCTGCGCACTGCTGCCGGTGGTGGCCGGCAAGGACCTCACCGCCGGCGGCAAGGCCATCGATGCGACGCACGGGGGAAGGCTCGCCAAGGCGCTGCGCACCGGCGACCTGCCGGCCAAGGCGGGCTCCACCCTGCTGGTGCAGCTCGACGGGGCGCTGCCGCGCGTGCTGCTGGTCTCGATGGGCGAGGCGCGCGAGGGCGGCGACAAATCGTTCGGCGAGGCGGTGCGCGGCGCGCTGAAGGCCGCCGGGCAGCTGGCCGCCGACGACGCGATCTCCCTGCTGCACGAAGCGCCGGTGGCCGCGCGCGACACCGCCTGGAAGCTGCGCGCCCAGGTGCTGACCGGACGCGAGCTGGCCTACCGCTTCGAAGTCCTCAAGACCAAGCGCGAATCCCAGCCGGTGCGGCCCAGGCGCGTCGTGCTGCCGGTGGAGGCGGCCGAATCCGGCGTGGCGGCGCGCGCGGTGGCGCAGGCCGGCGCCATCGCCGACGGCGTCCAGATGACGCGCGACCTCGGCAACCTGCCGGGCAACTACTGCACGCCGACCTACCTCGCCGACACCGCGAAGAAGATGGCGCGTGAATTCGGGCTCGAGGCCAAGGTGCTCGACGCACGCCAGATGCAGGCGCTCAAGATGGGCGCGCTGCTGTCGGTGGCGCGCGGCTCGGTGCAGCCGCCCAAGCTGATCGTGCTGCGCTACCAGGGCGCAGGGGCCAGGCAGGCGCCGATCGCCCTGGTCGGCAAGGGCATCACCTTCGACTCCGGCGGCATCTCGCTCAAGCCGGGCCTCGAGATGGACGAGATGAAGTTCGACATGTGCGGCGCGGCGTCGGTGCTCGGCACGATGCGCGCGGTGGCCGCCATGAAGCTCAAGATCAACCTGGTGGTCGTCGTGCCCTCGGCGGAGAACATGCCGGGCGGACGCGCCAGCAAGCCCGGCGACATCGTCGCCAGCATGTCCGGCCAGACGGTGGAGATCCTGAACACCGACGCCGAGGGGCGGCTCATCCTGTGCGACGCGCTCACCTACGTGCAGCGCTTCAAGCCGAGCACCGTCATCGACGTCGCCACCCTCACCGGCGCCTGCGTGATCGCGCTCGGCCATCACCATTCGGGCCTGTTCTCGCCCGACGACGCGCTGGCCGCCGAGCTGCAGGAGGCCGGCCGCGAGATCGGCGACACCTGCTGGCGCATGCCGCTCGACGACGAATACCAGGAGCAGCTGAAGTCCCCGTTCGCCGACATGGCCAACATCGGCGGGCGCCCCGCCGGCTCGATCACCGCGGCGTGCTTCCTGTCGCGCTTCGCCAAGGGCTACGACTGGGCGCACCTCGACATCGCCGGCACGGCCTGGAAGTCGGGCGCGAACAAGGGCGCCAGCGGCCGCCCGGTGCCGCTGCTCACGCGCTTCCTGCTGGCGCGCGCGCAGGGCTGAGCGTTGACCCGCGTCGACTTCCACTTCAACGTCGCGGACAAGCTGCAGTACGGCTGCCGGCTGGTCCGCAAGATCTACCGCGCACGCCACCCGGTGCTGGTGTACTGCGACGACGGCGCCCGGCTGGCCGAGTTCGACCGGCTGCTGTGGACCTTCTCGCACCACGACTTCATCCCGCACGTCGGCGCCGCCGATCGGCTCGCGGGCGAAACGCCGGTGCTGCTCGCCGCCGAGCCCATCGATACCGCCTTCCATGACGTGCTGGTCAATCTCGGCAGCGTCATGCCGCCGATGTTCAGCCGCTTCGAGCGCCTGATCGAGGTGGTCGCCGCCGACGAGGCCGATCGCGAAGCCGCGCGCGAGCGCTGGCGCTTCTATCGCGACCGCGGCTACCCGATGGAGCGCCACGAGGCGTCGGCGGCGTGAGCATGGACGACGAGATCCAGCGGCTCGCCGGGCAGCTGCGCGCGTTGGCCGCGAGCACCCCCGAAGGCGACGAAGACGCCATCCCCATGCTCACCGAGGTGGTCGAGGTCCCGCGCTACGACAGCAGCGAGCTGCCGCAGACCCTCACCGGCATCGACTGGCCGCAGCTGGCGCTGCGGGTGCAGGAGAACGTGCTCGAGCGCCTGCTCAATCGCTCGGAGGCGCTGCTCGATGCGCAGCTGCGCGCGAGCCTGCAGGCCGTCATCGGGCGCGCCGCCGAATCGCTCGCGGCCGACCTCGGCGCGACGCTGCAGGAGCTCATCCGCGACCTGGTGGCGCGCGCCGTCACCGAAGAGCTCACGCGAGTGCACGACGAAGTGGTGCGCGCACGCAGCGGCGTCCGCCCCGACCCACGCTGAGACTACGGGCAGCTTTCCGAGCCCGCTATAATCGCAAGTCGAATCAAAGACTTGCGAACATGACCGCAGCGCCCTCCCCGGCCTCTCCCGTTTCCCCGAACGCCGCCGCTTCGAACACCGCCGCCGCGGCCGCCCCCGATACGCTCGCCAGGAGCTTCGAGCCCGCCGAGATCGAAGGGCGCTGGTATCCGATCTGGGAGGCGCGCGGCTGCTTCGCCGCCGGCAACGTGCCCGGCGCGCCGGCCTTCTCGATCCAGCTGCCGCCGCCCAACGTGACCGGCACGCTGCACATGGGCCACGCGTTCAACCAGACGGTGATGGACGCGCTCACGCGCCATCACCGCATGCTCGGCGACAACACGCTCTGGCTGCCCGGCACCGACCACGCCGGCATCGCCACCCAGATCGTGGTCGAGCGCCAGCTCGACGCACAGGGCGTGTCGCGCCACGACCTGGGCCGCGAGAAGTTCATCGAGCGCGTCTGGCAGTGGAAGGAGGAATCGGGCTCGACCATCACGCGCCAGATGCGCCGCCTGGGCGCCTCCACCGACTGGTCGCTCGAGTACTTCACCATGGACGCCAGGCTGTCCGAGGTGGTCAAGGAAGTGTTCGTGCGGCTGCACGAGCAGGGCCTGATCTACCGCGGCAAGCGGCTGGTGAACTGGGATCCGCAGCTGCTCACCGCCGTGTCCGACCTCGAGGTGGTCAACGAGGAGGAGGACGGGCAGCTGTGGCAGATCCGCTACCCGCTCGCCGACGGCAGCGGCTTCGTCGCCGTGGCGACCACGCGCCCAGAGACGATGCTGGGCGACACCGCGGTGATGGTGCACCCCGAGGACGAGCGCTACGCGAGCCTGGTCGGGCGCACGGTGCTGCTGCCGCTCAGCGGCGAGGGCGATCCCGCCTTCGACGGCACGGCGCTGGACTGCGCCGCGCTGGTGGCGGCCGGCCGCGCGCGCGGCTGGCGCGAGCTGCCGATCGTGGCCGACGCCTACGTCGATCGCGAGTTCGGTACCGGCGTCGTGAAGGTCACGCCGGCGCACGACTTCAACGACCATGCGGTCGGCCAGCGCCACGGCCTGCCGGTGATCCCCGTGCTCACGCTGGACGCGAAGATCAACGACAACGGCCCGGCGCGCTACCGCGGGCTCGATCGCTTCGAGGCGCGCCGGCGCATCGTCGAGGACCTCGCCGCGCTCGGCCTGCTGGAGTCGACGAAGGCCCACCGGATGATGGTGCCGCGCGGCGACCGCACCCACGCGGTCATCGAGCCCATGCTCACCGACCAGTGGTTCGTCGCGATGAGCAAGGCCTCGCCGCCCGACTCCCTGCTCGCGGGCAGGAGCATCGCGGCGCGCTCGCTCGAGGTGGTCGCCGACGGCTCGATCCGCTTCGTGCCCGAGAGCTGGACGACCACCTACAACCACTGGCTGACCAACATCCAGGACTGGTGCATCTCCCGCCAGCTGTGGTGGGGCCACCAGATTCCCGCCTGGTACAAGGCCGATGCCGACGGCCGGCCGATCCACGACGGAACGGTGTTCGTCGCGCGCGACGAGGCCGCTGCGCACGCGCGCGCCGCCGAGGCCGGCTGGAGCGGGCCGCTGGTGCGCGACCCCGACGTGCTCGACACCTGGTTCTCCTCGGCGCTGGTGCCGTTCTCCTCGCTGGTCGATCCGGCCGAGCCGTTCCGCGACGGCGCGCCCAACATCCTGCCGCGGCTCGCGCAGTTCCTGCCCTCCTCGGTGCTCGTCACCGGCTTCGACATCATCTTCTTCTGGGTCGCGCGGATGGTCATGATGACCCTCGCCTTCACCGGCAAGGTGCCCTTCCGCGACGTCTACGTGCACGCCCTGGTGCGCGACGCCGAAGGCCAGAAGATGTCCAAGAGCAAGGGCAACACGCTCGATCCGATCGATCTCGTCGACGGCATCGGGCTCGACGCGCTGGTCGCCAAGCGCACCTGGGGCCTGATGAATCCGAAGCAGGCCGCCTCGATCGAGAAGCGCACGCGCAAGGAATATCCGCAGGGCATCCCGGCCTTCGGCGCCGACGCGCTGCGCTTCACCTTCGCCTCGCTGGCCGGTCCGGGACGCAACATCGCCTTCGACCTCGGCCGCTGCGAGGGCTATCGCAACTTCTGCAACAAGCTGTGGAACGCCACGCGCTTCGTGCTGATGAACTGCGAGGGGCACGACTGCGGCCTCGCGCCGCCGTCCGCGGGCACGGACGCACCCGCCGCCGCGCCCGAGCCCGGCGCGCCCGAGCGCTGGATCGTCTCGCAGCTGCAGCGCACGGAGGCCGAGGTCGCCAGGCACTTCGAGGACTACCGCTTCGACCTCGCCGCGCGCGCCGTCTACGAGTTCATCTGGAACGAGTACTGCGACTGGTACCTGGAGCTCGCCAAGGTCGCCCTGCAGGAGGCCGGAACAGCCGGTGACGCAGCCGATGCCGGCGCGCGCCGTGCCGAGGCGCGCGCGCGCGCCACCCGCGGCACCCTGCTGCGCGTGCTCGAGGCGGTGCTGCGCCTGGCCCACCCGATCATCCCGTTCATCACCGAGGAGCTGTGGCAGAAGGTCGCTCCGCTGGCGATGCGCTACGGCGAGCGCGGCGTGCAGACCCTCGCCGGCGCGCAGCTGGACGCGGCGCTCGCCGAGCGGCGCCATTCGATCATGCTGCAGCCCTACCCGCAGGCCGAGCCCGCGCGCATCGACGAGGCGGCCGAGGCCTGGATCGGCGAGCTGAAGTCGCTCGTCGATGCCTGCCGCGCCCTGCGCGGGGAAATGGGCGTGTCGCCGGCGCAGAGGCTGCCGCTGGTCGCTGCCGGCGACGCCGGCCGGCTGGCGGGCTACGCGCCCTACCTGCGCGCCCTCGCGCGCCTGGACGCGGTGGAGATCGTCGCCGAGCTGCCCGCGGGCTCCGTCGCCCCGGTGCAGATCGTCGGCGAGACCCGCCTCATGCTGAAGATCGAGATCGACGTCGCGGCCGAGCGCCAGCGGCTCGACAAGGAGATCGGGCGCATCGAAGCCGAGATCGGCAAGGCCCGCGCCCGGCTCGACAACCCCAGCTTCGTCGAGCGCGCGCCGGCAACGGTGGTCGAGCAGGAGCGCGGGCGCCTGGCCTCGTTCGGCGCGACCCTCGAGCGGCTGCGCGCGCAGCGGGCGCGGATCGGCTGACTCCCTACTTGTACTTCTCCAGCAGCGCCCGGGCCTCGGCGGCCAGCTTCCTGCCGTCCGCGCCCTTGGCCGAGACGTCCTTGATCCAGTCATCGTCGATGTGCGCGGTGGCCGCTTCCCACTTCTTCAGCTCCTCGGCGCCGATCACGTCGATCGTGTTGCCGCGGTCGCGCGCGAGCTTCGAGTACGGCCCGATGATCGAATCGAAGACGCCGCCCGCCCACGCCGAAGCCGCGAGGCCCGAATTGTCGTCGATCACTTTCTTCTGCTTCGGCGTCAGGCCGTCGTACCTCGCCTGATTCATGCCGAACATGAAGATCGCGCTGACGAAGCGCGGCGAACCCGGCGGCGCGTCGAGATGGTACTTGACGATCTCGTGCAGCTTGGTCGCGGGAATCGCCTCCCACGGCACCAGCACGCCGTCGACGACCCCCTTCGAGATCGCGTCGGGCACCTGAGGCATCGGCATCTGGACCGGCGTGCCGCCGAGCGCCGCCATCATCTTCGCGCTGATGCGCGTGGCGGTGCGGATCTTCATCCCCTTCAGGTCGGCCATGGTCCTGACCGGCCTGTTCGAGTGCAGGACGTAGCTCTCGGTGGTATGCATGAAGATCGGCTTGACGCCCTTGAACTCGTCGAGCGAGAACCTCTGCGTGTACTCCCACAGCGCCTGCGAGCCCTGCCTGGCGTTCGCGACCATGAACGGAAGCTCGAAGACTTCGGTCTTGACGTAGCGGCCGGCCGAATAGGTAGGCACCGACCAGACGATGTCGGCCACGCCGTCGCGCGCCTGGTCGAGCAGTTGGGGCGGCGTGCCGCCGAGCTGCATCGCCGGGTAGATCTGGCACTTCAGCTCGCCACCCGACTCCCTCTCGATCTTGTCGCACCACGGAGAGATGAGGTTCTGGTGCGCGTTCGAGCCGGACGGCAGGAAGTGGTGCACCTTGAGCGTGACGGTCTGCGCCGAGGCGATCGCCGCGCCGGCCAGTGCCAGCGCAATGCACAAGCCGGTCTTCTTCAGGATATCGGCCATGTCGGAGTCTCCTTTGTTTGAAGGTTCTCAGGTGCGCAGGTGCACCATCCAGAGCGTGATGCCGGGAAACAGGATCAGCAGCGCGAGCCGGATGAAGTCGGTGAGCAGGAACGGCATCACGCCCTTGTAGGTCTCGATCATCGGCACGTCCTTGGCCAGCCCGTTCATGATGTAGACGTTCAGGCCGACCGGCGGAAAGATCATCCCGATCTCGCACACGGTGAGGATGAGGATGCCGAACCACAGCGCCTTGTCGGTCGGCCCGAGGCCGTAGAAGTCGAGCCCCAGGATGACCGGGAACAGCACCGGCACCGTGAGCAGGATCATCGACATCTCGTCCATTACCGACCCGAGCGCGATGTAGAACACCATGATCGCCGCCATCACCGCGACCGGCGGGATGCGCGCGGTCGCGACCATGTCGGCGAGCTGATTCGGCAGCTGAGACAGGGCGAGCGCCGCATTGATCATGTCGGCGCCGATGAAGATCATGAAGATCATGCCGCTGGTCGTCGCCGTCGCCTGGATCGACTCGACGAACCTCGGGCGGTCCATCTCGCCCCGCGCCAGCGCGAGGGCGAAGGTGAGCACGGCGCCGATCGCGGCGCCTTCGGTCGGCGTGAACACGCCGCCGTAGATGCCGCCGAACACCGCGACGAAGATGACCGCGATCGGCCACATCCGTGCCCCCGCATGCCCCATCGCCGCGGCGGATGCGCCCTGCGCCTGCGGTGCGTGCTCGGGCCTGATGCGCACGTACACCGCGATCGCCAGGATGTAGCCGATCGCCGCGAGCAGCGCCGGCACGTAGGCCGCGAGGAACGTGCGCGTAATGTTCTGCTCGGTGAGGATCGCGTAGACCATCAGCGTGACCGACGGCGGCAGCAGCACGCCCATCGTGCCGCCGGTGGCCAGCGCCGCGGTGGCCAGCCGGCCCGAGTAGCGGAGGCGGCGCATCTCGGGATATGCCACCTGCGCGATCGTCGCCGTCGTGGCCACCGTGGAGCCCGAGATCGAGCCGAAGGCCGCGCAGGCCAGCACGCCGGCCATCGCCATGCCGCCCTTGAAGCGCCCCAGCAGCGCGTTGGCGAAGTCGAACAGCGCCTTGGACAATCCGCCGCGCACCGCGAACGCGCCCATCAGCATGAACAGCGGGATCACCGAGAGGTCGTATACCGACACGCGCCCGTACACGGCGCCCTTGAGGTGGGCCAGCAGCGGGTTCCAGCCCGCCAGCAGGACATAGCCGGCGGCGCCGGGCACGAACATCGCGATCGCGATCGGCACGCGGACCGCCATCAGCACCAGCATCGCGCCGAACAGCGACAGGCCGATCGCCATCGTGCTCACGACCGCCTCCATGCCGGACCGGGGGTCCAGTACAGGGCCGTCTGATACAGCCCGACCAGCGCCGACAGCGCGAAGCCCGGCACCATCAGCATGTACGGGATCCAGAGCGGCATCGACATCAGCATCGAGGTCTCGCCGCTTTCATGGGCCGACTCGCCGCCGGCGAATGCGCGCCAGGCGATCAGCGCCATCACGATCGCATACAGCAGCGCGCCGAGCCCGTCCATGCCGGATTGCGTGCGCCGCGAAGCGCGCGCGGTGAAGAAATCGACGATGATGTTGCCGCGCCGGAACTGCGTGTACGGCAGGAACGTGGCGACGCATACCGCGCAGCCCAGCTGCACCAGCTCGACGTCGCCCAGGATGGGCGCGGCGAACGCGGCCCGTCCGATCACGCTGACGACGGTCATCAGCGCCATCGCGATCAGCACGGTGCCGCCGATCACCGCGCTGAGGCCGCAAAGGACGTGCAGCAGCCGGCCGACCGGCCCTTCGTTCGCAGGGTCCGGGATCATCGGGCGCCTTCCGGGGCCGCTGCGCCCGATGCGACCATCAGCTTCGCGAGCAGGCGCACGTCGTCGAGCTCGTCGAGCGCGCCGATCGCCTCGACGAGCCTCCCTGCCTGCGCCGGCGGAAGGGCGATCGCGGCGTAGTCGATGCATTCGTCGAACCTCGAGCGGTGCTCGGCGCCGGTCAGCGGCCGGCCCGGAAAGCCGGGCGCGACGTCCAGGCTCCTCGCGTACCGCGTGCCGTCCACGGCCTCGACCGCAAGGTCGACCGCGGTGTGGCCGCGCCCCTCCATCGCCGGATCGGCTGTGACCTCGATGCGCCCGATGACGGCGCGCACGTCAGGATCGCGGATCTCTTCGGGGCGGAAATGGCGCAGCTTCGATGCCTTCCGGAGCAGCGCACTGGCCACGCAGTATTGCGCGCTGAACTGCGCGTTCACGCGCGGGTTCTCGCCGATCGCGAACGGATGACCCACGAGGCGGTGCGCGTAAGGAGGCAGGCGAACTTCGACCCGCCGGATCCGCTGCGACGTCCAGTCCGCCTCGGCAGCGACCTGCAAGGCGAGCTCGGTGACGCCCTGCGTGAGCCCGCAGCTCGGGTACTTCTTGAATACTGCCCGTTGCAACAGGAACTCCTCGCCGAGTCCGCGGTCCGCGTGCCCGACGATGCCGCGGCCGCGGGAGAAGAGATGCTCGTAGCCATAGACGCCGCTCAGGAACCGCGCGGGTCCGGTCAGCCCGCTGCGGGCGAGCAACGCGCAATGCACGCCCGATTCGGCGACCCAGCCTTGGATCAGGCGTACGGCCAGCGACCCGTCGACGTTGCTCTGGAAGCTTCCGCCGCAGCGATTGAAGGCGAGCGCGAGCGCGTTGCGCATCTGCGCCTCGTCGAGTCCGAGGACGCGTGCTGCCGCGGCCGTGGCCGCGAACACGCCCGCCACGCCGGTCGGGTCGAAGCCGTCGTAGTCGGCCTCGCTGCGATTCAGTCGCGCAGCCAGCTCCGCGCCCACGGTGAGCGCGGCAACGAAATCGCTGCCCTTGCATCCTCCGTTGAGCTCGGCGGCGGCGAGCGCGGCCGGCACCAGCGACGAGCCGATGTGCAGGCCCGGCACCATGGCATCGCAGAAATCGAGTGCACGGCACATGACGCCGTTGAGCAGGGCGGCGCTCGTGGCGGGAAGGCGGTCGCCGTAGACGAACACCGTGCATTCGGGCTTTCCGCCGCGATCCGCGAGCATCTCGCGCAGGGGCTTGCATCCGTCCTCGCTCGCGCCCGCAATCGCCGTGCCGGCGACCGCGAGCAGGATATGCCGGACGACCTCGACCGCAGCCTCGGGTATCCGCTCGCGCGGGAAAGCCTGGGCAAAGGCCGCCAGCCTCGTTTCCTCGGCGATGGCGTCGACGTGCACGGCGCTCGCGGTGCTCATTGGAATCCCCGGGCGTTTCCGCCGTCCAGATCGACTCGTTTCAGGTACTTCTTCGCGATGCGCAGCGCCTTCCCGGGCGAATGCTCGGCGAGCAGTCCGATGCCGTACAGCAGGTACCCCTGGTCGAGCCAGGCCGCGGGCCTCATCGGCTTGAGGCTCCACGGCACGCCGGCGTCGTAGAGCGCGGAAGCGAGCACCTTCTCCGGCCAGCGGCCGTACTTGAAGATGCCGCCGGTGCCGACGAGATTCGTCACCTGCGTGAGGTCCTTGCCCACCTGGACCTTGACCTCGCCGGCGAGCGTGAATTCCTGCTTGAGCGTGCCCGCGTGCCTTTCCACGGCGAACGATACTGCCGCTTCGGCGAGCACGCGATCGATGGCATCGTCGAGATCGGTGCTCGGCACGTGGCCGACGTCGCTCGACAGCCTGTGCACACGGGCCGCAAGCTCGTCGGCATCGATGCGGGCATCGGGCAGCACCGTGCGCAGCCTCTCGAGGCAGCGCGCCGCCCCGACGAACTCCAGGATCGTCGGCGCGTTGTAGCGGATGCCGAGGTCGCCCTCGACGGTGCGCTTGGTGCGCGTTTCGGGCAGGCCGCGCAGCACCGTCTTCGCGTCCGCAGGGCGTCCGTCGGCGACCGAATGGATGTTGATCGTCGCGCCGCCGACCTCGACGACCAGCAGCGTGCCGATGCCCGGCTCGTCGCCGCTGCCGTCGGCAAGCAGCGCGGCCGCCTGCAGCGTCGCCTTGGGCGTCGGCATGACGATGTCGCCGATATACTCCTGCGCCCGGTTCAGCCCCTTCGCGGCGGTGATCTGCCGGATGAACAGGTCGCGGATCAGCGCCTGCGCGGGCTCGACGTTCAGCCGATCTAGCAGCGGAAGCACGTTCTCGACCTGGAACGAGCTCTTGCCGGCGTCGTCGAGAATGCGCCGGACCGTGCCGGCCGCGGTCCGGTTGCCGGCGACGATGACGGGCGCAGCGATGTCGGACTGCGCGATCAGCGTGGCGTTGGCGATGATCGTCTTCTTGTCGCCCCCGTCGGTGCCGCCCGACAGCAGGATGATGTCGCAGGCGGCGGCGCGGACCTCCTCCACGCTCGACTCGTCGAGCTCGTAGCCCGAGGACCAGACGACCTTGGCCCCCGCGCCGAGCGCGGCCCTGCGCGCCGCCTCCAGCGTCAGCGACGGCACCAGCCCGATGGCCGCCATGCGCAAGCCGCCCGCGGCGCTGCTGCTGGCGTAGCGCGCCACGATGTCGCGCTCGGTGATGTCGAAGCGCGAGAACAGCTGCTCCAGCGCATTGTTCAGCCCGATCGTGATGTCTTCCTCGACGGTCGTGACGGCCTGCGAGCGGCCCACGATTTCCTCGCGATCGAGGTCGACCGCGAGGACCTTGGTATGCGTGCTCCCGAAATCGACCAGCAGGACGACTTCCATCAGGCTTCCTCTGAGGGCTCCGCGATGCCGAGATCGCCCTTCAATACGCGGATGACCTCGTCGGTCGTGACGGTGTTCGGGAACACCCGGTTGAAGCCGATCTGGCGGAAGCGCTTCTCCACCTCGGGCCAGTTCTTCTCGAGCTCGAGCGGCGCGGCCACGGTGCCGCCCGCATAGAGGACGATGTCCGAGAGCCCGGCCTCGATGCAGCGCTCGCGCAGCCCTTCGCAGTCGAGAATGCCCATGCCGTACATCGACGAGACCAGGATCGCGTCGGCGGCTGTTTCGACCGCGGCATTCACGAACTCCTCCTGCGGCACGACCGCACCGAGGAAGGTGACGCCGAATCCGGCTTCCTTCAGCGCATTGGTGAGCACCCACGCGCCGATCATGTGCGAATCGGACCCGATGGTCCCGATGACGACCTTCCTGCCGGTCATGTGCTCCTTCCTTTCAGGATCGAGGCGAACTGGAGATCCTGTACGACGGTGTTGAAATCCACCTTCCGGCCGTCCCTGCGCTGCCGTTCGGTGATCTTGGCGCGGTGGTACTCGCGCACCGCGTCGGGCAGCGGGATATCGCCCGGGTCGAGATAGCGGACCGCGTTCTGCGCATCACGCACGACGCGAACCTTGCCGTGGTTGTGCTTCCAGGGCGTGAGCATCGTATCGATCCAGCCGACTTCCACGCCCTTGCACATGCCGATCGCCATGTCGCCGTCGCCGGCCTCCAGGCACTTCTCCATCAGCGCCCTGACCTCCATCTCGATCATGGCTTCCTCTTCCTCGAGCGCGGAGTTGGGCGGCAGCTTCTGGTTGCCCATCAGCGTGAGCATGTGCCGCGCCAGGCGGACCGACTTCGCCATGCCCTCCTTCGTGGGCGTGGCGAACGCCTCGTCCTGGCACTTCAGGATGATGCCGGGGAAGCCTCCCATGATCGGGATCGTCGCGTTCCAGGCGATCATCGCGTTGGCTTCGTCCTCGCCCGGCGGCCAGGCGCCGAGGAAGGGAAACGCGCCCGCGAAGAACTCCACGTCGCGATAGCCGAAGCGCGCGCAGTACTCGTAGCACAGCCTTTCCGTGACCCGGATCATCGCGATGTCCTGGATCAGGTTCATGTTCAGGCCGTGCTCGATGAACTGGTACTTCACGCCCTGCTCGGCGGCGAGCAGCGACTCGGACACGCACACGAACGAGCGGTATCCCGCACTGTCGTATCCCGACAGGTTCGACGCGTTGAACGGACAGATCGGAACGCCCCGCTCGGTATAGAGCGCCGCCAGCCTCGCCTCGTACTGGTTGATGCGGATCTCCTCGGCCAGCGGTATGTCCTTGCAGTGCGCGATGACCTCCTGCAGCGAGCGCACGTTCGCGGCGCTCCAGCCTGCCGCCAGCGCGATCTCCGAAGCCAGGCGCCCGTCCTCGTCGGTGGAGTTCAGCGTCAGCGGCACGCGGCTCGCCTGCATGACGCGGCGCGCCTCGTCGACCCCGAAGTTGACGATCGGCCAGCCGTTGAGCATCGACATACCTTCCTTGCGGCTGCGTTCGATGCCCGCCGCGGCGCTGCGGTAGTCGTTCTTGCGAGTGTAGGAGTCCGAATAGATGTTCCAGATCGCCTCCGTGCCCAAGCCTCCCTCGTCGGCCACGAAGCGGATTCCCTCGATCATGTACTCGGTGAGCGCGCGCCCGAACTGCGGGAACAGCACGTGCGTGCCGTTGCGTTTCGCCTCGACGAGTTTCTCCGTCATGTTCTTGCCGTGCGAGAGATCGCGTGCGGCGGCGATGCATTCGTCGAGATCGGCGACCTGCCTGCCGGTCTCCCATTGCGGCAGCACCTCTTCCCTGCGGATGCGGAAGAACTCGTCGTCGTCGAGTCGGCGATTGCGGACGTGAGCGGGCATCCTGCCTTTCCTGATCTTTCTCGCGATCGAGGATAGTGCAGCGCTGCGGCCGCTGTCTGTCCTTGCGCCGGGGGACAGACAAAGCGGCAGCGTTGCGGTACGCTGCGGCGGCGGTGCCGGCAAGGGCGCCGCGTGCCCGCGCGATTGCGCGCATGCCCGAAGAAGCGCGGAACGCGTGAACCGAAGAGCAACTCCCGCAACGCTTCCGATCCTCGCCGGCGCCTCGCTGATGCTCAGCCTGAGCATGGGCATGCGGCAGAGCCTCGGCTTGTTCGTGGCTCCGGCCTCGCGTGAGCTCGGCATCGGCACGGCCGATTTCGCGTTCGCGATCGCGGTGCAGAACATCGTCTGGGGTCTCGCGCAGCCGCTCGTGGGTGCATTGGCCGACTCGCTCGGCTGCCGCGCGGTGATGCTCGCCGGAGCGGTGCTCTACGGTGCCGGCCTGCTCTGGACGATGCAGGCGACGGGCGTGTTCGGCATCACCATGGGCAGCGGCGTGCTGGTCGGCATGGCGCTGGCGTGCACGGCCGCCGGCCTGGCGATGAGCGTCACGGCACGCGCGGTGCCCGCAGGCTCGCGCAGCCTCGCACTGGGCGTCGTCTCGGCGCTCGGCTCGATCGGCACGTTCGTCGCGGCGCCTCTCGCGCAGGGCCTCATCGTGCGCGACGGCTGGCAGGCCGGTCTGGGCGGCTTCGTCGCCCTGGCCGCCGTGATGATCCCCGCGGCCTTCGTGGCCGGCAACGTCGACCGGCTACCCGCCGAGGCCGCGGGCATGCAGGCCCGGACCATGCGGGAAGTCGTCGGCGCCGCCGCGCGCAGCCGGCGCTACCTCGTCATGTCGGGCGCATTCTTCGTCTGCGGGCTGCAGCTCGTCTTCCTCACCACGCACCTGCCCACCTACCTCGCGATCTGCGGCCTCGATCCGATGCTGAGCGCCAAGGCGATTGCCGTGCTGGGCGGCTTCAACGTCGTCGGATCCTGGCTCTTCGGGTGGCTGGGTGGGCGGTATCCGAAGCACATCCTGCTCGGGCTCATCTACCTCCTGCGCTCGGCGTTCATCGCGATCTACTTCGCGCTGCCGGCGACCGAAGCCTCGACGCTGCTGTTCGCAGCCGCCATCGGCTTGCTGTGGCTCGGCGTGATCCCGCTCGTGAACGGCCTCGTCGCCGAGACGTTCGGCGTGCACTTCATGGCCACGCTCGCCGGCATCGCGTTCCTGAGCCATCAGCTCGGCTCCTTCGTCGGCGCTTGGGGCGGCGGCCTCGTGCTCGACATGCTCGGCTCGTACCAGCGCGCCTGGCAGTTCGGCGTCGCCGTCGGCCTGGCGGCCGGCGTGGTGCAGATCGCCGCGGGGGGCGCGGCACGTAACCGCCTCGAGGCGCGTGCGACCTGAACGGTGCGCTCGCGCCTGCGCCGCGCTAAGCCGCACCTTGGCTGCCCGATGCGCACCCCAAGCGATTCAGTGTCGCGTCCGCGCAGCCGAGAGGCACAGCGCGAACAGATCGTTGCGGCTGCAGATGCCCAGCTTCTCGTAGGCCCGCTTGCGATACGTGGCCACGGAGCTCTCGGCGATGCCGAACTCGAGCGCGATCGCCTCGCTCGTCTGGCCCGCCAGCTGCCGCGCACAGACCTCGATCTCGCGCGACGACAGACGCGCCGAGCCGCGCGCAAGCAGCCGGCGCACGAGATCGAGCCGGCCGGCGCTCTCGCGTTCGGGCACGTGCGCATCGAGCTCGCGATGCTTGAGGATGCTGTTCAGGACGATATCGGCCAGCAGGAGCAGGCTCTCGAGCTGGCTCGATTGCGGCCACGCCCGGGCGCGGCACACGTAGAGGTTCGCGTATACCTGGTCGGCGGCGTTGCGCTCGAATGCGGCGATCTTTCCGCCCAGGCCGGCCTCTTCGAAGAAATAGTGGCGGTAGTGCCTGTCGGCGATCTCCTCGCTGCGGAAGAACCGCGGGCGCAGCGCGTCCGGACGACGCCCGCGCAGCTCGCGCAGTGCCGGATCCTGCGCGAACAGGCCTTCCTCCACGTAGCGCCGGACCCGACGCGCGTGATCCAGCGGCTGCGATCGGTTCCAGTAGAAGAACGGCCGGGCGCTTCCCGCGTCGTCGACGCTGAAGACGTTGCACTGATCGAAGCCGGCGGCGGCGAGCAGCCCGACGAGCCGTGCCGTGAAGTCGTCGCGCCCGATCGAGGCCACGATCGCTGCCACTGCCGGAGCGACCGAGCGCTCGCCGAGCAGCGATGGCGGCACGGCGCTGCGGACGTCGCAACGGACGGATGCCCGGGCGCCGGCACGCACGGCACTCACCGGATCACCGAAGCGAACTGCAGGTCCGCGACGACCGTGTCGAACGTGACCTTGCGGCCGTCCCTGCGCTCGCGCTCGGCGACCTTCTCGCGGTGGTATTCGAGAACCTCCCTCGGCAAGGGGATGTTGCCGGCATCGAGGTAGCGCACCGCATTCTCCGCGTCGCGAACGACGCGGACCTTCCCGTGGTTGTGTTTCCACGGCGTGAGCATGGTATCGATCCAGCCGACCTCCACGCCCTTGCACAGGCCGATCGCCATGTCGCCGCCGGCCGCTTCGAGGCATTTCTCCATCAGCGCACGAACCTCGAGCTCGATCATCGCCTCCTCCTGCGCGAGCTTCGCGTTCTCGGGCAGCCGCTGGGTGCCCATCAGCCGCAGCATGTGCCTGGCGAGCTTCACCGAACGGGCCATGCCCTCCTTCGTCGGCGTGGCGCGCGCTTCGTCCTGGCACTTCAGCACGACACCGGGCACGCCGCCCAGAATCGGAACCGCCGCATTCCACGCGATCATCGCGTTGGCCTCGTCCTCGCCCGGCGGCCACGCGCCCAGGAACGGGAAGGCGCCGGTGAAGAACTCCACGTCGCCGAAGCCGAAGCGCGCGCAGTATTCTTCGCACAGCCGTTCGGTGACCCGGATCATCGCGATATCCTGGATCAGGTTCATGCCGAGCCCGTGCTCGATGAACTGGTACTTCACGCCCTGCGCCGCGGCGAGCAGCGCCTCGGAGACGCAGACGAACGAGTGGTAGCCGGCGCTGTCGTAACCCGACAGGTTGCACGCGTTCCAGGGGCAGATCGGAACACCGTTCTCGGTATAGATCGCGGCCAGGCGCGCTTCGTACTGATTGATGCGGATCTCCTCGGCCAGCGGGATGCTCTTGCAGTGCGCGATGACCTCCTGCAGCGAACGCACCGAGCATCCGCTCCAGCCGGCCGCGAGCACGATCTCCGAGGCGAGGCGTCCGTCTTCGTCGGTGGAGTTGAAATGCAGCGAAACCTCGCTCGCCCGCATGATGCGCCGTGCCTCCTCGACACCGAAGTTCACGACGGGCCAGCCGTTGAGCATCGACATGCCTTCCTTGCGGCTGCGTTCGATGCCCATGGCCGCGCTTCGGTAGTCGTTCTTGCGAGTATAGGAGTCCGAATAGATCAGCCATGATCCGTTCGGCGCGAGGTCGGCTTCCCGCTCGACGAACTGCAGGCCATCGATCACGTACTCGGTGAGCGCACGGCCGAACTGCGGGATCAGCACGTGCGTGCCCGCCTCCTTCGCGGCCTTGAGCTTGAGCGCCTGGTTCTTCCCGCGTGACAGCTCGCGCGCGGCGGCGATGCATTCGTCGAGATCGCGCAGCGCCCGCCCGGTTTCCCACTGGGGAAGCACCTCCTCGGTGCGGATCCGGAAGAACTCTTCGTCGCTCAGGCGCTCGTTGCGAACCTCGGGTCTCACGTATCGGCTCCTGCGTTGGCGGGTCGACCACGGCCAAGGGCGGCCTTAATTCTGAAATGCAGAATTACATTCTGCATTTTTTCATATGCTCGAACACACGCGACCGGATGTCAACCCGATGGCGTTCGAAGCTGCCGCACGCTCGATGCGGCGATGTCTGTGGGGGGTGATGTCGTGGATCGGGCCGCCGGAGCGGCCGCCGCGCTCCTGAGCAGGTTCAGCCCGCCACCAGCTTCACCGAGATCTCCCGCGTCGCCTGCGTCAGGTACGGCAGGCAGGTCTTGACGATCTGCTGCACCGTCGCGACCTTGTGGATCCAGGTGAGGTTCACGACGGCGATGACCTCCTCGCCAACCCAGATGGGGATGGCTATCGAGTCTCGCTGATCGTCGAACTCGCGTCGCGTCTTCTCGAAATGGCCGCCGAAGTCGGCAGCGCGGCTTCCATAGCCTTGCTGGCGCGTCTCCTCGAGCACCTTCTGCACGGCGGCCGGCTTTCTGGCCATGTAGTTGCCGGCATCGTTGCTCGCCGCGAGGCGCTGCAGGACGGCCTGCCGCTCGTCCTCGCCGCAGAAGGCCAGATAGGCACGGCCGGTGGCCGAGCGCAGCATGTTGATGCGAAAGCCGATCGGGCCGAGTGCGAGGTGCGAGAAGTACGACCGCGGCCGGTTCGTCTCGATGACTTCCATATGCATCAGGCGCGGCACCGCGAGGACAGACGGCCAATTCACCTGGTGGCACAGCCGCTCGAGAATCGGCGCAGCCACCTCGACAAGGAAGCCTTCGTCGTTGACCTGGGGCGAACGCGGCAGGTAGGAGTGGCTGGCCATGAATGCGCCGTCTGCCAAGCGCTGCCAGATGAGTCCGCGTCCCTCGAGCGTCGCCAGCACGCGCGTCAGCGTCGCCTTCGGCAGGCCGGTCGCGAGATGGAGGTCATGCAGGCTTGCCGTGCGCGCCTTCTGCAGATAACCCAGAACCTCCAGTCCGCGATCCAGCGCGCGGATGGTTTTCACTCTGTAGTCACGCATCCAACTTTTCACCTGGAGAAAATCTGACACGTCACGGTAGCGGAGCTGACGAAGCGGCGCAACACTTTCCCATCAGAAGCGAAGCCAGAGAGAACGACCGGAGACCACCGTGACATACCGTCGCATCCCTGCTTGAATTGAGCCGCACCGGCTCGCGAGCGCAAGAGCGGCTGCTGATCGTCGTCGTTGGCCGCCCGGCCGTACTGTTCCCGAAACGAGTATCGAGCGCACCTCGAAGGTGCGTCGGCCACTGCATTGTCCGAAGAGTTCCGAATGAGCATCTCCCACGAAGACGTCGAACGCATCATCCGTCTGCTCGAAGCCTCCCACTTCGATGAACTGCATCTCGAACTGGACGGTCTCAAGCTGGACCTGCGTCGTCGTGGTGCCGGATCGGCCGAAACCGTTGTGGCGAAACAGCTGGCCCTGCCGGCGCCATCGGCACCCGCTCCGACGGGAGATTTGACCGTCAGCCCCGTGCCGGCCGCCGCAGCCAGCGGTCTCGTGGAAATCAAGGCTCCGATGCTGGGCACCTTCTACCGTGCCCCCAAGCCCGGAGCCGATCCGTTCGTCGCGATCGGCAGCCGCATTGAGCCTGACACCGTGATCGGCATCATCGAAGTCATGAAGCTGATGAATTCGGTGGCCGCCGGAGTGAGCGGCGAGGTCGTCGAGATCGTCGCCCCCGATGCGCATCTTGTCGAGTACGACCAGGTCCTGGTTCGCGTGCATCCGGCCGTGGAGCGGCGATGAGCGACGGCTTCCTTTCGACCCGCCAGCCCGCGCGCATCCGCCGCGTGCTCGTGGCCAATCGCGGCGAGATCGCGGTGCGCGTGATCCGCACATTGAGGCGCCTGGGCATCGGGTCGGTGCTGGCGGTCTCGAGCGCTGACCGCGAAAGCCTGGGGGCACGCCTCGCGGACCGTGCGGTGTGCATTGGACCCGCACGCTCCACCGACAGCTACCTGAAGATCGAAACAGTGGTCGCCGCCGCGCTGGGCACCGGCTGCCAGGCCGTACACCCAGGATACGGCTTCCTGTCCGAGCGCGCCGAATTCGCCGCCGCCTGCGAACGCCACGGCCTGGTCTTCATCGGTCCGACCGCCGAGCAGATCGACCGCGTGGGCAACAAGCTCGAAGCACGCCGCATCGCCGAGCAGGCCGGGGTGCCGACGACGCCGGGCGGCCCGGTAGCTTCGCTCGACGAGGCGCTGCACTTGGCCGATCAGGTCGGTTACCCGGTGCTGATCAAGGCGGTCGGAGGAGGAGGCGGCCGTGGCCTGAAACGCGCCGATACGCCGGCGGACCTGAGAGCGCTGTTCGATCTCGCCAGCGCAGAGGCTCTGGCCGCGTTCGGGGACGGCCGCATTTACATCGAATGCTTCGTCACGCAGGGACGCCACGTCGAAGTGCAGGTTCTTGGGGACGGCGAGAGCGTCATCCATCTCGGAGACCGGGACTGCTCGGTGCAACGCCGGTACCAGAAGCTAATCGAGGAGGCGCCGGCACCGCACCTGTCCGGACGCATGCGCCGGGAGCTGCACGCCGCTGCCGTGCGTTTCGCGCGCCGCATCGACTACCGCAGCCTGGGCACGGTGGAGTTCCTCGTCGATGTCGCGCGACAGAAGTTCTACTTCCTCGAGATGAATGCGCGCATCCAGGTCGAGCATCCGGTCACGGAGATGATCACGGGTCTGGATCTCGTGTCCGAGCAGATGCGCGTTGCCGAAGGCCATGCGCTGGCGCTCGATCAGTCCGACATCCGGCAGCAGGGACATGCAGTGGAGTGTCGCATCAACGCCGAGGATCCGGCCCGCGGGTTCCTGCCGTCGCCGGGCCGCGTCATCGAAGCGCACTTCCCGGATCGCGCCGGCCTGCGCGTGGACACCCACATCGAGGACGGCGCGTCGATCCCGCCGTTCTACGACTCGATGATCGCCAAGGTCATCGCACACGGCTCCACACGCGAGGAAGCACTGAGCAGGCTCGACGCTGCACTTGCCGAGCTTCGGCTCACCGGTATCCGAACCAACCAGGCGCTGCACCGCGAGGTGCTTGCAACCCCGGAATTCGCCGCCGGCGGCGTGGACACCGGCTTCCTCGGCCGCTGGCTGGCCGACCGCTCGGCGAACGCCGCCGCAGGACTCCCCGCATGAGTACCCATCGCCTCCAGTTCATAGACACCACCCTGCGCGACGGCAACCAGAGCCTGTGGGGAGCGACCGGGCTTCGTACGGGCATGATGCTCGAGATCGCTCCCGTGCTCGACCAGGTGGGCTACCACGCTATCGATTTCAGCAGCAGCACGCACATGGCCGTCACGGTCCGCTTCCACAAGGAAGACCCATGGGAGCGCTTCCGGTTGATGAAGGAATACGCACCGCGCACGCCGCTGAGTTTCCTGTCGACGGGCATGCGCTTCATCTCGTGGGAGACTGCGCACCCCGAGCTGATGGCCCTGTCGTACCAGCTGCTCGTGCGCAACGGTGTCGAGCGCTTCATGGTCATGGATCCGATGAACGACGCGGACGCCGTGATCGACAGCTGCCGGGCGATCTCGCGAGCCGGCGGCCGCGAGATCGTCGGCGCACTGGTCTATACGGTCAGTGCGTTCCACGACGACGCGTTCTTCGCCGCCATGGCCCGCCGCCTGGCCGCCGAGCCGACGATCGGTCGGGTGTACCTGAAAGACCCGGGAGGGCTGCTGACGCCGGAACGCGCGCGTACGCTGCTGCCGGCTCTGCGCGAGGCCGTGGGCGCCACGCCGCTGGAGCTGCACTCGCACTGCACGATCGGCCTCGCGCCGTTCACCTACGCGATCGCGCCCGGGCTCGGCATCGACGCGCTGCATACGGCAGCGCGTCCGCTGGGCAACGGCAGCGGCCAGCCGGCGGTCGAGAACACGGTCGCGAACCTGCTGGTCCAGCAGTACGCGGTGGACCTCGACATGGACGCAGCGGCCCGCGTCAGTGCGTACTTCGTCGCGCTGGCGAAGGCCCAAGGCCTGCCCCAAGGCGCGCCGCAGGAGTACGACGCCCGCTATTTTCAGCATCAACTGCCGGGCGGGATGCTCGGCACGATGCGCCGGCAACTGCGCGAGATGCGGCAGGAACACCGGATGGCCGAGGTCTACGTCGAGGTCGAGCGGGTTCGCGCCGAGCTCGGCTATCCGATCATGGTCACGCCGTTCTCCCAGGTCGTCGCGACGATGGCGGTGATGAACGTGCTTTCTCCGCAGCGCTACGCCACCGTACCGGACGAAGTGATCCGCTATGTGATCGGCCGCTTCGGCACGCCGCCGGTCCCGATGGACGGCAACGTCCGCGACCGCATCCTCGAACTTCCGCGCGCGAAGGAGCTCGCGGCGCAGTCGCCGATGCCTGGCCTCGACGAGCTGCGGGGGCGCTTCCCCGCCGGCCTCCCGGATGAGGAGTTCCTGTTGCGCGCCGTGATGCCGGCGGACCAGGTCGACGCAATGATCGCGGCAGGACCTTGCCGGCGCAGGTACAGCCCGGTGCTGGCGCCGGTCGAGAAGCTGCTGGAGTCGCTCAGATCGCGGGGCGACCTCGACGAGGTGCGCCTCGAACGCGAAGGGTTCGTCATGGCGCTGTCGCGCCGCGGCGAGACCCCGGAGGGACAAATCCGATGAACTCACACGCCACGCGGGAACGCCTGCGCCGCTCGCGCGGCTTCGTGTTCGACGTCGACGGTACGCTGGCGTTGGCCGACCGGCACCTCAATGGCTACCAGCCGCTGCCCGGCGCGCTGCAGACGCTGGCATTGCTGAACCAACGCGGTACGCCTTTCGTCACCTTCACGAACGGCTCGACGAAGACTCCGCTGCAATTGGCGCACGCGCTGGCCAAAGCCGGGTTCGATGTCGACACCGACCGCACGCTGACGCCGCTGAGCGTGGCGGTGACGGTGTTCCGCCGCAAGGGCCATCGACGCGTCCTCGTGCTCGGCGTCGAAGGTGTCTGGCGGCCGCTGGTCGAAGCCGGATTCGACATCGTGCGCTCTCCGGCCCGGACGGACGACGCAGACGCGGTGCTGATCGGTTGGCACCCGCAGTTCGGCCTTGCCGATCTGGACGCGGCGTGCCGCGCGGTCTGGGGCGGCGCAGCGCTCTACACGGTTTCCTCGGCCGCGACCCTGGCCAGCCGCGAGGGTCGCACCCTGGGCATCTCGGGGGCGCTGTCCGCCGCAGTGCGCAGCGTCACCGGCAAGCGCTCCATCGTGGTCGGCAAACCGTCGATGAGCGCGTTGAAGGTCGCCTGCGAGCATCTCGGCGCCGTGCCGGCCGACATCGCAGTCGTCGGCGACGACCCGACCCTCGAGAACGCAATGGCGCTGCGCGGCGGCGCGCTGTCCGTAGGAGTGCACACCGGCCTGTCCGGCGCGGAAGACTTCGCCGCGCTGCCCGAAGGACGGCGCCCGCATCTGTCTCTGCCCGGCGTGCACGCGCTGCTCGAGTTGCTGAGATGAGTACGACTGCACTGCCGGCGCCGCTGTGGCTGCCGACACCCGAGGCGGTCGCCGCTTCCACGCTCGCCCGCTACCAGGACTGGCTGGCTGCCCGCGGCCTGGGCCCGGCGAAGCGCGACTACGCAGATCTGTGGGCGTGGTCGGTCGACGAGCTCGAGGCGTTCTGGCGTTCCATCTGGGACTTCTTCGACGTCCAGGCCGACGGATCTCCGGAGCGCGTGCTCGGCCGGCGCGAGATGCCGGGCGCCGAGTGGTTCCCGGACACGCGGCTGAACTACGCGGAGCACGTGTTCCGCCACGCGACCGACAAGCGCTGCGCGCTGCTCGCGCGGGCGGAGGGCGAACCGTTGCTCGAAATGTCCTGGGCCCGGCTGAGGCGCGACGTCGGGGCGCTGGCTGCGACGCTGCGCCGTCTGGGAGTGGGCGCCGGCGACCGCGTCGCCAGCTTCATGCCGAGCCGCCCGGAGACCGTGGTCGCCTTCCTGGCCTGCGCGAGCCTGGGTGCGGTGTGGTCGAGCTGCTCGCCCGACATGGGCCTGGCCGTGCTGACCGACCGCTTCCGGCAGATCGAGCCCAGGCTGCTGCTGGCCGTGGACAGCTACCGATACAACGGCAGGCTGCACGCGCGCGGCGCGGTCGTCGAGGAACTGCTCGCCGCGCTGCCCGGCATCGAGCACGTGATCCATGTGCCTGGGCCCGGCGGTTCCGAGCCGCCGGAGCCCGGATGGCGCAACCGCCTGTCCTGGGCCGAAGCCATCGCCGCGGATGCGCCGCTGTCCTTCGAGCGGCTGCCGTTCGCGCACCCGCTGTGGATCGTCTATTCGTCCGGGACCACGGGCCTGCCCAAGGCCATCGTTCACGGCCACGGAGGCATCGTCCTCACGCACCAGAAGACGATGGCGCTCCAGCACGATCTGCGCGAGGGCGATCGCATGCTGTTCCTCGGGAGTACGGGCTGGATCGTCTGGAACCTGCTGATGGGCGCCCTGCTCGTCGGCGGCGTGCCGGTGCTGTACGACGGCAATCCGGCGTGGTCGGAACCGGCGACGCTGTGGCGCTTCCTGGAGGAGCAGGAGGTCGCGCTGTTCGGCTGCGGTGCCGCGTATCTGGCCGACTGCCGGAAGGAAGGGCTGCGGCCGCGCGAGATCGCCCCGTTGACCGCCTTGCGAGCGATCAACGTCACCGGTTCGCCGCTACCCGCCGAAGCGTACCGCTGGGTCTACGACGACGTGAAGCGCGATGTCTGGCTGGCGTCCATCAGCGGCGGGACGGACATCGCCTCGGGCTTCGTCGCCTGCGCGCCGGGCCTGCCGGTGCAGGCCGGAGAGATCCAGTGCCGCGAGCTGGGCGTGGCCGCCTACGCTTTCGACGAGCAGGGGAGCCCGGTGGTAGGGGAGGTCGGCGAGCTGGTCGTCACGCAGCCGATGCCCTCGATGCCGGTGTGCTTCTGGAACGACCCGGGGCATCGCCGCTATCGCGAAAGCTACTTCGAGACGTTTCCCGGCGTGTGGCGGCACGGCGACTGGATCCGCTTCTCGGAACAGGGTACGAGCGTCATCTTCGGCCGCTCGGACTCGACGATCAACCGCTTCGGCATCCGCATGGGCACGGCGGAGATCTACCGCGTCGTCGAAGCGCTGCCCGAGGTGCGCGACAGCCTGGTGGTCGATCTCGAGTATCTGGGCCGCCCGAGCTGCATGCCGCTGTTCGTCGTGCTGCGCCCCGGTATCGAGCTCGACGATGCGCTCGTCGCGCGCATCGAAGCCGCGGTCCGCACACAGGCCTCGGCGCGCCACGTCCCCGACCGGATCTGGCAAGTCGACGAGATCCCCCGAACGCTCACCGGCAAGAAGATGGAAGTACCCGTTCGCCGGCTGCTGCTCGGCACGCCTGTCGACAAGGCGGCCCACCGGGACGCGATGGCCAATCCGCGAAGCCTGGACTTCTTCATTCGCCTGGCTGCGGAGCTGAACCCTCCGTAGCTCCGGATTTCCCTTCCGCGGCGGCGGGCAAACACATACGCAAACGAGGAGACGAGCGATGAGCAAACCCAGGGTCCTGATGATCATCACGCTGGACACGAAGGCGGAGGAAGCCCGCTTCGTACGCCAGACGCTGGAAGCCAACGGCGTGGACGTGATCCATCTCGACGCGAGCATCCGCTCGCAGGTCGACGACAAGGCGGAGATCCAGCCGGCCGAGGTCGCCGCAGCAGCCGGAAAGACGCTTCAGGAAGTGCGCGACCTGAAGCACGAAGGCAAGTGCCAGGCCGTCATGATCGAAGGCGCGGTCAAGTGCGCGCAGGCGCTGCACGCCAGGACGCCGATCAGTGGAGTCATCGGCGTGGGTGGATCGATGGGCACCGCGCTGGGCACCGTCGTGATGCAGAGCTTTCCCTACGGGATGCCCAAGGTGATGGTGTCGACGATGGCCTCGGGCTTCACGCGCCCCTTCGTCGGCGCCAAGGACATCGTCATGTTCAACCCGGTGTGCGACATCGCGGGCCTGAACAGCATCACGCGAGACGTGTTCCGCAACGCCGCGATCGCGACCGCGTCGATGGCCAGGGGCTACTCGCCGGTGCGCGAAGAGTCCAGGCCGCTGGTCGCGATGGGCACGCTGAGCACCATCGACCGCTGCACGGTGCGGGTTCGCAAGGCGCTCGAGCAGCACGGCTACGAGGTGATGGT
The DNA here is from genome assembly GCA_001898645.1 of Burkholderiales bacterium 70-64. Classification (GTDB taxonomy): domain Bacteria; phylum Pseudomonadota; class Gammaproteobacteria; order Burkholderiales; family Burkholderiaceae_E; genus Zeimonas. The sequence goes on from MKUQ01000016.1 coordinate 37,721, forward strand.
CTTCCACACGCTGGGTACCGGCGGGATGGCGCTGGACCAGCTCGTGAAGGAGCGCGACGTCGCAGCGGTCGTCGATACCTCGGTGGTCGAGCACAACGACTTCCTGAACGACGGCCTGTGCAGCGCGGGTCCGGACCGTTCGAAGGCGGCGCTGGAGAAGGGCATCCCGGTCGTCTTTGCGCCCGGCAACGCCGACTTCATGGTCGCCGGCCCAATCGAGATGGCCAGGCAGCAGTTCCCCGGCAAGCGCTACCACATGCACAACCACGCGCTGACCGCCGTGCGTACCGAGGCCGACGAGCTGCGCAAGCTGGCCCGCCACCTGGGCGGCCTGATCCGCGAGGCCAGGGGTCCGGTGTCGTTCTTCGTGCCGCTGAAGGGTTTCTCGAACCACGACAGCCCCGAGGGCCATCTGCACGACCCGTCGCTGTGCCCGGTATTCGCCCAGGCGATCCGCGCCGAGCTGCCCGCCGGCGTGGAGGTGCGCGAGTTCGACTGCCACATCAACGACGAGGCCTTCGCCGACGCGATCGTCGAGCAGGTACTGAAGGTCACCCACGACAAGGTCGCCAAGGTGGCCGCCTGAAGCCGCGAGAGGAGCAGATCCGTGAACCTGAACAACAGGGTGGCGGTAGTCACCGGCGCGGCCGGCGGCATCGGCGAGGAAGTGGCCCGCACGTTCGCGCGGGCCGGCGCGGCCGTCATGCTGGGCGACGTGCGGCACGACCGCGGCGAGGCGGTCGCGTCGGACATCCGCTCCGATGGCGGACGGGCGCGCTACGTGGCGCACGACGCCTCGCGCGAGGACGCATGGGAACGAATCCTCGATGCGGCGATCGCCGACTTCGGAGGACTGGACGTGCTCGTCAACAACGCGGGGATCGAGCAGACCTGCCTCATCGAGAACGTGACCCTCGCCGACATCGAGGCGCTGATGGCGGTGAACGTCACCGGCGTGCTGCTGGGGCACAAGCACGCCGTGCGCCGGATGAAGCCCGGCGGTGCAGCGGGCCGCGGCGGTTCGATCGTCAACCTGTCCTCGGTGGCCGGTCTGATCGGCACACCCGGCCTGGGCGTCTACTCCGCCTCCAAGGGTGCAGTACGGCTGCTGAGCAAGGCCGCTGCCGTGGAGTTCGGACGGCTCGGCTACGGCATTCGCGTCAACTCGATCCACCCCGGCCTGGTCGAGACCGAAATGGGCGAAAAGCTGCTGGGCGACTTCGTCTCGCTGGGCCTCTTCAAGGATCGCGACGAGGCCTACGCGCAGATGAAAGCCGCCAGTCCGCTCGGCGTCACCAGCCTGCCGCAGGACATCGCCAACGCGGCGCTCTACCTCGCAAGCGACCTGTCGCGCACGGTGTCCGGCGCAGAGCTCGTGTGCGACGGCGCGATGACCGTTTCCTGAGCGCGGAGGAACCATGGAGCTGCAAGGCAAGGCCGCGCTGGTGACTGGCGCGGCAATGGGCATCGGCCGCGCGATCGCCGAGCGGATGGTGGCCGAGGGCGCACAGGTGCTGCTGTGCGACGTGGTCGACGACCTCGGCGAGCAGGCCGCCTCCGAAATCCGCGGTGCCGGCGGCCATGCCGCTTACCTGCATCTCGACGTGACGAACCCGCAGGCCCATGCGATCGCGGTCGCTCATGCCGAGGCTCTGTTCGGCTGGCTCGACATTGCCGTGAACAACGCTGGCATCAGCGGCGAGTTCCGCAAGACCGCGGAGCACACGCCCGAGACATGGCGCCAGGTCATCGACATCAACCTGAGCGGCGTCTTCCTTGGCGTCCGTGCCCAGATCCCGGCGCTGCTGCGCCGGGGAGGCGGCTCGATCGTCAACATCTCGTCGATCCTCGGGCAGGTCGGCCACCCTGACCTCGCGCCCTACGTGGCGGCCAAGCACGGCGTCGTGGGCCTCACGCGCACGGTCGCGCTGGAATACGGCCGCCAGCGCGTGCGCTGCAACGCCGTCGGTCCGGGCTTCATCTGGACGCGCCTGATCGACAACGTCCCGGAGGAAGGGCGTCGCGGGCTGGCCGAGCTTCACGCCCTCGACCGGCTGGGGGAAGCGCGGGAGGTCGCCGAACTGGTGAGCTTCCTCGCGAGCGATCGAGCCAGCTTCCTCACCGGCAACTACTACGCCGCCGACGGCGGCTACCTGTCCCGCTGAGGCCCTCCGGGCCCGGCACTTCCGCTCGCCCGCGAGCATCCCGCATCTCGAACCATACGGAGACAAGCATGAGCCAGAAAGACATCGAGAGATCCCGCGCGGCCCGGCCGTCGCGCCGTGCCGTGCTCGGCGCCGGCAGCGCCGCCGGCCTGTCCCTGATGGCCCCGGGCGCGCTGTTCGCACAGCCCGCCGACGCCAGCCGGCTTCGCATCGGCTTCATCAGCCCGCGCACCGGCCCACTGGCCGGATTCGGCGAGGCCGACGGCCACGTGCTGGACCTCGCGCGCAAGGCGCTGGCGGGCGGGCTGACGATCGGCAGCCGCCACTACGCCGTCGAGATCATCGACCGCGACACGCAGTCCGACCCGTCACGGGCCAGCCAGCTCGCGAAGGCGCTGATCGGCAATGAGAAGGTCGATCTGGTGCTCGTGACCTCGGCCCCCGAGACCGTGAATCCGGTGTCCGACGCCTGCGAGGCCGCCGGCGTACCCTGCCTGTCGACCGTGATGCCTTGGGAGGCGTGGTATTTCGGCCGCGGCGCGAAGCCGGGCGAACCCTCGCCGTTCAAGTGGAGCTTCCACTTCTCGTTCGGGGTCAAGGAATTCCTGAACTGCTATCTGTCGCAGTGGTCGCTGGTGCCGAACAACCGCAAGGTCGCAGCGCTGCTGCCCAACGACGCCGACGGCAACGCGATCCGCGGGAGTCTTGCTCCGGCGCTGCGGGCAGCCGGATACACCATCGTCGATGCCGGCCCCTACGAGACCGGCACCACCGACTTTTCGGCCCAGATCGCGAAGTTCAAGGCCGAGAAGTGCGAGCTGTTCGTAACCTTCCCGATCCCGCCGGACTTCGCGACCTTCTGGCGCCAGGCTGCACAGCAGGGTTTCACGAAGCAGGTGAAGGTGGCGCAGGTCGCGAAGACCGGCCTGTTCCCGTCGACCGTCGAGGCGCTGGGGCCGCTGGGCTTCAACCTCTCCAGCGGCTGCTACTGGCACAAGACCTTCCCGTACAAGTCGCTGCTCACTGGCGTCACCGGGGCGCAGCTCGTCGACGGATACGAAGCCGCCGCAAGGAAGCAGTGGAACCAGCAGCTCGGTGCATCGATGTCGCTGATCGACCTCGGCGTCGAGGCACTGAAGACCAGCACGAACCCGAAGGACAAGGCCGCAGTCGCCAAGGCGCTCGGCAGCCTGAAGGCCACGACGATGATGGGCACGATCGACTTCACGAAGGGCCCCGTGCCCAACGTCGCGACCGCGGTGCTGATCGGTACGCAGTGGGTGAAGGCACCGAGCGGCGCGAAGTACCGTTACGAATACGTCATCACCGAGAACTCGGGCGACCGCAACATCCCGGTCGCAAGCAAGCTCCTGCCCTACGCCTGACGGCGCGGCGATGGACGGGGCGGTGACCTCAGCCCCCGCGCTGCTCGACGCGCGGGGGCTGCGCAAGAGCTTCGGCTCGCTGGTCGTGATCGACGGCATGGATTTCCACGTCGCACCCGGCGAGGCGCTGGGCATCGTCGGGCCGAACGGCGCCGGCAAGACTACGCTGCTGAGCGTGCTGTCCGGCGCCTGTCGCGGCGAGGGAACGGTGCGCTTCTTGGACGACGAAGTGGGCGCCCTCAATGCCGCCGAGCGCTGCCGGCGCGGCATCGCGCGCACGCATCAGGTGCCGCGACCCTTCGGCGGGATGACCGTGTTCGAGAACGTCTACACCGCGGCCACGCACGGCGGCGGCTTCGGCCGGGCCGAGGCTGGCGAGCGCACGATCGACGCGCTCAGCCTGTGCGGACTGCTGCCGTTGGCCAATCGGCCGGCGGAGGCGCTCGGCCTGCTGGAGCGCAAGCGCCTGGAGCTGACGAGGGCGCTGGCCACCGGACCGAAGCTGCTGCTGCTCGACGAGATCGGCGGCGGGCTGACCGACGGCGAGGCAGCGCTGCTCGTGGAGACAATCCGCAGCATGCATGCCCGCGGCATCGCGATCGTCTGGATCGAGCACATCGTTCACGTGCTCCTGCAGGTCGTCACGCGGCTGGTCTGCATGGATGCCGGCCGCGTGCTCGCGCAAGGCGAGCCGCGGTCGGTGCTGAAGGATCCGGCGGTCGTGGCCGCCTACCTCGGGACGCCGCAATGACGCTGCTCGCCATCGAGAGACTGGAAGGCCGCCACGGCCTGCTGCGCGCGTTCCAGGACTTCACGCTCGACGTCGCCGAAGGCGAGAAGATCGCACTCGTCGGCGCCAACGGCGCGGGCAAGACGATGCTGCTGCGCACGCTGGCCGGCGTGCATCCGGCCTCGCGCGGCCGCATCATGCTGGACGGCATCGACGTCACCGCGCTGCCTGGACACCGGCGCGCCGCGCTCGGGATGGCGCTGGTCCCCGAGGGCCGGTGCCTGTTCGCATCGATGTCCGTGGAGGAGAACCTGCGCGTCGCGGAATCGGCCGGCCGCACGGGCCACTGGAACCTCGAGACGGTCCTCGACGCCCTGCCGCAGTTGCGACCCAAGCTCCGCGCCCCCGCCAGCACCCTCTCCGGCGGCCAGCAGCAGGCCGTGGCGATCGGCCGGGCACTGATCACCAACCCGCGCGTGCTGCTGCTCGACGAGGTATCGCTCGGCCTGTCGCCGCTGGCCGTGCAGAGCGTGTACGACTCTCTGGAGCGCCTGTTCTCCTCCGGCACGACCATCGTGCTGGTCGAGCAGGACCTGCAGCGCGCCACCTCCGTCGCCAACCGCGTCGTCTGCATGCTCGAGGGACGCATCGTCGCCGTCGGGCGCGCCGGCGAAATGTCGCGCGATGAGATCCTCGACCACTACTTCGGCCACCGGCACCGGAGCGCTGCGCATGGATAACCTGAACCAACTGATCCAGGGCGTGCTTCTGGGCGGCTACTACGCGCTGCTCGCCTGCGGGCTGTCGTTCATGTACGGCGTGATGCGCGTGATCAACCTCGCGCACGGCAGCCTCGCCATCGTCGCCGCCTACGCGCTCTTCGTGTTGGCCGACCGCTGGGAGATTCACCCGTTCGCCGGCCTGCTCATCGTCGTCCCGGCGATGGCGCTGTTCGGCTGGGTGCTGCACCGGCTCGTGCTCGAGCGCAGCGCCCGCGCCGGCGCGCTAGTGCCGCTGCTGGCCACTTTCGGCCTGGCCGGGGTCCTCGACAACTCGATGTTCCAGCTCTTCGGCGCGGACACGCGTTCGCTCGCGCCGTACATCGATACGCTGAGCTACGACGGCTTCATCCTGCCGGGCGGCATCGCCGTCGGCCACCTGCCGCTGCTGACCTTCGCAACCGCGATCGTGATGCTCGGCGGGCTGCAGTGGTTCCTGCGCGGCACCGCGATGGGCCGCCGCATCCGTGCCGCCTCCGAGGACCCGGCGACTGCCGAGCTCGTCGGCGTGAACGCGCGCGCGGCGTTCGCGCTGGCCACCGCGATCGCGCTGATGACGGTTGCCGTGGCCGGCGCCTTTCTCGCGATGCGGGCCACCTTCGACCCCTACACCGGGCCTATGCAACTGATCTTCGCCTTCGAGGCCATCATCATCGGCGGCCCGCGCTCGCTGCTGGGCACGCTGGCCGGCGGCATCGTGCTCGGCGTCGCGCAAAGCCTCGGCGCGAAGCTGCATCCGCAAGGCTTCCTGATCGCCGGCCACGTGGTCTTCCTTGCCGTCCTGCTGGTGCGCGTCGCCGGCCTTGGCCCGCTGTCGCGGCTGCTGCACCGACCCACCCATCCTGCGGCCCGTACCGCTGCGCCATGAACACCACCTCCCTTCCCCGGGTCGCCCGCTGGAGTCCGCTCTCGCTGGCCGCGGTCGGCACCGTGGCCTGCGTGCAGCTCGCGCTCGCCTTGCTGCCGCTGGCCGCACCGGACGCCTGGATCGAGCGTCTGACCGTACTCTTTGTGTACGGCATCCTCGCACTGATGTGGAACGCGCTGGCCGGCTACGCCGGACTGCTGTCCGTCGGCCAGCAGGCCTTCTTTGGGCTCGGCGCGTACTTCGCGGTGCGCCTGGCCGACGGCGGCATCCCGGCCTACGCGGCGCTCGCCGCAGCAGCCCTCGCGACCGGCCTGCTGTCGTGGCCGCTGTCGTGGCTGATGCTTCGGCTGAAAGAAGGCGAGTTCGCGATCGGCATGTGGGTGATGGCCTCGCTGGCCCACATGCTGGTCAACCTGGACCCGATGATCCAGGGCGAGACGGGCACGTCTCTGATCGCGCTGCAGCAGTTCGAACCGGGCGAGCGCCGCCTGTACACCTATTGGGCGGCACTGGGCGCGATGGTGCTGCTGGCCTGGGGCGTGTTCGCACTGCTGCGCGGCCGCCTCGGCACCGCAGCGCAGGCGATTCGCGACAACGAGGAGGCCGCCGTCTCTGTAGGCGTGCGGGTGGTGCCGACCAAGCGCCTGATCTTCGTGCTCTCGGCCTTCGGCTGCGCGGTAGCCGGCGTGCTGTGGCTGGCGACGGCCCTGACCTTCCAGCCGAAAACCTACTTCAGCGTACAGTGGTCGGCCTTCATGATCTTCATGGTGCTGGTCGGCGGCATCGGCACCTACGAAGGCCCCATCCTCGGCGCGCTGATCTTCTTTCTCGTCGAGACCTTCTTCGGCGACACCGGCGTGGCCTACCTGATCGGGCTGGGCGCCACCGCGGTGCTGTTCGCGCTGCTGCTGCCGCGCGGCCTGTGGGGCTGGGTGGAGCAGCGCTTCGGCGTGCGCGTGCTGCCGGTGGGATACCGCCTGGTCGTCGGGCGGCCGGGCGACGGGCCGACGCTGCGGCCTATGGACGATGGAGCGCGCCCGTGAGCGTTACCGACGTCACTGCGCTGGCCGCCGCACTGCGGGTGTTCGTGCGCCGCCCTCGCCACGCCGGCGCGTCCCAGGGTCCGCTGGCCGGCTGGACGGTGGCACTGAAGGACAACATCGACGTCGCCGGCGACGTGGTCGAGGCCGGCACGCGACTGTTCGCCGGTCGCCGCGCGGACGCGACGGCGACGGCGGCGCAGCGCCTGCTCGATGCCGGCGCGACGCTCGACGGGCGAACGCAACTGGTCGAGCTGTGCTTCGGCAGCTACGGCCTGAACGACTACACCGGCACCGCGCTGAACCCCTGGGACGCGCACATCGAGCGTGCCCCGGGAGGCTCCAGCGGCGGCTCCGCGGTGGCCGTCGCCGCGCGCCTCGTACGCGCCGCACTGGGGTCCGACACGGCAGGGTCCATCCGGATGCCGGCGGCGCTCTGCGGCGTTACCGGCTTCAAGCCCACCTTCGGCCGCGTGCCGCTGGACGGTGTATTCCCCCTCGCGCCCGGCTACGACAGCGTGGGCCCGATCGCACTCGACGCCGCGGACTGCGCCACGCTGGCGGCCGTACTGGCCGGAGAGCCGGCGCTCCGGGCGCCGGCACCGGCGACGCGAGGCCGGGTGGCCGTGCTGCCGGAGCGCTTCTGGCCCGTGGACGTGGCGCCTGCCGTACGGCGCGCCCTGAAGGATGCGACCGGTGCTTTCGCCGGCCTCGGGTTCGAGGTCGAGGAGGTCGCCACGGCGCCCGACTTGGCCGCGCTGACGCAGCAAGCCGGCGTGCTGATCGCGGCCGGGGCCTGGCAGGTGCTTCGGCCTTACTTCGAACGCCGCGAACGGGACCTCGGCACAGCCCTACGCGAGCGCCTGCACGCGGCGCGGCAGATCCCGCGGGAGACGATCGAGGCGGCCGCTGCAGCGCGAGCCGCGGCGGCGCACGCGTTCGACCGCTGGGCCACGGACTTCGACGTCCTGCTGCTGCCTACCGTCGCCGGCACTGCACCGGCGCTGGCCGGCATACGGGAGCGCGGATCGACGCTCGGCCACTTCACGCGGTGGGTGAACCATGTCGGCGGCTGTGCGATCAGCCTGCCGGCCGGGTTCGACGGCGGCCTGCCGGTCGCGGTGCAACTGGTCGGCCGCGGCGGCGCCGATGCGACCGTCCTGGCCTTCGCCCGGGCTTTCCAGCAGGCAACCGACTGGCACGCGCAAGGTCCCGATCTCTCCGCCTGGATCGCCAACGGTTCGATCCGGCATCACCCGGACAGGAGACTCCCATGAAGATACATGCCGCCGTCGTCCGATCGCCACACGCCCCCATGTCGCTCGAGACGCTGGACCTCGAGGACATCCGCGAGAACGAGATCCTGGTGCGCCTGGTGGCCACCGGAATCTGCCACACCGACATCGCCATGCGCGACCAGGCCTTCCCGGTGCCCCAGCCGATCGTGCTCGGCCACGAGGGTGCAGGCACGGTCACCGCGGTCGGAAAGGCCGTGCGCAAGGTGCAGGTCGGCGACCACGTCGTGATGACCTACAACTCCTGCGGCCACTGCGACAGTTGCCTGGAGCACGAGGCGAGCTACTGCCACGACTTCTTCGGGCGCAACTTCGCCGGACATCGGCCGGACGGCACCTCGCCGCTGTCACGCGACGGGGAAAGAGTCCATGGGAACTTCTTCGGACAGTCGTCCTTCGCGACCTACTCGATCTGCTCCGAGCGCAACGTCGTGAAAGTGCCGCGCACGGCGCCGCTAGAGGTGCTGGGCCCGCTGGCGTGCGGCATCCAGACCGGTGCCGGCGCCGTCGTCAATACGCTCAGGCCGCGCATGGGCCAGTCGCTGGCCGTGTTCGGCTCCGGCTCGGTCGGGATGGCCGCGATCATGGCCGCCAGGGCCATCGGCCTGGCCACCATCATCGCGGTGGACCTGATTCGGGAGCGACTCGACCTGGCCCGCGAACTCGGCGCCACGCATGTCATCGATGCGGGATCCGGCGTCGACATCGTCGCCGAGATCAGGCGCATCACGGGCGCAGGCGTGAACTTCGGCTTCGAAACCACCGGCATCATGAAGGTGCTGCGGCAGGCGCTGGAAAGCCTGGCCCCACGAGGTACCTGCGGATTCGTCGGCGCCTCGGCCGTCGGCACCGAACTGTCGCTCGACGTGATCGACATGATGACCCAGGGCAAGAGGCTGCGCGGCATCGTTGAAGGCGATTCGATACCCGAGCTGTTCATCCCGGCGATGATCGATCTTCATGCGCAAGGACGTTTCCCCTTTGACAAGCTCGTGACGTTCTATCCGTTCGAGCGAATCAACGACGCCGTCGACGACTCCGAGGCCGGCCGCGTCGTCAAACCGGTCGTCCGCATGCCGGCCTGAGCGCGGCCGGTACTCGATCGACTGGGCCGGCGACGGACAGCGCGAGCCGGTCGTCGCCGATCTGTCACTGGACGCCTTGAGGGGTTCGCTCCAGCCAGACCGGATCGCGCCGACGGACCCAGGCCGGACTGGCCCCGCGACAGCGCGATGGTCGGCGCATCGTCGGCGTTCAGCGCCGCCTGCCGCCAGGTGCAGGGTGTCGCGCCGACCGATGCAACCGTGTTGTTCACGGGCGAGTCAGGTGTCGGCAAGGAGATTTTCGCGAATACGGTCCACCGTATCAGCCGGCGCGCGGACGGGCCTTTCGTGGTGATCAATTGCGCGGCGATTCCCGGAACCCTGATCGAAGCAGAACTCTTCGGCGTCGAAAGAGACTTATGTCCCGGTTCGGGCCGCCGCGGCAGCGGCGTCGCCGCGATACCCGAGCCGTGTCGACAGCCGCTGCGCGGCCGATCGCAGCGCGTGCGCCGGGATCCCGTCGAGGCTCGTATCGAGCAGCCCTTGAATGCCCACCACGCTCATCGCAAGCGTGATTTCCTTCCGGTGATCGAAGACCGGCGCGCTGATCGCGGCCACGCCGGGTGAGAGGTGACCGCCTTCCACGACGGCCATGCCGTCGCGCCGGGTCTGCTCGAACATCCTGTCGACGGCGCTTCGCGTGCGCAGCCCCCGCGGCAGCGAGCCCGCCTCGAGCCGCGCGTCGATCAGGTGGCGGAAGGCAGCGGGCGGCAGCCAGGCGCCGAACACGCGCCCGCTGGCGGTCGAGATCACGTCGAGCGCGCTGCCCGTGATGACGCTGATGGCGACCGGCCGACTCGATCGTTCCCAGCGCACCACCACTGGCCCGTTTCTCGTCCACGTCGCCAGCGCCGTCGCCTCGTCGACCTGCCGGCAGAGCTGCGCGATCGCGGCCAGCCCGAGGCCGACTCCGTCGAGCCGATCGGCCGCCACGAGGCCGATGTCCAGCGCGAACGGGCCGAGCGAATACAGCGAAGTGGCGGGATCCTGCTCGACCAGCCCCGTGCGCACCATGCTCACCATGTAGCGATGCACTTTCGAAGGCGGCATGCCGGCCGCGGCGGCGATTTCCTTGAGCATCATCACCCGCTCGCCGGCAAGCAGGGCCTGCAGCACCCGCATGCCGATCTCGAAGGACTGCACGCCATGCGAGCGCCCCGAACGCCGCGATGTCGTCGATGTGCCCGATACCGCTCTTTCGCCGCCCTTCATGCTCGAGCCGGCCGCCCCAGAGGCCCCGTAGCTATCGGTGCTTCAGGTAGAACGTCCACTCGCGCTCGAGCTCGTCGAGCCGCAGCAGCTCGTGCCCGGTCTGGCGCGAGAACGCCTCGAAGTCGCGCTTGGAGCCCGGGTCGGTGGCCGTCACCTTCAGCACCTGGCCGGCCTGCAGCTCGGCCAGCGCCTTCTTGGCCCGCAGGATCGGCAGCGGGCAATTCAGCCCGCGCGCGTCGACCTCGCGATCGAAGTGGATGGCGGGATCACTCATGGCAATCCGTCCTGGTCGTTGACATCGTTCGAGTCTAGCAAACGCCGGGCATTGCACATCGCCGCCGGCCGACACGCCGCCCGGCGCATCGGCGCTACGACCCCGTCTGCGGACGTATCGGCAGGTCGACGAACTCGAACGGCAGGTTGCGCGCGCGCATCCAGTCGGCCACCGCCAGGCCGGTGCCGGCGCGCCACGGCCTGAGCCGCTCGGGCGCGACCATCCGATACTCCGCCAGCTCCTCCGACAGGCTCACGGTGCCCGAGGCGATGACGTGGTAGGCGATGATCAGCTCGTTCTTGCGGGTGAACTCGTAGACGCCGATGAGGCTGGCCTGCTCCACTTCCAGGCTGGTCTCTTCCTGCACTTCGCGCGCGATGCCCTGCTCGGGCGTCTCGCCGGCCTCGAGGAAACCGGTGATCAGCGCGAAGGTCTTGGGCGGCCAGGCGGCGTTGCGCGCCAGCAGGATGAGGTCGCCCACCTGCACCAGTGCGGCCACGACCGGCGCAGGGTTGTTCCAGTGGGTGAACCCGCAGGCCGGGCAGGCCTTGCGCACGCGCCCGGCCACCTCGGCGACCGTCATCTCGGCGGCGCAGCGCGGACAGAAACGGTAGTCGGGATGCAGCATGAGCGAAGTCTACGACCGGTTCACACCAATCCGAAAGCGCCCGCGCAGGCGCCGAGGGCGATCAGCCACAGCGGATTGCGCCGGCTGAAGAGGAAGAACAGCGCCGCGCCGACCGTGAGCAGGGCCAGCTTCCAGTTGACGTCGTTGGCCACCGCGATGACCCAGCCGGCCGACAGCGTGAGGCCGATGGCGATCGGCGACAGGCCGCGCCGGATCGCGCGCACCAGGCGCGCCTCGCGGTGCGCGATCTGGAACCGGTTGGCGGCGAAGCACAGCAGGCTCGAGGGCAGCATGACGCCGATCGTCGCGGCCAGCGCGCCCAGGCCGCCCGCGGCCTGCCAGCCGAGCAGGGTCACGAACAGCACGTTGGGCCCGGGCGCGGCCTGCGCCAGCGCGATCGCGTCGACGAACTGGAGATACGACATCCAGCCGCGTTCGTCGACCAGGTAGCGATGCATCTCGGGCACGGTGCCCATCGCGCCGCCGATCGCCAGCAGCGACAGCGCCGCGAAATGCAGGAACAGGGCGCCCAGCTCCGCGACGCTCACGTCACCCCCGTGCCCCCGCGCCGACTTCGCCGCACCAGGCCAGCGCGACGGCCAGCGGGATCAGCGCCGCCAGCACCCACGCGAGCGGCCAGCGCAGCAGCCCCATCGCGACGAAGGCCGCGGCGCCCAGGGCGAGCCAGCGCCAGCGCTGGGTGCGCGCGAGCCGCAGCGCGGTGGCGATCACCAGGCCGGCCGCCACCGCGGCCATGCCCGCGACGGCCCGCTGCACCCATGGGATCTGCGCGAACTGCCCATGGACGATCGCCACCGCCAGCACGACCAGGCCCGGCACCAGCAACATGCCGGCGAGCGCCACGATCGCGCCGCGCCAGCCGAAGCAGCGGTCGCCGAACATCAGGGCGAGGTTGCACACGTTCGGGCCGGGCATGAGCTGCGCCAGGGCGAGCAGCTCGACGAACTCCTCCGCGCTCAGCCAGCGGCGCTCGTCGACCAGCACCCGCTGCGCCCACGGCAGCACGCCGCCGAACCCGCGCAGCGCCATGCCGTTGAAAGCGGCGAAGAGCTCGACCAGGTCGGCGGGCTGCGCGCAGCGCGATTCAGGTTCGCAGGTCGTCATCGCTCGCCAGCCCCGGCCCGCCCTCCGGCCGCAGCGCGGCATGGCCCAGGCGGCCTTCGGCACGCAGGCCGCGGCCGGCATACCAGACGCCGGCGCCGACCAGCGCGGCCGTTCCCCAGAAGATCGAGGCGAGCCCGAACACGCCGCCGAAGGCGCCGAAGGCACTCGGCAGGAAGGTCTGTGTGCCGTTGATCAGCGTCAGCCGCAGGCCCGCGGCCTCGCCGACGCGCGCCGGCGGCGCGGCGTGGTGCATCACCACCATCACCATCGGCTGCGCGGTGCCCAGGCCGAGGCCCAGCGCGAACGACAGCGCGATCATCGCCGGCAGCGTCGGGAAGAACGGGTACACGGTATAGACGAGCGCCGCGCACGCCATCGCGGCCAGGATCAGCGGCCATTCGGCGACGCGGCGCGTGATCAACGGCAAGGCCAGCCGCACCACGAAGGTGGCCAGCGCGAAGGCGCTCAGCACGAGGCCGATCTTCGAAGCCGACAGGCCGATCTTCGCGCCGTACAGCGGCACCAGGAACTGGTGCAGGTCCCAGGCCGACGACAGCAGGGTCACCGACAGGTACATGCGCCGCAGCTCCGGCGTATCGAGCAGGTCGAGCACGCGCCCCGGCGCGGCGGCAGCGGGCTGGGGCGGCGGCACGTGCGGCAGGTGCGCCTCGAACGGATAGCGGCGCAGACCGAACCAGGCCGCCAGCGGCGCCAGCGCGAGCAGGCCGAACGCGGCGCGGTGCCCGAGCAGGTCGATGGTGACGCCGGCCAGCGTCGGGCCGATGAAGCCCGAGATCGAGAAGCCGAGCGCGAGCAGGCTGAAGTTGAGCTTGCGCGTCGGCGCGCCGCCGATGACCCCGGCCGCCTTCTGCACGGCGAGGTGGAAGGCCATGAAGCCCAGGCCGATGGTGACGCTGGCCAGGTAGAGCGCGCCGATGTCCCAGCCGAGGAAGGGCACCACGACGCCGAACGTGAGCAGGCCGGTGCCGGCGAGCATGGGCACGCGCATGCCGATGCGGTCGATCCAGCGTCCGCCCGCCACCGACAGGAACATCGGCAGCAGGCCGTAGAACGACAGCAGCAGCCCGACCGCGAAGGGCGAGGCGCCGAGATCGAGCGCCGCCAGCGACACCGCGACGCGGCTGCCGGCGAGCGCGGTGTGATTGCACACCGAGAACACGACCAGCGAGCGGACACCCGCGGCCGCGCCCTCGCGAGGAGAGTCGACGCCGCGTGGCGGCGCGGGATCGGCGCTCAGGCGCGCTCCCGCACCCAGTCGGCCACGCCGGCCAGCGCCGCCGGCAGCGCCGCCGGCTCGCTGCCCCCGGCCTGCGCCATGTCGGGCCGCCCGCCGCCCTTGCCGCCGACCTGGCGCGCGACGAAGTTGACCAGCTCGCCGGCCTTGACCTTGGCGGTCGCATCGGCGGTGACGCCGGCGACCAGGTTCACCCGCGCGCCGTCGACCGCCGCCAGCACGATCGCCGCGGACTTCAGGCGGTCCTTCAGCTTGTCCATGGTCTCGCGCAGCGTGCCGGCATCGGCGCCCTCGAGCGTGGCGGCGAGCACCTTCAGGCCCTTGACGTCCACCGCCTGCGCGGCCAGGTCGTCGCCCCGGGAGGCGGCCAGCTTCGACTTCAGCCGCGCCAGCTCCTTCTCGAGGCTGCGCGCATGCTCGATCACCTGCCCGATCTTCGCGGCCAGCTCGGCAGGCGGCGCCTTGAGCGCGGCGGCCGCCTCGGCGAGGCGCGCATCGAGCTGCTGGGCCCAGGCCAGCGCGTTCTCGCCGGTGATCGCCTCGACGCGCCGCACGCCGGCGGCCACGCCGCTCTCGGCAACGATCTTGAACAGGCCGATGTCGCCGGTGCGCACCACGTGGGTGCCGCCGCACAGCTCGCGCGACGAGCCGATGTCGAGCACGCGCACCGAGTCGCCGTACTTCTCGCCGAACAGCGCCATGGCGCCGGCCTTCACCGCGTCGTCGAAGGGCATGATGCGCGCCTGCGTCGCCGCGTTGGCGAGGATCTCGCGGTTGACGATGGCCTCGACGCGGCGGATCTCCTCGGGCGTGAGGGGCGCGTTGTGCGAGAAGTCGAAGCGCGTCTTGTCGGCGTCGACCAGGGAGCCCTTCTGCTGCACGTGCGGGCCGAGCACCTCGCGCAGGGCCTTGTGCATCAGGTGCGTGGCGGAGTGGTTGCGCACGATGCGCGCCCGCCTGGCGGTGTCGACGTGGGCATCGACGACGTCGCCGACCTTCAGCGTGCCGGCCGCGAGCACGCCGTGGTGGCCCGAGACCTCGGCCTGGATCTTCTGCGTGTCGGAGACGGCGAAGCGCACCGCGCCGTCGGGCGTGGCGAGCTCGCCGGCATCGCCGACCTGCCCGCCGGACTCGGCGTAGAAGGGGGTGTTGTCGAGCACCACCACGCCGTGCTGGCCGGCCTGCATCGCCTCGACGCGCGTGCCCTCGACGTAGAGCGCCACCACCCGGGCGCCCGGCACGGCCAGCCGCTCGTAGCCGTGGAACACGGTGGCCGCCCCGGCATACTCGAGCCCGGCCGCGGCGCGGAACTTGCCGGCCGCGCGCGCCTGCTCGCGCTGGCGGTCCATCGCCGCCTCGAAGCCGGCCTCGTCGACCGCCACCCCGCGCTCGCGGCACACGTCGGCGGTGAGATCGAGCGGAAAGCCGAAGGTGTCGTAGAGCCTGAACGCGGTCTCGCCGTCGAGCTGGCGGCCGCCGCCGGCGAGCGCCTGCTCGAGGATCGCCATGCCGTGCTCGAGCGTCTCGCCGAAGCGCTCCTCTTCCTGCGCGAGCACCTGCGTGACGCGCCCGCGCGCGGCCGCCAGCTCCGGGTACGCCTCGCCCATGACGCGCACGAGATCGTCCACCAGCCGGTGGAAGAACGGCTGCGTGCGCCCGAGCTTGTAGCCGTGGCGCAGCGCGCGCCGCACGATGCGGCGCAGCACGTAGCCGCGCCCTTCGTTGCCGGGAATGACGCCGTCGACGATCAGGAAGGCGCAGGCGCGGATGTGGTCGGCGATCACCCGCAGCGACGGGCTGGAGAGATCGCTGGTGCCGGTCTCGCGCGCAGCTGCGCGGATGAGATCCTGGAACAGGTCGATCTCGTAGTTGCTGTGCACGTGCTGCAGCACCGCCGCGATGCGCTCGAGCCCCATGCCGGTGTCCACGCAGGGACGCGGCAGCGGCGTGAGCGTGCCCGTCGCGTCGCGGTCGTACTGCATGAACACCAGGTTCCAGATCTCGACGTAGCGATCGCCCTCGGCGTCGGGCGAACCCGGCGGGCCGCCCGCGATGCCGGGCCCGTGGTCGTAGAAGATCTCGCTGCACGGACCGCACGGCCCGGTGTCGGCCATCTGCCAGAAGTTGTCCGAGGCGTAGCGCGCCCCCTTGTTGTCGCCGATGCGCACCAGCCGCTCGCGCGGCACGCCGATCTCGTCGGTCCAGATGCGGAACGCCTCGTCGTCGTCCTGGTAGACGGTGACCCACAGCTTCTCGGGCGGCAACGCGTAGACCCGGGTGAGCAGCTCCCAGGCGTAGCCGATCGCCTCGCGCTTGAAGTAGTCGCCGAACGAGAAGTTGCCCAGCATCTCGAAGAACGTGTGGTGCCGGGCGGTGTAGCCGACGTTCTCGAGGTCGTTGTGCTTGCCCCCGGCGCGCAGGCTGCGCTGCGAGCTGGCGGCACGCCGGTAGGGGCGCTGCTCGCGGCCGGTGAACACGTCCTTGAACTGCACCATGCCGCTGTTGGTGAACAGCAGCGTCGGGTCGTTGGCCGGCACCAGCGAGCTGGACGGGACGATCGTATGGCCCTTCGATTCGAAGAAGCGCAGGAATTTCTCTCTGATCTCGGCCGACTTCATGGCGCGCTCGGTCAGTTCCAGGTCAGGCGTTTGATTTTTCAGCGGAATTTACGATTCTACCGAATTGCGGGCGGAAAAATGGCAAGCTTCGGGCATGAAGACCACCCGGAACGCCCGCCGCCTCCCCGGGCCGTGCCGCCCGTGCACCATCCGATGACCATGCGTCGCGCGCTGAGCCGCACCGGGGCGCTGGTGCTGTTGATCGTGCTGCTGGTCGCGGGCGTGCTGGCCGCGACCGTCTGGCTGGCCGCGGCCTACGAGCGCAACGACAACGAGGAGGCGCTCTCGGTGGCCACCGAGGCCGCCGTCGCCTCGATGCGGGGGCGCCTGGCCGATACCGAGCATGCCCTCGGCCTGCTGGCCGCGCGCTCGACGCAGCCCGACTGGCCGCGCGAATTCGATGCCGGCGCCCTGCACGTGCTGCGCGAAGACCCGGCGCTGCTGCGCATCGAACGGCGCGCCGCCGACGGCACGCTGCTCGCAGCGGTCGATTCGCCTGAACCGCGCCCACGCGTCGACGAGCGCGAGCGCATCACGCTGGGCTTCGAGAGCTCGCTGGCCAAGCACTCGGCGATGACCTTCTCGCGGGCCGTGTACTCCCGGCCGCACTACATCCGGATGCCCGACGGCTACGGCTTCGAGATCACCGAGCTGGCGGTGCCGTGGGGGCACGACCCGGGCGGATCCCTGCTGGCCGTCTATTCGCTGCCGCGCATGCTCGACCGGCTGCTGCCCGCGGACTTCCGGCGCGCCAACCAGATCCACCTGAGCGAGGTCGACGGCACCTTCGTCGCCCGCGCCACCTCGGGGCTGCGCGGCGCGGGCGCCTACACCGCCAGCGCGCCGCTCGAGCTGCCGGGCGTGACGCTGCTGCTGCGCGCCAACAGCGTGCAGCCGCCGCCGCGCCTGCTGCCCAACCTGCTGGCGGCGATGCTGGCGGCTGCCACCCTGGCCCTGGTCGCCAGCAGCCTGGCGCTGTGGCGCGACTCGCGGCGCCGGGTAGCCGCCGAGCAGGCGCTGCGCGACCAGCAGGAGCGGATGCAGGCGCACGCGCGCCTGGCCCTGCTGGGCGAGGTGGCCTCGGCGCTGTCGCACGAATTGAACCAGCCGCTGGCGGCGATCACCAGCTACGCCACCGCATGCGAGAACCTGGTGGGCGCGGCGAACGCCGCCGGGCACGAGGCGCTGCAGACCGCGCTCGGGCGCATCCGCACCCAATCCGAGCGTGCCGGCCAGGTGATCCGCAGCGTCCAGGCCTTCGTGCGGCGGCGACGCATCGAACGCGAGCCGATCGCCCTCGACGAGCTGCTGCGCGGCATCGAGCCGCTGATCGCGCTGCAGGCACGCAAGTTCGGCGCGCGCGTCGCCATGCACGTCGACGGCCCGGCCACCGTGACCGGCGACCGCACCATGCTCGAGCAGGCGGTGCTGAACCTCACCCGCAACGCCGTGGAGTCGATGGACGACGCCCCGCCGGCCACGCGCGTGCTCGAGATCGAGGCCGGCCCGCATCGCGAGGCCGAGCGCCAGTGGATCCGCCTGGCCGTGAAGGACCGCGGGCGCGGCGTCGACGCGCAGGCCGAGCCGAGGATCTTCAATGCCTTCTTCACCACCAAACCCGACGGGCTGGGCATCGGGCTGAGCCTGTGCCGCTCCGTCATCGAGGCGCACGGCGGACAGCTGCGCCACGAGCGCCGCGGCGGCGGCGGATCGGTGTTCTCGATGATGCTGCCGTCATGACGCCTGCCCGCGACGATGAATGCACCGGCACGCCGCCCGGCACCGCGTGCATCGTGGAGGACGACGACGCGCTCGCCGACGCGCTGCAGTTCCTGTTCGCCTCGCGCGGCCTGCGCAGCCGGCGCTTCGACTGCGCCGAATCGTTCCTCGAGTTCGTCGCGGCCCAGCCCCGCTGGCCCGCCGAACCTTCGTGCGTGCTGCTCGACGTGCGCATGCGCCAGATCTCGGGCGTGGAACTGTTCGACCGGCTGTGCGAGCGCGATCCCGGGCACGCCGTGCCGGTGCTGTTCCTCACCGGCCACGGCGACATCGGGATGGCGGTGGAAGCCTTGAAGAAAGGCGCCTTCGACTTCTTCGAGAAGCCGTTCAACGACAACCGCCTGGCCGACCGGGTGGGCGAGGCGCTGCGCTGCTCGCAGACGCGCATCCGCCGCTCCAGCCACGAGGCCGAGCATCGGGCGCGCCTGGCGCGCCTGAGCGCGCGCGAGCGCGACGTCATGGCCCTGGTGCTCATGGGCAAGCGCAACAAGCTCATCGCCGACGAGCTGGGCATCAGCATGCGCACCGTGGAGGTCCACCGCTCGAGCCTGTTCGCGAAGATGGAGGTGCGCAGCGCCGTGGAGCTGGCGCGCCTGCTTGCCCACGACGACGACCCGGAACGTTGATTCGCTCCCGCCGCCTGCGGTTATCATCGCCACCCATGTCGATCGCAGGAGAGCCCCGATGAACCGGTCCGTGCATGCGCCGCCGCCTTGCGGCCCCGGCAACGCCCGACGCCGCATCGTGCGCCGCATCGCGGCCGGCGCTGGCCTGCTGCTGTCGGCCGCGCTGGGCACGCTCGGCGCATCGCCGGCGCTGGCACAGGACTGGCCCACGCGCCCGATCCGCTTCGTGGTGCCCTATCCGCCCGGCGGACCGCTCGACCAGGTGGCACGCGCGCTGGCCGAGAAGCTGCGCGAGCCCCTGGGCCAGCCGGTGGTGGTGGAGAACCGCCCCGGCGCGGGCGGCAACATCGGAGCCGAGATGGTCGCCCGATCCGCTCCCGACGGCTACACCATCGTGATGGGGGCGGTGGCCACGCACGCGATCAACCCCTACCTCTACGCGAAGATCCCCTACGACGCGAACCGCGACTTCGCGCCCGTCACGCGCATCGCCACCGTGCCCAACGTGCTGGTGCTCAATCCGCAGACCGCGCAGCGGCTGGGCGTGCACGACGTCGCCGGCCTGGTCGCCTACGCGCGCCGTCATCCCGGCCAGCTCAACTACGGCTCGGGCGGCAACGGCAGCGCCGGGCACCTGGCCGGCGAGCTGCTCGAGACGCTGGCCGGCGTGAGCATGGTGCACATCCCGTACGCCGGCGCCGCGCCTGCCCAGCTCGGCCTGCTGGCCGGCCAGACCGACCTCATGTTCGACAACCTCGCCTCGGCGGCGCCGCAGATCCGCGCCGGCAAGCTGGCTGCCTTCGCGGTCACCACGGCCAGGCGCAGCGACTTCTTCCCCGAGCTGCCGACGGTCGCCGAGAGCGGCCTGAAAGGCTTCGACATCGACACCTGGTTCGGCGTGTTCGCCCCGGCGGGCACGCCCAGGCCGGTGGTCGACCGGCTCAATGCCGAGTTCACCCGCGCGCTGGCCGGCGCCGACATCCGCGAGCGGCTGGCGAAGATGGGCGCCCAGCCCTCCCCGCTCAGCCCGGAGGCGTTCGGCGAGTTCGTGCGCGCCGAGCAGGCCAAGTACCAGCGCATCGTGAAGGCCTCAGGGGCGCGCATCGACTGATCTCGGCGCGACCTCGGGCCGCTCGTTACGGTTCATTCACGCGTTCCGAGCCGCTGGCGCCACACGATTGTGGAATCCACGCATGGATCGATCGGCAGGCCGGCACTAAACTTCCGGGGTTTGAGCTAGCCCCCTGCGGCTACCCCGGGAAGACAATCGGGGCTCCGCCGGTACGAAAACGAAACAAGGCGAAACGAGGAGACGGCGCCGATGCGCATCCGCAACCACCGCGACTTCTGGTCCGGGATCATGTTCCTGGTGCTGGGAGTGCTGTTCGTGATCTTTTCCCAGGCCTACCAGCTGGGCACGCCGGCGCGCATGGGGCCGGGCTTCTTCCCGACCATGCTGGGCGTGCTCATGGCGCTGCTGGGGCTGCTCACCATGTGGATCTCCACCGCGCACAGCAACCCCGAGACGCGCCTGGAAGGCGTGGGCTGGCGCGAGCTGTTCCTCGTGCTGGTAGCCATCGGCGTGTTCGCGGCCACTTTGACGCACCTGGGCATGGTGGTGGCGATCACGCTGCTGATCGCGATCTCGGCGATCGCCAGCCACGAGTTCAGCTGGAAGGAGACCATCATCTCCATCGTGGTGCTGCTGGTGCTCTCGGATCTGGTGTTCGTGCGGGGCCTGGAGCTGCAGTTTCCGGTCTGGCCGGCCTTCCTCACCCAGTAACCCGGAGCCTCGCGAAACATGGAACTGCTGTCCAACCTGGCGCTGGGCTTCTCCACCGCACTGTCGCTCGACAACGTCTTCTACTGCTTCATCGGGGTGCTGCTGGGCACGCTGATCGGGGTGCTGCCGGGCATCGGGCCGGTAGCCACGATCGCCATGCTGCTGCCGATCACCTACAAGATGACCGACCCGACCACGGCACTGATCATGCTGGCCGGCATCTACTACGGAGCGCAGTACGGGGGATCGACCACCGCCATCCTGGTCAACCTGCCGGGCGAGACCTCCTCGGTGGTGACCACGCTCGACGGCTACCAGATGGCGCGCAAAGGGCGCCCGGGTCCGGCGCTGGCCATCGCCGCCATCGGGTCGTTCTTCGCCGGCACGGTGTCCACGATACTGATCGCCGGCTTCGCCCCGCCGCTGGCCGAGGTGGCCTTCAAGTTCGGCCCCGCCGAGTACTTCTCGCTCATGGTGCTGGGCCTGATCGCGGCGGTGGTGCTCGCGCACGGCTCGATCCTCAAGGCCCTGGCGATGGTGGTGTTCGGCCTGCTCATCGGCATGGTGGGCACCGACGTGAACTCCGGGGTGGCGCGCTTCTCCTTCGACATCCCCGAGCTGACCGACGGCATCGAGTTCGCCGCGGTGGCCATGGGGATCTTCGGCTTCGGCGAGATCATCGCCAACCTCGAGCAGCGCGAGAATCGCGAGGTCTTCACCCGCAAGGTCGGGCGGCTGCTGCCCAGCATGCAGGAGTTCAAGGCCTCGATCGCCCCCATCATCCGCGGCACCGCCCTGGGCTCGTTCCTGGGCATCCTGCCCGGCGGCGGCGCGGTGCTGTCGTCGTTCACCTCCTACGCCGTGGAGAAGAAGCTCTCCAAGACCCCCGAGCGCTTCGGCAAGGGCGCCATCGAGGGCGTGGCCGGTCCCGAGTCGGCCAACAATGCCGGCGCACAGACTTCCTTCATCCCGATGCTCACCCTGGGCATCCCGACCAACGCGGTCATGGCGCTGATGGTCGCGGGCATGATGATCCACAACATCCAGCCCGGCCCGCAGGTGATGACCAGCAACCCCAGCCTCTTCTGGGGGCTGATCGCCTCGATGTGGATCGGCAACCTCATGCTGGTGGTCCTGAACCTGCCCATGATCGGCATCTGGATCAAGCTGCTCACGGTGCCCTACCGCATCCTGTATCCGGCGATCCTGCTGTTCTGCTGCGTGGGCGCCTACTCGATCAACAACAACGTGTTCGACGTGTTCGTCACCATCCCGTTCGCCGTCCTCGGCTACGTGTTCCGCAAGCTCGACTGCGAACCCGCGCCGCTGCTGCTGGGCCTGGTGCTGGGCAAGCTCATGGAGGAGTACCTGCGCCGCGCCATGACCATCTCGCGCGGCGACTGGTCGGTGTTCGTCACCCGGCCCCTGTCGGCCACCCTGCTGGCCATCGCCCTCGTGCTGCTGGTCATCGTCTTCATGCCGGCCATCGCCAAGAAGCGCGAGGAAGCCTTCTCCGAGGAAGAGACCTGATCGCGCTGAGGGTCGCCGACGGCCGCGGCCCCGCGCTCGAGCTGCTGCACGCCCCCGCCGGCCGCCGCGACGCGCCGGCGCTGCTGATGGTGCACGGCGCCTACACCAGCGCCTGGTGCTGGGCCGCGACCTTCATGCCGTATTTCTGCGACCGCGGCTACGACGTGTACGCCGTGTCGCTGCGCGGGCACGGCAACAGCCAGGGCCGCCAGTGGCTCGACCTGTGGGGGCTTGCCGACTATCTCGCCGACCTCCGGCGCGCCGCCGCCGCCATCGGGCGGCCGCTCACGCTGTTCGGCTCGTCCATGGGCGGGCTGCTGGTGCAGCGCTGGCTCTCGGCGGGGCATGCCGGCGATGCCGCCGTGACCATCGGCAGCGTGCCGCCCACCGGCATGTCGCATTCGATCGCCGGCATGCTGCTCGGCAGCCCGCACGGATTCGCGCAGGTGCTGCAGCTCGCGGTCTCGGGCGTGACGAACCCGCACTTCCTGAAGCTCCTCGCCGAGCAGCCGATGCGCAGCGGCGCGTACGATCTGCACCATCGCCACCTCGGCCGCGAATCGGCTCGCGCGCTGTGGGAGATGGCTTGGACGCCGATGGTCGCGCGCTGCACGCCGGCCTGTCCGGTGCTGGCTGTCCATGGCGAATGCGATCGCATGATCCCGGCCTCCACGGCGCGGCACCTGGGCGACTTCCTCGGCGCGACAGTGATGACCTTCGAGGGAATCGGCCACGTCCCCATGATCGAGACCGAGTGGGAGCGCGTGGCCGAGGCGATCGAGACCTGGCTCGCGCTCGGCGAGCGGCCGCTCGACTGAGGCGGTGAGGTCGGTCGGCGCGGATGCGGCCAGCCGCAGCACGCGCGGAACGGGGCACGCATAATGGCGACCGGAGACGACCGACATGACCGACGACACCCGTACCTCCGTCGCACCGCACCGGGTGGCCTTCCTGGGCCTGGGCGTGATGGGCTATCCGATGGCCGGCCACCTGCTGCGCGCCGGCCATGCGGTCACCGTCTACAACCGCACCGCCGCCAAGGCCGACCAGTGGCTGGGCGAGCACGGCGGCCAGGGCGCCGGCGCGCCGACGCCGCGCCAGGCCGCGCACGAAGCCGACATCGTGTTCGCCTGCGTCGGCAACGACGACGACCTGCGCTCGGTGGTGCTCGGCGAGCACGGCGCCTTTGCGGGCATGAAGCCCGGCGCGGTGTTCGTCGACCACACCACCGCCTCGGCCGCGGTGGCGCGCGAGCTGTACGAGGCCGCCGCGCACCGGGGGCTGCACTTCGTCGATGCCCCGGTCTCGGGCGGCCAGTCCGGCGCGATCGAGGGCCGGCTCACCGTGATGTGCGGCGGCGACGCGCCGGCGTTCGAGCGCATCCGGCCGGTGGCGATGGCCTACGCGCGCGCGTGCACGCACCTCGGCGGCCCCGGCGCCGGCCAGCTCGCCAAGATGGTCAACCAGATCTGCATCGCCGGGCTGCTGCAAGGCCTCGCGGAAGGCATCGCCTTCGGGCAGGCCGCCGGCCTCGACATGAAGCGCGTTCTCGAGGTGATCGGCAAGGGCGCTGCCCAGTCGTGGCAGATGGAGCATCGCGGCGCCACCATGGTCGACGACGCGTTCGACTTCGGCTTCGCGGTAGACTGGATGCGCAAGGACCTGGGCCTGTGCCTCGACGAAGCCCGGCGCAACGGCGCGGCGCTGCCGGTGGCGGCCCTGGTCGACCAGTTCTACGGCGACGTGCAGCGCATGGGCGGCGCCCGCTGGGACACCTCGAGCCTGATCAGGCGGCTGCGCAAGCCCCGTTGAGCTTCTCCTTCTCCCACCCCTCTTTCCTTCCCCCCTTCCTTCGGAGCATCCATGGCCTACCAGACCACCGCCTCGGGCCTGCAGTACGAAGACGTCACGCCCGGCACCGGCGACGAAGCCGCCAACGGCCAGCACGTGCGCGTGCACTACACCGGCTGGCTGTACGAGGACGGCCAGGCCGGCCGCAAGTTCGATTCGAGCAAGGACCGGGGCCAGCCGTTTTCGTTTCCGCTCGGCGCGGGCCACGTGATCCGCGGCTGGGACGAAGGCGTGGCCGGCATGAAGGTCGGCGGCACGCGCCGGCTGCTGATTCCGCCGCAGCTCGGCTACGGTGCGCGCGGGGCCGGCGGGGTCATTCCGCCCAACGCCACGCTGCTGTTCGAGGTCGAGCTGCTCGGCGTGTGAACGAAAAAAACCGGCGGTCTCGCGACCGCCGGCTTCGGAACGACGTTGCAGCGTGCTTACGCGGGGCGGCGGCGCAGCGTCACGCCCATGCCGAGCATGCCCATGCCGAGCAGCGCCAGGGGCGCCGGCACCGGCACCGACTTGATCGATTCCATCAGGATGACCATGTCGTTGTAGTCGCAGTCGGCGCTCTGGCCGCAGTTGCCGCTCCGCGCGCCGACCGGCAGGTCTTCCCAGGCGAGCAGGATCTCGTTGGCCAGCCACGGCTTGGAGGTACCGGGCGCCAGGAAGGGCCACTGCATGTTCTGGCCGCTGCCCTGGTAAGCCACCAGCTGGTCGCCGCCGCCGGCGTTCAGGGCCGCCTGCGAGTAGTAGGTCGCGCCACCGGCGCCCATGAACAGGCCGAACACCGACGAGGAGAAGGTGATGGTCTGGATCGAGCTCGCGATCGGGACGCCGCCCGCGGTCATCAGGTAGGTGGTGAACTCGCCCGGCGTGGTCAGCGACTCCGTCAGCACCGCGCGCTGGCCCGCCGCGGCCGTGGCTGCGTCGTAGATGGTCAGCATGTGGGCCGGGTTGCCCAGGTCGTAGATGCCGAACGAGTTGTTGCCGTTGTTCGACGTCAGCTCGAACACGAACGTGACCGCGGACGTGGCGGTGCTGCCGATGGTCCACATCTCGTCCGGGCTGTACTGATTGGTGTTGACGAAGTTGGGCGAAATCGTCGTGCCCGGACCAGCCCACACGTTCTGCAGGTAGTCCTGCAGCGTCTTGCCGGCGCCGTCGTAGCTGCCCGACGTGGCCACCGGCGTCGCATATGCCGCGCCGGTCAACAGGGCGGCCCCTGCTGCCAGTGCGATCTTCTTGAACGCTTTCATGTCTCTGCCTCGCAAGTTCAGGAGATTTTCCTCACCGCGACGGGGGCCGCGGCTCGCGAGGGAGTAAGCACGTTCCATGCCATCAATATGAATCAATGACTTACCCTTCACCGACCCCATCGCTGTAAGAATTCCCAACAAGATAAAATTCCGCTTTCCGGCGTCGCGACCGGCCTGGCCGCGGCGCCTATACAATCGCCACTGCGCCCCTGCCTGCAGCCTGGTTCCATGAGCGACGCCGCCCCCGACCCCCTCCGCACCGACGTTCCGGGCAACTTCATCCGATCCGTCATCGACGAAGACCTGCGCCTCGGCAAGCACGCCGGACGCCGCTGGAACGGCGAGCCCGGGCCGGCCCCGCAGCATCGCGACGCCCTGCCCGACCCGGCCGCCGTCCGCACGCGCTTTCCGCCCGAGCCCAACGGCTACCTGCATATCGGGCACGCCAAGTCGATCTGCCTGAACTTCGGGCTGGCGCGCGACTACGGCGGACGCTGCCACCTGCGCTTCGACGACACCAACCCCGAGAAGGAGGAGCAGGAGTACGTCGACGCCATCGTCGATGCGGTGCACTGGCTCGGCTTCGACTGGAAGGACGAGGTCGAGGACAACCTCTACTACGCCAGCGACTACTTCGGGCACTTCTACCGCATGGCCGAGTGGCTCATCGAGGCCGGCCACGCCTACGTCGATTCGCAGAGCGCCGAGGAAATCCGCGCCTCGCGCGGCACGCTCACCGAGGCCGGCAGCGATTCGCCGTTCCGCGACCGTCCGCCCGCCGAGAGCCTGCGGCTGCTGGGCGAGATGCGCGAGGGGCGGCACGCCGAGGGCACGCAGGTGCTGCGCGCGAAGATCGACATGGCCTCGCCGAACATGAACCTGCGCGACCCGGTGCTGTACCGCATCCGCTTCGCCGCGCACCATCGCACCGGCGAGCAGTGGTGCATCTACCCGATGTACGACTACGCGCACCCGCTCGAGGATGCGCTCGAGAACATCACGCATTCGCTGTGCACCCTCGAGTTCGAGGACCATCGCCCGCTCTACGACTGGCTGCTCGAACGGCTCGCGGAAGGCGGCTTCTTCGATCGTCCGCTGCCGCAGCAGATCGAGTTCGCGCGGCTGAACCTCACCTACAGCATCACCAGCAAGCGCAAGCTGCAGGAGCTGGTGCGCGAGGGGCACGTCGACGGCTGGGACGACCCGCGCATGACCACCATCGCCGGGCTGCGCCGGCGCGGCTACACGCCCGAGGCGATCCGCCTGTTCTGCGACCGCATCGGCGTGGCCAAGGCCAATTCCTGGGTCGAGATGGGCGCGCTCGAGCAGGCGCTGCGCGACGACCTGGAAGGCAAGGCGCCGCGCGCCGTGGCGGTGCTCGACCCCCTGAAGCTGGTGATCACCAACTGGCCCGAGGGCACGAGCGAGCCCTGCGAGGCGCCGGCGCATCCGCAGCACCCGGAGCTCGGCGTGCGGCGCTTTCCGTTCGCGCGCGAGCTGTGGATCGAGCGCGCCGATTTCGCCGAGACGCCGCCCAAGGGCTTCTTCCGGCTGTTCCCCGGCAACCGGGTGCGCCTGCGCTACGGCTACGTGGTCCAGTGCACCGGCTTCGAGAAGGATGACGACGGGCGTGTCGTGGCGGTGCACGCGGAGGTCCTGAAGGATTCGAAATCCGGCACGCCGGGCTCCGAGGCCTACAAGGTCAAGGGCAACCTGCACTGGGTCGCGGCCGAGGCCGCGCTCGATGCCGAGGTGCGCCTGTACGACCGGCTGTTCTTCCAGCCGCACCCCGACGCCGGCGGGCGCGACTTCCGCGAAGCGCTCAACGCCAACTCGAAGCGCGTGGTGCGCGTGAAGCTCGAGCCGTCGCTCGCCGCCGCGGCTCCGGAGGCCCGCTACCAGTTCGAGCGTCACGGCTACTTCGTCGCCGACCGCCTCGACAGCCGGCCCGGGCAGCCGGTATTCAACCTCGCGGTGTCGCTGAAGGACTCCTGGGGCGGCAAGTCGAAGTAGGCGCGCCGCGCGGCTCGAAGTCGCTACGGTTCCTTCACATCACGTTGGTTAGTCGGCCTGCAGCGCCGCATCGCCGACGAAGGGGTTGGCGGCGCGCTCGTCGCCGAAGGTGGACATCGGCCCGTGCCCGGGCACGAAGGTGACGTCGTCGCCCATCGGCCACAGCTTGCCGGTGATGGAGGCGACCAGCGTGGCATGGTCGCCGCGCGGGAAGTCGGTGCGCCCGATCGATCCCTGGAACAGCACGTCGCCGACGATCGCCAGCCGGCTCGGCGCGTGGAAGAACACCACGTGCCCGGGAGTGTGGCCGGGGCAGTGGCGCACCTCGAGCACCTGCTCGCCGAACGACACCGTGTCGCCGTCCTCGAGCCAGCGGTCGGGCTCGAAGGCGGCCAGCTTCGGAAAGCCGAACATGCGGCCCTGCTCGGGCAGCTGCTCGATCCAGAAGCGGTCCTCGCGCTGCGGGCCCTCGATCGGCACGTGATGGCGCTGCGCGAACTGGCCGGCCTGCCCGCAGTGGTCGATGTGGCCGTGGGTGAGCAGCACCTTCTCGAGCACCGCGCCCTCGCCGCGCAGCGCGGCGTCGATGCGGTCGAGGTCGCCGCCGGGATCGATTGCGACGGCCTTGCCGGTGCGCTCGCACACCAGCACCGAGCAGTTCTGCATGAAGGGGGTGACGGGAACGATGAACAGTTTCATCGGCGCATTATCGCTCGGCCGGACCGGTCCTGGCCTGCCAGGCGCAGCTGCGCAGCACCTCGAGGGGCACCACGAGCAGCGCCGCCTCGTGCGTCGCCTCGAGCACCACCGGCGGGGCCACCCCCGCTTCCCAGGCCTCGAGCCAGCGCGCCGCGCACACGCACCAGCGGTCGCCCGGCTCGAGGCCGACGAAGCGCCACTGCGGGCGCGGCGTGACCAGGTCGTTGCCGTGCGCCAGCGAGAAGGCGAGGAATTCCTCGGTCATGCGCGCGCACACCGTGTGCTGGCCGATATCGTCGGGGCCGGTCTCGCAGCAGCCGGTGCGCTCGAAGCCGGTGAGCGGATCGAACGAGCACGCCTGCAGCGGCCCGCCCAGCACGTTGCGCGCATCGCGCAGAATCTCGTTGTCGCTCATGTCGTCGGAGTCTGCCTTCCGGGAAACGATCGAGCTCTTTTATACCATCGCGTTCGAGGCCTTTCGCCAAATGCCCATCCCCTTCCCCGCCTTCCCGCCGATCCCGGAGCTGCTCTCCGGCTTCCGCCACGGCCGCGGCAGCCCGCGCGAGATCCTCGAGCGCTGCCACGCCGCGATCGACGCCCGCGACGCGGACGTCAACGCCCTGCCGACGCGCGTCGAGCGCGCGGACACGCTGGCGCAGGCCGAACGCATCGCCCGGCGCATCGCGCGCGGCGAGCCGGTCGGCGCCCTGGCCGGCCTGCCCTGGTGCGCCAAGGACATGCACGCGACCGCGGGCGTGCGCACCACCTGCGGCTCGCCGATTTTCGCCGATCACGTCCCGCGCCGGAACGATCCGGTCGTGCAGCGGCTGCTCGACGCCGATGCGATCCTGATCGCCAAGTCGAACACGCCCGAGTTCGCCGCCGGCGCGCAGACCTTCAACCCGGTGCTCGGCACGACCCGCAATCCGTTCGCGCTCTCGCGCACCGTCGGCGGCTCCTCGGGCGGCGGCGCGGCGGCGCTCGCCTGCGGCATGACGGTGATCGCCGACGGCTCCGATCTCGCGGCGAGCCTGCGCAATCCGGCTGCCTTCTGCGGCGTGGCGGGCCTGCGGCCTTCGTCGCGCGTCGACCCCGGCCTGCGCGCCGCGGCCGATGCCTTCGACACCCTGAACCAGATCGGCGCCATGGCCGGCCGCGTCGCCGACCTGCGCTGCGTCGAGCGCACACTGCGCGCGCCGCGCCCGCGCCAGCCCCTGGAGCGCTGGCTGGCCGAGTGGGAGTCCGAGACGCAGGCGCGCCGCGCCCGCGCGCAGGCGCCGCTGCGGCTGGCCTGGTCGATCGACTGCGGCGGCACGATGCCGGTGGCCGCCCCCATCCGCCGCGCCATGCGCGAGGCGATCGACCGCCTGCGCGAGGCCGGCATCGAGCTGGTCGAGGCCTGGCCCGACCTCAGCGGCGCCGACGAATGCTTCCAGGTGCTGCGCGCCCGCTACTTCGTCGAGAACTTCGGAGAGCTATACCGCGAGCACCGCGCGCAGATGAAGGACACCGTGGTGTGGAACATCGAGCAGGGGCTGGCGCTGTCGATCGAGCAGCTCGCCGAGGCTGCCTGCACCCGCTCGCGCATCTTCGAGCGCGTCGCCGGCTTCCTCGCCGGCTTCGACGCATGGCTGCTGCCCACCACGCAGGTGCTGCCGTTCCCGCATGAGATCGCCTGGCCCACGCACATCGACGGCGTAGCGCTGGACAGCTACATCGGCTGGCTGGCCAGCTGCTACCGCATCACCGTCAGCGGGCATCCGGCGCTCACCGTGCCGGCCGGCTTCGCACGCGAAGCACCCGGCGAGCCGCTGCTGCCGGTAGGTCTGCAGCTGGTCGGGCACTACGACTGCGACGAGGCGCTGCTCGATGTCGGCGAGCGCGTCGAGGCCATCCTGGCGCCGCTCGCGGCGTAGTGCTTTTTCGTGCTACACGATAAGATCACTTCAGCCAACAGTCTCAATCAGCTCGTCTTCGACGAGGTCGAGCGTGGGCCGTCGGACGATCTGCCTTTGCAGTTCGAGGCAGTGAGCCACATGTCCGAGGAGGACCGGCGCATCGTCAAGGCGCTACTGGACGGGATGATCGTGAAGTACCAGACCGAGCAGATGGTGGGCAACCTCGGCAGCCAAGAAGGACGCAGGATCACGCGATGACGACCGTGCAAATCAACTTGCCCGACGAGCTGGCGCAGAAAGCGGCCAGCGCCGGACTGCTGTCGGCCGAAGCGATGGAGGCGATGCTGCGCGAACAGCTACGCCGCCGCGCCGGCGAGGCGCTGCAAGCGATGTGGCAGCGCCTGCCACAGGAAGAACTCACGCCCGAGATCGAGCAGGAGATCGTCGAGCAGGTGCGCCAGGTGCGCGCTGCGCAGCAAGGGCGCGGGGCCAATTGATGGCGTCTTCAGGCACCCGGCCGCTGCGCCTGGTGCTCGATACGAACGTCGTCGTGGCCGGCCTGCTGTGGAGCGGGCCGCCGCGGCAGTTGCTGCAAGCGGCCATCGCCGGCAGGATGGAGGCTTTCAGCAGTGCGGTCCTGGTCGACGAGCTGGCCAGCACGCTGGGCTACGCGAAGTTCGCGGCGCGCATCGAAAGCTTCGGCACGAACGTCGCGGCGTTGGTGGCACAGTACACGGCGCTCGTCAATTTAGTCGCACCCGCCAGCGTCCCGCGCGTGGTGGCCGGCGATGCCGACGATGATCAGGTCATCGCCGCCGCAGTGGCCGCCCGCGCCGAACTCATCGTCACCGGCGACCGCCGGCATTTGCTGCCCATCGGCGTGCACCAGGGCATCGCCATCATCGAGCCCGTCGAGGCGCTGCGGCGCTTGGCCGACTGACGGCAAGGCCGTCAAACCGGCAGGTCATTCGCAAGGCTACCATCCGGCGCTTCACCGAGATCGGTGACGCAAACGCATCCAGGAGATCCCGGCGCCGCTCGCGGCGGATCGGTGAACTGCGAGGCCCCGCGTGATCGGCCCCCGGGGCTTGCCCCGGACGGTTGCCGGCTGCGACGGGCTGCGGGCTATCGGGCCGCGGCGAACGGGTTCGTGATGGTCAGGCCATCTTCCAGCGCCTGTCCGTGGTTCATGTCTTCGCTGTAGAGCGTCCGGCATCCCGCCGACGCCGCAGCCGCCACGATGCAGGCATCGTAGAACGACAACCGGTGGTGCTCGGCGATCCGCCGGGCCTGGTCGTGGATGGCTTCCGTCAGGGGCACGACCTTGCAGAAGCCACGCACCAGATCGAGGAACTGTGCGACCTCGCTCCACCCCATCCCGAGCTTGCGCACGCACACGTGGGTCACCTCGTTGAGCACCTGCACGCTGATGATCGGGTTGGCCCGCAGCAGCGCTTCGGCGCCATCGGCCTTGGCGGCGTCCCCGGACAACAGGTACAGCACCATGTTGCTGTCGAGGAAGGCCCGGTGCCTAGCCACGGGCATTGGCTTCCTCGCGGCTGAACTTGAAGTCGGCGGGCAACCTGCCACGGAAGGCGCGCAGGCGTTTCAGCAGCGCATCGGCCCCCGGTTTCTTGCGTACTGCGAAGGTCCGTGGATCATCGATGATGATCTCGATGTCATCACCCTCGCGCAGTTCCAACGCCTCGACCAGGGAAGCCGGCAGGCGCACGGCCAGGCTGTTGCCCCATTTCGCGACCTGCATTGCCAGCCTCCTTGTTTGATATACTTTTAATTGTATATCCAACCGAAGTGGCTCACTCAGAGAATCGCCGGCCGGTTCGGCAACTCGTCGGCGCGCTCGCCCGGCGCCGGGAAGGCGGCGGCAAGCAGTACCCCGATGCGCTGCACGGCGGTGAGCGTGCCCTGCTCGAAGGCGCCCTCGCGATAGGCAGCCGCGAGCGCCTCGCACACCTCGCGCCAGCGCCCCTCGGGTATCGCTGCGGCAGCAGCACGGTCGGCGACGATCTCGACCGCGTGGTCGGCCAGCAGCACGTATAGCAGCACGCCGTTGTTGCCGGCGGTGTCCCACACGCCCAGCTCGGCGAAGACCTCGTGGGCGCGCTGGCGCGGCGTGCAGCCCCGCCAGATCCGGTGCACCGGCATCGATGCCTCGATCGCCAGGCGCAGCTCGGCCGCGTGCGTGCGCTCGCCTTCGCCGATGAGCGCCTCGATACGCGACAGCAGCGCGTCGGGGAATACCCGCCGCGCGCGGCGATGATCGTGGAGGAGGTGGGCCCAGCAGCGGGCGAGGCGGCCGGCCATCACCAGCCTCCCGAGGCACCGCCGCCGCCGAAGCCGCCGCCGCCTCCACCGAAACCGCCCCCGCCGCGGAAGCCGCCGCCTCCGCCGAACCCGCCGGGGAAGCCGCCCGGGCCGGAGCGCCAGGTATGGCGTCCGACGCGCCCCATCGGGCCGCCCGAGGAGGAGATCGACAGCAGCAGCAGGAACAGCAGGAAGCCGCCGATGCCGGCCACCAGCGCGGAAGCGCCCAGCCCCAGTGCCGCCGCCCCGCCGAGGAAGCCGCCCACCGTGGAGCCGAGCACGCGGCCGAGCAGCTGGCGCACGATCATGGCGACGATGAACACGCCCAGGAGGATCGCCAGCCAGTCGACCGAAGAATCGCCCTGCCCCTGGCCCTGCGCCTGCGCCTGCGCCTGCGAATCGGACCACGCCGGCGGCGGCAGCGGTTCGCCGTCGATCAGCTTCACCAGGGCGGCCACGCCGGCCTGCAGCCCGCCGGTGAAGTCGCCCTGCCGGAAATGCGGCGCGATGGTCTCGGCGATGATGCGCCGCGCGTAGGCGTCGGGGATCGCACCCTCGAGGCCGTAGCCGACCTCGATGCGCACCTTGCGGTCGTCCTTGGCCACCAGCAGCAGCACGCCGTCGTCGACCCGCTTGCCGTCGACCGTGCCGCGGCCGATCTTCCACGCCTCGGCCACACGGATGCCGTACTGCTCGATCGCTTCCGGCGCGGTGGTCGGGACCATGAGGATCACCAGCTGCGCGCCCTTGCGCTGCTCGAGCGCCTCGAGCTCGCCGGTGAGCGCCTGCTTCTGCGGCGCGCTCAGCGTGCCGGTGAGATCGACCACGCGCCCGGTCAGCGGCGGCACCGGCTGCAGGTCCTGCGCCAGGACGCCCAGCGCGAGGACCAGCCACAGCGCCAGCCCGACGCCCAGGCGCCGCAGCACGGCGGTCATCGCGCCGCTCCGGAGACCGCGGATACTGGCCGCGGCCGATCCGCCGCCACGGTCATCTCGCGCCTACTTCGGCTGCGCGGCAGGCCGGTCGAAGTTCACCGCCGGCGGCCTGGCGATCGCCGCCTCGTTCTCGACCGTGAACTGCGGCTTGGCGGCATAGCCGAAGGCCATCGCGGTGAGGTTGACCGGGAACTTGCGCACCAGCGCGTTGTACTGCTGCACGGCGTCGATGTAGCGCTTGCGCGCCACCGCGATGCGGTTCTCGGTGCCTTCGAGCTGGGCCTGCAGGTCGCGGAAGTTGGCGTCCGACTTCAGCTGCGGATAGTTCTCCGCCACCACCAGCAGGCGCGACAGCGCGCTGCCGACGCTGCCCTGCGCCTGCTCGAACTGCTTCAGCGAGGCCGGATCCGACGGATCGACCCTGACCTGGCCGACGCGCGAGCGGGCTTCGGTGACGGCGGTGAGCACGTCGCGCTCCTGGTCGGCGAAGCCCTTCACGGTATTGACGAGGTTGGGGATGAGGTCGGCACGCCGCTGGTACTGGTTGATGACCTCCGACCAGGCGGACTTGGTGGCCTCGTCGGCGGTCTGGATCTCGTTGTAGCCGCAGCCGGAGAAGCCGGTGACCACGATGATCGCGCCCAGGAGGCGAAGGAGTCGGTGCATGGCGGTGCTCCTGCGAAGGAAGACCGCGGAAGTCTACCCGAGGCCGGGCGCGCCGGGTTCGCCGCGCAGGGCGGCGAACTGCTTGCGGAACTTCGCGACCTTGGGCGAGACCACTGCCATGCAGTAACCCTGGTGCGGATTGCGCTCGAAGTAGCGCCGGTGGTAGGCCTCGGCCGGAAACCAGCGCTGCAGCGGCACCACCTGGGTGACGATCGGCGCGTCGAAGACGGCTTCGCGCTCGAGGCGGGCGATGGTGTCGAGCGCCTCGCGGCGCTGCGCCTCGTCGAGCGTGAAGACGGTCGAGCGGTACTGCGAGCCGACGTCGTTGCCCTGGCGATCGACGGTGGTCGGATCGTGGATGCCGAAGAAGATGCCGAGCAGGTCGCCGTAGCTCACGCGCTGCGCATCGAACTCGATGCGAACCGCCTCGGCGTGCCCGGTGCGCCCGCTGCAGACTTCCTCGTAGGACGGATTCTCCAGCGTGCCGCCGCAATAGCCCGATTCGACCGACAGCACGCCGCGCACCTCGAGGAACACCGCCTCGAGGCACCAGAAGCAGCCCCCTGCCAGCACCGCGACCTGTCGATCCATCTCCTTGCTCCCTGTCGGTCAGCTCCGCGCCAGCTTGTCGATGAAGGCGCGGCGATACGCCAGCGCCGCGCCGCCCGCCTCCGCCATGCACCCGCCCCGCCCGCCGCGCGGCCCCGCGGGCATGCCGTCGGCCGCATCGAGGGCCGCCCCGAGCAGGACATCGATGTCGCGCAGCGCCTCGACCTCGGGCGGCACCAGGCCGGCGTTCTTCAGGATGCGATAAGCCATGCGCAGCTCCTCGGGCACCAGCCGGTCGTCGTCGAGCTCGAGCGGCCGGCCGCTGCCCGGCAGGTCGTCGAACGCGCCCTGGCGGCGCGCTTCCTCGATGCGCCGTTCGACCAGTTCCTCGAGTGCGGCGAACATGCCTGGCCTTGTTGCAGACCCCGCCTCAGCCGCCCGCCGTGCGTGTGCGCCCGACGGCCTGCTGCGCCTTGCGCAGGGTGTCGTCCTTCGCGTGTTGCATCGTGGCGTACAGCTGCATGGCTCCCGTATGGTACTGCACCGGCCAGCCGATGCCGCCGAAGCCGGCCTCGGCCGCGGCGTGCAGCGTGAAGTACGGATCGGCCAGGTGCGGGCGCGCCAGCGCGACCAGGTCGGCACGGCCCGAGATCAGCAGCGTGTCGATCTGGTCGGCCGTGGTGATGGCGCCGACGGCCATGGTGGCGACGCCCGCCTCGAGGCGCACCTGCTCGGCGAACGCCGCCTGGTACATGCGCCCGCAGACCGGCTGCGAGGCCGGATCGGTGCGGCCGGTCGATACGTCGACGAGGTCGCAGCCGGCCGCCGCGAGCGCGCGCGCGATGCGCACGGCGTCGTCGCCGGTGTTGCCGCCCGGGATCCAGTCGGTGGCCGAGATGCGCACGCTCATCGGCCTGGCTTGCGGCCACACTGCGCGCACCGCCTCGAGCACCTCGAGCGGAAAGCGCATGCGCCGCTCGAGCGGGCCGCCGTAGTCATCGCTGCGCCGGTTGGTGACCGGCGAGAGGAAGGAGGCGAGCAGGTAGCCGTGCGCCATGTGCAGCTCGAGCATGTCGAAGCCGGCGCGCTCGGCCAGCGCCGCCGAATGGCAGAACTGCCCGATCACCCGGTCCATGTCCTCGCGCGTCATCTCGCGCGGCACCTGGCTGATCCCCTCGTGCCAGGGCAGCGGCGAAGGCGCCAGCAGCGGCCAGTTGCACTGCCCGCCGTTCTCCTCGAGGGGCTGCTCGGGCTGCTCCCAGCCGGGCCGGGTCGAGCCCTTGCGTCCGGCATGGCCGAGCTGCAGGCAGATCTTCGCCTGCGTATGGGCATGGGCGAAATCGACGATGCGCGCGAACGCCAGCGCCTGCTCGTCGTTCCACAGGCCGGTGCATCCCGGAGTGATGCGCCCCTCGGGCGAGACGCTGGTCGCCTCGACGCAGACCAGGCCCGCGCCGCCGAGCGCGCGCGAGCCGTAGTGCACCAGGTGCCAGTCGCCGGGTACGCCGTCCGCTGCGCAGTACTGCGCCATCGGAGACACCGCCACCCGGTTGCGCAGCCACATGTCGCGCAGCCGGAACGGCGCGAACATCGGCGGGGCATCCAGCCATTGCGGCCGCGCCGGCAGGCGCACGGCCCGCGTGCCGCTGCCTGTGCTCGTGCCCCCCGCTCTCGCGTCCCCACTCCCGTCCGCGTCCGCACCATCGCTGCCGTGGCCGCCACCGGCGGCGATCCCGATGCCGAGCAGCCTCGCCTGCTCGCGGTTCCACCACTCGGTCGCGCGGGCGACCAGGTCGGCATCGCGCAGCCGCAGGTTCTCGTAGGTGATCTGCTTGCTGCGCGTGAGCAGCGAGACGTGGAACTGCGTCGGCGACATGTGCCAGTAGCGGCGCACGTTCTCGAACCATGCCAGCGACACGCCGGCCGAGCGCTGCAGTCGCCCGACCTCGTCGCGGCGCGCCGCCTCGTAGGCGGCCAGGGCGGCGTCGATCTGCGCCGCGCGCTGCGGCCCGCCGCCACGCACCTGCGCGTCCATCGCCTGGTTCAGGGCGATCGCATCCTCGAGCGCGAGCTTGGTCCCCGAGCCGATCGAGAAGTGCGCGGTGTGCGCGGCGTCGCCCAGCAGCACGAACCAGGTGTCGCCCTCGCGATGACGCCAGGTGCGGCAGCGGACGGTCGGGAAGCGCCGCCAGAACGAACGGTTGGCGAGCACGTGCGCGCCGTTGAGATCGTCCTCGAACACGCGCTCGACGTGGCGCACGGTGGCCGCCTCGTCCTCCACGCCCAGCCCGGAGGCGAGGAACGCCTCTCCGGTGGTCTCGATGACGATCGTGCTCTCGCCCGGTGTGTACTGGTAGGCGTGCATGTTCCAGATGCCGCCGTGGTCCTCGCGGAAGCTGTGGTAGAAGCCCGGCAGGTCCATCTTCGCGCCCAGCCACACGAAGCGGTTGGAGTGCAGCTCGACGCTCGGCCCGAAATGGGCCTTCCAGCCCTCGCGGATCACGCTGTTCATGCCGTCGGCCGCCACCACCAGGTCGGCGCCGCGGTGCGCCTGCACGCCCGCGTCCTCGGTGCAGAAGCGCATCTCGACGCCGAGCTCGCGCGCACGCCGCTGCAGGATCTCCAGCAGGGTGAGGCGGCGCAGGCCCGAGAAGCCGTGGCCCGAGGACTTCATCACCTGCCCCTTGTACTGGACGTAGATGTCGTCCCAGTAGGCGAAGCTGGCCGCGATCTCGCGGTGCGTCGGCTCGTCGGCCTCGTGCAGGTGGGCCAGCGTCTCGTCCGACAGGACGATGCCGAAGCCGAAGGTGTCGTCGGGCCGGTTGCGCTCGACGACCTGGATGGCGGCCGACGGAAACGACTTCTTCAGCAGGATCGCCGAGTACAGGCCGGCGGGTCCGCCGCCGATGACGTCGATGCGCATCCAGGAACTCCCTCGTGCGCGCGGCAGGAACCCCTCCGTGCCGGCTTGCCGCGCAATTGCTTTAAGTCTAAAGTAATCGCTCGACCGAGGAAAGACGATGCACAAGACGATCCTGCAACCCGCCGGCTGGGCCGCTCCGCGCGGCTATGTCAACGGAATCGCCGCCCGCGGCACGGTGGTTTCCATCGCCGGCCAGATCGGCTGGAACGCGCACTGTGAGTTCGAGTCCGACGACTTCGTCGCCCAGGCCCGGCAGGCACTCGCCAACGTACGCGCCGTGCTCGCCGAGGCCGGCGGCGGCCCGGAGCACATCGTGCGCATGACCTGGTACGTCACCGACCGCAGCGAGTACCTCGGTGCCGGCAAGGCGCTGGGGGCCGCCTACCGCGAGTTCATGACCGATGCCGGCGGCACCGTCCACTACCCGGCGATGACCGCCGTGCAGGTGGTGGCGCTGATGGAAGCGCGCGCGAAGCTCGAGATCGAAACCACCGCGGTGGTGCCGATCGCGATGTAGCGCGCGGCTCGTCGCAGCGCGCTACTGCACCAGCGGGGTGTCGGCGGCTTCCAGGTCGACGCCCTCGATCTCGGCGCGGCCGGCCAGCAGCCGCACGTACTGGCGCAGCGCCGTGATCCAGGCCTGCTGGCGCAGCGCCAGCGCGACGGCGCCGCGTACCGTCTCGTAGGGCGGCGGCAGCGCCGGCTCGCGCTCGAGCACCTCCACCACGTGCAGCCCGAAGCGGCTGCGCACCAGGCGCGGCAGCACGCCCACGCCCGGCTGGCCGAACACTTCGCGCGCGAACTCCGGCGCGCAGTCGGCCGCGCGCAGCCAGCCCAGCATGCCGCCCAGCGCACCGCTGGGGCAGTTGGACCACGTGCGCGCCGCCGCCGCGAAGGCGTCGTCCTGTACGTCGCCTTCCTGCGCATCATTCCCCTGCTCGTCGCCGTCCGGCCTCTCGCCGCCATGCCCGTCTCCGCAGCGCAGCTCGAGCAGCAGGTGCTCGGCGCGCGGCAGCAGCGCGTTGACGTCGACGCCCGGCGTCACCGCGAACAGGACGTGGCGCGCACGCACGCGCTCGCCGCTGCCGTAGCGCGCCGGATTGGCATCGTAGTAGCGCCGGCATGCTTCCTCGGAGGGCTCCGGCACGCGCAGCTCCTGCTCGAGCAGCGCCTCGATCGCGCTGGCCGCGGCCTCGCTGATCGCGCCGTCGGTGCCGGCCGCGTCGCCGGCATCGAGCAGGCCGGCGCGCTGCGCGGCCTGGCGCAGCAGCTCGGTGCAGGCGCGCTGGCGCAGCTCCTCCGCGGCGAGGACCACGCCGGCCTCGTGCAGCGGCTGGCCGTTCACCCGCGCCAGCGGCGAAGCGCCCGCTGGCGTTGCGGCCGTGGTGCCCCCCGGCATCGCTGCCGCAGCACCCGCCGGGGCCGCAGATGCGGTGCCCGCCGGAACCGGTGCGGCGGCGTTCGCCGGGTTCGTCTCGCCGTCGTCGCGCTCGCGCCGCAGCTCTCTCACCGTGCTCATGATGCTCTCCTCGCGCCGGTGCTTCAGGCGTCGGTCATGCGGCGTGCCGCCGGGGCGTTGTGCCCGGACGGCAGGTTCAGCCGCCTGCTGCGCACGATCTGGTAGGGGCGGAACGCGTAGGCCAGCGAGGCGAAGCCGCTCCAGATGTGCACCAGCCGCGTGAAGGGGAACACCAGGAACACGGTCATGCCGAGCACCATGTGCAGCTTGAACACCCATCCGACCGGCGCCATCAGCTCGGCGGTGCCGGAGCGGAAGGTGACGATGCGCTGCGCCCATTCGGCGAGCACCAGCATCATGCTGCCGTCCAGGTGCTGGCCGGAGAGCGGGATCGTGCCCAGGCCGAGCGCGAGCTGCGCCCAGAACAGCCACAGCAGCATGATGTCGCTCGGCCTGGAGATCGCGCGGATGCGTGGATCGGCCAGGCGCCGGTACAACAGCATGGTGAGCCCGATGATCGCCAGCACGCCGGCGATGCCGCCCGAGATCATCGCCAGCAGCTGCTTGGCGCTCGCCGCGAGCACCGGCTCGTAGATGAAGTGCGGCGTGAGCATGCCGAAGAAGTGGCCGAAGAAGAGGAACAGCACCCCGATGTGGAAGAGGTTGCTGCCCCAGCGCAGCTGCCCGCTGCGCAGCAGCTGGGAGGAGTCGCTCTTCCAGGTGTACTGGTCGCGATCGAAGCGGATCAGGCTGCCGACGAAGAACACCGCCAGGCAGATGTAGGGATAAATGCCGAAGAAGAAGACGTCCAGGGCGTTCATGATGCGGCTCCAGGCTGCCCGCCTGCCGCGGCGGGCGGCTTGCGAACGAAGTGGATGGGCTGCGGCGTGCCGGGGCTGGCCTGGCCGTGCGCGGAGCAGCCGTCGAATGCCGGCGGTTCGGCCCAGCTCTCGTCGATCGTTTCCTCGGGCGGCAGCGGCACGTGCCGGACGCGCTCGCCGGCCAGCTCGAGCACGGCGGCGATCACCGCGCAGTAGCGGCTGCGCCGCGCCACCAGCGCGCCGTGCAGAGTGTTGAGGATGTCGGCCAGCTCGCCCAGGAAGGCACGCGCGAGCTTCGGCGGCTGGGTCGAGGCGAACTCGAGCGCCACCGGCAGGAAGTCGGGCAGCTCGCCCGGCGCCAGGTACAGGCCGGCGCGCTCGTAGGTGGCGATGAGGTCGACCATGGCCTGTCCGCGCTCGCGCGAATCGCCGTGCACGTGCTCGAAGAGCAGGAGCGAGGTGGAGCGGCCGCGGTCGAAGCAGTCGACGTAGGCAGCCTCGATCTCGTACGGCTCGCCCTCGGCCAGGTGCGCGACGAGCCCGGCCAGCGCTTCGCGCGCGCCGGCGCTCAGCGAGCCCTCGGCGGCGAGGAAGGCGGCCAGCCCGGGCAGGTCGGAGCGCAGCTCCGCATCCGGATAGGCGAGCAGGCGCGCCAGCGCGCGGCAGACGAGCAGGGGGGTATGCGCGTCTTTCATAGCGTGGCCTTGATCGGGATGGTGCGGCGCTTCTTGGCGCCGAACAGGCTGGTCTGGCTGGCTCCGTCGGAACATCCGTTGCCGAAGGAGAAGCCGCAGCCGCCGCGCACGTCGAAGGCGTTCTCGGCGTACTCGCGGTGGGTGGTCGGGATGACGAAGCGGTCTTCGTAGTTCGCGATGGCCATCACCTGGTACATCTTCTCGACCTCTTCCGCCGTGAGCCCGACCTGCTCGAGCACCGCCAGGTTGCGCCGCTGCTCGACGTGCTTGTCGCGCTGGTAGGCGCGCATCGCGAGCATGCGCTCGAGCGCCTGGACCACCGGCGTGGTGTCGCCGGCGGTGAGCAGGTTGGCGAGGTAGCGCACCGGGATGCGCAGCTGCGCCACGTCCGGGATCTCGCCGTTGACCCCGATCTCCCCGGCATTGGCGGCCGCCGAGATGGGCGACAGCGGCGGCACGTACCACACCATCGGCAGGGTGCGGTATTCCGGATGCAGCGGCAGCGCCACCTTCCACCGCACCGCCATGTCGTAGACCGGGCTCCTGCGCGCGGCCTCGAGCCATGCGTCGGGCACGCCGTCGGCGCGCGCCTGGGCGATCACCTTCGGATCGAAGGGGTCGAGGAAGACATCGAGCTGGGCCTGGTACAGGTCGCGGTCGTGCTCGACGCTGGCGGCCGCGGCGATGCGGTCGGCGTCATAGAGCAGCACGCCGAGGTAGCGGATGCGCCCGACGCAGGTCTCGGAGCACACGGTGGGCTGGCCGGCCTCGATGCGCGGGTAGCAGAAGATGCACTTCTCGGCCTTGCCGGTCTGCCAGTTGTAGTAGATCTTCTTGTAGGGGCAGCCCGAGACGCACATGCGCCAGCCGCGGCACTTGTCCTGGTCGATGAGCACGATGCCGTCTTCCTCGCGCTTGTAGATCGACCCCGACGGGCACGAGGCGACGCAGGCCGGGTTCAGGCAGTGCTCGCACAGCCTGGGCAGGTACATCATGAAGGTGTTCTCGAACTGCCCGTAGATGTCCTTCTGCACGTCGTCGAAGTTGCGGTCCTTCGAGCGCTTGGCGAACTCGCCGCCGAGGATCTCCTCCCAGTTCGGGCCCCACTCGATCTTCTCCATGCGCTGGCCGGTGATCAGGCTGCGCGGGCGCGCCGTGGGCGCGGCGGTCATCTCCGGGGCCGACTGCAGGTGGTCGTAGTCGAAGGTGAACGGCTCGTAGTAGTCGTCGATCTGCGGCAGGTCGGGGTTGGCGAAGATGCGCATGAGCACCTTCCACTTGCCCCCCTGGCGCGGCACGATCGAGCCGTCGGCGCGGCGCACCCAGCCGCCGTTCCAGCGGTCCTGGTTCTCCCATTCCTTGGGATAGCCGATGCCGGGCTTGGTCTCGACGTTGTTGAACCAGGCGTACTCCATGCCCGGCCGGTTGGTCCAGACGTTCTTGCAGGTGACCGAGCAGGTATGGCAGCCGATGCACTTGTCGAGGTTCAGCACCATGCCGATCTGTGCGCGTATTTTCATGGATGCACTCCCGAGGCCGAGGTCGTCGCGGGTTCGTCGAGCCAGTCGACCCTGGCCATCTTGCGCACCAGCACGAACTCGTCGCGATTGGTGCCGATGGTGCCGTAGTAGTTGAACCCGTAGCTGTACTGCGCGTAGCCGCCGATCATGTGGGTCGGCTTGATCACCGTGCGCGTGACCGAGTTGTGGATGCCGCCGCGCATGCCGGTGATCTCGGAGCCCGGCGTGTTGATGATTTTCTCCTGCGCGTGGTACATCAGCACCATGCCCGGCTTGACGCGCTGGCTGACCACCGCGCGCGCGGCGATCGCGCCGTTGGCGTTGAACGCCTCGATCCAGTCGTTGTCGACGATGCCGGCGCGCTGCGCGTCGTCCTCGCTGATCCAGATCACCGGCCCGCCGCGGTTGAGCGTCAGCATGATCAGGTTGTCGGTGTAGGTGGAGTGGATCCCCCACTTCTGGTGCGGCGTGATGAAGTTCAGCGCGATCTCGGGGTGCCCGTTGGGCTTGTGTCCCATCATCGCGGCGGCCGCCTTGAGGTCGACCGGCGGGCGGTAGCTCACGAAGCCCTCGCCGAAGTCGCGCATCCACGGATGGTCCTGGTAGAACTGCTGGCGTCCGGAGAGCGTGCGCCACGGGATCAGCTCGTGCACGTTGGTGTAGCCGGCGTTGTAGGAGACCTTCTCGCTCTCCAGCCCCGACCAGGTCGGCGATGAGATGATCTTGCGCGGCTGCGCCTGGATGTCGCGGAAGCGGATCTTCTCGTCCTCGCGGTGCAGCGCCAGGTGCGCATGCTCGCGGCCGGTGATGCGGGAGAGCGCCTCCCATGCCTTGACCGCCACCTGCCCGTTGGTCTCGGGCGCGAGCATCATCACGGTCTCGGCGGCATCGATGTCGGTGACGATGCGCGGCATGCCCTGCGTGACGCCTTCCTCGATCACCTTGCCGTTGAGATCGGCGAGCGCGCGCACCTCTTCCTCGGTGTTCCAGGCGATGCCCTTGCCGCCGTTGCCGATGCGGCTCATCAGCGGCCCGAGCGCGGTGAAACGGCGCCAGGTGTTGGGGTAGTCGCGCTCGATCACGGCGATCTGAGGCGCGGTGCGCCCGGGCTCCAGGTCGCACTCGCCGCGCTTCCATTCGCGCACGTCCAGCGGCTGGGCGAGCTCGCCCGGGGTGTCGTGCATGATCGGCGTGAGCACCACCTCCTTCTCCGCGCCGAGGTGGCCCACGCAGACCTCGCTGAACTTCTTCGCGAAGCCCTTGTAGATCTCCCAGTCGCTGC
This sequence comes from Burkholderiales bacterium 70-64, assembly GCA_001898645.1. GTDB lineage: Bacteria > Pseudomonadota > Gammaproteobacteria > Burkholderiales > Burkholderiaceae_E > Zeimonas. The sequence continues at coordinate 80,796 of MKUQ01000016.1, forward strand.
GCGACTGCCACACCGGATCGACCGCGGTCGACAGCGGGTGGATGAACGGGTGCATGTCGCTGGTGTTGAGGTCGTTCTTCTCGTACCAGGTGGCCGTGGGCAGCACGATGTCGGAGTACATGCAGGTCGTGCTCATGCGGAAGTCGAGCGTGACCAGCAGGTCGAGCTTGCCCTCGGGCGCCTGCGCGTGCCAGCGCACCTCCTGCGGCTTGGCGTCGTCGGGGCCGAGGTCCTTGCCCTGCACGCCGTGGCTGGTACCCAGCAGATGGCGCAGGAAGTACTCGTGACCCTTGCCGGAGGAGCCCAGCAGGTTGGAGCGCCACACGAACAGGTTGCGCGGCCAGTTGGCCGGATCGTCCGGGTCCTCGCAGCTCATCTCCAGCGAGCCGTCCTTGAGGCTGCGCACCACGTAGTCCTTCGGATCCAGGCCAGCGGCCTGCGCATCGCGCACCACCTGCAGCGGATTGGTCTTGAGCTGCGGCGTGGAAGGCAGCCAGCCCATGCGTTCGGCGCGCACGTTGTAGTCGATCATCGAGCCCTGGTGGGAGCGAGGGTCGGCCAGCGGCGAGAGGATCTCCTGCACGCCGAGCTTCTCGTAGCGCCACTGGTCGGTGTGCGCATAGAAGAAGCTGGTCGAGTTCTGCTGGCGCGGCGGACGGATCCAGTCGAGCGCGAAGGTCAGCGCCGTCCAGCCGGTCTGCGGGCGCAGCTTCTCCTGGCCCACGTAGTGCGCCCAGCCGCCCCCGGTCTGGCCGACGCAGCCGCACAGCATCAGCATGTTGATGATGCCGCGGTAGTTCATGTCGCAGTGGTACCAGTGATTCATGCCGGCGCCGATGATCACCATCGAGCGCCCCTGCGTCTTGTCGGCGTTGTCGGCGAACTGGCGCGCCACCGCGATCGCCTGCGCACGCGGCACTCCGGTGATCGCCTCCTGCCAGGCCGGGGTGTAGGGCACGTCGCTGTCGTAGTCCTCGGCGACCGTCTCGTCGCCCAGGCCGCGCTCCACGCCATAGTGGGCCGCCAGCAGGTCGAACACCGTGGCCACCAGCGCCTCCTGCCGCTCGCCGCCGCGTTCGAGCGCCAGCCGCGCGACCGGCACGCGCCGGCGCAGGATGTCGCTGCCCTGCTCGTTGGCATCGAAATGCGGCGTATCGATGCCGCCGAAGTACGGGAAGCCCACGGTGGCCACCTCGCGGGCCTGGCCGCCCTCCTCGAGCAGCGACAGGCGCAGCTTCACGTTGCGCCCGAGGCGGGCCTCGCGATCCTCCAGGTTCCACTTGCCGGCATCGGAGCGGCCTTCCTTGCCCCAGCGAAAGCCGATCGAGCCGTTGGGCACCACCACGGCGTCGGACTCGTCGAAGGCCACCGTCTTCCAGTCGGGGTTGTTGTCCTGCTCGAGCGCGCCGTCGAAGTCGCCCGCCCGCAGGTAGCGCCCGGGCGCGAGCACCGTCGTGCCGTCGGCGAGCGTGACCCGATCGAGCTGCACCAGCAGCGGCAGGTCGGTGTAGCGGCGCGCGTAGTCGTCGAAATAGGCCGACCGCCGGTCGAAGTAGAACTCCTTCAGGATCACGTGGCCCATCGCCATCGCCAGCGCCGCATCGGTGCCCTGCTTGGGATGCAGCCACAGGTCGGCGAGCTTGGACACCTCGGCGTAGTCGGGGGTGATGGCCACCACCTTGGCGCCCTTGTAGCGCACCTCGGTGAAGAAGTGCGCGTCCGGCGTGCGCGTCTGCGGCACGTTCGAGCCCCACGCGATCAGGAAGGTGGAGTTGTACCAGTCGGCCGACTCGGGCACGTCGGTCTGCTCGCCCCAGGTCTGCGGGCTCGAGGGCGGGAGGTCGCAGTACCAGTCGTAGAAGCTCATGCAGGTGCCGCCGATCAGCGACAGGTAGCGCGCGCCGGCTGCGTAGGAGATCATCGACATCGCCGGGATGGGCGAGAAGCCGACCACGCGGTCCGGCCCGTACTTGCGGATCGTGTACACGTTGGCGGCGGCGACGATCTCGTTCACCTCGTCCCATTCGGCGCGCACGAATCCGCCCATGCCGCGCTGGCGCTGGTAGTCGCGCCGCGTGGCCTCGTTCTCCACGATGCTCGCCCAGGCATCGACCGGCGTCCTGGCCACCGCGCGCGCGGCCCGCCAGGCCTTCATCAGGCGCCCGCGCACCATCGGGTACTTGAGACGGTTGCCGCTGTACAGATACCAGCTGAAGCTCGCGCCGCGCGAGCAGCCGCGCGGCTCGTGGTTGGGCAGGTCGGGGCGCGTGCGTGGATAGTCGGTCTGCTGCGTCTCCCAGGTGACGATGCCGCCCTTCACGTAGATCTTCCACGAGCACGAGCCGGTGCAGTTGGTGCCGTGCGTGGAGCGCACGATCTTGTCGTGCGCCCAGCGGTCGCGATAGGCCTGCTCCCAGGTGCGGTCTTCGCCGGTGGCCATGCCGTGGCCGTCGGCGAAGCGCTCCCTGGGCTGGCTGAAGTAGGTCAGTCGATCGAGGAAGTGGCTCATCTGGAGCTCCCTGAAACAAGCCGAACCCGGGCCTGGGTGGCCCGGGCATTCGAGCACCGCGGGGTCAGCACGGCATCTCGGCGTTCCTGCGCGCGTAGTACCACCAGGTGAGCGCGACGCACAGGCAATAGAACAGCGTGAAGATCCACAGCGCGGCCTCGGGGCCTCCGGTGGCGGAGATCGAGGTGCCGTAGCTCTTGGGGATGAAGAAGCCGCCGTAGGCGCCCAGCGCGCCGGCGAAGCCGAGCGCCGCCGCGCCCTCGGTATTGCCTTCGCGGATCGCCTGCGCGCGCTCGGCTTCGTCGTTGCTGCGCAGCTCCTCGAGCTTCTGGTTCAGGAAGATCACCGGGATCATCCGGAAGGTCGAGCCGTTGCCGACGCCGGTGGTCAGGAACAGCAACAGGAACATGATGAAGAAGCCGGCGAAGCTGCCGTCGGCCGGCCCGAACGGCAGGGCGAAGCCGCCGGCGCTGCCCTTGGGCAGGAAGAACAGCACGCCGATCACCGCGAGCGCCATCACCACGAAGTTCCACAGCGTGACGCGCGCGCCGCCGAGCTGGTCGGACAGCCAGCCGCCGACCGGGCGGATCAGCGCGCCCACCAGCGGCCCGAGCCAGGCATAGGCGAGCGGGTTCACGTCGGGGAATTCGCTGCGGATGAGCAGCGGGAAGCCTGCCGCGAAGCCGATGAACGAGCCGAAGGTGCCCAGGTAGAGAATGCACATCAGCCAGTTGTGCTTGCGCCGGAAGATCGCCGCCTGGGCCGCGAACGAGGCCTTGGCATCGGCGATGTCGTTCATGAAGAACCACGCGGCGACGGCGGCGAGCGCGATCCACGGCACCCAGATGAAGGCCGCGTTCTGCGACCACACGCGGATCGGCTGGCCCAGCTTGCCGGTAATCACCTGCGGGTCGCCGCCGAAGATGCCGAGCACGCCGACCGCCACCACCAGGGGCGTGAGGAACTGCACCACCGATACGCCGAGGTTGCCCAGGCCGGCATTGACGCCGAGCGCCGAGCCCTTGCGCTCCTTCGGGAAGAAGAAGCTGATGTTGGCCATGCTCGAGCTGAAGTTGCCCCCGCCCAGCCCGCACAGCAGCGCCAGGATCAGCATGGTCGGATAGCTGGTGGTCGGATCCTGCACCGCCACGCCGATGCCGATCGCGGGGATCAGCAGCGACGCGGTGGAGATCGCCGTCCAGCGCCGGCCGCCGACCAGCGGGATCATGAACGAGTAGAAGATGCGCAGGGTCGCGCCCGACAGCGCGGGCGCGGCGGCCAGCCAGAAGAGCTGGTTGGTGGAGTACTTGAAGCCGAGCGCGGGCAGGTTCACCGCCACCACGCTCCACAGCTGCCAGATCGCGAAGGCGAGGAACAGCGCCGGCACCGAGATCCACAGGTTGAGCTGGGCGATGGCCTCGCCCTCACGCGCCCAGAAGGCCTTGTCCTCCGGCGTCCAGACGTGCAGGACGCTGCCGGGACGCGCGCGCGGGATGTCCGCTGCGGTCGCATTCATGTCGAATCTCCTTATCGCCGCCTTCGGGTCGCCCTCAGGCGCGTTGTCCGGCCGCCGTCGCATGCGGCCCCATGAGTTCGGTGCGACGCACTTCGGTGAAGTACATCCAGATGAGCGACACCCACACCACGCCGTACATCAGCATGAAGGCGCTCGAGCGCACGCCGGTGAGGTCGAGCAGCGCGCCGAACATGATCGGCAGCACGAAGCCGCCGAGCCCGCCGGCCAGCCCCACGATGCCCGAGATGGCGCCGATGTTCTCCGGGTATTCGTCGCTGATGTACTTGAACACGCTCGCCTTGCCGAACGCCCAGGCGATACCCAGCACGAACATCAGCGCGGTGAAGGCGTACACGTTCAGGCCGATGCCGAAGGTGCGCGTGCCGTCGACCGTGGCCACGGTGAACTCGGTCTGCGGGTAGCTCAGCAGGAACAGGCAGATCCAGCTCACCCACATCACCCACCAGGTGACGCTGTGCGCGCCGTAGCGGTCCGAGAACCAGCCGCCGATCGCCCGCAGCACCCCGCCGGGCAGCGAGAAGCACGCGGCCAGGAGCGCCGCCACGCGGATGTCGAGGCCGTACTCGCCGACGTAGTACTGCACCATCCACAGGCTCAAGGCGACGTAGCCGCCGAACACGATGCTGTAGTACTGGCAGTATTTCAGCACCCGCGGGTCCTTCAGCGCCTTGAGCTGGTCGGCGAAACGCACGTTGCTGGGCACCAGGTGCTTCGGATCACTGTAGGAGAACAGCCAGAACAGCACCACCGTGCCGAGCATGATCGCCGCGTAGACCTGCGGCACGAGGGTCCAGCCGAAGGCCACCACCAGCGCCGGGGCGACGAACTTGTTGACCGCCGCGCCCGAGTTGCCCGCGCCGTAGACGCCCATCGCGAAGCCCTGCCGGTTCTTCGGGAACCAGCGCGCCACGTAGGGGGTGCCGACCGAGAAGGAGCCGCCCGCCAGCCCGACGAACAGCCCGATCACGATGAAGTGCCAGAACTGCGTGGCGTAGGCCATCAGCCAGATCGCCGGCACGGTGAGCGCCATCAGGATCGCCATCACGATGCGCCCGCCGTAGCGGTCGGTCCAGATGCCCAGGGGCACCCGGATGAGCGACCCGGTGAGCACCGGCGTGGCGGTGAGCAGGCCGAATTCGGTGGCGTTGAGGTTCAGCGCCTTGCGGATCGGGATGCCGATCACGCCGAACATCATCCACACCATGAAACAGACGGTGAACGCCAGCGTGCTGACGATCAACACCGACAGTGCTTGCCGCGTACGCAGCGCTTCAGGTTCCAGGGGCGTCATCGCAAGACCTCCGTGACGCCACTTTAGGGACGGCGGCCCGCCGCGAACATCCTTCCGTAGAGCGGCCGCGCTGAGCCGGAAGAACGATGGGGTGCGGCCGCGCCATCGTTCGAAAGGAGTACTACCAGGGGCCTGTCGACTCCAGGAGTGCGTTGGCTGCCTGGAGTCTGCCGGCTGTCAGGAGTCCGTCGACTCCTGGGGCGCGCGTCCGGCCAGGTAGACGGCTGCCTGCACGCGCGAGCTCAGGTTGAGCTTGCGCAGGATGTGCTGGACGTGGATCTTCACCGTCGTCTCGGCGATGCCGAGCGTGCGTCCTATCGTCTTGTTGCTGTCGCCGCGCGCGATGCAGCCGAGGATCTCGCGCTCGCGCGGCGACAGCGCCTCGATCGGATCGCGCGCCGGGCCCGCCGCGGGCGCGTCTTCGATCGCGCGGAACGCCCTGACCAGCTTGCCGGTCATCTCGGGGCTCACCACCGACTCCCCCCGCACGGTGCGCCGGATCGCGTCGGCGAGCGCTTCGCCCTCGATGGTCTTGAGCACGTAGCCCTGGGCGCCGCCGCGCAGCGCGGCGGCCAGGTCCTCTTCGTCCTCGCTGACCGTCAGCATCAGCACGCGGGCGGCCGGGGCGGCTTCCTTCAGGCCGGCGAGCGCAGCCACGCCGGTCGCCCCGGGCAGGTGGTTGTCGAGCAGGATCAGGTCGGGCTGCAGCTCGCGCACGCGCCGCAGCGCCTCGCCGGCATCGGCTGCCTCGCCCACCACCTCGAAGCCCGGCTCGCCCGACAGCAGCGCGATCAGGCCGCGGCGAAACAGGGTGTGGTCGTCGACCACCACGAGACGGACCGGGCCGGTCATGCGGCCCGCACCTGCGGCGCCTGCGGCGGCAGCACCAGGCTCACGCAGGTCCCCTCGCCCGGCATCGATTCCACGCGCACCGTCGCGCCGATGCGTCGCGCCCGCTCCTGCATGATGTGCAGCCCCACCCGGGTGTCCTCGCGCGCCCGTTCGTCCACCTCGAAGCCGCGGCCGTCGTCCTGCACCTCGAAGCGCCAGGCCGGCGCCTGGTGCACTCGCAGCCATACCCGGGTCGCGTGGGCATGCTTGCGGACGTTCGACAGCGCCTCCTGGATCACGTGCAGCACCTGCACCTGCACGGCGGGATCGAGCGGCAGGCCGTGCCCCTCGATGCTGAGCTGTGCGCGCAGGCCGGTCTGGTGCTCGAACTTCGAAAGCGTGGTGCGCAGCGCCGGCTCGATGTCTTCGTCGTTGGTGCGGGTGCGGAAGTGCACCAGCAGCTCGCGCACGTCGCTGTAGCTCTCGCGCACGCCGGCATCGAGCTCGCCGAGGGTACGCTCGAGGCCGGCCGCATCGCCGCGGGCGACCGCGTCGCGCAGCAGCCGGACCTGGATCTTCAGGAAAGCCAGCGACTGCGCGATGGAATCGTGCAGCTCCTGGGCCAGCAGGCCGCGTTCCTGCGCCACCGCTGCCTCCACGTCGAGCGCCGCGGCGCGCATGCCTTCCATCGCGCTGGCGAGATGGCTGGCCAGCGCCTCGAGCAGCGAGCGGTCGTCCTCGGCCAGCACCGCCTCGCCGACGTAGAACAGGTCGATCTCGCCCAGCACGCGCTGGTGCAGCAGGACCGGCACGGAGATCAGCGTGCGGTAGCCGGCGCTCGCGCAGTGGTCGAAGCTCATCTCGGGATCGGCGCGGATCGGGATGACGCGCACGCCGGAAGCCGGCTGCAGGCGGCCGCACAGGCAGGTGCCGGCGTGCACGCAATGCTCCTTCTCGAGCATGGCCGCCGGCACGCAATCGCCGGCCAGCGCGAGAAAGCGCTGGTTGGTTTCGTCGGACCAGCGGATCAGGACCGCGTCGGCCCGGGCGATCGCCCGCACCTGGCGCGCGAAGCCGTGCGCCAGCTCGTCGAGCGAGCCCGCGGCACCCACCAGGGCGCTCGCCTGGTACAGCGCCGCCAGGCGCTGGCTCTCGCGCTCGAGGCCGGCAGTCTTCTCGTGCACCTTGTCCTCCAGGCCGCGGTACAGCGCCTGCAGGTTCTCGGCCATGCGGTTGAAGCCCGTGGCGAGCTGGCCGAATTCGTCGTTCGAGGTGACGGCCACGCGCGCATCGAACTCGCCCTGCTCGATGCGCGAAAGGCCGCGCTGCAGCCGCGCGACCGGTTCGACGACGAAGATGTAGCCCGCGTACAGCAGCGCCACCGCGCCGCCGATCGCCAGCGCCATCATCGCGAACTGGAAGGCATTGAGGATGGCGGTCCAGCGCGACAGCTGCCGCTCGATCGAGGCGACGAACACGTCGATCGATTCCACGAAGGCATCGACGCGCGCCACCGGGACGCGGCCGGCGCCGGCCTCCCAGGCGTCGCGCAGCAGCGCCCATTGGGTACGCACCGCCTCGAAATGCTCGCGCATCGACTCCGTCCAGGGCACGAACAGAGGCCGCCCCGGATCGCCGGTGGCCAGCACCTCGAGGCTGGAGTCGAAACGCCCGATGCGCCGCTGCAGGTCGCCGGGCGGCGCATCGGCCGCCTCGAGCGCCAGGCGATACGCCTGCATGCGCATGCGCCCGGCCTCGTTGACGGCGGCCGCGCCGCCCTCGAGCTGCCAGGTCACCCACAAGGTCAGACCGATCGAGGCCAGCGCCAGCAGCAACAGCGAAAACCCGATGACGACCAGCTTGGCCGCCAGCTTCCACGGAGTAGCGCGCATGCCGGCACTCTATCCGCCGGCGCCGCGCTTGTCTTGTCCGGGGTCAATGCGGCTGACGACGCTGTCGGACGCCCCTCGTCGGGCACCCCTTGAGCGATATCATGGCGTGCCGGGCGCCGATCGGCGCCAATGACAATTTTCAGGAGAAGTTCGGATGAAGGCCGCCTTCAAGTGGGACGACCCGCTGCTGCTCGATGCGCAGCTCACCGAGGACGAGCGCATGGTGCGCGAGGCCGCGATGGCCTATTGCCAGGACAAGCTCGCGCCGCGCGTCCTCGAGGCGTTCCGCACCGAGCGCACCGACCCGGCGATCTTCCGCGAGATGGGCGAGCTCGGCCTGCTCGGCCCGACCATTCCCGCCGAGTACGGCGGCCCGGGCCTGAACTACGTCTCCTACGGGCTGATCGCGCGCGAAGTGGAGCGCGTCGACTCCGGCTACCGCTCGATGATGAGCGTGCAGAGCTCGCTGGTGATGGTGCCGATCTACGAATTCGGCACCGAGGCGCAGAAGCGCAAGTACCTGCCGAAGCTCGCCACCGGCGAATCGATCGGCTGCTTCGGGCTCACCGAGCCGAACCACGGCTCCGACCCCAGCTCGATGGAGACGCGCGCCAAACGCGTGGACGGCGGCTACCAGCTCACCGGCGCCAAGATGTGGATCTCGAACTCGCCGTTCGCCGACGTGTTCATCGTCTGGGCCAAGTGCGTGGGCGGCGACCACAACGGCCGCATCAAGGGCTTCATCCTCGAGAAGGGCATGAAGGGACTGTCGGCGCCGGCCATCCACGGCAAGGTGGGGCTGCGCGCCTCGCTCACCGGCGAGATCGTGATGGACCAGGTGTTCGTGCCCGACGAGCAGCTGATGCCGGGCGTCGAGGGGCTGAAGGGTCCGTTCACCTGCCTGAACAGCGCGCGCTACGGCATCGCCTGGGGCGCGCTCGGCGCAGCCGAGGACTGCTGGCACCGCGCGCGCCAGTACGTGCTCGATCGCAAGCAGTTCGGCCGGCCGCTGGCGGCCAACCAGCTGATCCAGAAGAAGCTCGCCGACATGCAGACCGAGATCACGCTCGGGCTGCAGGGGTGCCTGCGCCTGGGCCGCATGAAGGACGAAGGCACGGCCGCGGTGGAGATCACCTCGATCATGAAGCGCAACTCGTGCGGCAAGTCGCTCGAGATCGCGCGCATGGCGCGCGACATGATGGGCGGCAACGGCATCTCCGACGAGTTCGGCGTGGCGCGCCACCTGGTCAACCTCGAGGTGGTCAACACCTACGAGGGCACGCACGACATCCACGCGCTGATCCTCGGGCGCGCGCAGACCGGCATCCAGGCGTTCTCCTGAGATCGGTCCCCGGCTCCACTGGAAGCCGGGCAGCGCAACGGTGGTCCACCCTCGTCCGGCCCGTGCGGCCGGCGTCGGTGCCCCATCGTGCGCGCAAATCTGTCAGCATTCGGCCGTCGAACAACTCGGGACCAGATGCGACATGAACGATAGCACCCCTGCCAGGTCGGCCGAGCCGGGCCCGTCCGCCGTACAGCGCGTCGTCGACCTCGTGCTCTCGCGCATCCGCTCGGGCGAGTACGCGCCGGGGCAGATCATCGTGGCCCGGGACCTGATGACCGAGCTCGGCGTCAGCAAGGCGCCGGTGCGCGAGGGAATCCACGTGCTGGTCGGCGAAGGGGTCATGGAGCTGCTTCCGAACCGTTCGGCACGGATCAAGAGGCTCTCCGCAAAGGACACGGTCGACTTCACCGAGATCTGGGCCGTCATAAACGGCCTGAACATCCGCCTGGCAGCGGCCAAGCTGGACCGGGCCGAGGACCGCGACAGGGTACGCAAGGCGCTGGCGCGAATACAGGCGACCGGACGTACCCGGGTACCCTACGATTTCTTCATGGCCGTCGGCCAGCTCCACGCGACGCTGGCCGAGATTTCGCAGAACAGCTTCGCCCTCGCCTTCATCGGCCGCGTGCACCTCGTCCACTTCTATCGGCACATCGAGCGCGGGTTCCCCGGGGCCTACTGGGACGCCCACCTCCTCGCCTTCAAGCGCATCGGAGAGGCGCTGCTCGAGCAGGACGGCGACCGCGCCGAACGGATCTACCTCAAGCACATGCGGTGGGTAGCGGGCCTGATGCGCCAGGGCACGGCCACCTAGGGCCTGTTCACACTACGATCGACCCTGCCCCTTCGGGAGGCGCCCTGCCGGCGCTGCCCGCCATGGCCGGCGGCAACGACGCTGCTTCTCCGGCGACGTGATTCGGCTTGACAAGAAGCTGGTCATGTCGGCAATAATAGTCGACCATTAAGTCGTCCAATTGTTCGACATGAACAATGCAAGCCCGGGCGCGTACACAGAGGAGACCCGTGATGAACTACCGCAAGTACCTGATCGCCGCGCTCGCGTTCCCGATCGCCGTCGCGCTGTCGCCGCTGGCCGGGGCACAGGCCAGGGAGCCGGTCAAGCTGGGGGTCGGCGTCGACACGGCCTATGCCGCGATGTATGTGGCGAAACAAGGCAAGCTGTTCGAGAAGCACGGCGTCAATGTGGACGTCGTGCAATTCACGCAGGGCGGCGATGCACTCGATGCGATGGTCGCCGGCCAGATGGCGCTCGGCGCCTCGGCCGAGCCGACGACGCTCGTCAGGGCAGCGCGCGCCGACATCGCGGTGGTCGGCATCTTTTATCAGTCGGGGAAGTACATCAAGCTGGTGGTCAAGCCCGGCATCACCGAGCCCAGGCAGCTCAGGAAGCTCGGCATCGTTCCGGGCACGGTCAGCGAGTACTCGACCGAGCTCATGCTGGCCAAGTACGGCATCGATCCGAAATCCGTGGAGATTATCAAGGTGGGTCCGCCGGAGGCGCCTGCGCTGCTTGCGCGTGGCGACCTCGACGGCTACTTCATGTGGGAGCCGTGGCCGACCAATGGAGTCAAGCAGGGCGGCAAGATCCTGCTGACCAGCGGCGACGTCGGCTACGTTGACAACATGTGGCTGTCGACCCGTCGCACCTGGCTCGCGACCCACCAGGCAGAGGCGAAAGCGATCCTCGCGGCGCTTGCCGAGGCCTGCGAAATCGTTCGCAGCGACCCGGCCAAGGCGGCAGCTGCCGTGCAGGCCGAAGCGAAGATTCCGGCCGAGGTGGTACTGAACGTGTTGAAGGACATCCAGTGCGTGGTACGCGACTTCACGCCTGCCGACATGGAGTCCTACAACAGGATTGCCGATTTCCTGGCGAGCCGGAAGATCACGCCGGTCAGGGTCGACCTCGACAAGGTGCTGCAGCGGGGATTCTATGTCGCGAAATAGCCGGGTCGCCGCGTGAACGCACTTCCGACGCTCCAGGACCGGCCCGTGGCCGCATGCACCGGGGCCACGATCCGGCTCGATCGCGTCTCGATCGCGTTCGGCGAGCACCGGATCGTGTCGGACATCAACCTCGAGGTCGCGGCGGGAGAGTTCGTATGCCTGCTGGGCCCGAGCGGCTGCGGAAAATCGACGCTGCTCAATCTGGTCGCCGGCTTCCTGCCGGCCACGTCGGGACAGGTCCGTGTCGGCGGGAAGCCGGTCCAGGGTCCCGGCATGGATCGCGGCGTGGTGTTCCAGAGCACCGAGGCGCTGTTTCCGTGGCTCACCGTCCAGGAGAACGTGGAGTACGGGCCGCGCATGCGCGGCGTGGGCCGCGCGGAGCGGGCCGAGGCCGCGCGGCACTATCTGGAGCTCGTCGGCCTGAGCCACGCCGCCCTGCGCCTGCCCGGGGAGCTCTCGGGAGGCATGCGGCAGCGGGCCCAGATCGCGCGCGTTCTCGTCAACGAGCCTTCCGTGGTGCTGATGGACGAGCCGTTCGGCGCCCTCGACGCCCAGACGCGCGAGGTGATGCAGGCCGAAGTCGATCGCATCTGGCGCGCGACCCGTCCGACCATCCTTTTCATCACCCACGACATCTGGGAAGCGATCCTGCTCGGCGACAGGATACTCACGATGACCGCGGGCCCCGCCGCGACGTTCAAGACCGTCGCATCGGTCGGCATCCCCCATCCGCGGGAGCTCACCGCCCCCGAAGCCGTCGAGCTCTATCGCGAACTGCGTGAAGACATCGCCGCCGAGGTTAGGCGCACGCTGCTGGCGCAGGGGCTGGCCAAGGGAGTCGCCGCATGACGACGGTCGATTCCAGCCCCGTGGCCTTTCGCGCCGCTGCCGAAGCGGCCGGCCCGGCACGGCCTTTCTGGCACACGAGGCTGGGAAGGCTCCTTACCGGCCTCTTTTCCGTGGCGCTCGGCGTCGTCGTCTGGGAGATACTGAGCTGGCGGATCCAGCCGCTGTTCCTGCCGTCGCCGCGGCTGACGCTGCAGGCCGTCATCGAGCTATGGCAAGACGGGACGCTGATGCTGTCGGTCGGCGCCTCGCTGGCCCGGATCATGGTGGGCTGGTCGCTCGGGCTCGTCATCGGCATCCCGCTGGGCATCGTGATGGGCTATTTCCCCCTCGTGCGCCGGCTGCTCGACCCCTATGTCGAATTCTTCCGCTTCATTCCGCCGATCGCATTCGTCACGCTGGCGGTGATATGGCTCGGACCGGGGGAGGCGTCCAAGGTCGCCCTGATCCTCTACACCACGATCTTCATCGTGATGATCAATACGATCGCCGGCGTGCTTTCGGTGAGCGAGCTGCGCCTGAGGGCGGCAGCCACGCTCGGCGCCGGCCGCCTCCAGACCCTGCTCACGGTCATCTTTCCATCGACCGTGCCCTACATGGTCACGGGCGCGCGGCTCGCGATGGGAAACTCCTTCCTGACCATCGTCTCCGCCGAGATCGTCGCAGCCCAGGTGGGCCTCGGATCGATGATCTGGACTTCGCGCAACTACGGCAAGACCGAATGGGTCTTCGTCGGCATCATCGCCCTGGGCCTGCTCGGGTATGCCTGCGACCGCGTCGTGCGTTTCGTCGTGCAACGGCTGCTGAAACGCTACGCCGTTGCAGTATGAAGTCGTGCCGGACGGCGGCGGCGCCTCGCGAAGTCGGGGTCATGAAAGGGAACCGCATTGGCTGAAGGGTTCGGCTGGAAGGCGCGGATCGGGCAGCTCTATCCTTCGGGCGGGCTGAGCGACCATGAAGTCCAGCGGATGGCGCCCGAAGGCGTGCAGTTCGTCACGACGCGCATGCCTTTTCGCAAGGCCGGCCTCGAAGACGACGCATCGCTGGCGCGCGACGTGGAGTTCCACGCGTCGCTGCTGGCCGATGCCCGCGTCGAGCTGATCGCCTTCAACTGCACGGCGGCCAGCCTGATCACCGGGCCGCAGGTGATCAATCGCCGCATCGAGGCCGCGACAGGCATCCGTTCGGTCACGACGATCGAAGCGGTCCTGGAAGCCCTGGAGGCCGCGCGCGTGCGGCGCTTCGCGTTGTTGACGCCCTATCTGCCCGAGGTCGTCGCGCACGAGGCCGCGTACTTCCGCGAGCGCGGATTCGAGGTGACGGACAGCGCCGGCGAGCCCTGCGCGGATCCCGTCGCGCAGGGCTCGATCCCGGCGCAGCGCTGGCTCGAGCTGTCCCGCGCCCTGCGCAAGGACGACTGCGACGGCCTGCTGGTGAGCTGCGCGGGCATCCAGCTCGCGACGGTGCTCGGCGAGATCGAGCGCGAGTTCGATCGCCCGGTCATCGCCAGCAACCAGGCGCTGCTCTGGACATGCCTGCGCCGCCTGGCGTTGCCCGATCGGCCGGCCGGCTTCGGCGCCCTCCTGGCCGGCGCCTTCGATCCGCGCTGACCGTCGCGGTCTTGACAAATCAGGCCATGCCCAGAAGAATGTGTCTCTCAAATGGTCGACCATTTAGTAGGCTAAATTGAAATGACTGAGCGGACATTGAGGCTGGCGGTAGATGTCGGCGGCACCTTCACCGACGTCACGCTGTTCGATCCGGACACGGGTGGAGTGGTTTCGGCAAAAGCGCCCACGACACCGGGCGACCGGGCGGTCGGCGTGCTCGACGGCATCGCGGCGGCGCTCGAGGCGGCGGGCGCCCGGGCCGACCGCGTGGCCGAGGTGGTGCACGGCTCCACCACCGGCACCAACGCCCTGATCGAGCGCACCGGCGCGCGGGTCGGCCTGCTCACCACCGAAGGGTTTCGCGACGTGCTCGAGATCGGCCGCATCATGCGGCCGGACGCCGGGCTGTACGACTTCTCGGTCGACCTGCCGCTGCCGCTGGTGCCGCGGCACCTGCGGCTCGAAGCGCGCGAACGGCTCGACGCGCGGGGCCGCGTCCTGGCCCCGCTCGACGAAGCATCGGTGGCCGCGGCAGCCGACGCCTTCGCGCGCGAGGGCGTCGAGGCGGTGGCCGTCTGCTTCCTGTTCTCCTTCCTCGACCCGACGCACGAGGAAGCGGCCGAGCGGATCCTCGCGCGCCGCCTGCCCGGCGTGCCCATCAGCCTGTCCTCGCGCATCTGCCCCGAGATCCGCGAGTACGAGCGCAGCTCGACCACGGTGATGAACGCCTACCTCACGCCGGTCATGTCGGCCTATCTCGATTCGCTGCAGCGGCGCCTGCAGGAGGCGATGGGCGCGGTCCGGCTGTCGGTGATCCAGGCCAACGGCGGCTCGACGTCGGTCGCGTCGGCCCGCCGCCGCGCCGTCACGACGGTGAACTCGGGGCCGGCAGGCGGCGTCGTGGCGGCGGCGTTCTACGGCCGGCGCAACGGCCGCGACCGCCTCGTCTCGGTCGACATGGGCGGCACCTCGTTCGACATCGGCCTGGTCGAGAACGGCACCTGCGCGGTCACCACGGAAGGCGGCTTCCAGGGACTCCCGGTGCGCATCCCGATCATCGATCTGCACATCATCGGCGCCGGCGGCGGGTCGATCGCGTTGCGCGATCCCGGCGGCGCGCTGCAGGTCGGCCCGCACTCGGCCGGCGCCGAACCCGGGCCGGCCTGCTACGGGCGCGGCGGAACCCGGCCCACGGTCACGGATGCCAACCTGGTGCTCGGCCGCCTGAACGCCGACTACTTCAACGGCGGGCGCATGCGCCTGGACGCGGCGGCGGCACGGCGCGCAGTGGGCGCGCTCGCGGATGAGATGGGCATGAGCGTCGAGGAGACCGCGCTGGGCATCGTGCGCGTGGTCAACGCGAACATGGTCAAGGGCATCGCCGCGGTCACGATCCTGCGCGGCATCGACGTACGCGACTTCTCGCTCCTCTCGTTCGGCGGCGCGGGCGGCGTCCACGCGGTCGAGCTCGCGCAGGCGCTGTCGATGCGCGAGACCGTCGTGCCGCCGCTGCCGGGCACCTTCTCGGCCGTCGGCCTGCTCGCCACCGACGTGCGCCACGACTACGTGACGGCACTCGGCGGCGTGCGCACGACCGACGCGGATCCGGACGAGCTGGAAGCGGCGTACCGCGAGATGGAGCGGCAGGCCGGGGCGGAGCTGGCTGCCGACGGCTTCACGGGCGCGTCGGCGAGCTTCGTGCGCACGGCCGATATGAAGGTGGCCGGGCAGACCTACGAGCTGTCCGTGCCGCTGCCGCAGGCGGGCCCGGTGACCACGGCCGGCATCGAGGCGCTCGCCGACGCCTTCGCGCGCCTGTACCGCGAACGCTACGCCTACTTCTTCGCCGGCGAGCCGATCGAGATCGTCAACCTGCGGGTCGCGGGGCTCGGCCACAACCGGCCGATCGAGCTGCCGACCGCGCCCGCCGCGGCGGCCGATCCGTCGCCGGCGCGCAAGGGGACGCGGCCGGTGTACTTCGAATCGGCCGGCTTCCTCGACACCGACGTCTACGACCGGCTCCTCCTCCATCCGGGCATGGTGGTCGAGGGACCGGCGCTGGTCGAGGAGCAGACCTCCTCGACGCTGGTTCCGCCGGGCTCGCGTGCCGAAGTCCTGGCCGACCTCGGCCTGGCGATTCCGGTCGGCGGCCAACCCGTGCCTGAAGGAGCACACACATGACCGACGTCATCACGATGCAGGTGATCCGCTACGGCCTGGAACAGGTGGCGGACGAAATGGGCAACACGCTGGTGCGCACCGGGCGCTCGACCATCATCACCGAGATCAAGGACATCTCGTGCGTCGTCACCGACGCAGCCGGGCAGACCGTCGCGCAGGCCCATCACAACCCCAGCCTGCTGGCCGGCTTCGAGATCACGATGAAGGAGCTGGTGCGGGCGTTCCCGCCCGAGGCGCTCTCGCCGGGCGACGTGATCATCACCAACGACCCGTATCGCGGCGGCCAGCACATCATGGACCTGTACGCGATCGCGCCGGCGTTCCACGACGGCCGCCTGATCGGCTTCGTCGGCAACATCACCCACCACTCCGATCTCGGCGGCGTGGCCGCGGGCGGCGTCGCGGGCGGCATCCGCGAGATCTACCTCGAGGGCCTGCGCCTGCCGATGATCAAGCTCTACAAGGGCGGCCGCGAGGATGCCGAGATCATCGGCATCATCGCCAACCAGATCCGCGTGCCCGACAAGACGCTCGGCGACATCAGGGCGCAGGTCGCCTCGCTGATGGTGGGAACCGAGCGGCTCGACCGGATGTTCCGCCGCTACGGCGAAACGACGATGCGCCAGGCCTGCGCCGACCTGCTCGACTACTCCGAGCGCCGCATGCGGCTCGGGCTGCAGCAGCTGCCGGCCGGCACCTACGAGGCCGAGGACTGGATCGACGACGACGGCGTCTCCGAGCGGCCGATCCGCATCCACGTGAAGCTGACGATCGGCGGCGGGCGGGTCGTCGTGGATCTCACTGACAGCGACCCGCAGGCCGAGGGGAACACCAACTCCACGGTGGCGAACACGCATGCGGCCGCCTACTATGTGATGATCGCGGTGGTCGATCCGGGGATCCCGCCGAACTCGGGCTGCTACCGGCCGATCGAGGTCGTCACCCGCCCCGGCAGCATCGTGCATCCGCTGCCGCCGGGCGCCGTGGCCGCGCGCACCAACGCATCGCAGAAGATCGTCGAGGCGATGCTGCGTGCCCTGTCGGTCGCCGTGCCCGACCGCGTGACCGCCGGCTCGCACGGGCAGATCAGCACCAGCGGCTTCGGCGGGCGCGATCCATCGAGCGGCGCCCCCTTCGTCTACACCGACATCCAGGGCGGCGGCTCGGGCGCACGCCCCTACCGCGACGGACGCGACGGACAGGACAGCCACCTGCCCCGCTTCATGAACACACCGGTCGAGGTCCTCGAGCGCCAGTTCCCGATGCGCATCGAACGCTACGAGTTCATTCGCGATTCGGGCGGCCCCGGCCTGTACCGGGGCGGGCTCGCCCTGCGACGCGACGTGCGCGTGCTCGCGGACCGCGTCAGCTTCGCCCGCTACGGCGATCGCCACCGCTTCGCACCGCAAGGCCTGTTCGGCGGCCTGCCCGGAAGCTGCGGCGCGATCGTGCTCAATCCGGGCACGCCCGCGGAGCGCAGGCTCGCATCCAAAGGGCTGGATACGCTGGGCGCCGGAGACCTCATCAGCATGCGCCTGCCGGGAGCCGGCGGCTACGGCGACCCGCGCAAGCGGCCGCGCGAGGCCGTCGAGGCGGATCTGCGCGACGACAAGATCAGCCGCGAGTCGGCACTGCGCGATTACGGCTGGACGGATGCGGGAGGCGCGCGATGACCCTGCGCCGCCGCGTCGTCCTGTCGCTCGAGCAGGCGCTGTCGCTGCCGCACGCGACGCTGCGCTTCGTGCACAAGGGCTGGCGCGTGATCCGCATCGAGCCCGTTCCCACCGGCCAGGGATTGCCCGGCGATCCGAACCGCTACATCGGCAAGCGCATCGTCGGCGAAGACCGGCGCAGCTACTTCATCGCCCAGAACGTGGGCAAGGAGTCGATCGCGCTCGACCTGAAGAACCCCGAGGGCCAGCGGCTGCTGCGGCGGATCATCGAAGCCCTCGACGTCGACGTCTTCTGCTGCAACACCCTGCCCAAGCGCCACCGCCAGCTCGGCATCGACTACCGGACGCTGTCGGCGGCCAAGAGCGACCTCGTGTGGGCCGGGATCTCCGCGATGGGGCCCGATTACCCGGACGTCCCCGGCTACGATCCCGCGATGCAGGCGATGGCCGGCTTCATGGAGCTGACCGGAGCGCGCGACGGGCCGCCGATGCTGTCCGGCGTGCCGCTGATCGACCTCAAGGCCGGCGACGACGTCTACGGGGAGGTGATGGCCGCGCTGCTCGAGCGCAGCGAGACCGGGCGCGGGCGCGAGATCCACGTCTCGATGCTGCAGTCGGCCGCCTCCTGGCTGGTCACGACGATGCCGCTGCTGAACTTCGATTGCGATCCGTCGGAGATCGGGCGCGTCGGCAACGAGCACCGCAAGTTCATTCCGACCAATGCCTACCCCACGATCGACGGGTTCGTCTTCGTGGCCATCGGCAACGACCTGCAATGGAAGCGCCTGACGCAGATCCCGAAGTTCGCCGGCATCGCCAACGAAGTCCGTTGGAGCAACGAGGGCCGGCATCGCGAACGCGCCGCGATCCACGAAGACATCGCGGCGGTCACGCGCAGGCACACCAGCGCCGAGCTGATGGAAGACTTCAGGCGCGCGACGATCCCGCACGCGCCGATCCAGACGATCGCACAGGTGGCCGCCATGCCGGCGGTCCGCACCAAGATGAGCAGCAGCACGATGCCGGACGGCCGGGTCATCCATCTGCAGCCGCCCGCCATCGATCTCGATGGCCCTGCCCACTTCGCCTTCCCGCCGCGCTATGGCGAGCACACGCAAGCGGTGCTGCGCGAGGCCGGGCTCGGCGACGGCGAGTGCGCCGCACTGGCGGCGCAGGGGATCGTATCGCTCGGCGCGCCGGATCGCTAAGGGTAGCGCCGCGACACCGCCTCGGCCACGCACACCGGGCGGTCGCCGCCCTTGCGCTCGACAGTGACCTCAATGGTCATCTGCACCCCGCCCCGGTCGAGGTCCTCGAGCGACAGCAGGCGCACGCGCGCGCGCAGCTCGCTGTCCGCCGGCACCGGCGCGGGGAAGCGCACCCGGTTGAGCCCGTAGTTCACGCTCATGCGCACCCCACGCAGCTCGAGCGCGCTCTGCATGAAGAGCGGCAGCAGCGACAGCGTGAGGTAGCCGTGCGCGATGGTGGCGCCGAACGGGCCCTTGGCGGCGCGCTCGGGGTCGACGTGGATCCACTGGTGATCGCCGGTGGCCTCGGCGAACTGGTCGATGCGCGACTGGGTCACCTTCACCCAGTCGCTCACGGCGATCTCCTCGCCCACGCACGGCTTCAATGCAGCCAGGTTCTCGAATACCCGCATGGTCGCGCTCCTCAGCCGCGCAGCTTGTAGCGCTGGATCTTGCCGGTGGCCGTCTTGGGCAGCTCCTCGATGAACTCGATCCAGCGCGGGTACTTGAACGGCGCGAGCCGGTCCTTCACGTGCGCCCTGATCGCCTCGGCCAACTGCGGCGAGGCCTGCGCCGGATCCTTCAGCACCACGTAGGCCTTGGGCTTGATCAGGTGGTCGGCGTCGTCGACGCCCACCACCGCCGCCTCCAGCACCGCGGGGTGCGACGCCACCGCCGACTCGACCTCGAACGGCGAGACGTACTGGCCGCTCACCTTAAGCATGTCGTCGGAGCGGCCGGCGTAGGTGTAGTAGCCGTCGGCGTCGCGCACGTACTTGTCGCCGCTGCGCGTCCACTCGCCCTGGAAGGTGCCACGCGTCTTCTCGCGCTGGTTCCAGTACATGGCGGCCGCCGACGGCCCGCGGATGTAGAGATCGCCGACCTCGCCCGTGCCGACCTCGTGCCCGTCCTCGCCGCGCAGCGAGAGGGAATAGCCGGGCACCGGCCTGCCGGTCGTGCCGTAGCGCACCCGGCCGGCCTGGTTGGAGAGGAAGATGTGCAGCATCTCGGTCGAGCCGATGCCGTCCAGGATCTCCACGCCGGTGCGCTCGGTGAACGCCGCGCCGACCCGCTCGGGCAGGGCCTCGCCGGCGGAAGTGGCCACGCGCAGGCCGAGCTGCTCGCGCGCCGGGAACGCTTTGCTGGCAAGCATCGAGGCATACAGCGTCGGCACGCCGTAGTGGATCGTCGGGCGCGCGTGCAGCTGCACCAGGGCCTGCGGCGCCTCGCCGGTGAGGCGCTGGAACACCGCTTCCGGCGTCGGGCGCTCCGCCATCAGCAGCGCGGTGGCGCCGACCGACAGCGGGAACGTGAGGCCGTTGCCCAGCCCGTAGGCGAAGAACAGCTTGGCCGCGCTGAACACGATGTCGGACTCGCGGATGCCGAGCACCGGCAGCGCATACAGCTCGGCGGTCTCGACCAGGCTGGAATGGATGTGCACGGTGCCTTTCGGCGCGCCGGTCGAGCCCGAGGAATACAGCCAGAAGCAGGCTTCGTCGGCGATCGTGTCGGCCGGCTCGAACGTGTCGCTCCCCGAGGCGAGCAGGGCGTCGAAGTCGGTGATCCCCGGCCCTTGCGGAGCCGCGCCGCCCGCCTCGAGCGGAGCGCGCGACACGACGGTATGGCGCAGCGTCGGGATGCGCCCGGCCAGCTCCTCGAACACGGGCAGCAGCGCCTGCGACACGAACAGCACCTGCGCGCGCGAATCGCGCAGCATGTACTCGTAGTCCTTGGATCGAAGCAGGGTGTTGACGGCGATCGGCACCACGCCGGCCTTGATCGCGCCGAGGAAGGCCACCGGCCAGTCGATGGTGTCGAGCATGCACACCAGCACGCGGTCCTCCGGCCGCAGGCCCAGCCCCGCCAGCGACGAGGCGAACCGGTTCACGCGCCGGGCCAGCTCGGCGTAGGTGCAGCTGCCGCGGTCGTCGATGAAGGCGAGCCGATCGCCGCGCCCCGCCTGCAGGTTGCGCTCGATCAGGTCGTGCGCCGCGTTGTAGCTGCGCGGGAAGGTGACCCGCGGTGGGACCACGTTGCGGTCGACGCTCGACAGTTCGGCCACGGCATTTCTCCTGTAGATTCGTTGCGGGTCCCGATTATCGCGCGGGCGCGCCGCGCCGACCGCGGCGGCGCAATGGCTTCACGACGCGCTGCCCGGCGTCGCGGTGCCCGCGGCCTCCGGCGACGTCTCCTCGGGCGCGCGCACCAGCAGCACGGCCGCCGGCGCGTGGCGCACGATCGCCTCCGCATCGCTGCCCAGCAGCAGGCGGCGCACGCCGCGCCGGCCGTGGGTGCCGAGCACGATGAGGTCGGCGCCCCAGCGCCTGGCTTCGTCGATGATGGCGTCGGAGACCCGCGTGCCGAGCGCCTCGAACGCGCCGGTCTCGGCCGCGGCTCCGGCCTCGCGCGCCGACTGCAGCGCCTGCGCGAGGATCTCCTCGCCGCCGCGGCGCATGGTGCCGACCAGGTCGGGCGCCACCGGCACCGTGCCGTCGCCGAGCAGCAGGGGGTGCAGGTCGACCACGTGGAAGAAGCGCAGCTGCGCCTGCAGCGCCACCGCTAGGCGGATCGCCTCGTGCACGCCGCGGTTGGAGGTGGGGCTGCCGTCGACCGGGCAGAGGATGCGTTGATAGGGGGACATTTCGGCAAACCTCCTCGATTGGAGCCGGCCGCTCAGGCCGCGTCGTCGCGAGCCGACGAGCCGGCCAGCGGGCTGATCTGTGCGATGACCTCGAGCAGGCGCTTCAGGCTCTCGGCCTCCCCGATGCCGGTCGTGTCGACGGCGGCGTCGGCCATGGCGTAGAGGCGGTCGCGCTGCTTCAGGATAGTACGCAATTCCGCCATCGCGTGATCGCGTCCGCGGATCGGACGCAGGTCGCCCTGGGCGACCACGCGATCCATGTGCTCCTCGGGCGAGGCCTTGAGCCAGATCGTCAGGCAGCGCTCGCGCAGCAGATCGTAGGTGAGCGGCTCCAGCACCAGCGATCCGCCGGTGGCGATGACGCAGCGCCGGTGCGTGCGGGTCAGGCGGTCGAGCACGCGGCGCTCGGCCTCGCGGTAGGTGTCCTGCCCGTACATGGCGAAGACGCTCTCCAGGCTGGCCCCGAGCTCGGCCTCGATCTGCTGGTCGAGCTCGAAGAACGGCACCTTCAGCCGCGCCGCCAGGCGCGTCCCGAGCGTCGATTTGCCGGCGCCGCGCAGGCCCACCAGCGCGATGCGCCGGGCGCGCTCGCGGCTCATCTGGCCGAAGCGCTGCTGCAGCGCCGCGACCGCCTGGTGGCGCTGCCCCGGCTCGAGGCTGCGCAGCACCTCGAGCGCGGCGCGGATCTCCGCATCCATCACCTGATCGCCGAGTAGCTGCTCCAGCGAGCACTGCAGCGCCTCGGCGACGCGGCGGATGAGCAGGATCGAGATGTTGCCGTCGCCCGACTCGAGCTGCGCCAGGTAGCGCTCGGAGAGGCCGGACGCCTCGGCCAGCCGCCGGCGCGTCAGCCCGGCCTCCTCGCGGCGCTCGCGCACGCGCCGTCCGAGCGCGGCGAGAAAGGCCGGATCGTCCTGGGATTTGCCCAACGGCGGCGAAGCCATGCAAGATAAGCCAGTCAATGGTGAATACCTGCAATATAACTCATGAGAAACCCGACCAACGAGCAACAAGATGCCGTTCTCGTGAACGGCAGGCGCCTCGAATGCCGGCTCATCGGCCGTATCCGGCCGGAAGCACCGGTGCTGGTGTTCCTGCACGAAGGGCTGGGCAGCGTGGAAATGTGGCGCGACTTCCCGGAGCGCGTGTGCCGGGCCACCGGCCTGGCCGGGGTGGTGTACTCGCGGCTGGGCTACGGCAAGTCCGATCCGCTGGTCGGGGCGCGTTCCGCGCGCTTCATGCACGAGGAGGCCACCGTTGCGCTGCCGGCGCTGCTGCGCGCCCTCGAGGTGGAACGGCCGCTGCTGGTCGGCCACAGCGACGGCGCCTCGATCGCGCTGATCCACGCCGGGACGTTTCCCGACGTGCCCTGCGCCGTCGTGGCGCTGGCGCCCCACCTGTTCGTCGAGGCGGTCTGCGTCGAGTCGATCGCCGCCATTACCCGCGAGTACGGCCGCTCGACGCTGCGCGAACGGCTCGCGCGCTATCACCGCGACGTCGACGGCGCCTTCCACGGCTGGAGCGACGTCTGGCTCTCGGAAGACTTCCTGCGCTGGAACATCGAGCAGGAGGTTGCCGCCTCGCGCTGTCCGATCCTGGCCATCCAGGGCGAGGACGACCAGTACGGCACGATGCGCCAGATCGACCGGATCGCCGAGCTGCGCCCCGGCACGCGGCTGGTGAAGCTGGCCCGCTGCCGCCACAGCCCGCATCTCGAGCAGCCCGACGAGGTCATCGCGGCGATCGAGTCGTTCGTCGTCGAGCGGCAGCTGCACCCTTGACCGGAGTCCATGTCGGCGGCGCGGGCGGTCGATAGAATCGGGCGCAGTCCGAACACGGGGAAACGACCATGCGCATCGTATGCGGCACCGACTTCAGCGATCGTGCCGGGCAGGCCGGCACGGTGGGCGCTCTGCTCGCCCAGCGCACCGGCGGCGACCTGACCCTGGTCCATGTGCTCGATACGCGCGGTTCGCTGTTCGGGCCGGGCGCGCTGCTCGATGCCCTCGACGAGGCCGCGCGCGAGCGGCTCGCTCAGACCGCCGAGGCGCTGCGCGCGCTCGGCGCGCAGGTCTCGACCGAGCTGCCGGCGGGCTGGCCCGACGAGGCGCTGGTGGCCGAGGCCATGCGGCGCGGCGGCGCATGGCTGGTCCTGCCGGCGCTCGGGCGCCGCGACGGCGCCGGGGTCCGGCTCGGCAAGACCTGCGAGCGCACCCTGCGCCACGCGCAGTCGCCGATGCTGGTGCTGCGCGACGCCTCGCCGCTCATTACCTGGCTGCGCGACGGGCAGCCGCTGCGGATGCTGGTCGCCTACGACTTCACGCCGCAGGCCGATGCCGCGGTGCTGTGCGCCGGGCAGCTCGCGGCGCTCGGTGCGTGCCGGCCGGTGGCGGCCTTCGTCGGCGATCCGCAGCGCGAGGCGGCACGCATGGGCCTGCACGATGCCCCGGCCGAGGCACAGCAGCGGCTGCGCGACGAGATCGCACGCCGCCTCGCACGGGCCCTTCCGGCGCTGCCGATCGAAGTGGTGGTCGCCGCCGACGAAGGGGACGCGGCCGCGCAGCTGGCCCAGCTGGCCGAACGCGAACGGGCCGACCTGATCGTGACCGGCTCGCACCAGCGCGGCGCGGTCGAGCGGCTGTTCAGCGGCTCGGTGGCGCTCGACCTGATGCGCGAGGCGCCCACCAATATCCTGGTGGTGCCCGGAGCCGCCCTCGCGGCGGTGACCGGGCTGCCGCCGGTCGTGCGCCGCATCCTCGCGGCCACCGACCTCTCGCCGCTGGGCAACCAGGCCCTCGCCTACGCGCTGTCGATCGCGCCGCCCAATGGCGAGGTGATCCTGGTGCACGTGGTGAGCCCCAACCTCATGCGCGACGGGCAGCACGGCCGGGCCTCGTATGCCCAGTTCGAGGTCGAGCACGCCGAGGTGCTCGCGCAGCGCCGCGCGGCATTGCAGGAGCTGGTCGCGCAGGCGGGCGCGGGCGAGCGCAGCGTGCGCATCGAGCTCGTCGAGCACGAACGCCCCGACCGCGCGCTGATCGAGGCCATCGAGCGCGAAGCGCCCGACCTGGTCTGCGTCGGCACCCTCGGGCGTACGGGCGCGAGCGCGGTCATCCTGGGCTCGACCGCGCAGGCGCTGCTGCGCGGCTGCCGGCGGCCGCTGCTATTGGTCCAGCCGCAGGACCGCTGAAAAACGTGTGAATGAACCTACTGCGCGGCCCGATCTCGCGCCTGCGGTGCTCGCCGTACCCTGGTACGGCTGCGCTCCTCGGCGCGACCTCGGGCCGCTCGCTACGGTTCCTTCACACGTTTTGAAGCCTGTTCACTACGATCGTCCCTGCGCCGCAGCCGTCACCGGGCCCGGCGCGGGGGCTCGAGATTGCCGCAGTCGGCCGCGAGCCACTTGCCCGAGTGCTCGATGTGCGTCGTGCGCCCCTGCGCCACGACATCGGTCCAGCCGGTGTAGCTGCGCCCGTCCTCGGCGTAGACGAATTCGCCGTGCCCCTCGTTGCCGCCGGGGCAGCTGTAGCGGAAGGCAAGCGTGCGGCCCTTCGCCTGCGTGCTGCCCTTGCAGCCCTCGGGCATCGCCGCCGGCATCTCGCCGCGGGCCATCTCCGGCGTGACGCATACGCGTACCGCCCCCGAGGGCGTCACGCCGACGCCCCGGCTGTTCATCAACGCCTGCATCTGCGCGCGCTGGGCCGGGGTCATGGCGGCCATGCGCTCCTGCATCGCGGCGCGCGCCTGGTCGAGCTCGGGATTGCGCGCCGAGGTCTCCCACAGGCCCGGCCTGCCCAGCGGCTGGGCAACGGCCACCTGTGCGGCGACCAGCAGCGCCGCCGCCAGCGGCCGCCCTGGAGTTCTCTTGGTCAGCATGGTGCGTCCTCGATGGGATCGATCGCGGCCCCCGCTGCAGCGCGCTCGAGCCGGTCGGCCACGGCCCGCCAGGCCACCCCCGCCGGCACGCGCTCGATCAGGATGCGATCGCAACCGCAGCGATCCAGGGCACGCAAGGTATCGTACAACGCACGCGCCGCCGCCCCCGCCCGCGGCGGCATCGGCACGTGGACGTCGGCCGCCGCGCCGGCCGCCGAGCGCGACCATGCCGCCACCCGCCAGCCGCGCGCATGCAGGCGCGCAATGCCGGCCTGCAGGCCGGCGCGGGACACCAGCTCGATGGGCGTGGCCGGCGCGTAGTGAGCATCCAGGGTGCCGGAGGCGCGCGGCGCCTGCGCGTCGCGCGCCAGCAGGGGCTCGCCGAGCACCGCCTCGAGCCGTGCGCTGTCGATGCCGCCCGGGCGCAGCAGCACGGGACGATCGCGCGTGAGATCGACGATGGTCGACTCCACCCCCACCCGGCACGGACCGCCGTCGAGCACCATCGGCGCATCGGCGCCGAGGTCGTCGATCACGTGCGCGGCGGTGGTCGGGCTGACCCGCCCGAAGCGGTTCGCCGAGGGCGCCGCCACGCCGTGGCCGCCCGCCGCGGCGAACGCCGCCAGCAGCGCGAGCGCGACCGGGTGGGCGGGCACGCGCAGCCCGATCGAGGCCTGGCCGCCGCACGCGTAGCCCGGCGCATCGTCGCGGCGCGGCAGGATCAGGGTCAGCGGCCCCGGCCAGAAGGCGTCGGCGAGCCGTTGCGCACGAGCCGACCAGCGCCCCCACCATGCCGCCCCGGCTGCGTCGGGCACGTGCACGATCAGCGGATGATCGGCCGGGCGCCCCTTGAGGCGGTAGATCTCGGCCACCGCGCGCTCGTTGGCGGCATCGGCGCCGAGACCGTAGACGGTCTCGGTGGGAAACGCCACCAGCTCGCCGCGCGCGAGCCGCGCGGCCGCTTCCGCGACCGCCTCCGCGTCGGCGCGGCGCACCTTGGCCGCCGCCCGCGGCGCGTGCCTCATGGACGAAACGGAACGTCGACCCGGCCGATGCCCAGCGAGCGCTCGATCTGCACCGCCACGCGCACCGCTTCGTCGACCGCGTCGGCGAGCACCGTGACATGCCCCATCTTGCGGCCCATGCGCGGCTCGCGCTTTCCGTACAGATGCAGCTTGGCGAACGGATGCCGCAGCACGACGGTCCAGTCGGGCTCGCGCGGCATCGTGCTCGGCTGCGCGTCGCCCGGCGGGCGATACCAGCAATCGCCGAGGATGTTCAGCATCACCGCCGCCTGGTGCTGGTGCGTCGAGCCCAGCGGCAGGCCGGTCATCACGCGCACCTGCTGCTCGAACTGGCTGGTGACGCAGGCATCGATCGTGTAGTGGCCCGAGTTGTGCGGGCGCGGCGCCATCTCGTTGACGACCAGGCTGCCGTCGGAGAGCACGAAGAACTCCACGCACAGCACGCCGACGTAGTCGAGCGCGTCGGCCATCGCGCGCGCCGCGTCGATCGCGCGCATCGCCAGGTCCTGCGAGATGCGCGCCGGCACCGTGGACACCGCCAGGATGCCGTCGCGATGGACGTTCTCCGCCACCGGATACACCACGCTGCGCCCGTCGAAGCCGCGTGCCACCACCGCGGAGATCTCGAGATCGAGCGCCAGGCGCTTCTCGAGCACGCACGGCACCGCGCCGAAACGCTCGAAAGCCTCGAGCGCCTGCGCGGCCGACGCCACCCGCGCCTGGCCCTTGCCGTCGTAGCCCAGGCGCGCCACCTTCAGGATGCCCGGCAGCAGGCCGGACGGCATGGCGCGCAGGTCGCCGGCCTCGCGCACTTCGACATAAGGCGCGGTCTCGAGCCCGCAGCGCCGGATGAAGCCCTTTTCCGCGATGCGGTCCTGGGCGATCGCCACGCTGGAAGCGGCCGGGCTGACGATGCCCGCGGCCGCGAGGAACTCGAGGGCGCGCGCCGGCACGTTCTCGAACTCGGTGGTCGCGGCGCGGCACAGGGTCGAGAGCTCGGCCAGCGCCGGCGCATCGAGGTAGTCGCCCTGCAGGTGCCGATCGGCCACCGAGCCGGCCGGACTGTCGGAGCCCGGATCGAGCACGCACACGCGGTAGCCCATGCTCTGCGCGGCCATGCAGAACATGCGGCCGAGCTGTCCGCCGCCCAGCAGGCCGAGCCAGGCGCCCGGAGGCACCGGCGGCACCGGCCGGTGGGCGGGCGGGCGGGCCGCGACCGCTTCGGGCGTACCGGCGGCAGCGCCCATCAGGCGTCGGGCAGCTTCATCGCGCGCGCCGCCTCGGTCTGGCGGGCGCGAAACGCCGCGAGCTTCTCCGCCACCGCGGCATCGCTGCCCGCGAGCATGGCCACGGCGTGCAGCGCGGCATTGGCGGCCCCGGCCTCCCCGATCGCGAACGTGGCCACCGGGATGCCGCGCGGCATCTGGACGATCGAGGCGAGGGAATCCTCGCCGCGCAGGTACTTCGAGGGAACCGGCACGCCGAGCACCGGCACGATGGTCTTGGAGGCGAGCATGCCGGGCAGGTGCGCCGCGCCGCCAGCGCCGGCGATGATCGCGCGCAGGCCGCGCGCGTGAGCCTGCTCCGCGTAGCGGAACATGTCGTCGGGCATCCGGTGCGCCGACAGCACGCAGGCCTCGCACGGCACCCCGAACTCGCGCAGCACGGCCACCGCGTGCCGCATCACCTCCCAGTCGCTGCTCGAGCCCATCACCACGCCGACCTGCGGGGACGCTTCCATCGGTGTCAGTCCTCCAGCTCCAGGCCGGTGAGCCGGCGCAGCGCCTCGCGATATTTCTCCGTCGTCTGCGCGATCACCTCGGGCGGCAGCGGCGGCGGCGGCGGGCGCTTGTCCCAGCCGGGCACGGTCTCGAGGTAGTCGCGCACGAACTGCTTGTCGAACGACGGCGGCGAGATGCCCGGGCGCCACGAGTCGGCCGGCCAGAAGCGCGAGGAATCGGCGGTGAGCACCTCGTCCATCAGGTGCAGCGTGCCCTGCGCGTCGAGACCGAACTCGAACTTGGTGTCGGCGATGAGGATGCCGCGCGTAGCCGCGTACTCGCCGGCGCGGCGGTACAGCTCGAGGCTGATGTCGCGCATGCGCGCGGCCAGCGGCGCGCCCACGCGCGCCGCCATCTCGTCGAAGCCGATGTTCTCGTCGTGCTCGCCGAGCTGGGCCTTCGCCGCCGGGGTGAAGATGGGCTCGGGCAGGCGCGCGGCCATCTGCAGGCCTGGCGGCAGGGCGATGCCGCACACCGCACCGCTCGCCTGGTAGTCCTTCCAGCCCGAGCCGATCAGGTAGCCGCGCACCACCGCCTCGACCAGGATGGGCTCGAGCCGCTTGACCACCATCGAGCGCCCGCGCACCTGCTCGCGCTCGTCGGGGGCCACCACCGACTCGGGGTCGACGCCGGTGAGATGGTTGGGCACCACGCCGGCCAGCCGTTCGAACCAGAACAGGGCCATGCGGTTGAGCACCCGGCCC
This sequence comes from Burkholderiales bacterium 70-64, assembly GCA_001898645.1. Taxonomy (GTDB): domain Bacteria; phylum Pseudomonadota; class Gammaproteobacteria; order Burkholderiales; family Burkholderiaceae_E; genus Zeimonas. The sequence goes on from MKUQ01000016.1 coordinate 109,750, forward strand.
TTGTCGGGGATCGGCTCGCCCATGACCACGTCGAACGCCGACAGGCGGTCGGTGGTGACGATGAGCAGCCGGTCCTCGCCCACCGCATAGTTGTCGCGCACCTTGCCGCGCGAGAGCAGCGGCAGGGAGTGCAGGTTCGAGTGGTAGACGGCCGCCATCGCGGGGAACCCCGGCAAAAACGCCATTTTGCCTGATCGCGGGAGGGCGCCGGGCACGGCGGCATGCGGCCGTGCCCGGCGGTCAGGGCCGGTCGTCGGGCAGCGGAATGAATTCGCCGGCGTCGTTGGGCGGCAGCGCGATGCGCCCGCTCTTCCAGTCGGCCTTGGCCTGCTCGATGCGCTCGCGGCGCGACGAGACGAAATTCCACCAGATGTGTCGCTCGCCGAGCGGCTCGCCGCCGAGCAGCATCAGCGTCGAGGCTTCCCGCGCCTCGAGCTGCGCGCCTTCGGATCGGCCGAACACCAGCATCTGCCCGGTCCGGTAGTCGTTGCCCGCGTGCTCCACGCAGCCGGCGACCACGTACGCGGCGCGTTCGGGATGACCGTGCGGCATCGTGAGCCGGGCGCCGGGGCGCAGGCTCGCGTGCAGGCAGAACAGCGGCGAATGCGTCTTCACCGGGCTCTTCATGCCGTATGCCTCGCCGGCGATCAGCCGCATCCAGGTGCCGGCATCGCGCGCCTCGGGCAGCACGCTGGCCGGGTAATGATCGAACGCCGGCCCGGTTTCCTCGTCGGCCTCGGGCAGCGCCACCCACGACTGCAGCAGCTCGATCCCGGGCGGCTCGAGCACCGACGGGTCCTCGAAGCGCTCCGAATGCGAGATGCCGCGCCCGGCGGTCATCCAGTTCACGTCGCCCGGCCGGATCACCTGCTCGACGCCGAGGCTGTCGCGATGCGTGATCGCCCCGCTGAGCAGGTAGCTGACGGTCGACAGGCCGATGTGCGGGTGCGGGCGCACGTCGGCGCTGCGGCCGACCGTACGCGGAAACACGACCGGGCCGGCATGGTCGAGGAAGATGAACGGCCCGACCATGCGGCGCCTGGCATAAGGCAGCACGCGGCGCACCGCCAGACCGTGGCCGAGATCCGCGTGCCGCGCGTCGATCACCATCTCCGCCATGACGGCCACTCCCAAGTTCTGCAGGCATCGATTGTCGCGCAATCGGGGAAGTGCGCGGATACGCCGGATCACCCGTCCGTATCGGGGCCTGCGCGTCCCGCCATCGCCCTGGCGACCATCTGGCCCACTGCCGCGTTGGTGTGGATCGGAATGATCTCCATGTCCGGGTGCTGCCGCGCAAAAACGCGGAAGACCTCGTCGGCGAAGGACTGGCCGACGAATTCCACCTGGTCGAAGTCGAGCACGACCGTGGTGCCGCGATGCACGCCCCGATGGTCGAAGAGGAAATCGAGCCCGCCCTTGTGGTGCGAGAAGGACAATCCGCCGGACTGGATCGCGAAGCGATCGAGCACCCGCGAGGTGAAAAAGACTCCCTCCCCGCTATGCCGTTCCGGATCGGTCGTCAGCTTGCCTTTGGCCAGCTCGAGCAGCGATTGGCGTTCGTCATCGAGTTGGCACAGCCGCTTGATGCGGGTGAAGATTCCTTCGCCGTCGTCGGAGATCCTGATGGTCGCGAACGCCATGTCCACCTCGACGGCTACGCGCACCTTCGTTCCTTCCGAGTGATCGCGTGACCAGGCGACGCAACTGGTGATTGGCCGCCTGCATCGTAATGCGGCGATCGGCCGCCAGGGCCGCGCTCAGCGGCGCTTCGCGTGTCCGATCGATCAGGTGACGACCTGCGCCAGCTCCCCCTTGCGGTAGCGCTCGATCATCACCGGCAGCGCGATCGGCCTGATGCGGCTGCCCTGGCCCTCGCAGCCGAACTGGCGATAGCGCGCCAGGCAGATCGCCTTGGCCGCCTCGCGCGCCGGCTTCAGGTATTCGCGCGGATCGAACTTCGACGGGTTCTCGACGAAGAAGCGGCGGATCGCGCCGGTCATCGCCAGCCGGATGTCGGTGTCGATGTTGATCTTGCGCACGCCGTACTTGATCGCCTCCTGGATCTCCTCGACCGGCACGCCGTAGGTTTCCTTCATGTCGCCGCCGTACTTGCGGATCTCGGCCAGCAGCTCCTGCGGCACCGACGACGAGCCGTGCATCACCAGGTGGGTGTTCGGGATGCGGGCGTGGATCTCCTTGATGCGCGAGATCGCGAGGATGTCGCCGGTGGGCTTGCGCGAGAACTTGTAGGCGCCGTGGCTGGTGCCGATCGCGATCGCCAGCGCGTCGACCTGCGTCTTGCGCACGAAATCGGCGGCCTGCTCCGGGTCGGTGAGCAACTGCTCGCGGGTCATCGTCCCCTCGGCGCCGTGTCCGTCCTCCTTGTCGCCCTTCATCGTCTCGAGCGAGCCGAGGCAGCCCAGCTCGCCCTCGACCGTGACGCCGACCGCGTGCGCCATGTCGACCACCTTGCGGGTCACGTCGACGTTGTATTCGTAGCTGGAGATCGTCTTGCCGTCTTCCTGCAGCGAGCCGTCCATCATCACCGAGGAAAAGCCGAGGTCGATCGCCCCCTTGCACACCGCCGGCGACTGGCCGTGGTCCTGGTGCATCACCACCGGCACCTTCGGATACGACTCGACCGCGGCCTCGATCAGGTGGTGCAGGAACTGCTCGCCGGCGTACTTCCGCGCGCCGGCGGATGCCTGCATGATGACCGGCGCATCGAGCTCGCCGGCCGCGGCCATGATGGCCTGGACCTGCTCGAGGTTGTTGACGTTGAACGCGGGAATCCCGTAGCCGTGCTCGGCGGCGTGATCCAGCAGCTGGCGCATCGAAACGAGGGGCATGACGACCTCCGTAGTTGAAAACCGCGCGGCTCGCGGTGGGCGCCCGGCGCCCCGGTCGGCCACGAAACCCGGCGAACCTCCTGTAGCCCGTCATTATCGCCCACCCCGACACGGCCCCCTCGTCGCAAGGTCAGTCCAGCTGGATGTTCAGGGCACGGATCACCTTTCCGTAGCGTTCGTGGTCTCGCGCGATGGCCGCAGCGAGCTCATCGGGGGTTCCGCCCAGCCCGACCGTACCCTGCGCCCTCAGCTTCTCCTGGACGTCGGGCGAGCGCATCGCGGCAGTCACTTTCTTCGCAATCGCTTCGCGCAGCGCCAGCGGGGTGCCGGCGGGCGCCATCAGCCCCGACCATGAAACCATGTCGCCGAACGACAGACCGGTCTCCTCTGCCAGCGTCGGCATGTCCGGGATCAGCTCCGATCGCTTCTCGGAGGCCACCCCCAGCGCGCGCACGCGGCCGTCCTTGATGAAGGGCAACGCCGTTGGCAGTTGCGCGAACATGAGGTCGATCTGTCCCGCCGCGACATCCGACAGTGCAGCGGAGACGCCGTTGTACGGAACATGCAGGAGCTTCGCCCCGATCCGTTCGGCGAATATCTCGGCCGCAAGATGGGCCTGGCTACCGATTCCCGGCGAGGAATAGCTCAGGCCTCCCGGCTTTGCCCTCGCCAGCGCGACCAGATCACGCGCGCTGGAAATGCCGAGGCCCCTGGAGACGACCAGCACGTTCGGGACCGCACCGACCTGGCTCACCGGAGCGAGATCCTTCAGCACGTCGAACGGCCGCTTGCGATACAGGTGCGGATTGACTGCCAGATCCGAGACCGGCACCGATACCAGGGTGTAGCCGTCGGGAGGAGCATTCACCACAGAGGAGATGCCGATGACGCCCACTCCACCGGGCTTGTTCTCGACTATCACGCCCTTGGGCCACTCCTGGCCCAGCTTTGCGGCCAGGGTTCGGGCGAGGATGTCGGCAGCGCCCCCGGCGCCATACGGCACGACGATCCGGACAGGACGCTCGGGAAACGCGCCGATCGAGCCGTCCGGCGTTTGGGCCACCACCGACGAGCTCGCGGCGATCGCCGTGACGATAGCGAGCATCCTTGACGAGAGCTTCTTCATCGCTTCCTCCTTTTAAACGGGGCTGCGGGCACCGAAACACGCGGCAGGACAGCGGCCCGGCTCGGGAGCTAGCCGCAATCGGGGTAGAACGAAGGCCTGCAGATCGCACGCGCCGTGCGCTTCAGGGGGTCCCAGTCCTGGACTTCCGCCCAGATACCCGTGGCGAACTCCTGGGCATCGGCGCGCAGGCGACCCAGATCCACACCGGATATCCGTCCTTCGCGCATGCGCACGACACCGTTGGTGACGACGAAGCCGACGTCGTCGCCAACCCCACATTCGACGAGGCTGCGGATCGGGTCCCATATGGGACCGTAGCGAAGGGTGTCCTTTCGCCCCAGATCGATCGCGATGATGTCGGCGCGCGCGCCGGGTTCGAGCCGGCCGAGGTCGTTCCTTCCCAGGGACCGGGCGCCGCCGAGCGTGGCCGCCTCGAAGACCTCCTCGGCGGTCGCGCTCGTCAGGTCATGGCTCATCACCTTGCCGTGATACGACGCCGTCCGCATGTTCATGATCATGTCGCGCGGATACGTATCGCTTCCGATGGTGAGGTTGATCCCGGCCTCGCGATATTTCTTCCAGGAATCGAGTACGCGCGCCCTGCGAACGATGTTGATCGGGCAATGCGAGACCGATACGTGGCTGGAGCCCATCAGCGCGAGATCCCGCCCGCCCGAATAATTCAACCTCGGACTGTCCGAGATGAAGTTGGCGTGGCCGATGTTCAGGAGTGGGCCGAGCATGCCGACGCTGTCGAGCAGCTCGATCGGCGTCTTGCGGTGCTCCCGGATCGTCTCGTAGAACTCGATGACGTTGTAGCCGGCGTGCGTGGCCATCGGCACACCCAGTTCACGCGCGGCGGCGACCGTTCGCCGCAGGATGTCGGGGCTGCAGTTCTCGACCTCGCGCGGCACCAGGATGCCGTGCACCAGGTCGTTGCCTGCGGCTTCGACCCGCTCTATGAATGCGACGGCTTCCTCGAAGAGATGCTGCCCGTCGTCGGGATAACGCGAGCGCGTGAGGTTGCCCTCCTCGTCCGATACCCAGCGCCCGCTGTCGTACCCCGGCCCCAGGTAACCCCTGACACCCAGCGATTCGCATTGCAGCCGCAGTGCTTCCTGAACGATGACGTGTCCACCGAGCTCCACGAAAGTCGTGACGCCGTTGCGAAGCAGCTCGGCCACCGTGAATGCCGCGTGAAGCGCCATTCCCGGATCGGCCGCAGCCTGGGCGCGTGTCAGGTAGTTCGGGTACCCGCGGATGCTCGTCCCGGCGCGCGCAATCGTCACCTCCATGTAGGGCTGCCCGAAGAGGTCGGGACGGCCGGAGTCGGCCAGCAGCCGGTGGAGAGCTCGATGCCCCGAATGGACGTGGGTGTCGATGAAGCCCGGGCAAACCAACGATCCCGGGAGATCGATGACTGCATCGGTGACACCCGGATAATGCTCGCCGACGAATTCGATGCGCTCGCCTTCGAAGACCACGCAGCCACCGCGCAGCAACCGATGATTCCCGTCGCGGAATCCTACGATCCACTCTCCGTTGATCCGGGTCCTCATCGCCCTCTCGATTCGCTGCCGCGCTGCATGGCTTCCTTCGGCCACAGTATGAGGGCGCAAATACGTCGTTTCGATTCCGATTTGGAATAATTGACCATCGGCGCGGAGAATCGTCGCGGACGATCTCCTGGCACGCGAGCCGTCCCGAAGCGGCGCGCAATCCGATCGCCAGGCCGATGGCTTGCCGGGGAGTACGGGAATGGACGACAAACACCTGGACCTGCAGTTGCTGGCAATCTTCGATGCGGTACTGCTCGAAGGAAACGTCACGCGCGCCGCCGCCCGCATCGGGATCAGCCAGTCCTCGGCCAGCAAGGGTCTGTCGCAACTGCGCCAGATCGTCGGCGATCCGCTGTTTCTCCGCAGTGGGCGCGGCGTGACCCCCACGCACAAGGCCATCGAGATCGCGGACAAAGTGCGGCTTGCGCTCGGGTTCCTCGGCTCGCTGACGTCGTCGAGAGACCCCTTCGATCCGGCCGTTTCCCGGATCCGCTTTCACATCGGAGCCACGGACTACGTGTCCTTCGTCCTCTTGCCGGTTCTCGTGCGGAAGCTCGCAAGGATTGCACCCTTCGTGTCGCTCGAAGTGCATCCGATCGAACCGGCTGTTCCAGAGGAGTTGCTGCTGCTCGGCAAGGCGGACATCGTGCTCTCGACGGTGCGCTCGGTCAGCCACCCGATCTATCGCCAGGAGCTGTTTCGCGACAACTATGTCTGCCTGTGGCGGCGCGGGCATCCGTTCGGTGCCGGTCCGATTACCGTCGAGCAGTTCGCTTCGGCCCGGCATCTCGCCATGCCGCGCCAGAACGGCGCTCGCGAGCGCGTTCTGCAGGACGTCATGCAGGGGCTCGGAATCTCCCGGGACGTCGCGCTGCAGGTGCCCCAGATGCTGGCCATCCCGGCTGCCCTGTCGGAGACGGATCTGATCGCGACCGTCGCACGGCGCACGGCGCTCGCTTTCGCCAATACCTACGCGCTGCAGCTCTCCGCGCACCCTCTCCCGCTCGGCCGGTTCTCCGTGTCGCAGCTATGGCACGCGCGAACGCAGTCGAGCCAGTCGCAGAAGTGGCTGCGCGAGGTGATCTCGTCGGTGGCGCAAACCCTCTGACTTCGAGAGTTCGCGCAATGCCAGCCGAGGCGGGCTACTGACCGTGCTCGCCCACGCGCACGATCTTCAGCGTGTTGGTGCCGCCCGACTTGCCGATCGGCTCGCCGATGGTGAGCGCGATGAGGTCGCCCCTGGCCACGATGCCCGCCTCCAGCAGCCTCTGCTCGGCCTCCAGCAGCAGCGCCTCGCGCTCGTGCGAGTGGTAGGTCATGACGATCGGGTGCACCTCGCGATAGAGGCACATCCGGCGCCGGCTGCCCTCCTCGGGCGTCAGCGCGTAGATCGGCACGCCGGAATCGACGCGCGACATCCACAGCGCGGTCGAGCCCGACTGGGTGAGCGACACCACCGCCTTGACCTTCAAGTGATGCGCCACGAACAGCGCGCTCATCGCGATGGTCTGGTCGATGCGCGTGAACCTGCGGTTCAGGAACGCCGCGTCGAGCGGCGAGACCTCGGAGCGGTCGGCCTCGACGCACACCCGCGCCATCGCCTCGATGGTCTCGACCGGGTAGCGGCCCGCCGCGGTCTCGGCCGACAGCATGACCGCGTCGGTGCCGTCGAGCACGGCATTGGCCACATCGGAGACCTCCGCGCGCGTGGGCACCGGCGACTCGATCATCGACTCCATCATCTGGGTGGCGGTGATCGTCACCTTGTTCAGGTCGCGGGCCATGCGGATCATGCGCTTCTGCAGCGCCGGCACCGCCGCGTCGCCGACCTCGACCGCCAGGTCGCCGCGCGCGACCATGATGCCGTCGGACGCCTCGAGGATCTCCTGCAGCTTGCCGATCGCCTCGTAGCGCTCGATCTTGGCGATCATCAGGGCGCGCCCGCCGGCCGCGCGCACCAGCTCGCGCGCCATGTACATGTCGGCCGAGTTCTTCGGGAACGAGACCGCCACGAAATCGGCCTGGAAGCGCACCGCGGTGCGGATGTCTTCCATGTCCTTGGCGGTGAGCGCGGGTGCCGACAGCCCGCCGCCCTGCCGGTTGATGCCCTTGCGGTTGGACAGCACGCCGCCCTGCAGGACCGTGCACTCGATCGAGCGCGGCGTGGTCTTCTCGACGCGCATCATCATCCGGCCGTCGTCGAGCAGCAGCGTGTCGCCGGGCTTCACGTCGTTGACCAGCTCGGGGTAGTCGAGACCCACCCTCGTCGCGTCGCCCGGCGTGCCGTCGACGTCGAAGCTGAAGCGGTCGCCGACGGCCAGCGTGACCTTCCCCTCGGCGAACTTGCCGATGCGGATCTTCGGCCCCTGCAGGTCGGCGAGCACACCGACGCTCTGGCCGATCCGGTCGGCGATCTCGCGCACCCGCTCCACCGTCGCCGTGTGCTCGTCGGCGGTGCCGTGCGAGAAGTTGACGCGGACCACGTTCACGCCGGCGCGCAGCATGCGCTCCAGCACCGCCGGATCGCTGGAGGCGGGGCCGAGCGTGGCGACGATCTTGGTGGCGCGGGGCGTGGGTTCGAGCATGGCCGGCGGGCGGCGGCATCGGCCGCGACGTGAAGGAAGCGACGATCCTACCTCACTCGGCCGCCGGCGCGCGCCGCGCCCGACAGGCGGAGCGTGCCCGCCCGTCGGCGACGGGTCGCCCGGACGCGGGCTCAGATGCCGAGGTAGGCGCGCTGCACCTGCGGATCGCTCTCCAGCTCGCGGGCGCTGCCCTCGCGCACGATCTCGCCGGTTTCCATCACGTAGCCGCGATCGGCCACCGACAGCGCGGCGTGCACGTCCTGCTCGACCAGCAGCACCGTGACGCCCTGGCTGCGGATCTGCGTCATGGTGTCGCACAGCAGGTCGACGATCACCGGCGCGAGCCCCAGGCTCATCTCGTCGACCATCACCAGCCGCGGCCGGGCCATCAGCGCGCGCCCCATGGCGCACATCTGCTGCTCGCCGCCCGACATGCTGCCGGCCCACTGGCGGCGCCGCTCGGCGAGGCGGGGAAAGAGCCCGTAGACGCGCTCCAGGTCGTCGCGGATGCCGGCCTGGTCGCGGCGCCGGTAGGCGCCCATCAGCAGGTTCTCCTCGACGCTCATGCGGTCGAAGAGCTGGCGTCCCTCGGGCACCTGCACCAGGCCCATCGAGAAGACCTCGTCGGCGGTGGCGCCGTCGAGCGGGTGGCCGTCGAAGCGCACGCTGCCGCGCGAATCGATGAGCCTGGAGATCGCCCGCAGCAGGGTGGTCTTGCCGGCGCCGTTGCCGCCGACCATGGCCACGATCTCCGCCGGTCGGATGGCGATGCTCACGTCGCGCAGCACCGGCATCTCGCCGTAGCCGGCGTTCAGCCGCACCACTTCGAGCAGGGGCTGGCTCATTGCCGCTTGCGTCCCAGGTAGGCCTCGACCACGCGCGGGTCGCGCAGCACGTCCTCGGTCGCGCCCTCGGCGATCTTCACGCCGTGATGCAGCACCAGCACCCGGTCCGACAGGCTCTTGATCGCCTTCATGACGTGCTCGATCACCAGGATGCTGATGCCCTGGCCGCGCAGCTTGCGGATCACCTCGATCACTTCCTCGATCTCGACGCTGTTCAGCCCGGCCATGACCTCGTCGAGCAGCAGCAGCCGCGGCTTCATCGCCAGCGCCTTGGCCAGCTCCAGGCGCTTGCGGTCGGGTCCGCCGAGCTCGTCGGCGCGCTGCGCGATGCGCTGGCCCAGGCCGACGAAATCCAGGCACTCGCGCGCCTGCTCGCGGGCGCGCTCGAGGTGGCGCTCGCCGCCGCCGGCGCCGAACAGCGCGCCGACCGAGACATTCTCCAGCACGCTCAGGCCGGGAAACGGCTTCATGATCTGGAAGGTGCGCCCGATGCCCAGGTGCGCGCGCCGGTAGGCCGGCAGATTTCGCACCGAGCGGCCCTCGAACACGATGTCGCCGGCGCTCGGCTCCAGCGTTCCGTTCACCATGCTCACCAGGGTCGTCTTGCCGGCGCCGTTCGGGCCGATGAGGCCGAGGATCTCGCCGCGCCCCAGGTGGAAGCTCACGCCATCGACCGCCACCAGGCCGTGGAAGCGCCGGGTGAGGCCGCTGACCTGGAGGATGTCGTCCATCCTAGATCCGGTGCGACCTGACGTTGTCGACGAAGTAGCGCCAGCCCGCGCCGCGCAGGTGGCGGGTCATGTGGGCGATGCCGCGCGGCATGAACACCACCGCCACCACGATCACGACGCCGAAGAACATGCTCGCCAGGCTGGTGATCCGCGTCGCCAGCACCTCGGAGATGGTCGACAGGACCAGCGCGCCCACCACCGGCCCGAGCACGCTGCCGGCGCCGCCGAACACCGCCATGATGATCATCTTCACGTTGAGCACGACGTCGAACACGCTCACCGGATCGATGAAGGTGATGTAGTAGGCGTAGATGCCGCCGGCCAGCGAGGTGAACGCCGCCGAGAGCATGAACGCCAGCACCTTGTACAGGGTGGTGTTGACGCCCATCACCGCCGCGCCCTCCTCGTTCTCGCGGATCGCGATCAGGCCGAGGCCGAAGCGGCTGCGCGACAGCCAGAAGACGGCGAGCGTGGCCGCCACCAGCAGGCCCAGCGCCAGCTCGTAGAACAGCACCTCGCTCTTGAGCAGCGGCAGCACCAGCCCGATGTTGCTGCCGGCGATCTCCAGGTTGGAGACGATGGCGGTCATGACGAAGGCCAGCCCGAGGGTGCAGATGGCGAAATAGTGGCCCTTGAGCCGCAGCACCGCGACCCCCAGCACGGCCGCGAACGCCACGGCCAGGGCCAGGCCTGCCAGCAGGCCGAGCCAGAACGACAGGTGGTACTGGACCATGGCGATGGCCACGCCGTAGGCACCCAGCCCGTAGAAGACCGAGTTGCCGAACGACGGATAGCCGGTGAAGCCGCCGATGATGTTCCAGCCCTGCGCCAGGGTGGCCAGCAGCAGCACGCTGATGCCGAACTGCACCACCACGGGGTTGCCGAACCACGGCAGCGCCGCCAGCGCGACGACGATCGCCGCCAGCGCGAGCGCCCGGGCGGCCTTCATGCAGCCCTGCCCAGCAGGCCGGCCGGGCGCACGATCAGCACCAGCACCAGGATGCCGAAGCTCGCCACGTCGCGGTAGGTGGGGCCGACGTAGAGCGAGGTCAGCGATTCGATGATGCCCAGCGACAGGCCGCCCACGATCACGCCGAGCGGATTGTCCAGGCCGCCGATGATCGCGATCACGAACGACTTGGCGGTGAGCGGGCCGCCGATGTAGGGATTGATCTGCGACACCATCCCGTACAGGCCTCCCGCGACGCCGGCCAGCGCCGTCCCGAGCCCGAAGGTCACGGCGTAGATGCTCCTCGGGCTGACGCCGTGCAGCCGCGCCGCCACCAGGTTCTGCGCCGCCGCGCGGATGCCGCGGCCGAGCCGCGTGTGCAGCAGGAACAGCCACATCCCCACGGTGAGCCCGATGGCGATCGCGCAGGCGGCCACCTGCACGGAGGGGATGGTGACCCCGCCCAGCGCGAAGTTGGCGCCGGCGTAGGAAGGGTTGATGGCGCGGAAGTCGGCCGAGAACCAGAACTGCGCCAGGTAGGCCAGCACGACCTCCAGGCCGAAGGTGATCAGCAGGGTGTTGAACATCGGCGCGCGGATCACCAGGTTGAGGATGCCGCGCTGGATCGCGTAGCCGAGCACGAACAGCGCCGCCGCCGTGACCGGCAGCGCAGCGAACGGATCGATGCCGGCCCCGGTGAACAGGTAGTAGGTCGCATAGCCGCCCAGCATGATGAAGGCGCCGTGCGACAGGTTGACGATGTTGAGCACGCCCCACACCAGGGCGAGCCCCAGCGCCATCAGCGCGTAGAGCCCGCCCAGCAGGACGCCGTTCGCCAGGACCTGGAGGAGGAGATCCACTCAGCGCTTGTCCCAGGATGGCAGCGGATACTGCAGCTTGCCGACGAACTCGCCGCCCGCGAAGATCGGCACCACCTTGTCGTTCTGGATCTGGATCATGGTCTGCGGCAGGTTGATCTGCCCGTTCTGGTCGAACTTGATGTGCCCGTACAGGCTCTCGAAATCGACCTTGGCCAGCGCATCGCGCACCTTGCCGTGATCGGTGCTGCCGGCGGCCTCGATCGCCTTGACGAAGGCCTCGACGGCAGCCACGCCGGCGGCGGCGTGGTAGTCGGGCTCGTAGCCGAAGCGGGCCTTCCACGCCTTGGCGAACTGCTCGGCATCGCCGAACCACTGGTCCTTGAACGTCGGCGACGGCAGCCAGGCGGTCATGCCGGAAGCGCCGTTCGCATCGCGGCCGAGCGCTTGGCGGAAATCGGCGCTCGGCACGCCCACGGTGAGCGAGTACAGCTTCGGATTGACGTTCAGGCTCTTGGCCTGGCGGATGAAGTTGAGCCCCTCGGTCTCGTGGCAGGCCATGAGCACGACGTCGACGTTGCCGCTCTTGATGCGCGACAGCAGCGAGGAGAAATCGGAGGCGTTGCTGCTGTAGCGCTCGTCGACGACGGTCTTGAAGCCGGCCTTCTCGAGCAGCGCGCGCGTGCCCTTGGCCACCGCGACGTCGAAGGAATCGTCGGCATACAGCAGCGCCACCGTGCCCGGCTTCGGATCGAGCCGGGCCATCGCCTCGATGGTGCTGCCGAAGTAGTCGCTCGCCGGCGCCAGCGTGCCGAAGACGTACTTGTAGCCGCGGCTGTAGATCTGGTCCGAGGCGCCGCCGCCCTGCACCATCGGCACCTGGTTCTTCTCCGAGATCGACGAATCGGCCAGGATGAAGTTGCTGGCGAAGCCGCCGAGCAGGAAGTCGACCTTGTCCTGCGACAGCAGCTGCACGTACTGGCGCACGCTCAGGTTGACGTCGGACTGGTTGTCCAGGATCTTCAGCGCGAGCTTCTCCTGCTTCGCGCCGACCTTGACGCCGCCCGCGGCGTTGATCCTCTCCACCGCGAACTCGTAGGCGTCCTTGTAGTACCGCCCGGTGTTGGCCACCGGCCCGGTGAGCTGCGTGGAGGCGCCGAACGTGACGGTCTGCGCCCAGGAGGGAGCTGCCGCCAGCAGGACTGCGGCGAGGAACAGGGAACGGTACATGGCGAGATCCTCCGGTATGGCGGCACTGCCGAAAGCACCGACTCCTTCCTCGCATGCGCCAGGGCCGCCTGCTGACTCAGGCCGACAGTATGCGACCGCGACGGAACCCTGTCGACGACGTGGGAATCGCTCAGGGCGGGGTCAGCCCGCACTCGATGGCGAAGCGCACCAGGCCCGCGACGCTGTCGAGCTCGAGCTTCTGCATCAGCCGGCTGCGGTAGGTGTCGACCGTCTTGGGCGAGAGGTACAGGGCGCGCGCGATCTCGGCGGTGCTCTTGCCCTCGGCCACGCCCTGCAGGATCTGGCGCTCGCGCGGGCTGAGCGCCTCGAGCGGGCTGCGGGCGTGGTGCTCGCGGATGTAGTCGTCGACCACGGTCTCGGTGATCTTCTGGCTCAGGTAGCGGCGCCCGGCGTGCACGCTGCGCACCGCCGCCACCACCTCGGCGCCGGCCGACTCCTTGAGCAGGTAGCCCTGGGCGCCCGCCTGCAGCGCACGGAAGATGTGCTCGGTGGTCGAGTACATCGACAGGATGACCACGCGCGACTGCGGACGATGCTCGCGGACCTGGCGCGTCGCCTCGATGCCGTCGAGCTCGGGCATCACGATGTCCATGATGGTCACGTCGGGCGACAGCTCGATCGCCTTGCGCACCGCCTCGCGGCCGTCCTGCGCGTGCCCGACCACGGCCATGCCCGGGTGGGCGTGCAGCATCGCCTCGAGGCCGTCGCGCAGCACCGAATGGTCGTCGGCCAGCAGGACGCGGATCTCGCTCATCGTTTCCTCCCCACCGTGGCGATCACGCGGGTGCCCCCGCCACGCCTCGATTCGATGCGCAGCGAGCCGTCGAGGGCGCGCAGGCGTTCCTGCATGATCAGCAGCCCCAGCCCCTCGGTGGCGTGGCCGAGGCGGTCGGGCGCGTCGAAGCCGCAGCCGTTGTCGGCGATGGTCAGGCAGACCTCCTCGCGCCCGACCTCGAGCGTGACGTACACCTGGTCGGCCTGGGAGTGCTTGAGCACATTGGTGAGCGCTTCCTGGCCGATGCGGAACAGCGCCATCTCGGCCTCCTGGCGCAGGCGCAGCACGGGGTCCTTCGCCTCGACGACCACGCGGATGCCGGTTCGCGCCGAGAACTGCTCGGCATGCGAGCGCAGCGTGACCGCCAGCCCGTAGTCGTCGAGCACCAGCGGACGCAGCGCCCCGGCCACGTCGCGCACCGCCTCCACCGTGCCCTCGACCAGCCCGATCGAGTCGTCCAGCCGCGAGCCGACCTTGCCGAGCAGGTTCGCCGGCAGCAGGTCCCTGATGATGTGCAGGTTCAGGTTGATGGTGGACAGGTCCTGGCCGATGCGGTCGTGCAGCTCGGCCGACAGGTTGCGCCGCTCGCTTTCCTGGATCTCGACGATACGCTGCGAGATCGCGCGCAGCCGCGCCGCGTAGCGGCGCGCCTCGGTCTCGGCGCGCTTGCGCGCGGTGATGTCGACCACCGTGGCGCGCGTGTTCAGGAAGATGCCGCCGCGGTCACGTACCGTGCCGATGCGCAGCAGCGCGTCGAACACCGAGCCGTCCTTGCGCACCAGCTCGGTCTCGATCTCGGAGCTGTCGCGGCCGTCGCGCAGCGCCTCGAAGGCACGCTGGTAGGCGCGGCGGCAGCGCACCGAGACGGCATCGACGTACCTGCGCCGGCCGACCAGCTCCGCGCACGCGTAACCCAGCCAGGAGAGCTCGGTGCGGTTCATCCGAACCACCATGCCATCCGGGCCGACGCTGTGGTAGCCGCACGGCGCGTTCTCGTAGAGATCGCGCAGCTCGGCTGCGATCCCTTCCTCTTCCGACATGTGGCGAGCGTCCAACCGGCCTCGCCGACGGCCGATGTGCGCATTCTCCCACGGGGAGCGCACCCGCGTCGCGGGGTCAAGATTCCCCTACACGATTCGTCGAGCATCCCCGATGGCGAGCCCCCGTGCCGCGTCGTCCAATCGAGGCTGACGTGCCCGGCGCCGCGGCCGCCTGCCCCGGGGCGGGCGGCACGGGTGCGCCGTTTCGCCGAAGGAGACGCACCATGCACCCCACCATCGACTACCGCAAGGCCGCGCCCGACGGCGTGGCCGCCATGTCGGGCCTCGAGGCCTACGTGCGCAAGTGCGGACTCGATGAGAACCTGCTCGAGCTGGTCCGTACGCGCGCCTCGCAGATCAATGGCTGCGCCTACTGCATCGACATGCATACCAAGGACGCGCGCGCGCGCGGCGAGACCGAGCAGCGGCTGTATGCGCTGCCGGCCTGGCGGGAAACCCCGTTCTATACCGAGCGCGAGCGGGCCGCCCTGGCCTGGACCGAGGCGCTCACCCGGATCTCCGGACAGGGCGTGCCGGAGGAGGACTACACGCTGGCGCGCCAGCAGTTCACCGAGAAGGAGCTGGTCGACCTGTCGCTGGCGATCATCGCCATCAACGGCTGGAACCGCCTGGCCATTCCGTTTCGCACCGTGCCCGGCACCTACCACCCCGCCCAGCCGAAGTCGCGCACCCGCGCGCCGTCGGCCTCGCACGGATGAGGGGTCCGTCCAGCCCGTTCCATCGACCCAAGGAGCGCACGACATGAACGAGAACGAAGATCCCGCCATCATCACTCCCGCCCCCGTTGCCGCCCCCGCCGACGCTCCCGAGGCGCCGGCGCGCCGCGGGTTCATCCGCGCCACCGGCGCGGCCGGGCTCGCCCTCGGCGCCGGCCCGCTGATCCTGCCGCGCAAGGCGCGGGCCGCCGGCAAGACGCTGAAGATCCTGCAATGGGCCCACTTCGTGCCGGCCTACGACAAGTGGTTCGACAACGAGTACACCAAGCAGTGGGGCGAGAAGAACGATACCGAGGTTATCGTCGACCACGTCGGCATCCCCGCCATCAACTCGCGCGCCGCCGCCGAGGTGTCGGCGCAGAAGGGCCACGACCTGTTCATGTTCCTGTGGCCGCCTCCGACCTACGAGACGCAGGTGATCGACCACAAGGAGATCTACCAGGAGTGCGAGCGCAAGCACGGCAAGCCGATCGACCTGGCCGTCAAGAGCACCTACAACCCGAAGACGAAGAAGTACTTCGGCTTCTCCGACAGCTTCGTGCCCGACCCGGTCAACTACCGCATCGACCTGTGGTCCGAGGCCGGCATGGCGGAAGGCCCGCGCAGCTGGGAAGACGTGCTGCGCGTCGGCAAGAAGATCAAGGACAGCAAGAACATCCCGGTCGGCGTCGGCCTGTCGGCCGAGCTCGACACCGCGATGGCGATGCGCACCATCCTCTACGCCTTCGGCGGCTCGGTGCAGGACCCCGAGGGCAAGGTGATCCTCGACTCCAAGAACACGCTGGATGCGGTCAAGTTCGTCACCGACCTGTACAAGCAGACCATGACCCCCGAGGTGATGGCCTGGGACGCCTCCTCGAACAACCGCGCCCTGCTGGCGGGCAAGGTCTCGCTGTGCCTGAACGCCATCTCCACCACGCGCGCGGCCGAGAACGACAAGCTGCCGATCGCCGACCAGATCGGCCTGACCAAGGCGCTGATGGGCGGCGTGCGCGCGATCGGGCTGGAGCACGTGATGGACTGCTACGTGATCTGGAAGTTCGCCGAGAACAAGGAGGGCGCGAAGAAGTTCCTGATCGACTACATCGACAACTTCCACCAGGGTTTCGTGGCGGGCCAGTACTACAACTTTCCGTGCTTCTCGAGCACCGTGCCCGACCTGGAGAAGCTGCTGGCCGAAGACCCGCATCCGCCGGCAGGCAAGTACAAGGTGCTGGGCGACGTCGTCAAATGGGCGACCAACGTCGGCTACCCCGGCTACGCGAACGCGGCCATCGACGAGATCTTCAACACCTGGGTGCTCAACACCATGTTCGCCAAGGCGGCCTCGGGCACGATGTCGCCGGCCGCGGCGATCAAGGAGGCCGACAAGAAGTGCCGCGCGATCTTCGCCAAGTGGCACGCGAAGAAACTGGTCTGATCCGGCGGCCGCATCCATGGCCACCGTCGAGACCCGTGGGCTGACCAAGCGCTTCGAGGCGGCCAACGCCGTCGACGGCATCGACCTGTCGGTGCGCGAAGGCGAATTCCTGGTGCTGCTCGGGCCCTCGGGCTGCGGCAAGACGACGCTGCTGCGCATGCTCGCCGGCCTGGAGACGCCCAGCGCCGGCGACGTGCTGATCGGCGGGCGCACGGTGACGCACCTGCCGCCGCGCGCGCGCAACATCGCGATGGTGTTCCAGAGCTACGCGCTCTACCCGCACCTCACGGTGTACCGCAACATCGCCTTTCCTCTCGCCGCGGTGGGCATGCCCGGGCACGAGGTCGCCGCCAAGGTCGAGCAGGCCGCCTCGATGTTCGGCATCCAGCGCCTGCTCGCGCGCAAGCCGCGCCAGCTCTCGGGCGGCGAGCGCCAGCGGGTGGCGCTGGCGCGCGCAGTGGTGCGCAACCCGGTGGTGTTCCTGCTCGACGAGCCGCTGTCGAACCTGGACGCCAAGCTGCGCACCTCGGCGCGCGACGAGCTGCAGCAGTTCCAGCGCCGGCTCGGCACCACCACCGTCTACGTCACCCACGACCAGATCGAGGCGATGGGCCTGGGCGACCGCATCGCGGTGCTCGATCACGGCCGCATCCGCCAGCTCGGCACGCCGCTCGACGTCTACCACGAGCCGGCCGACACCTTCGTGGCCACCTTCATCGGCAGCCCGCCGATGAACCTGATGGAGGACGGCAGCGTGCTGTGCGGCTTTCGCCCCGAGCACCTGCTGCCGTACGAGGCCTACGCATCCGGCGAGGAGACCGTGCGCTTCCCGCTCACCGTGACGCGCGTCGAGCACCTGGGCGCCGACCGCCTGATCTACGGCACGCTGCACGCCCCGAATCCGGACACCCGGGTCATCTCGCGCCTGCCCTCGAACATCGCGATCCCGGTGGAGACCGGGCGGCGCTACGAGTTCGCGCTGCGCGCCCGCGACCTGAAGTACTTCGACCGCGAAACGGGCCTGAAGCGCCCGGCGACGCCGTCATGAGCAGCGTGGCCGCTGCCGCGCCGCCGGCCGGCGCCGGGCACCCGGGCTGGCTCGACGACGAGCTGCGGCTCGGACGCCTGCTGATCGCGCCCGCCGTGATCTACATCGCGGCGCTGGTCGGCTTCCCCTTCGTGCTCGCGATCGTCTACAGCCTGAGCGATGCCACCGTCGGCAGCACCTCGCTGGACTACGTCGGGCTGCACAACTTCGCCGGCATCATGGACGACCCGACCTTCTGGCGCTCGCTGCGCAACGCGGTGGTCTTCACGCTGGTGTCGCAGGCGCTGGTGGTCATCCTGGGCAAGATCCTGGCGATGGCGCTGTACCGCGACTTCCGCGGCAAGTGGCTGGTGCGGCTGCTGATCCTCCTGCCGTGGGTGGCGCCGATCTCGCTCGGCAGCATCGGCTGGCTGTGGATCTTCGATCCGGTGTACAGCATCATCAACTGGAGCGCGCGCGCGCTGCACATCTTCGGCCCGAACACCTGGCCGGTGTGGCTCGGCCAGCCCGAGCTGGCCATGGCCTCGATCATCATGGTCGACGTGTGGCGGCTGCTGCCGCTGGCCACCGTGATCATCCTGGCCGGGCTGTCGGCCATTCCCCAGGACATCCACGACGCGGCGCAGGTCGACGGCGCCGGGTTCTGGCGGCACCTGTTCATGATCAACATCCCGCTGGTCATGCCGATCATGCTGGTGGCGCTGCTGTTCGGCATCGTGTTCACCTTCACCGACCTGATCGTCATCTACGTGCTGACCCGCGGCGGCCCCTTCGACACTACGCAGGTGATCGCCAGCTACGCATTCTTCACCGGCATCGAGGGCGGCGACCTGGCCAGCGGCGCGGCCATCTCGCTGTTCCTGTTCCCGGTACTGATGGCGGTGGCGATCCTGTTCCTGACCGTCGCGCGGCGCGCCGAGGTCGCATGAACGCGCCGTTCTCATTCCGGGCCAGGCGCTGGGCGGCACGCTTCGGACACGTGCTGATCCTGGCCGCCTTCGTCACCTTCCTGGCGTTCCCCTTCTACTGGATGGTGCTCACCACCTTCAAGGAGACCAAGGACCTGATCGACATCCGGCACAACCCGTTCCTGTTCAACCTGCCGCCGACGCTGGAGAACCTGCGCATCCTGTTCGAGGACACGCTGTTCGGAACCTGGATCCTCAACACGCTCCAGGTCGGCGTGCTGGTGACGCTCATCACGCTGGTGCTCGCGGTGCCGGCCGGCTATGCGCTGGCGCGGCTCACGGGGCGCTGGAGCCAGCGCCTGGCGATCGGCATCTTCCTCACCTACCTGATCCCGCCCACCATCCTGTTCATCCCGTTCTCGCGCATCATCGGCGACCTCGGGCTGCAGGACTCCCTGTGGTCGCTGGTGCTGGTGTACCCGAGCTTCACGGTGCCGTTCTGCACCTGGCTGATGATGGGCTTCTTCAAGTCGATCCCGCGCGACATCGAGGAGGCGGCGATGATCGACGGCCTGTCGCGCTTTCACGCCTTCGTGAAGGTGGTGGTGCCGGTGTCGTCGGCCGGCATCCTGACGGTGGTGATCTTCACCCTGACGCTGGTGATGCAGGAGTTCGTCTACGCGCTCACCTTCATCACCAGCTCGTCGCACTACACGGTGAGCGTCGGCGTGCCCACCTTCCTGGTGCGCGGCGACGTCTACTTCTGGGGCTCGCTCATGGGCGCGTGCCTGATCGTCAGCCTCCCGGTGGCGATCCTCTACAACTTCTTCGTCGACCGCTTCGTGGCCGGATTCACCGTCGGCGCGGTGAAGTAGGGTGAACAGGCCCTGCCCTGTTCAGGCGCGCGCTGCCAGCGCCGCCACCGCCGGCAGCGTGCGGCCCTCGAGGAACTCCAGGAAGGCACCCCCGCCGGTGGAGATGTAGTCGATGCGGTCGGCGACGCCGAACTTCGCGATCGCCGCCAGCGTGTCGCCGCCGCCGGCGATGGAGAAGGCCGGCGAGGCGGCGATCGCCTGGGCGATCGCGCGCGTGCCCCCGGCGAAGGCCTCGAGCTCGAACACGCCCACCGGTCCGTTCCACACGATGGTGCCGGCCTGCTGCAGCTGCGCAGCGAGCGCCTGCGCGCTGCGCGGGCCGATGTCGAGGATCATTTCACCCTCGCCGACCTGGTCGGTCGGCTTGGTGACCGCCTGCGCCGCGGCGGAAAGCTCCTTGGCGCACACCACGTCCACCGGGATCGGCACCTGCGCGCCGCGTGCGGCCATCAGGTCCATGATCGCCCTGGCTTCGCCGATCAGCTCGCGATCGGCCAGCGACTTGCCGATCGGCAGGCCGGCGGCGGCGATGAAGGTGTTGGCGATGCCGCCGCCGACGATCAGCTGGTCGACGCGCTGCGCCAGCGCCTTCAGGATGGTGAGCTTGGTCGACACCTTCGAGCCGGCCACGATGGCCACCATCGGGCGACGCGGATCGACGAGCGCCTTGCCGAGCGCATCGAGCTCGGCCGCCATCAGCGGGCCGGCGCAGGCCAGCGGCGCGAAGCGCGCCATGCCCTCGGTGGTCGCCTCGGCGCGGTGCGCGGTGCCGAACGCATCGTTGACGTAGACGTCGCACAGCGCGGCCATCCTGCGCGCCAGCGCCTCGTCGTTCTTCTTCTCGCCGCGATTGCAGCGGCAGTTCTCCAGCAGCACGACCTCGCCCGGCGCCACCCGGAAGCCGCCGTCGACCCAGTCGGCGACCAGGGGCACCGCGCGCCCGAGCAACTCGCCCAGGCGCGCGGCCACCGGCGCCAGCGAGTCTTCCGGACGCACCGTGCCCTCGGTCGGACGGCCCAGGTGCGAGGTGACCATGACCGCGGCACCCGCCGCGAGGCAGTGCTCGATCGCCGGCAGCGAGGCGCGGATGCGCGTGTCGTCGGTGATCGCGCCGGAATCGTCCTGCGGCACGTTGAGGTCGGCGCGGACGAACACGCGCTTGCCGCGCACGTCGATCTCGGCCAGGCGTCGGAATTTCATCTCGCCGGCTCCACCGTACCCGTCACTTCGCCTCGATCAGCGCGACCGTCGCGTCGAGCATGCGGTTGGAGAAGCCCCACTCGTTGTCGTACCAGCTGTTGGCCTTGACCAGCCGGCCCGAAACCTTGGTGAGCGTCGCGTCGAAGGTGCTCGAGGCGGGGTTGTGGTTGAAGTCGACCGACACCAGCGGCTCGGTGCTGTAGGCGAGCACGCCCTTCATCGCGCCTTCGGAGGCCTCCTTCATGATCGCGTTGACTTCCTCGGCGGTGGTGTCGCGGGCGGCCACGAAGGAGAGGTCGACGATCGACACGTTGATCGTCGGCACGCGCATGGCGTAGCCGTCGAGCCTGCCGTCGAGCTCGGGCAGCACCAGGCCGACCGCGGCGGCCGCGCCGGTCTTGGTCGGGATCATCGACATCGTCGCCGAACGCGCGCGCCGCAGGTCCTCGTGGTAGACGTCGGTGAGCACCTGGTCGTTGGTGTAGGCGTGGATGGTGGTCATCAGACCGTTCAGGATGCCGATGCGCTCGTGCAGCACCTTGGCCATCGGCGCCAGGCAGTTGGTGGTGCACGAGGCGTTCGAGATCACGGTGTGCGAGGCGCGCAGCACCTGGTGGTTGACGCCGTAGACGATGGTGGCGTCGACGTCCTTGCCCCCGGGAGCCGAGATGATGACCTTCTTCGCGCCGCCCTTCAGGTGCGCCGACGCCTTCTCCTTGCTGGTGAACAGGCCGGTGCACTCGAGCACCACGTCCACCTTGAGGTCGCGCCACGGCAGCTCGGCCGGGTTGCGCTGGGCCAGCACCTTGATGCGGTCTCCGTTCACCACGATCGCGTCGCCGTCGACCGAAACCTTGCCGGGAAAGCGTCCGTGCGCGGTGTCGTGCTGGGTGAGATGCGCGTTGATCTTCGCATCGCCGAGGTCGTTGATGGCGACGATCTCGATCGGGTGCTTCTTCCCCCCTTCGTAGTGGGCGCGCAGGATGTTGCGCCCGATGCGGCCGTAGCCGTTGATCGCTACCCGGATGGTCATGGCTTGCTTCCTGTGGTGATGAATGCGGTCTCAGGCCCGCGCCAGCGCGCGCCGGCGCAGCGCCTCGCGGACGGTGTCGGCGACGTTCTCGGCGGTGAATCCGAAATGGCGGAACAGCACCGGCGCCGGCGCCGATTCGCCGAAGGTGTCGATGCCCACCACGGCGTCGCAGCCGTACTTCCACCAGCCGTCGGTGACGCCGGCCTCGACGGCGATGCGCGGCAGCCGGGCGGGCAGCACGTAGCTGCGGTAGGCGGTGTCCTGGCGGTCGAACACGGTGCTCGAAGGCATCGACACGACGCGCACCGCGATGCCGTCGGAAGCCAGCAGCTCGCGCGCGGCCAGCGCCAGGCCGACCTCGGAACCGGTGGCGATGATGACCGCATCGGCCTCCTCGGCGTCGCGCAGGACATAGGCGCCGCGCGCGATCGCATCGACCTGCCCGCCCGAGCGGGTGACGAAGGGCACCGCCTGGCGCGAGAACAGCAGCGCGCTCGGGCCGTCGCGGCGCGCGATCGCTGCGCCCCAGGCGATCGCCGATTCCACCGTGTCGCAGGGACGCCAGACATCGAGCCGCGGGATGAGGCGCAGGGACGCGATGTGCTCGACCGGCTGGTGGGTCGGGCCGTCTTCCCCGAGACCGATGGAGTCGTGGGTGAACACGAAGATGACGCGCCGCCTCATCAGCGCCGCCATGCGCACGGCGCTGCGCGCATAGTCGGAGAAGGTGAGGAAGGTGCCGCCGTAGGGCACGAAGCCGCCGTGCAGCGCGAGGCCGCTGAGCGTCGCCGCCATGCCGAACTCGCGCACGCCGAAATGGATGTAGCGCCCCGGCACGAAGCCGTCGACCGCCCCGAGCGTGCCCGCGCCCTTGAAGTCGGTGAGGTTGCTGCCGGTGAGATCGGCCGAGCCGCCGATCAGCTCGGGCAGCGCCGGGCCGAAGTGATTGAGCGCGTTCTGCGAGGCCTTGCGCGTGGCGATCGACTCGGCACGCTGCACGGCCTCCGCGACCGCCGCGTCGAGCGCATCGTCGTAGCCCGCCGGCAGGTCGCCGCGCATGCGCCGCTCGAATTCGCGCGCCTCGAGCGGGAACTGCTCGCCGTAGCGCTCGAACAGCGCGCGCCAGTCGGACTCGAGCCGGGCGCCGCGCTCGCGCGCGTCCCAGGCCGCGCGGATATCGTCGGGCACCTCGAAGGGAGGATAGGGCCAGTCGATGAGCGCGCGCGTGGCGGCCACCTCGTCCTTACCGAGCGGCTCCCCGTGCGCCCGGGCAGTGCCCGCGCGGCCGGGCGAACCCTTGCCGATCACCGTGCGGCACTGGATGAAGGTGGGCGCGAACACGCCGTCGCGGCCCTCGACGCCCCAGCGCCGGGCCAGCTCGATGGCCGCATCGAGCGCCGCGACGTCGTGGCCGTCGATGTCGGGGATCACGTGCCAGCCGTAGGCCTCGAAGCGGCGCACGGTATCGTCGCCGAACCAGTTGCGCACCGGGCCGTCGATCGAGATGCCGTTGTCGTCGTACAGGACGACGAGCCTGGACAGGCGCAGAGTGCCGGCCAGCGAGCACACCTCGTGCGAAACACCCTCCATCAGGCAGCCGTCGCCGGCGAACACCCAGGTGAAGTGGTCGACGACCGGAAAGCCGTCGCGATTGAAGCGCGCGGCCAGCAGGCGCTCGGCCAGCGCCATGCCGACGGCATTGGCCAGCCCCTGCCCGAGCGGGCCGGTGGTGGTTTCGACCCCGGGGGTGACGTCGACCTCCGGATGCCCCGGTGTCTTCGAGTGCATCTGGCGGAAGTTGCGCAGCTCCTCGATCGGCAGGTCATAGCCGGTGAGGTGCAGCAGGGCGTACTGCAGCATCGAGCCGTGGCCGTTGGACAGCACGAAGCGGTCGCGATCGGGCCAGTGCGGATTGGCCGGGTTGTACCGCATTGGGCCGCCCCACAGCGCCACCGCGATCTCGGCCATGCCCATCGGCATGCCGGGATGCCCGGAATTGGCCTGCTGCACCGCGTCCATCGCGAGCGCCCGGATGGCATCGGCCATCCGCCTTCGCATCGCCGCTGTCGCGCCCGGCGACGACGTGCCCGACGCGGCCTGCGCACCGGGCACGGGTTGCCCGGCGTATGCCAGGGAAGAGTCCATCGTGATCCTCGCAACGCGGGCGGCACGGTCTGCGCCCGCGCATGCCCGAGCTTCCGCCGATCCTGCCGGCGCACCCCGTGATTCTAACAAAGGCGTCACGCCTCCTCGCCTTCCTGGTGTGAATTCCGTTATAATGGAAAGCTTTCTTCGACGGCGCGCATGATGCGTGCCCATGCTCTTTCGCTGATCTGGATCCCCGCAGGAACACCGGGGGATGCTCAGGGACTGGTTGTTCAGGCGTTCGCGCCCCTTCGGGGCGGGCGCTCCGCAAGGAGCGCCGCGAGCCACCTGCACCGATCGGGGCCCGGATGCGCCGCACGACGTGACCCATGGCCACGGCCGGGCGGAGCGGCCGGGATCACTTGGGGTCTTCGACCGAGGGACTGGGTTAGAACGAAATGCAGGGACTGCATCTCACCGCCGATTTGTACGGCTGCCAATGCGACGCCACGCTGCTCACCGATGCTGACCGGCTCACCGCCCTGTGTGCCGGCGCGGTCGGTTCGGTCGGCCTGACGCTGGTTTCCGATAAATTCTTCACGTTTCCCGACTACCAGGGCCAGCCCGGCGGCGTCACCGGCGCGGTGCTGCTGGCCGAATCGCACCTCGCCGTGCACACCTGGCCCGAGCGCAGCGGGGTCACGCTCGACGTCTACGTCTGCAACTTCTCGACCGACAACTCGTCGAAGGCCGAGAAGCTGCTCGACGACCTGATCGTCGCCTTCTCGCCGCGCGAGCAGAACACCAACCGCATCCTGCGCGGATCGGAAGACCCGCAGTCGCAGGCCGGCGAGCTGCTGATCGAATGGCTCAACGAGGACAGCGCCTTCGGGTTCCGCGCCGCGCGGCGCATCGAGACCGTGCGCACCCCCTACCAGACCCTCGAGGTCTTCGATACGCCGCAGTGGGGCCGCCTGTTCCGC
Organism: Burkholderiales bacterium 70-64; assembly: GCA_001898645.1. GTDB lineage: Bacteria > Pseudomonadota > Gammaproteobacteria > Burkholderiales > Burkholderiaceae_E > Zeimonas. Next base: position 134,570 of record MKUQ01000016.1, read on the forward strand.
CTCGACGGCTGCTACATGACCTCGGAGCGCGACGAGTTCTTCTATCACGAGCCGATCGTCCATCCGGCAGCCATCGCGCATCCGAAGCCGGTCTCGGCGCTGGTGATCGGCGGCGGCGACGGGGGCTCGAGCGAGGAGCTGCTCAAGCACCCGTCGATCGAGCGCGTGGTGATGGCCGAGCTCGACGCGGAGGTGGTGCGCGTCGCGCGCAAGCACCTCGGCAGCGTGCATCGCGGCGCCTTCGACGATGCGCGGCTGCAGGTCAGGATCGGCGACGGATGGGAGCTGGTCGAGGCGATGGCGCGCGCGGGCGAGGAACGATTCGATCTGGTGGTGCTCGACCTCACCGATCCCGACACGCCGGCCCATCGCCTGTACAGCGCCGATTTCCTGCGGATGCTGCAGCGCGTGATGAACCCGGGCGCCGCGGTCACCCTGCACATCGGTTCGCCGGTCTACCGGCCCGATGCCGTCGCGCGCCTGCTGCGCGAGGTCTCCTCGGTATTTTCCATCGTGCGCCCGCTCGGGGTGTTCGTGCCGCTGTACGGCGCCTACTGGGGCCTGTGCTGCGCCTCGAACTCGCTCGATCCGCTGGCGCTCGATGCAGCGGGCGTCGAGAAGCGCCTGCGCGAGCGCGGCATCGCGGGGCTGCGCTACTACAACGGCGATACCCATCGCGCGCTGTTCGCGCTGCCGAACTTCTATCGCGAGCTGCTGCCGGCGCGCGCGCAGGAGCGGCCCATCGAGGCGCTGGCGCGCTAGGGCGCCGAGCGCGGTGCCACGCACCGCCAGGCGCGCAACGCGCAGGAGAACCACCGGAATGCGGCCCCGCGCGCTGATCGCCGCGCCGCCCGGCGACGCGCTGGCGAGCGGGCAGCCCCACCAGCTCGATGAACGCCAGTCGCACCACCTGGTGCGGGTGCTGCGGCTCGCCGAGGGCGCCGCGCTCGAGTGCTTCGACGGCGCCGGCGCCCGCTTCGAGGCGCACGTCGAACGGGCCGACCCGAAGGCCTGCCGGGTCCGGCTCGGCGCGCGCCTGCAGGCCGACACCGAGAGCGCCCTGCACATCACCCTTGCGCAGTGCATCGCCACCGCCGAGCGCATGGACTGGGCCATCGAGAAGGCGGTCGAGCTCGGCGTGCAGGCGATCCAGCCGCTGCAGTCGGCGCGTGCGCAGGTGCGGCTCGATGCCGCACGGGCGCGGCGCCGCCACGATCACTGGCAGCGCATCATCGAGGCGGCCTGCATGCAGTGCGGGCGCGACCGCCTTCCCTCGCTCGCTGCCGCGCTGCCCTTCGATCGCTGGATCGAGGGCCTCGATCGAGAGGCCGGCGAGCTGCGCATCGTGCTCGATCCGCGGGCCGAGACGCGGCTGTCGCAGCTGCGCATCGAGCATTCGCGCCCGATCACGCTGCTGGTCGGCCCGGAATCGGGATTCGCGCCCGAGGAGCTGCGCGCCGCGGCCGAGGCGGGTTTCGCGGCCGTGCGCCTCGGGCCGCGCGTGCTGCGCACCGAGACTGCCGGGCTGGCGGCGATCGCCGCGCTGCAGGCGCTCGCGGGCGAGTAGGGCCTGGTCACGGGCCCTGGTGATCGCCGGTCAGCGCGCGGGCGCGCACACCGAATAGAACACGCGAAACGCGGTCTTGCGGTCGAAGAAGAAATCCGCCGCATCGCGGAACACGTCGAGGAGCGCGTCGCGCGCCTTGCTGTCGAAGTCGGCGGTATCCGGAAGGTTCTCGAGAAAAACCAGGAATCCCGGCTGCTCGGCATCGCCGGGCGGCTCGAGGTCGGTGACGCTGTCGTAGAGCGCGTCGAGGTTGTGGCCGAAGTGCGCCGGCAGGGCGAACGACCTGGCGATCGTCGACAGCACCGCGCGCTTGTCGCGGGCGCGCGAGAAGTCGGCTTCGAGCAGGCGCTGGTCGGCGCGGGCGGCGGCACGACGCAAGGCCTCCCGATCGTACGCGCTCAGGGGCAACACGGCCTGCGGCGGGATATTGCTGAGCGTGCTCACTGGACTCACTCCCTAGGGCCTGTTCACCCTGATGCGGCGAAAGCTGCGGTAGTGGTCGCCGGTGTAGTAGTACTCGTCCGAAACGCGCGCATCGCCGCCGGCGACGATGCGCCGTGCGCCGCGATCGCGCGCGCCCGGGCTGGGCACCGTGTACTCGGTGTAGTAGCCGCGCCGGCGCTGCGGCAGCAGCCCCTCGCGATTGAAGAAGATGGTGCCGTCCTTGGCATGCGGGAACGGGCCGCCGTGGCGGATGCGCGTCAGCGTCTCGCCCGCTTGCGGCGGCAGCTCCCCGAGCGCCACCCACTCCACGACGGGCGCGACGGGCTCGCGCGCATGCACCGCCGACGCCAGCGACAGCGCAAACAGCAGGATCCATCGCAACACCGCAAGCCACGGGCGCCCGTTCATGCGCCCTATGCTAAAGCAGAACCCGCCGAGCGGATACGCGCGCGTTCAGGCCGCCTCGGGCTGCGCGATCGCGTCGATGGCCCGGTCGAGGGTGCTCGCCGGATCGACGCGCCGCGCCCGGCCCGACTCGAACATCCCGGCCAGCTCGCTGCGGCTGAGCGAGCGACCCACGTCGGGAAAGCGCGTGAGCACGTAGAGCTTGCGCGTCGGGCTGATCCAGGCGAGCTTGAGTGCGCGCGCGGCGCCGTCGGCCTCGACGATCTCGACCAGGTCGCCGCGCACCAAGGCGTCGACGCGCGCCTCGCCGGCGCTGGGCGAGGACAGCGTGCGGTCGCGGCGCGCCGACGGCGGCTGCCCGCCGGACGTTCCGCCGGCATGCACTGCGCCGGCATGCCCCGCGCCGGCGGCGGGCTCCCCGGCAGCACCAGCGGCGGGGCCGCCTGCAAACGCGGCGCCGGCATGCCCGATGCCCGCCTGGCCCGCCGCGGCCCGACCCGTTGCGCCGGTCGCCGGGGCGCTCGCATGCGCCTGACCGGCCGCCGGCGCGGCCGGCGCCTCGAAGCGGACCTGTCCGTCGGCCGACATCCGCACCGCGCTAGGCGTCGTGGGGCGCGGGCGCGACGGGTTGAGCTTGGCGTCCTGGATCGAGCGCGTGTGCCACTGCAGCAGCTCGTTGAAGAAGCGCTCGCGCTCGGCCGGCTCGATGCCCACCGATTGCAGGCCCTTGGTCAGGCCGCCGATCAGCCGGGGCAGCAGCGAGGCCAGCTTCGCGATGTCCTCGGGCGCCTTCGGCGCGACGCTCCAGATGAGCAGCTCGCCGGCATGCAGCGAATCGCTCCAGCTGGCGGGCGCGCCCTGGCCGTCGACCCGCGCATGGGCGAGCGCGCGCGACCACCACCGGTAGAGGAACTCGCGCACGAAGGCCGGCGTCACCGGATCGATGCGCAGGGCGATCTCGGCGCGCGCCTCCTCCTGCGCCAGCGTGAGCGCCTCGAGGCGCTCGGCCTCGCGGGTCAGCTCGACCATGCGCGCGGCACGGCGCTCGCTCTCGGCATGGGCGAGCAGATCGAGCCGATCCATCGACTCTTCGAAGGTCGACAGGTCGCTGTCGAAGTGCTCGATGATCCAGTCGACGATGCCGGCAATGCCGTCGACCAGCGTCGATCCGTGCGCGACGTCGGCATCGGGATCGGTGGCCAGGTCGGAGATGCGGTCGATGAGCCGGCGCATCGGATGCTGGCGGCGCGCGAAGAAGCTGCGGTCGATGAGCGCCGCCTTCACCGCCACCACCTGCAGGCGCAGCAGCTGCTGCTTGACCGCGTCCGGCAGGCGCCGGTCGGCATAGATGTAGTCGAACACCAGCGACACGATCTCGACGGTCAGCTGGTCGAGCGCCGAACCCTTGTCGCGCACCTGGTCGAGCATCTGCGTCGCCAGCGGCGCTCCGCCGGCGGGCGGCGGCATCGCCTGCATCGAGTGCAGCGCCTGGATGACCGGCGGGTCGACCGAGGGCACCGGCAGATCGGCCATGCCGAAGGTGCCCGGATCCGAGAGCAGGCGCGCAGCCGAACGGCGCGCCGAAGGCTGGCCGGCCGAGATCTGCCGGATCAGCTCGGTGAACGCTTCGAGCCCCGGCTTGCCGTCCGGGGCGCCCGGCCCGCCGGCTGCGCCGCCGCCCGGACCGTCGAAGCCCCAGCCGCCGGCCGCGCCCGCGGGCAGCGCGACGCCGCCGGCCTCGCCGCCATATCCCGCTGCACCATGGCCTGCCGCACCGTAGGCCATCGCACCGTGCCCTGCTGCGGCGGCTCCGGGCGCGCCGGCATCGGCGGCCCGCTCGGTGCGGCGGGCGCCGGGGGCGGTCTGCACGCGGGGCTTGATCTTCGGCAGGATGCGATTGGTGCGCAGGCGCTCGTTGACGCTCGAATAGACCTGGTTGAGGTTCGCCGAGACGTGCGGCTCGAAGGCCTGCAGCAGCGCCGACCTGACCTCGGCCGCCGGCGCGAGCTCGTCCAGCGTCTGGCGCAGCGCCTCGAACACCGCCTCGGGGGAGGCCGGATGCTCGTCCTCCTCGAACCAGTCGCGGTCGAGCAGCGCCGCCAGGCGCGCGCGCACGCCGAGCACCTCGTCGGGGTCGAGCTTGTTGCGGGCACGCTGCACTATCCGGTCCACCGCGATACGGCCGTCGATCGCCTCGTCGCCGACCAGCGACAGCTCCTCGGCCGCCACCGTCTCGTGCGCGGGCGCGGCGCGATCGAACATGCGCCGCTCGAACAGATCGGAGAACGACTGGCGGAAGCGCAGCTCGATCTCGGAGCGGTGCATGCGCACCAGCGAGACCGCATCGAGCATGGCCTGCTGCGCGTCGCGCCGCGCTTCCTTGAGCGCGGTCTCGGTCAACTCTTCGCTGATGCGGTCGAGGGCCTCGCCGATGACGCGCGCCAGCCGCGAGACCACCATGTCGCGGCAGTCCTCGAGCAGCTCGAAGCGCCGTCGCGGCTCGACCGCCACACGCGTCTCGTCGTCGTCGATGGCGGAGGTCGTTTCGCGAAGGTCGGCAGGCATGGGGTCGGGCGGCACAGGCGGCGCAGCGCGCGCATCAACACGGACACCTATGCATGCTAGAGGTCGCCCCGCCGGGCGGTCAACGAATCGGAGATGAGCGGCGACCCGTGCACCCGGTGCGATCGTCCTCCGCCGACGAACGGCGGATGCGGCGGCATCGGCGGTGGTGTCGGCGGCGGCTCACGCCGACGCCCGGGCGGCATCCACGACGGTCCATGCCGTCATGTTGACGATGCGGCGCACGGTCGCCGAAGCGGTGAGGATGTGGGCGGGCCTGGCGACGCCGAGCAGCACCGGACCGATCGCGACGTTGTGCCCCGCAGCGGTCTTGAGCAGGTTGTAGGCGATGTTGGCCGCGTCGATGCCCGGCAGCACGAGCAGGTTGGCCTCGCCGCTGAGCGTGGAGCGCGGCATGATGCGCCGGCGCAGGCCTGCGTGGAGCGCCACGTCGCCGTGCATCTCGCCGTCGACCTCGAGATCGGGGGCGCGTTCGCGGATGATCGCGAGCGCCTCGCGCATCCTCAGGGCCGCCGGGTGGTCCGAGGTGCCGAAGTTCGAGTGCGACAGCAGCGCCGCCTTCGGCAGGATGCCGAAGCGGCGCAGCTCCTCGGCCGCCATCAGCGTGATCTCGGCGATCTGCCGGGCGTCCGGCTCGACGTTGACGTGCGTGTCGACCAGCGTCACCTGGCGGTTGGGCAGCATGAGCGTGTTCATCGCCGCATAGACGCTGGCGCCCTCGCGCCGGCCGATCACCTGGTCGATGTAGCTCAGGTGCAGCGGGAAGGTGCCGAAGGTGCCGCAGATCAGCCCGTCGGCATCGCCCATGTGCACCATCATGGCGCCGATCAGCGTCAGCCGCCGGCGCATCTCGATCTGCGCGTATTCCTCGGTGATGCCGCGCCGGTCGGTGAGCCGATGGTATTCCTGCCAGTAGGCGCGGTAGCGCTCGTCCCACTCCGGGTTGACGATCTCGAAGTCGGCGCCCGGCTTCATGCGCAGGCCGAAGCGCTCGAGGCGGCGCTCGATGACCGCCGGCCGCCCGACCAGGATCGGGCGCGCCAGCCGCTCGTCGACCACCACCTGCACGGCGCGCAGCACCCGCTCGTCCTCGCCCTCGGCGTAGACGATGCGCCGGCCCGCCGCGCTGCGCGCGCTGGCGAAGATGGGCCGCATGAAGTGGCCCGAGTGGTAGACGAACTGCTCGAGCTGCGTGCGATAGGCGTCGAAGTCGGCGATCGGGCGCGTCGCCACGCCCGAGTCCATGGCGGCCTTCGCCACTGCCGGCGCGACCTTCACGATCAGGCGCGGATCGAAGGGCTTGGGGATGAGGTATTCGGGGCCGAAGGTGAGGTTGGACTCGTCGTATGCGGTGGCGACGATGTCGGAGGCCTCGGCGCGCGCCAGCGCCGCCACCGCGTGCACCGCGGCGATCTCCATCTCGCGCGTGATCGTCGTGGCCCCGACGTCGAGCGCACCGCGGAACACGAACGGGAAGCACAGGACGTTGTTGACCTGGTTCGGATAGTCGGTGCGCCCGGTGGCGATGAGCGCGTCGTCGCGCACCGCCTGCACCTCCTCGGGCATGATCTCGGGCGTGGGGTTGGCCAGCGCGAACACCAGCGGCCGCGGCGCCATCTTCGCGACCATCTCCTTCTTCAGCACGCCGCCGGCCGAAAGCCCGAGGAACACGTCGGCCTCGCCGATGACCTCGTCGAGCCGGCGGTACGGCGTGTCCTGCGCGAAACGCTCCTTGGCGGGATCCATCAGCTCGGTGCGTCCGCGGTAGACCAGCCCCGCGATGTCCGCCACCCAGATGTTGGCCAGCGGCAGCCCGAGATCGATCAGCAGGTCGAGGCAGGCCAGCGCCGCCGCGCCGGCCCCGCTGCACACCAGCTTGACCCGGCCGATGTCCTTGCCGACCACCTTCAGGCCATTGAGGACCGCCGCTCCCACCACGATGGCCGTGCCGTGCTGGTCGTCGTGGAAGACCGGGATCTTCATCCGCTCGCGCAGGCGGCGCTCGACGTAGAAGCAGTCGGGCGCCTTGATGTCCTCGAGGTTGATGCCGCCGAAGGTGGGCTCGAGCGCCGCGATGACATCGACCAGCTTGTCGAGGTCGTGCTCGTTCAGCTCGATGTCGAAGACGTCGATGCCGGCGAACTTCTTGAACAGCACCGCCTTGCCTTCCATCACCGGCTTGGCGGCGAGCGCGCCGATGTCGCCCAGCCCGAGCACCGCCGTGCCGTTGGTCACCACGCCGACCAGATTGCCGCGGGCGGTGTAGCGGAAGACGCTTGCCGGATCGGCGACGATCTCCTCGCACACCGCGGCGACCCCCGGCGAATAGGCCAGCGCGAGGTCGCGCTGGCTGACCAGCTGCTTGGTGGCCACGACCGAGATCTTGCCGGGTCCGCCTTGCTGGTGGTATTCGAGCGCCGCCTTCCGAAGAATGGAGTCCATGAATGCCTGTTGCGCCACCGCAAACTGCAAGCATAACCGGCCGGCGCGGCCGGATGCGCGCCGCGGGTCAATCGGCGCCGGCAGGCGGCGATGGCCCCTCGGCGCCCGCCGGCGCCAGGGCCAGCTCCAGCACCCGCGCCACGTGCAGCGCCTCGCGCTGCGCGCCGTCGGCGATCTGGCGGCGGCAGCTCGCGCCGTCGGCGACGATCAGGTCGCCGGGCCCGGCTGCGCGCACCGCCGGCAGCAGCGCCAGCTCCCCCATCTTCATCGACACCGCCCGGTGCTCGGCTTCGTAGCCGAAGGCGCCCGCCATGCCGCAGCAGCCCGCTTCGATCGTCTCCACGGCCAGCGACGGGATCAGCCCGAGCACGACCTCGATCGGGCGCATCGCATCGAAGGCCTTCTGGTGGCAGTGCCCGTGCAGCAGCGCGCGCCGCTGCGGCAGCGGCCGCAGGCGCAGCCCGAGACGGCCGGCGGCGTGCTCGCGCGCGAGGAACTCCTCGAACAGCAGCGCCTGCGCAGACAGCGCGACGGCGGCCTCGCCCAGCCCGAGCGCGAGGAACTCGTCGCGCATGGTCAGCAGGCAGGCGGGCTCGATGCCGACCACCGCGACGCCGCGCTGCACCCATGGCGCCAGGGCCGCCAGGGTGCGGCGCGCCTCGGCGCGCGCCTCGTCGACCAGGCCGGTGGACAGGAAGGTGCGCCCGCAGCACAGCGGACGCTCCGGCTGCGCATCGCCGGCGGCGGGACGCGCGACGTGCACGCGATAGCCGCCGGCCTCCAGGACGCGGCGCGCGGCGCGCAGGTTGTCCGGCTCGAAGTAGTCGTCGAAGGTGTCGGCCCACAGCACGACCTCGCGCCCGCCTCCGTTCCCGTCGTCGCCGTGCCCCGCATCGGGCCGGCGCGCGGCGCGGGCCGGCTCGGTGCGCGTGAAGACGTCGCGGCGCCACACCGGCAGGCGGCGCGCCGCCGCCAGGCCGAGGATGCGTTCGCTCAGCCGCGCCAGGCCGGGGACGCGGTCGCGCAGGTTGGCCAACCCGTGCAGCCGCGCGGCCCACGGCGCGTAGCGCGGCAGGTACGCCACCAGCCGTTCGCGCCAGGGCAGCCCATGCCGCCGGCGATAGTGATGGAGGAACTCGGTCTTCATGCGCGTCATGTCGACGCCGGCCGGGCACTCGCGCCGGCAACCCTTGCAGCCGACGCACAGCGCCAGGGTGTCGAACAGCGCCTGCGAGCCCAGCGCGTCGTCGCCGAGCCGGCCCGAGAGGGCCAGCCGCAGGGTGTTGGCGCGCCCGCGCGTGGAGTCGCGCTCGTCGCGGGTCGCACGGTAGCTCGGGCACATGGTACCGGCGTCGAGCTTGCGGCAGCGGCCGTTGCCGTCGCACCTCTCGACGGCCTTGGCGTAGCCGCGCGCGGGATCGCCGCCGCTGCCCGGGGCGCCGACGCGCCCGGTGAGCGCATCGACGCCCACGTCCCAGGCCGACCAGTCGAGCGCGGTGTCGAGCGGCGCGGGAGCATGGCCGGGAGCGAAGCGCAGCAGGGAGGCGTCGTCCACGCGCGGCACGCGCACGATCTTGCCGGGGTTCATCAGCCCCGCCGGATCGAACAGGTCCTTCACCTGCTCGAAGGCGTGCGTCAGCCGCGGCCCGAACTGCCGGCGCACGCGCTCGCCGCGCGCCAGCCCGTCGCCGTGCCCGCCGGAGAAGACGCCCTGGCAGCGGCGCACCAGCTGCGCGACCTCGTCGGCGATGGCGCGCATCTCCGCCGCGCCGCCGTCGGAGCCGCCGCGACGCAGGTCGAGGACAGGCCGCACGTGCAGCACGCCGACCGCGGCATGCCCATGCCAGACGGCGCGCACGCCGTGGCGTTCGAGCACCTCCGCCACGCCCTCGGCGTATCCGGCCAGGTGCTCCAGCGGCACGGCGCAGTCCTCGATGAAGGGCAGCGGCCTGGCGTCGCCCGGGGGGTGCAGGAGGGCATCCAGGCCTGCCCTGCGCGCGGCCCACAGCGCACGCTGCGCCGCCTCGCCGGTCACCTCGGCCATGCTGCACGGCTGGCCGAGATCGCCCATCGCCTCGGCCAGCCGCGCCAGCCGCTCGCGTGCTGCGGCGGGTTCGTCGCCGTAGAACTCGACCAGCAGGACCGCCTCGGGCGCGCGGCCGGCGGGCCCGGCCAGCACGCGATCGACGGCCGGCCGCAGCGCGGGCTCGGCGCGCGCGCGCTCGAGCATCGTGCGGTCGGCCAGCTCGAGCGCCGAAGGTTCGAGCGTCACGATGCGGGGCACGGCTTGCAGCGCCGCGCGCAGGGCCGGAAAGCCCATCACCGCGAGCGCGCGCGCCTTCGGCAGAGGCGCGAGGCGCAGCACCAGGCGGCGGAACCATGCCAGCGTGCCTTCGGAGCCCACCAGCAGGTGCGCCAGGTTGACCGAGCCGTCGGCGGTGTACGGACGCACCGACTGCGGATGGAACACGTCGAGGTTGTAGCCCCCGACCCGGCACGCGAGCCTGGGCCATGCGCGCCCGATCTCGTCGCGCTCGCGCGCGGCCAGCTCGAACAGCTTCGCGACCAGCTCGCCGCTGCGCCCCGAGGCGAGCGGACGCGCGGCCGCGGCGCCGAAGGGTCCGAAGTGCTCGACCGTGCCGTCGGACAGGATCGCGTCGATGCCGAGCACGTTGTGCACCATGTTGCCGTGGACGATGGAACGCGCGCCGCCGGCGTTGGTGGCGGCCATGCCGCCGAGCGTGGCCTGCGCCGAGCTCGAGATGTCGATCGGGAACCACAGGCCGTGCGGCTCGAGGAACGCGTTGAGCCGGTCGAGCACGATGCCGGGCTGCACCTCGACGGTCATCGCCTGCGGATCGAAGGCGGTGATCGCGTTCAGGTGCCGGCTGTGGTCGATGACCAGCGCTTCGCCGATGCTCTGGCCGCACAGGCTGGTGCCGGCGCCGCGCGGCAGGATGGGCACGCGCATCTCGCGCGCCAAGTCGATCGCGGCGAAGACGTCGGCTTCGTCGGCCGGCACGACGACGCCCACCGGATCGATCTGGTAGATCGACGCATCGCTCGCATAGCGGCCGCGCGAGGCCGCGTCGAACAGCACGTCGCCTCGGAGCACCGTGCGCAAGCGCCGGGCGAGCCGGCTGCGCTGCGGCGATGTGTCGATACGTTGCATGCGGGATCCGGAACCGCCCGCGAGAGCCCGCAGGCCCGGGCGCGGGCCCGGCACTGTTGCACACAACGTCGCGGGTCGCAAGCCGCTGCGGCCCGTTGCAGCCGCCCCACCGGGCGGCTGCGGGAGGTCAGTCCACTTTCGCGCCCGAGTCCCTCACGACCTTCGACCACTTCGCGATGTCGTCCTTGAGCACGGCGCCGAACTGCGCGGGCGTGGTCAGGTACGGCTCGGCGCCGGCGGCCGTGAACTTCTCGACCACATCGGGCGCGCGCAGCACTTCGTTGATGTCGGCATTGAGCTTGCTGATCACCGCTGCCGGCGTGCCGGCCGGCGCGAACAGGCCGAACCAGGGGTTCACGTCGAAGCCGGGATAGCCCGATTCGGCGATGGTCGGAATGTCGCCGAACGCGGCCGCGCGCTTCGCGCTGGTGACCGCGACCGCGCGCAGCGAGCCGTTGCGGATGAAGCCGGCCACCGACGGCATGCTGGTGAACACCACCTGGATCTGGCCGCCGACCAGGTCGGTCATCGCCGGCGCGGCGCCGCGATACGGGATGTGCAGCATCTTCACGCCGGCCGCGGCATTGAACATCTCGCCGAGCAGGTGGTTCACCGACCCGTTGCCGGCCGACCCGTACGACACCGACTGCTTCTTCGCCAGCTCGGCGAGTTCGCCCATCGTCTTCACCGGAAGATTGGGGTTGACCACGGCGACGAACGGCAGCGTGGCCAGCGTGGCGACCGCCGCGAAGTCCTTCTCGGGATCGAACGGCAGGTTCGAGTACAGCGCGCCGTTGATCGCGTGCGTGCCGACGTAGCTCATCAGCAGCGTGTAGCCGTCGGCGGGCGACTTGGCCACGACCTCCATGCCGATGTTGCCGCCGGCGCCGGCCCGGTTCTCCACCACCACCGGCTGGTTCCAGTGCGCGCCGAGCTTGGTCGCCACCACGCGCGCCAGCGTATCGGAGGCCCCGCCGGGCGTCTGCGGCACGACGATCCGCACCGTCTTGTTCGGGAACGCCTGGGCGTGCGCGAAGGCGGCAACTGCGAAGAGCGCGGCTGCGAGCAGCCCCCGGCCGATTCTGGTTTTCATGGTTCGTCTCCTTTTCCGGTTGGTGGATCGTGTGGCCGTGCCCGTCTGCGCGACGGCGCCAGCCGGTCGAGCGCGGCATCCACCTGCGTGGCCAGCGGCTCGTCGAAGAACCCGGGCGGCAGCGCGACGACCGTCTCGGCCACGCATCGCTCGAGCAGGTTGCGCAGGCGATAGCGCGCACGCTCGACGCGGCGCGTCGCCTCCAGTCCCGCTTCGCGCAGCCATCGCTGGTGCGCGTCGATCGACGCCGAGAGCACCTCGATCGACGCCGCGTCGCGGATCGACGTCGCGAGCACCGGCGGTCGCCATGCGCCGGCGGCGGGCGGAAACGCCTGCAGCACGCGCCGGATCTCGCCCGCGAGCTGCGCGGCGCCGGACAGGTCGGACTTGTTGATCACGTACACGTCGGCCAGCTCCATGATGCCGGCCTTCATCGCCTGCACCGCGTCGCCGCCGCCGGGATCGAGCACCAGCACCAGCGTATCGACCAGGCTGCGTGCGGCGTGCTCGGCCTGCCCGACGCCCACGGTCTCGACGACGATCTCGTCGAAGCCCGCACGCTCCATCGCGTGCAGCAACTCGGGCAGGTTGTCGGCCAGCCCGTCGGCGGCCGAACGCGACGCGAGCGAGCGCACGTACAGCTCGCCCGCGCCTTCGAGCTCGTCGATGCGGATGCGATCGCCGAGGATCGCGCCGCCGCTGCGCGGGCTGCTCGGGTCGATCGCCAGCATGCCGATGCGCCGCGTGCGCGTGCGCGCCAACGCCAGGCGGCCGCCGAGGCTGCTCTTGCCGGCGCCCGGCGGCCCGGTCAGGCCGATGCGCGGCACCGCCGCGACCGCGCCGTCGTGCTGCATCGCCAGCACCTCGTCGACGCGCGCATTCGCGAGCCGGCTGAGCGCCAGCCCCAGCGCGCGGCGATCGATCGGCGAGCCGGCGTGCACCGTCAGCCTCCGAGCAACGCGGCGTTGTGCTCGCCGAGCAGCGGCGGCGCGCCGTAGGACGGCGACGAACCGGAGAACTTGATCGGCGAGCCCACCGCGCGCAGGCGCGCGCCCGCGCAGGGCAGCTCGACCACCATCTCCCGTTCGCGCGCGAGGTCGCTCGCGAGCGCGTTCTCGAGCGTGTCGACCGCGGCCACGACGATGCCCAGCGGCGCGAGCCGCCGCACCCAGGTCGACGAGGTCTCGCGCGCGAGCAGCGCGGCCACGGCGCCGAGCACCGTGTCGCGGTTCGCGCGCCGCCCCTCCATCGTGGCGAAGCGGGCGTCGACGAGCCAGTCCGGCTGATCCACCTCGACGCAGAACTTGCGCCAGAACTCGTCGTGCGTGATGAACAGCGTCAGCCAGCCGTCGGCGGTGCGAAACAGCTGCGCGGGCACCACGTAGGGGTGCGCGGAATGCGTATAGCGCTGCGGTGTCTCGCCGGCGTTGAGGCTCGCTCCCGCCAGGTAGTTCAACTGCGACAGCATCACGTCGTACATCGCGACGTCGACCTGTCCGCCCTTGCCTTCGACGATGCGCGCGAGCAGCCCCAGCGCGGCCATGATCCCGGCCGAGTTGTCGACGGCCGAATAGCCGGTCTTGGTCGGCGGAGCGTCCGGCTCGCCGGTGATCGCCATCACGCCGGCGATCGCCTGGATCACGTAGTCGTACGCCGGCTGGTCGGCAAAGCGGCCCGACAGCCCGTAGCCGGTCAGCGCGACGCAGACGATGCGCTCGTTGTGACGCGCGAGCGCCTCGTAGGTGAGCCCCAGCTTGCGGATCGCGCCCGGGCGCAGGTTGGCGATCAGCGCGTGCGCGCCGGCCGCCAGCCGTCCCAGCGCGGCCTGGCCGGCGTCGCTCGCGAGGTCGAGCACGACGCTCTTCTTGCTGCGGTTCAGGCTGGCGAAGTACGCGTTGTGCGGTCCGATCCGGTGCGGCGACACGCGGCGCGCGATATCGCCTTCGGGCGGCTCGATCTTGATCACTTCGGCGCCCAGGTCGGCCAGCAGCAGGCCGCAGTAGGGACCGGCCAGCATGTGGCCGACCTCCAGGATGCGGATGCCGGACAGCGGCCCGCTCACCCCAGCGTCCTCGCCAGCGCCGCGACCACTTCCGGCAGCGGCATGTCGCTGTCGAACACGCCCTGCACGCCGATCCGTTGCAGCGGCTCGCGGTCGTCGAGCGGAATCGTTCCGCCCACGAAGACCTTGATGTCGGCCGCGCCGGCCTCGCTCAGCCGCTCGATCACCTGCTGCGCCAGCTCGCGGTGGCTGCCCGACAGGATGCTCAACCCGACCGCGTCGACGCCCTCGTCGATCGCCACGCGCGCGATCTGCTCGGGACTCTTCCTCAGGCCGGTGTAGATCACCTCGGCGCCTGCGTTGCGCAGCGCCAGCGCAATGATCTTCGCGCCGATGTCGTGGCCGTCGAGGCCGGGCTTGGCGATCAGGATGCGCCGGCCGCGCAGCGTGGCGGCGGTGCCGCTGCGCACGGCGGCGGAGGACGTGGCGGAAGTCATAGGCGTACCGGCTCCTGGAATTCACCCCATTCGCGCTTCAGGCGCGCGACCATCTCGCCCACCGTCGCGTAGGCGTGGCAGCAGTCCACCAGGTAGGGCATCAGGTTCTCGTCGTCCCTCGCGGCGGCCTCGCCCAGGCGCGCGAGCGAAGCGTCGACCTGCGCCTGGCTGCGCGTGTCGCGCACCCGCTGGTATTTCTCGAGCACGCGCTGCGCGATCGTCGGGTCGAGGTGGAACACTTCGCCGATCTCGTTGCGCTGGCCTTCGCGCCGGAAGTGGTTCTGGCCGACGATCACCGTCTCGCCGCTGTCGATGCGGGTCTTGCGCTCGAGCCCGCGTTCGGCCAGCCGCATCTGCAGCCAGCCGTCCTCGATCGCCTTGACCACGCCGCCGTACTCGTCGATCTCGCGCATCACGGCCTCGATGGCGGCCTCCATGCGGTCGGTGTGCTGCTCGACGAAGTAGCTGCCGCCCAACGGGTCGACGCTGCGCGCAATGCCGCTCTCGTAGGCGATCATCTGCTGCGTGCGCACCGCGATCTCGGCCGAGAACTCGGTCGGGATCTGGAACGCCTCGTCGAACGCGCAGGTGAAGATCGACTGGGCGCCGCCGAGCACCGCGGCCATCGTCTCGACCGCCACCCGCACGATGTTGTTGTACGGCTGCGCGGCCACCAGCGACGAGCCGCCGCACACCACGCCGAAGCGGAACATCTGCGCCTTCGCGTCGGCCACGCCGTAGCGCTCGCGCAGCAGCCGCGCCCACAGCCGGCGGCCGGCGCGGAACTTGCAGACCTCGTCGAACAGGTCCATGTGCACGTAGAAGAAGAACGACAGCCGCCGGGCGAACTTGCCGATGTCGCCGCCGCGCCGGCGCAGCTCGTCGACGTAGGCCAGGCCGTTGGCCAGCGTGTAGGCCATCTCCTCGACCGCGGTGGCGCCGGCGTCGCGCACGTGCGCGCCGGCGATGCTGATCGGGTTGAAGCGCGGCGTCTCGTCGTTGGAGAACAGGATGGTGTCGGCGATCAGCCGCATCGACGGGCGCACCGGGAAGATCCAGGTGCCGCGCGCCACGTACTCCTTGAGGATGTCGTTCTGGATCGTGCCGGTGAGCTTGCTGCGCGCAACGCCCTGCTTGTCGGCCACCGCGAGGTACATCGCGTAGATGATCGCCGCGGTACCGTTGATCGTGAACGAGGTGGAGATCGCGCCCAGGTCCAGGCCGCGGAACAGGATCTCGGCCTCGCTCAGGTTCGACAGCGACACGCCCACCTTGCCGATCTCGGGGCGGGCCATCGGATCGACCGGATCGAGGCCGCACTGCGTGGGCAGGTCCAGCGCCACCGACAGCCCGGTCTGGCCCTGGTCGAGCAGGAACCGGTAGCGTTCGTTCGATTCCTCGGCGGTGCCGAACCCCGAGTACTGGCGGATGGTCCACAGGCGGCCGCGAAAGCCGTCGGCGAAGATGCCGCGCGTGAACGGCGGCTCGCCGGGCTCGCCCACGCGCGCCGGATCGACCGCCTCGGGGCCGATCCGCACCGGCACCTCGATGCCCGCTGCGCTGGTCTGGGTGAGTTGCGGCGGGCGCAGCCTGCCCTGGACGGTCTCGTTCATGCCTTGCCCTCTTTGCGTCCGAGAAAGCGGTCGACCGCCGCCCAATGGTCGGCATGGACCCAGGTGTCGACGAAGTTGCGCTGCTCGATCGCGCGGCGCTCGTCGTAGCCGAGGCCGCGGCGCAGCGCGCGCGCCTGCTGCGTGCACGCGCGCAGCGCGAGCGGCGTCTGGCGCAGCATCGGCGCGACGAACTCGCTCACGGCGGCCTCGAGCGCCGCCTCGTCGGCGGCGTGCGCGTCGGCCAGGCCCCAGTCGCACGCGATGCGCGCCTCGACGAGCTCGCAGCGCGCGGTCATGCGCAGCGCGCGCGCGGGTCCGACGAGCGCCGCCAAGTCCGGCCCGCCGCCCCACGCCGACGCGATAGCGAGCCGGCCGTGCACGAAGCCGATGTGCGTGCCGTCGCGCATGATGCGGAAGTCGCAGGCCACGGCCAGCTCGGCGCCTCCGCCGATCGCGTCGCCGTTGAGCACCGCCACCACCGGCACCGGGAACTCGCGCACCGCGTCCAGCGCGGCGCGCGCCTCCTCGGCCATGGCGCGCGCGGCGTCGCGACTGCGCACCTCGTCGAGATCGCGCAGGTCGCCGCCGGCGGCGAAATAGCGGTTGCCGGCGCCGGTGAGCAGCACACACATGAGCTCCGGGTCGGCCGCGTTCGCGGCGAGCGCCGCGCGCAGCGCCGCCAGCACCGGCCTGGACAGCGGGTTGTGCTTGGCCGGGCGATCGACGGTGACGCGCAGCACGCGCCCGTCGCGCACGACCCGCAGGGGGGCCTGTTCAGGCGACATGCAGCCCCTCCGCGTCCTGGTTCGCGATGCCCTGCGCGCAGGCACGCAGCGCCGCGGCGATGCGCGCCTCGGCAGCTTCCATGCGGTGCAGCGGGCCGGCCACGGCGATGCCGAGCGTCAGCGACCCGAGCCGCAGCGGTGCCGCGATCGCCATCACGTCGGTCACGTTCTCGCCGCGCGTCACGTAGTGGCCGCGCTCGCGCGACGCCACCAGCTCGCGTCGCAGCGCGGCGGCATCGGTGACGGTGCGATCGGTGATCGCATCCAGCGGGTTGGCCGCGAGCCAGGCGTCGAGCTCGGCATCGGGCAGCGCGCCGAGCATGCACTTGCCGATCGAGCTCGAATGCAGCGGCTTGTGATCGCCGGCACGCGACGAGTAGCGGATCGACTGCGCGCTCTCGACCACCAGCAGGTACAGCACCTGTCCGTGCTGGCGCGCGCCGAGGATGACCGTCTCGCCGGTGCGGTCGCGCAGCGCCTGCAGCGCCGGCGCCAGGCGCTGCGCGACCGGGTCGTTGGCCTCGATGACCGAGGCCATGTCCCACAGGCGACGCGTCGGATAGGCCTCGCGCGGCGACAGGAAATAGAGGAAGCCGTGATGCTCGAGCGCGCGCACCACGCCGTGGCAGGTGGACACCGGGAGCGCCGCCAGACGGGAGATCTCGGTGAGCGACAGCGGCCGCCGGGCCACGCGGAACGTGTCCAGCACCTCGAGCGAACGGACCGGCGAACGGCTGACGAGCATTCGGTGTGCTCCGATCTCGATGTTTCGATATTACGAATCTTTTTTCGAATTATCGTATGATAGCGGGGTGTAGTCAATCGGACCCTCATCGGCGCCGGCGCGTACCATCGCGCCTCGTCCTCTTCACCGACCCCAGCGCACGCGATGACCCAGGGGAGCACGAACACCGCGACGGCCGCCTCGACGCTCCCGTCGCTCGCGATGACGCTGACCATCCAGGCGCTGGCCTCGGCCGCGCTGATCGCCCCGACCGCGGTGGCGCCGGTCATCACCGGCGAGATGGCGCTGCCCGCCGCAGCGGTAGGCCTGTACATCGCCGTCGCCTACCTCGGCGCGATGGTCGCGAGCGTCCTGGGCAGCCACCTCGTCCTGCATCGCGGCGCCATCCGCACCAGCCAGTACGCGCTGGGCCTGTGCGCGCTGGGCCTCGGGCTGATCGCCACCGGCTGGACACCCGCGGCAGCGCTCGGCGCCTTCGCCCTCGGCCTCGGCTACGGCCCGATCACGCCGGCAAGCTCGCAGATCCTCGCGCGCACGACGCCCGCGCACCGCGTGGGACTGGTGTTCTCGCTCAAGCAGACCGGCGTGCCGCTGGGCGGCGTCATCGCCGGCCTGGCGGTTCCGCCGCTGACGCTGGCCACCGGCTGGCCGATCGCGCTGCTGTGCATTGCGCTGGCCGCGGCCGCGTGTGCGCTGATGTCGCAGACGCTGCGCGCATCGCTCGACGTCGACCTGTCGGACACCGCGCACCGGCCCGGCCTGGCCGCGCTGATCCAGCCGGTGCGCATCGTCTGGAAGGAGCCCAGGCTGCGCACGCTGGCGATGTGCTCGCTCGCGTTCTCGGCCGTGCAGGTGTGCCTGACCGCCTTCCTGGTCAGCTACCTCACCGTGCAGCTTCGATGGCCGCTGGTCGCCGCGGGCGTCGCGCTCTCGGTGTCGCAGGTGGCCGGCGTGGTCGGGCGGGTCCTGTGGGGCTGGGTCGCCGACCACGGCCCCGGCGCCAGGTCGATGCTGGTCATGCTGTGCACGGCCATGATCGCGAGCGGCCTCGCGATGCCCCTGCTCGACCCCGCCAGCCCGCAGGCGCTGGTGCTGGCCACGGTGATGATCTACGGCGGCACGGCCATCGGCTGGAACGGCGTGTACCTCGCCGCAGTGGCCCGCCTGGCCCCGCCCGGACAGGCCGGCGTGGCCACCGGCGGCACGCTCGCCTTCACCTATCTCGGCGTCGTGGTCGGCCCGCCGCTGTTCGGGGTGATCGCCTCGGGCAGCTCGAACTACGCGATGGCGTTCGCGGCCACCGCCGTGCCGCTGCTGGCCTGCCTCGCGGCGCTGCTGCGGGTGGGCCGCACGCCGCAGGCGGCGGGCCCGCATTAGGATCTGCTCATGCCGCGATCGGCCCCGCGCGAGGCCGAACTAGAATGACGCACTTCGCGATGCACGCGCCCGGACCTGCCGTTCTCCCCACCACGATGGACACCCGCTACCCCCTGGCGCAACGCACCGCGCGGATCGAACCGTTCCACGTGATGGAGCTCGCCAAGCGCGCCGCCGCGCTCGAGGCCGCAGGGCACCCGGTGATCCACATGAACATCGGCGAGCCCGACTTCACCGCGCCCGAACCGGTGATGGCGGCGCTCGAGCGCGCCGTTCGCGCCGGGCATACGCAGTACACCGCGGCAACCGGCCTCGCCGCGCTGCGCGAGGCGATCGCGCACGACTACGCGCAGCGCCACGGCATCGCCGTCGACCCCGCGCGCATCGTGATCACCGCGGGCGCCTCGGCGGCCCTCCTGCTCGCCTGCTGCACACTGGTCGATCCGGGCGCCTCGGTGCTGATGACCGACCCGGGCTATCCCTGCAACCGGCACTTCGTGGCCGCGTTCGACGGCATCCCGCGCCTGGTTCCGGTCGGCCCGCGAACCCGCTTCCAGATGACGCGCGAGCTGGTCGAGTCGCACTGGGACGCCGGCACGCGCGGCGTGCTGCTCGCCTCGCCGGCCAACCCCACCGGCACCTCGATCCCGTTCGACGAGATCGGGCGCATCGTCGAGGCGGTGCGCGCACGCGGCGGCTTCACCATCGTCGACGAGATCTACCTCGGCCTGTCCTACGATGCGCCGGCACGATCGGCGCTCGAGTACGGCGACGATCTCATCGTGAGCAACAGCTTCTCGAAGTATTTCCACATGACCGGCTGGCGGCTGGGCTGGCTGGTGGTGCCGCCGACGCTCGTACCGGTGTTCGAGAAGCTCGCGCAGAACCTCTATATCTGCGCCTCGACGCTCGCGCAGCATGCGGCGCTGGCCTGCTTCGATCCCGAATCGCTGGCAGCCTACGCCGCGCGCCGCGACGAGTTCCGCCGCCGCCGCGACTTCATCGTCCCGGCACTGAGCGCCGCCGGCCTGGCGGTGCCGGTCGCGCCCGACGGCGCGTTCTATGTCTACGCCGACTGCAGCGCATGCAGCGACGACAGCACCCGGTTCGCGCTCGAGCTGCTCGAGCGCATCCACGTGTCGGTGGTGCCGGGCATGGATTTCGGCGTGCACGAGCCGTCGCGCTACCTGCGGCTGTCGTACGCCACCGCCATGGAGCGGCTCGAGGAAGCGGCGCAGCGGCTCGGCGCCTACCTGGCGCCGGGCGGCGAACGACGTCGCCAGAAACCTGTCTAGACCAGCGGGCTCGAACCTAGACCAGCGGCTCGAAGGGGTGGCGCGCGTCGAACGGCGCGTTCGACGCGGTATCGGGGCTGCGCTCGGCGGCCGCATCGAGCGGTGAGGATGGGCCGGCCGCGGGCGCAGGCCCCGCGGGCAACAGCGACGTGCCTGCGCTTTCCTCCGCAGAGGCCGGTTGCGATTGCGCGGAAGATCCGGCCGGCGCTGCTTGCTCCGCCTGCGCGGCCACCACCGGCGGCGCGAGCGGCCGCGTCGGAATCGGCCTGCCGGCGGCCGCCGCGGCGATGCGCTCGCGCTCCGACATCACCTTGTAGCCGTATCCGGAGTCGTGCTCCAGCAGGGCGGCGCCCACGTACGACTTGAGCGCGGCTTCGACGCTGCCTTCGCGCACCAGGTATCCCTTGAGGATGCTGGCGCCGACGGTGATGTTGGCCATCGGATCGAATGCCGCCGTCACGCCGCCGAAAGGCTTGAACTTGTCCACGTGCACGCGCGTGAGCACCTGCATCAGGCCCTGGGCACCGGCCGGGCTGCGCGCGTTCGGATTGAAATTCGACTCGATGGACATCACCGCGAGCACGAGATACGGGTCGAGCCGGAACTCC
Source organism: Burkholderiales bacterium 70-64 (assembly GCA_001898645.1). Taxonomy (GTDB): domain Bacteria; phylum Pseudomonadota; class Gammaproteobacteria; order Burkholderiales; family Burkholderiaceae_E; genus Zeimonas. Next base: position 155,198 of record MKUQ01000016.1, read on the forward strand.
CTGGCCGCGCGGTAGGCGAGCGCCACCAGGTGCTGGACTTCGTCGATGCCGACACGGTATTTCTTCGCCACGAAGCGCGAGATGTTGCGCTGCTCCGGCGACAACGCCAGCGGTGCGCGCTGCGCCGCCGCCGCAGGCCTGGCGGCCGCCGGCCGTTCGTGCGTGCCCGCCCACCACGACCACGAATCGGCCGAAGCAGCCTGCGCCGGCTCCGCCGGCACCGTGCCATCGGCCACCGTCGCGTCGGCGAGGAAGACCGGCTCGCCGGCGTCCTCGCCGGGGCGGTCGACCTCGTACATCGATACGGCCGCGGCAATCAGCGAAACCACCAGCGGCATCGCCACCACCGAATACCTGCCCGCTCCCACTGCGCGGGCGAACAGATCGAACAGGATTCCGACCTGGCGCTGCTTTAGCATCGAGCCTCCTTCCGGCTTGCGCCGTACGGCTCGCCCCACAAAGGCGATCGCTTCTTCTTGCTGCGCCCGCCTGCTGCATGGGTGTGCGGGCCTCTCTCTTCATGCAGGCGGTACATTGCCGTCTGCTGATCTCGAGTGCAGCCATCCAGCTGCATGATCCCGATCTGTGCGGGACCTTCCGTTCGTCGCGACCGGATGACCGTACGGCGACGGCTGGTCGAAACTCGCCGCGATTTTATGGACGAGGATGCGGCGGGTCAACCTCAATTTCCCGCCATGTGCAATTTATTCGATGCGAGAATCGCGCATCGCGAAACCGCGGCGAGCACTTGCATGAAATACAGCGACTTGCGCGACTTTGTTCAACAACTCGAAACGCTCGGCGAATTGAGGCGAATCTCCATTCCGGTGTCGCCGCGCTTCGAAATGACCGAGATTGCTGACCGCGTGCTGCGCGCGCAGGGCCCGGCACTGCTCTTCGAGCATGCGCGCGATGAACGGCGCGACTATGCGCTGCCGGTGCTCGCGAACCTGTTCGGAACCCCTCGGCGCGTGGCGCTCGGCATGGGCATGCATTCGAGCGAGGCCTTGCGCGAGATCGGCACGCTGCTCGCCACGCTCAAGGAGCCCGAACCGCCGCATGGCCTGAAGGAAGCGTGGAGCCGTCTGCCGATGCTGCGCCAGCTGATGAACATGGCGCCGCGCCAGGTGTCGAACGCACCGTGCCGCCAGGTCGTGCTCGAGGGCGACGCGATCGATCTCGCGACGCTGCCGGTGCAGACCTGCTGGCCCGGCGATGCGGGGCCGCTGCTCACCTGGGGCCTGGTGGTGACGCGCGGCCCGGCGCGGCCGCGCCAGAACCTGGGCATCTATCGCCAGCAGGTGATCGGGCCGAACCGTACCATCATGCGCTGGTTGGCGCACCGCGGCGGCGCGCTCGATTTCCGCGAGCACGCTGCACTTCATCCCGGCGAGGCCTTCCCGCTCGCGGTGGTGCTGGGCGCCGACCCGGCCACCATGCTGGCCGCAGTCACGCCGGTCCCCGACTCGCTCTCGGAGTACCAGTTCGCCGGCCTGCTGCGCGGCGCGAAGACCGAGCTGAGCGCCTGCACCGGCAGCGACCTGCTGGTGCCCGCCGGTGCAGAGATCGTGCTCGAGGGCACGATCCGCCCCGATCCCGAGGCTGCCGCGACGCTCGCCAACGCGCGCGCGCTGGGCTGGACGCAGGCGCTGCCGGCAGCCGCACGCACCGGCTGGGAGATGGCGTTCGAAGGCCCGTTCGGCGATCACACCGGCTACTACAACGAACCGGACTGGTTCCCGGTGTTCACCGTCGATCGCATGACCACGCGCCGCGATCCGATCTACCACTCCACCTATACCGGCAAGCCGCCGGACGAACCGGCGGTGCTCGGGGCGGCGCTCAACGAAGTGTTCGTCCCCATCCTGCGCAAGCAGTTCCCCGAGATCGTCGACTTCCATCTTCCGCCCGAGGGATGCTCGTACCGCCTCGCGGTGGTGTCGATGCGCAAGCAGTACCCCGGGCACGCCAAGCGCGTGATGTTCGGCATCTGGAGCTTCCTGCGCCAGTTCATGTACACCAAGTTCATCGTGGTCACCGACGACGACATCGACGTGCGCGACTGGAAGGAAGTGATCTGGGCGATCACCACGCGCGTGGATCCTGTGCGCGACACCACCCTGGTCGAGCACACGCCGATCGACTCGCTCGACTTCGCCTCGCCGGTCTCCGGCCTCGGCTCCAAGATGGGCATCGACGCCACCAGCAAGTGGCCGGGCGAAACCACGCGCGAATGGGGGCGGCCGATCGCGATGGACGAGGCGGTCAGGCGACGCGTCGACGCGATGTGGAGCGAGCTCGGTCTTTGACCGACGCCCCCAGGGCCCACGCGACGGCGAAGGCCAGCCCGGTGATCAGGGGCGCCGAGGTGTCGGGGCTGCGCCCCGGGATCCAGCGCTGCGCGCCCTCCATCGCCAGCAACGCGACGACCACCGCCAGCGGCAATATCACGCGCCGCCGCGAGATGTCCTGGCCCTGGCGCGCCGACCAGCGCAGCGACAGCACCAGCGTGAACGCCAGCCAGCAGTACAGCAGGGCCAGCTCGAGGGCGCCCAGCAGCCCGCCGCGCCCGAGCTGCGGCCACCACGAGAAGCCGGAGGCGAAGCCCTCGCCGGCGCCCGGCGCGAGCTCGTAGGCCATCACCGAGGCCAGGGCAGCGACCCACGTCGCACGCGCCAGCGCCGCGTCCGCGAGGCGCGGCGAGGCGGCCGCGAACGCGATCGCGGCCAGGACCATCGCGACCAGCTCCTCCGGCGACAGCGCGTGCCACACCAGCAGCGGCTGCGCGAGCGCCGACGCGCCGATGAGCAGCACCAGCACGCCCGCCGCGACGCGGCGGTCGGGCAGCATCGCGCGCACCGCGCCACCCACGGCGAGCCAGCCGAACAGATGTCGCGCCAGCCGCCAGGCATCAGGGGCGAGCGATTGCGAGGCATGCACGACGAACGCGAGGTTGCCCCGGATGGTGCCGGGATCGAACGTGAAGCGCCACGGTGCCGTGGTCATCGCCAGCCACGTGCCGATGCACAGCGCCGCCGGCCACAGCAGCGGCGCATCGAGCATGCGCGCGAGCGCCGGATTCCGGTGCGCGATGCGTGCCGTGCGCCGCGCCGCCGGCATCGCCAGCAGGCCGAGCAGCGCGCCCAGCGTATTGGTCGACCAGTCGTACCAGGACGACACGCGTCCGGGCAGGCACGCCTGCACCAGCTCCATGGCGAGCGAGAACGCGCTGATCGAGACCAGGCCGAGCAGCAGCGCCGGCGCCGCGCGCGGCCGCCGCGAGTCGGCCCAGGCCGCGGCGAGCAGGCCGAGCGGCAGATAGGCCACGACGTTGGCGAGCCCATCGGTGCCCGAGAGGTGGGCCCCCTGCTGCACCAGCGGCGCCATGCACGCGCCGAACCCGTCACCGGCGAGCGACTGGTAGGCGACGAAGGCCAGGTAGGCCAGCGTCGCGATGGCGATCGCCGCGCGCGAGCGATCGCCGCCGGGAGCCGGACGGGCTCGATGCGAGCCCGCGCGATTCGACGCCGACCTAGCCGTTGGCATGGACCCAGCGCAGAAAGGTGTCCTGCAGGGCGCGCGAGGCGGCGGCGCCCGGCCCGTTGACGATCATCGCCACCGCGTACCAGCGGCCCGATCCGGCCTGCACGTATCCGGCGATCGATCGCACGTCGTCGAGGCTGCCGGTCTTGATCCATGCGTGCCCGGCCAGCGGCTCGCCGACGAAGCGCGCCTTCATCGTGCCGTCGACGCCGACCTCCGGCAGCGATGCGCGCAGCAGCTGCGCGTACGGGCTCGCCGCGGCGTGGCACAGGAGCCGGGCGAGCTGCCCGGCGCTGATGCGCGCGTCGCGCGACAGGCCCGCACCGTTATCGAGCACCAGCTCGGGGAACGCCAGTCCCTGCGCCGCCAGCCAGGCGCGCACGACGCGCCGCGCATCGGCGAGCGTGGCCGGACGCGCGCCCGCCTCCGACGCCATCTGCAGCATCAGCTGGCGCGTCATCACGTTGTTGCTGAACTTGTTGATGTCGTGCACCACGTCGGCCAGCGTGCGCGGCGAGGTCCACACCAGCCACGGCTCGCCCGTGGAAGCGCCGCGCTCGATGCGGGTGCGCCCCGTCCAGCGTCCGCCGGCGGCCTGCCAGGCCGCCTTGAACAGCCCATGGATGAAGCGGCGATGATCGAGCACCGCGACGAAGGCGCCCTGCTCGCCGCAGGCGCGCGAGTAGCTGCCGCTGATGCGCACGCCCGCCGCGCCGCCCTCGCCGTCACGGACGGTCAGGCCGGAGGCGCCGTGGCGGCACGGGCCGCCGAGCAGCCGGACGCGATCGTCGATCGCCACGTCGGCCAGCGGCGGATCGAAGGCGAGCCCGGCACCCGTGCCGTTCGGCCTGACGAGCACCTGCACCGCCTTGAAGTTCATCAGCGCGCCGAACGGGCGCACGTTGTAGGGCTGCGAGGGATCGCCGTCGAAATCCTCGACGCTGCCCGGACCGGCATCGAAGATCGCATCGTCGATCACCAGGTCGCCGTCGATCTCCTCGAGGCCGGCGGCGCGCATGCGCGCGATGAACTCGGTGAGGTCCTCGATGACCAGCTTCGGGTCGCCGCCGCCGCGCAGGATCAGGTCGCCGCGTAGCACGCCGCCCTGCAGCAGGCCCTTCAGGCGCGCCTCGGTCCGCCAGCGGTAATCCGGACCGAGCAGCGTCAGCGCCGCATAGGTGGTGAGCAGCTTGATGGTCGAGGCCGGGTTGAGCGGCCGTTCGGCGTCATGCGCCAGCAGCGCCGGCGCTCCGTCGAGCGGCAGCGCGATCGCACCGACCTGCCCGGCAGCGATCCCCGCTTCGCGCAGCCACGCATCGAACGAGCCGCGCTGCGCCGCTCCCTGCGCCGGAGCAGACGCCTGCACGACGGGCCGGGCCTGTGCCGGCCAGCCGCCGTACGACAGCGCCGCATACCCTCCCACCGCTGCTGCGACGGCCGCCGAGCGTCGCAGGACTCGCAACCATATCCATCCCATTCATCGCATTATCACACCGCCGCGGCGACGAATCGCCGTCACAGGCCCGGGGAGTGGTCATGCTCGATTGAACGTTCTCTTCAGAACGTGTGAAGGAACCGTAGCGAGCGGCCCGAGGTCGCGCAGCAGGTTCATTCACACGTTCAGCGGTGGCGGTGTCCACCGCCGTAGTGCCAGTGTCCGTGAGGCCGGTAGCCGGGCCTCACCCATACCGGCGCCGGCCGGACCGCGTAGTAGGGGCGGCCGTAGTACCTTGCCGGACCGTAGTACACCGGCGGGGGCGCGTAATAGGAAGGCGCCGCGCCGATCACCACTGCCGGCCCGTAGACGGGCGGCGGAGCCACCACGACGGGGGCGGGCACGTAGACGCCGAAGCCGGGCGCTCCGATGGTCACCGACCAGCTCACGCCACCGTGCGCCTGCGCCGTGCCGGCGAGCGCGGTCGCGGCGGCGATGCCGAGTGCGATTCTCGCGATTGCGCTCATTGCGACCCTCCTGCGTTGTCGACCTTGATCCAGCATAGGACGCGCCGGGGCCAAAAGCGACTACGATTACAAACGTTTACGTCCCTTTCCGGCCGAAGAGCCGCAACTTGGCGCCGATGCAAGCTTCCGACAGCGACCTCCTGGTCATCGACAACGAACTGCTGCGCCGCTTCGGCGGGCGGGGGCCGCGCTACACCTCGTATCCCACCGCCGACCGCTTCGACGACCGGGTCGGCCCCGAGCGGTACGGCCAGGCGCTGCAAGCGCGCGCCGCCCGGCGCGGCGAACCGCTCGGGCTGTACGTGCACATCCCGTTCTGCCGCTCCATCTGCTACTACTGCGCCTGCAACAAGATCGGCACCAAGCATGCTTCGGCGGCCGCGCCCTATTTGGCCGCGCTCGAGCGCGAGGTCGCCCTGGTGACGGCGCTCACCGGCACCGGCCAGCCGATCAGCCACCTGCACTTCGGCGGGGGCACGCCGACCTTCATCTCCGACGAAGAGCTGGGCGCGCTGATCGACATGCTGCACCGCTCCTTCGAATTCCGCGACGACGGCGAGTACTCGATCGAGGTCGATCCGCGCACCGTCAGTCCGCGGCGGGCGCATGCACTGCGCGCCATGGGGCTGAACCGCGTGAGCCTGGGCGTGCAGGACTTCGACCCGGTCGTGCAGGCGGCGGTCAACCGCATCCAGCCCTACCGGCAAACGGTGGAGCTCATGGAGGCCGCACGTGCCGCGGGCTTCCGCTCGATCAACGTCGACCTGATCTACGGGCTGCCGAAGCAGCACCATGCGGGCTTCGAGGAGACCGTGCGCAAGACCATCGCCGCCGGTCCCGACCGCATCGCGCTCTATCACTATGCGCACCTGCCAGCCCTGTTCAAGCCGCAGCGGCGCATCGCGGAGGCCGACCTGCCGTCCTCCGAGGAGAAGGCACGCATGTTCGAGGCCGCCGTCGCCATGTTCGAGGCCGCCGGCTACCGCCACCTCGGCCTGGATCACTTCGCGCGCGACGACGACGAGCTCGCGGTGGCCCGGCGCGAGGGCCGGCTGCACCGCAATTTCCAGGGCTACTGCTCGCACGACTCGGGCGACCTCATCGCCCTCGGCGTCTCGGCGATCTCCTCGATCGGCGACGTCTACGCGCAGAACGACAAGGTGCTCGACGGCTACTACCGCCGCATCGAGCGCGGCGAGCTGCCGGTGGTGCGCGGCATCGCGCTCGACGCCGACGACTTCGTGCGGCGCGACGCCATCAACGCGCTGATGTGCAACTTCCGCCTCGACTGGGACGCGCTCGACGCGCGCCGCGGCATCGACAGCCGGCGCTGGCTCGCCGGCTCGATCGAGGCGCTCGCCCCGCTGGTGCAGGCCGGCGCGGTGCGCGTGGACGAGCGCGGCGTGGAGGTGCTTGCGCGCGGACGCCTGCTGGTGCGCGCGGTCGCCATGGCTTTCGACCGCCACCTCGCGCAATCCTCGAGCGGCGCATCCTATTCACGCATCGCATAGGAACACGCTCTGGACAAACCCGCCGCAATCGGTTAGTGTGCGCGGGCATTCCGTTCAAGTTGAGTTCCATCTGTGCGTGTCAAGCCGGCCTGCCCTCCGGGCAGCGTGTCTCGAATACCTGGTTGTGCCTCTTGATTCGTTTGCCGTCACGGCGCAATTGCCCGCGACGTATTTTCCCCATGCGTAAAAAATGGAGCGCAACATGAGCAATCGAGTGACCGGCGTGGTCAAGTGGTTCAACGAATCGAAGGGCTTCGGCTTCATCGCCCCCGATGACGGCAGCGCGGACGTCTTCGCGCACTTCTCGGAGATCCAGGGCAACGGCTTCAAGACCCTGCAGGAAGCGCAGCGCGTCGAGTTCGCCGTCAAGCAGGGCCCCAAGGGCCTGCAGGCCTCGGCGATCAAGCCCCTGTAAGTCCCACGGCCGGCCGGCCGCGGCGTCGCCACAGACTGCCGCAGCCGCCCGGGCCGCCCTCTCCCCGGGCCCTCTTTCTCCGGCCCGCACCCCCGCCCTTTTGCTGCCCGCCGTCTTGAAAAATCCCTTTTCAGTTCCTACAATCAGCACTCGCCATCGGTGAGTGCTAGCAACAACATGCCCGGGCCACCGCCCGGCACGTCGGGCGCTCACTTGGGGGACACCGGAAGCCGACCGTTCGGCCTCCTTTTTTCCGTGCTTTTTCAAATACTTGGGAGTCAGTTCGCATGAAACTCCGTCCGCTGCATGATCGCGTGATCATCAAACGCCTGGACAACGAGCGCAAGACCGCCTCGGGCATCGTCATTCCCGACAATGCCGCCGAAAAACCGGACCAGGGCGAGATCCTGGCGGTGGGCAACGGCAAGGTCGGCGACGACGGCAAGGTGCGCGCCCTGGCCGTGAAGGTCGGCGACAAGGTGCTCTTCGGCAAATACAGCGGCCAGACGGTCAAGGTCGACGGCGACGAGCTGCTGGTGATGCGCGAAGAAGACATCATGGCCGTGGTCGAGTAAGACGCCCATCCATACGATTACCGGAGAACAGACAGATGGCAGCCAAACAGGTTTTCTTTGCCGACGACGCTCGCAGCCGCATGATCAACGGCGTCAACCTCCTGGCCAACGCGGTCAAGGTCACCCTCGGTCCCAAGGGCCGCAACGTCGTGCTCGAGCGCTCCTTCGGCTCGCCCACCGTCACCAAGGACGGCGTCTCGGTGGCCAAGGAAGTCGAACTGAAGGACAAGTTCGAGAACATGGGCGCGCAGATGGTCAAGGAAGTCGCTTCCAAGACCTCGGACAACGCCGGTGACGGCACCACCACCGCCACCGTGCTGGCGCAGGCCATCGTGCGCGAAGGCATGAAGTACGTGGCCGCGGGCATGAACCCGATGGACCTCAAGCGCGGCATCGACAAGACGGTCGGCGCGCTCACCGAAGAGCTGAAGAAGATCAGCAAGCCCTGCACCACCAGCAAGGAGATCGCCCAGGTCGGCTCGATCTCGGCCAACGCCGACGAAGAGATCGGCCGCATCATCTCCGAGTCGATGGAGAAGGTCGGCAAGGAAGGCGTGATCACCGTCGAGGACGGCAAGTCGCTCGAGAACGAGCTCGACATCGTCGAGGGCATGCAGTTCGATCGCGGCTACCTGTCGCCCTACTTCATCAACAATCCCGACAAGCAGGTCGCGGTCCTCGAAGACCCGTACGTGCTGCTGCACGACAAGAAGGTCAGCAACATCCGCGAGCTGCTGCCGGTGCTCGAGCAGGTCGCCAAGGCCGGCAAGCCGCTGCTGATCATCGCCGAGGAAGTGGAAGGCGAGGCGCTGGCCACGCTGGTGGTCAACAACATCCGCGGCATCCTCAAGACCGTCGCGGTCAAGGCGCCGGGCTTCGGCGACCGCCGCAAGGCGATGCTGGAAGACATGGCCATCCTCACCGGCGGCACGGTGATCTCGGAAGAGACCGGGATGACCCTGGAGAAGGCCACCCTGCAGGATCTCGGCCGCGCCAAGCGCATCGAGGTCGGCAAGGAGAACACCACCCTCATCGACGGCGCCGGCGACACCAAGGCCATCGAGGCCCGCGTCAAGGCGATCCGCGCGCAGATCGAGGAAGCCACCAGCGACTACGACCGCGAGAAGCTGCAGGAGCGCGTCGCCAAGCTGGCCGGCGGCGTGGCCGTCATCCGCGTCGGTGCCGCGACCGAGGTCGAGATGAAGGAGAAGAAGGCCCGCGTCGAGGACGCGCTGCACGCCACCCGCGCCGCGGTCGAGGAAGGCATCGTGGCCGGCGGCGGCGTGGCACTGCTGCGCGCGCGCGCCAACATCAAGGTCAAGGGCGACAACACCGACCAGGAGGCAGGCATCAAGATCGTGCTGCGCGCGATCGAGGAGCCGCTGCGCCAGATCGTCGCCAACGCCGGCGACGAGCCGAGCGTGGTCGTGGCCAAGGTGCTCGAAGGCAAGGGCAGCTTCGGCTACAACGCCGCCAACGGCAGCTACGGCGATCTGGTCGAGATGGGCGTGGTCGATCCGACCAAGGTCACGCGCACCGCGCTGCAGAACGCCGCGTCGATCGCCGGCCTGATGCTCACCACCGAGGCGATGGTCGCCGAGGCGCCGGAAGACAAGCCGGCTGCCGGCATGCCTCCCGGCATGGGCGGAATGGGTGGCATGGGCGGCATGGACATGTAAGTCCCACGGTGCGGCCGGAAACGACCGCACCGCGAAGCTTGCCCATTCATGGCGAAAGGCCCGCGCGAGCGGGCCTTTTCTTTTCAGCCCTCTGCGTTCTTCAGCCCTGCGCGCTTTGCGCGACGTAGATCTCGACGCGCCGGTTCATCGCACGCCCCGAGACGGTGGCGTTGTCCGCGATCGGCTCGTGCGAACCGTGGCCCTCGATGGCGATGCGCGATGCCGCGACTCCGCGCGACACCAGGTACTGGCGCGTGGCGGCGGCCCGGTTCACCGACAGCGGATTGTTCACGGCATCGCTGCCGGTGCTGTCGGTGTGGCCGACGATGCGTACCGTGGTGCCCGGGTTGGTGTTCAGCGTCTGCGCGAAGCGGTCGAGCACCGGCATCAGGTTGGGCTTGATCTGCGCGCTGCCGGTATCGAAGGAGACGTCGCTCGGCACGTTCAGCTTGAGCTGGTTGTCCGGGGTCTGGGTGACGGCCACGCCGGTGCCCTGGGTGGCCTGCTCCATGGCGCGCTTCTGCTCTTCCATGCGCTGCGACCAGATGTAGGTGCCGATGCCGCCTGCGGCCGCGCCCAGCACCGCGCCGGTGCGTGTCGCGCCGCCGCTGCCGCCCACCGCGCTGCCGAGCGCGGCGCCGGCCACCGCCCCCAGGCCGGTACCGATGGCCGTGCGCTTCTGGGTGTCGCTCATGTCGGCACAGGCCGCCAGAGCCACCGAAACCACCACGCACGCTGCGAGAGTGCTCTTCCTTGTCGTCATGTCTCACCTCTTCTTCGAACAAACCCTGACCGGAAGTTGCTCCCGGCCTTTCTCGACCTCAGGCCGATCTTACCTTCAACGCATGCCGCGGCAAGCGCGATGACCGGAAAGGCCCGGGGGGCGCCCGGCGGGTACAATGCCCGCCACGGAGGTTCATCGATGACGGTCATCCACGTACCCGGCCTGCCCGAGCTGACGCCCGATTCGCCCGGTTTCGGCGCGTATCTCGAGCCCACCGGCTTCCTCGACTACGACTCGCCGGCCGTGCAGCGGTTCGTGCGCGAGGCGATCGGCGATGCCGGAGATGCGTGCGAGCGCGCCGTGCGGCTCTTCTATGCCGTGCGCGACCGCATCCGCTACGACCCCTACCGCATCAGCTACGAGTCGCCGGCCTATCGCGCCAGCCGCATCGTCGAGGACGGCTTCGGCTGGTGCGTGCCCAAGGCCGGGCTGCTGGCGGCCTGCGCACGCTCGGTGGGCATTCCGGCCGCGATCGGCCTGGCCGACGTGGTCAACCACCTGAACACCGAGAAGCTGCGCGCGCGCATGGGCGGCGTGGACATCTTCTACGACCACGGCTACGCCGCGCTGTATCTCGGCGGCACCTGGGTCAAGGCCGTGCCGGCCTTCAACATCGAGCTGTGCCAGCGCTTCGGCGTGCGCCCGACCGATTTCGACGGCAGCCAAGATGCCCTGTACCAGGAGCACGATGCCCACGGCCGGCTGCACATGCAGTACCTCACCGACCACGGCACCTGGTCCGACCTGCCGCTGCAGCAGGTGCGCGACGATTTCGTGCGGCACTACCCGGGAAGCGAGTTCGCCGCCGGCGCCGAGATCGCACCCGAGCAGCGCTTCGAGGACGAAACGCCGATCGGCGGCTGACGGGTCGTCAGACCCCGGCGCGGGACGATCGTCGGGTGAACAGACCCTGACCCGCACTCTTGCGCGGGCACCTCGGGAAATCGGTAAGCAGCTCCTGTTTCGCTGCGACGCACAAGACCGGATGCGGCACGGTTTCGCCGCCCGCTCCGGTTGGTTGCGCGATGCGCAAACCCCTGCATCGGGCGACGTCGTCTCGTCGCGCCCGGCATCCGGCCACGGCGCAGGGAGGCTCGTGCGATGCGCATTTCATCCCGGGAGTTCGCCATGTCGATTCGAACCGTACTGATCTCCGCTTTCCTGCTGGGCAGCGGCGCCGCGCCGGCACTCGCCGCCGCCAACGGCACCGGATTCACCTACTTCGACGATGCCCAGGGCATCGGCAATCGACCGGTCGCCACGACCCTGAGCCGCGCCGAAGTCACGGCCCAGGCCAGGGAAACGCGTAACGCAGACGTCGAGACCATGGAACAAGGGTATCCGACCACTCGCTCGACGGACGACCCGCCGCACGCCGGAAGCTGGATGGCGAACGAACGCCCGTATCGTCAGATGGCGAAAGTCCGCGGCGACCCGACGCGCGTCTTCGACGGGCAGTACAGCAGCTACTAGGAGTCTGCCGGCCGGGCGCTTCTCCGGGGCGTCTCGACGGCGTCCACGGGGAAGCGCCCCGGCCGGCGGCGCGAGCGCCGGACCGTGACGACCTGGCCACTTCGAAAGCATACGAACCGATCGGATTCCAAGAGTTACGTTCATATGTTACGTTGACTTCGCCGTAATTATTAGTATACTGACAATCAAACCTGGGGGAGGATGCATGGGCCTAGAATTCATCGAGGGCAACGAGGCGATCGCGCGCGCCGCGTTGAAGGCGGGGTGCAGCTTCTTCGCCGGCTACCCGATCACGCCCGCGTCGACCATCCTCCAGCACATGATCGAGATGCTTCCTTCGAAAGGAGGCATCGCGGTACAGGCCGAGGACGAGATCGCCTCGATCGGCTTCTGTATCGGCGCCTCGATGGCCGGCGCGCGCGCGATGACGGCCACCAGCGGACCGGGCATCAGCCTGTACAGCGAGAACATCGGCCTCGCGATGATCGGCGAGACGCCGCTGGTCATCGTCAACGTGCAGCGCCAGGGGCCGGCGACCGGATCGGCGACCAAGGGCGCGGACGGCGACATCGGCTTCACCCGCTGGGTGACCTCCGGGGGCCTGCCGGTGATCGCGCTGTGCCCGGCCACGGTCGCCGAGGCTTACGCCCTGACCCTGCATGCGTTCAATTTCGCCGAACGCTATCGCACCCCGGTCTTCCTGCTCTCGAACAAGGAGATCAGCATGACCCGCGAGGCGGTCGATCTCGATCTCGTTGCGGCCCCGGAGCCGATCGAGCGCAAGCGCCCGCAGGACGGTGCGCCCGCCCTGCCTCACGAATTCGACCGGCCCGAGGAGGTGCCCGCCTTCGTGGACTTCGGCGGCCAGCATGTCACGCGCTTCACGACCTCGACTCACGACAAGAACGCGGTCCTGACTGCCGATCCCGAAGTCACGCAGGAAATGATCGACCACTACATCGCCAAGATCGAGGCGGCGGCCGACGATCTCGCGCTGTTCCGGCACGACCCGCAGGCGGGCGCCGAAACCCTGGTGATCAGCTACGGCGTCACCTCGCGCGCGACCGGAATCGCGGTGCGCGATGCGCGCTCGCGCGGCGCGAAGGTTTCCTCGCTGGTGTTGCAGACGCTGTATCCGGTTCCCGAAAAGGCCATCCGCAACGCGATGCAGGGCATGCGTCGCATCGTGGTTCCGGAGATGAACATGGGCCAGTACCGCTTCGAGATCGAACGCCTGGCCCCGAGGGACGCCGAAGTGATCGGCGTGAACAGGATGGACACCACCCTGCTGTCGCCGGCCGAGATCCTCGAAGGAGCCCTCGCATGAACGCCCCCGTCAATGCGTCGTACATGCCCAAGGAAGCGGGGCCCCTGCCCTTCTGTCCGGGCTGCGGTCACGAACGCCTGCTCAAGGAGCTCGACCGCGCGCTGGTGCGACTGCAGGTCGATCCGAGCAAGACCGTCATCGTCACCGACATCGGCTGCATCGGCCTGTCGGATCGGTACTTCTCGACCAGCGGCTTTCACGGACTGCACGGTCGTTCGATCACCTACGCGACCGGGCTGAAGCTGGCCCGGCCCGAGCTCACCGTGATCGCGCTGATCGGCGACGGCGGCTGCGGCATCGGTGGCGCGCACCTGCTCGCCGCGGCGCGCCGCAACCTCGACATCACGCTCATTATCGCCAACAACTTCAACTACGGCATGACGGGCGGTCAGCACTCGGCAACCACGCCCGCCGGCGGCATCACGGCGACGACCGTGGGCGGCAACATCGAATCGCCCATGGACATCTGCGCCACGCTCGGGGGAGCAGGCGCGACCTGGGTCTACCGCGGCATGACGCACGATGCCGACCTGGCCGAACGCATCGAGCAGGGCGTGCGCCACCCGGGTTTCGCGGTGCTGGACGTCTGGGAGCTTTGCACGGCGTACTACACGCCGCGCAACGACATGAACAAGCGCGAGCTGATGAATCTGGCCGAGAACGTCGGCATGTCGACCGGCCTGCTGGTGGAGCGCGAACGCAGCGAGTTCGGCGCTGCCTATCGTGCCGCAAGCTCGGCCAAGGCAAGGGCGCCGCGCAGGATCGTCATGGAGCGTGCCTTCGATCACGCGCTCGATCGCCAAGTGGGAGTCGTGATCGCCGGCAGCGCCGGGCAGAAGGTCAAGTCGGCGGCGACCATCTTCGGGCGCGCCGGCATGCTTTGCGGTCTCGACGCCACGCAGAAGGACGACTATCCGATCACCATCATGACCGGGCACTCGCTGTCGGAGATCAATTTCTCGCCCGAGCGCATCGAGTACACGGCGATCGACTCGCCCGACTGGTTCGCCGTGGTGTCGGTCGACGGCCTGAAGAAGACCCGCAAGTGGATCACACAGCTGCCCCCGACCTGCACGCTGCTGATCGACGAGACCCTCGAGCTTCCGTCGACCCAGGCCCGGGTGCTCGCGCTGCCCATCATCAAGGCGGCCAAGGAGGCGGGACGGTTCACGTCGAGCGTGGTCGCGATGTCGGCCATCCTGGCTCGTTCGGGCATCTTCCCGCTCGCCGCCTACGAGGAAGCGATCAACCGCTATCAGTCGGCCGGCGTCGCCGAGACGAACCTGAAGGCAGTGCGCAAGGGCGCGGAACTGGCCGCCTGAGCCTGTCGAACGATCCGGAGTCATCACTATGCCTCACTCCCGCACTCTCGAACTGCGCCTGGTGACCCGCGCCGGGGAAGCGGCGCGTTCATTCGCGCTCGACCGCGCCGTGATCGCCGGCTGGACGTCGCGCGACGTCGAAGCGATGGAAAAGCACATCCGCGAGCTCGAGGAAATCGGCGTGCCGCGGCCCGCGAGCACTCCCATCTACTATCGCGTGGGCGCTTCGCGCATCACCACGGCCGGCTCGATCGAGGCCGCTGGCGGCGACTCCAGCGGCGAGGTCGAGTTCGTGATGTTCAATATCGACGGCAAGCTGTGGATCGGCACCGGCTCCGACCACACCGACCGCAAGGTCGAGACCTACAACATCACCGTCTCGAAGCAGATGTGCGACAAGCCGGTCGCCGGCACCGTATGGCCGTGGGAGGAACTGGCCGACCACTGGGACAGCCTGACGTTGCGCTCGCACATCGTGGTCGACGGCAAGCGCGAGCTCTACCAGGAGGGCAGCGTCGCGGCGATGCGCATGCCGCTGGAGCTGATCGAGCGCTACCAGGCCGACGGCGGCACCTGGGCGCCGGGAACCGTGATGTACGGCGGAACGCTGGCAGCCCGCGGCGGCATCCGGCCCGCCGATCGCTTCGAGTTCGAGCTCGTCGACCCGAAGCTGGACCGCCGCATCAGCCACGGCTACGAGATTCGCACTTTGCCGATCGCCGGCTGACGAGGCGGCAGCTTGCCGCACAGCCTGCCGGCGCCGCACGCACGCGCCTTCGTCTTCTGGGTCTACACGGCGGGATTCTTCCTCAGCTGCGTGCTCAGGAGCGCCAACGCTTCGCTCGACGAGGCGTTGCGCGAGGCGTTCTCGCTCGGCGAGGCGTCGGTGGGTCTGTTGAGCAGCCTGTTCTTCCTCGCCTTTGCCGCCACCCAGCTGCCGCTGGGCTACCTGATCGACCGTATCGGCCCGCGCCGGGCGCAACTCCTGGTGCTGCCGCTGGCGGTCGCCGGCCTCGTCGCGAGTGCATTCGCTTCGGGCTTCACCGCCCTTGCCGCCGGACGCGTGCTGCTCGGCACGGGCTTCGCCATCTCCCTCATGGCCTCGCTGTGCGCCAATCGCGCCTGGTTTCCGCTCGCTTCGCTGGCGGCCGTCAACGGGGCGGCCATGGGGATCGGCTCCTCGGGGGCCGCTTTCGCCGGCGCTCCACTGGCCGGCCTCGCACGCCTGCTGGGGTGGACCGGACTGCACCTCTCGCTGGCGGCAGGCACGGCTGCGGTGCTGCTGCTGATCTACCTGCTCCCGAAGGACGCCGCGGCCGCCCCGCCGGAAGGCGCGCGCCAGGCGCGGCTACCCCAGGTGCTGCGCGACCCCGTCTTCCTTCGGCTCGTGCCGCTGGCGGCGCTGGCGCAAGGCAGCTACCTCGCCTACCTCGGATACTGGATCCATCCGTGGCTGCGCACCGTCGCCGCGTTCGACGCGGACCGCGCAAGCATGGGGCTGAGCCTGGCGGCGCTGAGCATGGTGGCCGGCTATCTGCTCACCGGCCGGATCCTGCGCCTGCTCGCGCGATGGGGCTGGTCGCTGGAGGGCGGTTCGATCCTCGGCATGGTGATGTTCGCCGCATGCGGGCTCGCCCTGGCGGTGCTGCCCGCGACGATGGCCCTGCCGCTGTGGCTGGCCTACGGATTCGTCGGCGCGCTCAACGTCGTGGCCTTCTCCGTGCTGTCCGCCACGCTGCCGCTGTCGATCCAGGGCACTGCCGTGACGCTCATGAACCTCCTGATCTTCGCGGCCGGCTTCGTGGTCCAGGCTGCGCTGGGGTTCGGCATCGAGTCGATGAAGGCGGCCGGCCTCACAGCGGCCGGTGCGCACCGGATCGGTCTACTGGCGATCAGCGTGGCGCTGATCGCTCTCGCAGGACGATGGCGGCGCCTGCACGGCCCGGCCCGCTCGGGCACCCTGGCCGGTCAGTGAGCCGCCGATTTCCAGCATCATTGATGCTGTTGCGCCTTTTCGTTGATCATTTGCCACAGCCTGCACGGCGTCAGGGGCAATACGTTGGTCTGCACGCCCAGGGAAGACAGGGCAGCGGCCACCGCGTTGGCAACCACGCCGCCGACCGGCACGATGCCGCCTTCGCCGCAGCCCTTGGCTCCCAGCGGATTGTGAGGGGTCGGCGCATGCTCGGTCTCGGTCGCCCGGATCACCGGAAAGTCGGTCGCCGTCGGCGTCAGGTAGTCGGCAAAGGTACCGGCCAGAAACTGGCCATTTTCGTCGTAGGCCATGTTCTCCAGGAACACGCCGCCCAAGCCCTGCACGATCGCGCCGATCGCCTGTCCCTTGGAAGTCAGGCGGTTGATGATCTTGCCGATATCTTCGATACCATAGTAGTCGACCAGTTCCACTTTGCCGGTAGCGGGGTCGACAGCCACATGAGCCGCCGCCGCACCATAGGCATAGGTGTGGTTATGACTGGCGAACTGCCCCTCGGCCTGGATCTTCATCCTGCCCAGGTCGGCAGCGGTCAGGATCGAATCGCCATGGGACGCCACCAGGCCCGGGCTGATCTCGACCTCGCTTTGCGAGCATCGAAAATACGCGGCTGCAGCTTCCCGCACCTTATCGAGAAGGGAATGGGCGGTGGTCAGTACCGCCGAACCGCCCAGCGCCGTGGAACGCGAATGGAAGGAACCGAAGCCTTCCTTGAGGTAGATGGTGGAACCGTGCTTGACGCGGATACGCTCCATCGGGATTTCGAGCGTGTCGGCGGCGATCTGGGTCAGGACGGTCACCACCCCCTGGCCGAGCGAGGTGGAGCCGACGTACACCGTCACCATGCCGTCTTCCTCGATCTCCAGGCGCGCGGCTTCTCGTATGCCGCCGCCTCCGCCTTCTATGAAGGTGCCGATCGCGATACCGTGATACCAGCCGTCGATCAGCTTGCCCTGCAACGGCAGCTTTTCTTCCCAGCCGAAACCTTTCAGGCATTCGTTCAGTGACAGCTCGTAGTCGCCGCTGTCCAGCTCTTCCGACTTGTGCGGCTTGTCCAAGGTCGCCAGTGGATATGGCATCTGCTCCGAGCGCACCAGGTTCATCCGGCGGAACGTCACCTGGTCGATGCCCAACTCGTCGGCGGCGATCTGCAGGATGCGTTCGCGAAAGTAGTCGGCCTCGAAGCGGCCCGGGCCGCGGTAGGTGCCGATCGGGGCCTTGTTGGTGAGGTGCACGGACGATTCGAAATACAGGTGCTCGATATCCATGCCGCCGGACAGAAACTGCACGACGTTGCGCGGCGGGATGGCGCCACTCGAACGCATGTAGGCCCCGGAGTCGGTGTGGACCACACCGCGCAGGGCCAGGATACGGCCGTCGAGCTCGCAGACGATCTCCAATTCGCAATCCATCTGGCGCGAGTGGTTCGAACCAAGCAGGTTTTCCAGGCGGTCTTCCACCCATTTCACCGGACGGCCCAGCTGGAGCGAGGCAAACGGCACCAGGAAGTCCTCGGGATAGAATTCGCCGCGCACGCCGAAGCCGCCGCCGACGTCCATCTCGATCATGTCTACCGCCTCGACCGGCAGATCCAGGCTCTTGGCCAGCGTGCGCCGGGTGGTGAACGGCACCTTCGCGGCACCGTACACCGTCATATGCCTGCCGTCCCAATGCGCGACCAGACTTCGGGTTTCCATGGTGACCGCACTATGGCGCTGGGTCACGAAACGCTCTCGCCTGACGTAGGGACCGGTGACGCTGCGCGCGTCGCCCTTCTTCGCGATGTAGGTGATCGGGGAGTTGGTGCCGTTTTCCTCGAAGAGCAGGATCTCGTCCCTGGCCGAGGCTTCCCAGTCCGTCACCACCGGAAGCGATTCGATATCGGGATAGACGTAGCCGGCGGCGTCTTCTGCCATCGCCGTGGTCTCGGCCACCACGATGGCGAGCGGTTCACCGACGTAGCGCACCTTGCCGACCGCAACCACCGTCTGCTCGAAAGGCTCGTGCTCGGGCACCGGGGACAGGCGCAACGGCATCTTGAACACCTTGCCCATGATCCGGGCGACATCCTCACCGGTGTAGATCGCGCGCACGCCGGGCATCTTGCGCGCCTCCTCGACATCGATGCCGAGCAACTTGCCGTGCGCGATCGGGCTCCGCACGATCACCGCGTGCAGCATGTTCTCCAAGTGGATGTCGTCGGTGAAGCAGGCCTTTCCGGTCAGCAGCCGGTAGTCCTCGACCCGCCTGGTGTCGGTGCCGACGTAACGCTGCTTGCCGGTGACGAAGGCGTCCCTCCCCGTCATGACTCGCTCTCCTTCCCGGCGGCGCCGGCATAGGCCGAACGCGCATCGTAGACCGCGTTGATGATCTGAACGTAGCCGGTGCAACGGCAAAGAGTGCCGGACAGGACTTCTCGTATCCGCTCCAGGCTGGCGTCGGGCTCCTCGCTCAGGAGGGCGTGCGCCGTGGTCAGGAAGCCGGGAGTACAGAAGCCGCATTGCAGGGCGTGATGCTTGTGAAACGACGCCTGCAGGGCCGACAGCTCGTCACCGTCGGCCAAACCTTCGATGGTGACGATCTCGGCATCCTGAGCTTGTACCGCCAGCATCAGGCAGGAACGAACCGCATCGCCGTTGACGATTACCGTGCAGACGCCGCACACGCCGTGCTCGCAGGCGACGTGCGTGCCGGTCTTGTGCAGGTGATGACGCAGGCAGTCAGCCAGGTTGACGCGCGCCGGAACGTCTACCTCGACCCTGCTGCCATTGAGAGTGAAGCTGATATTCATGATCGACCTGCATTGGTCAGGTTGCTATGCGCTTGAGTACGCGCTCGACCAGAGTTGCCACCAGGCTACGCCGATACGCAGCGCTCGCGTGCAGGTCGTCGGACGGATGGACCGCGCCCGCGGCTGCGCCCGCGGCCGCCTTGATGGCCGAGGCATCGATCATGCGAGCCTCGATCGCCTGCTCTGCCTCGGGGAGCCGATGCGCGAACCGGCTGGCGCCGAACACCGCAATGTGCACGTTTCTGGCCCGTCCGTCCGGGTCCGGATCGTAGTAGAGAGCGATCCCCGCGATCGCGAAGTCTCCACGCCGCCGCGAGAATTCCTCGAAGCCCCAACGGCGAGCCGCCGGCCAGGGAGGCAGGGTGACCTCGACGAGGATTTCATCCGCAGCCAGCGCCGTCGAAAGCGGTCCAAGCAGGAACTCGTTCGCGCGAATCACTCGCGAACCGGAAGGGCCGACAAGCGTCAGCTCCGCATCACAGGCAACGGCGATGCCCGGCATCTCCGCTGCAGAATCGGCATGAGCGAGACTACCGCCGACAGTACCGCGGTTCCTGATCTGATAGTGCCCCACATGGTTGATTGCTTCCACGAGCAACGGATGGGCCTTCGCCAGCCTTGCGTCGTCGACGATATCGCGCCAGCGCACCGTCGCGCCCAGGCGCACGCCGCGATCGTCGACTTCGATCCGGTCGAGACCGGCAACCCTGCGAAGATCCACCAGCAGCGACGGCGAGGCCAGCCGGTAAGCCATGGTCGGAAGCAGGCTCTGGCCGCCGGCAATCAGCCTCGCGTCGGGACCACCCTCGGCCAGAAGCGCGATCGCCTCCGCCAGCGTGCTCGGCGAGACGTAGTCGAAATCCGGTAGTTTCATGACAGTGAAGCAACCCGTCTCTTCTCGATCGACGAAGGAAAAGACACGAAACGGCGCGACGTCATTCGACCTGGATCTTTGCGGTTTTCACCACTTTGGTCCAGCGATCGAGCTCGGAACGAACATGGGCCGCCAATTCCCGCGGCGAGCTGCCGACCGGTTTCGCGCCGAGCTTCTCGAATCGCTCGCGCAGCTCCGGCGACTCCAGGCCCTTGGCGATTTCGCTGCTGAGTCGGGATACGACGTCCTCGGGCATGCCATGCGGACCAAATACCGCATACCACGCAGTCACTTCGAATCCCGGGTATCCGGATTCCGCGAAAGTCGGCAAGTCGACGCCCGGAACGCGATTCGGAGTAGCAATCGCAAGCGCCTTGAGCTTGCCGGCCTTGATATGCGGCTCGGCCGCTGCCAGCTCCACCGACATGAACTGCAGCTGGCCACCGATGAGATCCGTCATCGCCGGCCCCGAGCCTTTGTACGGAACATGTACCACATCGATATTCGCCATCATCCCGAGCATCACCCCTGCCAGGTGGTGCGGGGAGCCGATGCCTGCCGATCCGTATGCCATGCCCGGTTTCGACTTCGCAAGCTGGATGAATTCCTTCAGCGAATTCGCCGGAATCGACGGATTGACTACGAGGATGTGCGGAATCGTGGCAACCAGGGAAATCGGCGTGAAATCCTTCACCGGATCGTACCCGAGCTTCGGGTTCAGTGCCGGATTGATGCCGTGCGTGGTCGTCGCGCCGAGCAGCAGGGTATAGCCATCCGGTGCCGCCCTCGCCACCATGGCCGAGCCGATTGCACCAGAAGCGCCCGAACGGTTATCGACCACTACCGACTGGCCCACACCCTCCGAGAGTCGCTGCCCGACGCCGCGGGCGATGAGGTCGAGCGCGCCGCCTACCGAAAAGGGGGCGATCAGCGTGATCGGCCTGTTCGGAAACGACTGGGCGAACGCGCCGTGCGCAAAAGCGCATGACACCATGGCCATGAATGTAACGAAGCATTTGCGCACGCGATTCTCCCGCGGGACTTTGGGTTGAAGGAAAGAGCCGGACATTCCGGATCGAGCCGGATGCTTCTATATCGCCGCGGGCGGCCTGACACGATCGAAGCGCATTCTCGCCTCCCGATCGCAAGTCGGCGGCTTGGTCGCATCGATGATCATTCTGGAGCCCAGCCTGTGCGGAGTCGTGATCCCTTCCCTCGTCAACTCGGGCAGGGAGTTGTCGAGAATATGCCCGCGTACGCCCGGAATGACGGTGACATCGATCTCCGGATTCACCCGCGTGGCAATTGCCCAGGCGACGTCCTGCGGATCGTAGATATCGACGTCCTCGTCCACTGCCACCGCGATCTTCTGATGGGAGTAAAGGCTGGATACGGCGGCGAGCAGGACCTGCCGGGCTTCACCATAGAAACGAGGGGTCATCTGAACCACGACGTTGAAAGTACTTCCCCAGTTGCACGATACGTCCTTCAGATCGACATACCCTGCAACATTGCGCAGATCCCGAAACAGGGCAACGGCCATCGGAAGCCCGTTGTAGAAGATCGATTCGGTAAGCGCGGCGCTCTGCACCGCCTTGTAGATCGCGTCTTTCCTCATGGTGATGGCCTTGGGAACCACCACGGGCTTGTCGTGGTGTCCGCCGTAATAGCCCGTGAATTCGGAAAACGGTCCTTCCTGTTCGCGGAGGTTCGGCATGACCTCGCACTCGATGACGATCTCCGCATGCGCCGGAACTTCGACGTCGATGGTTTCACAGGCGTTGAGCTCGACCGGCTCACCGAGCAACGCTCCGGCGACCTCGAGTTCGTCGAGACCCAGCGAGCCGGTATATGCCGCAGCGAAGTAATACATCGGGTGATGCCCGATCATGACCGCCATCGGCATCGGCTTGTTCATGATTTCGTATTTTCGATAGATATGCCACGTATGCCGCCCTTCCACCATGAAGATGCCCATTCGGCCGTCTTCCCGGACCTGAAGGCGATGGAAGGCCATGTTGCGAAGACCGGTCTCGGGATCCTTGACGATGCACAAACCTCCCGCGATATAGCGACCGGGGTCCTTTTCGGCGATGACGTGGGACGGCAGCGCGTGCAACCGGGCGTCGTCCCCCAGCAGAACCCGGTCCTTGATCGGGCCGCGCGGAAGCATCTTGCACGGGACGAGCCCCTTGTCGATGCGATTGGCGAACTCCCTCACCACCCTGTTCGGCTCGGTACCGAACGCGATCGCTATGTGGCGCATGTTCGCCGGCGCCTGCCCCAGGACGCTCCATCCCGGATAACCCTTGACGTTCTGGAAGAGCAGCGCGCTCTCCCTGGATGCGAACAGGCGCCTGCCGATATCCGCTTCGACGTTGACCTCGTCCTTCACTCGAGAGAGTTCGCCGGCTTTCTCCAGCTGCTCGATGTATGACCGCATGTCCTTTGCCACTACCTTCCCTCCGCTGGTCGTTTTCGCGGCACTCATCCGAGGATGGCGGGCCCCGAGCGATATTGAACAGGCTTGAGCAAGCCGTACGAAGGGCGGATCCTTTCAGCGAAAGGCATCGTCGAGGATCCGCCTGCACATGTGCATCGACTCGCAGCCATCTCGATCGATGGGCACGAGAGCGACTTGTCGAGTGAAATAGTCGACTGCCTCCTCCGTACTGCCTGTTGTTTTTTATGACCGTGCCCGAGCTGATTGCGCCCGGCCGGCTCGACATCGGCAATGATCAGTATACTGTCACCGGAACGCTACCCCGTTCCTTCGTCGCCTGTCAAGCCCTCATCATCGATGATGCGGCAACCACGTAGATATCGAATCGACCAGGATCACGGCTCTGAACGGCCACGCCGTCTGCAACCTGTAGCCCGCAGCACCGAAACTTTCCAGGAATCCTTCGGATCGACGAGTTCGACGAGTTCAAACGACTTTAATATTAGTGTACTGATAATTATTGAGGAGATGCGTCGACCGTATCGGAACCGTCTTCTATCGCTCTTGCAGGACGGCCTCGACCGCGGAGGCGATTGCCAGCAGTCGCCTGTCGTCGCCCGTGCCCGCAATCAACATCAACCCGACCGGCGCCTCACCGGCGCGGTGGCAAGGCAGGGAAATCGCGCAGCCGTCGAGAAAGTTGACCAGTGCGGGATTGCGCAGCAGAAAGAGGTTGGTCCGGTTGGCCGTCTCGACATCGGCGAGCTCCTCGCAACGCGGCGCAACGATCGGCACGGTCGGCGCGACCAGCACGTCGACGCCGGCGGTCCGCTCGCGCACCACCTGCTGGAGGCGGCGGCGCGACTCGATCGTGTCGATGTAGTCGGCCGCGCTCTGCGACCGGCCCGCCTCGAAGCGTTGCAGGACCCAGGGGTCGTAGAGGTGCGACTTCGACTCGAGCAACGAGCGGTGCCAGGCATAGGCCTCGGCGCCGACCAGCCCGCCACGGGCATTGATGCGCGGGATTTCGTCGAGCACGTCCAGCCCGAGCTCCACGATGCGCGCACCGGCGTCCGACAGGCGCCCGAGCGCGCGCTCCCAGGCCGCCGCGACGGTATCGTCGATGCCGTTCATGACATAGCGCCCGGGCAGCCCGACCCGCAGCCCGGCGACCGGGAACGGGACCGGTTCCTCGACGGTTTGGCCGGCGAGGATCGAATCGAGGATCACGCAGCACGATACGCTCGCCGCCAGCGGGCCGACCGAGTCGAGACTGCTCGAAAGCGGGATCACGCCGTCGCGCGGCACCCGTGCCGCCGTCGGCTTGAAGCCGGTCACGCCGCTCAGCGCGGCGGGGATCCGGCAGGAACCCCCGGTGTCGGTGCCCAGCGCCGCGACCGCCATCGCGTCGGCCACGGAGACTGCCGCACCCGAGGACGATCCGCCCGGGATGCGCCGCTCGTCACGGCGCCAGGGGTTGGCCGGCGTACCGTAGTGGTGGTTCATGCCGAGGCCGGAGTAGGCGAACTCGGTCATGTTGTTGCGCCCGACGATCACGAAGCCGTGCGCCCGCAAGCGTGCGACGGCCGTTGCGTCGTACTCGGCCGGCGCGCGGTCGGACAGCACGCGTGAACCGGCCGTGGTCACCTGGCCCGCGACGTCGAACAGGTCCTTTACCGCTATGGGTATGCCGGCATGGCGCCCGGGCTGGGTGCCGGCCTTGCGCATGCGGTCGATGGCATCGGCCGTGGCGCGCGCCTGCTCCGCGTCGAGGCGGGTGAAGGCACGCACGCCCTCGCCTGCCGGGTCGAGTGCCCGCTCGAGGCAGCGCTCGACCAGCGCCCGACTGGTGATCTCGCCGGCGGCCAGCGCACGCGCGGCCCCGGCGAGCGTACGCAGTGCGGTATCCGGGTGCCCTACGGCGACGCCGCTGCAGTTCACTGCGGATCGTAGTAGTGGGACTCGATCAGCAGACAGCCGCCCTCGGAGCGGAACGGTCCGTGCCAGACGCCGGGCGGACGCACACAGTAGGTGTTCTCGACGAACTTCTCACCACCCTTGCCTTCCTTGTCGTTGCCGACCCACAGGTCGCCGCGCACGACGAAGACTTCTTCCCAGTGATCGTGGATGAAAGGCTCGGTGGTATATGCACCCGGCAGGAACCTGAGCAGGCGGGTGTGCCCCCCCTTCTTGCCGGCCAGGTCGAGCGTACCGGCCAGGATCTTCTGCTGGACGCCCGGCGGGTAGCCCTTGGGGCTTTCCCATCCCGATTCGATGTCGACCTGATAGAACTCGCGATGCTGTTTGTTGACTGCCATGACTCCTCCTGTGGGATAGTGAGAAAAAGAACCGCGTCGATGGGCGCCGCCGAGCAGGCGCCCGCCCCTTCACCCTTTGGCTCTCGAGAGCGACAGCTTGCGATCGAAGCCCTTTTCGAACTTCCCGGCCTCGAAGACCTCCTCGCTGATCGTGAAGAAACCGCCCGTGGCGCTCTCCTCCTTGGTAGTCGGGAACATATGCATCGAATCGAAGGGGCAGGTGTGGGTGCACAGTTCGCAGCCGATGCAGTTCTGGAGCAGGTGCCCCACCCTGCCGCCCGAGTTCTGGAAGAGCGAGTCGTAGAAGCAGGTCTGGATGCAGATCGTGCAGCTGGGGTTCTTGCAGGTGTCGTGGTTCACCTCGCTGTGCTCGCGCGCCTTGAGGAACTGCTCGCCGTAGTCCTTCACCGAGCGCCGCGAGGCGATGCCGCGCATGGCCTCGATACTCTCGTAGCCGTGGCTGTCCATGAATTCCGCGAGCCCGTCGACGATCTTGGGCAGGAACTTGATCCCCTTGAGCATCAGCACCGATCCGACCTGGACCAGCCCGGCCCCGGTCATGATGAACTCGACGACATCGCGGTGATCGTAGATGCCGTTGGAACCGGTGATCGGGATGCCGAGCTCGGTGTAGATGCGGTGCACCCAGCGCAGTGACAGCGGTTTGGCCCAGGTGCCGCCGATGCCGGCCGGGCCGCCGAGCCGCGGATGGCCGGTTTCGATGTCGACGGAGAAACCGGTATAGCGATTGGTTGCGGTCACGGCAGCCGCACCCGCCTCCTTGACGGCGCGCGCGACATCGAGCACGCGCGACTGGTCGGGCGTGAGCTTGATCACCACCGGAATCTTCACCGCCTCGCAGACCCGCCGCGTGACCTCGGCGGCCACCTGCGGCTCCTGGCCGATCATGCTGCCGCCGTGCACGCCGGGCATCATCGCCGGATGCGGACAGCCGAAATTGAGCTCGACCATCGGCAGGCCGCAGTCCTCGATCGTGCGGCAGATGTCGACCCAGCTCTGCATCGTCTTGCCGCCGGCGCTTCCGATCAGGTGCGAGCCGTGGTCCTCCGCGTAGCGGTTCAGTTCCTTCAGGTAGGGGATCCAGTCGCGATACAGCATTGACGAGTAGCCCGAGCGGCTGAAGAACACGAAGTTCTTGTTGACCTTGCCCTTGATCGTCTCGTTCTTCTCGTTGAGGATCGCGTACTTCGAATTCTGCGTCAGACGCGCCATGTCCTCGATGTCGGTGAGCGTCTTGATGATCATGCCGCCGGCACCCGCATCGACGCACTCGCGTATCACCTCGGGACTGTTGGTGGTCTCGATCGAGGCGATCACCACCGGGTTCTTGAACTTGATGCCGCAGAAGTCGATGGACAGATCGGCCACGATGGTTTCCTCTCGCTGTTTGGTTGCAGGCGCTTCATCGGGGGATGCGGCGCACGGTCATCGGCGCAGCGCCCGGAATTCCATTGGCAGTGTACTAACGATTCAGGGCCAGGTCAACGGATTGCGCAGGTCGTCAAAGACGATCCGACTCCCGGGGGTTTTGCGGAGTCAGCCAGGCCAGCAATACTCAGTACACGAATCGCCGTCTTGTGCACCGCCGCACGATGCCGGCTGGAGCAGGCCGCTCCCTGGGGTCAGCCTTCGGCGCCGCGCGTGGCAGCGCCCGCGTGCAGGCCCCGCGAGGGCCGCAGCGCCGCGCGGCCGTGGGCATTGTTGGCGTCGATCAGCTTGTGCAGGAGCTCGACGAACGTGCGGCGCTCCTGCAGGGACAGCGGCTCGATCAGCCGCTCCTGCGCCCGCTGCATGCGGGGCTTGTACTTCTGCACGAACGCCGTTCCGGCACGCGTGGGCAGGCAGATCTTGCGCCGCCTGTTGTGGGGGTCCACGACACGCAGCACGAGCTTGCGCGACTCGAGCCTCTTGAGGACGTCGGCCACGTTCGCCCGGTCGATGCCGAGCTCCTCTGCCAGCGAGAACTGGTCCAGGCCGGGCATGTCGACGAGGATGCTCAGCAACCCGTACTGGATCGGCGTGACCTGCTCGTCGCCGAGATCCTCCATGAACATCGCCACGTGGATCTGGTGCAGCCGGCGCACCAGGAAGCCCGGTCGGTCCCACAGCGTGGTGTGCTCGCGCGGCTGCGGCGTGGCGATCGGTTCGACTTCGGGTTCGGCGGCCGCGTGCCTCGTCCGCCCATTGGCGCGCGCGCCTCGCGCCGGCGCAGCGCCGGCCGGTTCGGATCGGGTCTTCTTCGCGGTGTTCGCCATGGTACGTAGAGCCTGTTCGAGGTTCGATATGTTAGTACACTGAAGACCTCGGCCGCGACATGCCCCTTCGGCGACCACCCCCCGTTCCGCACCGTACCTACCGCATCATTTTCGAGGGCAGCCAGGTGACGATCCCGGGCATCCAGTAGATCAGCACCACGAGCAGCAGCAGGATCAGGAAGAAGGGGAATGCGACCCGCGCGACGAAGCCGATATCGCGCCGCGTCATGCTCTGGAGCACGAACAGGTTGAAGCCGACCGGCGGCGTCACCTGGGCCATCTCCACGACCAGGACGACGTAGATCCCGAACCACAACAGGTCGAATCCCGCGGCGTTGACCACCGGCAGCAGGACGGCCATCGTCAGCAACACCATCGAGATGCCGTCGAGCATGCAGCCCAGAATGACATACAGGACGGTCAGGGCGATCAGCAGCTGCCACTGCGCGAGGCCGAGATGGCCCACCCATTCCGTCAGGCTGCGCGGAATTCCCGTGAAGCCCATCGCGATCGTGAGGAACGACGAGCCTGCGAGGATCAGCATGATCATGGTCGTCGTCTTCATCGCGCCCGTGATCGTCGCCGCGAAGGTGCGCCAGCCGAATCCTCCCTGGAGCACCGAGAGCACCAGCGCGCCCAGGACGCCGAGCGCCGCCGACTCGGTAGCGGTGGCGAAGCCCGCATAGATCGAACCGAGCACGGCGGCGATGAGCGCCACGGTGGGCAGCAAGCCGGCGCTGGCGCGGATCTTCTGCACGAAGTTCATGCGCAGGTCGTTGACCGGCACCCGGTCGGCATGCCTGATCGACCATGCGCCCACATAGGCCATGAACAGGAGCGCGAGGAGGAGCCCGGGAACGACGCCGGCGATGAACAGCTTGTTGATCGAGACGTCGGCGGTCGCGCCATAGACGATCATGATGATCGAAGGCGGAATCAGGAGCCCGAGCGTGCCCGACCCGGCAAGCGAGCCGACCACCATTTCCGGCGGATAGCCTCTGCGCTCGAGCTCGGGCAGCGTGATCTTGCCGATCGTCGCGCACGTGGCCGCCGAGGAGCCCGAGATCGCCGCGAAGATCGCCGAGCCGACGACGTTGACCTGCATCAATCGTCCCGGCAACGAACCCATCCAGGGCGCTAGGCCCCGGAACATGTATTCGGAGATCCGGGAGCGGAACAGGATCTCCCCCATCCAGATGAACAGCGGCAGCGACGTCAGCGTCCAGCTCGACAGCGAGCCGAAGATCGTCGTGGCCATGGCCTCGCCCGGCATGCGCGTGGAAAACAGCAGCATCGACACCAGTGACACCCCGACGAGCGCCACGCCGATCCAGATCCCCAGCCCGAGCAGCAGGAGCATTGAGCCCACCACCACGATCGTCATGGCAGCGCTCGAGACTTCAACGATCGGCACGGTGCTCTCCCCCTTCCTGCATCGGCAGGTCGACGCTGCCGCCGCGCCAGACGCGAAACACGCGCTCGGTCACTGCCACCAGGAACACCAGCGCGCCGACCGCCATCGCTGCCTGCGGGATCCACAGCGGCAGCGCGATCAGGCCCCCGCTGCGCTCGTCGAACTGCCAGGTCTGCCAGGCCATTGCGGTGACGTGCCATGCCAGGAAGGCGACCAGCGCCAGCGCGATGGCCACGGCGATGCGGTCCATCGCCCGCCGCGCAACCGGCCCGACCCGCTCGCTGACCAGCGTCACGCGGATGTGCTCGTTCGCCTCGAGCGTATAGGCCAGCGCGAGAAAGGCGGAGGCCGCCATGCAGTAGCCGGCGAATTCGTCGGCGGACCGCGGAATGTACGGCAGGAACTGCCCGCCGAGCTGGTAGAGAACCAGCGCTTCGATGCCGACGAAGGCCAGCGCGCCCAGGGCGGCGCTGGCCAGGTAAACCGCCCGCAGGGCTCGCCGCATGATCACTTCCTGCCGTAGGCCTCGACGACCGCCTTCCCGTCGGGGCCCGCGCCGGCCAGCCACTCGGTGACCATCTGCTGCCCGAGGGCGTTCAGCTCGCCGACCAGCTTCGGAGACGGCGGCTGCACGCTCATGCCGTTGGAGGCGAGCGTCTTCTTGGTGGCCTCGGCAACCTCGCTGCTGGCGGCCCAGCCTGCCTCCTCGGCCTTCGTCGCCTGCGCAAGAAGCGCCGCCTGCACGCCCTTGTCGAGCGAGTCGAAGGCCGCCTTGTTGGCGATCACCATGTTCTTGGGCAGCCACGCCTGGACGTCATAGAAATACTTGAGCGATTCCCACGCCTTGTAGTCGACGCCGGATTGCGCGGAGGACATCAGCGAGTTGATCTTGCCCGTTGCCAGCGCCTGGGCCACCTCCGCGGCCTGGATCGTCACCGGGCGGGCCTTGAACAGTTCCCCGAGTCGCGAGGTCTGCTTGTCGTAGGCGCGGAAGCTCAGGCCCGCCAAGTCGGCGGTCGATTTCACCTCCTTGCCGGTGATCAGTCCCTGCGGGGGCCAGGGCACCGCGAACAGCAGCTTCAGGCCCTGCGAATCCAGCAGGCGCTCGATGTAGGGGCGCTGCACGCTCCACAGCCTGCGCGCGTCGGCGTAACTGCTGGCCAGGAACGGCATGCCGTCGATCGCATAGAGCGGATTCTCGTTGGACAGCGTCACCATCAGCACTTCGCCGATCGGCACCTGTCCGGTCTGCACCGCCCGCTTGATCTCCGGCATCTTGTAGAGCGAAGCGGCCGAGTGCACCTTGAGCGACAGCTTGCCGCCGGTGGCGTCCTTCACGCCGGCAGCGAAGCGCTCGATGTTGACGGTATGGAAGTTGGTGGGCGCGTAGGCGGTCGGCATATCCCAGCTTTGCGCACCGGCCGTCGTGGCGGCGGCTGCGAGGGCCGAGGCCGCGACGATGTTCAGGAACTTGCGAATCTCCATGGTTTCCCCCGTGGTTGTGCGGTGTTGGCGAAACGGTCCTTCAGACAGAATCCTGGCGACCCAGGAGTGCAGCGAAACGGTCCTTCAGCCAGCGCCAGAGCAGTCCGGCAATGCCGAGCCGGGCGGGACCCTGGGCGGCCACCGTTTCCCCGGCGACGAGACGCTCGAGATTGCGCCCGAACTCGCGCACGATCTGCGCAACCAGCGAGCGCACCAGTTCCGAGCGCGAGAACTGCGCGAGTGGTCCCTGCACGACGTAGTCCATGCCGATCGTCAGGCGCGCCGCACCGGGCACGTCCCCGGCAGCCGTGACGCCGTAGCGGATCGTCGCCTGCGCCTCGGTCTTGGAGAGGGGATCGCGCCCGCTGCCGCGGATCACCGTGGTGCGTGCGGCTTCGTCGCGCTCCACGGCGCCCACTCCCGCGAACGCGGCGCTGATCGGGCCGAAGGAGATGCGCACGGTGCCGGCCAACTCGCGGCCGTCGAAGCGCTCGATGCTCGCGCCGGGTAGGCATGACGCCGCCGCCGGCACGTCGGCGAGCAGCGCCCACAGGCGATCCGCATCGCAGCCGCGCACGATGAGCGATTCGACGATCTGCGGGGCGCTGCCGCTCTTTCCGGCGGTCGCGTGCGAGGCAACGCCCCCGCCGGGTCGCTGCGCGGGCCTGGTACCCGCCTCGTCGGCCTCGCGCGCCTCGAAGGTCACGAAGTCCCCGCGCGACACGGCGGGCCGTGGCGCGGCCGCCTTCGCCGCGCGCTCCGGATCGGCCCGGGCGACCGACGACACCGCGCGCACGATGCCCGCGTAGCCGGTGCAACGGCACAGGTTCCCGGCGAGCTCGTGGCGCAGGCGCGTCTCGTCGATCCCGGGCAGGCGCTGCACGATGTCACGCGCGGTGATCAGCATGCCCGGGGTACAGAAGCCGCATTGCAACGCATGCTCGCGCGAGAACGCCTCGCGCAGCGAGCGCATGGTCGGGTCGTCGTCGAAGCCCTCGATGGTCTGGACAGTGGCGCCGTCGCACGCCGACGCCCAGGTGATGCAGGCGCGCACCGGGCGTCCGTCGAGCAGCAGGGTACAGGCCCCGCACACGCCCTGCTCGCAGGAAACGTGCGTGCCCGTGAGGTGCTGCCCGTCACGCAGGAAGTCTGCAAGGCTCGTGCGTGCATCCACCTGCGCATACACCGGCACGCCATTCACGACGAGGCGGATCGACGTCCGCGTGTCGTCCCGTGCGTCGACGGCACTCATTGCAGCACCTCCTCGAGCGTCTTCCTCAGGATGGTCAGCGCAGCCTGGCGGCGATGGGGCGGCGCGTCGGCGACCAGAGGCTCGATCTCCTCGGCGAGGCGCTCCGTGTCCAGCGCACTGCGTCCGCCGCGTGCGAGGTCGCGCGCGAGCGCGGGCAACGGAGTGGGCCGTGCAGCCGGGGCGCCGAGCAGAACGCGCGCGATGCGCCGATCGGGATCGAAGAGCGCGGCGGCGGCGGCCTCTGCGAACTCGCCGGGCTTGCGGCAGAACTTCCGGTAGGCCCAGCGGGCGCACGAGTGCATTTTCGGGATCTCGACGGCGGCAAGGATCTCGCCGTATGCCAGCGAAGTCGCATAGGGGCCGAGCATGAACGCCGCGGCGTCGACCCGGCGCACCCTGCCGGCCCCACGGATTTCGATCGCCGCGCCCAGGGTCGCGAGCACGAGGGGCCAGTCGGCAGCGGGATCCGCATGCGCCAGGCTGCCGCCGACCGTGCCGCGATTGCGGATGGCCCGATAGGCGATGCCGCGGGCGACGTGCGCCAGCGGGGCCAGGCCCTCGATGGCGCCCGCTTCGTCCTCGATGCGCGCATGGGTGACCCCGGCGCCGACGCGCACCGAGTGGTCGCCGACTTCGATCCGGCCCAGCGACTCGATGGTGCCGATGTCGATCAGGCGTGCGGGACGGGCCAGGCGAAGGTTCAGCATGGGCCCGAGCGATTGGCCCCCGGCGATCAGCTTGGCCTCGCCGGCGGCTTCCTGCAGGGCAGCGATGGCCTCGTCGACCGTTGCGGCCCGCCGGTAGGCGAAGGCAGCGGGCTTCAACGGCCCTCCCCCACCTCGAGCGCGCCGGCACGGCCAGGAACGCTCCCGGCCGCAGCCTCGCTTGCCGCGCGCGACTCTCTCCCCGCCGCGAGCGCCGCCAGGATCTTGGCCGGCGTCGCAGGGGTGCTGGTCAGTTCGGCCGCGCGTCCGCGCAAGGCGTCGTTGATGGCGTTGAAGATGGCCGCCGGGGGTGCGATGGCACCTCCCTCACCCATGCCCTTGATGCCGAAACGCGTGTACGGCGAGGGCGTCTCGAAATGCTGCACGCGAATCCGCGGCGCCTCGGTGGCGGCCGGCATCAGGTAGTCCATCAGCGTGGACGCCAGCGGCTGGCCGTTCTCGTCGTACGGCGACTCCTCGTACAACGCGGTGCCGATGCCCTGCACGATGCCGCCGATGGTCTGGCCCTCGACGATCATCGGGTTGACCATGGTGCCGCAATCCTCGGACACGACGTAGTCGAGCACCTCGACCGAACCGAGCTGCGGATCGACCGCGACGGTCACCGCGTGCGAGGCATAGCTGAACACGCCGGTATCGATCTTGGGTCGGTACGACACGCTGGCCTCGAGGCCGCCGCGGTCGACGTCGCGCGGAAGCCGCTCGGGACGTACGTACCAGGCGTACGCGACCTCGGCCACCGTGACCGATCCCTGGGGACCGACGATCCGGCCACGCTCGTAGCGCACCTGCTCCTCGCCGCAGCCGAGCAGCGCCGCGCCGATGCGCACCATGCGCGGGATGAGCGCGTCGCAGGCGCTGGCCACCGCGCCGCCCGCCATCACCATGCCGCGCGACGCATAGGTGCCGGTTGAGAAAGGCGTGGCCCCCGTGTCGCCGTGCACGATCCGGACGCGGTCGAGGTCGATGCCGAGCACGTCGTGCACGATCTGCGCCAGCGTGGTCTCCATGCCCTGCCCGTGCGAATGCACCCCCACGCTGACTTCCAGCCCGCCGTCGGGCGTGACGCGCGCGTTCGCCTGGTCGTAGCCGGGCACCAGCGGCAGCCCCCATGAAGCGAAGACCGAGGTGCCGTGGGCCGATTGCTCGCAGTAGCTCGCGAAGCCCACGCCGATCAACCGCCCGTCCGGCTCCTGGCGCCGCTGCCGCTCGCGGACCGCATCGAACCCGATGGCCTCGTGCACCCGGCGCAGGCTGCGCGGATAGTCTCCGCTGTCGTAGTGCTTGCGCGCGACGTTGTCGAACGGCATCTGCTCGGGCCGCACCAGGTTCTCGGCACGCACCTCCCACGGTTCGCGGCCCACCTCGCGCGCGATGGCGTCGATCAGTTGCTCGATCGCGAAGCACACACCGGTCCGGGCCACTCCCCGATAGGGCAGGAAACCGGGCTTGTTGGTCGCGACGCAATGCGTGGTGCAGCGGTATCCCTGGATGGCGTACGGACCGGGCAGGTTGCCCGTGGCCTGCCCCGGCTCCAGGCCGATGGTGAACGGCCAGTTGGAGTAGGCGCCGCCGTCGATCGTGATCTCCGCCTGCAACGCGAGAAATCGGCCGCGCTCGTCGACGTGCGCGGCCATCCGGTAGTGATGCTGGCGGGTGTTGGCGCCGGCCACCAGGTGCTCGCGCCGGTCCTCGACGTAGCGAAACGGCCGGCGATAGCGTAGCGCCAGCCAGGCGATGCAGATTTCCTCGGGCTGCAGCACGCACTTGTAGCCGAAGGCTCCCCCCACGTCGGGGCCGACCACGCGCAGGCGGCGTTCCTCGATGCCCAGGCACTGCGCCAGCCCGACGCGGATCATGTGCGGTACCTGGGTCGAGCTGTACACGATCAACTGGTCGGCACGCTCGTCCCACCAGGCGACGATCGCCTTGCCTTCCAGGGGATTCATGGCCTGGCGCGCCAGCGACACCTCGCGGCGCACGATCTTCGAAGCGCGTGCCGCGTTCTCCTCGAAATCCTTCTCGTAGTTCAAGGTGAGGAACACGTTGTCGGGCCACTCCTCGTGAACCCGCACGCCCGCATCGGCGAGCGCCGCGTGAGCATCCACCAGCGGCGGCAGCGGCTCGATGCGCACCTCGACGCTCTCGGCGAGGTCCTCCGCCAACGCCCGCGTCGGCGCCACGCACATCGCGATGGGCTCGCCGACGAAGCGCACCTTCTCCTTCGCCAGCGGGTGGTGCTCGGAGAGGCGGTACGAGGGCAGAGTGGACGGCGCGACGATCGGCTTCACGCCGTCCAGATCCTCGCGCAGGAATACGCGGCCCGCGCCGTCCGCCGGCCTGCCGATGCCCACGATGCGCCCATGCGCGACGGGGCTGCGCAGGAACGCCACCTCGAGCTGGCCCGGCAGCACCATGTCGGACACATACTGGCCGCGGCCGCGCAACAGGCGTACGTCTTCCTTGCGCGGGACGCGCGCGCCGATGCCCTGGGGCCGAGCGGCCGGAGCCGATGCCAGCGCGGCATGAGGCAGGGAATCGCTCATCGTGAGGATCCTCCCGGGTCGCCGGACTGTCCGAAGGCCGGCGGCGCGTCGGTGCCCGGGTAGGCGCCCGTGCCGTCGTCCTCGGCCCGCGGGAGCTCGATCCGGACGTTCTGCAGATCGATCGTCTGCCGGGTTTCCACGTACACGAGCGAGGGGATCAGGATCACGAGACCCACCATCGCCAACTGGATCGCGACGAACGGGACGGCGCCACGATAGATGGTGCCGGTGGAAATGTCCTTGCTCGCCACCGAGCGCAGGTACATCAGCGCGAAGCCGAACGGCGGGTGCATGAACGACGTCTGCATGTTGATGGCCAGCAGCACCCCGAACCAGACGAGGTCGATGCCGAGCTTGTCGGCCACAGGCGCCAGCAGGGGCACGATGATGAATGCCAGCTCGAAGAAGTCCAGGAAGAAGGCCAGCAGGAAAACCGCCAGATTCACCGCGATCAGGAAACCCGCCGTGCCTCCGGGCAACGACACGAGCAGGTGCTCGACCCACAGGTCACCGTTGACACCCCGGAAGACCAGGCCGAACACCGTCGCGCCGATCAGGATGAACACCGCGAAACAGGTGAGCCGGGCGCTCTTGTCCAGCGCCTGGCGGAGCAGATCGAGCGTCAGCCGCCGGCGCAGCAGGGCCAGCACCAGCGCTCCCGCGGCGCCCATGGCTCCGCCTTCGGTGGGGGTGGCCACCCCGAGAAAGATCGTTCCCAGCACGAGGAAGATCAGCACCAGCGGCGGCACCATCGAGGTGAGCACGCGTGCGAGCAGCGCGAATCCGCGCAGGGTGCGCGCGCTGTCGGGCAGAGCGGGGGCAGAACCGGGCCGCAGGATGGAATATCCCAGCACGTACAGCACATAGAGGCCCGTGAGCACCAGGCCGGGCAGGAGCGCCCCGGCGTACATGTCGCCGACGGAGCGGCCGAGCTGGTCTCCCAGCACGATCAGCACGAGCGAGGGGGGAATGATCTGGGCGAGGGTCCCCGAGGCCGAGATCACGCCGGAGGCCAGGCGCTTGTCGTAGCCGTATCGCATCATGATGGGCAGAGAAATGAGGCCCATCGAGATCACCGAGGCCGCCACCATTCCGGTCGTCGCCGCCAGCAACGCGCCGACGAAGATCACCGCGTAGGCGAGCCCGCCGGGAACGCCGCCGAACAGTTGCCCGATCGTGTCGAGCAGATCTTCGGCCATGCCGCTGCGCTCGAGGATCAACCCCATGAGCGTGAAGAACGGGATCGCCAGCAGCGTTTCGTTGAACATGATGCCGAAGACTCGCTCCGGCAGCGCCTGGAAGAACTGCGGCTGCAGCAGGCCCAGCCCGATGCCGACGAGCCCGAAGAACAGCCCGTTGGCGCCCAGGGCGAACGCGAGCGGATATCCGACCAGCAGGAAGACGAAGATACAGACGAACATGAGCGGAGCCATGTTCGCGACGAGCAGCTCGGTCATGGCCGCGGCACCTGCTCTGTCGTGCCCGAGGGCCCGCCCGAGGCGCGCAGGCGCCGGTACTCGTCGGCGCTCTTGATGAACTGCGACACGCCCTGAAGGAGCAGCAGCCCGAACCCGATCGGGATCAACAGCTTCACCGGCCAGCGGATCAGCCCGCCTGCGTTGGGCGACATCTCGGCCTCGGTGTACGCGGTCATGAACGATGGCCAGGACAGCACGAGGATCAGCACCGTCACCGGCATCAGGAAGAACACCGTACCCAGCATCTCGATCACCAGCTGCTTGCTGCGCGGCAGTCGCGACAGGATCACGTCCACTCGCACGTGCTCATTGCTCAGCAGGGTCGCCCCCGCGCACAGCAGGAAGACCCCGGAGAACAGGTACCACTGGATCTCCAGGGCCGCGTTCGAGCTCAGGTTCAGGGTCTTGCGCGTGACGGCATTGCCGGCGCTGATCAGGACCGCAGCCAGCACCAGCCAGCTGGCCAGCCGTCCGACCTTGGCATTCAGGCCGTCGATGAGCCTCGACAGCCACAGGAGTCGATTCATCATCATTTCCGCGGCAACGCAGCCGGCGGCGCAGCCCGCGCCGGCCGGCTGCGTCCGCCCGCCTCCTAGCTGGCCTGCCGTCCGACGGCGGCGAAGGTGTAGTTGTCGAGGACGGTCTCGGCGACGCGGAACCAGCTCGCTTCCTTCACCCTGAACTGCTGCCACTGCGGCAGGATGGCCGCGAAGTCCGGGTTGTTGTGGGAAAGCTCGGTGTTGAGTTCGGCAGCGGCCGTGAAGCTCGCATCCATGACCGCCTTGGGGAAGTACGCGAGCTTGGCGCCCTGCGCCACCATTTTCTTCAGTGCATCGGGATTCGAGGCGTCGTACTTGGCCAGCATCTTCATGGTCTGCTCGTTGGCCGCGCACTCGAACGCCGCCTTGTACAGGGGCGGCAAGGCCTCCCATGCGGTGGCATTGACCATCGAGGTGATCGACGCGCTGCCCTCCCACCAGCCCGGGGAGTAGTAGTGGTTCGCCACACGATGCAGGCCGAGCTTTTCGTCGTCGTACGGGCCGATCCATTCAGCCGCGTCGATGGTCCCTTTCTCGAGCGATGGATAGATGTCGGCCGCAGGGATCTGCTGGGGGACCACCCCCAGCTTGGACAGCACCATGCCTCCGATGCCACCGATGCGCATCTTCAAGCCCTTCAAGTCCTCGACCGACTTGATTTCCTTGCGGAAGAAACCGCCCATCTGCACGCCGACGTTGCCGATGACGAAGTTGACGATGTGGTACTTCTTGTAGAGCGGGCGCAATGCCGCCATGCCGCCGCCGTACTGGATCCAGGCATTGTGCTGGCGCGAGTTCAGGCCGAAGGGCAGGCCGGTATCGAAAGCCAGGGCGCTGTTCTTGCCCACGAAGGCCGAAGCCAGCACGTGATTGCATTCGATCGTGCCGTTGCTGACGGCGTCCATGTTCTGCGCGGGCGGCACGATCTCGCCGCCCGCAAATGAACGAATCTCGAAGCGCCCGGCAGTGAGCTCGGACACCCGTCTACAGAACTCCTCGGCCGAGCCGTAGATGGCGTCCAGGCTCTTGGGCCAGCTCGTGGACATGCGCCACTTCACCGCCGGCGTGGCCTGGGCCATCGCCGATCCGGATGCCAGGGCAAACCCGGCGGCGAGGCTCGTGTTGCCGAGAAAACGACGTCGCTGCATGCATATCTCCTCGAATGGACCAACGAAACCGGGAATCGGGGCGGGAAAACCCGAATTTTTCTTGGCAGTAACGGCCGACGCCGGCAATCACACATTTACGGGGTTTCCCGGATGTGAGCAGCCTAATGGACGCCTACTACCAATTAGAGCAGAGCACTTTATTCTTATGCAATCTATTTATTCTTGTTCTCTTGATATCACTCAATGTTAGTATACTGATCATTAGAGTCCGCACAAGCTCTTTCTGGCGAAACGACCCAACAGAGGAAACCCAAGTGGCTCACGTCGTCACCGACTCCTGCATCCGCTGCCGCTACACCGACTGCGTCGACGTCTGTCCGGTCGACTGCTTTCATGCCGGACCGAACTTCCTGGTGATCGATCCCGAGGAATGCATCGACTGTGCCGTGTGCATACCCGAGTGCCCGGTCGACGCCATCCGGGCCGAGGACGACGTCCCCGCGGACCAATCGGCATTCATCGGGATCAATGCCGAGCTCGCCCGCGTCTTTCCCGCCATCACCGCCCGCGAAGCGCCGCTGCCCGATGCGGAGCGGTGGGCGCAGGTCAAGGGCAAGCTCGAGCACCTCCAGCGCTGACCGGATCGCCGACTCGCCCGGTTCGGCGAGGCCGTAGAATCGCCGTGCGCCATCTCACGAGGAGTCGGTCGGTGAATTTCTGCGAGTCGCTGAACGCTGCCTGGCAGCAGGCCGATTCGATGCTGTGCGTCGGCCTCGATCCCGATCCGGCGCGGCTGCCCGCGCACCTCGCAGGCAGCCCGGACGCGATCCTGGCGTTCTGCCGCGAGATCGCCGATGCCACCGCGCCCTTCGCCTGCGCGTTCAAGCCGCAGATCGCCTACTTCGCGGCCGCGCGCGCCGAGGACCAGCTCGAGGCGCTCATCGCCCACCTCCATGCCGCGCATCCCGGCAAACCGGTGATTCTCGACGCCAAGCGCGGCGACATCGGCGCAACCGCCGAGCAGTACGCGCGCGAAGCCTTCGAGCGCTACGGCGCCGACGCGGTCACCGTCAATCCGTACATGGGCTTCGACTCGATCGAGCCCTGGCTCGCCCACCGCGACCGGGGCGTGTTCCTGCTGTGCCGCACCTCCAACCCGGGCGGCAGCGACCTGCAGGCGCTCGAGGTCGGCGGCGAGCGCCTGTTCGAGCGCGTGGCGCGGCTGGCCGCCGGGCCGTGGAACACGAGCGGACAGCTCGGCCTGGTGGTCGGGGCGACCTTCCCCGCCGAGCTGGCGCGCGTGCGCGAGCTGGCGGGGGCGATGCCGCTGCTGGTGCCGGGCATCGGCGCGCAGGGCGGCGACATCGAGGCGACCGTGCGCGCCGGCGGGCGCCGCCTGCTGGTGAATTCGTCGCGCGCGATCCTCTATGCGAGCCGCGGCGAGGATTTCGCCCGGGCCGCCGCCGACGCGGCACGCGCCACGCGCGATGCGCTGCGCGCCGCCGCAGCGCGGCTTTGACAGCGCTTGCGCCGATTCGTAGAATCCCCGGTTCGCTGGCGCATTAGCTCAGTTGGTTAGAGCGACGGAATCATAATCCGCAGGTCCGGGGTTCGAGTCCCTGATGCGCCACCATTTTTTCCAGGCCAGCCTGTCGAGGCCAGCCGCGCCCATGCAGCCCACGCCACCGACCTCCCCTGTGCGCCGTCCCGCCCGGCGGGCCGCCCTGCGCGCCGTGCTGGCGGCCGCCGGCGTGGCCTGGGCGGCCGCTTCGCCGGCCCAGGTCGTGCGCGCCTTTCCCGAGGCGGCGAAGCTCGGCCGCTTCGAGATGCGCATCTTCCCCGAGGCCGCGCTCGACGGGCAGGCTGTGCGGCTGGGTGCCGGCGCGCGCATCTACGACGCGCGCAACATGATCGTGATGCCGGCAAGCCTGTCGGGCGTCTTCGATGCGCTGGTCGAGCGCGACCCGAGCGGCCAGATCGGCCGCGTGTGGCTGCTCACGCCGGCGGAGCTCGAGGCGGCGCAGGCGCGCCAGCGCGAACGCCCGGCCGCCGCCTCGGGTCGATAGCCGGCACGGTGCGGCCGTGGCCCGCAAGCTCTACATCCGTACCTTCGGCTGCCAGATGAACGAGTACGACTCGGCGCGCATGGCCGACGTGCTCGAACGCTCCGAGGGCGCCGAGCGCACCGATTGCCTCGAGGATGCCGACATCGTGCTCTTCAACACCTGCTCGGTGCGCGAGAAGGCGCAGGAGAAGATGTTCTCCGACCTCGGGCGCATGCGCGCGCTCAAGGAGCAGCGGCCCGGCCTGATCGTCGGGGTCGGAGGCTGCGTCGCCAGCCAGGAGGGCGAGGCGATCGTTCGCCGCGCGCCGTACGTCGACCTGGTGTTCGGCCCGCAGACGCTGCATCGCCTGCCCGAGCTGCTGGCGCGGCGGCGCGACACCGGTGCGGCGCAGGTCGACATCAGTTTCCCCGAGATCGAGAAGTTCGACCGCCTGCCGCCGGCGCGCACCGAAGGCGCGACCGCGTTCGTGTCGGTGATGGAAGGCTGCAGCAAGTACTGCAGCTTCTGCGTCGTGCCGTACACGCGCGGTGACGAGGTGTCGCGCCCGCTCGAGGACGTGCTGGTCGAGATCGCCGGCCTTGCCGACCAGGGCGTACGCGAGGTCACCCTGCTCGGGCAGAACGTCAACGCCTACCGCGGCACCATGCCCGATGGGGGCGTCGCCGACCTGGCGCTGCTCATCGAGTACGTGTGCGAGATCCCCGGCATCGACCGGGTGCGCTATACCACCTCGCATCCCAAGGAGTTCACGCAGCAGCTGATCGATGCCTACGGCCGGCTGCCCAAGCTCGTCGACCACGTCCACCTGCCGGTGCAGTCGGGCTCGGATCGCGTGCTCGCCGCGATGAAGCGCGGCTACACGGTGCTCGAGTACAAGGCCATCGTGCGCCGGCTGCGCGCGGTGCGCCCGTCGGTATGCCTGTCGTCCGACTTCATCGTCGGGTTCCCGGGCGAAACCGAGGCCGACTTCGAGCGCACGCTGCGGCTCGTCGAGGAGATCGGCTTCGACCATTCGTTCTCCTTCGTCTACAGCCCGCGGCCCGGCACGCCGGCCGCCGACCTGCCCGACGACACGCCGCAGGCGGTCAAGCTGGAGCGGCTGCAGCGGCTGCAGGCCGCGATCGACGCCGGCGCCCGATGCATCAGCGAGGCGATGGTGGGCGGCATCGAGTCGGTGCTCGTCGAAGGCCACGCGCGCAAGAATGGGCAGGAGCTGGCCGGCCGCACGAGCAACAACCGAGTCGTGAACTTCGCCGGGCACGAGTGCCTGATCGGGCGCTTCGCCGACGTCCGGATCACCGCCGCGCTGCCGCACTCGCTGCGCGGCGAGTGGATGCCGGACACGGCATGACGCACCCCCGGCATCATCGGCCGCAGGCGGCCCCCGGCGCCCGCAGCCGCGGCGCCGGGCTTCGCTGCGCGCGCGTGATCCTGTGGGTGCTGGCCGCCGCGTTGCCGCTGGCCTCGGCGGCGCAATCGCACCAGGCACCGCTGGCGGTGCCCCTGCCAGACGCTGTTCGATCGATCGCGCAGGCGCCCGTGCCGGACGAGGCGCCGGCCTCCGCTGCCTCCCGTACCTCGCTGGCCGATCTGCTCGCGAACGCGCGCACGCTGATCGATGCCGACCGGGCCGAGGAAGCCTGGCGAGCGCTCGAGGCGCGGCTCGACGACTACGCCGGCGACCCCGAGTTCGACTACCTGCTCGGCCTGGCCGCCCTCGATGCGGGCCATCCGGGCCACGCCATCCTCGCCCTCGAGCGCGTCCTGATCGTGCGGCCCGATTTCCTCCAGGCGCGCGCCGAGATCGCGCGCGCCTACTTCAATGCCCGGGAGCGCGAGAACGCCCGCCGCGAATTCGAGACCGTCGCCGCGCAGCGCATCCCCGAACCCGTGCGCCAGGTGATCGGCCGCTATCTCGATGCGATCCAGCGCGTCGACGAGGAGAGCCGCGGCAAGCTGACCGGTCTGCTCGAGTTCGAGCTCGGCTACGACTCGAACGTGAACTTCGGCAGCTCCAGCGGCCAGTGGGTGCTCGCTGACGGAACCGCGGTGGTGCCGCTCGGCGTCAGCCTTCCGAGAAGTAGTGCCGCGCTTTCCGCGGCGGGATCGCTAAACTGGACTGCGCCGATCGGCGGCGGCTGGCAGTGGACAGCCGGCGGCCGCGCCACGATTCGCCGCTAT
The DNA here is from genome assembly GCA_001898645.1 of Burkholderiales bacterium 70-64. Classification (GTDB taxonomy): domain Bacteria; phylum Pseudomonadota; class Gammaproteobacteria; order Burkholderiales; family Burkholderiaceae_E; genus Zeimonas. The sequence goes on from MKUQ01000016.1 coordinate 197,279, forward strand.
CCCGGCGCGCATACACTGGACCAGGACCAACTCGACCTTTCATCGGGGCTCACCTTCCGACGCGGCTGCCACCGATACAACATGCTTGCCCAGGCCCAGAACCTGCAATTGGGCGGTGCGGCATTCCGCAACGCGCTGGGTGCGATCGTCCAGTGGCAGTGCGATCTGGACGCTCGCAACCAGGTCGGTGCCTATGCCCAGCACTTCCTGCTCGACTTCCCGGACGAGCCGGCGCGCGACGCGCGCCGCAGCGGGGTGGGCCTGACGCTCGCTCACGTGTTCGAGGGCGGCGGACGCCCGATCCTGCTCGCCGGCATCCAGGCAGGCCGGGAAACGTCGCGCCGCGGGCTGGACAACCTGACCTATGGATATCAGGGCGCACGCGTCGCCGTGAGCCGCACGCTGGGCGACGGCTGGCGCGGTTTCGCCACCCTGTCGTACGAGACGCGCGACTTCGACGGGATCGAACCCTTCTTCGGCGTCGCGCGCTACGACCGGCAGACCGACCTGGGGATCGGCGCCGAGCGCCCCCTCTCGGGCGCGTGGTCGATCGCCCCGTCGCTCACCTTCACCCGCAACCGCTCCACGCTGGCGCCCAACGACTTCAGACGCACGCAGGCCGGGGTGATGGTGCGCTACCGGTTCCCGTGACGATGGCGGGCGCGGCGCTTCGCGGTTTCCCGGCGGCCCGTGGGCGGACGGCAGGGCCGGCGCGGTGGTGGGCGCGGGCCTGCGCCGTGCTCGCGTGCGGCCTGTTCGCGCAATGGGCGATTGCCGCGGACGGCCGCGCTCTGGTCGCTTCGGGCGAGGTGACGCTGCAGCGGCCGCAGGCAACGCCGGTGCCGATGCAGGCCGGCACCGAAGTCGAGCGCGGCGACCTGATCCGCACCGGCAGTGACGGTCGCGTGCAGATCCGCTTCACCGACGGCTCGATCGTCTCGCTGCAGCCCGGCACGACCTTCCGCATCGACGACTACCGCTTCGACGCCGGGGGCCAGCGCGGCTTCTTCTTCCTGCTGCGCGGCGCGCTGCGCACGGTCACCGGCGCGATCGGCAAGCGCAACCACGACGACTACCGGATGCAGACCCCGACCGCCACGGTCGGAGTGCGCGGCACCGAGTACGTGGCCGAGCAGACCGTCTGCGATCCGCGCTGCGCGCCGGGCCCGCGCGAAGGGCTGCGCGTCTCGGTGTCGCAGGGCCGCATCGTGGTCGCCACGCGCGGCGGCGCGCTCGAAGTCGGACAGGGCGAATCGGCGGCGGCGGACGACCCCGATGCGGCCCCGCGCACGACCGAGCAGGGCCCGGTGCTGCCGCCGATCAGCTACCAGCAGCGCGATACGCCGGCGACGATGGTCGCCAAGGGCGGTGGGCAGGGCGGAAGCGGCGGTTCGGGTTCGGGTTCGGGTTCGGGTGCCGGCGTGGCAGCGGCGGGCGGCGTGGTGCAGAAAGCCGGGGACGGCGCAGCGGGCACGAGCAACGACCCGGATGCGTCGCCCGGGCCGGGTTCGGCCTTTGCGACAAGCCCGACCTCCACGATGGACACGGCTTCGGCGCCGGGATCCGCTCCGGCGTCCGGGCCGGGCTCGGCAACCGGTTCGGGCGCTGCTGCGTCTTCGGGTTTGGGCACCGGGCGGATGCCGGCCTCCGGATCGGGCGGCGGAGTGGGTGGCGTGGTCGCCGGCGTGGTGATGTCCGCGCCCCCGGATTCCCCGTCCGGCTCCTCGACCGGCTCGCTGGCCAGTTCTTCGGCCGGCTCCACCTCCGATTCCTCATCGGCTTCGTCGTCGGCCCCGGTCGGTAAGGCGGCCTGGCCCACCGGTGCCACCGGAGGGCCAGGCTCCGGATCGGCACCCCTCGCGACGACACCGGGAGGGTCGGCGGGTTCCGCGGATTCGGCGGGCGATCTCGCAGCCTGGGGGTCGGGACTGCTCGCAGGCCCGGGCGGCAGCGCAGGAAATGGCGGGTCGAGCACCGGCGGCGGGGCGGCCGGCAGCGCAACCTCGACCGGCACCTCCACCGGCACCTCCACTGGGGCTGACGGATCGGTTGCGGAGAATCCGGCAGACGGCGCGGGCTGGCCGGCACTCCCCCAAGAGGACGTCTCGCCGAACCAGCAGCGGGGTGCGGATGGCCAGCTCGTCGCCGTCTCCGAGGTAGCCGTCGTGACATCGCCTCCGAGCGGCTCGGGAACCGGCAGCGGGGGTGGCAATGCCGGGGGTGGCGACACGGGTGGCGGCAACACCGGCGGCGGTAGCACTGGCGGGAGCGACACGGGAGGCGGCAGCACCGGAGGCGGTAACAACGGGGGCGGTAGCACCGGCGGGGGCGACACCGGTGGCGGCAACACCGGTGGCGGCAACACCGGGGGTGGCGATACGGGAGGCGGCAATACCGGCGGCGGCAACAACGGTGGCGGTGATACCGGCGGTGGCAATACTGGCGGCGGTGACACAGGAGGCGGCGGCAACGCCGGCAGCAATCCGCCCCCATTGACGCCGGGCGAGGGAAGCATAGGCAGCGAGCGGACCGTCCTGCTGCGACAGGTCCCGTTCGATGACTGGCTGCGGCTGTTCTCGGCCGGCTCCCGCGTGGTGCTCGACGATACGCTCGGCGTGCAGTCGATCGGCCTGTGCCCGGATCGATTCTGCGTGTCGCGCGGCACGGCCAAGCTGGCCGAAGCGGGCTCGGATCCCTATACGAGCTGGGGTCGCTGGACCGACGGCAAGGTTCAGCTGCGCTTCGAAGTCCTGGGCTTCCAGGCTTCGCTCCCGTCGTCGCTGACGGCCAACGAAGGGATGCACTATCTCGTGGGCGTACCCTCGGTCAGCATCCCGACCAGCGGCGTGTTCGGCTACAGCCTGATCGGGGCGACCCACCCGACGATCAGCAACGGCAGCGTCGCGCCCGGCACGTTCCAGGCGACGGCGGGCGTGGCGTTCGCCCCCGGCCAGGCCGCCCGCGTGGGGCTCGACGGCACCGTCACGATCGGCGGAGGCTCGTACGGGTTCGCCACCGCCGGAGGCGCCGCCGACCCGACGCGCAGCACGCTGACGACGGATGCAGGCCACGCGTTCAGCGGCACGCTCGCGGTCACGCGCACGGGCAGCGGCCCGCTGACCTGCGGCGGCACCGGCTGCTCGGTGAACCTGCAGGGTGGTCTCTTCGGTCCGGATGCGGCACGCCTGGGCTTGAGCTACCAGATCCAGGCAGGCGCCTCCGGCAGTCCTACAATCTCGGGAGTTGGAGTCTTCCAGAAGCAGTGAAGCACCCGAGACCGCCGCGTTGAGAACCCGCTCGCTCGAATACACGCCCGACGTTGCCGATAATCGCCGCCTGGCCAACCTGTGCGGCGCCATCGATCAGAACCTGCGCCAGATCGAGGAAGCCTTCGACGTGCGCATCGCGCGCCGCGGCGACAGCTTCAGCGTGGAAGGGACGGCGGCCGCCTCGCGGCGCGCGGTCGACGCGCTCAAGCACTTCTACGCCCGGGCCGAGCAGGCGCTGTCGCTGGAGGACATCCAGCTCGGGCTGGTCGAGATGAGGGGTGCGCCTGCCCAGGCGGCGGCCGCCAACGACCCCGATGCGCCCGTGCTGCACACGCGCCGCAGTGACCTGCAGGGGCGCACCCCGCGCCAGCGCGAGTACCTGCGCAACATCCTGTCGCACGACATCACCTTCGGCATCGGGCCGGCCGGCACCGGCAAGACCTACCTCGCCGTGGCATGCGCCGTCGACGCGCTCGAACGCGACGCGATCAAGCGCATCGTGCTCACGCGCCCGGCCGTCGAGGCGGGCGAACGCCTCGGCTTCCTGCCGGGCGATCTCGCGCAGAAGGTCGATCCCTACCTGCGCCCGCTGTACGACGCGCTCTACGACCTGCTCGGCTTCGACCGCACGGCGCGCATGTTCGAGAAGCAGGCGATCGAGATCGCGCCGCTCGCCTACATGCGCGGACGCACCCTGAACCACTCCTTCATCATTCTCGACGAGGCGCAGAACACGACCCCCGAGCAGATGAAGATGTTCCTCACGCGCATCGGCTTCGGCTCGCGCACGGTGGTCACCGGCGACATGACGCAGATCGACCTGCCCAAGGGCCAGGCCTCGGGCCTGATCGAAGCGCGCCGCGTGCTGCGCCGCGTGCGAGGCCTGGCCTTCACCGAGTTCGACAGCAGCGACGTGGTGCGCCACCCGCTGGTCGCGCGCATCGTCGACGCCTATGAGCAGGACGCCTCGGAAAACGGCTGAACCCGCGCTGTCGCTCTCGATCCAGCTCGGCGAGGGCGCAGGCGAGCTGCCGGCGTCGCGCCCGCAACTGCGCCGCTGGGTGGCCGCGGCCATCGAGCGCGATGCGACGCTCACCCTTCGCCTGGTCGGCGAGCGCGAGGCGCGCGCGCTCAATGCGCAGTTCCGCGGGCACGACCATGCGACCAACGTCCTGACCTTCCCCTACGACGGCAGCAGCGGGCGCATCGCCGCCGACATCGTGATCTGCATGCCGGTGGTGCATCGGGAAGCGCGTGCACAGGGCAAGTCGCCCAGGGCGCACCTGGCGCACCTGGTGATGCACGGCGTGCTGCACGCCTGCGGCCACGACCACCTGGAGCCGCGCGAGGCCGAGCGCATGGAGGCGATCGAATCGGCGCTGCTGGCGCGCTTCGGCATCGCCGACCCCTGGGGCGGCTGACGCGGTGCGCCTGGCATGGCGCCCGGCCTTTGCGGTATGCTGGATCGATCGTCAACCTTCTCCCGACCCATGTCCGGCCCCCGCTCGGGCAGCGAACATCGCAAGCCCCTGCTCGAACGCCTGGCAGCGCTGCTGCTGCGTGTCCCCGAAGACCGCGAGCAACTGCTCGGCGTGCTGCGCCAGGCGCACGACCGCGCGCTGCTCGACGCCGAGGCGCTGTCGATGATCGAAGGCGTGCTGCAGGTCGCCGAGCTGGCCGCGGGCGACATCATGGTGCCGCGCGCGCAGATGGACGTCATCGACATCGGCCAGCCGCTGGAGGCATTCCTGCCGAAGGTGATCGAGACGGCGCACTCGCGCTTCCCGGTGGTCGAAGGCGATCGCGACAACGTGCTCGGCATCCTGCACGCCAAGGAGCTGCTGCGCCTGTACCTCGACGAGCGCATCGACGTGCGCGACCTGCTGCGGCCGGCGGTGTTCATTCCCGAGTCCAAGCGCCTGAACGTGCTGCTGCGCGATTTCCGCAGCAACCGCAGCCACCTCGCGATCGTGGTCGACGAGTACGGCGGGACCTCGGGGCTGATCACCATCGAGGACGTGCTCGAGCAGATCGTCGGCGACATCGAGGACGAGTTCGACTTCGACGAGGAAAGCGACCACATCGTCGCCGTCGAGCCGAGCGAGCACGGACCGCGCTTTCGCGTGCGCGCCATCGCCGCCATCCGGCAGCTCAACGAAGCGGCCGGCACGGCGCTGCCCGAGGACGAGTTCGACACCGTGGGCGGGCTGGTGACCGACCAGTTCGGGCGGGTGCCGCGGCGCGGCGAGCACGTCGACATCGATGGCTGGCGTTTCGAGGTGCTGCGCGCCGACGCCCGCCAGGCGCAGCTGCTGCTGGTCGAGAAGCTGCCTGCATCGCCGGTCGGCGAGCCCGGTGCCGGCGCCGGTTGAGCCGGCAGCGCGCCTGCGTCCGGTCCCCGGCGCAGCAGCGGCGCTGATCGCCGGCCTGGTCCACGCGGCGAGCTTCGCTCCGCTCGGGGCATGGTGGCTGCAGCTGGCCGCGCAGGCCGTTCTCGCCGCGCTGCTGCTGCGCGTGCCGGCCGCGGGCGGCAGTGCGCGTGGCGCGCTGCTCGGGTTTGCGTTCGGCCTCGGCTGGTTCACCGCCGGCGTGTCGTGGGTGTACATCAGCATGCATCGCTACGGCGGGATGCCGGCGCCGGTCGCGGCGCTGGCAGTGGTGCTGTTCGCCGCCTATCTGGCGCTGTTCCCGGCCGCCGTCGCCGCCGCGACGCTGCGCGCGCGCGCGTACGCGGCGGCGCGCGGTGCCGGCGACACGCTCTCCGGCGCTCCGCTGGCCGGCATCGCGCTGCTGTTCGCCGGAAGCTGGGGCCTGGCCGAGATCGCTCGCGGCTACCTGTTCACCGGCTTTCCCTGGCTGGCGACCGGCTATGCGCACGTCGACGGCCCGCTGGCCGGCCTGGCACCCGTGGTGGGCGTATACGGCGTCTCGGCTTGCGCGGCGCTCGTTGCGTTCGGACTGGGCACCTTGGTGCACGGCCTGACGGCGAGGCACGCGCCGCCCGCAGTGGCGCCGGCCGCGTCACCCTCCGTGGTACATGGCCGCGGCGCCACGCGCGGCAGCGCAGCCGCGATGGCGGGAGCACTCACCGTCGCCCCGTTGGTCGCGGGCCTGGCCGCCGGAGGGATCGACTGGTCGCATCCGAGCGGGCAACCGCTGCAGGTACGCCTGCTGCAGGGCAATGTCGCGCAGGAGATGAAGTTCGATCCCGCGCGCACGCTGGAAGCCATGCGGTCCTACGTCGACGAGGTGCGGCGCGCCGAGGCCGCGCTCACGGTGTTGCCCGAAACCGCGTGGACCCTGCCGTGGTCGTTCACGCCGGAGCCGCTGCGCGCGGCGCTGGCGGCCCACCTGGAACACAACGGCGGCATGCTGGCGATCGGCATGCCGCTGCCCGAAGCGGCCGCGTCGGGACGGGCAGCACCCGAGGCCGGCGCGCCGGACGCCGGCGCACGGGATGCCGGCGCACCGGTTGCGGATGCGCCGGACGCCGGCATGCCGCGGCTCACCAACAGCGTGGCCGTGATCGGCCCCGACGGGAACATCACGGCCCGCTACGACAAGCGCCACCTGGTCCCGTTCGGCGAGTTCGTGCCGCGCGGGTTCGGGTGGTTCGTCGCGATGATGGACATCCCGCTGGGCGAGTTCGGCCGCGGCGCCGCGCACCAGCCGCCGATCGCGATCGGCGACCAGCGGGTGGCGTTCGACATCTGCTACGAGGACCTGTTCGGCGAGGAGCTGGCGGTGCAGGTGCGCGACGGTGCGACGATCCTCGCCAACGTGAGCAACATCGCGTGGTTCGGCGACTCGCTCGCGCTGCCGCAGCATCTGCAGATCGCGCGCATGCGCGCGATCGAGCTGGCGCGCCCGGTGCTGCGCTCGACCAACACCGGCGTGACCGCGGCGATCGATGCGCACGGCCGCATCCTCGGACGACTGCCGGTGTACGTGGCAGATGCGCTCGAGGCATCGGTGCAGGGCACGGCCGGGCTCACGCCGTATGCCCGCGCAGGCAATGCGGCACCCCTCGCACTGGGCATCGCGCTCGTGCTCGGGGGCGCGGCGGCGACGCGCGCGCGGCGCCGTGCGCACGGACGAACCCGTTAGAATGACGCCTTCGTTCCCTTCCCCCGCGTCATGCTCAGCTTCCAGCAAGTCATCCTGCGCCTGCAGGCGTACTGGGACAGCCAGGGTTGCGCCCTGCTGCAACCCTACGACATGGAGGTGGGCGCCGGCACCTTCCACACCGCGACATTCCTGCGCGCGATCGGTCCCGAGCCGTGGCGCGCGGCCTACGTGCAGCCTTCGCGCCGCCCCAAGGACGGCCGCTACGGCGAGAACCCCAATCGCCTGCAGCACTACTACCAGTACCAGGTGGTGCTCAAGCCCTCGCCGCCCGACATCCTCGAGCTGTACCTGGGCTCGCTGCGCGCGCTCGGCATCGACACCTCGATCAACGACGTGCGCTTCGTCGAGGACGACTGGGAGTCGCCCACGCTCGGCGCATGGGGGCTGGGCTGGGAGGTCTGGCTCAACGGCATGGAAGTCACGCAGTTCACCTACTTCCAGGAAGTCGGCTCGCTCAAGTGCCAGCCGATCACCGGCGAGATCACCTACGGCATCGAGCGGCTCGCGATGTACCTGCAGGGCGTCGAGAGCGTCTACGACCTGACCTGGACCGAGGGAGTGAGCTATCGCGACGTGTTCCACCAGAACGAGGTGGAGCAGTCGCGCTACAACTTCGAGATCTCCAACGCGCCGATGCTGTTCCGCCATTTCGACGACTTCGAGGCCGAGGCGAAGCGGCTGGTCGCCGCCGGGCTTGCCCTGCCCGCCTACGAGATGGTGATGAAGTGCTCGCACTGCTTCAACCTGCTCGATGCGCGCGGCGCGATCTCGGTCACCGAGCGCGCGGCTTACATCGCGCGCGTGCGCAACCTCGCGCGCGCGGTCGCGCAGGCATATCACGATGCGCGCGAGCGGCTGGGCTTTCCGATGCTGCAGCCGGTGCCCCATGCCGCCTGAGGCCGCGACGGCCCTGCCGAAGGCGGCTCATCCGCAGACGACCGGCGCAGCGGCAGCCGTCGCGCCGCTGCTGGTGGAGCTGTTCACCGAGGAGCTGCCGCCCAAGGCGCTGCGGCGGCTGGGCGAGGCATTCGCCGCCGGCGTCGCCGAGGGCCTGCGCAGCCGCGGCCTGGCCGAGGCCGACGCGCGCGTCGAGGCCTTCGCCACGCCGCGCCGGCTGGCGGTACGCGTGGATCCGGTCGCCGCCCGGGCGCCCGACCGCAGCATCGAGGTCAAGGGCCCCTCGCTGAAGGTCGGCCTCGACGCCGAGGGCCGCCCGACGCAGGCGCTGCTGAAGTGGGCCGAGCGCCAGGGCGCGGGCATCGATGCCCTGACGCGCGCGAGCGACGGCAAGCAGGAGTGCTTCTGGTTCCGCAGCACGGCGCGCGGCGAGGCGCTCGACGCCAGCATTCCGGCGCTGCTCGAGCAGGCTCTCTCCAGGCTGCCGATCCCCAAGGTGATGCAGTACCAGCTCGCCGACGGCCGCACCACCGTGAGCTTCGTGCGCCCGGTGCACGGGCTGGTGGTGCTGCACGGCGCGCGCGTCGTCGAGGCATCGATCCTCGGCCTGCCGGCCGGCCGCACCACGCGCGGACACCGCTTCCAGTCCGACGGCACGATCGAGCTCGCCGATGCCCGCGCCTACGAAGGCGCGCTCGAATCGCGCGGCCGGGTGGTGGCCGCGTTCGAGACGCGGCGCGCGCGCATCGAAGCGCTGCTGCGCGAGCGCGCCGCGGCGCTGGGCGCTTCGCTGGGCGACGAGGAGCCGGTGATGGCGCTGCTCGACGAGGTCGCGGCGCTGGTCGAATGGCCGGCCGTCTACGCCGGCGAGTTCGATCGCGAGTTCCTGCAGGTGCCGCAGGAATGCCTGATCCTGACCATGCGCACCAACCAGAAGTACTTCCCTCTGTTCCAGGCCGATGGCCGCCTGCTGCCGAAGTTCCTGATCGTCTCGAACATGGCGGTCGACGACCCGCGCCTGATCATCGCGGGCAACGAGCGCGTGGTGCGTCCGCGGCTGGCCGACGCGCGCTTCTTCTTCGAGCAGGACAAGAAGACGCGGCTGGCCGATCGCGTCGGCCAGCTCGGCTCGGTCGTCTACCACGCCAGGCTCGGCACGCAGGGCGAGCGCGTCGAGCGCGTGCGCGAGATCGCCCGCGCAGTGGCCACGCTGCTCGGCGCCGATGCCGCGCTGGCCGATCGCGCCGCGCTGCTCGCCAAGACCGATCTGCTCACCGGCATGGTCGGCGAGTTCCCCGAGCTGCAGGGCATCATGGGCACCTATTACGCCCGGCACGACGGCGAGCCGGAGGCGGTGGCGCGGGCGATCGCCGAGCACTACCAGCCGCGCCACGCCGGCGACGCCCTGCCGGCGAGCGAGACCGGCACCGTGCTCGCGCTCGCCGACAAGCTCGAGACGCTGGCCGGCATGTTCGGCATCGGCCAGCAGCCCACCGGCGACAAGGATCCCTTCGCGCTGCGACGCCACGCGCTGGGGGTCATCCGGATGCTGATCGAGCGCCGGCTCGAGCTACCGCTCAACGCGCTGGTCGATGCGGCTTTCCGCGCCTTCGGCGACCGCGTGAGCCATGCCCATGCCGAGCTCGAGACCTTCTTCCACGAGCGGCTCGCCGGCTACCTGCGCGAGCGCGGCTACACGGCGCAGGAGATCGCCGCAGTGGTCGACCAGCGCCCGATGCAACTGGCGCGGGTACCGGCGCAGCTCGAGGCGGTGCGCGAGTTCTCCCGGCTGCCCGAGGCCGAGGCGCTGGCGGCGGCCAACAAGCGCATCGTCAACATCCTGCGCAAGGCGGGTGACGGCATCGGCAGCGCGGTCGACCGCGCCCTGCTGGCCGAGCCCGCCGAGCGCGCCCTGGCCGACCAGGTGGCCCGGCTCGCGCCGCAGCTCGAGGCGCGCATGCAGGCAGCCGATTTCACCGGCGCCATGACCCTCATGGCGCAGGCGCGCGACGACGTCGACCGCTTCTTCGACCAAGTGCTGGTGATGGCGGACGACGAGCGCGTGCGCGCCAACCGGCTGGCGCTGCTGTCGGGACTGCGCCACCTGATGAACCGCGTCGCCGACATCTCGAAGCTCTCCCGGTGAAGCTGATCATCCTCGACCGCGACGGCGTCATCAACCACGACAGCGACGCCTTCATCCGCAGCCCGGAGGAATGGGTTCCGCTGCCGGGCAGCCTCGACGCGATCACCCGGCTGGGCAGGGCCGGCTATCGCGTGGTGGTGGCGACCAACCAGTCGGGCGTGGCGCGCGGGCTGTTCGATCTCGGCACGCTGGGCGCCATCCACGCGAAGATGCACCAGGCGGTCGCCGGCGCCGGCGGCCGCATCGACGCGATCTTCTTCTGCCCGCACGGGCCCGAGGCGGATTGCGCGTGCCGCAAGCCCAGGCCCGGCATGCTGCTCGAGATCCTGCAGCGCTTCCGCGCCGCGCCGGCCGAGGTGCACGCGATCGGCGATTCGCTGCGCGACCTGCAGGCCGCGCACGCCGCGGGCTGCCGCCCGGTGCTGGTGCTCACCGGCAAGGGACAGCGGACGATGCAGGCCGGCGGCCTGCCTCCGGCCACCGCAGTGCGGGTCGACCTGGCGGCCGTCGCAGCCGAGCTGGCGCCGTAATGAGCCTGGCGCTGCGGTCGGCGCTGTTCCTGCTGTTCCAGATCGTCACGGTGGTGCCCTACGCGCTGGCCTGCCTGCTGTGGGCGCCGCTGCCGCGCCATCGGCGCTATCGGCTCACGCTAGGCTGGCCGCGCATGGTGATCTGGGCGGCGCACCGGCTGATCGGCATCCGTCACCAGGTGATCGGCGTGCACCACCTGCCGCAGGGTCCGGCGATCCTGATGTCGAAGCACCAGTCGACCTGGGAGACGCTGTTCTTTCCGACCTGGATGCCGCGCGAGCTGTGCTACGTGTTCAAGCGCGAGCTGCTCTACCTGCCCTTCTTCGGCTGGGGCATCGGGCTGCTGGACATGATCCACATCGACCGCAGCCGCGGCAGGGACGCGCTCGAGCAGGTGATCGAGCAGGGCTCGCGCAAGCTCGCCGAGGGCCGCTGGATCATCCTCTTCCCCGAGGGCACGCGCACGCGCGCGGGCTCGCAGGGCCGCTACAAGCTCGGCGGCGCGCGCCTCGCCGTGGGCACCGGAGCAGCAGTGGTGCCGATCGCGGTGAACTCGGGTGAATGCTGGCCGCGCCGCGCCCTGGTGCTGCGCCCCGGCATGATCACGGTATCGATCGGGCCGGTGATCGTCAGCGAAGGCAAGAGCGCCGAGCAGCTCAACCTCGAGATCGAAGGCTGGATAGAATCCGAGATGCGCCGGCTCAGCCCTCATCTGTATCGCGATGCCGCATCTGCTGTCACGAGGTCCATCCCCGCTTGAAACACCGAACCGATCGTTCCCGCCGCCAGCCGCCTGCGGGCGAAGCGGCCCTGCAGCTGGCGCTGCCGCTGTTCGAACCGCCTCCCGCCGAAGCACGGCCCGCGACGCCGCCGTGCGCACCAGCCCCCGGCCTGCGCTCGACCTGCCTGTGCGAGCAGACGGTGCACTACGAGCTGCGCCGCTCGCGGCGGCGCACGATAGGCTTCGTGATCGACGATCGCGGCCTGCGCGTCACCGCGCCGCGCTGGGTGCCGCTGGCCGACATCGAGCGCGCGCTGCAGGAGAAGTCGCGCTGGATCGTGCGCAAGCTGGTCGAGTGGCGTGCCCACGAGGCGCGCCGCGAACGCGTCACCGTGCGCTGGGAGCACGGCGCATCGCTGCGCTTTCTCGGCACGACGCTCACGCTGGCGCTCGACGCCGATGCGCGCGGCGTCTCGCGCGAAGGCGAGCGCCTGGTGGTGGGGCTGGCGCCGCTGGCAGGCGCCGAGCAGCTCAAGGACCGCGTGCAGGGCTGGCTGCAGGCGCGCGCACGCGAGGTCTTCGCCGAGCGCATCCCGCTGTTCGCGCAGCGCCTGGGACTCGAGCCGAGCCGCTGGTCGCTGTCCTCGGCGCGCACCCGCTGGGGCAGCTGCACGCCCGACGGCGCGATCCGGCTGAACTGGCGCCTGGTGCACTTCCCGCTCGAGATCATCGACTACGTCATCGCCCACGAGCTCGCGCACCTGCGCGAGCTCAACCACGGACCGCGCTTCTGGTCCACCGTCGGCGAGCTGTTCCCCGATTTCGAGCGTGCGCGCGCCTGGCTGCGCGAGTTTCCCGACGACATGCCGGTCGGGTAATCCACACGAGGAGCGAAGATGCGGATCCTCCACACCATGCTGCGGGTCGGCGACCTGCAGCGCTCGATCGATTTCTACACCCGCCTGATGGGCATGCGGCTGCTGCGCACCACCGAGCGCCCCGAGCAGAAATATTCGCTCGCCTTCGTCGGCTACGGCGAGGAGTCCGCGCACGCGGTGCTCGAGCTCACCTACAACTACGGCGTGCAGCACTACGACCTCGGTTCCGGCTTCGGCCACGTGGCGATCGAGGTGACCGACGCGGCCGCCACCTGCGAGCGCGTGCGCGCCGGCGGCGGCAAGGTCACGCGCGAAGCCGGCCCGGTGAAGGGCGGCACGACGGTGATCGCCTTCGTCGAAGATCCCGACGGCTACAAGATCGAGCTGATCGAGGGCCGGCCGTCATAGCCGGGTCATAGCCGCAGCAGCCGTCCCCACGCCGGCGCAGGCGGCCAGTGCGCAGGATCCGGCGCACCCGACGGAGTCGGGGCAGCCGACGCGCCCGGCGGGCTCGGAGCAGACGACGCGCCCGGTGAGCCCGGTGAGCCCGAAGCAGCCGAGGCGCTGCTGCGCAGCCATTGCGCCGCGCTCAGCCAGCCGCCGTGGGTGACCAGAAGCGCGCGCGGGCGCTCCTCGAGCACGGCGCGTACGCGCGCCAGCAGCTCGGCCAGCGATTCCCCGCCGCCGGGGCGATGGTGCAGGAAGTCGGCCAGCCACGCGTCGATCGCGGCGCGAGGAACGCTGCTCCAGGCAAGGCCGTCCCAGGTGCCGAAATCCAGCTCGACGAGCCGTGCGTCGACGCGATGGACCCAGCCGGCTGCACGCAACACGCGCCCTACTGCACGACACCGCTCGAGCGGGGAGGTCCACACCACCGCGGGCAGCCGCTCGCGCCGCGCCAGCGCGCGCATGCGCTGCGCCAGCCGGCGGGCGCGGCGCGGATCGACCGGCAGGTCGGTGCGCCCGAGGCACAGCCCCTCTGCGCCGAGCGGACGGGGATGGCGCCAGCAGTGCAGCGACAGCGCGGGCGATGCGGTCATGCCGCGGCTGCCCCGGCCTGGAACGCCAGCAAGGCCAGGTAGACCGCCACTTCGCTGACCTGCTGCGCCGCGCCGAGGCAATCGCCGGTGAATCCGCCCAGGCGCGCGAGGAACCAGCGGCCGCACAGCCATGCCGCGACGGCGGCGGCCGCGCAGGCCAGCAGCCACGCCGCCGGCGCCGCGTAGCCGGCGCCCGCAGCCGCACCAGCACCAGCACCAGCACCAGCAGCCACACTTGCACCCGTACCCACCGCCTGCGCACCGGCGAGCGCGACGCAGCCGGCCAGCGCCGCCAGCGGCCACGCCAGCGCGACGCCCCAGCCGGCGCTGGTCGATCGCCGAGCCAGCGGCGCGGCCTTGCTGCGCTCCGGCTCGCCGGCATAGGGCAGCCAGCGCATCAGGCCCACGGCCGCCGCGCGCGATACCGTGTGCGCCAGCACCAGCGCCGCGCAGGCCGTCGACAGCGGCAGCGAGGCCAGGGCCGCGGCCTTGAGCGCCAGCAGCAGGGTGATGCCGATCACGCCGTAGCTGCCCAGCCGCGAGTCCTTCATGATCTGCAGCGCGCGTTCGCGATCGACCGCGCCGCCCAGGCCATCGCACACGTCGGCGAAGCCATCCTCGTGGAATGCGCCGGTCAGCACCAGCGACGCGGCCATCGACAGCAGCACCGCCACCACCGGCGGCCACCAGGCGGCGGCGAGCCACAGGCACAGGGCGGCCACGCCCCCGACGGCGGCGCCGACCAACGGGAAGTAGCGGGCGCTCGCCTCGAGCCACTCGGCGCGATAGCCGACCCATTGCGCGAGCCGGCGCGGCAGCGGCACGCGCGTGAGGAACTGCAGCGCGACCAGCAGCAGGCGCAGCTCGTGCTTCACGACGGCAGGGCGCCGGAAACCCCCGCGCTCTCGAAGCTGGCCATCTCGTCGAGCAGGCGCACGGCCGACTCGATCAGCGGCCAGGCCAGCGCCGCGCCCGAGCCCTCGCCGAGCCTCAGGTCCAGCGCGATCAGGGGCTGCGCGTCCAGTGCGTGCAGCAGGCGCGCGTGGCCGGGCTCGTGCGAGCGATGGGCGAACACGCAGTAGCCGCCGACCGCCGGCACGAGCCGCTGGGCGACCAGCACGGCGCTGCCGGCGATGAAGCCGTCGACCACGACCAGCCGCCGCTCGGCGGCTGCCTGCAGCACCGCGCCCACCATCATCGCGATCTCCAGCCCGCCGAAGGCGGCCAGCGCCTGCAGCGGCTCGACCGCCTCGGAGTGCCGCTGCAGCACTGCGTGCAGGACCGCGATCTTGTGCGCCAGCGCCTCGTCGCCCAGCCCGGTGCCGCGCCCGGTGCATGCCTCGATCGCCGTGCCGGTGAGCCGCGCCAGCAGCAGCGAGGCGGCCGAGGTATTGCCGATGCCCATCTCGCCCAGCAGCACGGCATTGCCCGGCAGCTCGCTCACCACCTGACGGCCGGCGGCGATCGCCTCGCGGCACTGGGCGTCGCTCATCGCCGGGCCGGCGAGCGCATCCTGCGTGCCGGCGGCGATCTTGCGCGATACCAGCCCGGGGCGCGGAGCGAAGTCGTGACGCACGCCCGCATCCACCACCGTCAGCGCCAGCCCGTGCTGGCGCGCCAGCACGCAGATGGCAGCGCCGCCGGCGAGGAAGTTCTCGACCATCTGCCAGGTGACCTCGCTCGGGTAGGCCGACACGCCGCGCGCGGCCAGGCCGTGGTCGGCCGCGAACACCAGCACCTGCGGCTCGGTCAGGCGCGGCCGCTCGGTGCGCTGCACCAGCCCGATGCGCAGCGCCAGGGTTTCGAGCACGCCGAGCGATCCGAGGGGCTTGGTCTTGCCGTCCAGGGCCTGCTGGAGACGTTCGGCCAGGGCGGCGTCGGCGACGTCGGCCACATCGACAATGGGGGGCAGCATCATGGGGGTCTCGTCAGGCAAGCCGCGACGCGTCCGCGCCGCCGGGGGTGGGGGAATCGAGCAGCCCCATCAGCGCACCCGGCGCGAAACGGGCATCGATGAAGTCGGCCAGGCCGTCGAACACCTGGTCCAGCGTGTGCGCCGCGGCGCCGAACAGCGCACGCAGCACTGCCGGCGCCTCGAACAGGCCGTGCACGTACAGGCCGAGCACGTTGCCCGCCTGCCAGCCGATCGGCTCGTCCGCAGCGTTGCGCAGCACCACCTGCGCGGGCTGCGCGCCGGTCTGTCCGAACGTGCGGCCGTGACGGATCTCGTAGCCGTCGAAGGCCACGCCGGACAGCGGCGTCCACTCGCCGCCCAGCGCATCGAAGCGCGCCGCCGTGGCACGCAACAGCTTGTCGCGCTCGAAACGGGTGACCAGCGGCAGCAGGCCCAGGCCTGGAGCGTTGCCGTCCACGCCATGGGGATCGACCAGCGCCTCACCGAGCATCTGCAGGCCGCCGCACACGCCGAGCACCGCGCCGCCGCACGCGGCATGGCGGGCGATCGCCGCGTCCAGCCCCTGCGCCCGCAGCCAGGCGAGATCGCTGCTGGTGTGCTTGGAGCCGGGCAGCACGATCCAGTGCGCACCCTCGAGCTCGGCCGGCGTGCGCGCCCAGCGCAGGCTCACGCCGGCCAGCGTGCGCAGCGGCTGGAACTCGTCGAGGTTGCTGATGCGCGGCGGCGCCACGATGGCGATGCGCCGCCCGCTGCCGTCGCCGCTGGGCGCGGCGTCGAACACGCCGTCTTCCTCCGGCAGGCCGTGGCCGCGCCACATCGGCAGCACGGCCAGCGTCGGCACGCCGGTCAGCTCGAAGAGACGTTGCGGACCGGGCTCGAGCAGGCCGGCGTCGCCGCGGAAACGGTTGAGCACGAAGCCGCGCAGCGCCACACGTTCGGCCTGCGGCAGCAGCTGGTGCGTACCGTAGAGGTGCGCGAACGCACCGCCGCGATCGATGTCGACCACCAGCAGGCAGGCCGCGCGCGCCTCGAGCGCGGTGCGCATGTTGACGTAGTCGCTGTCGTGCAGATTGATCTCGGCCGGCGAGCCGGCACCTTCGATGACCACGACATCGTGCCCGGCCAGCAGTGCATGCAGGGCCTCACGCGCATGGGGCCACAGGCGCTCGCTGCGCATCCGCCACGGCACGCTGGCCAGGTCCTCGCGCACCTGCCCGAGCACCACCACCTGGCTGGCCGTATCGGCCTCCGGCTTGAGCAGCACCGGGTTCATGCGGACATCGGGATGCGCGCGCGCGGCCAGCGCCTGGAAGTACTGCGCGCTGCCGATCTCGCCGGCGCGCCCCTGCGGCCCGGGCACCACGCGCGCGTTGTTGCTCATGTTCTGCGCCTTGAAGGGCGCGACCTTCAGCCCCTGGCGCTCATACCAGCGGCACAGCGCCGTGGCGAGCCAGCTCTTGCCGGCACCGCTGGTGGTGCCCAGCACCATCACCGCGCGCGCCGTCATGGGTAGGGCCTGTTCACGCTATCGCCCCCGCGCCGGGTCTGCCGAGCCGCCGAACGAGGCGGCGCCGGCGCACGGCCGCGCGGCCGTGCCGATGCCCGCCATGCATCGAGCAGCGCCCGCTGGGCCGGCGGGGGCTGCACGCTCAGGCGCACCCAGCCCGGCAGGCCGAGCGAGGCGGCATCGCGCAGCTTGACCCCATGCGCGCGCAGCCGCGCCAGCGTCGCGGACAACGGCGGACCATCGTCCCAGCGCGCGACGAAGAACGGCGTGACGCTCGGCCGGCAGTGCCATCCGAGCCCGCTCAGGCATTCGAGCTGGCGCTGCTTCCACCTGGCCAGGCGCCCCAGGCTGGCGCGCAGCCAGTCGTGCGTCGCGGCCTGCGTCCAGCTCTCGAGCAGCG
Source organism: Burkholderiales bacterium 70-64 (assembly GCA_001898645.1). Lineage (GTDB taxonomy): Bacteria > Pseudomonadota > Gammaproteobacteria > Burkholderiales > Burkholderiaceae_E > Zeimonas. Next base: position 214,711 of record MKUQ01000016.1, read on the forward strand.
CCACGCCGTGCGCGCCGAGCGGCCACGAGGGCGCCAGCGCGGCGAGCCGTTCGCGCAGCGCCTCGCCGGCCGCCGGCGCGATCGCATAGGCCGCCCTCACGCCGGGCAGGCCCAGCGCCTTGTTGGGGGTCCACAGCTGCCAGGCCGCGGCAGGCAGCGCCGGTGCGGCCCCGGTCAGGCGCAGCGGCGCGTAGGCGCAATCGATCACCTGCACGGTGCCCGCGCCGCAGGCGTCGATCGGCACCGAGCCGCCGTCCGGGCTGGCCGGCTCGGCATGCCAGGCGAGGCGCGCACGTTGGTCGCGGCGAGCGAGGGCCAACCCGGCCGCTCGCGCGGCGGCTGCGTAGTCGGCATAGCCCGGCCGCGGCGCGCCCACCGTGGCCGACGGCCAGCGCCGAGCGACGGCCGCGGTCATGCGCACGATGAACTCGCTGGCGCTGGCGGAGATCACGATCCGCTCGGGGCGCACGCCGTGCAGGGCGGCCAGCGATTCGCGCAGCGCCTGGTAGGCCGGATCGGGATAGCGCGCGGCGTCGCAGCGGCGCAGCGCGCGCAGCACCGCCGGGGCCGGGCCGCAGGCATTGGCGTTGGTGGAGAAATCCCATCGCGGCACGCCGAGGGCATCGGGGCCGCCGTGCTCGATCACGCCCACGCCGGCCTCGCCAGGCAGGCCAGCGCGGCCAGCACCACGCCAATCGAGGCAGCACGCGCGCCCAGCCGCAGGGCCTGGGCGGTGTGCTCGGCGCGCGGCGCGGGCGCCTCCTCATTGAGCCGGTAGGCACCCGGCTTGGCCAGGCACACGCCGAGGCGCAGGGCCATGGCGCCCATGGGCCAGCCGCCGTTGGGCGAAGGCGTGCTCGCCGCCTGCGCACGCAGCTCGCGCCATGCCCGCGGCATCGGCAGCAGCAGCACGGCGGTGATGCGCGCCGGCAGCCACGACAGCAGATCGTCGGCGCGCGCCGCCCACTTGCCGGCCCATTCCCATTGGCCGCGGTAGCCCCACATCGCATCGGTCGTGTTCGCGAAACGATACAGCACCGCCCCCGGCAGACCGCCCAGCGCATACCAGAACAGCGGGGCGACGACCGAGTCGTTGAGGTTCTCCGCGAGGGTCTCGATCGCGCTCTCGCGCAGCGCCGGCTCGTCCATCGCGGCCACGTCGCGGCTGACCAGCCGGGCCAGCCGACAGCGTGCCGCGACGAGCCGGTCGGGTGCGGCGGCGCGCGGCCCGCCCGCCGGTCCGCTCAGACAGGCTTCGACCGCGGCGACCTCGTCGCGCAGCATGCGCCAGGCGAACGTCGGCGCGAACGCCAGCGCGAGGAGCGGCACGGCCAGCAGCACCGGCGCGGCCAGCAGGACCGCCTGCAGCACGGCCGCCGCGGCCACCAGCGCGGCAGCCAGGACCAGCCACAGCACAGCCCCGCCGGCGAATGCCGGCGCGGGAGGCAGCCGGCGCAGCCAGCGCCCCGGCGCCGCCAGCAGGCGCCCCAGCCACGCCACCGGATGCCAGGCATCGGGCGGTTCCCCGAAGCGAGTGTCCGCCAGCCATGCCAGCGCCAGGGCCAGCGCGAGGACGATGCCGGAGTCGGGCGGGAAGACCGGTGCGATCATCGCTCGCCGCCTTCCAGGATCAGCGTCTGGAACACCAGCTCGGTCGGCGCCAGCGGCGGGGTCGAGGCGACCCGGCGTTGCGGGCCGCTGCGCACGGGCAGCGGGTGCGAGAAACCCGGCGCATCGAGCACGAAGGTGTGGAACTCGCCGTCTTCGCCGCACGGACACACGCCGGCCGGCAGGCGCTCGAGCAGCTCGGGCGTGTAGTCGAGACCGCAGAACGCGGCGCCGAGGCGCCGCGTGTCGACGCAGACGATGCGCGCCCTGATCCCGCGCGCGATCACGCTGCGCGCGACCTCCGCGCGCGAGCGCCCCCAGAGCGGAAATACCGCCGCCAGCCCGGCCCGCGCGCAGGCCGGCTCGAGCCAGTCGCGGTGCGCCTGGAGGTCGATGTCGCCGAAGATCATGTGGGTATGGCTTTCGGCGCGCAGCCGGCGCAGCGCTTCGTCGAACACCTGCGCATAGCTGCCGGGAGCCGTGCGCGCCTCGCGCCACGCCCCGCCGGCGGCCGCCACCTGGGCGGCGAGCAGCGCCGGCGCGAGGGCGTGCGACTTGCTCGCTCCGTCGGCGTCGCACAGGGTGAGGAAGGTGCTCACCTCGAACCCTTCGTCCTTCGCCAGCAGCCAGGCCAGGCACGCATCCTTGCCGCCGCTCCAGCTGATCGCCGCGCGCATGCCCATCGCTCAATCCTCGATGCCGCGCTGCGCCGGCACGCCGGCCTTGAAGTGGTGCTTGATCATGGTCATCTCGGTGACCGTGTCGGCGAGATCGATCAGCTCGCGCGGCGCGCCGCGGCCGGTGAGCACCACGTGCACCGACTCGGGCCGCTCGCGCAGGCAGGTCAGCACCGGCTCGAGCGGCAGCCAGCCGTAGCGCAGCGGGTACATGATCTCGTCGAGCACCACCAGGAAGTGCGCGCCGGCGCGTATCGTCGCCTCGGCGCGCTGCCATCCGTCGCGCGCCAGCTGCGCCGAGTGCTCGATGTCGCGGCTCTTCCAGCTGAATCCGTCGCCCAGCCCCTCGATCGGCACCCCGAGCTGCTCGAATGCGCGATGCTCGCCGAAGCGCGCGCTCGGCACCTTCATGAACTGGTAGATCTTCACCGGCTTGTCGCGGCCGTGGGCACGCAGGGCCAGGCCGAAGGCCGCCGTGCTCTTGCCCTTGCCGTCGCCGGTATGAATGATCACCAGGCCGCGGCGCTCGCCTTGCGGCTTGTCGCTGCGGCGCTCGGTCGGGAGCGATTCGATCTGCATGGCTCATGGCTCCAGGTTGGGGAGAGCGGTGTAGCGGCACGCGCCGGCGCCGCCGGACGCCGCCCGCGCACCGTCGCCGAGCCGCTCGATGCGCAGCGCGCCGTCGAATGCGTCGACCAGCGTGGCATGCAGCGCGGGGCAGTCGTGCGCGCCGTCGGCCCGGACGCGCCCATCCTGCAGCACCACCAGCCGGTCGGCCTGTAGCGCCAGCGGCAGATCATGCAGCACGCTGACCACGACGTGGGTGCGGCCGAGATCGCGCAGCAGGCGCACCATGGCGACCTGGTGCGGCGGATCGAGATGGGTCGTCGGCTCGTCCAGCAGCAGCACCGGCGCGCCGGCGCCGAGGGCGCGGGCGAGCAGCACGCGCTGGCGCTCGCCGCCGGAGAGCTCGCGCAGGCGGCGGTGTTGCCAGGCGCCGCAGCCGGTGGCGCGGATGGCCTCGTCGACCGCTGCCTCGTCCTCGGCGCCGGGAGCGGCGAACAGGCCGAGGTGCGGCAGACGGCCCAGGTGGACGACCTCGCGCACGGTGAGCTCACCGGTCACCTCGCCGTTCTGCGACATCCAGGCGAGCCGTCGCCCGCGCTCCCGCGCGCTCCAGCGCGGCAGCACGCGGCCGGCCAGCTCGACCTCGCCGGCCGAGGGCACGAGCAGCCCGGCCATGGCCCGCAGCAGGGTCGACTTGCCGGCACCGTTGGGACCGACGATCGTCGTCCAGCCGGTGGCGAAGTCGAGCGATACCCCATGCAGCACTTCGACGCCGCCCAGGCGCACCCGCAGCCCTCGCGTGCACAGGCCTGCTTCGCTCATACCCTGCTCCGCGCGTGCAGCAGCCACAGCAGGTAGCCGCCGCCGAGCACGGCGGTGAGCACGCCAACCGGCAGCTCCTGCGGCGCGATCAGGGTGCGCGCCAGCACGTCGCTCGCCAGCAGCAGCGTGCCGCCCATCGCCGTGCTGGCCGCGAGATTGAAACCATGCGCCGAGGGCGCGAAGCGCCGCACCAGATGCGGGGCCGCCAGCCCGACGAAGGCGACCAGGCCGGACTGCGACACGGCCAGGCCGGTGGCCAGCGCCACGACGCCGACCAGCACCATGCGCACCCGCCCCAGCGGCAGGCCCATCGTGCGCGCGCTGTCCTCGCCCAGCGTGAGCGCGTCCAGCGCGCGCGCGAGCCGCAGCGCCGGCGGCAGCAGCAGCGCCAGCCCGGCACCGAGCACCGCCGCGCTGCCCCACCCCAGGTAGCCGGTGGTCCCGAGCAGGAAGATCTGCTTGCCGCGCAGCGCGTCGGGCGCGACGCTGGTGACGAGGTCGCTGACTGCGCCCAGCACCACGCCCACCACGACGCCGGCCAGCAGCAGCCGGGCGGTCTGCTCGGCGCCGCGCGCGAGCGCCAGGGTGAGCAGCACGCCGATCAGGGCGCCGAGGAAGGCTGCCGCGACCAGCCCGATCCGGGCCAGCAGGCCGGCGGTGGCCAGACCGATGCCGTGCCCGGCCAGCACGCCGGCCGCCAGCACCAGCACCACCGCCAATGCGGCACCGGCTGCCGAACCCAGCAGGTAGGGATCGGCCAGCGGATTGCGGAACAGGCCCTGCGCCACGGCCCCGGCCAAGCCGAGCAGCGCCCCGGTGAGCCAGGCGCCGAGCGTGCGCGGCGCGCGGATCTGCGCCACGATGGTCGCGGCATCCGCATCGGACAGCGCCCGCCACGACCAGCCGTCGCTGCCGGCGACCAGACCGGCCAGCATCCCGCACAGCGCAGTCAGCGCGAGCAGCAGCGAGAGCCTGCGGCGACGCAGGCGGTCGGCCTGCGGCATCAGGAGCGCGTATTCAGCTCGGCCAGGCATCGGGCAAGCTCGAGCGCCGCCTCGCCCAGGCGCGGCCCCGGGCGGATCAGCACTTCGTAGGTCTCGATCGGGAACCCGCAGCTGCGCTGCCGCTGCAGGGCGCGCAGGCCGGCCCAGCCGGGGCGGCGCGCCATCTCGGCGAGATCGCGCCGCGTCGCCATGACGATGTCGGGCTGCAGCCGGACGACGAACTCCGGGTTGAGCCGCGGGAACGGCCCCAGCTCGGCGGGGACGGCATTGGCCATGCCCAGCCGCCTGAGTGTCTCGTCGATGAACGAGCCGACGCCCGCCGCGTGCGGCGCGGCGGTGATCTCGAAATAGACGCGCTGGCCGCGCAGCGCGGCAGGCACGCGCTGCGCGGCGCGCTGCAGGTCGGCCTCGATGGCCGCCCACAGGGGCTGCGCCGCCTCGGGCCGGCCGAGCAGCCGCGCGAGCGTCTCCAGCATGTGCCGCACGTCGGCATGGGTCTGCGACTGGATCGCCACGACCTTCAGGCCCAGCGCCTCGAGCCGGTCGATCGCGCGCACCGAGGGCCCGAGCAGCACCACGTCGGGCCGCAGCGCCACGACGCGCTCGATCTGCGCGTCCTCCATGCTCCCCACCTTGGGCAGCCTCGCCACCTCGGCCGGCCAGTTCGAGAAGCGGTCGATCCCCACCAGGCTGGCGCAGGCGCCCAGCGTGCACACGGCCTCGGTGAGCGAGGGCAGCAGGCTGACGATGCGCGTCGGCACGGCCGCGAAGCTGGTCGTCACGCCGCGATCGTCGCGTATCGTGATCTGCGCACCGGCCGATGCGTGAGCGACCAGCGCGATCAGGCAGGCGGCGAGCGCACGCGCCAGCACGGCCTTCACTGTCCGCCTCCCGTCGCCGCCTTCACCGGCACTTCGATCCCCGCCACCATCAGCGTGACCCGCGAGCATAGCGCGGCGAGCGCCTGGTGCAGGCCGCCCAGCACGTCCACGAAATGGCGCGCCTCGCGGCTCATCGGCGACACGCCGAGGCCGATCTCGTTGGAGACCAGCACCACCGGCCCCGGCGCGGCCCGCAGCGCCTGGCACAGGCCCTCGCACGCCGGCAGCGGGTCGACCGGACCCGGCGCGCTGCCCTCCAGCGGCATCATCAGGTTGGTCAGCCACAGCGGCAGGCAATCCACGACCACCAGGCAATCGGGCGCCGCATGCGCGGCGACGGCACGCGCCAGCTCGAGCGGCACCTCGACGGTCGCCAGCCCGGGCACCCGCGCGGCCCGCTCCCTGCGATGGCGCTCGATGCGCCGGCGCATCTCGGCGTCGCCCTCGCGCGCCGTGGCCAGCAGCACGGCGCGGCGCGCCGGCGCGGCCAGCCACGCCGCGGCGCGCCGCTCGGCGCAGCGCGACTTGCCGCTCTTCTGGCCGCCGAGGATCAGCTCGCGCATGGCTTCGAGGCGTCCGGGATGACCGGGCTCAGAGGCCGCGCCAGGACAGCGTCACGAACGCCTCGCGCCCGGGCTGGTCGTAGCCGTAGACGGTCTCGTAGCGCTTGTCGCCGACGTTGTTCAGCCGCAGGCCCAGCAGCCACTGCCTGGTGAGACGCCAGTCGGCGCGCAGGTCCAGCGTGGTGTAGCCGCCCAGGCGCAGCGCATTGGCCGCGTCGTCGAAGCGATGGCTGAACGCGTTGAGGCTGCCGCCCATGCGCCAGGCGCCGAGCTCGGTGTCGGCAGCCAGCCTCAGCGCGTCCTTGGCGCGCCGCGGCAGCACCTTGTCGTAGGACGCGCCCGGCGTCACGTTGCGCGGGTCGAGGTGATCGAGCGACGCGGCCATCGTCCAGCCCGACCACTGCGCCTCGTACGACAGGCTGAAGCCGTCGATGCGGGTGCGCGGGATGTTGGTCGGCAGGGGGCCGCTGCTGATGTAGCCGCGGATGCGGTTGTCGAACCACGCCGCGCGCAGCTGCTGGCCGGCGCCGGCCCAGCGCAGGCTCACCTCACTCTGCTTGCCCTCCTCCGGCTGCAGGTTCGGGTTGCCGAAGTTGGGATAGTAGAGCTGGTTGAAGCTCGGGGCCACGAAGCTGGTGCCATAGGAAGCGCCGAGCCGCCACGCCTGCGTGATGTCGAAACCGTAGCCCACGGTGCCGTTGGTCTGCGAGCCGTACTGCGAGTTGCGGTCGTTGCGCACGCTCGCCTGCCAGGTGTGCGGGCCATGCTGGCCGTCGAGCCCGAGCGCGATGGCATTGATGGTGCGGTCGGCCACCGTGAACGGCGTGCCGGGCCGGCGCACTTTCTGCTCGAGGTTCTCGAGCAGCAGGACGGCCGCGCCCAGCGGGGTCGCCACGTGGTTCTCCCAGGTGATCTGCTGCTGCTCGGTGGCGATCGCGCCGGTATCGAACGCGGACGCGGTGGACAGGGTGTCGTAGACGTCCTTGGAGTGCGACAGGCGTAGCGCGCTGTGCCAGGAACCGGTGACCGGGCCGCCGAAGCGCACCGTCTGCACCTCGGTGTGCAGCTTCGCCCGGCTGTCCACGCCCAGCCCGTCGTCGAACTGGGTCATGCCGTCGGACTGCAGCAGGTTCACGTCGGCACGCCAGGCCGCGCCGAGCTTCACGCCGAGGTTGGCGCTGGCCGCCGTCTGCCAGAAGCCGTCGTCGTCCGGGTTGAAGTTGCCGAACTGCACGCGCGGATTGGTCACCGAGTAGCCTCGCGTCACGGTGCGGTCGACCCGCACCGCACCGTCGAAGATGCCCTGCCCGAAGCGCAGGCCGCCGCCCAGCTGGGCGGAATGGTGCGATCCGGCGGTGACGCTCGCGTCCGGATGCACGCCCTCCGCACCCCGCCGCGTGAAGATCTGCACCACCCCGCCGACCGCCTCGCTGCCGTACAGGCCCGACATCGGACCGCGCACGATCTCGATGCGCTCGATCTGGTCGAGCGGGATGTTGTCCAGGTTCGGCGTGCCGGTGGTGGCCGAGTTGTAGCGCACGCCGTCGACCAGCAGCAGCGTGTGGCGCGCCTCGAGGCCGCGCAGGTAGATCGAGGAGGTCTTGCCCAGGCCGCCGTTGGAGGAGAACTGCACGCCCGGCTGGCGCGACAGGAGCTCCGGCAGCGTGCGGCCGGTCGCCTGCTCGATCTGGGCGCGATCGATCACCGTCACCTCGGCGATGGTCTCGTCCACGCGCATCGGCGTGCGGCTGGCAGTGACCGCGACCGGTGCCAGGGTGGGGACATCGGACTGCGGCTGCACCTGCGCCATGGCGGCGCCGCAAGCGAAGACCGGACATGCGAACAGGGAGGGCAGGAACTGCGAACGTGCAGCGGCGCGCACCCGGCGGCCAGCCGAACGGAACGGAACGGAATCGGAAACCATGGAAATCTCGTACGCAGAGGCGCGCGCGCCAGCTTCCCCGCGGAGCGCGCTCAATGACGCACCACAGGGGCACGTCGCCCGTTGGCCGGTATCCGGGCTGGCGGACCGATCCGTGTCTCCTTCCCAGACGCCGAGGCGTCCAGTGGACGATGACACGAGCCGAAGACCGGAGTCTTCGTCCGCTTACCGTTGCGGGGGCAGCGCAGGTTGGAGTTTTCCCGGAGGGAACGACTCGCCCTGCTTCCCGTTTAACCGCATCGACATGACGCCGACGCGAGCACCAACGGCGGCATGATACCTAAAATCGCCCGCGCCGCGAACGGCCGGGCTGCGCGCCGAAGGAAGGAACCTCACGATGCATCGTCAGCCGGCAGCCGCAAGGCATCGCGCGCGTTGCGGGCGAGCAGCAGCGTGACCATCGCCTGGGCCAGCACCTCCACCACGCCCATCACGCCCGCACCGGTCACCGGCCGCGCCGCCGCCGCCCAGCGCAGGCCGAGCAGCGCCGACGGCAGCAGCACCAGCACGGAAGCCACCAGCACGAAGTACAGGCGCTCGCGCAGCCGCCTGAGATCGTCGGAGTCGGTGCCATCGGACAGGCGCGAGGCTGCGAAAGCGCTGGCGGCCAGCGCGAGCGCCAGCAGTGTCATGCCCGACCCGAGCAGCCCGGTGCGCAGTGCGTGCAGCACCGCGCGATCGTCGACCGCCAGCGAGGCGATCGTTCCCACGAGCAGGCCCGCGCAGGCCAGCGTCGACACCACGCACGACGCCTGCAACAAGCGGACCACGGCGCGCCTTGCGCGCTGCGACGAGTGATCGCCGGGGGCTTGGGTCACCTCGCCCATGACGCCTCCAGGGAGATACGACCGCGGCGCGCGGCGCCGCACCCGCGACGGCGTGGTGCTCCATGGAGTGCCTGTCGGACGCGCGGGTCGAAGCGACTCTGCGCCGAATCGACCGATGCGTCAACGCTGCACCGCGATCCGGCCGGCGGCGGCGCGGGCGCGATGATTCAACTCCGCGGGACTCCCAGCCGCGCGGCGAGATCGAGCCACACGTCAACCGGAAGATCCTCGGGCCGCAGCGTCGGATCGAGGCCGGCATCGGCCACGCCGGCCGCGGCCAGCCACGGCAGCAGCGTCTTGCGGATCATCTTGCGCCGCTGCCCGAAGCCCGCCGCCAGCACGCGCTGCAGGGGCGCGGGGTCGAGCTGCGAGCGGTCGCGGCGCACCGACATGCGCAGCACCGCCGAATCGACCTTGGGCGGCGGATCGAAAGCCTGCGGCGGCACGGTGAACAGGCTCTCGACCTCGTAGAACGCCTGCATCAGCACCGACAGCCGGCCGAAGGCGGCCGAGCCGGGCTCGGCCACGATGCGATCGACCACCTCCCGCTGCAGCATGAAATGCTGGTCGTCGACGTGCCGGCGGCTGGCGAGCAGGTGCACCAGGAGCGGGCTCGAGATGTTGTAGGGCAGGTTGCCCACCAGCCGCAGCCGCTGCGGGCCGTCCGGCGCCGCGAGGGCCGCGTAGTCGAAGCGCAGGGCGTCGGCCACGTGCAGGCTCAGGTGCCGCTCGTCCCAGCGCCGGCGCAGGCGCGCGGCCAGGTCGCGATCGATCTCGACGGCGTGCAGGTGATCGACACGCTCGAGCAGCGCCGCCGTGAGCGCGGCGAGCCCCGGACCGATCTCGACCAGGATCTGCCCCGGACGCGGATGGATCGCCTCGACGATCGCTGCCACCACCGAGGCGTCGACGAGGAAATGCTGCCCGAAGCGCTTGCGCGCCACGTGGCCGGCGACCGGCCGCGCGGCGCTCATTCCAGCTTGTACTCGACGTAGGTGCGGTCGCGCAGCTGGCGCAGCCAGTCCTGGTAGTTCTCTTCGCTGCGCCGCTCGCGCAGCGCCTGGCGGGCCATCTGGCGCACCCGGTCGGGCGAGGCCTCGTCGGTCCGGCGTTCGACGACCTGGATCAGGTGCACCCCGAAGGGCGTGCGCACCGGCTGGCTGAGCTGGCCCGGCTGCAGCGCGTTCATGGCGCGCTCGAATTCCGGTACGGTGTCGCCCGGATAGATCCAGCCGAGGTCGCCGCCGCGTCCGGCGCTGCCGTCGGCCGAGTACTGCCGCGCCATCTCGGCGAAGTCGGCGGCGCCGGCCTCGATGCGCTGGCGGATGTCGCGCAGCCGGCGCTCCGCCTCGTCCGCACTGATGATCTCGTTGGGGCGGATCAGGATGTGGCGCGCATGCGTCTGGGTGATCGGCGTGCCGACGGCCGCGCGCGGCACCCCGGCGCTGCGCCGGTCGACCAGCTTGAGCACGTGGAAGCCGGCCGGGCTGCGCTGCAGGGGCGCGACCTCGCCCGGACGCAGCGACGACACCGCATCGACGAAGAGCTGCGGCAAGCGGTCGGCCGAGCGCCAGCCCATCGCCCCGCCGCTCATCGCATCGGGCGCGTCGGAGAAGGCCGCGGCCAGCCGCGCGAAATCGGTGCCGCGCTTCAACTGCTCGATGATCTCCTCGCCGCGCAGCCGCTGGCGCTCGATCTGCTCGGCGCTGGCGCCTTCGGGCAGCGCCAGCAGGATCTGCGCGATCTGCAGCTCGGCGGCCGGCTGCGCGGCGCCCGGCTGCGACGCCAGGAAGGCATCGATGTCGGCGTCGCTGATCTGGATGCGGTTGTCGACCTCGCGCTCGCGCAGGCGCTGGCGGATGATCTCGCCGCGAATGTCCTCGCGGAACTGCTCGAAGCTCGTTCCGTCGCGCTCGAGGCGTTCGCGCAGCTGCACCGGCGTGAGGTTGTTGGATTGCGCGATCGAGGCCACCGCGCGATCGAGCTGCGCCTCGTCGACGCGGATACCGTCGTCGCGCGCCAGCTGCAGCTGCGCGCGGTCGCTGATCATCCGCTCGAGGACCTGCTTCTCCAGCACGTCGGTCGGCGGCACCTCGATGTTCTGCTGGCGCAGCTGATGCTGCGCCATCTGCACGCGCTGCCCCAGCTCCTGGGCGGTGATCGCCTCGCTGTTGACCACCGCGACGATGCGGTCGAGCTCGCGCACCGCCGCTGCCTGCGCCACGCCGGGCAGGCTCGACAGGATCAGTGACAGGGCCGGCAGCGCGGCGACGGCCAGGCGGAGAATCGATCTTGGATGCATCATTCGTAGCCGAAATAGTGCGACGGCAGCTCGGGCCGATCGCCGGGCAGGCGGTAACCGGGGATGTTCCGGCGCAATATATCAAAGGGATTGGAGCCGAGCCGGGCCAGACCTTTCAGATCGAGCTGCACGAAGAACGCCGTGGTCGACTGGCCCTGCGCGGTGAGGAAGCGGTGCAGCAGGAAGCGGGCACCCCAGCAGCAGGCATCGTACTCGAAGCCCAGCACCGATTCGATGATGCCGCGCTCGTTGGGGATCCCGCTCACCGGATCGACCCCGGTACCGAGGAACGAGTAGTTCAGGCGCCCCAGCATGGTCCAGCGCGGCGCCACCGGCCAGCGCCACGACCCGTCGAGCTGCCCGATCTGGTCCTGCTGGTAGCGCACCCCGAGGTTCAGGATGCGGCCATCGGGCGGCTGGTAGCGCCACAGCGCGCTGAAGCGCGGCACGTTGGAGTTGCGTACGCTGTACTGCACGCCGGTATCGAAGCTCTTGCCCCCGCCCAGCTCGCCCGAGGCCGCCAGCAGGACGTCGGAGCGGTCGTCGGTGCGCGGCGCGACGCCTGGGATCGCCACGCGCTGCGGCGAGAAGTAGATGCGCTGCCCGAGCGCGAGACGCAGCTGCTCGGCGCCGGTGGCCGGATCGATCAGCCGCGACACGGCCGCGGCGGTCAGTTGGTCGACGTCGGCGATGCGGTCGTGGCCGATGAAGGTGTTCTCCGAGAACAGCTGCGCGAAGTTGAAATCGGCCACCGTGGTGTCGAACACCGGCAGCTGCGACTGGTCGCGAAACGGCGTGCGCGCGTAGAACAGGCGCGGCTCCAGAGTCTGCGTGACCTCGCGCCCGAAGAACCGCGCCGGGCGCTCGAACACCAGCCCGCCATCGATCGAGAAGGTCGGCACCACGCTCGACTGCGAGGCCGGCAGCCCGCCCGCGGTATCGAGCTGGTAGCTGGTCATGTGCAGCATGGCCTTGGGAATGATGGACCAGCCGGGACGCACGATCGGGTAGCTGAGCTGGGGATTGGCCACCAGGCGCCATCCCTGGGGCTGCCCGGGCAGGGGCGCGACGAACTGGGTGGCGTCGATCAGGGTGTCGGCGTCGAAGCCGTGCACGTCGCGCAGCACGTTGCGGAACTGGATCTGCGGCACCCGCTCGTAGGGGCCGGGGCGCGCGTCGAGGATCGCCTGCCACTTCTGGATGCTCAGCAGCACCGTCCAGTCGCGCCCGAGCGAGCGCGAGGCATAGACGTTGCGCGGCAGGATGCGCTCGGAGCTGCTGAGGATCGATCGCGAGTAGTCGACGAAGTAGTCGTCGTCGGAGACGCCGCGCAGCGTCCAGCTGCCCGACCAGCCGCTCCAGTTGTTGAACTGGTTCTGCAGGTCGTAGTAGTAGCGCGTGCTGCGCGTCTTGGGATCCTCGGGATTGAGCTCGAACTTCGCGCTGCCGAAGAACGACGGCTCGAGGTAGCGGAACTCGCCGCCGAGCTGCACGCCGCGGCGCGTGCTCAGCCGCGGATAGAGCGTGAGATCGCGGTTCGGCGCGATGTTCCAGTAGTAGGGCACGACCACCTCGGCGCCGGTGCGCGAGTTGATCGACAGCGAGGGCGCGAGGAAGCCGCTGCGCCGCTCGTCGCTGAGCGGAAACGCGAAGACCGGCGTCCCGAGGATCTTCAGCCCCTTGAAGTACAGGGTGGCCGAGCGGCCGCTGCCCTCGTCGGCGGCCTCGTCGATGGTCAGCGTGCGGGTGCGCAGGATCCAGGCCGGATCGTCGAGCAGGCAGGTGGTATAGCTCGCTTCGTTGAAGCGCATCATGTCGGGGCCGAGGAAGTCGATCCGCTCGGCCGTGCCGCGCCCGCCGTATTGGGCCAGGTAGTAGCTCGGCGACTCGAACCACCCTTCGTTGGCGTCGAGCTTGAGCTGCAGCTGCGGGCCGGTGAAGACGTTGCCGCCGCGCGCCACCCGCACGTGGCCAACCGCGACCAGCTCGTCGTCGGCCTCGTAGTAGGTCAGCCGGTCGCCGCGCACCACCGTGCCCGCCTTGCGCACCTCGGCGTCGCCTTCGAGCGTCGTCTCGCGGCCGGTGCGGCCCGTCAGGCGATCGCCGCGGCCGTAGGTCGGGCGGCCCTCCTCCACCTCGGCGCGCTGCTCGCCCAGGCGTGGATCGAGCTGGAGCACGAAGCCGGAGCCGGCCTGGGCACGCGCGCCGAGCGGCACGGCCAGCGCGGCCGCGAAGGCCGTCGACAGCGCGATGATCGTGCGGATACGGTGCCGGCGCATTCGCCGCGCGTGTTCGTCGCGCATGTCAGTGGGAAGGAGGCCGGCCGGGCCGGAGGCAGGCAGTGCTCGACTATTATACGGACCGTCCGCCGCCCGACGCCGGCAGCAGTCGACCCGAGCCCACCCGCATGACACCGACCCCCGACGATCCCCGACTCGCCGAGCTGCGCGGCTGGCTCGCCTCGCCGGCCGTCACGCAGGCGCTCGCGCTCGACACCCTGCGCCCGGCCTCCGACGACGCGAGCTTCCGGCGCTACTTCCGCGTCGACGCCGCGCGCCCCGGCGCTCCCTCCCTCATCGCCATGGACGCCCCCCCGCCGATGGAGGACTGCCGCCCCTTCGTGCACGCGGCGCAGGTCTTCGCCGCGGCCGGCGTCAGCGTGCCGCGCGTGCTCGCGGCCGACCTCGAACGCGGATTCCTGCTGCTGGACGACTTCGGCTCGACCACCTATCTGTCGCAGCTGCAGGGCGGGGATCCGCTCGACGGCCGTGCCGACGCCCTGTACCGGGACGCCATCGCGGCGCTCGCCCGGCTGCAGTCGGCCAGCCGCCCCGGCGTATTCCCGGACTACGACCGGGCCCTGCTGCAGCGCGAGCTCGACCTCTATCCGGACTGGTACCTCGCGCGCCACCGCGGCATCGAGCTCGACGCCGGCCAGCGGCGCACGCTCGCCGAGGCGTTCGAGCGGCTGCTCGCCAACAACCTGGCGCAGGCCCGCGTCTTCGTGCATCGCGACTACCATGCGCGCAACCTCATGGTGCTCGAGGGCAGCGCCAACCCGGGCATGCTCGACTTCCAGGACGCGGTGTACGGCCCGATCACCTACGACCTGGTATCGCTGCTGCGCGACGCCTACGTGGCCTGGCCCGAGGCGCGGCAGATCGACTGGGCGGCGCGCTACTGGGACGAGGCGCGCCGGCACGGGCTGCCGGTGGCGGACGACTTCGCCGCCTTCTACCGCGATTTCGAATGGATGGGCCTGCAGCGACAGCTCAAGGTGCTCGGCATCTTCGCGCGCCTGCATCATCGCGACGGCAAGGACCGCTACCTCGCCGACATGCCGCGCGTGCTCGGCTATGCGCTAGGGGTGGCGCGCCGCTACGGCGAGCTCGACGCGCTGGCGCGCCTGCTCGAGCGCATCGAGGCGGCCGGCGGCGAATCGGGCGCCCCGGTGGCGGGCTACACCTTCTGACCCCGCCCGCGGCGCCGCCCATGCGCGCGATGATTCTCGCGGCCGGCCGCGGCGAGCGCATGCGCCCGCTCACCGACCGCTGCCCCAAGCCGCTGCTGCGCGCCGGCGGGCACGCGCTCATCGAGTGGCACCTGATGGCGCTGGCGCGCGCGGGCTTTCGCGAGGTGGTCGTCAATCATGCCCACCTGGGCGCCATGATCGAGCAGGCGCTCGGCGACGGCGCACGCTGGGGCCTGCGCATCCGCTATTCGCCCGAGGCGGCGGCGCTCGAGACCGCGGGCGGCATCGCCCGGGCGCTGCCGCTGCTCGGCGAGGGCCCGTTCCTGGTCGTGGCCGGCGACGTGTTCACCGATTTCGATCCGGCGCGCGCCCGCACCATCGCCGCGCAGATGAGCGCGGCGCGGCTGTCGGCCTGGTGCGTGCTGGTGGACAACCCCCCGCACCATCCCGCGGGCGACTTCGTCGTGCGCGACGGGCTGCTGCGCGAGGACGGCGCGCCGCGGCTCACCTTCAGCGGCATCGGCGTGTACCATGCGCGGCTCTTCGCGGGACTGGCCACGGACGAACGCGCGCCGCTCGCACCGCTGCTGCGCCGGGCCGCCGCCGCCGGCAGCGCCGGCGCCGAGCATTTCGGCGGGCACTGGACCGACGTGGGCACTCCCGAGCGGCTGGCAGAACTGGATGCACAATTGAGCGCGAGGTGATCCATGCTTCCGTATTCCGAACGCCGGCTCCGGCTCGCCGATGCCATGCGCGCGCAGGGCGGCGGGGTGGCCATCGCGTTCACCGCGCCCGAGCGGCCGCGCAACCGCGACAGCGAGTACCCGTACCGCTGGGACAGCTACTTCTACTACCTCACCGGCTTTCCCGAGCCTGAAGCTGCGCTGGTGGTGATCGCCGAGGCCGGACGCACCGAATCGATCCTGTTCTGCCGCGAGAAGAACCCGGAACGCGAGACCTGGGACGGCTTCCGCTACGGCCCCGAAGCGGCCAGCGAACGCTTCGGCTTCGAGCGCAGCCTGCCCTTCGGCAGCCTCGATGAGGAGCTGCCCAGGCTCCTGGCCGATCGGCCGGCGCTGTGGTATGCCCTGGGCGCCGACGACGCGCTCGACGCGCGCCTGCAGCGCTGGCTGGGATCGGTGCGCGCCCAGGCGCGCACCGGCGTGACCGCGCCCGCGCGCGCCTTCGACCTGTACGCCGTGCTCGACGAGATGCGCCTGTTCAAGGACACGCACGAGCTCGCCACCATGCGGCGCGCCGCGCAGATCTCGGCGGCGGCGCACGTGCGCGCGATGCGCGTCACGCGCGCGGGCTGCCGCGAGTACGAGATCGAGGCCGAGCTGCTGCACGAGTTCCGCCGCAACGGCTCGCAGTTCCCCGCCTACGGCTCGATCGTCGCCGGCGGCGCCAACGCCTGCGTGCTGCACTATCGCGGCAACGACGCCCGGCTGGCCGACGGAGACCTGCTGCTGATCGACGCCGGCTGCGAGCTCGACGGCTACGCCTCCGACATCACGCGCACCTTCCCGGTCAACGGCCGCTTCGGCGCGGCGCAGCGCACCCTCTACGAGCTGGTGCTCGAGGCGCAGCGCGCGGCCGTCGACGCCACGCAGCCGGGCGCGCGCTTCGCCGCGCCGCACGACGCCGCGGTGCGCGTGCTGGCGCAGGGCATGATCGACTGCGGGCTGCTCCAGGGTACGCTCGACGGGGTGATCGAGTCCGGCGCCTATCGCCGCTTCTACATGCATCGCACCAGCCACTGGATGGGCATGGACGTGCACGACTGCGGCGAGTACCGCGAGCCGGGCGAGCCCGCCGCCGGCGAGGCCGGCCGGCCGTGGCGCATCCTGCACCCGGGCATGGTGCTCACCATCGAGCCCGGAATCTACGTGCGCGCCGCCGACGACGTGCCGCAGGCCTTCCACGACATCGGCATCCGCATCGAAGACGATGCGCTGGTCACCGATACGGGCTGCGAGATCCTCACCCTCGATGCGCCCAAGCGCCCCGAGGACATCGAGGCGCTGATGCGTGGCTGAGCCGGACCGCCCCGGATCGCTGCGCATCGAGGGCCGCGGCCCGGTGGCGATGGCGCTCGCGCTGTTCCTGGCCCGCCAGGGGCTGCGGCCGCCCGAGGTCGACATCGATGCGCCGGCTGGCGAGATTCCCGGCTGGCTGGCCGCGCGCTGCCTGGCGCTGTCGCTGGGCAGCTGGCAGCTGCTGTCGCGCATCGTCGCGCTGCCGCGTGCGGAGCCCATCCTGCGCGTCGAGGTATCGCTGCGCGGCCGCGCCGGGCGCACGCGCATCCATGCAGGCGACGTGGGCGCGCCGGCGCTCGGCTACGTGCTGCGCTACGGCGCCTTGCATCGCGCGCTGGCCGATGCGCTGACCGGCGACCTGGCCGGGGCGCCGGCCGGTACGTCCGCCGCGTCCACTACGCCCACGGCGCCTGCCGCACCCACTGCGCCCGCCGCGGGTACCGCCGGTACCGTGGATGCCGCGGGGGCCGCCCGCGGCGAGGCGAGCGCCAGCTCCGGCCGGGCGATCGCGCTCACCGTGGTCGCCGACGGCGACCCGGGTGCAGCGGCCCGCGTGCACGACTTCGACCAGACCGCGCTGCTGACCGAGGTCGTCGCCGAGCGCGACGGCCAGGGCGCGGCCTTCGAGCGCTTCACCGACGAGGGTCCGCTCGCCCTGCTGCCGCTGCCCGAGCCGCATCGCCATGCGCTCGTGTGGTGCGCGCGGCCGGTCGAATCCGAGCGGCGCGCCGGGCTTGCGCCCGAGGTACTCGCCCAGGAGCTGCTCACGCACTTCGGCCATGCGCTCGGCGCGCTGCGGCCGGCCGGCGAACGCATCCTCGCGCCGCTGCAGCGCCGCGTGCGTACGCCCGGGGACGATCCGCGGCGCATCGCGATCGGCAACGCGGCGCAGTCGCTGCATCCGGTGGCCGGCCAGGGCCTGAACCTGGGCCTGCGCGATGCCTTCGAGCTCGCGCAGCGTCTCGGCGAGCTGCGCGCCGCGGGCCGCCCGCTCGAGGAGGCGCCGGCGGCCTTCGAGCGCACGCGCCGGCTCGACCGCGGCATCGCCGTGGCGCTCACCGACGCGCTCGCACGCGTCTTCACGGCGCGCGGCCTGGGCCCGTTCGAGTCGATCGCGCTGGGCGCGCTCGATCTCGTGCCCCCCGCGCGCAACCGTTTCGCCGATGCGCTGATGTTCGGCTTCCGATCCCCCTGATGTCGGGATGCGCGTGCGTGTCGGATGCGGTTCGGCGCGCAACCTTGACCGAGCGTCTTTTTTTTCTCTTTTCCTGCCCTGCACGCTTTTTAGGCAGCGCCGTTTTGGATAGAATCGCCTCCCTTCGTCGCATCGCGCGTCGATCGCAATGCTGCCGCGCGCGACGATCCCCCGTACACCGGAAACACCGGAAGACCGCCGCCCTTTCCTGCGATGACTGAGTCCGCGATCAGGATCGGCCCGCACGTGCTGCGCAACCGCGTGTTCGTGGCCCCGATGGCCGGCGTCACCGACCGCCCGTTTCGCCAGCTGTGCAAGCGCCTCGGCGCCGGCTACGCGATCTCCGAGATGGCGGCCTCCGATCCGCGCCTGTGGCACAGCGTGAAGACCTCGCGGCGCATCGACCACCAGGGCGAGATGGAGCCCCGGGCGGTGCAGATCGCCGGCGCCGATCCCGCGATGATGGCCGAGGCGGCGCGCTACAACGTCGATCGCGGCGCGCAGGTCATCGACATCAACATGGGCTGCCCGGCCCGCAAGGTGTGCAACGTGGCCGCAGGCTCCGCGCTCATGTCCGACGAGCGGCTCGCGCTGGCCATCGTCGATGCGGTGGTGCGCGCGGTGCCGGTGCCCGTCACCGTCAAGCTGCGCACCGGCCCCGCGCCCGGGCGGCGCAATGCGGTGCGCCTGGCGCGCGACTTCGAACGGGCCGGCGCGGCGATGCTCGCGGTGCACGGCCGCACGCGCGCCTGCGCGTTTCGCGGACGCGCCGAGTACGCGACCATCGCCGAGGTCAAGGCCGCCGTGTCGATCCCGGTCGTGGCCAACGGCGATATCGACTCGCCGCAGGCCGCGCGCGAGGTGCTGCGCGCCACCGGCGCCGACGCGGTGATGGTCGGGCGCGCCGCCCAGGGCCGGCCATGGATCTTCCGCGAGATCGCGCACTTCCTCGCCACCGGCTCGCTGCTCGCCGAGCCCGACGACGCCGAGATCGGCGCCGTGCTGCGCGATCACCTGCTCGATCACTACGCATTCCACGGCGAGGCCAGCGGCGTGCGCAGCGCGCGCAAGCACGTCGGCTGGTACCTCGCGAAGCGGGAAGGCGCGCGGGCGTTCCTCGCGCACTTCCACACCCTCGAGTCGCCCGAGGCACAGCTGGCCGCCATCGGGCTCCACTTCCAGCGGGCGAACGTCGGCGATCCCGCGCGGCCGCAGGGCCGCGCCGCCAACGACCGGAAGTTCCTGCGGAGCGATGCAGCATGAGCAGAAGATCCCCTATCGACGATGCCGTGGTCCACAGTCTCGAGCGCTACTTCCGCGACCTCGAGGGTGCGCAGCCCTGTTCGATCTACGACATGGTGATCCACGCCGTCGAGCGTCCGATGCTGGAGGTGGTCATGCGCGAGGCGCACGGCAACCAGCTGCGGGCCAGCGAGATGCTCGGCATCAACCGCAACACGCTGCGCAAGAAGCTGCAGCAGCACGGGATGCTCTGAACATGACCCTTCCGATCCGGCGCGCCCTCATCAGCGTCTCCGACAAGACCGGGGTAGTCGAGCTGGCGCGCGCGCTGGCCGGCCTCGGCATCCAGCTGCTGTCCACCGGCGGCACCGCGAAGCTGCTCGCGCAGCACGGCATCGCGGCGACCGAGGTATCGGCGCACACCGGCTTTCCCGAGATGCTCGACGGCCGCGTGAAGACCCTGCATCCGACCATCCACGGCGGCCTGCTGGCGCGCCGCGAGGTCCCGGCGCACATGGAGGCGATCGCCGCGCACGGCATCGTGCCGATCGACCTGCTGGTGATCAACCTGTACCCCTTCGAGGCCACCGTGGCGCGCGCCGGCTGCACGCTCGAGGAGGCGATCGAGAACATCGACATCGGCGGGCCGGCGATGGTGCGTTCCGGCGCGAAGAACTGGCGCGGCGTGGGCGTGCTCACTGCCGCCGACCAGTACGCCGGCGCGCTGGAGGAGATCCGCGCCACCGGCGGCCTGTCCGACCCGACGCGGTTCGCGCTCGCCGTGGCCGCGTTCAACGCGGTGTCGAACTACGACGGCGCCATCTCCGACTACCTTTCCTCGCTCGAGCCCGACGGCGCGCGCAGCGAGTTCCCGCGCCAGGCCAACGGCCGCTTCGTCAAGCTGCAGGACCTGCGCTACGGCGAGAACCCGCACCAGCGCGCCGCCTTCTATCGCGACCTGTACCCGGCGCCGGGCTCGCTGGTCACCGCGCGCCAGCTGCAGGGCAAGGAGCTGTCGTACAACAACATCGCCGACGCCGATGCGGCCTGGGAGTGCGTGAAGAGCTTCGACACGCCGGCGTGCGTCATCGTCAAGCACGCCAATCCGTGCGGCGTGGCGCTCGGCGCCGACGCCGCCGATGCCTACGCGCGCGCGTTCCGCACCGACCCCACCTCTGCGTTCGGCGGCATCATCGCCTTCAATCGACCGCTCGATGCGGCCGCGGCGCAGGCGGTGTCGAAGCAGTTCGTCGAGGTGGTGCTCGCGCCCGGGTATTCCGAAGAAGCGCGGCAGGTGCTCGCGGGCAGAGCCAATGCGCGCGTGCTCGAGATCGCGCTCGACCAGGTGCGCGCCGACGGCGCCACCGACTGGGCACGCGGGCGCAACGCGCACGACGTCAAGCGGGTCGGCTCGGGGCTGCTCATGCAGAGCGCCGACAACCATGAAGTGACCCTCGCCGACCTCAAGGTGGTCACGCGCCGCGCCCCCACTGATGCCCAGCTGCGCGACCTGCTGTTCGCCTGGCGCGTGGCGAAGTACGTGAAGTCCAACGCCATCGTGTTCTGCGGCGACGGCGCCACCGTGGGGGTCGGCGCCGGCCAGATGAGCCGCATCGACTCGGCACGCATCGCCTCGATCAAGGCGGCCAACGCCGGGCTGCAGCTCGCCGGCTCGGTGGTCGCCTCCGATGCCTTCTTCCCGTTTCGCGACGGGCTCGACGTGGTCGCCGACGCCGGCGCCGTGGCCGTGATCCAGCCCGGCGGATCGGTGCGTGACGACGAGGTGATCGGCGCGGCCGACGAGCGCGGCATCGCGATGGTGTTCACCGGCGTGCGCCATTTCCGGCATTAGCCCGGCGCGATGCGCATCCTCGGCATCGACCCGGGCCTGCGCGTCACCGGCTTCGGCGTCATCGACGTCCAGGGCAGCCACGGCCTGCGCTACGTCGCCAGCGGCGTGATCCGCATCCCGCCCGGCGCCCTGGCGCCGCGCCTGAAGGTGATCCACGACGGCATCGCCGAGGTCATCGCCGCGTACCGCCCGACGCTGGCAGTCGCCGAGATCGTGTTCGTCAACGTCAACCCGCAGTCCACGCTGCTGCTCGGCCAGGCGCGCGGCGCGGCGATCACCACGCTGGTCGCGCACGGGCTGGCGGTGCACGAATACACCGCCCTGCAGGTCAAGCAGGCCGTGGTGGGCTACGGCCGCGCCGCCAAGTCGCAGGTCCAGGCGATGGTGCAGCGCCTGCTGCGGCTGCCCGGCGTGCCTTCCACCGACGCCGCCGACGCGCTCGCCTGCGCGATCTGCCACGCGCACGCGGCGGCGATGGCTCGAGCCGCCGGGGCGTCCGCGCTGGCGGCGGGGGTCGAGGCGCCGGCGGCACGCCGCCCGGGCCTGCGGCGCGGGCGGCTCCGATAGCGGCAGCGTCCTGCTCCGGCAGAAGCCTGCTCCGGCAGCGGGCGGCCCCGGCAGCAGGCGCCTCCGGTAAGATCCGCGCATGATCGGTCGCCTTTGCGGAACCCTGCTCGACAAGCGCCCGCCGACGCTGCTCGTCGACGTGGCCGGCGTCGGCTACGAGGTCGACGTACCGATGAGCACCTTCTACGACCTGCCGGCGGCCGGCGAGCGGGTCACCCTGCTCACGCACCAGGTCGTGCGCGAAGACGCCCACCTGCTGTACGGCTTTCTCGGCAGCGACGAGCGCGAGGCGTTCCGCCAGCTGATCCGCATCTCTGGCGTCGGCCCGCGCACCGCGCTGGCAGTGCTCTCCGGCATGTCGGTCGCCGACCTGGCCCGGTCGGTCACCCTGCAGGAGTCCGGGCGCCTGCAGAAAGTGCCCGGCATCGGCAGGAAGACCGCCGAGCGGCTGCTGCTCGAGCTCAAGGGCAAGCTCGCCCCCGAGGTCGACGCCGGCGCGCACGCCGCGCCCTCCGATGCCGGCATCGACGTGCTGCACGCGCTGCTCGCGCTGGGCTACTCGGAACGCGAAGCCGGTGCCGCGATCCGCCAGCTGCCGGCCGGCATCTCGGTGGCCGACGGCATCAAGCAGGCGCTCAAGCTGCTGGCCAAGCCATGATCGAGCACGACCGCCTGATCGCCGCCTCGCCCGCCTCGCCCGCCGAGGAAGTGGTCGAGCGCGCGCTGCGGCCGCGCCGCCTCGCCGACTACGTGGGGCAGGCGAAGATCCGCGAGCAGCTCGAGATCTTCGTCGCCGCGGCACGCCGGCGCGAGGAGGCCCTCGACCACCTGCTGCTGTTCGGTCCACCGGGGCTGGGCAAGACCACCCTGGCGCACATCGTCGCGGCCGAGATGGGCGTGAACCTGCGCCAGACCTCGGGCCCGGTGCTCGAGCGCCCCGGCGACCTCGCGGCCATCCTCACCAACCTCGAGCGCAACGACGTGCTCTTCATCGACGAGATCCACCGCCTGTCGCCGGTCGTCGAGGAGATCCTGTACCCGGCGCTCGAAGACTTCCAGATCGACATCATGATCGGCGAAGGACCGGCCGCGCGCTCGATCAAGCTCGACCTGCAGCCGTTCACGCTGGTGGGCGCCACCACGCGCGCCGGCATGCTCACCAACCCGTTGCGCGACCGCTTCGGCATCGTGGCGCGGCTCGAGTTCTACGAGGTCGAGGAGCTCACCCGCATCGTCGCACGCTCGGCACAGCTGCTCGGCGCGCCCACCGGCGAGGACGGCGCGCGCGAGATCGCGCGCCGCTCGCGCGGCACCCCGCGCATCGCCAACCGGCTGCTGCGGCGGGTGCGCGACTACGCCGAGGTGAAGGCGCAGGGCCGCATCGATGCGGCCGTCGCCGACGCGGCCCTGCGCATGCTCGACGTCGACGCGAGCGGCTTCGACGTGATGGACCGCAAGCTCCTGCAGGCGGTGATCGAGAAGTTCTCGGGCGGGCCGGTCGGCCTGGACAACCTGGCCGCGGCCATCGGCGAAGAGCGCGACACCATCGAAGACGTGCTCGAGCCCTACCTGATCCAGCAGGGCTATCTGCAGCGCACGCCTCGCGGGCGCGTGGCCACCGCGGCCGCCTGGCAGCATTTCGGGCTGGTGCGCCCGGCCGCCGCCGAACCCGAGCTGTGGTCCGGCGACAGCGCGACGGGAAGCGGCACCGCGGCGGGGACCGGCGCGTCCGAGCGCACCTGAACGCGCCCGGGTGCGCCCGCATGGGTGCGGTGCGTGCATTGGTAGAATCCGCCCGTGACCGCACCCGTCCCCGCGCCCACGTCCCCGGCCGGCCCGTACGCCGAGGCGCCGCCGGCGCTGCCCTCGGCACGCGGCAACGCCGGGCCGGCGCAAACCCCGCTGCCGTCGTTCTCGATCCCGGTGCGCGTGTACTACGAAGACACCGATGCCGGCGGCATCGTCTACTACGCGAACTGGCTGCGCTTCTTCGAGCGCGCCCGCACCGACTGGCTGCGCGCGCTCGGCGCCGCCCACACCCGGATGGCCGAGGAGCAGGACATCGCCTTCGTGGTGCGCGAGATCGCCGTCGACTACCGCCGGCCGGCGCGCCTCGACGACGAGCTGCACGTCGACGTGCGTCTGGTCAAGGCGCGCCCCGCCTCCTGGATCCTGTGGCAAAGCGCCCGCCGCCACGGCGATCCCTCGCCCCTGGTGGCCGCCAGCGTGCGCATCGCGGCGATCCGGCGCAGCGACGGCCGCCCGACCGGCATTCCCCGCTGGCTCCACGAACGGGCGGCGGCGAGCGCTGCGCACCCTCCTGCCGGAACGTGAACCCCTCATGAACAGCGAACTGTCGGTCGTCAGCATGGTGGCCAACGCCAGCGTGCTGGTGCAGTTGATCATGGCGCTCCTGCTGCTGATCTCGCTCGGCTCCTGGAGCGTCATCTTCCGCAAGTGGTTCGCCATCCGCAGCGCGCAGCGCGCCACCGATCGCTTCGAGGCCGAGTTCTGGACCGATCGCGACCTGGGCACCCTGTACCAGCAGATCCGCGGCGAGGGCAGCGACCACGGCTCGCTCGCGCGGATCTTCGAATCGGGCATGAGCGAATTCCTCAAGACCCGCCAGCAGAAGCCCGGCGACATCGCCGCCATGCTCGACGGTTCGCGCCGCGCCATGCGCGCGGCCTACCAGCGCGAGCTCGACGCGCTCGAGTCCAGCCTCGCCTTCCTCGCCTCGGCCGGCTCGGTGAGCCCCTACATCGGCCTGTTCGGCACCGTCTGGGGCATCATGAACTCGTTCCGCGGCCTGGCCAACGTGCAGCAGGCCACCCTGGCCTCGGTGGCGCCGGGCATCGCCGAGGCGCTGGTCGCCACCGCCATCGGCCTGTTCGCGGCGATCCCGGCGGTGGTGGCCTACAACCGCTTCGCCTACGACATGGATCGCCTGTCGACGCGCTTCGAGAGCTTCATCGACGAGTTCTCCAACATCCTGCAGCGGCAGGCGCACTGAGATGCCAGCCATCGGACAGAGCGCACGTGCCGGCGGTCGGGGCCGCCGACTGGTCAACGAGATCAACGTCGTACCCTACATCGACGTGATGCTGGTGCTGCTGGTCATCTTCATGGTCACGGCACCGCTGATCCCGCCGGGCACCATCGACCTGCCGCGCGCCGGGCGCAGCAACACCAAGCCCGACCGCTACATCGAGGTGCAGGTGCGCGCCGACGGCGGGCTGCGCGTGCGCGGCGTCAATACCGGCGATCCGTCGGAACGCCGCGTCGCACGCGGCGACCTGCCCGGCGCGATCGAGCAGCTGCGCGGCGACGACGCACAGATGCCGGTGGTGATCAGCGGCGACCGCTCGGTGCGCTACGAGGTCGTGATCGAGGTCATGAACGCCCTGCAGAAGATGAACATCGGACGCATCGCCCTGATGGTCAAGCCGGCCGGCTGAACCGCTCTCCCGGCACCCACCGCTGCACATGCCCGCCCCGACCTCCTTCGACCCCGCCGACGGCCTGCCCTCCGGGATGCCGCGCTCGGGCGGCGCCGGCCCGGCGCGCAAGCCGCCGGTGCCGCGCGGACGGGGCCGCGCCTTCGCGCTGGCCGTGATGGTGCATGGCTTGCTGCTGCTGATGCTGTTCGTCGGCATCCGCTGGCAGACGCAGCCGCCCGGGCCGGTGGCCGCCGAGATCTGGACGCCGTCAGCGCCGAGCGCGCCGCAGCCGGTGGCTCCGGCGCCCGAGCCGCCCAGGCCGCCGCCCCCGCCGCCCGTCACCCAGGCCACGCCCGAGCCGCCCGTTCCGAAGCCCGACATCGTGCTCGAGCAGCAGCGCGAAGCCGAGCGCAAGGCGCGCGAAGAAGCGGCCCGGCGCGAGGCGCAGCGGCGCGCCGCCCAGCAGAAGCAGGAAGAGGCGCAGCGCCAGGCCGAGCAGCGCCGCAAGGAGGCCGAGGCGCGCAAGGAAGCCGAAGCCCGCAAGGCGGCCGAATTGCGCGCGAAGGAGCAGGCCGAGGCCAAACGCGAGGCGGAGCAGAAAGCCCGGCGCGAAGCCGAGCAGAAGGCACAGCGCGAAGCGCAGGAGAAGGCCCGCCGCGAGCAGGACGAGAAGCAGCGCGAGGCCTATCTCGAGCGCCTGCGCGCCAAGGCCGGCACGCCCGGCGACGTGGCACGCGCCGGCGCCGCATCGGGAGTCGAGGCCGGCGGCGGGGGCGGCGGCACCGATGCCGGCTACGTCGCGCGCCTGTCCTCGCTGATCCGCTCGAACACCATCTACCAGGTGCCGGCCGACCTGACCGGCAACCCCAAGGCGGTGTTCCTGGTGTCGGTGGCGCCTGATTGCTCGATCACGTCGGTGAAGCTGCGCCGTTCCAGCGGCGTGCCCTCCTGGGACGAGGCGGCCGAGCGCGGCATCCGGCGCTCCGACCCGTTGCCGCGCCAGCGCGACGGCACCTGCCCGTCGCAGCTCGAGATCGACCGGGGCCCGCGGGATGATCGCTAGACATCCGTCCTATAATCCGCGCTTGGTCTTCATGAGGAGCTTCATGAGGCATCTGCTCCTGGCTCTGCTCTTCGCGTTCGCCCTCCCCGCCGCGCATGCACAGATGCGCATCGATGTTTCCGGCGTGGGAGCGACCCAGTATCCGATCGCCATTGCCGCCTTCGCCACCGACGGGCGCTCCACGCAGCAGGCGGTCGACGTGGTGCGCGCAGACCTCTCCCGCAGCGGCGTCTTTCGCGTCATCGACCCGCAGGCGACCCTGTCCGAGACGGCATCGGTGAACTTCACCGACATCCGCGCGCGCGGCGCCGACTCGGTGCTCACCGGCTCGATCGCACGCCTGGCCGACGGCCGCTACGAGATCCGCTTCCGCCTGAGCGACGCCGTGCGCCAGAACGTGCTCGGCGGCGAATCCCTGGTGGTGAGCGAGCCCGATCTGCGCTACGGCGGCCACCGCATCGCCGACTGGGTGTACGAGAAGATCACCGGCGAGAAGGGCATCTTCTCCACGCGCATCGCCTTCGTGTCCAAGCAGGGCAACCGCTACCGGCTCAACGTCGCCGACTGGGACGGCGAGAACGTCGTCTCCCCCCTGACCTCGCCCGAGCCCATCATCTCGCCCTCGTGGTCGCCCGACGGCACGCGCCTGGCCTACGTCTCGTTCGAGAGCCGCAAGCCGGTGGTATACGTCCACACGCTGTCGACCGGGCAGCGCCAGGCCGTGGCGAACTTCAAGGGCAGCAACAGCGCACCCGCCTGGTCGCCCGACAGCCGCACGCTGGCCGTCGCGCTCACCCGCGACGGCCTGTCGCAGATCTACCTCATCAACTCCGACGGCTCGGGCGCGCCGCGCCGCCTCACCAGCTCGTCCGGCATCGACACCGAGCCGGTATTCGCCTCCGACGGCAAGAGCATCTACTTCACCTCCGACCGCGGCGGCTCGCCGCAGATCTACCGCATCGCGGTCACCGGCGGCGAGGCCACCCGCGTCACCTTCGGCTCCTCGTACAACGTCAGCCCGCGCATCAGCCCCGACGGCAAGATGCTGGCCTACCTCACGCGCCGCGACGGCCGCTTCCTGGTGGCGGTGCGCAGCCTCGCCGGCGGCAGCGAGACGCTGCTGTCGGACGGCGGTCGCGAGGAATCGCCCAGCTTCTCGCCCAACAGCCGGTGGGTCATGTACGCGACCCAGGCCGGCGGCCGTGATTCCCTGGTCGCCGCCAGCGTCGACGGGCGGGTGCGCCAGCGCCTGACGTCGAACGCCGGCGACATCCGGGAACCGACGTGGGGACCGTTCGTCAAGTGACGGCGCGACGGCCCGAGGTTCCACCAACAGTCACGACCTCCCCCTTGGAAGTACAGACATGAGACTCTCGATCCGATTCCTCCTGATGGCAGTGATGGCATCCTTCCTCGTCGCCTGCGGCTCCAGCGTCAAGCTGGAAGACGAGGCGGGCAAGGGACCGGCGCCGATCGAATCGCGCAACGGCGCGGCCACCAGCGGCGCGGCGGCCGGCGCCACCAGCGAACGCGGCGTGGCCGAGGTGCAGGCCGGCGCCACCGACGAGCTGAACAACCCGAACAGCCCGCTGGCCAAGCGCAGCATCTACTTCGACTTCGACAGCTTCGTGGTCAAGGACGAGTTCCGCCCGGTCATCGAGGCGCACGCACGCTACCTGGTGAGCCACAAGGATCGGCGCGTCGCGCTCCAGGGCAACACCGACGAGCGCGGCAGCCGCGAGTACAACCTCGCGCTCGGGCAGAAGCGCGCGGAAGCGGTCCGGCGCTCGCTGTCGGCGCTCGGCGTCGCCGAAGCGCAGATGGAGGCCGTCAGCTTCGGCGAGGAGCGCCCGCGCGCCACCGGCCAGGACGAAGCCTCCTACGCCGAGAACCGCCGCGTCGACGTGGTGTACCAGTGAAGCTGCGCGCAGCCCTGTCGGCACTCGCCGCCGCGGCGGCGCTGCTCGGGGCCGCGCCGGGCGCACACGCCGCGTTGTTCTCCGACGACGAGGCGCGCCGCGCCATCCTCGACCTGCGCGGGCGCGTCGACGAGCTGTCGCGCCAGCTCTCGGCGCTCGGCGCGCGTGTCGAGCGCATCGAGCAGACCTCGCGCGGACAGCTCGAGCTGCAGTCGCAGCTCGATGCCATGCGCCAGGAGGTCGCCCGGCTGCGAGGACAGCTCGAGGTCCAGACCAACGAGCTGGCCACCACGCAGCGCCAGCTGCACGAGCAGCTGGCCACCGTGGACACGCGCATCAAGCGCTTCGAGCCGGTCAGCACGCAGATCGACGGGCGCACCGTCACCGTCGAGCAGAGCGAGAAGCGCGCCTTCGATGCGGCCCTGGCGCAGTTTCGCGGCGGCGATTTCCGCGGCGCGCTCGGCGCGTTCCAGCAGTTCCAGGCGCAATACCCAGACAGCCCGTTCATGCCCGGCGTGCTGTTCTGGATCGGCAGCAGCCAGTTCGCGCTGAAGGACTACAAGGCCGCGATCGCCAGCCACCAGGCGCTGCTGGCGCGCTATCCGGACAATCCGCGCGCCGCCGACGCGATGCTCAACGTCGGCTATGCGCAGGCCGAGAGCGGCGACCGCCGCGCCGCGCGGCGCACCCTCGAGACGGTGGTCCAGAAGTACCCGGACAGCCAGGCCGCACAGCTGGCGAAGGAACGCCTGGCGAGCCTGCCGGCCGCCAAATGACGCGCGCGGTGGTCCTGCTCTCGGGCGGGCTCGATTCGGCCACCGTGCTCGGCCTGGCGCGCGAGCAGGGCCGCGAGTGCTTCGCGCTGTCGCTGCGCTACGGACAGCGCCATGCCGCCGAGCTC
Organism: Burkholderiales bacterium 70-64; assembly: GCA_001898645.1. Lineage (GTDB taxonomy): Bacteria > Pseudomonadota > Gammaproteobacteria > Burkholderiales > Burkholderiaceae_E > Zeimonas. Next base: position 243,594 of record MKUQ01000016.1, read on the forward strand.
GACGCGGCCGCGCGCATCGCGCGCACGCTCGGCGCCGCGCGCCACGAGATCGTCGACCTCGACCTCTCCCGCTTCGGCGGCTCGGCGCTCACCGACGCCTCGCTGGCCGTGCCCGAGCGCCCCGGCGCGCCGGGCACCATCCCGGTCACCTACGTGCCGGCGCGCAACACCATCATGCTCGCCGTCGCGCTGGGCTGGGCCGAAGTGCTGCAGGCCGGGGAGATCCACTTCGGCGCCAACGCCGTCGACTACTCCGGCTACCCCGACTGCCGCCCCGCCTTCGTGGCCGCCTTCGAGCAGCTGGCCAACCTCGCCACCAAGGCCGGCATCGAAGGCCGGCCGATCCACGTCAGGACGCCCATCATCGACATGCCCAAGGCGGCCATCATCCGCGAGGGCGTGCGGCTCGGCATCGACTACTCGGCCACCGTCTCGTGCTACCAGGCCGACGAGCAGGGCCGGGCCTGCGGCACGTGCGACGCCTGCCGCATCCGGCGCGAAGGATTCGCCGCCGCCGGCCTCGCCGACCCGACCCGCTACCGCCAGCCGCCCCGATGATCCAGGAAGCCGACCTGCCCGCGCTGCACGCGATGGTGGTGTGGAGCATCTTCGCGCTCGGGCTGGTGCTCGGCGCGGTGATGAACCGCACCAACTTCTGCACCATGGGCGCCATCTCCGACATCCAGAACATGGGCGAATGGACCCGCATGCGCATGTGGCTGTGCGCGATCGGCGTGGCCATCGTCGGCGCGCAGCTGCTCGATGCCGCCGGCCTCATCGACGTCACCAAGTCAATCTACGCCGTGCCCGCCTTCACCTGGCTGTCCTACCTCGTCGGCGGCTTCCTGTTCGGCTTCGGCATGGTGCTCGCCTCCGGATGCGGCAGCAAGACCCTGGTGCGCATCGGCGGCGGCTCGCTCAAGGGCGTGGTGACCTTCCTCGCCCTCGGGCTGGCCGCCTACATGACCCTCAAGGGCGTCTTCGGCGTGGTACGCGTGGCCACCGTCGACACCGTCTCCGCCCGGCTCGCGCCCGGCCAGGACCTGCCGCGCCTGCTTGCCGGCGACGACGCCGGCGCGGTCGATACTCTGCGCATCACGCTGGGCCTGGCGATCGGCGGCGCCCTCATCGCCTTCGCCTTCGCCGGCCGCGAATTCCGCCGCTTCGACAACGTGCTGGGCGGCGTCGCCACCGGCGCCGTGATCGTCGCCGCCTGGTACGTCTCGGCGCACCTCGGCTACGTCGCCGAAGATCCCCGCACCCTCGAAGAGGCGTTCATCGCCACCAACTCGGGGCGCGCCGAATCGTTCTCCTTCGTCTCGCCGGTGGCCTACACGCTGGAGCTGCTGATGTTCTGGAGCGACGCCAGCAAGCACGTCACCGTCGGCATCGCCGCCGTGCTCGGCATGATCGCCGGCTCATTCCTGTACGCCGTCGCCGCGCGCCGCTTCCGCTGGGAAGGCCTGCACGGCGCCGAAGACACCGCCAACCACCTGGTCGGCGGCGCGCTGATGGGCGTGGGCGGCGTCACCGCCCTCGGCTGCACCATCGGCCAGGGGCTCTCGGGCGTGTCCACGCTGTCGCTCGGCTCCTTCCTCGCCCTGGCGGCCATCATCGCCGGCGCGGTCACGGCGATGCGCTACCAGGTCTGGCGCGTCGAACGCATGGCGTGAGCGCCGCCGCGCGCGGCACACCCTCGCAGCGACGCGCGCCGGCCTCACGCCCCACCCTGCCCACACCCCCGTCGTTTGACCCGCCCGGTGCGAACCCATAAAATGGCGGGCTTCGCGAGCGAACGAGATCGGCGATCGCCGCGCGAACGGGCCGTTAGCTCAGCTGGTAGAGCAGCGGACTTTTAATCCGTTGGTCACTGGTTCGAATCCAGTACGGCCTACCAACGCTTCAAGTGCTTGTTCGACAAGGGCTTCCTCTCGGAAGCCCTTTTGTCTCGAGGCGCCCGGCACGGCCGGCGCGTCCGCCGTGAAGGTCTGCATCTTCCATCGGGAATGCAGCCGTCGTGGGTATCTGCAGGTGCGCTATGATCCCCCGTCAGCCGAGGTAACCCTCCCGATCATTCACATCACCTGCACGCACCATGAGCCTGTTCGAAACGATGAAGGGGGTGCAGTTACCCACGACCGACGCCGAGAGGAACGAACTCGTCGTCACCGAGGGCTCCAACGGCTACTGGAACTACCATCTGTCGCGTCGCGTCAACCTCCTGCGTGCCCTGTGCGGTACGCCGACCATGCCGACGGCAATTCCCGTTTCGGCTTGGGGTGCGCAAGCGGAAGAGAACCTTCCCAAGTCTCCCACTTACTGCCAGGCGTGCGCACGCCGGGCGTGGCCGCAGGCTGAACCTGCCGAGGATGCAGCGCGCCCGGACCCTGGGCACACCGGGTGACGCTCACGGCCGACACCGTGATCGGTCGAAGTTCGGGCATGCGCCGGCTCGTCGTCATCTTCCTGGCATTCCTCGTGGTGTTCCAGGCATCCTGGGCAGTGGCCGCGCCCTATTGCCGCCACGAGGGCACGAGCAAGGCGACGCATCTCGGGCATCACCCGCACGAACATGCCTCGGTCGACGCGAAGAAGGCGGCCGACACGCCGGACGGCACCGTCGACTCATCACTGCCGGGCGCCGATTCGGATTGCTCGACGTGCCACGCAGCCACTGCGGCGATCCTGTTCGCCGCGCCCCGGGTCGTGGCCGAGCCCTTGGCGCGCGAGCGCTTCGTCCCGCCCCCGTCCGGTGCACCGCCCGCGCCGGTGACACGCATCGATCGCCCCAACTGGCCTGCACTCGCCTGAGTCGGCGAGGCGGGCAGGGGCAAGCCCGACTTCTGTTCTGATTCGCGAGACCGACGCCTCGGTTCGAGGCGCGGTGTCCAACAGTGCGCGGCAAGCGCACCCCTCGCCGACTTTCCCCATGTGGTCCATCACTGGAGAGTCGGATGTTCCGTATTCTTCGGACGCGTGCGCTGGTCGGGATGCTGGCCGCGGGCGCGCTCCTGGCAAGTCCCCCGGCGTGGAGCCAGCCGCAGCCGTCGCTTTCGACGGCCGAACGGGTGGGTCCACCGAGGGCGCTCACCCTGTCGCAAGCCTTCGAGACGGCCTGGGCTTTGCAGCCTCCGGCGGCATCGCGCCTCTCGCGCCTGGACGCCGCATTGGCGGCACGACAGGCCGCCGCCACCTGGACGGCCGGCCCTCTCGTGGCCGACATCACGGCCCGCACCGACCGTGTCGGCTCGAGGTCGGGAGAGCGCGAGTACGACGTCGGCCTGTCGGCGCCGCTGTGGCTGCCCGGCGAGCGTGAACGCACCGCCCGACTGGCCGACGCGCAGCTGGCGGCCGTCGATGCGCGGGTGTCCGCAGCCCGGTTGAGGCTGGCCGCGGCGATTCGCGACGCCTGGTGGGAATGGCAGCGCGCCGAGCTCGAGCACGGGCTCGCCGTCGACCGCCTGGAGAACGCTCGTCGATTGAACGCAGACGTGCTCAGGCGCCAGCAGGCAGGCGAGCTGTCCCGCGCCGACCTGTTCCAGGCCGAAGGCACGGTGGCGCAGGCCGAAGTCACGCTCGCGGATGCCGCCGCCGCACGTACTTCGGCTCGCCAGGCACTCGCTGCCCTCGTCGGCATCCCCTTGGAAGGCGCCGTTCCCGAGTCTGCGCTGCGCAGCGAACCCGAGCCGACCGGCACGCCGCAGCCGCAGCAGCTCGACACGGCCCATCCGGCGCTCGCGGAGCTGGCCGTGCTGGGCGAGCAGAGCCGACGTGCCGCCGACCTCGCGGCCGTTCAGCGACGCGCCAATCCCGAAGTCGTCATCTCCGCAATCGCCGAGCGGGGCGCCTTCGGTGAGTCGTACAACAACAGCCTCGTGTTCGGGGTGCGCATCCCCTTCGGAGCCGGTCCGCGTGCCCAGGCACGCATCGCTTCCGCCCGGGCCGATGCGGACGAACTGACCGCCCAGCTCGGTCTCGAGCGCGCCCGGGTGCTCGCCGAGATCGAGGGTTCGCGCGCAAGGCTGCAGACGGTACGGGAGCAACTGACGGCTGCCGAGCGGCGCGCTGCGCTCGCGCGCGACGTGCGCGGCTTCATCGAGAGGTCCTTCAGGCTCGGCGAATCGGATCTGCCCACGCGGCTGCGCGTCGAGCTCGAGGCCGTCGAGGCGCAGCGCCAGGCCGCGCGGACCCGCGTCGCCGTCGCCACCGCCGTATCCGCGCTGCGTCAAGCGCTGGGCCTGCTGCCCGAATGAACCGGACAACCGACATCATGCGATTCGAACGATTCAACACATGCCTGGTCGGCGCCCTGCTCGCCGCGTCGCTTTCCACGCCCCTCATGGCGGGGCCGGGACACGACCACGACGACGCGCCGCAGGCGCCCGGCACTGCCGCATCGCCCCGGTTCGAGGCGGTCTCGGACGCGTTCGAGCTCGTCGGCATCCTCGACGGCAGACACCTCACCCTCTACCTCGACCGCGCCGAGGACAACAGCCCGGTCACCAACGCCCGACTCGAGGTGGAGCTCGGCGGCACCAGGCTCGCTCTTTCCGACGAGGGCGACGGGGTGTTCGAGGCCGAGCTGGGCACCGCGCCCGCGCATGGCGTCACTGCGGTGACGGCCATGGTGACCGTCGGCCGCGAGTCCGAGCTGCTGGCCGGCGAGCTCGACATCCACGAGGAAGAACACCCGGTCGAGGCATCCGCCTCGTGGGTGTCGGGTCCGTACGCCACTGCGGCCGGCATCGGGATCGGCTCGATCGCGCTGCTGGTCCCGATGGCATGGGCGGCGCGTCGCCTCACGACGCGCAATCGCACGGGAGACGCGAAATGAAGCGCCTCGCACCGACGCTGCTCGGTTTCGCCCTGTTCGGCGCTTGCCTGCTGTTGCCGGCGCCGGTCTACGCCGGCCCCGGGCATGACCACGACGAGCCCGTGGCCGCGGCATCGGGCAACGCCCCCAAACGGCTGCCCGACGGCAGCGTGTTCCTGCCCAAGCCGGCACAGCGCCAGTTGAACGTCCGGACGATGCGCGTCCAGCGGCATGCCATCCCGCGGACCCTGGAGCTGGCCGGGCGGGTGGTCATGGATCCCAACGCCGGTGGGCGCATCCAGTCGTCCATCGCGGGTCGGCTCGAGGCCGCCCCCAAGGGGTTACCCGGCATCGGCCAGGTCGTTCGCAAGGGCGAGGTGCTCGCCTACGTGATGCCCACCGTGGGATCCATCGAGCGCTCCAACCAGGTCGCGCAACTGGCCGAGCTGCGCAGTGCCAGGTCGGTGGCCGAGAGACGCCTCGCGCGACTGCGCCAGCTCGAGGACACGGTCGCACGGCGCGACCTCGAGGCGGCCGAGGCGGACGTGGCCAGCCTGACCGAACGCATCGCGGCACTGGGCGCGGGCCTCGGCAACCGCGAGGCGCTGGTTGCGCCCGTCAGCGGCGTCATCGCAACGGCCAACGCGGTTGCCGGACAGCTCGTCGACGCCCGCGAGCTGGTCTTCGAGGTCGTCGACCCGACGCGCCTGCGCATCGAAGCGGTGGCCTACGACCCTGCAATGGCCTCCGACGTCGGCGGCGCGAGCATCGCCATCGGCGACCAGAAGGTGCCGCTCACCTTCCTCGGCGCGGCACGCAGCCTTCGAGAACAGGCGCTGCCCATGAGCTTCGCTGCCGACGGCAAGGCACTCGGCCAGCTCGCCGTCGGGCAACCGGTGCGGGTCTTCGTGCAGTCGAAGACCCGCGTCGACGGCATCCCCGTTCCGGCCAGCTCGCTGGTGAGGAACCCGTCGAACCAGACCATCGTCTGGGTCAAGACGCGCCCGGAGCGATTCGAGCCGCGCGTGGTCACCACCGAGCCGCTGGACGGCACGCGGGTCGCCGTGGGATCGGGGCTGCAGCCGGGCGATCGGGTGGCGACGCGCGGCGCCACGCTCGTCAACCAGGTCCGCTGAGGAGCCGGCGATGTTCCGATGGCTTCTCGAATCGAGTCTCGCCAACCGGCTTCTCGTGCTGATGCTGGGCGCGATCCTGATGGCGTACGGCGCGTTCACGCTCACGCGCACGCCGGTCGACGTGTTCCCGGATCTCAACCGGCCCACCGTGACGGTGATGACCGAGGCCGGCGGCATGGCCACCGAGGAGGTCGAACAGCTCATCACCTTCCCGCTCGAGACGGCGCTCAACGGCCTGCCCGGCGTCGAGGGCATCCGCTCGGTGTCGAGCGCGGGCCTGTCGTTCGTCTACCTGACCTTCGACTGGGCGACCGACATCTACCGCGCCCGACAGGTCGTCGCCGAGCGCCTGGCGACGATGGAGGGAACACTGCCCGAAGCGGTGCAGCCGCGGATGGGACCGGTGAGCTCCGTCATGGGCGAGATCCTGCAGGTGGCGCTGCCCATCGACACGAGCAGGATCGATCCGATGGCCGTGCGCGAGTACGCCGACTGGGTCCTGCGGCCACGGCTGCTGTCGATACCCGGCATCGCGCAGGTGGTTCCCATCGGCGGCCAGGTCCGCCAGTACCAGGTCCAGCCCGACACGGCGCGGATGGCCGAGCTGGACATCACGATGCAGCAGCTCGAGTCCGCCCTGCGGGGATTTTCGTCGAACACCTCCGGCGGGTTTCTCGAGCTGAACGGCCGCGAGTACCTCATCCGCAACCTCGGCCGCACCTCCCGCCTCGAAGACCTGCGCAACCTCGCGCTGGCCGCAAGGAACGGCCAGGCCGTGCGGCTGCGCCAGATTGCCGAGGTCGACTTCTCGCCGGCGGTGCGCCGCGGTGACGCCGGCTTCGAAGGACGGCCCGCCGTCATCCTGGGCATCCAGAAGCAACCGACCGCGGACACCATCTCGCTGACGCGCGCCATCGAAGCGGCGCTCATGGACCTGAAGAAGACCCTGCCCGCGGGCATGGAGGCGCCGCGGGTGACGTTTCGCCAGGCGAGCTTCATCGAGTCATCCATCGACACGCTCGAGGGCAAGCTCGTCGGCGCAACGGTGTTCGTTGCCCTCGTGCTGTTCGTGTTCCTCGGCACCCTGCGCCCGACGGTCATCGCCCTGGTGGCGATTCCGGTGTCCATCCTCATCACCGCGCTGGTGTTCCGCTGCTTCGGGATGTCCATCAACACGATGACGCTCGGAGGCCTGGCCATCGCCATCGGCGGCCTGGTCGACGACGCCGTGGTCAACGTCGAGAACGTGATGCGCCGGATGCGCCTCGCACGGGAGGCGCATCCGAACGGCGGATTCGACGTGCTGGAGGTCGTGAAGACGGCCTCGATGGAGGTTCGCTCCGCCATCCTCTACGCGACCGTCATCATCGTGCTGGTGTTCCTGCCGCTCTTCGCGTTGCCCGGCATCGAAGGCCGGCTCTTCGTGCCGCTGGGCATCGCGTTCATCGTCTCCACGCTCGCCTCGCTGCTGGTATCGATGACGATCACACCGGCGCTCGCATCGCTGCTGTTGCCGGGGATGAAGTCGCTCGCGCACGGCGACACGCGCTTTCTCGCGCGGCTCAAGCGCATCTACCGCTCGCTGCTGGAGCGCGTACTCGCGCGGCCCAAGGCGGCGCTCGCGGCAGGAGTCGTCGCCGTGGTGCTCGCCGCAGCGGCCGTGCCGCTCTTTCCGACCACGTTCCTGCCGCCTTTCAACGAAGGCACCCTTCTCATCGGGCTGCGCTTGAATCCGGGGGTGACGCTCACCGAGTCGGCCGACATCGCCCGGCAGGCCGAAGTAGCCGTGCGAAGAGTGCCCGAAGTGACCTACGTCGGGCGGCGAAGCGGGCGCGCCGAGCTGGACGAGCACGCCGAGGGCGTGCACGTGAGCGAGCTCGACGTGGGCCTGCTTTCCGCCGACAAGCTCACCCGAACGATGGATGAGATCCGGATGGACATCCGCTCCCGGCTCGTGAACCTGCCTGCCGCCATCGCCATCGGCCAGCCCATCTCCCATCGCATCGACCACATGCTGTCGGGCGTCCGCTCCCAGATTGCCGTCAAGATCTTCGGCGACGACCTCGACACCCTTCGAGGTGAAGCGGAAGCCTTGCGCGCACGGCTCGCGGCGACTCGGGGGCTCGTGGACCTCGAGGTCGAGAAACAGGTGCTGGCGCCTCAGGTCAAGGTGCGCATCGACTACGAGGCAGCCGCCCAGCTCGGCGTACCGGCGACCCGGATTCTCGCCGCGCTGCAGAGCCTGGTCGAGGGCGAGCACGTCGCGCAGATCGTCGAGGGCAACCGGCGCTTCGCGCTATTGGTTCGCCTGCCCGAGAACGCCCGCTCACCCGAGGGCCTGGGTCGGCTGCTCATCGAGACGCCCACCGGGCGGGTCCCGCTGTCGCGCGTGGCCGGCATCGAGGACAGTGACGGGCCGAACCAGGTGAGCCGCGACGACGGCAAGCGACGCATCGTCCTCTCGGCCAACGTGCAAGGCCGCGCGTTGTCCGACGTCGTGGCCGACATCCGCCAGGTCGTCGGGCAGGTGAAGCTGCCCGAGGGCTACTTCATCACGCTGGGCGGACAGTTCCAGGCGCAGGAGGACGCCTCGCGCCTGGTGGGGCTGCTGTCCATCGCGTCGCTGTTGCTGATGTTCGTCGTGCTCTACGGCCGGTACAAGTCCACCACGCTGTCGCTGATGGTGATGGCCAACATCCCCCTCGCGCTCGTGGGCGCCGTCTTCGGGCTGTGGCTGTCGGGCCAACCTCTCTCGGTGGCCGCCCTCGTCGGCTTCATCACGCTGGCGGGCATCTCGGTTCGCAACGGCATTCTCAAGGTCAGCCACTACCTGAACCTGATGCGCCTGGAAGGCGAGCGCTTCGACCGGAAGATGATCGTGCGCGGCTCGCTCGAGCGCCTCAGCCCGGTCTTGATGACTGCGCTGGTCACGGCGTTCGCGTTGGCGCCGCTGCTTTTCGAAGCGGAGCGCCCGGGCACCGAAGTCCTCCACCCGGTGGCCGTCGTCATCTTCTCGGGGTTGGTCAGCTCCACCCTGCTCGACACCTTTCTCACGCCTGCCATGTTCTGGCTGTTCGGACGTGCGCCCTCCGGGCGCCTGCTCGGCGACCGAAGCACCGAGGCCTATTGATCGGCCGCCCTGCAGCCCGCCTCCTTGACTCCACATCCGCGGCTGCTCGCGCAGGACTGAATGGCGGCCTCAATGCCGGTGCATGTGATGCGCATCCGGCACATGCGGATGGCTATGCCGCATCGGTTCGTGCCGGTGCCGGTGGCTGTGGGAACCCACCGGCATCGGATCGTGGAGATGGTCGTGATGACCGTCGTCGTGCGTGTGGACGTGCTCGTGCTCCTGTGCCTCATGCTCATGCTCGTGCCCGTGCGACTCCGCCAAATGCAGCACGACACCGGACAGCATCAAGGCGCCGCCGGCGGCCATGCCCCAGCTCAACGAACGGTCGCCCAACATGATGGCCAGCAGCGCGCCAATGAACGGCGCGAAGGCGAACACCGAGCCGGTACGGGCCGCGCCGAAGGCGCGCTGGGCAAGCAGGTACAGGCGCAGGCTCAGCCCATAGCCGCTCGCACCGATCGCCAATAGGCCCAGAACCGCACTCCAGGGGGGTGCCGGCTCACGGACCGCGAAAGCCAGCAAACCGGTTGCCAGAACACCGAGCACCGATTTGCCAAGCACCACCTGACCCGGATCGCGCTCCGCCAGCGCCCGCGACAGCGTATTGTCCACACCCCAAGCAGCGGTAGCTCCCAGTACGGCGAGCAATCCCAGCAACTGAAACGAACCGCTCAACCCCCGGTCGAGCACCAGTACCATGCCGCCGGCCGCCAGCAACAGCATGGCTGACCACACCCGGCGGTCCATTGCCTCCTGGTACATCGCCCGGGCGAGCAACGCGGTGAACAGCGCCTCCAAGGCCAGCATCAGGGACGCACTGGCGCCACTCGTGTGCTGCAGTCCCCAGGCCAACGCGACCGGACCGATCCCCGCGCCGAACAACGCCATCAGTGCGAGCCGTTTCCAATCCTCGCGGCGTACAGCCGCCTCCCGGTCCATCGGCCGGCGCAGAAGGGCGCCGATGATCGCAGCGCCGGCATATAGCAGCGCCGCAGTCGTGAAGGGGCCCACGCCGGCTCCCGCCTCCTGCACCAGCGGCGTGCTGATGCCGAACAAGGCTGCGGCCAGCAATGCCAGCAGGCCGCCACGGATGGCAGGAAGATGCCGGGCCGCGCTCATCGAGGTGTTCGTGGATCGAAGCCTTCTTGGCCGCTACAATAGCTCGCTCCACGCTCGGACGAGGCGAGCGCCTTCACGATCGCCAGCATCACTGTGCGTTCTGGATCCCCCGCTCGCGGATCACGTCGCTCCACTTCCGGAAATCGTTGCCGACGAGTTGCGCGAAATCGGCCGCGCTGCCGTCCATCGGATCCACACCGGATGCCGCGAACTGCTTCGCCATGTCAGGGCTGCGGATCGCCGCGCGGATCGATGCATTGAGCTTCTCGACCACGTCGCTAGGGACTCCGGCAGGTGCGAATATCCCGAACCACGCACTGACGTCGAACGCGGGAAGCCCCAGTTCGGCGAATGTCGGAACGTCCGGCATCTGCGTCGAGCGTTTCGCCGAAGTGACGGCCAGCGCCCGGAGGGTATGCGCCTGCACCTGCTTGGTCGCGGTGAGCACCAGATCGAACATGAGGTCGACGTGTCCACCGAGCAGGTCGTTCAACGCCGGGGCGCTGCCCTTGTACGGGATGTGATTGAGCCTGATTCCCGTCATCGACTGGAGCAGCTCGCCCGCAAGGTGATTCGAAGTGCCGACGCCGGCCGACGCGTAGCTCAGCGTACCGGGCGCCGTGCGGCCCAGCGCAATCAGGTCGCCGTAAGACTTCACCGGCAGCGAACTCCTCGTCACCAGGGCGAACGGAATCGTCGCGACGGGCGCTATCGGCGTAAAGTTCCTGACCGGGTCGTAGCCGATCCTCGGGTTCAGCGCGGGGTTCATGGCATGCGAGGTCACCGTCCCGATCATCAGCGTATAGCCGTCTCCATGCGCTGCCGCTACTTCCCGCGTGCCCAGCGCCGTACCTGCGCCCGGACGGTTCTCGACGACGACGGCTTGGCCGAGGTCCTGGAACATCGCGGCCGCGAGGCTGCGTGCGAGCATGTCGGCGGAACCGCCGGGCGGGTAAGGGACGACCATCCGGATCGGTTTCACCGGAAAAGCCTGCGCCGCAGCGCTGACCGCGAACAGCAGCGGCAGCATGGCTGCCGCGATCTTACAGAAGTTGCTTCGCATCTTCGGATCCCCTCTTGGTTTATCGTTGCCGGATCGCTGCACCTGCCGCTCCCCGCGCTCGCCGCGGCCCCTCGGAACGGACGACAACCTTCGTTACGCACCCCGGTTCCCAGGGGGCAGGTAGTCACGAAGATTCACGGAATCCCACAGATGCTTCGCGGGGCGAACGCGTTCCGGGAACTGCCTGTTCAGCGGACGAGTCGTATCGATGATGACCTTGGTAGTCATCGGACCTCTCTCGCTTCGCGTTTCGCCATACGCAGAGGGATCCAGATGTGCGCCGAAGCTATTGGTGATGATCGAGCAATCCTTGTCCGCCTGTACTCTCGTGGCGATGGCCCAGAGCACCTCCCCCTCGTCATGAATGTCGATGTCATCGTCGACGATGACCACGTGCTTCACGTCGTAGTTCGATCCCAGGACCGCGAGGCCCGCGAGTTTCCCCTCTCCCTGGGCACGCTTGCGTATCGACACATAGCAATGCCAGAAATTGGCCCCTGAGGGAGGCAGATGCACACCGACCAAGGTCGGGACGATCTCCCGAAGCCGCCGGAAGAGTTGCGCTTCGCGTCCCAGGACTCCCACTTGGGTGTGCTCCCGAAAAGACGGGAAGAGATCGTGCCAGATCGGATCTTTGCGATGTGTGATCGCACTGACGTCGATGACCGGCACCTTCATGGGTGCGCCGTAGTAGCCTGCGTACTCCGCGAAAGGGCCGTCCATTTCGAACGAGTCCTGGTGGATTCGCCCTTCGATCACGACCTCGGCGTAGGCCGGAACCATCAGATCCACCGTCTTGCAGGGAACCAGCTCCACCGCCTCTCCCAGCAGCCCGCCCGTGACGGCCAGTTCATCGTGCTCCAGCGGACCACGCGAGGCCGCACCGATGTGATATGCGGGATGATGCCCAACGAAAACCGCCACCTCCATCGAACGGCCAGCGCTGTGGTGACGGTTTCGGATCGTTGCGGCATGCTGCACGGGATTCATCATGCAGCCCATGCGTGCCGGCCCCTTCAACTCATGCCGATAAGTTCCGACATTGGTGACTCCACTCACCGGGTCCTTGCATATCATGCATCCGATCGTGATGTATCTACCTGAGTCTCCTGCACAATGCTGCTGGACCGGAAGATTCTCCAGATTGATATCCTCGCCCGTCATGACGATCTCATGCACCGGCGCCGTGCCTCCGGAAAACAAGACCGGTGCAATCTGATTCGCCTCGCGACGCATATACTCTTCCAGAACCCGCTCTTTCTCCGTCGGATCCACTTCGAGCGCGTGAGCCAGAAGGCTATAACTCGAAAATAGGCCGGTCGCGACCGGCCAGCCATGCCCGGCAACGTTCTTGAACAAGACTGCGGGATATCTGCCCTCTTTCGCGAGCTTCTCTTGAATCAGTGTCATGTACAGATCCCGCGGGATCTGTCGCTCGATCTCCACCAGGTCGTCGGATCCACTGGTACGCAGCTTCTCGATGAAATAACGTAGATCCTTTACCATGGGTACGCTCACTCCTGCAGACAACGAATTCCCTACACGAAGACGAGGCTCGTCTCCCGGGAGGTTTCTCTTCGTTCAGATCTTTCCGGTTCTTGGGTGATAAAAGGTCGGCAGGTCGATATCCCACTCGCGCTTCATGCGGTCGCGGATTTCACGAAGCGACGAAACGAAAACGGGCTTCTCGAGCTCTTCGATGCTGGCGCCGAGCCCTGCCTGCCAAAGGATTCGATCACTTTCGATCTGGGCGCTGGAAGCCTCGCTTTCCGGGGCGAGCCATGCGATCTGATACCCGTTCAACTCGACCTTCTCGATCATCGTCACGACCGCATCGCGAACACGTTTGCGCGCATCCGCGCCAAGTCCAGGCAGGCGGCTCGCCATGAAATACCAGCCGAAGGCGCAATGCCTCGCCTCGTCACGAAGGATCAGCTGATATGTCTTCCTGATGGCAGGTTGTGTCGTTATCTCGGCGATGTGCTTGAACAGGTTGAATATCACCTGCTCGGCAGAGCATACGAGCGCGGCGACGGTGCACTCGACAGACGTATCCGCATCCAATGCAAGGCGTCGAACACCGTGAGTCGACACGGAGTTCTCGTAGTCATCAGCCGGAGCATCGATATAGCCGCCGAATTTCTCGGCGAGACGGTAGCTGATCTCCGCATGGCGCGATTCCTCCTGCGAGCGAATGCTGAAGTACAACTGTGCGTCCGGATCGACCCGATCGTGGCAGAAGCGTATCTGCAGGGCCGGGCTCTCCGAGATCGCTCCGTATTCGCCCCATGCCCGGCGACTCCAGCGCGTACGCAGAGCCGTGCGCTGCTCCGGGGAGTACGCACTCGTGTCGATGCCATCCCAGTCGATCACCGTCGATGGATTCCATTGAGTGGTGAGCGACGCATGGAACAGCTTCCTGATCTTCGAATTGAACTCGCCGACATCGAGCGGAAACCGGCTTTCCGGCTGATCGAGAATGCTTCTGTAAGAGTTCGTCTCTGCGGTCATGTGCGTCTCCGGCTGATCCATTCGATTCGCCCCACCGGGCTCCGGGATGCTTTCCATTCCGGGCGTGTCAGAGTTCACCCAGGCGTGGGTGAGGCAGCGCCGGCAATTCCAGGCCCAGCCCGCGCAGACGTGATCGCGCGCTTGCCAGGTAGGCACGGAAGATCTCCTCTTCCGCCGGCGCGGTCGCTGCGCCCAGCCCGCTTTCCGCTGCGAGCGCCTGCGCCCGCTTCTCCGTGCCGCCATCGATCGTCGTCGAGAGCGATGGGATGTGATACCCCGCGAATGCCACGCCCTTCAGCCAGGCGCTGGCGGCCTCGGCTATCGCCGCGCGCTGCCGGCTGTCGAACTCCCCGGAGCGCTTCGCCAGATATCGCCAACCGAACTCGGCATGGCGCGCCTTGGCGCGAACGCTCCTTTCCAGGATCTTCCGCGCCACCGCCTCCCTGGCGTTCGCCAGATAGGCGCGAAACAGCTCCAGCTCGAGCCCGTCTTCGATCGCGCAGTGAACCGCGACGTATGCGTCGAGGTCGACCTCGGCATTGAGCGCATCACGGTAATAGCCGCGATTGATCACAGCCTCCCAGCCTCGTTCGGTGGGCCTGTCGAGGCAAGGCCCGAGCGACTTGGCGTATCGATCGAAACACTCGACCAGCATCGCTTCTTCGGTATTGCGTACCGTGAGAAAGTACTTCGCGTCGACTTCACGGGCCCGTTCCATGCAGAACCGCAGCAGCAGCGCCGGAGTTTCCGCGATCCCCGTGTATTCCAGCCATGTCCGCCTGCTCCAGACCGTACGTGCGGCATCGCGCTGCGCAGCCGGCAACGCCGCGGGATCGAAGGCACTCCAGGGGATATCGCCTTCCGGTGACCAGGTGTCGAGCTTCGCGTCTTCGTACAACCGGTGGATCGGAGCGATGCGGGTCGCCAGATCCAGGGGGAAGCGGACTTCGACCGGAATTCTGATGGGTGTGCTCATTGTTGGTCCCCGAGGGAAGCCGACCCGTCGGCGGTGGACGGGCTTGCAGCGCAACCGCTCTCGATCCCGACCACGTGATTGATGAAATAAGGCAGGTCGTAGACCGGCATGTCGTGCTTGCCGAGGCCTTCGAACTGGGTATGGCACCACGAGCACGCCGTGATGACCGCGTCGGCGCCGGTTTCCCGCGCTTCGGACAGCAACCGGCCCTCGCCGATCTCGCGGGCGAGCTCCGGATCGCTCAGGTGCACCAGCCGATTCGGGCCGCCGCCGCAGCACTGCGTACCCTTCTTCGCCCGCCTCATCTCGGCCAGACGGAGACCGTCGATCGCGCCGAAGACCGCGCGTGGCTCATCGACCACCCCTGCCTTGCGCGCCAGCTGGCATGGATCATGATAGGTGACCACGCCCTCGTAGTCCTTCAGCCTCAATTTCCCATCCGCGAGCAGCCCGGCCAGGGTCTCGGCGAAATGCTCCACCGAGATGCCGTGCTTCTCGAGCTCGTAGTGCCGCCCGAGCATTTCGTGGCAGTCGGCGCACGCCGTGACGATTCTCTTGATCCCCATCGCCTCGAACAGCGCATGATTCTCGTCGCGCGACTGCTGGGCGAGCGCGGCATTCCCGCTCCAGAAGGCCGGGCTGCCGCAGCATTGCTCCCCATCCGCCACAGTGACCTGCATGCCGCCGCGCGCGAGCACCTCGACGGCGGATCTGGCAACCTCCGGGTAACGGTAGTAGTTGTTGCAGCCGATGAAGAACAACGTATCGGCGCCGTCCGTGACGGGCAGCCCGGACAACCGGTCACCATCGCACCCCAGGCAGCGTGATGCCTCGAACGCGGCCTCCTTCATCGAGAAGCCGCGGTCCACCTCGTCGAAGGTGGCGCGCCTGCGCTTCGAGCCGATCCGCCCCATCGGCGTGCGTCCTGCATGAACCCTCTGCGCATCGTGGGCCACCGGCCAGGGCGGGACCCTCGCCTCATTCATCCCCGCCGCAGCGTGTTGGCGCGCCGGACGGCCAAGCAGCGCTGCTGCCGCCATCGCCGCATCCCGCCCCGAGGCCATGGCCTCCACGATCGATGTCGGGCCATTCACCACATCGCCCGCCGCGAAGATCGGAAGGGATGAACTGGCACGATACCCGGCGTCCACCACGATATTTCCGCTTTCGTTCACTCGAAGAAGACCGCCGTCCATCCCCGGAAGATCGGCTTTCTGGCCGATGGCGACGATCACGGTGTCGGCCTCGATCCGTGCTTCGGATTCACGCAATGTCGCCCCGGAAGCTGCGCGCAATCGGACCGCATGCACCCTGCCTTCGAAACCGATGAACTCGGTGGGAACGACCGAATCGGTGAAGCGGACTCCCTCCTCGAGCGCACGAAGCAGATCCTCGTACTCGAACGGCGCTTTCTCGCGATGGCGCCGGTAGACGATCACCACCTCCCGCGCTCCGAGCCTCATCGCGGAGCGCGCAGCATCGAGGGCGGTTTTTCCGCCGCCGACGACGACGACACGGTTGCCGACATCGATGTCTTCCCCGCACTTCACGCTACGCAGGAACTCGAGCGCCCCCCGGACGCCGTCCAGGTCCTCGCCCGCGATCCCGATCCGCGCGGACGACCACGCGCCACCGCATACCAGGACCGCCGCGAACCCGTCGTCGATCAGCCCCCGCAACCCCTTCTCTCCCGGGATCTCCACTCCGGTGCGTATCTCGACACCCAGCTCCTTCACGCGTTCGATGTCATACATCACATCGTCGCTGCGTAGCGTGAAATCAGGGATCACGGTGGTCATCATGCCGCCTGGGACGCTGTCTTTCTCGAAGACGGTCACCCGAAACCCGTCTCGCCCCAGATGATTCGCTGCCGAGATGCCGGCCGGGCCGCTCCCGATCACCGCAATTCGCGGACCGGCAGGGACCGCATAGCGCCCGGCGACAGGGCGTTCAGACTTCTTCTCCTGATCGATGCAGAATCTCTTCAAGCTCCTGATCGCAACAGGCTCGCCAATTTCCGACTGGCGGCATGCCGGCTCGCATGGATGCGTACACGCCCTTCCGCATACACTCGGAAGCGGGTTCGTCTTTCGAATCACTTCGAGAGCCTCGACCGGCGCCCCACGTGCGATCAGGCCGACATAGCCGGGAACATCCTGCTCGAGCGGACAGGCGATGCGGCAAGTCGCCTTGTTGCCGGGTCCGCTCCGCGTCGACTTGACCTGCTGGACGTTCCGGATCTTCTCCGGCGTCATCCCCAGACGGTGAAGCTCGTCGCGCATCGCCTGGTTGATGGCCGGCGAATCGATCTTGGCCCAATCGACCAATGAACAGGCGTCACGGCATCCATCGCACGAGAGGCAGGTGTAGACCAGGTCACGCAGATCGTACGAGACGTTCAGGCGTCCATCGATGATCCCGCGGGCAATCGTATTGCGGCCTCGCGCAGAGTAATGCTCGTGCCTGCGCCGCTCGCGCACCGGGCAGGGATGGTAGGTACCGGTGAGATCACGGACCATGTCGCGGCAATAGCCGCAACGATAGCAACGCATGATGTCCGCACGAACCCTCTCGAGCGCCGAATAGTCCGACATCAGCCTATCCTTTCCTGTTTATCGATTTCGTCGACAAGGAGCCCCCGGTTCAGAATGTTCTTCGGATCCAGGAAGCGCTTGAGTGCGCGCAGGAACACCAGGTTGCCGGGGCGGTACCCGCGCACCATGTGGGGTGTCCATGTCTTGCCGGTCCAGTACGGACACCCCCCCAATTCGATCATCTTCTCCAGAAGGGCATGCCAGACGCCGTAGGCTCTTTCCCGAACCGAGGCATCCTCGGAAAACGCGATCCTGCCGGCGTAGCTGATGGAGCTGCCTTTGGTCACTACACCCGTATTGGTCCAGTTCCGAAGGTCGGTTCCCTTGACCGCCATGACGAGATCCTCGTGGTCCCTCAAGTAACTCTCGACGACCCGGGTGATCTCCGGGATCTTGGTCATCGGAACCAGGCACGCAATCGGGGCCACCACCCCGTAGACACGGGTCTTCGAGAACTCCGTGCCCATGATGTCGTACGTCACCGCCTTCGCAAGCGCAGGACCGATCTTCACGCCGCCATGGAATTCGGCGATCCGGTCGAGCTTCCTCAGATGCGACTCGACGTAGGCCGACTCTCCGGCGATGCTCAGTCGAAAGATCAACTGGGTATCCGCAGGAATCTCCGAGCCAGCGCCGCCACCCGCACGCATCACTGCAATCGTGTTGGATCCGAAGCTGATGATTCCATCGAAGATCCCTGCCTGCTCGATCCGGATCGATGCCGCAGTACCTTTTTCCAGCGAGTCGAAGCAATAGGTCTCGAATGCACGAGCCTCCGGCATCGGATAGAGGCGGAGCGTCGCCTCGGTCTTGACGCCCAGGATGCCCGAGTCACCGATGAACAGGCCACCCAGGTCCGGGCCGTTGCAGTATCTCTGGAATCGACCGCCCGCCTTCATCACATCCGATCCGGTGTGAATGACGTCTCCTTTCGGGGTGACGACCTTCACGCTTACCACCTGCTCGCCGAACATCCCGTAGTAACCGGAGCCGACGCTGACGCTCGTGTTGGAAATGCAGCCGCCGACCGTGGCGGAGTAGATCGCATGGCCGCCGAGACACATCGTGACGTTCTTCGGATGCAACTCCGCCGCAAGCTGCCCGAAACTGACTCCCGCCTCGACCGTGACGGTCGCCTGATCGAGATCGACGGAGAGGATGCTGTCCATATCCGTCATGTCCAGCAGGATGCCTCCCCGGTAGACCGGTGTGACGCCTCCTGCCGCTGACGTCCCTCCACCGCGCACCGTGACAGGGACTTTCTCGCGATTTGCCAGCCTCAGGATCTCGGCCACCTGCTCGGTGGTCTTCGCCCTGGCAACGATGTCCGGAAAGCCACCATGTTCGAAACCGGCATCCACATGGACCGCATAAAGCGCGAAATCCTCGGTAGCCAGATTCCGCTCGCCGACGATGCGCGCCAGACGATCGAAAAGCCGCTCCATCTCCTGATCTCCAACTCCACTATTGTTCCGACCCACGTGGTCACGTCACGCAAGGGCTACGCCGGCAGGCCTCCATGCGGTTCGACAGGCAGCGCCGCGGGAGTGCTCCCCAGCCGTCGATCGAACAGCGCCGCTACGGCGCGGCCGCGATGGCCTCCACTTCGAGCAGCAGTTCCGGATGGACCAGGCCTTTCACTTCGACCATCGTGCTCGCGGGAAAGGGTGCCGAGAAATAGCGAGGTCGCAGAGCGGCCACGTGGCGGAACAACGACACGTCGGTGATGTAATAGTTGGTCTTGATGACGTCTTCAAAGCCGGCGCCGGCGGCATGCAGGATCTCTCTCAGGTTCTCGAAAATCCTTTCCGCCTGACCCACGATGTCCCCGGGGCCGACCACCTGTCCATTCCGGTCGAATGCGACCTGGCCTGATATGAACAGGAAGCGACCTTGCGCGAGCACCGCAGGCGAATAAGAGGCTGTCCAGGCTTCCGGGTTGCCGGGGTAGATGGCCTTTCTCATGATCCGCCCCGCCTGCTCAGGCCTTCTCGCAATGGACCTTGAAAGCCACCTCGCCTATGCCTCCGCACCCGACTCCCGTGTCGGTACACTTCATGTGATCGTAGAGATGGCCATTCGGATCGAGCCCTTGGGTCAGGCGATCGAAGATCACGTAGCTGATGGGGAGCATGGGCGCCAAGGCCCAAAGGCATACCGGGAAGGTGCACTCGTCGGTCAACAGCATGCCGCTGCCATTGGCGACATAGCGGTCACCGATCTTTGGCTTGTATCCGCAGTTCTCCGCGGCCACGACCTCCATGACCATCTTGTACGCACGGCGTGCCGGAGAGCCCTTTATGATCGCCTGTTGCTTCGCGGACAGGCTCTCCACCTGCTCTTCGGTGTACCCGAACGCATTGATCGCAGCTTTCTTGAATTCGTCATTCATGACCGGGTCTCCTCCATGTTGTCTTGGCAGCGCCTCTGTTCGCGCACGGCAGCCAGGATGTGCTCCTGGCCGATCGGAATCGCCTTGACCTCCGTACCCAGTGCGTCCGCGATCGCGTTGAGGAGGGTCGGAGTCGTGCAATTGAGGGCGGCTTCCCCAATCCCCTTCGCACCGAACGGGCCGGCCGAATAGGGCGTCTCCACCGCATCGGACATGAATTCGTCAGGCACGTCCATTGCGGTCGGAATCATGTATTGAGCGAACGACGGACTTGTCGGCAGCCCATCCGAAGTGGTCATGTCCTCCATCAGCCCGTATCCCAGCGCCTGGATGGCACCGCCATACAGCTGGCCGTATGCCATGACCGGATTGAGCACGTGGCCCATGTCGAGCACGTTGACGACCTTGAGGACCTGCGTTTCTCCGGTGTCCAGATCCACCTCGACATCGGCTGCTGCTGCCATGAAGGTATGGCCGTACATGTATCGACCCTCGGAGGCGCGAAACCAGCCTTCCTCGCGGAGGTTGTCACCCGACTCCGAACAGGCCCTGGCAACCTCGGCGAAGAACAGGGACCCGGCCGGCATCCCCTTGGTGCCGATTCGCGTGTCCTCGAAGACCAACTCCCCGGGGGGGACCTCGAGCAACTTCGCCGCGCGCGCCGCGAGCGTTTCGCGCAGGCGTTCAATGGCTCGCAGCACGGCATTGCCCAGTCCGAAGCTGAGTCTGGATGCCGAGGTCCTGCCGGCCCGCGGGCAGGTCCAGTTGTCGCTCATCTCGACCAGGACCGAGCCCATCGTCAGGCCGAACTGTTCGGCGGCAATCTGCGCCAGGACGGTCGTGATGCCCTGGCCAAGCTCGGTGCCGCCCGCGTAGACCGACACACTGCCATCGGAATGAACCTCGACGGCGGCGCCGACCCCGGATTTCCCGAGCACCGGTATGGCGCCCACATCGAACACCGGCATGTCGAAGCAGATGCTGCGGCCGATTCGTTTCCTCGAGTGCTCCGGTACGCTCGGCTTGGGACCCAGCCTTTCGAGGATGCGCTGCGTCAGGATATCGACGCTGACCGAACTGTCGCCCAGCATCGCACTGGCCGGTTGATCGCCAGGTTTCAGGAAGTTCTTCCGCCGCAGTTCCAGCGGATCCATGCCGAGGACGCGCGCCAGTCGATCCAGCAGGCATTCGCGCGCGATCGCCGCCTGCGGGGCTCCGAATCCGCGAAAGGCGCCCGAGTCGAGGTTGTTCGTGTAGATTGCGTCCGCCTGCGTGCTTACGTTCGGAATCCTGTAGGGACCCACCAGCGCGGACATCAACAGACCGACCACTTCCGGCGTCCGTCCCGAGTAGGGGCCGGCGTCCGCGATCACTTTGCCCTCGAGAGCGTGAATCACCCCGTCTCGACCGGCCCCGATCCGCAGATGAATCTCGGCCGGGTGGCGTTTGGCATGAAAGATGAACGACTCCTCCCGCTCCAGCACCAGCATCACCGGCACCCCCGTAAGGTGCGCCATTGCCGCCAGGTGGACCTGGATGGTCGTGTTCAACTTTCCGCCGAACCCACCGCCGACAGGCGTGCCCTTGACGTGTATCTTCGATTTCGGGATGCCCAATCCGATATGGATGTCCTCTGCCACGCCGTAGGGATCCTGCAGACAGGACATCACGTGCAGGACCCCTGATCGGTCCTGGTAGGCCACCCCCGACTCAGGTTCCAGAAAAGCCTGCTCCTGGCGAGGAGTGTCATAGGTCTCCTCGACGATCACCTCTGCGGCTCGGAAACCCGACTCGACATCGCCTTTCGAGAACTGCCTGTGGCAGCATCGATTGCCTGGCGACCCGGAGTGGATCAGATGGGCGCCCGGCTCCATCGCCTGAGCGGGAGATGTCAGAGGTTGAAGCACGTCGTAGCGCACCGATACCGCTGCTGCCGCCTGGCACGCGAGTTCCTGCGTTTCGGCCACGACCATGGCGACCGCATCGCCAACGTATCGGGTTTCCCCGCCGATCGGTACGAGAACCGGACGGTGAGCGACTTCGTATCCGTAGAGGTTGGACCCGGGCAAGTCGCGCGCCGTGATGACCTTCCTGACGCCTGGCATCGCCTCCGCCGCGCTGCAATCGATCCCGAGCACGCGCGCCCTGGGGTGCGGCGAGAACACGATCTTTCCGTAGTGCATTCCCGGCAACCGGATGTCGCCGGCATAGATCGTCTGCCCCATCACCTTGGCCCGGGCGTCGACGCGTTCCACCCCCTTCCCGACGATCCGTTGCTCAGTCATTCGAGGCTCCGACCTGATGGCTGCCGTCACTTTTCGCCGGCGACGACGGCGCCGATCGCATCGACAATCTGGTAATACCCGGTGCACCGACAGAGGTTTCCGGACAACGCCTCCAGAATCTGCGCCTTGGTAGGCCTGGGGGTTTCCTGCAGGAGCGCAACCGCGCTCATCACCACCCCGGGCGTACAGAAACCGCATTGAACGGCGCCATGCTTGACGAAGGCTTCCTGCAACGGGTGCAGGCGATCGCCGTCGCCCACGCCTTCGATCGTCATCACCTGCTGGTTCTCTGCCTGAACGGCCAGGACAAGACAGGAATTGACGGGTTCGCCGTCCAGCAGGACCGTGCAAGCGCCACAGTCCCCTGCATTGCAGCCCTTCTTCGTACCGGTCAGACCGAGGTCTTCCCTCAGCACGTCCAGCAGGCTGCGATGCTCCTCGATCTCGATGGAATGGCTTTCGCCATTCACGGTCAGCACCAGGCGGCGACTCCTCATGTATCCGCTCCTCGACCATCGTCCCCCGCGCCGGACAGCTCCTGCAACATGCGCAGCGTCCAGGCCTCCACCAGGAGCCTTCGCCCAGCCGCGGTCGCGCGGATGTCGGATATCGGTCGACACTCCTGCGCAGCCAGCGCCGCGGCCTCTCGAAGATCCTCCGGGCCCGGGGTTCTTCCTCTCAATGCCTGCTCGGCCTGGTACGCGCGCATGGCGGTCGGAGCAGCCGCACCGAGCACGATGCGTATGTCATGGACGCGGCCGTCCGTCTCCATGTCGATGCATCCCGCAAGGTTGATGATGCTGATTGCCTGGGCCTTGCGCCGTCCGACCTTGATGAACCGGCTGCGACGATCCGCCCGTGCGGCAGGAACGACCACTTCGGCGACCACTTCGCCCACGCCCAGCCCGGTCTTTCCCGGCCCGAGGATGAACTCGGACAGAGCCACTTCCCTTTGCCCCTCGGCACCGACCAGCGTCACGGTCGCATCCGCCGCCACGAGCGGCGGAACAGCATCGGCCGCGGGCGAAGCCGTGACGATGTTCCCCCCCAGAGTTGCCCTGTTGCGGATCTGTCGCGAGCTCATCTGCGTCACGGCGGTAACGAGAGATGGCACGATGCGCTGGATGGTCGCCGATGCCGCTATTTCCGCCATGCGAACGGCCGCGCCGATCCGCAGCTTCCCTTCTTTCTCGACGATCCGGCGGCATGGTTCCAGCTCGCTGATGTCGAACAGCACGCGGGGTTGTGTCTTGCCGGCCCGAATCTTGACGTGCAGATCGGTGCCGCCCGCCAGGACCGCCCCCTCGGAGCCGGCCTGGCGCAACCCTCCCAGGAGATCTTCCAGCGACCGCGGCCGGACGTAATCAAAGGGAAACGCCACCTCGACTGCTCCTTCCCGGCAAGATTCGACA
Organism: Burkholderiales bacterium 70-64; assembly: GCA_001898645.1. GTDB lineage: Bacteria > Pseudomonadota > Gammaproteobacteria > Burkholderiales > Burkholderiaceae_E > Zeimonas. Next base: position 267,028 of record MKUQ01000016.1, read on the forward strand.
ACGGCACGAAGGCGTTATCGCCTCCCGGATGGTCGATATCGGGGCCAAGGTTCAATGAGCTCCGGCATTGGCGAAATGCCTCGCAGCTGGTCTTTTCGTCGATCCGATGCGCGCACCTCCTGCCTCGTCGGGCATGGAGGTGCCGCCGCCATTCGCTACGGCAGGTGACTGACTTTCATCAGTTCCTGCTCGTGGGACGGAAGAACCTTGTCCCCGAACATCTGAACGAGCTTGAGGCTGCTTTCGTATGCCTTGATGGTGTCGGTATGCACGGCCGCAGGGATGATCGGATAACCGATCGCCTTCTTCAACTCCTCCGGCGGATAGAAGTTGTCGTTGATCGCACAGTAGCCGGAGATCGCGTACCAACCCTTGTCGGTCTCGACCGCCACCGACTGTCCGCCAGGAGTATGGCCGGGAGTGTGGATCAGGCGGATTCCCGGGGCGAAGTTCACGTCACCTCGTACCAACTCGATATTTCGCATCTGTTCGTAGTACCAGCGCGGGGCGTAGGCAAAGGCCTGCATCGGATGAGGGTTCAGCGCGCTCTGCCATTCTGCCTCCTGAATGACGATCTTCGCGTTCTTGCACTTCTCCGCATTCATGATGTGGTCCCAATGCAGATGAGTGATCAAGATGTAATCGATGTCGCTCGGCTTCAGACCCCAAGCGCCGAGACCGTCCTCGAAGCTCGTGATGTCCTGGACGTCCTTGAAGCGCTCTCCTCCCGCGACAAACTGCCCGCCACCACCGCCCTTGACGACACGGTAGTAATCGGCCGCACTGCAGCCCGCATCGACCAGGATGTTCTTTTCGGTGCCATTGATGCGCCAAACGATATATGGAATATCGACCTTCTGCCCATAGAAGTTCAGATAAGTGAACCGCGACTTCTCGCGTGCCGGGCCCATCGCGTTAGTGAATAGGTCCAAGGAGTACTTGCTCATCGTCGTCCTCTCGCTCATGCGTTTACGTCAATACGCTTCCCCGACTGTCACCGCTGCACGGTGCAGTTGATGTCTCAGCGCTTCACCCTGCTCGACTGATCGTCACGGTACAGTCGGCCAACGTGCATGTCAATATATAAAGTTCTTTATACAATATTCTGTATTCCAGACGGGTCGACGCAAATCACGATCCACCTTATGCAGTCCGGTTCCGGCTATCAGCCGTTGCGCCCACTACCCGCCACGGGTGGCCTCCCGCGCTCGTGCCGTGATCTCGACCCGGCCAGCATCGGCATCCACTCGCAACTGATCGCCCGAGCGTATCGTGAGGATCGGGTCCGGGCTCAACCGGTCCACCGTCGGCGTGCGCGTGATGATCGACACCATCGCGACGACGCCATCGACCTCGTTGCACAGGATCGCCTTCGGGCCTGTACCGGCACGCATGCCCCGATAGGCTACATAGGGAGCCAGCGTGGAACCCTTGCCGCGGGGGAAGACCAGGATCTTGTCCTGAATATTCTGTCCGGCACAGGGCCCGCCCGTAAGAATGCCGGTCTCGGGCACGATACCGCCGAAGAACGAAAACGGCTCGTCGATGACCAGCGCCTCTCCTTCGGTCGATCCACCGAACACCTTGTGTCCATCGAGAATCATGGCACCCACCTTTCCCGGCCATGCCACTTGCCGCCGACGATCGAATCGATGCAGTCGGCCGCACTGCCGTAACGCGTCTTGACTTTGCCGCCCGACACCATATTGATATAGGCAGCCGCCCGCGCGGAATTGGTTCCGACCACCGCAACCGGATCGACCAGCTTGTCCCACGGAGTGAGCGGACCCGCACAACAGCCCGTGAGCACCGTCCCGCCGGCCCTTTCGATCGTGTCGATATAACCCATCCGCCGGGCCAGGTTGTACATCTCGAATCCGCAGCTGATCCAGAGCCGTTTGCTATCGAGCACTCTGCGACCTTCGAGAAGTCGCGCCACCTCCCGCAGTTCGGTGATCGACAGGTGCGGACAGCCGAGCGTGACGAGATCCACGTCGCGCGATTCGGTGGTGTTCAGGCTGATCCACGCCAGATTCATCTCGTGCTTGCCGACGCGAATCGTGGCCTCCGGCGGCTTGTTCCCGAATGCCGCCTCCACCGTGGGCGCTTCGGGGGTCAGGCCTACGATGTGGAGCATGGTCGAGGAACCCGAGACGCCGAGAGGCGAGGCGAGGAACTTGACTTCCTCCACCGACAGGCGACGACCGAAGCCGGTAAATACGCAGGTCTTCTCGCCAGCCACGCCTCCGACGTAGTAGCCATACAGGCCGATATCTTCCTTGGTCAGTGAGTCCGGATCGAAACCGTCCGGTTCCACCAGCACCTTCCCGTGGCGAGACGCCGGGGTGAGCTCCGCCACCAGGGGCGCGCGACCGGTGACGGCGCTCGCCAGCGATCCTGACGCTCCCACTCTGGGGCAACGCGCCCCGAAGAGCGAGTTCGCCAACAGGACCCCGGAACTGCCTGACCAGTTGATGTAGTCACCTTGCCGCGGCACGTTGCCGATCAGGTAGGGGCCGCACGAGAAGCTCTTGATCAGGCCGAGACTCTCGTAGTACGGCATGCACTTGCCGGTGTATTCCTTCTGCTGCTCCGCCTCCGAGCGCTGGATGCCTTGCTCTTCCCAGCGCTCGTAGTCGAAGTTGACGACATGCAGGGTGCTGAGCGTCCGAACCTTCGCACCTTCGGAAACATCCCTCAACCACTCGACCGGCTCACCCAGGAGCGTGTGGGTGCTGGTTACCTCGACCAGCTTCGGCGCGTCGTAGACCTCTCCCCATTTCACGATCATGTCCATGGCCTTGGCGACCCCTGGACCGCACTCTCCATTGAGCATCTGCTCTTCTTCTTTAGTGAGTATCATCGACGCCCCCTCCAAAAAAAGCCCCGGAGTTCCCGGAGATTCAGGACGCTATTTCTTCAGGATATGTACGCAGCACACCGGCGTATCGCTTGCCACTCCCCCACCCGAACAGTGCACCAGGCCTGTCTTCGCGCCCGCCACCTGCCGCTCGCCCGCTTCGCCGCGAAGCTGCCATACCACCTCGGCAACCTGGGCGACCCCTGTGGCGCCGACAGGATGGCCCTTGGCCAACAACCCCCCACTTGCATTGATGGGAAGCTTCCCGCCAAGTTCCGACCATCCCTCGTCCAGCCACTTTCCGTACTCGCCTTCGGGCACGAGTCCGAGCCCCTCCACACGCATGAACTCGGCGATCGTGAAGCAGTCGTGAACCTCGGCAAGATCGAGATCCTCGGGCCCGATGCCGGCCATCTCGAATGCCTGCTTGCCCGCCCGCGCTTCCACCTGGTTTCGCGCAACCTCGCGATCAGGCTCGTAGCCGCCGGTGGTCAGCGCCGAGGCGACCACCCATATCGGCTTGCTCGTGTACCGGGCGGCAACCTCCTTCGAAACCAAGATGGCGGCGGCGGCGCCGTCGCCCAGGGGATTGCACGACAGAAGCGTCAATGGATCGGCCACCATTCGTGAATTCAGAACCTCCTCGACGGTGACCTCCCGGCGATGCTGCGACCTCGGATTCAGGCAGCCGTTGCGGTGGTTCTTCACCGACACCTTGGCCAATTGCTCCGCAGTGGTGCCGTATTTCTCCATGAAACGCTTGGCCCGAAGCGCCCAATGCCCCGGCATCGTCAGACCGATGTCGCCTTCGTATTCCACTTCGGTCGCGCCCGCCAGGGCCTTGGTCGACAATCGCGTGTCCGACGCGTAGAGCTTTTCCGCCCCGACGGCAAGAGCCACGTCGTACATGCCCGATGCCACCGAGATCCATGCCTCGCGAAACGCGGATGATCCGCTCGCGCAGGCGTTCTCGACATTGGTGATCGGAATTCCGCGAATGCCGGCCTCCTTCAGCATGATCTGGCCCAGGACCATGTACTGACCGGTGATCGCACCCAGGCACGCGTTGCCCACGTACGCGGTCTGGATATCACGCGGACTGACCTTCGCGTCCTGTATCGCGTCCCATACGGCGGCCCGGCCCAGGTCTTTCAGCGGCGTCGACAGGAACTTCCCGAATGGGGTCATTCCGACCCCGATGACAGCCACATCCCTCATGCCCCCAATCTCCCTCTACGATTGCCTGTCCGCCAACGGCCTGAACTTGTAGGTGACGACCTCGCCGCCTGCGCCGTCGTCCCGCAGCTTGTCCAGGACCATCTCCATCTTCATCCCGGTCCTGAGCGGGAAGCGGTCGTCGACGCCGGTGATCATCGCCGGAATACGCACGTTCTCCGGCTCGAGGACAAGGTATCCGAACGGGTATGGAGGGTTGAATTCCGGGCTTGCGATATGAATGACGGTATGCGCATAGAGCCTGCCGATGTTCCCGAAGCGCCAGCGCTCCATTGATTCATCGGTGAGGCAGTTCGGGCATACATGTCGAGGCGGAAAGAACGCGGCCCCGCACGCGGAGCACCTCGTACCTATCAGGTGAGGGCGGCCATCCACCACCTCGTAATGCCGGGACGACGACGGGCGCGCCGCGTTGCCGGCGCGGGCATTTCCGACGTCCGGGGCATCGTTTCGGCCTGACATGATCAGATCACTCCTTCGGCCATCAAGTTCTTCACCTCGTCGACCGAAAGATCCAGCAGCTCGGTCAACACGCTTACGTTGTCGCCGCCGAGCCGGGGCGGCGTCGAGTAGTGCCGAATGGGCGTGCGCGACAGCTTGATGGGGTTGCCGAACATGCGCAGATCGTCCCCGGAGTGATCGACCGAGACCACCATGCCGCGATGCAGCAGGGCCGGGTCGTCGAAGACCTTGTCGATGGCGTTCACCGGCGCGAACGGCACGCCGAAGCTCGAGAAGATCTCGCTCCACTCCCGACACGTCCTCGATTCGAAGACCCTGTCGAGGATTGCGTTCAGCTCCCCCTTGTTCTTCAATCGGTCGCCGAGCCTCGCGAAACGCGGATCGTGCTTGAGCTCGGGCGCCTCCAGGGCGTCACAGAGAACCCCCCAGAACTTCTCGTTGGCGCAACTGACCGTAATGAACTGATCCTTCGTCTTGAATGCCTGGAACGGAACGATCGACTGGTGCCCGGAACCGACAGGTCCCGCCACCTCGTTGGCCTGGCTGAAATACAAGGCGGGATAGGTTATGAACGCTGCCAGCGAATCGAGAAGGGCGATATCGACGAGCTGCCCCTCCCCCTCCTTGTCACGATGGCGCAATGCCGCCAGGATTCCCACGGTCGACCACATCGACGCAGCCAGGTCTCCCATCGGCACACCGAGCCTGAGCGGAACGCGCCCTTCCTCTCCGGTCATGCTCATCGAACCGCTCAAGGCCTGGATATTCAGGTCATACGCGGGCCGATCGCCGTAGGGACCATCCGTCCCGTAAGCAGTGATCGAACAGCAAATGATCCGTTCGTTGACTTCCGCCAGGCGCGCATAGTCGATCCCGAGCTTGCGTGTGATTCCCGGGCGGTAGTTGTCGATCACGACGTCGGCCTTGCGGACCAGCGCAAGAAAGATCTCCTTGCCCCTGGGCGAGTTCAGGTCCAGCGTGATCGCCTTCTTGTTGCGGTTCAGGCTGATGTAATAGAGCGACTCCCCATCGTGGAAATGAGGTGGAATGGCCCGGCTCGCATCTCCGACTGCTCGCTGCTCCACCTTGATGATCTCCGCGCCGAGGTCGCCGAGGATCATCGTCGCGAACGGACCGGACATGAACGTCGTCAGGTCGATAACCCGGACTCCTTCGAGCGCCTTCTTCATGACCTCTCCGCTGCCTTCCGCTCAGTCGGCTTTCTTGTTCGATTTCAGGATCCTGTGCAGATCCTGAAGTGCGCCATAAATGATCGCTTCGGCACGCCGCGCTGCTTCATCCACGAACCCTTCCTTCATCGCCGCGACCAGCTGCAGATGCTCTTGAAGCGATTGGTCGAGATTTTCCGTCTGCAGGATCACGAGAAAGCGAAAACGCTGGATCTGTCTGGACAACTGCCTCCAGATCGCCTGAAGCCGCTGGTTCGGGCAGCTCGAAATGAGGAGGTTGTAGAAACCTTCGACTGCACGAACGAAGCCCGTCTTGTCCCCAAGCTCGGCACTGCGACGCATTGCCTCCAGACTCCCCCCGAGCCTTGCGACGATTGCCGACGCAGAGGGTTGTTGAAGGATCGTTCGTACGGCCAGCGCGTTCAGCGATGCACGCAGCGGGTAGATCTCGTTCAGATCCTTCATGTTCATTTCCGAGACCAGGAAGACGCTGCGCGGCCTTCGCGTCACCAACCCCTCCCGCTGCAACAGCAGCAGCGCTTCCCGAACCGGGGACTTGCTGATTCCGAGGTCCGAGGCGATCTGCGCGGGATTCAGGACAGTCCCCGGGGGCAGGCTCCCGTCGGCGATTCTTGTCTCGAGATAGTCCTCCGCCACCTTGGCCAGGGACGACGGCAGGCTCACCGCCCGATGCTCGTCGTCGGTTTCGGCAGATCCGGAGTCAAGTTCGATCGTTTGCAATCGGTCCTCTCTACTTTCAGTGTCTGGTCATTCCAGACGTTCCGAGGTACGTCTTCAGGATGAAATCATCCTTCAGGAGATCGTCCCGGGACCCGCCGGAGACGACCTTTCCCCTCTCCAATACATAACCGCGGTCTGCCAGTTGCAAGGCAATGCGTGCATTCTGCTCCACCAGCAATATCGTCACCCGGCCACGCAATTGATCCAGCACCCGGAAGATGTCCCTGACGATCAGGGGTGCGAGCCCCATCGACGGCTCATCGAGCAAGAGGAGCTTCGGGCGACTCATCATCGCCCGTGCGATCGCCAGCATCTGCTGTTCGCCGCCCGAGAGAAGGCCCGCCATCTGGTTTTCGCGTTTTCCGAGGATGGGAAAGGTCTCGTACAACCCCTCGAGGTCGCGGCGGACCTCGGCTCTCTGTGCCGGTCCGCGCCTCAGGTACGCGCCCAGCAGCAGGTTCTCCTTGACCGTCAGCGGCCCGAACACCCGACGGCCCTCGGGAACCATCGCTATGCCGCATGCCACCACCGCCGATGGGCCCAGACCCCGTATCGTCCTTCCGTCGAAGCTGATCGCACCCGACCCGACAGCCGACATGCCGCAGATCGAGCGCAACAAGGTGGTCTTGCCCGCGCCATTGGGCCCGATCACGCATACGAGCTCACCCTGCCGGACGTTCAGATCCACGTCCTGCAGAACGCGCAGATGGCCATAACCCGCGTTGATTTTTTCGACGCTGAGCATGTCAAACCTCGGTACCCAGGTAGACCTCGATGACCCTCTCGTTCCGCTGGATGTCCTCCGGGGTACCCTCGGCGATCTTCTCGCCGAAGTTCAGCACCACGATTTCATCGCTCAGGTTCATCACAAGATGCATATCATGCTCGACGAGAAGCACGGTGACGCCGTCGTCGCGGATTTCCCTGACGAGCTTCATCATGTGTTCTGCTTCGTTGCGCGTGAGCCCCGCCGCGAATTCATCGAGCAACAGGAGCTGCGGACTCAGCGCCAGGGCACGTGCCATCTCGAGCAGCTTCAGCTCCCCGCAGGCAAGATCGCCGGCGCCCTCGTTCGCCTTGTCCGACAGCCCCACCTTTTCCAGGATTTCGAGACAGCGATCGTGCATCTCCCGCTCTTCCCTGCGCGAGCGGCTCGTGAAAAGCAGGGCGTCGAGCCAACCCGCCCTGCCTCGCAGATGACATCCCACCTGCACATTCTCCAGGACGGACATCCCCTCGAAGATCTGGGGAGTCTGGAATGTCCGCCCCATGCCCATTGCGGCACGACGGTTCGACTTCAGGCCATTGACGACTCGACCACCGAGGCGAATCTGACCGACCGAGGGAGAATCGATTCCGGTGATCAGATTGAACAGGGTGCTCTTGCCGGCGCCGTTCGGTCCGATCACGGCCTTGATGCTCCGCTCCGGTACCTGGAACGAGAGGTTGGATATGGCCGTCAATCCGCCGAAAGACTTGCTTACTTCATCGACGCTCAGGAAGACATCCGCCACGATTCAGCGATCTCCTTACGCCCGCCTGGTCATTCGAAACCTGAGACCCAGATCGCGAAACAGCGACACCAAACCCTTCGGCATGAACATCATCACTCCGACCAGAATCGCCCCGTAAAGCACGACGTCGAGGCCTTCATAGGCGCGTAGATACTCCGGGAGGAAAGTGAGGATACCTCCGCCGATGACAGGCCCCCAGAAGGTGCCGATCCCCCCGACGACGACCATCGTCAATATCAGGACCGAATTCATGAACCCGAAGGTATCCGGGGCCACGAAGTTGATGTAATGCACATAAAGGGTGCCCGCGACCGCCGCGTACGCGGCGGACAGGACGAACACGACGACCTTGTACCTGTAGGTGTCTACGCCGATACACTCGGCGGCGACATCGCCACCCTTGATGGCGTTGAGTGCCCTGCCTATGCGCGACGTTCTGAGATTGAGCGCGGCGAGCGCACCGATCGCCACCCATCCCCAAATGAAGTAGTAATTCGCGACAGGGGATCCGACCGCGATCGGGCCCACCGAAAAACTCGGTACGTCGACCAGACCGGAGGGCCCGCCCGTGAGCCCCGAGAATTGCACGAACAGGGTATGGATGATGATGCCCACGCCAAGCGTAGCCATGGCCAGATAGTGCCCCTTGAGCCGCAACGTGGACAGCCCTATCGCAAGCGCCACGGTGCATGTCCCGAATACGGACGCAACCAGCCCGAGCACCGGAGGCCAGCCGAATTTGGCCGTAAGAACGCCGGAAATATAGGCGCCGAGGCCCCAGAAGGCCGCATGACCGAGGGAGATCTGGCCAGCATATCCCATGAGGATATTCAAACCGATGCTCAGCAGGATGTGTATCCCTGCGAACCCGACGATGCTGAGCAGATAGGCGTTCGGCGACGTGGCGGGGAATGCCGCGACGAGCGCCAGGAATACGCATAGCGAAAACCACCGGGGAAGCCGGGCGCGCTCAGAACTTGACGGCACGTTCCCTCCCGGTGCCTCCGAGCAGGCCGGAAGGCCTGACGAGAAGCAGGATGATCAGCAGCAGAAAGGCAACGGCATCCTGGTAGCCGCTACCGCCCCAACCCGCGGTGAAGGCCTCGGCCGCGCCGAGGATCAATCCGCCGAGGAACGCGCCGTAGACATTCCCCATGCCGCCGATGATGGCCGCGCAGAATCCCTTGAGGCCGAGGATCGTACCATGATCATATGAGGTCATCGTCAGCGGTGTGATGATCACGCCGGCCAGGGCGCCGATGCCAGCCGCGACGGCGAATGACACGGTGCACAAACGCTTGACGGGAGCCCCCATCAACGCCGCTGTCTCCCTGTCGACCGCTGCAGCACGCATGGCAGTGCCCGTCACGGATTTCTTGAGGAAGAAACCCACGGCCGCCATGACCAGCAGAGCGATCCCGATGACCCACAGCGCCTGGGGCGTTATGGTGGCGCCGTGGAATGCCAGCGACTCTTCGCCGGAGAATGCCGCGAGACCCTTGGGGAACTTGCCCCAGATCATCATCACCAGGCCCTTGATCATGATGGCCAGTCCGATGGTCACGATGATCAGGTTCAGGACCTCTGGCTTGCGGCTCAGGCCCAGTGTCATCTTCTCGGCGAACAGGCCGATCAACGTGACCGCGATGACCGCGAACGTCAACGCCGCCGGCACCGGCCAGCCGAAGCTGGCGGCCACGGCGGCGGCCGTCATGCCGCCCAGCATGACGAACTCGCCCTGGGCGAAGTTGATGACCCCGCTGGTGTTGTACACCATGCAGAAACCGACGGCGACCAGACCATAGACACTGCCGATGGTCAGGCCGGAAATCAGAAGCTGCAGGAACTCCGTCATGGGACCCTCGACGGTGTGAAGATCATCCCCCTTACTTGGTGTCCGCCCCCATCAGCAGCTTCCAGTCGCCGTTACGCCACTCCATGACCACGGCGTCATCCTTGGTGAGGCCGTAGTGCCGCTGCGGGCTGAACTTGTACAGGCCGTTCGTGCCGACGAATTCGAGGCGCTCGAGCGCGGCACGAATCTTTTCCTTGTCGAAGCTTTTCGCCGCCTCCAGAGCCTTGACGGCCATCAGCATTCCGTCATACGCCTCGGCGCCATACACGTCCGGCTCGTTTCCGTACTTCGCCACGTAATCCTTGATGTACTCGAGGATGACCTTCTTTGCGGGATCCGAGTCCGGAAGCTGGCGGCCAACAGGGAAGCGCAGCGATACGAGCACGGTTCCTTCGGCCGCGTCACCCGCCATTTCCATGTATTTCGGCACCACGTACCCGAACCCGTGCATCAGGATCTGCTTCATGCCGAGCTGACGCGCATTCTTCATGAAGACCACGCCCGACGGCGCAACGGTCCAGCACAGAATGACCTCCGGGTTGGCCGCGCGGATCCGGGTGAGCTGAGGGACCAGGTCATTCGCCGCCGCGTCGAATTCTTCCCAGGCAACGACGTTGATGCCCGCGCCCGGAGCCTGCAGCTTCAACTCGTCTCGCGCGCTGGTGCCGAAGCCGCTGGTGTCCGAAAGCATCGCGACCCGGGTGATCCCCTTGGACTTCCACCAGTCGATCGCACGCCCCACGATCTCCCTGTCGGTGAGGTGGGACTTGAATGTCCACGTACTCTTCTCGATCGGCTCGACGATCCCGCTGGCTCCGGCATTCGAGATCATCGGAACGCCATGACGCATCGCAATCGGCTTCATGGCCAGGGAAAGGCCGCTCATGTTCCCGGCCCCGGAGATGATATCGACCTGATCCTGGGTAATGAGGCGGTTCGTCGCAGCCACGGCTTTCGTGACATCGCTTGCCGAATCGTAGACGATCAGTTTGACGGGATGGCCGTTGATGCCTCCCTTCTTGTTGATCTGTTCGACCATCATCTCGACCGTGGTCTTCATCCGCTCGCCGAGGAGCGCTCCTGCCCCGGTGTACGAGAAGACGCTGCCGATCTTGTATGCGCGCTGCTCCTCGGACAGGACATCCCGACCCCCGGTCAGCAATGCGATTCCCATGAGCGCGGCAGTCACCCACTGCCTGTTCAGGATCATGGCGGTTGTCTCCCTCTTTGGTTTTGAATGATCGATCAGGCTTCACCTCGCGCCCGAGTCCGGCGCAAGGTGATTGCGTTTACGGTCCTGCGATCACCGCTGACCTATACCCGCACTGATCGAGCGGATATTAGGAGCTTCGACATGGGGTGTCAATATTCTGTGTTCTTTATATCGTGCATTACATATGCCACATCAGGTCGCGTACCTGTGATCGAGTACTTTGGTCGGGAGGCAGAAGAACGGGCCGAACAGATCGGCGCCGCTCCTCACTCCGCTGGGCGCCCCCGCCACATCGGCGCCACTTCCGCCGCACTGGCGGGCCGGCCGAACAGGTAGCCCTGTGCCTCGTCGCAGCCGCACGAACGCAGGAACTTCACCTGCGCGGCGGTCTCGACCCCTTCGGCGATCACCTTCAGGTCGAGCGCGCGCCCGAGCGCGACCACCGCGCGCGCGATTTCACACGACTGGGCGCTGGCGGGAACGTCGCGCACCAGCGAGCGGTCGATCTTCAGGGCGTGCACCGGCATGCGCGACAGCTGCGACAGGCTCGAGTAGCCGGTGCCGAAGTCGTCCACGTGAAGCGCGAATCCCATCGCGGCCAGTTGCGTCAGCGTTTCGCGGGCGTGATCGACATCGAGGGCCAGCGCCGACTCCGTGAGCTCCAGCTGCAGGGCGCCAGGCAGCTGCGGATCGGCCAGGGCGAGCTCGCGCATGAGCGCCAGGAAGCTGGGCTCGTGCAACTGCCGCGCCGAGATGTTGACCGCGATCGGTACCGCGAGCCCCTCGCGGCGCCACGCCAGGCTCTGGCGCGCGGCCTCGCGCACCACCCATTCGCCCAGCGTCCCCATGAAGCCGGAGCGCTCGGCCGCAGCCACCAACGATCCCGCCGCGCGGATGCCGTCGGGCGAGTTCCAGCGCAGCAGCGCCTCGTAGCCGGTGACCTCCCAGGAGGCCAGCATCACCTTGAGCTGGTAGTGGAGCATGAACTCGCCGCGCTCGTAGGCGGCGCGCAGCTCCTGCAGCGACGAGGCCTCGCGCGCGACGTTGCGCCCGATCTCGGCGTCATAGAAGCGCGAGGTGTTCTTGCCGTCGGCCTTGGCGGCGCGCAGCGCCGCATCGGCCGCCGCCAGCAGGCTCTCCGCGGTGAGGGCATCCTGCGGATAGCGCGCGATGCCGAGCGAGCTGGTGAGGTAGGCCAGGCCGTCGCGCAGCGGCACGGGCTGCGCGAAGCTCCCGGCGATGCGCTGTGCCAGTTCCTCGAGCGCGCCGCGATCGTCGTAGCCGACCAGCACGCCGAACTCGTCGCTGCCCAGGCGCGCCAGGGCGGCAATGCCCTGCGCGTGCGTGCGCAGGCGCGTCGCGAGGGCCACCAGCACCTCGTCGCCGGCGCCGTGGCCGCGCAGGTCGTTGACGACCCCGAAGTTGTCCGCGTCGATGAGGCACAGCGACATCGACGTACCCTCTCTCTCGGCCTGGCGCAGCGCTTCGCGCAGGCGCGCGAGGAAGCCGTCGCGGTTGGGCAGCCCGGTGAGCACGTCGTGATGCGCCAGATGGCGGCAGCGCTTCTCGGATTCCTCGAGCGCAGCGCGAATGGCAACCGACTCGGTGACATCGCGCCAGGCGACCATGTAGGCGCCGGGGCCGCCCTCCGCGGGCTGCGCGCGGTAGTCCAGCCAGCGGTGCTCGCCGTCGCGGCGCCGCAGGCGTACCGTCGCGCGCGGCAGGAAGCCCCCCAAGCCGGCGGTGCCGTGCGCCTTGGCATGGCGGATGTCCTCGGGATGCCAGAAGTCGGACAGCCGGCGGCCCGCCAGCTCGTCCGTCGTGTAGCCGGTGATGCGCTGGGTCGAAGGCGAGGCCTGCACGACGGTGCCGTCGGCGGCGTGCAGGGTGACCATGTCGTAGCTGTCCGTGGCCAGCGTCCGGTGCACGAGGTCGGTCGCCCCCGGTCCGTTGCGCCCCGAGCCGCGGTGGCTCGCGCCGCGCGCGACCGACACGATATGCAGCCTGCCCGCCTTGTCGAAATGACGCCGGAACTCCGCCTCCAGCCAGATCCAGCTGCCCTCCTTGACGCGAACCCGGCACAGGGTCGGCGGTACGGAGGAACCCGATATCACGGCGCGCAGGACCGCCAGCAGCATCGGCCAGTCCTGGTCGTGGATGAACTCGCGTGTGCGCCGGCCGAGCAGCTCGAGCGGCGAATAGCCGGTCAGGCGCCGCGTCGAAGACGAGGCATAGTGGATCGTCCCGGTCTCGTCGTGCAGGGTGATGAGGTCGTTGGCATGCTGGGCCAGCAGGTCCTCGCATTCGTCGGGAGGCATGCCGGTTCGCGCACGGGTGCCTTCGCCACTCCTGGCGCGCACCGCCCCGAACAGCAGCAGGCTCGCCGCGGCCAACGCCGCTCCGCCTGCGAACGAGGCTACGACGACGCCCCCCTCGCAGACGGTGCCGCCACAGGCAGCCGACACCCGCGGCGAGACGGCGCTTCCGAACCAGGCCGACTGCGCCGGGCCGGCGCGGCCGGCTTCGTCGCCGGCGTTCCGTATCTGGAGGTACCACAGCGTACCGGTCACGGCGAGCAACGACGACAGCGACAGGACTCCGAGTCGGGACATGAGGGGCCGTTGTGGTTGTGTTGTGCGAACGGACACACCACACTTTGCCCGCGCTGTCACGGGGCGCGGCGTGAGAAGCTTCCTCGTGCAGATTCCTTCCCGGCAGGCTCCGACAGGCGCGCGATCGGCACCGACGAATGACATGTCAGGGTGGTCAGGCAACAACACCCCGACCCGGCGCGATCCGCCGGCACCGATACGGAAGGAAGCGGAGCCGGCCGCGCCGACCCGGCTTCATGCGGTCATGCGCTCGTTCGCATCACTGCAAACGAGCGCAAAACCGTGTCAGGCGGCGTCGGCCGGCTGCAGCATCGCCGTCTCGCCCGCCTGCGACAGCAGCGGCTGCAGGTCCACGACCTGGCCCACGATGATGAGGGCGGGCGGCGCGACCCGGTTGGCCCGCGCCAGCGCCGGCAGCGTGGCGAGCGAGCCCCTGATGCAGCGCTCGTCGGCGAGCGTGGCCCGCTCGACGATGGCGGCCGGGGTATCGGACGCGAGCCCGTGAGCGATCAGCCGCGAGCAGATCACCGGCAGGTTGGCCACCCCCATGTAGATGACCACGGTCTGGCGCGGCCGCGCCAGCATGGGCCAGTCGAGATCGACCTCGCCGTTTCCGCGCAGGTGGCCGGTGGCGAAGACGAGCGAGCGGGCGTGGTCGCGATGCGTCAGCGGAATGCCCACCGAGGCGCCGGCCCCCTGCGCCGCGGACAGGCCGGGAATGACCTGGAAAGGCACGCCGGCCAGGGCGAGAGCCTGCGCCTCCTCGCCGCCGCGCCCGAAGATGTAGCTGTCACCTCCCTTGAGGCGCAGCACCGGCCGCCCCTCGCGCGCCAGCCGCACCATCAGCGCGATGATGGCGTCCTGCGACATCGTGTGGCGCGAGGACTCCTTGCCGACATAGATGAGCTCGGCCCCGGGGCCCGCCAGCCCGAGCACTTCCTCGCCGACCAGGTGGTCGTAGAGCACGGTCTGCGCGCGCTGCAGCGCCTTCAGGGCCTTGATCGTCAGCAGCTCGGGATCGCCCGGCCCGGCGCCGACCAGGGTCACCATGGCTGCAGGCGCGACCTCCGGCGCCGGGCTACAGGGCGGTGCCGCGGCGGGATGCCGGCCTTGCACGACGTGCATCGGAACGCTCCTCGGATTCGGTGCCGCCATTGTCCGGGACGCAAAGTCGAGCAACCTTAATCCAGTTCAAACTCCGTGCCGGGACACTGTCGCATCATTGCATCAATGGCTTCCCCGACCGACCTGCCCTCCCGCCCTGCCGACGCGCAGCGGCCGTCATGCACCGCTTCCTGCCCGCCGGCGCCCTGCTGCTGGCGCTGAACGCCGCGGCGCAGGCGGCCGAACCGCCTGCGCCGCGCCGGGTGGAGCTGGTGCGCATGGTTCGGCAGGACTGCGGGTCGTGCCACGGCCTGCGCCTCACGGGTGGCCTTGGCCCGGCATTGACGCCCGAGGCGCTCGCCGGCAAGCCCGTCGAATTCCTCGCCGCGACCATCTACCGCGGGCGGCCTGCCACGCCCATGCCGCCATGGCAGGCGATGCTGAGTGAGGACGAAGCGTCGTGGATCGCGACGCAATTGCTGGCGGGCTTCCCCGAGGAGCCCCCTGGGAGGACACGTTGAGACGAAGAACGCTCCTGCGCGCGCTGGCCGCGACGCCCTTGCTGGGCAGCGGTTGTGCCGCGCTGCCCGATACGGCGCCGGTACCGGCCGCGGCGACGGTCGGCACCGGCGACCTGGGGGTGGTGATCGAGCGCGCACGCGGCACGCTGGCCATCGTCGACACCAGCCGTCGCGCGGTGGTGGCCGAGGTGCCGGGCTTGGGCGATCTCTCCCACGCGTCGGTGGTGTTCTCGCGCGACACCCGTTACGCCTACGTGTTCGGGCGCGACGGCGGGCTGAGCAAGGTCGACCTGCTGACGCGGCGCGTACAGGCGCGCGTGATGCAGGCCGGCAATTCGATCGGCGGGGCGATCTCCGCCGACGGAACGCTGGTGGCCGCGCAGAACTACACGCCCGGCGGGGTGAAGGTGTTCGATGCCGCAACGCTGGCCCTGCGCGCCGACCTGCCGGCCGAATACGCGCCGGGCAAGCGCTCGCGGGTGGTCGGCCTGGTCGACCTGCCCGGCCAGCGCTTCGCCTTCAGCCTGTTCGACGCCGATGCCATCTGGATCGCCGACTGCAGCGATCCGGCGCAGCCCCGGGTCACCCGGCTGGAGGGCATCGGCCGCAGCCCCTACGATGCCCTGGTGACGCCCGACGGGCGCCACTACATCGCCGGCCTCTTCGGCGAGGACGGCTTGGCGCACGTGGACCTGTGGGCCGACCCGCCGCGCGCGCGGCGCATCCTGGCCGGCTACGGGCGCGGCCAGGAGCCGCTGCCGGTATACAAGATGCCGCACCTGCGCGGCTGGGCGGTGGCCAGCCGGCGTGCCTACCTGCCCGCGATCGGTCGCCACGAGGTGCTGGTGGTCGACACCGAGACCTGGCAGGAGGTCGGGCGCATCCCGGTGGCCGGCCAGCCGGTGTTCGTGATCGCCCGCCCCGACGGGCGCCAGGTGTGGGTCAACTTTTCGGTGCCCGACTACGACCGGGTGCAGGTGATCGACACGCCCAGCCAGAAGATCGTGGCGACGCTGTCGCCCGGCAAGGCAGTGCTGCACATGGAGTTCACGCCGCGCGGCGAAGCAGTGTGGATCAGCGCGCGCGACGACCATCGCGTGAGCGTGGTGGATACACAGTCGCTGCGCACCCTGGCGGCGCTCGATGTCGATTCGCCCAGCGGCATCTTCTTCACCGCGCGCGCCCACCGCATCGGATTCTGATGTGACCAGTCCAGTGAAACCGGACGTCCGCGCGCGAGACGACATCGGCCCGGCCGACTGGCGGCGCTGCCCCACGTCGCTGGCCCTGCTCGATCGCTGGCAGCGCGATTTTCCGTTCGTCGCCGAGCCGTTCGCCGAGCTGGGGCGCGCACTCGGCCTGTCGCCGGCGCAGGTGCTCGAGCGCTACCGGGCGATGCACGCGGCCGGTGCCCTCGGCCGCATCGGCGGCGTGTTCAGCGCCGGCGCCGGCGGCGCGGCGCTGCTGGCCGCCATGGCGGTGCCGGCGCAGCGCATCGACGAAGTGGCGGCCCGGGTCTCCGCCCACCCGGGGGTCAACCACAACTACGAACGCGAGCATCGCTACAACCTGTGGTTCGTCATGACCGGGCGCGATGCGCCGGCCGTGGAGCGCGCGATGAGCGGGCTGGAGGCCGATACCGGCCTGCCGGCGCTGCGGCTGCGCATGATCAGGCCCTACCGCATCGACCTCGGCTTCGACCTGGGCGGTCCGACCGCGGCGCTGCCGCCCCCGCCATCGGAGGCGGGCACTGCGCCGCCGGCAGCGATACCCGAGGCCGATATCGGCCTGGCGGCGCTGGTCGAGGAAGGGCTGGCGCTGGTGGAGCGCCCCTTCGACGCCTGGGCGCGCGCTTCGGGCCGCACGCTGCAGGCCGTGCTCGACACCCTGCGCGAATGGCAGCGCCGCGGCGTGATGCGCCGCTTCGGCACCATCGTGCGCCACCACGAGCTGGGCTTCGCCGCCAACGCGATGACGGTCTTCGACGTGCCCGACGAGCGGGTCGACGCCTGCGGACGGATGCTCGCGCGCGAGCCGGCCGTGACCCTGGCCTACCGGCGCGAGCGCGCCCCGGAGTGGCCCTACAACCTCTACTGCATGGTGCACGGACGCGATCGCGACACCGTGCACCGGGTGCTGAGGCAGGCCATGGCCCGCTGCGCGCTCGACGACCACCCGCACGCGGTGCTGTTCTCCACGCGCCGCTTCAAGCAGACCGGCGCGCGCCGCTTTCGCGAGCTGCCCGCACCGGAGCTGGCCGCGCCCGAGGGCCGACATGCTCACGCCTGAAGACGCGCGCCTGATCGAGCGCCTGCACGGCGGCTTCCCGCTTTCGGAGCGGCCCTTCGACGACGTGGCGCTCGAGCTCGGCTGCACCGGCGAGCAGGTCATCGAGCGGCTGCGCCGCCTGCTCGCCGAAGGCGTGCTGACCCGCTTCGGTCCGCTGTTCCAGATCGAGCGCGCCGGCGGCCAATTCGTGCTGGCCGCGATGGAGGTGCCCGAGGCGCGCTTCGACGAGGTCGCGCAGCAGGTCAACGCCTTCCCCGAGGTGGCGCACAACTACCGGCGCGACCACCGGCTGAACATGTGGTTCGTGGTGGCGGCCGAATCGCCGGCCGCGGCCGCCGCGACCCTGTCGCGCATCGAGGCCGCCGCCGGCCTGCCCGTCTACGCCTTCCCGAAGGAGCGCGAGTACTTCGTGGAGCTGAGGCTGCCCGTGCCGGCGGCGACACCGGAGGAATCCGTTGGCGCTCGATGAGCTCGACCGCGCGCTGCTGCTCGCCACCCAGGACGGCCTGCCGCTGGTGGCGCGCCCCTACGAGGCGGTGGGCGCGATGCTGGGCGTGCCGGGCACGCGCGTGCGCGAGCGCCTGGCCGCCATGCTGGACGCAGGCCTGGTGCGGCGCATCGGCGCGGTGCCCAACCACTACCGGCTGGGCTACGTGGCCAACGGCATGAGCGTATGGGACGTCGACGACGAGCGCGTCGATGCCCTGGGCGAGGCGGTCGGCGCCCTGGACGGCGTGAGCCACTGCTACCGGCGCCCGCGCCATCGCCCGCACTGGCCATACAACCTGTTCGCCATGCTGCACGGCCGCACGCGCGAGGAGGTCGAGCGCCAGGCCGCGCAGGTCCGCGCGCTGCTCGGCGACGCCTGCCGCGACCACGACATGCTCTACTCCACCGCCATCCTGAAGAAGACCGGCCTGCGCCTGAAGGGAGACTGACCGTGTTCCGCATCAGCCAGTACATGCGCGAGCTGGCCTGCGCCGAGGCGCAGGGCCGCTATCCCGAGGCCGTGCGCGCGGCGCGCCCCGGCGCATCGCGCGGGCCCGTCGGTCCGGTGGTGATCTGGAACCTCATCCGCCGCTGCAACCTCACCTGCAAGCACTGCTACGCCCTGTCGGCCGATCACGACTACGCCGGCGAGCTCTCCACGCGCGAGGTGTTCGACGTCATGGACGACCTCGCGGCCTTTCGGGTGCCGGTGCTGATCCTCTCGGGCGGCGAGCCGCTGATGCGCCCCGACCTGTTCGAGATCGCCGCTCGTGCGCGCGCCATGGGTTTCTACGTGGGCCTGTCCACCAACGGCACGCTGATCGACGAAGCGATGGCCGACCGGGTGGCCGGGGCCGGTTTCGACTACGTGGGCATCAGCCTCGACGGCCTGCGGGATACCCACGACCGCTTCCGCCGCCTGCCCGGCGCATTCGACCGCAGCCTCGCGGCAGTGCGGCACCTGCGCGCGCGCGAGGTCAAGGTGGGCCTGCGCTTCACCATGACCGCGATGAACGCGCACGACCTGCCGGCGCTGCTCGATCTGATGCGTGCCGAGCGGGCGGGCAAGTTCTATTTCTCGCACCTCAACTACGCCGGCCGCGGCAACATCCATCGCGCCCGGGATGCCCGCTTCTCGGCCACGCGCGAGGCGCTCGACCTGCTGTTCGAGCGCGCCTGGTCGGCCGCGCAGCAGGGGCTGGACGAGGAATACGTCACCGGCAACAACGACGCCGACGGCCCGTGGCTACTGCAGTGGACCGCCGCGCGCATGCCGCACTGGACCGCTCCCCTGCGCGAACGGCTGGTGGCCTGGGGCGGCAACGCCAGCGGCGTGAACGTGGCCAACATCGACAACCTCGGCCAGGTGCACCCCGACACCATGTGGTGGCACCACAACCTCGGCAGCGTGCGCGAGCGGCCGTTCTCGGCGATCTGGCAGGACACCCGCGACCCGCTCATGGCCGGCCTCAAGGCGCGCCCGCGCGCGGTGGGCGGGCGTTGCGCGCGCTGCGTGCACTTCGACATCTGCGGCGGCAACACCCGGGTGCGCGCACAGCAGGTCACCGGCGATCCGTGGGCCGAGGATCCCGGTTGCTACCTGGACGACGACGAGATCGCCGGCGCGCGCGAAGGCGAGGTGGCCGGCGAAGGCGAGGCGCCCCGCGCTGCCGGCCGCGCGCCGGCGACCGGCGCAGCGCACCCCTCTGCGGGGGCCCTCCATGCCTGATCGCATGCACGCATGGCTGCGCCGGGCGATGCGCCTGTGCTGCATCGCCGGCCTGCTCGGCGGCGGAGCGTCGGTCGCCGCTGCCCAGACCCCGGCTGCCCCGGCGGCGCAGGCCCCCGCCACTGCCGCTGCGCGGACTCCGCCTGCCCCGTCAGCGCAGGTCCCGGCCGATGCCCCAGCGCTCTACGAGCGGCATTGCGCGAGCTGCCACGGCGCGCAGCGCACCGGCGGCATGGGCCCTGCCCTGCTGCCCGAGAGCCTGGAGCGGCAACGCCCCGCCGAGCTGTCGAAGGTCGTCGCGAACGGACGCTCGGCCACCCAGATGCCGGCATTCGAGGGCGTCCTGTCGGCGTCCGAGATCTCCGCCCTGGTGCAATGGGTGCGCACGCCGGTCGTGCCGGCGCCGCGCTGGAACGACGACGACATCCGCGCCTCGCACACGGTCGCGCCGGCCGTGGCCGGCGAGCCGGCCGCCCCGCTGTGGTCGGCCGATCCGATGAACCTCTTCGTGGTGGTGGAAGGCGGCGATCACCACGTATCGCTGGTCGACGGCGACCGCTTCGAGGTCATCCACCGCTTCGCCAGCCGCTACGCGCTGCACGGCGGCCCGAAGTTCTCGCCCGACGGGCGCTACGTCTACTTCGGCTCGCGCGACGGCTGGATCACCAAGTACGACCTGTGGCGGCTGCGCGTGGTGGCCGAGGTGCGCGCCGGGCTGAACATGCGCAACGTGGCGGTCAGCGCCGACGGGCGCTACGTGATGGCGGCCAACTACCTCCCGCGCTCGCTGGCGCTGTTCGACGCCGATCTCGGGCTGGTGAAGACCTTCGAGGCCGCCACGCTCGACGGCCGCGAAAGCTCGCGCGTGTCCGCCGTCTACGACGCCGCCCCGCGCCGCAGCTTCGTCGTGGCGCTCAAGGACGTGCCCGAGCTGTGGGAGATCTCCTACGACCCCGCTGCCGAGCCCATCCTCGACGGCTACGTGCACGACTACCGCATGGGCGAGGCGATCGCCCGGCCCGGCTTCCTCGGCGTGCGCCGCACCCGCCTGGAGGAACCGCTGGACGATTTCTTCTTCGACCAGTCGTACCGGCACGTGCTGGGAGCCACCCGTCCCCGGGAGAACGGCGGCGGCGCGGCCACGGCCCAGGTGGTCAACCTCGACGTGCGCCGCAAGATCGCCGACCTGGCCATCGCCGGCATGCCGCACCTCGGCTCGGGCATCACCTTCGCGTGGAACGGCACCACCGTGCTGGCCAGCCCGAACCTCAAGGACGGGACCATCGACGTCATCGACATGAAGACCTGGAAGCCCGTGACCACCGTGGCCACACCCGGCCCGGGCTTCTTCCTGCGCAGCCACGAGAACACCCGCTACGCCTGGGCCGACTCGATGATGAGCCCGACGGCGCGCGACACGCTGACGGTGATCGACAAGCAGACGCTGCGCGTGGCGGCCAGCGTGCGCGAGCCCGGCCGCACGCTGGCGCACATCGAGTTCACGCGCGACGGGCGCTACGCGCTGGCCAGCGTGTGGGAGACCGACGGCGCCCTGGTGGTGTACGACGCGCAGACCTTCCGGGAGGTCAAGCGGCTGCCCATGAGCAAGCCGGTCGGCAAGTACAACGTCTGGAACAAGATCAACCGCTCCGAAGGCACGTCGCACTGACGCGCGGTTCGCGGAGCGCAGCGGCACGCAGGGCGCGGCGCCGTTGGCGAAGCACGGCACCGGTCGCAGATGCGGTGCCACCTCCCTCAGCGCGGCGCGGCCCCGCGCTGCGCGGCGTACGCCTCGTAGCCGGCCACGAAGCGCGGCGATACCCGACGCAGCCGCTCGAGGTCGACGCGCCCGCTGCGCTGGATGTACTGCCAGGCGAGCTCCCACGGCTCGAGCCGCATGTGCCCGGGAAAGCGCTCGTACCAGTCGGCACTGGCATTGGCCGCCGCGACCAGCTTGCGCACCACCGGCTTGCGCGCCGTCTCGAAGGCGGCGAGCGCATCGGCGACCGCACGCGGATGCTCGCGCAGGCTGCGTGCGAGCGCGATCGCGTCCTCGAATGCCAGGCGCGTGCCCGAGCCGATGGAGAAATGCGCGGTGCGCAGAGCGTCGCCGATCAGCACCGTGTTGCCGGCGGACCAGTGCTCGTTCCACACCTTGGGGAAGTTGCGCCAGATGGAGCGGTTGGTGACCAGGGGATGGCCGTCCAGCGTCGCGGCGAACACGCGTTCGCAATACGCCTTGGTGGCGGCCTCGTCCATGGCCGCGAAGCCGGCGCGCTCCCAGGTCGCCGGGTCGCACTCGACGATGAAGGTGCTCATGTCGGGCGCATAGCGGTAGTGATGGGCGTTGAAGGTGCCCGCCTCGGCCTGCACGAAGGTCTGGCTGAGCGCGGCGAAGGGCCGCGTGGTGCCGTACCAGACGAAGCGGTTGGCGAGATGCTCGATGCGGGTGCCGAATTCGCTCTCGCGGCCGCGCCGCACGAAGGAGTTCACTCCGTCGGCGGCCACCACCAGGTCATGGCCCTGCAGCTCGCGCGGGTCGGTCAGGGTGCGGCGGTACTCGGGCACGATGCCGACCCCGGCGAGCTGCTGCTGCAGCAGCTGCAGCAACCGCAGGCGCCCGATCGCCGCGAAGCCGATGCCGTCGATGGCGATCGCCTGCCCACGGTGGTGCACGACGAGGTCGTTCCACTGCTGCATCGCGGGCGTGACCAGCTCGCAGGTCGCCGGATCGTCGTCGCGCAGGAATTCGAGCGCCCGGTCCGAGAACACCACGCCGAAGCCGAAGGTGGAATCGGGCGGGTTCTGCTCGACGATGCGCAGCGCCGTCTGCGGGCTCTGGCGTTTCAACAGGTACGCCAGGTACAGGCCCGCCGGCCCGGCGCCCACGATCAGCACGTTCATCGCTTCCTCGCCTCCTCGCCGTTGCGTCCGCCGGGCCGCGCGGCAATACGCTGCGCGACGGTACGCTTCGCGACGGTACGCTGCGCGGCGGTATGCTGTCGTCCTGTCCGCAGCGCGAAGCCATGACGACGCCGATCTACCTCGATCATCACGCCACCACGCCGGTCGACCCGCGCGTGCTCGATGCCATGCTGCCGTGCCTGCGCGAGGACTTCGGCAATGCCTCCAGCCGCCACCACGTCTTCGGGCGCCAGGCCGCCGCCCTGGTGGAGCAGGCGCGCGAGCGCGTCGCCCAGGCCATCGGCGCGCGCTACTCGGAGGTGATTTTCACCTCGGGAGCGACCGAATCCAACGCCCTGGCGATCAAGGGAGTGGCGCACGCCCGGCCCGGCGCTCACCTGATCACCACGGCGATCGAGCACCGCGCAGTGCTCGACACCTGCCGGCGCCTCGAGCACGACGGCTGGCGCCTCACCGTCGTGCCGGTCGACCGCCACGGCCGCGTCGATCCGGGCGACGTGCAGCGGGCGCTGGCGCCCGACACGATCCTGGTGTCGGTGATGGCGGCGAACAACGAGATCGGCACGATCCAGCCGCTGGCCCGGATCGGGGCCGTGGTGCGCGCCTCGCAGGCGCTGTTCCACGTCGACGCGACCCAGGCGATCGGGCGCATGGAGATCGACGTCGAGGCTGCCTCGATCGACCTGCTGTCGCTGTCGGCGCACAAGATCTACGGCCCCAAGGGCGTCGGCGCGCTGTACCTGCGCAGGCGTCCGCGCCGGGTGGAGCTGCTGCCGCTGGTCGAGGGCGGCGGGCAGGAGAACGGGCTGCGGCCGGGCACGCTGAACGTGCCCGGCATCGTCGGGCTGGGCGCGGCGTGCGAGCTGGCGCTCGCCTGCCGCGCCGAGGAGACCGCGCGCCTGCGCGCGCTGCGCGAGCGGCTGCTCGGGCACCTGGCCGGCGCGCTCGACGGGCTGACGGTGAACGGCCACCCCGAGCAGCGGCTGGCCGGCAACCTCAGCCTGGGCATCGACGGCGTCGAGGCCGAGGCCCTGCTGCTCGGCCTTCCCGAGGTGGCGGTGTCGGCCGGCGCGGCCTGCTCGAGCGCCGCGGCGAAGCCCTCGCACGTGCTCGAGGCGATCGGCGTCGCGGGCACCGCCTCGCGCGCTGCGCTGCGCTTCGGCATCGGGCGCTTCAACACCGAGGAGGAGATCGACCGCGCCGCCCGGCTGGTCGTCGAGCGGGTGCGGACGCTGCGCGGCCAGGGCTGACATTTGCATTTGCAGATATTAACGCCGTGCTCGTCCTTCGCCAATACGTTCCCTATCTGCTCAACCGCGCCGGCCGCAGCGTGGCCGAGGCGTTCACGCGCGAGCTCGCCGCCTTCGGCCTCACCCTGCCGATGTGGCGGGTGATGGCCTCGCTGCGCAGCGAGGGCCCGCAGCGGCTGGGCGACCTGTCGGAGCTGACGGCGATCGAGGCCTCGACCCTGTCGCGGCTGATCGGCCAGATGCAGGAGCGGACGCTGGTGCGACGCGTGCGCAGCCGGGGCGACGCGCGGGCGGTCACGGTCTCGCTGACGCGCCGGGCGGCTGCGCTCACCGACCGGATCGTGCCGCTGGCACTGCGCTACGAGCAGGCCGCGCTGCGCGGCATGAGCGATGCCGAGATCGCCATCCTGAAACGGCTGCTCGCCCAGATCCACGGGAATCTCCGTGCCTTGATGCACGACAAGCCGGCCGATTGATTGCGCTTGCAACGATCGGCGGGCTGTGTACCATCGGCGCAGGAGACGACAAGGAGGAGACGACATGCTGGCAGGCTGCACACCCTGGCCCGCCGAAGACGCCGCACGCTGGCGCCGGCTCGGTCTGTGGGAAGACATCACGCTGTGGCAGATGCTCGAGCACACCGCCCGGCGGGTGCCCGAGCGGATCGCCCTGGTGCACGGGGAGCGCCGCATCGCCTACGGCGAGCTGCTCGAGCGCAGCGAGCTGCTGGCGCGCCGGCTCGTCGCCGCCGGCCTGCGCCCGCTCGATCGCGTGGTGATGCAGCTGCCCAACACGCCGGAGTTCGTCTTCACCTTCTTCGCGCTGGTGCGCATCGGCGTCATTCCGGTCATGGCGCTGCCGGCGCATCGCCACAACGAGCTCGGCCACTTCATCCGCCACGCCGGCGCGCGCGCCCTCTTCGTGCCCGAGCGCGTGCGCGACTTCGACTACCGCCCGATGGCCGACGAGCTGCGCACCGAATGCCCGACCCTCGAGCAGGTGTTCGTCGCCGGAGCGCCGCTGCCGGGCCAGTCGCCGCTGGCCGACCTGCTCGACGACGCCTCCCCCGCCGCGCGGGCCGCCGCCCTGCCCGAGGTCGCCGCCGACGAGGTCGCGCTGATGCTGCTCTCGGGCGGCACCACCGCGCTGCCCAAGCTGATCCCGCGCACCCACAACGACTACGTCCTGAACGCCAAGGCCGCCGGCCGCGTGGCGCAGGTCGACGAGTCGACGGTGTTCCTCGCGGTGCTGCCGCTGGGCCACAACTACAGCCTCGCCAGCCCTGGCATCCTCGCCTGCTTCGCGGTGGGGGCCACGGTCGTGCTGGCGCCCGGGCACGCCGCCGAGACGGTGTTCCCGCTGATCGAACGCCACCGGGTCACGCTGGTCTCGGCCGCTGTGCCGCTGGTCACGCTGTGGCTGAACTCCGAGGTGCCGGCGCGCCACGACCTCTCTTCGCTGAAGGTAGTGCAGAACGGCGGCGCGCGCCTGGCGCCGGAGCTGCGCCGGCGCGTGCGCACGCAATGGGGCTGCATCCCGCAGGAGGACTACGGCACTGCCGAGGGGTTGATCAACCTGGTGCGGCTCGACGCGCCGGAAGACCTGCTGCTCGAAAGCTCGGGCAGCCCGGTGTGCGAGTACGACGAGATCAAGGTCGTCGACCTCGAAGGCGACGAGGTGCCCGACGGCGAGCCCGGTGAGCTGCTCGCGCGCGGACCCTACACCATCCGCGGCTACTACAACGCGCCCGAGACCAACGCGGCGGCGTTCACCGCGGACGGCTTCTACCGGATGGGCGACGTGGTGCGCAAGGTCGGGCGCTACCTGTTCACCGAGGGCCGCAAGAAGGACCTCATCAACCGCGGCGGCGAGAAGATCAGCAGCGACGAGGTCGAGAACCTGATCCTGATGCACCCGGCGGTGGAAGGCTGCTGCGTGGTCGCGATGCCCGACCCGATCTACGGCGAGAAGGCCTGTGCCTTCGTGGTCCTGCACGAGGGCAGCGCGCTCGCGCTGCCCGAGTTGTGCGAGTTCCTGCTCGCACAGCGCATCGCCAAGTTCAAGCTGCCGGAACGCCTCGAGGTGGTCGAGCGCTTCCCGATCAGCCCCGCCGGGAAGATCCTGCGCCGCGAGCTGCGCGAGCGCATCGCAGCCACGGTGGCACGCGAAGGGGGAGGGCCGGGAGCGCAGTATCGCGGATGAGAGCGCGAAGCGGCCCTGCTCACTCCGGGGCGGCGGGCTCGTCCTTCCAGCGCTTCATCAAGGCATGCTGGATGCCGAACTGATCCAGCGCCTTCCCGACCGTGTGCTTGACGATGTCATCGACCGTCTTCGGACGGTTGTAGAACGCCGGCATCGGCGGAAGGATGACTGCCCCATAACGCGCGGCGCGCGTCATCAGCTCCAGATGACCCAGATGCAGCGGCGCCTCCCGGACGAGCAGCACCAGGGGCCTTCGTTCCTTGAGGCAGACGTCGGCGGCACGCGTCAACAGGTTGGCGTCGTGGGACATGGAGATTTCGGACAGGGTCTTGATCGAGCATGGCGCGACGATCATCCCCATCGTGATGTACGAACCACTGGAGATGGCCGCCCCGATGTCCGCGTGATGATGAACCACATCGGCCAGGGCTTCCACCGCTGAAACCTTCCAGTCGGTTTCATCGGCGATCGTGCGCCGCGCGGACGGGGACAGCACCAGATGGGTTTCGATATCCGGCACGTCACCGAGCGCCTCGAGCGCGCGGATGCCATAGATGGCGCCAGACGCGCCCGAGATGCCGACGATGAGTCGCCGCACGGTTGCCTCTCCACGATGCAAGGGGCCCCTATCCTACCGCGGCGACAACGCCGCTCCCATCGAGACGTCAGTCGATGATGCCCAGCAGGCGCGCCCGGTCCACCGCGTGGCGGCGGCTGGCCGCGTTGAGCTTGGCGAACAGGTTCTTCAGATGCCACTTCACGGTCGCCGGCTCCACGTCGAGCATGCGGGCGATGTCCTTGTTCGAGCGGCCCTGCGCCAGCGCGGCCAGGATCTCCAGCTCGCGCGCCGTCGTCTGGGCCGGACGCTGCCTGGACGCGGCCTGCGCGCCGCGATCCGCTTCGCCCGGCGCGCCGGGATTGCACAGGGCGAGCGCACGCTCGATGAAGGCGGGCGAAATCCGGGAAGCTGCAGGGTGCCCCGGTTCGACGAGCGTGGACAGGCAATCGGCCGCTGCCGGCCAATCGTCGGCGACCGCCCGGACGAGGCCGAACGATTCAGCCAGGCTCATTGCCTCCGCGAGCCGGCGCAGTCCCTCGCCCTGCGGGTCGTGCGAACAGCACGCACGCAGGATGCCGATGGTGATCGCGTCGCGCCCCCGGCCCAGGCCCTGCGCGATCCGTGCTGCGCCGTCGAGCGCGACGCGCGCGCGTTCGTGGTCGAAATCGAGCAGCGCCACGCGCGCGGCGGCCGTCTCGCGGATCAGCAGGAGCTGTGCCTCGAGGCCGTGCGCGGCGCCCGCCCCCTCGGCGACGAGCGCATCGAGCCCGCCCATGAGCGGCTTGCACGACTCGAGGCGGTTGCGCGCCGCGTGCTGGCGCAATTGCTCGGCGAGGCTGACGGCGACCAGCCTCGGCTGCGCCCGCGCCCGCCCGATGCCGGCCAGGCTGTTGAGCACGTCGAGCGCCTTGCCTTCCCTTCCGGCCTGGCTCTCGTAGCGCGCGAGGACCAGGCATGCGAGCAGCACGCCGTCGGGCAGCGCGGTCTGCTCGATGAGGTCGAGCCGGTCGGCCAGCAGGGAACGCGCCTCTCCCTCGGCGCCGAGCTCCCAGCACGCCGCCGCCAGGCCCGCGGCCTGCAGGGCGGCGGCAGGCGTGCGCCACCCGGCGCCGCTCTCGGCCGCCTCCATCGCCTCGGCGAAGACGCGCCGTGCCGCGCCCACCTGGCCCTGCACGAGGTAGCTCAGGCCGACGGCGAACGCGCCGTACATCGCATCGTAGTGGCCGCGCCCTGGCCTGCGCCGGTCGGCAAGCCGCTGGTAGTAGCGCGCCTTTTCCGGAGCACCGGAATGGATCGCGATGAAGGAGAGCGAGTTGCCGTGCAGGGGCCCCAGCGGCTCCTCGCAGCTTTCGAGGCAGCTGCGAGCCCGCTCGTAGTCGTCGCAGTGGATCGCCACCGCCGACCGCACGATGTTCGCCTGCAGCGCCGTCGCGGGCGTGACCCCGGGGCGTCGCAGAATGATCTGTGCGAGCCGCTCGGCGTCGAGCGGCCGGTGGCACAGCGCACACGCCCAGGCGGCGGTGAGCTGGATGCCCTCGCGCCGCTCGAGCTCCTCGGCCGGGAGCCGGTCGAGCCACGCCAGCACCTCGGTGACCCGCCCTTGCGAGCCGAGCTGGCGCAGGCAGCTCTCGATCCAGTCCATCGCCTGCTGCTGCATGCCGGCCTGGAAGGCATGTTCGGCCGCCTCCTCGAACATGTCGTGTTGCGCGTACCAGCGGGCCGCGACCCCGTGCAGCGCCTGGAGCTCGGAGCGGGCGAGCGCCTCGGCGCGGCTGCGCAGGTATTCGCCGAACAGCGGATGGAGACGATAGACGTCGCCGTCGCCCTCCACCGACGAGACCAGGCCCGTGTCGTGCTCGAGCGCAGCGAGCGCCTCGCGGCAGTCGGCGAGATCGGCGAGCGCGGCGCACAGCTGCGGCCGCAGCATCTTCAGGATCGACGAGCGGACCAGCATCGTCTCGGTCTCGGGGGTCAGCCGCTCGAGGACGAACTGCGCGAAATAGCGCGCGATGTCGCCGCTGGCCCCGGAAAGCCGCGAGACCGCGCTCTCGGCGCCGCCCTTGCGGTCCATGGAGGCAGCGACGAGCTGCAGCGCCATCGGCCAGCCTTCGGTGCGCTCGTGCAGGCGCGCGCAGGTGTCGATGTCGACGCCGTCGCCGAAGCGTCCGCGAAGAAACGCGACGGTATCGGACAGGTCGAAGCGCAGGTCGTCGGTGCGAAAATCGGCGAGCCGCCCGTGGGCCTGCAGATCGACGACCGAGAACGGCAGCTCGGTACGCGAGCTGACGGCGAGGTGGAAATTCGGCGGCGCGTTGCGCACGAGGTAGTGCACGAACTCGCTGGCGTGCTCGTCAGCCAGATTGTGCAGATCGTCGATCAGCACCCAGACCGGCGCGGCGATCTCGTGGACCTGCACGAGCAGCTCGCCGGCCAGTTGCAGGTCGACGTCCGTTCCGCTGATCCGGTCGAGCGAGGGCATGGACAGGCGCGCCCCGAGCGCCGCGCGCATCGATGCGACGAGGGCGGTGACGAAGGCCGCCGCGGTATCGGTCGGCTCGGCGCTCAGCCACGCGACCGCCGCGCCGGTGGCCAGAAGCTCCTTGCGCAGTTGGGCCAGCAGCGAAGTCTTGCCGTAGCCTGCGCGCGCGACGAGCGCGAGCAGCGGCTGCCGGGCCGCCTCCCGCAGTTGCGCGAGGAGCCTCGGACGCGCCAGAACGTGCCGGCCGCAGTGCGGCGGCATCGCCTTGAGCGCCGCGCGATGCTCGGAGGCGTGTGCGGCCTGGAGCTCGCCCTCGCGGGTCGTCATTCCTTCGACGGCTACACCGGTTCAGCGTGGATGCTGCGCGGCATGACCGCTCGTCATGGAAGCGGCGAAACGGCTCGCCGGCGCATCGACGCGCACGGCCGGTCGCTGCACCGGCTCCTCGGCGCGGGCGCGGTGCGGGGCGTCCATGCGGCTCGGGGCGCGAGATGGCTCGGGCGCCCGATCGTCGCTATCGTGATCCCGGAGATAGGAAAGAACGCGTCCCAATGTCGTCATGTCTCTTCCTCGGCACAGGTTTCGAATCGCCCGCAGGGCGCCGGCCTCGAGCCAATATAGCGGCTGCCCGCTGCTGCGCCCCCCCCAAACGGGAGGGGCAGACGGCCCGGATTCCGCGGTCTTGATGCATGACAAGACAATCGCAGCGAGCGCTTGCATCGCCTCCGATTCTGCATAGCATCGACGGCGTTCCGCTCGAACCGAACCGCGCATTCGCGCAATTTGCACGAATGCCTGCCCGTGCAAGGCAGGCGCAGGCATAACGAGGAAGCCCCGATGGCCCATACCCTGAATCGACTGTTCGAACCCACGTCCTGGGGCAAGCTCAAGAGCCGCAACCGCGTCAAGTATGGCGCCTGCTGCGTGTCGAACTACAACAACCGCGACGGCACCATCACCGTGCGCGAGCTCGGCCGCATGCAGGTGATCGCCGGCACCGACTGCGGGATCATCACCAACCAGGGCGCGTATCCCGATCCGCTCGGCGAGGGCAAGGCCTACTTCCGCCAGGTGGCGCTGCACGACGACCGCTTCCTGCCCGAGTTCGAGAAGATCGCCGGCTACATCCACGATGCCGGCGCGATCGCGATCCAGCAGATCCTGCACGCCGGGCGCTACGGCGGCATCGACCTCGGCTACTGCATCCAGCCCTCGATCGTGCCGCAGACCCTGCCGCACTTCCGTCCGCCGCGCGAGATCACCAAGGAGCAGATCCGCGAGACCGTCAAGCAGCACGCCGACGCGGCCCGCCGCGCGCTGAAGGCCGGCTTCGACGGCACCGAGGTCACCAGCTTCATGGGCTACCTGCTGGCCACCTTCAACTCGAAGTTCACCAACCGGCGCACCGACGAGTACGGCGGCTCGCTGGCCAACCGCGGCCGCTTCATGTGCGAGCTGATCGACGCGATCAAGCAGGTGCAGGGCGACGCGCCGCTGGTGGTGCGCCTGAACGGCGCCGAGCTGATGGACCGCTGGGGCGGCAACAGCGAGGACGAGTGCTTCGAGCTGATGCAGATGGCCGGCGAGCACGGCGTGGACATGATCAGCGTCACCGTCGGCTGGCAGGAGGCACCGGAGTCGTCGATCGGGCGCGACATCGCGCCCGGCTACTGGAACCGGCTGGCAGCGCGCGCCAAGAAGCTGCTGCCCGGCACCCCGATCGCCTTCGGCAACCGGCTGCCCGATCCGAGCATGGCCAACGAGTGCATCGAGAAGGGCGAGTTCGACTTCTGGGAGGTGTGCCGGCCGCTGCTCGCCGACCCGGAGCTGATCCGCAAGGCACAGGCCGGCCGCATGGGCGAGGTCAAGCGCTGCATCGGGTCGCTGAACTGCCTGTCGCGGCTGTTCCGCGACCTGCCCTACACCTGCACGATGAACCCGCAGCTGGGCCACGAGTACGACCCCGCCTACCAGATCACGCCGGCGGTGGCGCCCAAGAAGATCATGGTGATCGGCGCCGGCCCCTCGGGCATGGAGTGCGCCATCACCGCCACCCGGCGCGGCCACAGCGTCACCGTGTTCGAGCGCGAGGCCGACATCGGCGGCTCCCTGGCCGGCTACGCACGCAACGACCTCGCCAACCGCGAGGAGCTGGCCAGCGTCGTCGAGTACTACCGCAACATGGCCAAGGCGCTGAACATCGAGGTCAAGTGCAACGCCACCATCGATCCCAAGGCCATGCGCGGCCTGCTGCACCAGTACGACGTGGCGGTGGTGGCCACCGGCGCGCGCATCGATCACCGCATGCTGCCGGCCGCGACGCAGGAGGGCCTGGTGGTCGATGCCGCCGACGTGGCCTCCGGCAAGGTCGTCCCCGGGCAGCGCGTGGTGGTGCTGGGCGGCGGCAAGATCGGCCTGACGCTGGCCGAGTCGCTCAAGCAGAACCACGGCCGCGACGTGGTGGTGGTCGAGAGCGACAAGCGCATCGCCGGCGACGTGATGCCGACCTTCAAGTGGCGCCACACCGCCTGGATCGAGGAGCTCGGCATCCCCGCACACACCGGCGTGCGGGTCACGGCGATCGGCGACGGCGGGGTGCGCATCCGCGGCGCCGACGGGACCGAGACCTTCCTGCCGGCCGATACGGTGATCGCGGCGGTGGAGCGACGGCCGAACCAGGAACTGTTCCACTCGCTCGAGTGGATGATCGACGAGCTGCACGGCTGCGGCGACGCGCTCGTGCCGCGCGGGCTCACCCAGGCGATCCACGATGGCTTCCGTCTCGGCGCCCGCCTCTGAGGCCTGGAGCGACACCGCGGCCTGGCAGGGGCTCGTCGAGCGCCACGGCAGGCTGTTCGAGCCCTGGATCGACGGCGCGGCGGTCGGCCTGGTGCCGCGCGCCGCGGCCGACGCCGGCGCCGGCCGCATGCTCGCCTGGGTGCGCCGCGGTGGAATGATGCACGTCGAGACGCGACCCTTCGGCGGCTTCGGGGATTGCGGGGTTGCGGTACTCTTCGTGGCGGAGCCCGGCGCGCTCGAAGGCATACACGAGCGCCTGGACGACAACGCGCTGGGTGCCATGAAGCTGATGCTGCGCCAGGGAGGGATGCTGTTGTACGTGCTCGCGCCGAAATCGCAGCTGCTCGACGACGGCTACGAAGACTTCCTCGAGACGCTCGGGCTGGCCTTCATGGGAGCGTGCCGGTGATCTTCGAGAACCCCGCCGGCGCACCCGAGCTGGCCTGCAATGCCTGCGGCTGCCGCTGGTTCGACCGCATGACGGGCGCCTGCTACGAATGCGGCGAGCCGGTGCCGCCGCAGGACATCGAGGCATACCACACAGCGCTGCGCGAGTTCCACCAGCGCACGGGCATCCATCCCAACGACGCGAGCAAGGAGGCGCAAATGACCGAACGATGGTTCGAGGACTACCGGCCCGGCGCCGTGCACGAGCTCGGCTCGATCCCGGTCGACGAGGCCGAGGTGCTCGAATTCGCCCGCCGCTTCGATCCGCAGCCCATCCACACCGACCCCGTGCTGGCCGAGCGCTCGCCGTTCGGCGGCATCATCGCCAGCGGCTGGCACACCGGCAGCCTGATGATGCGCCTGTACGCGGTGAACTACCTGTCGCCCGCGTCCAGCCTCGCCTCGCCGGGGCTCGACGAGCTGCGCTGGCTGCAGCCGGTACGTCCCGGCGACACCCTCTCGGTGCGCGTCACCGTGGAAGACGCGCGCCCTTCCGCTTCCAAGACCGATCGCGGCGTGGTGCGCTCGCTCATCGAGGTCTTCAACCAGCACGGCGCGCCGGTGATGACGATCCGCGCGGTCAACATGGTGGCGCGCCGTCCGGCGTAGTCCGCCGGAGCCGGACCCCGGGGCCTGCCGTGCCCGCCCGCCCGTCCGCAGCGCTGGTCCGCATCGTCGTCGGCACGCGCAGCATCGTCGCGCTGTTCGCGCACGAGCAGCCGCCGGTGCGCGCCGGGGAGTGGGACGCGCAGGGCTATGCCGCGCAGCGCGCAGCGGCCTGGCGCGAGGCACTGCAAGCCGCGCTCGCAGCGCGCGGGACGCGGCTCGAGGTGGCCGTCGACG
Source organism: Burkholderiales bacterium 70-64 (assembly GCA_001898645.1). Lineage (GTDB taxonomy): Bacteria > Pseudomonadota > Gammaproteobacteria > Burkholderiales > Burkholderiaceae_E > Zeimonas. The sequence continues at coordinate 300,347 of MKUQ01000016.1, forward strand.
CCGGCCTGCCCGCGAGCCTCGACGGGATCGCCGAGGCGGGCACCGAGGCGAACCCCGGCACCGACGCCGCACCTGCGACTACCCTGCTGATCGGCAGCGATCGGATTGCGGTGATGGCGCCTGCGGCCGACGCGCACGAGCTGGTGCGCATCGTCGAAGGCGCGGCACGGCCGCTCGCGGCCGATAGCGGCGGCTGGCGCCGCTTCCTGCAGCCGGCATGGTTCGAGCGCCATCGCGCATGGCGCCGCGAGGTCGGCAGCCCGATCAAGCACTGACCGCGGCACGCCGGCGGGCAGGTCGGCAGCTCGATCCGGCGGCGCGGCCGGCACGCATGCAGAGGAGGAACCGACGATGAACGAGCTGTGGCTGTTCCTGCACCTGGTGGCAGTCGTGATCTGGATCGGCGGCATGGTGTTCGCGCACGCCTGCCTGCGGCCGGCTGCCCTCGCCACGCTCGCCCCGCCGCAGCGCCTGCCGCTGATGGCGGCCGCGCTCGGACGCTTCTTCGGCATCGTGGGTGTCTCGCTGGTGCTGCTGTGGGGCAGCGGCGTGGCGATGTTCGTCCAGCGCCCGCTGGCCGGCGGCCGGCCGCCGCTCTCGTGGAGCCTGATGGCCCTGATCGCCGCGGTGATGACGGTGGTCTTCGTGCTGATCGTGCTGCGCGGCTATCCGCGGATGAAGAAGGCGCTGGCCGAGGGTACGCTGCCGGCGGCCGCGGCCGCGCTCGACGACATCCGCCGCCTGGTGGTGCTGAATCTGGTGCTGGGCTTCCTCACCATCGCCGTGGCCACGCTCGGGCGGCTGCTCTGAAGAAGGCGGCCCCGGCCTGACGACTCGCCGCTCCCCCGGCCGCGGTGCCTGCGCTGCGGCCGCGCTACAGCTGGAAGCCGACCGCGCGCACCAGCCCCTCGAGGAGATCCCGGCTCCACGACGGCCGGTGCGCGGCATACGGCTCGCAGTCCCGCGCGCGCTGCCCGATCCAGCCGGCCAGCCAGTCGATCTCATGCCGCCCGTAGAAGGCCGTCATCAGCTCGAAGTTCAGGAACAGGCTGCGCCCGTCCAGGTTGGCCGATCCGCACAACGCCAGATCGTCGTCGACGATCACCGCCTTGGCGTGGATCATCGTCGGAAACAGCAGCACCCGCGCGCCGGCGGCCACCAGCGCCCGCAGCGCGCGCTCGCGCGCGAGATCGGCCATGCGGTGATTGGAGCGCCGGGGAACCACGAGCGTCAGCTGCACGCCGCGTCGGCACGCGATGCACCACGCCGCCAGCAGCGCATCGTCGGGGACGAAGTAGGGCGAGACGGCGAGGATGCGCTCGCGCGCCTGGTAGGCGGCCGCCAGCAGCAGCGCGTAGATGGTGTCGTCGGCGTGGTCTGGGCCGCTGGGCACGAGCTGGGCGGCGGCGCCGCGGGCCGCGCCTTGCGAGGGCGGCACGGCCGGTGCCGAACGCGGGATGCGTCCGTCGGCGGCGCGCCAGTCCTGGTCGAAGAGCACGTGTGCCTGGCCGGCGAGCCAGCCGTCGGCCACGAAGCTCAGGTCGACCCATGCCGGGCGACCGGGGGCGTCGATGAAGTACTCGCGCGCCAGGTTACGCCCGCCGCTCCACATGCGCTCGCCATCGGCGATCGCAAGCTTGCGGTGGTCGCGCAGGTTGGTACGCCCGCGCATCGGGTTGCGCACCACCGGCATGAACCAGCGCACGGCGATCCCGCTGCGGCGCATCCTGCGCGCAAGCCCATGCGAGAAGTACCAGCCGCCGATCGCATCGATCAGCACGCGTACCTTCACTCCGCGCTGCGCGCTGCGCTCGAGCGCCTCGGCCACGGGGAGGCCCACCTCGTCGGCGGCCAGGACGAAGGTGCACAGGTCGAGGCGCTCGCGTGCGGCCTCGACCAGCTCCAGCAGCGCGCGCAGCGAGGCTACGCCGTCGGCATGGAAGGCGATCGAGCGGTTATGCGCCGGCGGCGGGACGTCGAGCGCGGCGAGCAGGTGCAGCGCCCACGCCGGCGCGGCCACGCCGCGGTCGCGCTGCGGATCGACCGGCGCTGCGCGCCGGGCGCGCGTGAGCTTGCGCGTGCCGAAGACCAGAAACAGCGGCACGCCGACGTAAGGCAGCAGCGCGATGCACATCACCCAGGCGATCGCGGCCGACGGATGCCGGTGCTGGTGCCCGATGCGTGTCACCATCACGTAGACCAGCAGTCCGACGAAGACGAACGCTCCGTGCTCGAGCGGTGACAGCGAGAAGGGCGATCGCATGGCGCAGGGGCTCGGATGATCAGCGCAGCGAACATAGCATGCCGGCCGGAATCGACCGACAATGCACCGGGACCCCGCCCGAGCCTGACCAGGGAGCGCAAACGTGATCATCGTCCACCACCTGAACAACTCGCGCTCGCAGCGCGTGCTCTGGCTGCTCGAGGAACTCGGCCTCGACTACGACATCCGGCGCTACCGGCGCGACCCGAAGACGATGCTCGCCCCCGCGTCGCTGCGCCAGGTGCATCCGCTGGGCAAGTCGCCGGTGATCACCGACGGCGAGGCCACGCTGGCCGAGTCCGGCGCCATCGTCGAGTACCTGGTCGGGCGCTACGGAAACGGCCGCCTGGTACCCGCACAGCCCGACCAGCGGCTGCGCTACACCTACTGGCTGCACTACGCGGAAGGCTCCGCGATGCCGCCGCTGCTGCTGAAGCTGGTGTTCGATCGCATCGAGAGGGCGCCCATGCCGTTCTTCGCGCGTCCGATCGCGCGCACCATCGCGGCCCGGGCGAAGGAGACCTTCATCCTGCCGCAGATCCGGCAGCACCTGGACTACATGGAAAGCGAGGTCGGCCGCAGCGGCTGGTTCGCCGGCGACGAATTCAGCGCTGCCGACATCCAGATGAGCTTCCCGCTGGAAGCCGCCGCCGCGCGCGCCGGCCTCGACGCGAGTCGGCCGAACCTGGCCGGCTTCCTCGAGCGCATCCACGCCCGGCCGGCCTACCGGCGGGCGCTCGAGCGCGGCGGCGAATACGGGCTGCTCGCGTGAAGGCACCGCGCGCCCCGCTCCGGCACGCCCCCTGTGCCGCGGCGCCCGCCGGCCGTCAGCGGATCTTCCCGAGCAGGGCCTCGACGCTGCCCAGCAGCTGCGAGAGGTCGGCGCTGCGGCCCTTGCCGTCGCGCATGCGCGCCGCCAGCTCCTGTTCCATGAAGCACACCGTCATGCGCACGTAGGCGCTGTCGAGCGCCTTGCGAACCGCCGAGAGCTGCTGCGCGATCTGCATGCAGTCCTCGCCCTCCTCGACCATGCGCTGGATGCCGCGCAACTGGCCTTCGGCGCGACGCAGCCGGTTCAGCAGATCGGTGCGCGAGGTTTCGTCGCTCAAGGTGCTCATCGTGCAGGGCCCGTTGACGTCGTTCATCGCGATTGTCCCCCAGACAGGGCCGTGCTGGCGACCGGCGCCGCTGCTGGCGCCTCCGGCACCAGCAGCGAGCCCCCGTGCCGGCTCGCACCGCGCCTTCAGCGCGCGCAGGTCGAGGGCGTGTCGGGCACGCCCGCCTTCTTCAGCATGATGCCGAGCGGGCACACGTTGCTGAAGCCGAACTGGAACAGGTTCAGGCCGACGAAGGCGGTGAAGGCCAGAAACCACTTCGAGACGAACAGCGGGCTGCCTTCGATGCCCAGTGCGAGCGAGATCAGGATGAACGAGCCGGCGAAGATGCGGATCAGGCGTTCGACGTTCACGGAGCACTCCTCGGGAGGGTTGGATCGGGATGGAGAATCAGGCGGCCTCGTAGCGCCTGCGGTAGATCGAGTAGAACAGCACCGGGATCACGACCAGCGTCAGCAGCGTCGAGACCAGGATGCCGAAGATCAGCGACACCGCCAGGCCGTTGAAGATCGGGTCGTCGAGGATGAAGAACGCGCCGATCATCGCGGCCAGCGCGGTCAGCGCGATCGGCTGTGCGCGCACGGCGGCCGAGCGGATGACCGCCTCGCGGAACGGCGTGCCCTCGGCGATCTGCAGCAGGATGAAATCCACCAGCAGGATCGAGTTGCGCACGATGATGCCCGCCAGGGCGATCATGCCGATCATCGAGGTCGCGGTGAACTGCGCGCCCAGCAGCGCATGGCCGGGCATCACGCCGATGACGGTGAGCGGGATCGGCGCCATGATGACCAGCGGCGTCACGTAGGAGCGGAACTCCGCCACCACCAGCAGGTAGATCAGGATCAGCCCCACGGCGTAGGCCGCGCCCATGTCGCGGAAGGTCTCGTAGGTGATCTGCCACTCGCCGTCCCACTTGATCGCGTTGCGGCTCCATGCCTCGTCGGGCTGGCGGATCCAGTACTCGCCCAGCGCGCCGGTGCCGGGCAGCGCGGCCTGCTCCAGCGCGCCGCGGATGCCGAACAGCCCATAGAGCGGCGAATCGACCCCGCCGCCCACGTCGCCGAGCACGTACTGCACCGGCAGCAGGTCCTTGGTGTAGCGCGGCTTGTCGATCACGCCGCGCTCCACGCTCACCAGCTCCGACAGCGGCACCATGGTCCCGTCGGCGGCCTTCATGGGCAGCGCGAGCAGCGCATCGAGCCCGACCTGCGCCTCGCGCGGCAGCTGCAGGCGCACCGGCACCGGATACTTGCTGTGGCCATCGTGCAGCCAGGCCGCATCGACGCCCGACAGCGCACCGTGCACGGTTTGCGCGATCGCCGACACCGGGATGCCGAGCGACTCGGCGCGCGAGCGCTGCACGCGCAGGAAGGCGCGCGGCGCATCCTCCTTCAGCGTGGTGTCGACGCCGACGATGTGCGGGGTGTCGGCGAAGGCCTTGGCGAGGCGGCGCGCCAGCTCGCTGCGGCTGGCCTCGTCCGGCCCGTAGACCTCGGCCACGATCGGCGACAGCACCGGCGGGCCGGGCGGCACCTCGACCACCTTCAGGCGCGCGCCGTGGCGCGCGGCGATCTCCTCCAGCGCCGGGCGCAGGCGCGCGGCGATGGCATGGCTCTGCTGGTGGCGGTGGGCCTTGTCGACCAGGTTGACCTGGACGTCGCCCGACTCGGCCTCGGCGCGCAGGTAGTACTGGCGCACCAGCCCGTTGAAGGTGATCGGCGAGGCGGTGCCCGCGTACCCCTGCAGGTCGCGCACCTCGGGCTGGGCCGCCAGGAACGCGCCGAGATCGTGCAGCGCGGCCGCCGTGTCCTCGAGCGGCGTGCCGGCCGGCATGTCGACCACCAGCTGGAACTCGCTCTTGTTGTCGAAGGGCAGCATCTTCAGCACCACCCATTGCACCGCGGCCAGCCCGACCGACAGCAGCATCGCGCCGAGCATGCCCGCGGCCAGCAGCCAGCGCTTGCGCGCGCTGCGCAGGAACGGATCGAGCAGGCGCACGAACAGTCGGTGCACGCGTCCCGAGGCCTGCGGCGCCGCGTGCGCCGCGCCGCCGCCATGCGGCTTCATCAGCTTCAGCGCGAGCCAGGGCGTGACGGTGAACGCGATCGCCAGCGACAGCGCCATGCCCATGCTGGAGTTGATCGGGATGGGGCTCATGTACGGCCCCATCAGGCCGCTCACGAAGGCCATCGGCAGCAGCGCGGCGATGACCGTGAGCGTGGCGAGGATGGTCGGTCCGCCGACTTCGTCCACCGCGCCGGGGATGATGTCGGCCAGCCGCGCGCCCGGCGAGAGCTGCTGGTGGCGATGGATGTTCTCGACCACCACGATCGCGTCGTCGACCAGGATGCCGATCGAGAAGATCAGCGCGAACAGGGACACCCGGTTCAGCGTGAAGCCCCACGCCCACGAGGCGAACAGGGTGGCCGTGAGCGTGAGCATGACCGCCGTGCCGACGATGACCGCCTCGCGCCGGCCGAGCGCCAGCCCGACCAGCAGGATCACCGAGCCGGTGGCGAAGCCCAGCTTCTGGATCAGCTTGTTGGCCTTCTCGGCGGCGGTCTCGCCGTAGTCGCGGGTGACGGTGGCCTCGACGCCGTCGGGCAGCACGCTGTTGCGCAGCTCGTCGAGCCGCTTGCGCGCGGCGCTGGCGACGTCGACCGCGTTCTCGCCGGGCTTCTTGGTGAGGGTGAGGGTGACTGCCGGATAGACGTGCCCGGCATCGGCGGCCGCTTCGGCCGCCGCCGGATCGCCGGGCGCCACGGCCACAGGAGCGCCGCGCGCGTCGTGCCTGGCGCCGGCTCCGGGCGCGAACCATACGTAGCGCAGGGGCTGCGCCGCGCCGGGCTCGATGCGCGCGACCTCGCGCAGGTAGACCGGCCGTCCGGCGTGCACGCCGACCACCAGGGCGCCGACGTCGCCGGCCGAGCGCAGGAATTCGCCGGTCTCGACGCTGAGCATGCCCGCGGCGCCCGCCTGCGCATCGACGACGCTGCCCGCGGGCATGCCGAGATTCGCCGCCGCGAGCGCCTGGCGCAGCTGCGCCAGGTCGAGACCGCGCTCGCGCAGCCGCGTCGGCTCGAGCGCAACGCTCACCACGCTGCCCGGGCCGCCGATGGTCTGCACCTCCCGCGCGCCCGGCACCCGCTCGAGCTCGACCTCCAGGGTGTGCGCGATGCGCTCGAGGTCGTGGGCCGGGGCGCCGTCGCGCTGCCACAGCGTGACGGCGAGCACCGGCACGTCGTCGATCCCCTTGGGCTTGACGATGGGCGCGAGCACGCCGAGATCGCGCGGCAGCCAGTCCTGGTTGGCATTCAGGACGTCGTACAGCCGCACCAGCGCCTCGGTGCGCGGCACGCCGACCTTGAACTGGACGGTGAGCACGGCGAGCCCGGGCCGGGCGATGGAAAAGGTATGCTCGATGCCGCTGATCTGCGACAGCACCTGCTCGGCCGGGCGCGCAACCATGTTCTGCACGTCGATGCTGGAAGCCCCGGGGAAGGGGATCAGCACGTTGGCCATGGTCACGTTGATCTGCGGCTCTTCCTCGCGCGGGGTGACCAGCACCGCGAACAGCCCCAGCAGCAGCGCCACCAGCGCGATCAGCGGAGTGATCGCGTTGTCCTGGAAGGTGCGTGCGATGCGGCCGGACGGGCCGAGCCGAGCGGCGCGCCCCCGCTCCTGGCCGGTCGGGGCTTCCATCATCGGCCCGCGTCGAGCGGCACGGCACCGGCCAGGCCCGCCCTGACCGGATCGAGCGCGATGCGTTCGCCGCCCTTGAGGCCGGCCAGCACTTCCACGCCGGCCTCGCCATGCTCGGCGCCCACGCGCACCGCCTGCAGCACGAAACGCTGCTCGCGCGCCACGTAGACGGCCGTCAGCTCGCCGCGACGCAGCACGCTGGCCGACGGGATCGTGAGCCGCTGCTGCGAGCCGCCGCCGAAGCGCACGCGCACGCTCTGCCCCGGCATCGCCCCCGCCACCGCGGCCTGCGGCAGTTCGAGCCGGAACTCGACGGTCTGCGAAACCGGATCGGCCCCGGGCAGCGCGACGGTGGCCGTCGGGCCGACCCATGCCCCGGAGGGCAGGCGCACCTGAATGCGCTGCGCCGCGCGGGCGACGGCCTGCTGGGAAGCCGGCACATAGGCCACCGCGCGAATCGGCTGCGGCGCATAGACGGTGGCCACCGGGCGCCCGGGCGCGGCCAGGTCGCCGGCCTCGACGTGGGTGGCGAGCACCAGGCCGTCATAAGGCGCCACCACCGTGGCGAAACTGTGGGCGAGCGCCGCCTGGCTGCGCCCCGCCTGGGCCTGCTGCTGCCCGGCCTGCGCCGCGCGCCACTGGGTCTCGGCGACATCGAGTGCCGCCTCGCTGATGAATCCCTGCGCACGCAGCCGCTGGCTGCGCTCGTATTGCGCGCGCGCATTGGCGAGCTCCGCCTGCGACTGCGCCAGCGCCGCCTCGCTGCGCGCGAGGCCGGCGCGCACGTCGCGCTCGTCGATGCGCGCCAGCACCTGGCCGGCGCGCACCGCGTCGCCGGCGCGCACCGCCAGCTGCACCACGTTGCCCGCGGTCTGCGCCGCGACGACACTCTGGCGTACCGCCTGCAGGGTGCCGTCGAGCTCGAGTGCCACGCCGATCGTGCCCGGCTGGACGGTGATCACCGGGACCGCGGGCGGCTGCGGCGCACCGGCACGGACGGGCAGCGCCATGCACGTGACGGCAGCCATTGCCGCGGCCCGCAATGCCGCGCGCGCGCGATGCCTACGAGGAAGGAACGCGCCCGTGCGCGTCCGGCGAGACGTTGGTTGCATACCCATGCGGGTATTTTGATATACCCCGAACGGTATGTCAACCGGCTCGTCTGCGCCCGCCGGCGCGTCTATCTCCCATCTGCAACATGCCTGTCTGCTATCGGTTGTCGCGGTGCTTGCCGACCTCGTGGCCGACCGCTCCGCCCACCACGGCCCCGCCCACGGTGCCCAGGGCGCTGTCGGTCACTACATTGCCCACGACGCCGCCCACCACTGCGCCGGCGGCCGTGCCCTTCTGCGCGCTCGTCATGCCGTTCCAGGTGGCGCAGCCCGAGGCGACCGCGACCCCTGCCGACAACGCGAACGCCGCCATCGTTCTCGTGATTCGCTTCATGATGTATCTCCTCTCGATGTATCTCCTCTCGAATCCGGACCGGTCAGCCGGTCCGGCCGGCGCTACTTCGACCCGCGCACCAGCCCGACGATCAGGCTGATCACCGCGATGATCAGGAAGAGAAAGAACAACACCTGAGCGATGTTCGCTGCACCCGCGGCGATTCCACTGAAGCCGAACAGGGCGGCAACGATCGCGATGATGAAAAAGACCAATGCGTAATGAAGCATGTCGGTTCTCCTCGATCAGGCGCCGGACGGAATGACCGGGTCCGGTCGGTAGGAGTCATCCCGCAAGTCGCATGCCAGGAAAAAGTTACCGACTCCGGGATGGCACGGCGTTTGCGTACATCCGGGCTGCACCCCTCCAGGGCTGCACTCCGTGCAATCGAAAGGAGAATCCAGATGAACCATCGACATGCAAGAAGGGTCCTTGCGGTAGCCGTTCCCGCGGCGCTTCTTCTCATCGCAGGTTGCCAACGTTCCGAAGACATGGCGAACCGGCCTTCGGCCGACCAGCCGCCCATGGCCGATTCGGGCCGTTCGGCCGATCGGACCACGCCGCCGGCACCGCCCCAGGTGATGCCGCCCGCGCCGCCTTCGGCCGCTTCGCCGGGCAACTCTTCCGGCGGCGCGCCGGCGGCCGATCCTTCCACTTCCCCGGGCGGGTCGGCTTCGAGCGGCAGCGATTACGGCAGCAGCGCCGGCTCCACGGCCAACGGTTCCGACGGGAAAGCCGGGTCAGGAGCGAATGCGGCAGCCGACAAAGCCGGTGATGCCGCCATCACCGCTGCGGTGAAGGCCAGGCTGCTCGCCGATCCCAGCCTGAGCGCGCAGGAGATCGAGGTCACTACGAAAGATGGAGGCCACGTGACGCTGGCGGGTCACGTCAAGAGTGAAGCCGCCCGCGAACGGGCCGAACAGCTCGCCCGCAATGCTCGCGGCGTGCAGGAGGTCGACAACCAGCTGGTGGTCGGCAGCGCCTGAGCGCCGGGCCGACCGTTTTCCAACAACGCCACACCACCCTCGACAGGAGGCATCATGCTCGCACGACCACTCGCCGCCATCGCCCTCGGCATACTGGTTGCCACCACGACCGGCTGCGCGGTCTCGCGCGGCCAGGAAACCACGGGCCAATATTTCGACGACACGGCCATCACCACCAAGGTGAAGAGCGCCTTCGCCTCCGACCCGCAGGTCGCTGCGACCAGCATCAGCGTGGAAACGATGCAGGGCACCGTGCAGCTGAGCGGCTTCGCCAAATCGCAGTCCGAGAAGGATCGCGCCGCGGCGGTGGCGCGCGACGTCAAGGGCGTGAAGGCGGTGAAGAACGACATCGTCGTGCGGCCATGAAGCTCTAGGGCCTGTTCACAGGCCCTAAGTCAGCGCGCGCTCGAGGAACCTCAGCAGGCGCTCTGAAGAAGCCGGCTTGGCCAGGTGAGCGGCGAAGCCGTAAGAGAGAGCGCGCTCACGTTCGTCGCGCCCGGCATAGGCGGTCAGGGCGGCCACCGGCAACGGTGAGCCGCCGTGACCGCGCCGTGCCTCGAGGGCGCGCAGCGCATCGAGGAACTCGTAGCCGTCGCGATCGGGCATCGCGATGTCGCACAGCACGGCGTCGGGCCAATGCGAACGTTCCTGCTTCTCGAGCCAGCCGATCGCCGCATCGACCGAGGCGAACGACACTTCCTCGAAGGCTTCGTCGCGCAACCACTGCGCGAGCGCTTCACGGGCATCATCGTGGTCATCGATGACCATCACGCGCGCCTGCGTGGCGCGATCGGCAACGTCTGCACGTGCAGCGCGGTCCGCGGTGCCGGTCGTTGCCGACATCGACATCGCGCCGCCGGCCGACGCGGGCGCTTCGATCGTACCGACCTCGATCGCACCGACCTCGATCGCCGCGGCCTCGGGCGGGCTGGCCTCGAGCGCCGTGGGTGCCGCCGACTCCAGGGCCGGCAGCCGGATGGTGAACGAGGCGCCCTTTCCCGAGCCGGCGCTGAACGCCGACACGCTGCCGCCGTGCGATTGCACGATGTGCCTGACCAGCGCCAACCCCAGGCCGAGGCCGCCCTGCCGGCGGCGGCTCGAGGAATCCGCCTGACGGAAGCGCTCGAACACGCCCGGCAGCATGTCGGCCTCTATGCCCTGCCCGGTATCGAGCACCTCGATCGCATAGGTCCCGTCTTCGCGGCGCAGGCTCACCGTCACCTGCCCGCCGGCCGGAGTGAACTTCACGGCGTTGGCGAGCAGGTTGCCCACCGCCTGCTGCAATCGCAGGGCGTCGCCACTCACCTCGCCGCGCGCCTCGATCCGGAGATGAAGCTCGAGATGTTTCTGCGCAGCCACCTGGCGGTGGGACTCCACTGCCGCGGCCACCAGCGCATCCAGGCGCACCGGCTCCAGGTCGAGCACCAGCTTGCCGCGCTCGACGCGCGCGAGGTCGAGCAGATCGTCGATCAGGACGCGCTGGGCGTCGACGTTGCGGTGGATCACATCGAGAGCGCGGCGCAGCTGCTCGCCGCTGGCACCCTTGTGCTCGATCACGTTCAGCCAGCCGACGATGGCATGCAGCGGCGTGCGCAGCTCATGCGAGACGATCGCCAGGAACTCGTCCTTGGTGCGATTGGCCGCTTCGGCGTCGATCCGGGCGTGCCGTTCGCTCTCGACCGCGTCGGCGGTCGCCATGGCAGCCGTCACCAGCAGCACCAGCTGGCGCACGATGAGCGGATCCTCGTCGCCGAAGCGGCGCCCGCCGGTCTGCAGCAGGTAGAGCGTCCCGATCCGCGGGCTGCGGCCGACCTGCACCGGCACGATCATCATCTGCTCGGTGGCGGCGGCCGCGTCGGCCTTCGCGTCGAGCGCGACGTACGCCACCACCTCGAGGCGCTCGCCCTCGGGCCAGTGCTCGCTCGCCGCCAGGAGAGCGCGCCGCTCTTCGGCCGACAGCGGCAGCGTGGCGGCGATCGAGGTCTGCCCGGTGCCGTCGGCCCGGCGTATCACCGCGTAGCTGCAACCGACGATGTTGCAGGCGCGGTCGGCCAGGTATTCCAGCCGCGCGGCATAGTCCGTCGACAGGCTGATGCCCACGCTCGCATCGGCCAGCGCTCGCAATTGGGCGTTGCGCTCGCGCTCGCGCGCCAGCACGTCGGCGCGCTCGCGCTCGATGCGCTCGCGCTCGACGATCTCCTGGCGCAGCTGCCGGTTGGCGGCGGTCAGGTCGGCGGTACGCTCGCGCACTCGCGAATCGAGCTCCTCGTTGGCGCGGCGCAGGGCGAGAGTCATGGTCTGGGCCAGCGCATGGGCACGGTCACGGGTGGTCGTCATCGACCACACCACCGCGAACAGCAGCAGGCTGATCAGCGCGCCGCCGGCGAGCGGCTTCCAGGGCATGCGCGAGCCGAGCAGCGCCTCGCCGGCGGGCTCGGGCATCGCCTGCGCCTCGAGCACCCAGACTCGGCCCAGCACCTCGATCGGAACCCGCGCCGAGCCGCCGCCCGCTCCGGCGACCGCAGGAGCGGGCGACTCATCGCTGTACAGGAGGGTGCGCGCATCGGGCAGCCGTCCGTCGAACAGGCGCACGAACAGCGGCCGCCCCGCGTCGCGCCCGACGCCGGTGACGAGATCGGCAGGGCGAAACGGCGCGTAGACCCAGCCGGCGAGCGCGGCGCGGCGCTGTGCCACGGTGTCGATCGCCGCACCGTACTGGTATACCGGCAGGTACATCAGCACCGCGGCCGGGTGGACCGCGCCGGCGTCCTGCACCAGTGCCACCGGCCCGGTGAGCGTCGGGCGCGCGCTGTCGCGCGCGGCCCTCATCGCTTCCCTGCGCACCGGCTCGGAATACATGTCGAAGCCGAAGGCCCGCAGGTTGGCCGCATCGAAGGGCTCGATGTAGACGATCGTGCTGATCTCGGCGCGCGGGCCCGGAGGCCAGATCTGGAAGTCCGGAAACCCCTCGTTGCGCACGCGGTTCCCGAACGCCTCGACCTGCCCCGGTTCCAGCCAGGCCGCGAACCCGACCGCCCTCAGCCCGGGAAAGGCGTTGGCGAGATCGAGCGCATCGACGTAGGCGCGCCACTGCTGGCGCGACGGGTAGGCGGTGGCGGCGAACAGCGAGGCGCCGCCGCGCAGCGCGATCTCGTAGGCGACCAGCCGCTGCTTGATGCGCGCTGCGAGCGCATTGGCCTGCTCGAGCACTGCGACGTTGCTCTCGGCGTGCAGCCGGGCCTGCTCGGAGCGCCCGATCAGCGCCGTGACCAGCAGCCCGGCCAGCAGCACGAAGACGGCCGCCGTCTTGCCGCTGGCCTGCGCCCGGATCCGGCGCCAGTATTCAGCCATGACCGATCGCCCGTCCGCCATGCCTGACCCTCGCCTCCTGCGTGTCCTCGTCGTCGACGACCACGTCGACTCCGCGGAAAGCCTCGCGCTGCTGCTCACCCTCGAGGGCTTCGAGGCCGCCTGCGCGCACGACGGCCCGGTGGCCTTGTCGATGTTCGAGTCGCAGCGCCCGCATGCGGTGTTGCTCGATCTGCATCTCCCGGCGATGGACGGCCTGGAGGTTGCACGCTGCATCCGCGCGCTGCCCGGCGGCAGCGACGTCCTCCTGGTGGCGCTGAGCGGCCGCACCCGCGACACCGACCGCAAGGCGGCCCTGGCCGCGGGCTTCGATGCATACCTGCCCAAGCCGGCCGAGCCGGCAGCGATCGTGCGCCTGCTCGAACGCCTGCGCTGACGCTCCTCAATCGTACGACAGGAACTCGCCGAGGGGCGCCAGGGCCTCGATGTGATCGGCGCAGATCTTGAGCACCACCAGCGTCGGCACCGCCACGAACACGCCGCCCAGGCCCCACAGCCAGCCCCAGGCGAGCACCGTGAGGAAGGTCACCACGACGTTCAGCTGCAGGCGCCGCCCGACCAGCACCGGCTGGATCAGCTGCCCCTCGACCAGCACCAGGGCGAAGAACGTCGCCGGCACCGCGGCGATCGAGGCCCAGTCGTCGAAGCTCACGAACGCCGCCGCCGTCAGCAGCACGAGGCTGGTGCCGGGCCCGACGTAGGGCACGAAGTTCAGCAGCGCGGCGAGCGCCCCCCAGAACACCGGCGAGGGCATGCCCAGCAGCCACATCGCGACGGCGGTGACCACGCCGAGCCCCAGGTTGATCGACGCGATGGTGAAGAAGTAGCGCCCGATCTCGACCTGGATGGTGCGCGCGATGCCGACTGCGGTCTTCTTGTCGGTCAGGCGCGGCAATACCCGGATCAGCTTGCGCAGGAACAGATCGCCCGAGGCGAGCAGGAAGTACAGCAGCACGATGGTCGACAGGGCGCCGACCAAGACCGGCGTGGCGTCGCCGGCGAGCGCGTACAGGCTGCGCCGTTCGACCACCACCTCCTTGGGCTTGGCCGGGCCCGGCGGATCGGCGATGCCCTGGACGCGTTCCTGAGCCCCCTGGATCTGCGCGAACGGCCGCTCGAGGGCGCGCAGGCGCGATTCGAGCTTCCGCCACTCGGCCGAGCGCGGATTCAGCCATTGATCGGAAGGCGTCGCCAGCTGGCCGATCGCCGCCACGACCGCGGCCACCGTTGCCACGACCACCAGCAGCGCGCCCAGCCAGCGCGGCAGCCGGCAGCGATCGGCCAGGATCATCGCCGGGTTCAGCAGCAGGGCCAGCAGGATCGCCAGGACGACGGGCAGGAACAGCGCGCGCGCAACCGACAGCGTGGCGGCGGCGGCGATGAGGGCCAAGGCGATGATGCCCAGCCGCATGCCGCGCCCCGCGCCGGCATCGCCGGCGCCCGCCTCCGCCGCAGTCGGTGACCGGGTCTCGTCGTTGGGCATGGTCGGATCCGGGCACAATACCGGCAAGGTTCCGCTCATGCAATCCGCTCCCCGCCCCGCCCTGCTGCTGCTCGACGACGAGCTGCGCGTGACCTGGGCCGACCCCGTCGGCTGCCGCCGCCGTGGCATGGAGCCGGATGCGCTGCATCGAGCAGCGCTGGTGGAGGTCTTGCGCGGGGCCGGCGCGCATGAGCGCTTCGTCCTCGAACGCGATGCCGCGCGCGAAGGCGGCGGCTACCGCCTGGTGCCGATCGAAGCCGGCGAGGCGCCGGCCGCGCCGGAATCCGCGGCGCGGCCGCACACGCCGGGCGGCGAGGATGGGCGCGCGCGGCTCGCGCACGACCTGCGCACGCCGCTCAACGCCATGGCCGGCTGGCTGCACCTGCTCGGAGCCCCGCGCGAAATCGCACCGGAGATGCGCGAACGCGCCCTCGCGGGGCTGCGCGCGGCCATCGAGCAGCAGCTGCGACTGGTCGCCACGCTCGACGAGCCGCCCGTCTCGCTGCCTCCGGCGCCGCCCTCCGGGCGCTGAGTAGGGGTCGACGTGTCGCACGCGCTGATCGTGGAAGACGACGCCGGCACCGCCGAGATGCTGGCGGCGCTGGTGGCGGCCGAAGGCTTCACCACCGCCACCGCGGCCAGCCTGCAGCAGGCGCGCCGCGAGCTCGAATCGCAGCGACCCGACGTGGTGCTGCTGGACCTCTCCCTGCCCGACGGCAGCGGCATCGACCTCTTCGATGCCGTAGAGACGCCGGACCCGGCCTGCGAGATCGTGCTGATCACCGGCCATGCGAGCCTCGAGACCTCGATCCAGGCGCTGCGCCTGGGCGCCGCCGACTACCTGCGCAAGCCGGTCGACGTCGCGCGGCTGCGGGCGGTGCTGGCCCGCGCCGGGGGCGCCTCCGAGGTGCGCGGCCGGATGGACCGCGAGCGCAGCCTGGTCGATGCGCAGGGCCGCTTCGGGCGCATATGGGGACGCTCGCAGTCGATGCGCGAGATCTACCGCCGGATCGAACGCGTCGCGCCGACGGCGGTCACCGCGCTGATCACCGGAGAAAGCGGCACCGGCAAGGAGGTCGTCGCGCAGACCATCCACGAGCTCTCGAAGCGTTCGAAGGCGCCGTTCCTGGCCGTCAACTGCGGGGCGATCCCGCCGCAGCTGATCGAAAGCGAGCTCTTCGGCCACGAGAAGGGAAGCTTCACCGGCGCGGTGCGCCAGCATCTCGGCCTGTTCGAGCGCGCCGACGGCGGCACCCTGTTCCTCGACGAGATCACCGAGATGCCGCCCGAGCTGCAGGTCAAGCTGCTGCGGGTGCTCGAAACCGGCACCTTCGCCAGGGTGGGCTCGGGCACGCTGCTCGGCGCCGACGTGCGCATCATCGCCGCGACCAACCGCCCGCCGGCCGACGCGGTGGCCACCGGCCAGCTGCGCGAAGACCTCTTCTACCGGCTGAACGTATTCCCCATCCAGCTGCCGCCGCTGCGCGAGCGCTGCGAGGACATCGACCTGCTGGCCGGACACTTCCTGGCCGAGCTGAACGAGAGCGAACGTGCGCGCAAGCACTTCACCGGGGCGGCGCTCTCGAAGCTGTCCGGCCATTACTGGCGCGGCAACGTACGCGAGCTGCGCAACGTGGTGCACCGCGGCTTCATCCTCGCCGAGGGCGATGCCATCGACGCCGCGGACCTGCCGCTCGACGACGACCAGATGAATGCCGGGGACGCGCGCGAGGCCGCGCCTTCCGTCGTGGCCGACGTACGCGCCGCAGGTGCATCGCCCGCCACCGGCGCATTGCCCACGGCCGATGCACCGCCCGCCGCCGGCGCGCCGTCCGCTGCCGATGCGCCGCCCCCTGCGGGCACATCGCCTGCCGCGGACGCACCGCCTAGCGCAAGCGCACCGCCTGCCGCAAGCGCATCGCCCGCCGGCACCGCCGCCGACGTGCAACGGCCGGCATGCCCGCCCGCAGACCGGTCGCCCCCCGCGCAGGCGGCCGAATCACCGGATACGGCGCCCGCGTGTAACATCCCTGCCCTGCCGGATCCGCTGCGGGTCGACGTCACCATCGGCCTGTCGCTCGCCGAAGTCGAGCGGCGGCTGATCCTGGCCACGCTGGAGCATTGCGGCGGGCGCCGCGAGCGCGCGGCCACCCTGCTCGGCATCAGCCCCAAGACCCTCTACAACCGCCTCAAGGCCTACCGCAAGGCGTGAACACGAAACCCCTCCCCCGCTGGCTCGGCGTCTCCCTGCTGCTGCTGATCGCCGCCGCCTTCGCCAGCAACCACATCTCGGCGCGCATCGCCTTCGACCACGGCACCAACGTCACCACTGCGGTGGCGGTACGTTCGTGCGCCACCGTGCTCTTCGTGCTCGCGCTGCTGCGGCACGCCGGCGTCGTCCCCCGCATGCCGCGGCCGACCTTGCGCCGCGCCGCGGCGATCGGGCTGCTGATGTCGGTGCAGAGCCTGTGCCTGTATTCGGCCGTGGCCCGCATCCCGGTCGCGCTCGCGCTGCTGGCCTTCAACACCTTTCCGCTGCTGCTGGGCCTGATCTCCTGGGCCGCGGGCGCGCAGCGTCCCTCCTCGCGGGCGCTGGTCGCCACGCCGATCGCGTTGGCGGGGCTGGCGCTGGCCCTCGACGCCGCCGGCTGGGCCACGCCGGCAGGGGCGGCGCGCCCGGTGCCCCCCGCGGCGATGGCCGCAGGCGTGGCCTTCGCCCTCACCGGAGCGACTGCCTTCGCCGGCGCGCTGTTCTTCACCACGCGCTGGCTCGACACCACCGACGGCCGGTTGCGCACGCTGGTGCTGATGATGGTGGTGGCCGTCGTCGCCATCGCGGCGGGCCTGGTCGACGGGCATTTCGACTGGCCGCGCGATACCGCCGGCTGGCTCGCGCTGGCGGCGCTGTCGGTGCTCTACGGTTCGGGGATCACCGGGCTGTTCGTGCTGCTGCCCAGGATCGGCGCGGTCAACAACGCCGCCGTGATGAACGCCGAGCCGATCATTGCGCTGTTCCTCGGCTGGGTGGTGCTCGACCAGCGCGTGGCGCCGATCCAGATCGCCGGCGCCTTCGTCGTGATCGGCGCGATCGTGATGCTGACCACCGGCCGACGCTGAGCGACCATGGGCCGCCGCCGGGCCCTTCAGCGATCGACCCAGCCGGGCACCCGCCAGCCGCGCACCAGCGCCAGCATGCGCAGGCCCGCCGTGACCACGATGCCGGCCGCCAGCGCCGGCCAGCCCTGCGCCCCGAGCGCATGCAGCGCGACGAACGTCCAGGCGCCCGCGAACGAGCACACCGCATACGGCCGGCGGTCGTGGAAGATCGTGGGGACCTCGTTGCACAGGATGTCGCGCATCACCCCGCCGAACACGCCGGTCACCACGCCCATCAGTGCGGCGACGATCAGCGGCTGGCCGGCCTCGAGCGCCTGGCTGGCGCCGGCCACGCTGAACAGGCCCAGCCCGAGCGCGTCGGGCCAGCGCATCGCACGGCCGGTGAACTCGACGTGGCGCGCCCGCATCGTTGCCAGGCCCGCGACGGTGAGCACCAGGATCAGCCAGACGTAGCCCGGGCGCTCGACCCAGAAGAATGGCCGGCGGTCGAGCAGGATGTCGCGCAGGGTGCCGCCTCCGAAGGCGGCGATGAACGCCACCGCGGCGATGCCGACGGCGTCCATGCGCTTGCGGGTCGCCTCGATGAAGCCCGAGAGCGCGAACGCGAGCGTGCCGGCGATCTCGATGCCGGACAACACGAGGTCGGCACGCGCCGCAGCGTTCATCACGCGGCCCGCCGCGATGCGCGGTGTGTCATGCGGCCGATCGTATCGTCTTTCGGCAGCCCGAAGCGGCCGGTGCGAGGCCCGCGCTGCAGCGTTGCGCAAAAATGGTACGTTCGAGCCACAACCCTGAGGATGCACCCATGAACAGCGACGTCCCGCACGCCGACTTCGGGCGCGTGCGCGTCTACTTCGGCGAGAAGTCGGGCAAGTATCCCGACGGCAACCAGGTGGTGGTACGCGGCCGCGACACGCACGCGGTGTTCGACACGCCGCTGGTGTCCAACCGCATCGGCGCCGACGTCGACGAGGCGCAGCTGGTCATCCTCGGCCATGTCCACGAGGACCACATGGCGGGCCTGCACCGGCTGCCGCACGCGGCGGTGCACGTGCACGAGCGCGACCTCGCCGCCGCGCGCAGCTGGCCGGGCCTGGTGCGCCACTACGGCCTGTCCCCGGGCGTCCGCGACGCCATGCGCGCCGGCATCGAACGCGAGTTCCACTACGCGCCGCGCCCCGATGCTCTCGGCTATGCCGACGGCGCCGTGTGGGACCTCGGCGGGTCGCGCGTGCGCGCGATCCACATGCCGGGCCATACCTCCGGCCACTGCGTGCTGCTGGTCGAGCCCGAGGGCGTGGCCTTCATCGGCGACATCGAGCTGAGCGGCTTCGGCCCCTACTACGGCGATGCCACCTCGAATCTCGACGAGTTCCGGCACACGCTGGCGCGCCTGCCCGCGATTCCGGCTCGAACCTGGGTCACCTCGCACCATCGCGGCGTCTACACCGACCGCGCTGCCTTCCTGGAAGCGCTCGTGGCGTACGTCGCCAGGATCGGCGAGCGCAGCGAGCGGCTCGTGGCGATGATCGCCGAGGTTCCCAAGACCCTGGACCAGCTCGCCGCCGAGCGGCTGATCTACCCCCTGGACTACGACGAGGCCTGGGTCTTCGATGCCGAGCGGCGCACCATCGCGCAGCACCTCGAGGAGCTGATCGCCGCCGGCCGGGCGGTGGCCGACGAGGCCGGACGCTACCGCGCCGCCTGAGCGCAGATCGTCGTACGGCAGGCAATCGTACGATTCAGATCAATAGATATAGTCTATTCAGCTGTTCAGGGTAATCCAATTGGGCAGGGCTTACGCCCTGCTCTAGACTCCCTCCCGAGCGTCGCACGTCGCGGCGCACGCCAGCAAGGGCGCATCCGCCTCGGGAGTAACGACATGAGCCGCAGCAAACTGACCACCGCCGCCGGCGCGCCGGTGCCCGACAACCAGAACGTGATCACCGCCGGGCCGCGCGGCCCGCAACTGCTCCAGGACGTCTGGTTCCTGGAGAAACTCGCCCACTTCGATCGCGAAGTGATCCCCGAACGGCGCATGCACGCCAAGGGCTCGGGGGCCTTCGGCACGTTCACGGTCACCCACGACATCACGCGCTACACGCGCGCGAAGCTGTTCTCGAAGGTCGGCAAGAAGACCGACCTGTTCGTGCGCTTCTCCACCGTGGCCGGCGAGCGCGGCGCGGCAGACGCCGAGCGCGACATCCGCGGCTTCGCGATCAAGTTCTACACCGAGGAAGGCAACTGGGACCTGGTGGGCAACAACACCCCGGTGTTCTTCTTCCGCGATCCCCTGAAGTTCCCCGACCTCAACCACGCGGTCAAGCGCGACCCGCGCACCAACCTGCGCAGCGCGAAGAACAACTGGGACTTCTGGACCTCGCTGCCCGAGGCGCTGCACCAGGTCACGATCGTGATGAGCGATCGCGGCATCCCGGCGTCGTATCGCCACATGCACGGCTTCGGTTCGCATACCTTCAGCTTCATCAGCGCGAACAACGAGCGCCACTGGGTCAAGTTCCATTTCCGGACCGAGCAGGGGATCAGGAACTTCACCGACCAGGAGGCTGCGGCGGTCATCGCCAACGACCGCGAAAGCGCGCAGCGCGACCTGTACGAGGCGATCGAGCGCAAGGAATTCCCGCGCTGGACGATGTTCGTGCAGGTGATGCCCGAGGCGGACGCCGCCAAGGTGCCCTACCACCCTTTCGACCTGACCAAGGTCTGGCCGAAGAAGGACTACCCGCTGATCGAAGTCGGCGTGTTCGAGCTCAACCGCAACGCCGACAACTACTTCGCCGACGTCGAGCAGGCGGCATTCAACCCCGCCAACGTCGTACCGGGGATCAGCTTCTCCCCCGACAAGATGCTGCAGGGACGCCTGTTCTCCTACGGCGACGCGCAGCGCTACCGGCTCGGCGTCAACCACTCGCTGATCCCGGTGAACGCGCCGAAGTGCCCCTTCCACAGCTTCCATCGCGACGGCGCGATGCGCGTCGACGGCAACCACGGCAGCACGCTGCACTACGAGCCGAACAGCTACGGCGAGTGGCAGGAGCAGCCCGACTACCGCGAGCCGCCGCTGGCGCTCGAAGGTCCGGCCGATCGGTGGAATTACCGTGAGGACGACGACGACTACTTCTCGCAGCCGCGTGCCCTGTTCAGGCTGATGAGCAAGGCGCAGCAGCAGGTGCTGTTCGAGAACACGGCACGCGCGATGGGCGACGCGCCGGTCGAGATCAAGCGCCGGCACATCGCCAACTGCACCAAGTGCGATCCGGCCTACGGCGCGGGGGTAGCCAAGGCGCTCGGGCTCTAGGGCTGAGCGCTGGCGGGCACCCCGCCCGGACGGGGTGCCCGCTTGCGGTATACGACCCACACGGTGTGCGCGTAGCGGTTCAGGTAGGTTTCCAGGGCCGGGTAGCGCGCGCGCCGCAGGAGGCGCGCCGGCAGCGGGCGTCGCTTTTCGTTGGCGACGAGCTCGACGATGGAAATCGGGTAGCGCCGCTCCTGTTCGCGCAGGAAATCGACCGCTTCCGAAAAACCGAAGAACCACTTGTGGCGGTCCGGCGGCGGCGTCGCAGGCAGGCCGTAGTGGGCGATGGCGCCGCGTCCGCGCTCGATCGGCCGGCGCGCGTTGGTCCAGTTGTTGGGCAGCGACACGACGATGTGCTCGCGGCTGACGCGGACCAACTCGCCGAAGATGAAATGCAGGTTGTCCAGGTGCTCCAGCACGTCGGAGCACACCGTCGCGTCGAACTGGTCGTCCGCGAAAGGCAGGCGCTCGATGTGCTCGAGGTCGATCCGGATGTCGGGCGTGCCGCCGACGTCGATGCCGGTGTACGCCACCTGCGGCAGGAGAGTGCGCAGCAGCGCCTTGTCGCAGCCGACGTCGAGCAGCGCCGGACCGAGGAGATCGCCGAAACGGCGTGCAATGTATGCGGAGCGGTCCGCCCGCTGCTCGAACTGCACGTAATCGATCTTCACTGAACCTCCATGGAAGAAGACCTGGCCGGCCGGCGCGCCGGCGCGAGCGCTGCATCGAGCGCCCACGACGCGGCAGCCAGCCCCATGGTCGCGGTCACCGTGACCAGCGATCCGTACCCGGCGCAGCCCAGCGGCGCGCCGCTCGCCGCCGCCTGCGACGCCGGTGCATCGGCGTCGCAGGCGGCGGCGTCGCGTGCCGCGCGCGGCGCGGGCTGATCGGAGAATAGCGCCTCGATCCGGAACGGGCGGCCGGGCTCGCGCGGGAAGCCGTGCTCGCGGCGCAGCCGCGCGCGCACCGCCGCGAGCAGCGCATCGCCGCGCACGCGCGCGAGGTCCTCGCGGCGCAGGCGCAGCGGATCGGTGCGCCCGCCCGCGGCGCCGCACACGACGATGGCCTGCCCGCGCCGGCGCGCGAGCGCGATCAGCGCGGCCTTGGCGCGCGGCGCATCGATGGCGTCGACGACCAGCGCGTCGGGCGGCACGAGGCGCTCGACATTCTCGACGGTGACGAAGTCGTCGACGGCCGCGACGCGGCACTGCGGCGCGATGCCGGCGATGCGCGCGCGCATGGCCTCGACCTTGGATGCGCCCAGCGTGGAATCGAGCGCGTGCACCTGCCGGTTCAGGTTCGACTCGGCGATGTGATCGAGGTCGATCAGCGTCAGCCGCCCCACCGCCGAGCGGGCCAGCGCCTCGGCGGTCCACGAGCCGACGCCGCCGATGCCGACCACGCACACGTGCGCGCGCGCCAGCACGGCCAGCGCGGCCTCGCCGTAGAGGCGCGCCACGCCGCCGAAGCGGCGCGCGCCGTCGGACGCGGGCACCGCGGCCACGTTCAGAACGTGCGAAGGAACCGTGGCGAGCGGCCCGAGGTCGTGCCGAGAAGCGCAGCCGTACCAGGGTACGGTGAGCATCGCAGGCGCGAGATCGGGCTGCGCAGCAGGTTCATTCGCACGTTCAGGGCAGGATCACCGACGAGCCGGTGGTCGCGCGGGCCTCGAGATCGCGGTGCGCCTGCCCCGCGTCGGCGAGCCGGTAGCGGCGCTCGATCTCGATCTTCACCTTGCCCGAGCCGACCATGCGGAACAGGTCGGCCGCCATCTCCTCGAGATTGGCACGGTTGGCGGTGTGCGACATCAGCACCGGGCGCGTGATGTACAGCGACCCCTTGAGCGCGGCCAGCGGCATCGGCGGCACCGGACCCGACGCGTTGCCGAAGCTCACCATCAGCCCGAACGGCTGCAGGCTGTCGAGGGAAGCCTGGAAGGTGTCCTTGCCGACGGAGTCGTACACCACCGGCACCATCGCCCCGCCGGTGATCTCGCGCACGCGCTCGGCGACGTTCTCGTGCCGGTAGAGGATGGTGTGATCGCAGCCGAAGCGGCGCGCCAGCGCCGCCTTCTCTTCCGAGCCGACGGTGCCGATGACGGTGACGCCGAGCGCCTTGGCCCACTGCATCGCGATCAGGCCCACGCCGCCGGCGGCCGCGTGAAAGAGGATGGTCTGCCCCTTCTGCAGCCTGTAGGTGCGGCGGAACAGGTACTGCACGGTCAGGCCCTTGAGCATCATCGCCGCCGCCGTCTCGAAGTCGATGCCGCGGGGCAGCTTCACCAGCGGCCGGGCCGGCAGGTTGCGCACCTCGGCGTACGAACCCGGCGGGCGGTCGCAATAGGCGACGCGGTCGCCGACCTTCAGGTGGGCGACGCCGGACCCCACGGCGGTGACCACGCCGGCGCCCTCCAGCCCGATGCCGGCCGGCAGCGGCTGCGGATACAGCCCGGTGCGGAAGTAGACGTCGATGAAGTTCACGCCGATCGCGTGATGCCTGACCTGGGCTTCGCCGGGCCCCGGCGCGCCGACCTCGACGTCGACGTACTGCATGACCTCGGGGCCGCCGGTCCGATCGATGCGTATCGCTTTGGGCATTGCTCGCTCCCTGAAACGCGGTGACTTGGGGCCTGCTCACACTACAAGGTGCCGGGGTACGCGCCCCCGTCGACCAGCAGATTCTGCCCGGTGATCCAGCCGGCCTGCGCGCTGCACAGGAAGGCGCACGCCTGGCCGAACTCCCACGGGTCGCCGATCCTTCCGGCCGGAATGGTGGCGATGCGCTGGCGGACCGCCTCCTCGTAGGGGATGCCCTGAGCCTTCGCCTGCGCGCCGACGACGGTGCGCACCCGGTCGGTGTCGTGGAAGCCGGGCAGCAGGTTGTTGATCGTCACGTTGTGCGCCACCGTCGTGCGCGCCAGGCCGGCGACGAAGCCGGTGAGCCCCGAGCGCGCGCCGTTGGACAGGCCGAGGGCGTGCAACGGCGCCTTCACCGCGGCCGAGGTGATGTTGACGATGCGCCCGAAGCGGCGCGCCATCATGGCGTCGACCGTGGCCTTGATCAGCTCGATCGGCGCGAGCATGTTCGCGTCGAGCGCGCGGATCCAGTCGTCGCGCGTGAACTGGCGGAAGTCGCCGGGCGGCGGGCCGCCGGCATTGGTGACCAGGATGTCCACCTGCGGGCACGCGGCGAGCGCTTCCTCGCGCCCCGCCGGCGTGGTGATGTCGCATGCCACCGCCACCACCGTCACGCCGCTATCGCCGCCGATGCGCCGGGCAGCCTCGGCCAGCGGGCCGGGGGTGCGCGCGTTGATCACCAGGTTGACGCCCTCGCGCGCCAGCGACGCGGCGCAGCCGTAGCCGAGCCCCTTGCTGGCGGCGCATACCAGCGCCCACTTTCCCGCTATGCCGAGATCCATCGACGGACTCCTGGACGTCAAAGGACGATGGTGCCACGCGCGGCGAACCGGCCGCGCCGGAATCAGCGCCGCTTGCTGCCCCCGAGCAGGGTCCCGAGCACGCCGCGCACGATCTCGCGCCCGAGCGACGAGCCGATCGAGCGTGCCGCGCTCTTGGCCATCGCCTCGACGGCGGAATCCTTGCGCCCGCTGCCGGTCATCAGGCCGCCGAGCGCATCCCTGAGCACGCCGCCGATGCCGCCGCCAACGCTGTCGCCGAGGCTCCCGCCGCCGGCCGATGGGCTGCCCGCCGACGCGCCACCGGCCGACGCGCCGCCCTGCGCGGGCGCCGCTGCGGCGGCACGCCCCTTGAGCTTCTCGTAGGCCGACTCGCGGTCTTGCAGGGTGTCGTAGACGCCGGCCACCACCGAGGTGCGCAGTAGCGCCGCGCGCTCCTCGTCGGTGATCGGGCCGATGCGCGAGGCGGGCGACGCGACGAAGGCGCGCTCGACGACGCACGGGCGGCCCTTCTCGTCGAGGAACGACACCAGCGCCTCGCCCACGCCCAGCTCGGTGATCGCCTTCGCGGCATCGAACCGAGGGTTGGCGCGCAGCGTGCTCGCAGCCGCCTTCACCGCCTTCTGGTCGCGCTCGGTGAACGCGCGCAGGGCATGCTGCACGCGGTTGCCGAGCTGCCCGAGCACCGTGTCGGGAACGTCGAGCGGGTTCTGGGTGACGAAGTACACGCCCACGCCCTTGGAGCGGATCAGGCGCACCAGCTGCTCGACCTTGTCGAGCAGCGCCTTGGGCGCGTCGCTGAACAGCAGGTGCGCCTCGTCGAAGAAGAACACCAGCTTCGGCTTGTCGCGGTCGCCGACCTCCGGCAGGCGCTCGAACAGCTCCGAGAGCAGCCACAGCAGGAAGGTGGCGTACAGCTTGGGCGCGTTGATGAGCTGGTCGGCGGCCAGGATGTTGACCACGCCGCGGCCCTGCGCGTCGGTCTGCATCAGGTCGTCGATGTTCAGCATGGGCTCGCCGAGGAAACGGTCGGCGCCCTGCTGGTCGAGCGCGAGCAGCCCGCGCTGGATCGCGCCCACCGAGGCCGCCGACACGTTGCCGTACTCGGTGGTGAACTCGCGCGCGTTCTCGCCCACGTACTGCAGCATCGCGCGCAGGTCTTTCGCGTCGAGCAGCAGCAGGCCGCGCTCGTCGGCGATCTTGAACACCAGGTGCAGCACGCCCTCCTGGGTCTCGTTCAGGCCGAGCATGCGCGAAAGCAGCAGTGGGCCGAGGTCGGAGACGGTGGCGCGCAGCGGATGCCCCTTCTTCCCGAGCACGTCCCAGAGCGTCACCGGGCAGGCGGCGAACTGCGGCGGCTCGAAGCCGAGCTTGTGCAGGCGCTCCTCGAGCTTGGGCGACATCACGCCCGCCTGGGAGATGCCGGACAGGTCGCCCTTCACGTCGGCCGCGAACACCGGCACGCCGATGGAGGAGAAGCGCTCGGCCATCACCTGCAGCGTCACCGTCTTGCCGGTTCCGGTGGCGCCGGTGACCAGGCCATGGCGATTGGCCAGCGCCGGCAGCAGGTACAGCCCGGTATCACCGGCACGGGCGATCAGCAACGGATCGGGCATGGTCACGGATGCTAAAATTGCGGGTTCTACGATGTGGTATTCGACCACGGCAGCGGCCGCGCAGGCAAGCGCGTCCGCCACGAGAGGATACGATGGCCGGGCATTCCAAGTGGGCCAACATCCAGCACCGGAAGGGTCGCCAGGATGCGAAGCGCGGCAAGCTGTTCACGCGAGTCATCAAGGAAATCACCGTCGCCGCCAAGTTCGGAGGCGGCGATCCGGCAGCCAATCCACGCCTGCGCCTGGCGATGGACAAGGCTTCCGAGGCCAACATGCCCAAGGACACCGTGCAGCGCGCCATCCAGCGCGGCGTCGGCGGCCTGGAAGGCGTGAACTACGAGGAGATCCGCTACGAAGGCTACGGCATCGGCGGCGCCGCGGTGATCGTCGACTGCCTCACCGACAACCGCATCCGCACGGTCGCGGAAGTGCGCCACGCGTTCTCGAAGAATGGCGGCAACCTCGGCACCGACGGCTCGGTGGCGTACCTGTTCAAGCACTGCGGACAGTTCCTGTTCGCGCCGGGCACGCCTGAAGAGAAGGTCATGGAGGTCGCCATCGAGGCCGGTGCCGACGACGTGAACACCGACGAGGAAGGCGGCATCGAGGTGGTGTGCGCGCCCGGCGATTTCGAGTCGCTCAAGGCCGCTTTCGGCAAGGCCGGCCTGAAGGCCGACGTCGCCGAGATCACCATGAAGCCGCTCACCCAGACCGAGCTCGTCGGCGAAGACGCGGCGAAGATGCAGAAGCTGCTCGATGCGCTCGAGAACCTCGACGACATGCAGCAGGTCTACACCAACGCAGTCTTCGACGAGACCGGAACATGAAGATCCTGGTGGTCGGCTCGGGCGGGCGCGAGCACGCGCTCGCCTGGCGGCTGGCGCGCTCGCGGCGGGTGCAGGTGGTCTACGTCGCGCCCGGAAACGGCGGCACTGCGCGCGAGCCGAACCTGATGAACGTGCCCATCACCGACCTGAACACGCTGGCCGCCTTCGCCGAGCGCGAGAAGGTGGCCTTCACCGTGGTCGGGCCCGAGGCGCCGCTGGCAGCGGGCATCGTCGACCTGTTCCGCGCCAGGGGGCTGCGCATCTTCGGACCCACCCAGCGCGCCGCGCAGCTGGAGTCCTCGAAGGATTTCGCCAAGGCGTTCATGAAGCGCCACCGCATCCCCACCGCCGACTACGAGACCTTCACCGATCCGGCCGCCGCCCACGCCTATGTCGAGCGGCGCGGCGCGCCCATCGTGGTCAAGGCCGACGGCCTCGCCGCGGGCAAGGGCGTGGTGGTCGCGGCCACGGCGCAGGAGGCCCACGCGGCGATCGACGCGATGCTGGTCGACAACCGCATCGGCGAGGCCGGCGCGCGCGTGGTCATCGAAGACCACCTGCAGGGCGAGGAAGCCAGCTTCATCGTGATGGTCGACGGCCACCACATCCTGCCGCTCGCCTCCAGCCAGGACCACAAGCGACTGCACGACGACGACCAGGGCCCCAACACCGGCGGCATGGGCGCGTACTCGCCGGCCCCGGTGGTCACGCCGGCGATCCACGCGCGCGTGCTGCGCGAGATCATCAAGCCGGCCGTCGAAGGCATGGCGGCCGACGGCATCCCCTATACCGGCTTCCTCTATGCGGGCCTGATGATCGACGCCGAGGGGCATCCGCGCACCCTCGAATTCAACTGCCGCATGGGCGACCCGGAAACGCAACCGATCATGGTGCGCGTGAAGAACGATTTCGTCGAGGTCATGGAGCACGCGCTCGCCGGCACGCTCGACCGGGCCGCGATCGACTGGGACCGGCGCACCGCGCTCGGCGTGGTGCTGGCCGCCGAAGGGTATCCCGAGTCGCCGCGGCGCGGCGACGAGATCGTCGGGCTGCCCGCCGGCGGCAGCGCGATCGACGAAGACTGCTTCGTCTTCCATGCCGGCACCGCCGTCGACGGCGCGCGCACCCTCACCGCGGGCGGGCGCGTGCTGTGCGTGACGGCGCTCGGCGATTCGGTCAAGATGGCCCGCACCCGCGCCTATCGCGCGATCGACTCGATCCGCTTCGAAGGCATGCACTATCGCCGCGACATCGGCCACCGCGCGATCGGGCGCGGCCCCGCGCGATGAGCGCCGGCGCCGGCCGGCGCGACGACGCGCCCGATGCCGGCGCGGTGCGCGAATACCTGTCGGGGCTGCAGCGCCGCATCGTCTCGGACCTGGAATCCCTCGACGGACACCCCTTCCGCGCCGATGCCTGGCAGCGTCCCGAGGGCGGCGGCCTCACCTGCGTGATCGAGGAAGGCGGCGTGTTCGAGCGCGGCGGCGTGCTCTTCTCGCACGTGCACGGCGCCGCCCTGCCCGCCTCGGCCAGCGCCCATCGCGCCGAGCTGGCCGGGCGCCCGTTCGAGGCCATGGGCGTGTCGCTGGTGCTGCATCCGCGCAACCCCCATGTGCCGACGGTGCACCTGAACGTGCGCTTCCTGGTCGCGCCGGCCGCCTCGGGCGACGCGCCGGCGGTGTGGTGGTTCGGCGGCGGCATGGACCTCACCCCCTTCTACCCGTTCGAGAAGGACGTGGTGCGCTTCCACGGCACATGCAGGCAGGCGCTCGAGCCCTTCGGAGCGCAGCTGTATCCGCGCTTCAAGCAGTGGTGCGACGAGTATTTCCACCTGAAGCACCGCGGCGAGGCGCGCGGCGTGGGCGGGATCTTCTTCGACGACTTCAACGCCCCGGGCTTCGAGCGCTCGTTCGCGATGACGCGCGCCGTGGGCGACGCCTTCCTCGACGCCTACGTGCCCATCGTCCAGCGCCGTCGCGACGAGCCCTACGGCGAGCGCGAGCGCGACTTCCAGGCGTACCGGCGCGGCCGCTACGTCGAGTTCAACCTCGTCTACGACCGCGGCACCCTGTTCGGGCTGCAGTCTGGCGGGCGCACCGAATCGATCCTGTGCTCGATGCCGCCGCTCGCGCGCTGGCGCTACGACTGGCGGCCCGAGCCCGGCACGCCGGAGGCGCGCCTGTACGAATTCCTCGTCCCGCGCGACTGGGCCTGACTTGAACCAGCAGCCGCGACGCCGGCGCATCGGACTGCTCGGCGGCACCTTCGATCCGATCCACGTCGGGCACCTGGCGCTGGCGCATGCCGCGCGCACGGCGCTGCAACTCGACGAGGTGCGCTTCGTCCCGACCGGCCAGTCGTGGCAGAAAGTCGGCAGCGGCGCGCCTGCCGCGGCGCGCCTGGACATGGTGCGCCTGGCGGTCGAGAAAACGCCCGGATTCGTCGTCGACGACCGCGAGACCCGCCGCCCCGGTCCCAGCTACACCGTCGACACGCTCGTCGAGCTGCGCGCCGAGGTGGGCCCCGAACCGGCGCTGGTGCTCGTGCTGGGCAGCGACCAGCTGCGCAACCTCGCCACCTGGCACCGCTACGACGAGCTGCTGCGCCACGCCCACATCGCGGCCACCCGGCGCGGCTCCCACCGCCTGGCCGGCTTCGACGCGCCGCTCGAGGCCCTGCTCGCGGCCCACGGCCGCGACGCGCTGCCCGATGCGCCGTGCGGCGCCATCGTGTTCTTCCGCATGCCGCCGGTGGCGGTGTCGGCCAGCGCGCTGCGCGCCCAGCTGGCACGCGGCGAGCGGCCGCTCGAACTGCTGCCGGCCGGTGTTCTCGCTTATATTGAGCGGCATCGACTGTACCGGGCGGTACCCCATGCCTGAGGAAACCGGATGGATCTGAGAAGACTGCAGCGACTCGTCGTCGACGCCCTCGACGACGTCAAAGGCCAGGATATCCGGGTCTTCAACACCACCGGCCAGACCGAGCTGTTCGACCGCGTCATCATCGCCACCGGGACCTCGAACCGGCAGACGCGCGCGCTGGCCGCGCACGTGCGCGACAAGGTCAAGGACGCCGGCGGCACCGTGGTCTCGGTGGAAGGCGGCGAGAGCGGCGAATGGGTGCTGGTCGACCTCGGCGACGCGGTCGTGCATATCATGCAGCCGGCCATCCGCGCCTACTACAACCTCGAGGAGATCTGGGGCAGCAAGCCGGTGCGCATGCAGGTCGGGCGCGCCGGGGCGGGCATGGGAGCGAAAGCGGCCGCGCCGGCCGCGCCGGCCCGCCGGCTCGCCGCGCCGCACACGGCCGCCGCCAGGAGCGGTACCAAGAGCCCCGCGAAGGCCGGCGCGAAGAACGACGCGAAGAGCGCCGCCAAGGGCACGGCGAAGGGCGCCGGCTCGCCGGGCGTGCGCGCACGTTCCTCCACGCGCACGCGCAAGGCCGGCGCCGCGGCCGATTGAGGATGTTCATCCGCGTCGTCGCCGTCGGCACGAGGATGCCGGCCTGGGTCGACGCGGCCCTCGACGACTACGCCCGGCGCCTGCCCGGCGACTGGCGCGTCGAATGGCGCGAGGTGCGCGCGGAGCCGCGCGGGGAATCCGGGCATCCCGAGGCGTGGCTGCGGCGCGAGGCCGAGCGCATCCGCGCGGCCGTGCCGGCGGGCGCGCGCCTGGTCATGCTCGACGAACGCGGCAGCGACCTCGACACCGTGCGCTTCGCCCGGCGCGTCGGCGCCTGGCGCGAGCAGGCGCGCCCGGTGGCCATCGTCATCGGCGGCCCCGACGGCATCGACGCGGCCCTCGGGCGCGAGGCCGACGAGACGCTGCGCCTGTCCAGCCTCACCCTGCCGCACGCGATGGTGCGGGTGCTGCTGGCCGAGCAGCTCTTCCGCGCCTGGTCCATCCTGGCCGGCCACCCCTACCACCGCGCATGAGCGACGCCTTCGTCTACCTCGCCTCGAAGAGCCCGCGCCGCCAGGAGCTGCTGCGCTGCATCGGCGTGCGCTTCGAGCTGCTGGTGCCCGACGACGACGAGAATGCCGAGGCGCTCGAGGCGGTGCGCCGCGGCGAGTCGCCCACCTGCTACGTGCAGCGCGTCACGCTCGCCAAGGCGCAGGCGGCATGCGAGCGGCTCGCGCGCCGCGCCCTGCCGCCGGCGCCCATCGTGGCGAGCGACACCACCGTCGCCCTCGGCGGCACCATCCTCGGCAAGCCGCGCGACGCCGCCGACGCCGCCCGCATGCTGCGGCTGCTGTCGGGGCGCGCGCACCGCGTGCTCACCGCGGTGGCGGTGGCGCGCGGCCGGCGCATCGAGAGCGCGCTGAACGTGTCGCGGGTGCGCTTCGCCCGCCTGCCGCCGGCATGGATCGACGCCTACGTGTCGGGCGGCGAGCCGCTCGACAAGGCGGGCGCCTACGCCATCCAGGGCGAAGCCGCGCGCTTCGTGCGCCGCATCGAGGGCAGTCACTCCGGTATCATGGGTCTGCCGCTGTACGAGACGTCCCGGCTGTTGCGCGGGGCCGGCCAGGAACCTGCCCGAAATCCGCGATGACCGAAGAGATCCTCGTCAACCACACCGCGCACGAGACGCGCGTCGCGGTGATCCAGCAGGGCGCCACCCAGGAGCTGCACATCGAGCGCGCGGCCACGCGCGGGCTGGTCGGCAACGTCTGCCTGGGCAAGGTGTCGCGCGTGCTGCCCGGCATGCAGTCGGCGTTCATCGACATCGGCCTGGAGCGCGCCGCCTTCCTGCACGTGGCCGACCTCTGGCAGTCGCGCAGCGGCTCGCCGGGCGGCGGCCTGCCCACCCCGATCGAGAAGCTGCTCTTCGAGGGCCAGCCGCTGCTGGTGCAGGTGATCAAGGATCCGCTCGGCACCAAGGGCGCGCGCCTGTCCACCCAGATCA
Source organism: Burkholderiales bacterium 70-64 (assembly GCA_001898645.1). GTDB lineage: Bacteria > Pseudomonadota > Gammaproteobacteria > Burkholderiales > Burkholderiaceae_E > Zeimonas. Next base: position 331,907 of record MKUQ01000016.1, read on the forward strand.
GCATCGCCGGGCGGCTGCTGGTGTACCTGCCGCAGGACCCACACATCGGCGTGTCCCAGCGCATCGAGGACGAGGCCGAGCGCCAGGCGCTGCGCGCGCGCCTGCAGAAGCTGCTGCCGGCCGACGAGAAAGGCGGCTTCATCATCCGCACCTCGGCCGAGGAGGCGAGCGAGGCCGAGCTCGAGGCCGACATCGAATACCTGCGCCGGCGCTGGCGCCAGATCCTCGAGGGTAGCCGCCTGCAGCCCGCGCCGGCCCTGCTGTACCAGGAGCTCAGCCTCGGCCAGCGCGTGCTGCGCGACATCGCCGGGGAAGCCACCGCGGCCATCCTGGTCGATTCGCCCGAGGCCCTGGCCGAGCTCACCGAGTTCGCGCGCACCTACATGCCGTCGATGGCCGGCAGGCTGCGCCAGTACGCGGGCGAGCGCGCGCTGTTCGAGCTCTACAACGTCGAGGACGAGATCGCCAAGGCGCTGTCGCGGCGCGTCGACCTGAAGTCGGGCGGCTACCTGATCATCGACCAGACCGAGGCGATGACCACCATCGACGTCAACACCGGCGGCTACATCGGCGGGCGCAACTTCGACGACACCATCTTCCGCACCAACCTCGAGGCCGCGCATGCCATCGCGCGCCAGCTGCGGGTGCGCAACCTGGGCGGCATCATCATCGTCGACTTCATCGACATGGCCAGCGGCGAGCACCGCGATCAGGTGCTGCAGGAGCTGCGCAAGGCGCTCGCGCGCGACCGCACCAAGTCCAGCGTCAACGGCTTCACCTCGCTCGGCCTGATCGAGATGACGCGCAAGCGCACCCGCGAATCGCTCGCGCACCTGCTGCTCGAGCCCTGCCCCACCTGCGCCGGCAAGGGCCAAGTGAAGACCGCGCGCACCGTGTGCTACGAGATCCTGCGCGAGATCCAGCGCGAGGCGCGCCAGTTCAACCCGAAGGAGTTCCGCATCGTCGCCTCGCAGGAGGTGATCGACCTGTTCCTGGAGGAGGAAGCGCAGCCGCTGGCCGCGCTGGGCGACCTGATCGGGCGGCGCATCGCACTGCAGGTGGAGACGCTGTACCAGCAGGAGCAGTACGACATCGTCTTGATGTGACCTCCCCGGGGCGTCTCACGACGCCCCATCAGGGATCCACGATCAGTACACCTGCTACGCTGAGCGGAAGGTGGCGCTCGAATTCTGGGCAGGCTTTCGCTCGACGCCGTGTGCCCACCCCGGCATGTCGACGTAGTAGCGCAGCGCCTTGCCGGCGCCCGCGGTCCACAGCTGGCCGTGCGCCACCATCTCACGGAGGTCGCGCGTCGCCGTGGCCTTGGAAACGCCGGTCAGCTTGATGTACTTCTCGGCGTTCAGGCCACCGGCAAATCCGCCGTCGCCGGCATCCAGCAGCCTTTGCAGCACTTTGCGCTGCCGCTCGTTGACCGCATGCTCGTGCTGGCCCCAGAAGCGCCGCTTCTCGATGGCCTGGTCGATCACCGCGCTGGACATGATGCACGCCGCCGCGATCTGGCGGGCGAACCAGCGCACCCAGTCCGTCACATCGACGCCGCCACGCGAAGCGGCATGGAGTGCTTCGTAGTACTCGGCGCGTGAGGCCAGCAATTGCCGCGACAGGCTGTACAAGCGCACCGGCTGGCGCAAGTGCTGCGAGAGCGCCATGTCCGCAATCGCGCGCCCGATGCGGCCATTGCCGTCCTCGAACGGATGGATGCTCTCGAACCACAGGTGGGCGATGGCCGCGCGGGCCAGTCCATCCAGCGTTGGAGCCGGCTTCGCGAACCAGCGCAGAAAGCGGTTCATCTGCACGGGCACTTCGCGCGAAGACGGCGCTTCGTAGTGCACCACTTCGCGCCCCGGCGGGCCGCTCACGATCTGCATCGGGTCCTCATGCGTGCGCCAGCGGCCCACCGCAATGCGGCGGATGCCGGAAGTGCCGCCCGGGAACAGCGCGGCGTGCCAGCGCCACAGCCGGTCCGCGTCCAGTGGCTGGTCGCTGGCCGTGGTGGCATCGTTCAGCACTTCCACCAGCCCTTCGACGCGGCGATCGGCTCGCCCGGCCGCAGCGAGCCCCAGCCGCCGCATCACCGAAGAACGCACGGCGTCGCGCGCCAGCCGCTCGCCCTCGATGGCGGCGGTGGACAGCGCTTCATCGGCCAGCGCGTCCACGGCCAGCGGACTGGTCGCGCCCAGGCCAATCGCGGCCGCCTTGCCTTCGACGACGCCATGCATCCGATACGCCTCGGCCAAGCCCGGGGCCACCGCGGCTGCATCGAAGGCGAGGTTCGGCCAGTCGGGCTGCTGCCAGATCCAACGTGGCTTGCGCGTCTTCATGAGCCGCATTGTGGCAGATACGGCTCAAATTGTGATCCGAAAATCAGGTATCTCGGCTCACAGCCCGGCGAGGTCTGAACCCGATCCGGGCCCAGCGCTGGGCCTCGCCCCCGGTCAGACATTTTTGGTCCGGAAGCCACTCGACGGCACCTTGGCGGGCGATGCCGACTTCCAGCTTCTCCTCACCGCCGGGCTACCGCCTCAAGACGGTGCTGGGCGGACGCTTGCGTCGAAAGGATTCCCTATGGCTTCTACTACCACTACGAGTGCGACGCGGCGGGATCGACGAAGACGGGCAGGGTGGTCGGCAGCCACGGTGCATGTGATGCACTCGCGCTGGGCCAGCGGAGAAGAGCCGGGTATGGCCGATGCAGGGCGTGCCAGACCCCGGTGCTGATGAGGGCGAGGCTGCAGACGAAGTCGCCGCCTAGGAGTAGCTCTGCTCGCCCACGACGCCAACTGCCCGTGCGGATCGGAGCCTCGACCTATCCTGGCGGACGGCAGTAGTAGAGCGGCCGTAGTTCCGTCGCTCAGATTAGTGCATTCGGCTTCGCAAGCCACACACCTCCCGGATCCCTTCTTTCAGCATCGATTCATGCTTGCGGTCGCACAGTGGACGCACAGTCGATACCGACTGGGTCACACGAAGAGGAGATCATCATGAGATCGACCGTGCTTGCCGGCTGTGTCGCCATCGTGGCGGCCACCATCGGCGGCCCACTACTGGCTGGCGATCGCGCGAACGATCGCAACCAGGCCCGCGAGCGCCAGCCTGCCACGGCCACGTCCCGAGCAGGCGGATTCGACTCCGGCATGCAAGTCATCGTCAATGGCGCCGGCCCCGGCGAAGCGGGCTACGGCTGGCGCTACTTCTCGGATCCGGGCGCGCGGCGCGCCGTCGTGATCAGCCCGCAGGGCGACTACTACTTCAGCCGAGGCAAGGGTCTGCGCTGGGTTGCAGCGGTCAAGACCTGAGCCTGAGCCTGAGCCTGACCCCTCGGGCCGACCGCCGCGCAAGGCCTCGCGGCGGTCGGCTCACTGAGTCGCTTCCCAAAGCGGCCTCTTTCGACTCAAAATGCGGAGCGGCCGTCCCGGCCCGCCCACCCGCTGCGTCCATCCGGCCGGCGGCGACGAGATCCACCACCAAGAACGAGGAGATGCATGATGAACAGGATGTTGTCGTCGCTCCTGGCGGGCGCGGCGTTGATCGCGGGCCTCGGCGCGGCGCAGGCGCAGGGACAGGAAAAGCTGAGGGTGGGCGTGATCGGCACCCTGTCGGGCCCGCCCGCGGTGCTCGGCCAGCAGATGCGCAACGGCTTCCAGCTCGCGGTGAAGGAACTCGGCGGCAAGCTCGGCGGCCGCGAGGTCGAGGTGATCGTGCAGGACGACGAGCTCAAGCCCGACGTCGCCGTGAACAAGGCCAAGGCGCTGGTCGACCGCGACAAGGTCGATTTCGTGGTCGGGCCGATCTTCTCCAACATCCTGCAGGCCATCATCAAGCCGGTCACCGATAGCGGCGCGTTCCTGATCAGCCCCAACGCCGGCACCTCCAACTTCGCCGGCCGGGAGTGCAATCCGAACTTCTTCGTGACCTCCTACCAGAACGACCAGATCTTCGAGATCTCCGGCAAGTACGCGCAGGACTCCGGCATCCGCAAGCTCTACCTGATGGCGCCGAACTACCAGGCCGGCAAGGACGCGCTGGCCGGCGTCAAGCGCCAGTACAAGGGGGAGGTCGTGGACGAGGTGTACGTCCCGCTCAACCAGCTCGACTATTCCGCCGAGCTCTCGCGCATCGCCGCGGCGCGGCCGGACGCGATCTTCGTGTTCCTGCCGGGCGGCATGGGCGTGAACTTCGTCAAGCAGTTCCGCCAGGCGGGGCTCGCCGACCGGGTCAAGTTCCTGTCGGCCTTCACGGTCGATGAATCCACGCTGCCGGCGCAGCAGGACGCCGCGCTCGGTCTGCTCGGCGGCGCCAACTGGGCGCCCGATCTGGACAACCCGCAGAACCGCAGCTTCGTCGCCGCCTACGAGAAGGCATTCGATGCGGTGCCGGCCACCTACGCCTTCCAGGCGTACGACGCCGCGCTGCTGATCGACAGCGCCCTGCGGCTGACCAAGGGCGACACCAGGGACAAGAAGGCCTTGCGCGAAGCGCTCATGAAGGCCGATTTCCGTTCCCTGCGCGGCAACTTCAAGTTCAACGTCAACCACTACCCGATCCAGGACTTCTACCTGACCAAGGTGGCCAAGCGCGCCGACGGCCGCTACCAGACCGAGATCGTGGAGAAGGTCTTCCGCGACATGGCGGACCCCTACGTCAAGGACTGCAGGATGCGCTGATCTCGCGGCGAGCGCCCCGCGCCCGATGTCCCTCGCGCTTTTCGTCGTCCAGGCCCTGAACGGGGTGCAGCTCGGCGTGCTGCTGTTCCTGATCGCCGCGGGCCTGACGCTGGTGTTCGGCGTGATGGACTTCATCAACCTCGCCCACGGCGTCCAGTACATGCTGGGCGCCTATTTCGGGGTCATGTTCTACGCGCTCACCGGCAGCTTCCCCGCCGCGCTGGCGCTGACGCTCGCGGCCGCGCTCGCCTGCGGGCTGGCGCTGGAGTTCCTCGTCTTCCGCCACCTGTACGGGCGCGACCACCTGGAGCACGTGATCGCCACCTTCGGCATCATCCTGTTCCTGAACCAGGGCGTGAAGTTCGTCTGGGGCGCTGCCCCGCTGTCGCTGCCGACGCCGCAGGCGCTGTCGGGCTCGGTCGCGCTGATGCCGGGCCTGCTCTATCCGGTGTGGCGGCTGGTGATCATCGGCGCGGGCCTCGCCGTCGCGCTGCTGCTCTATTTCCTGGTGGCGCGCACCCGCGTCGGGATGCTGGTGCGCGCCGGCTCCACCCATGCCGCCATGGTCTCGGCGCTCGGCGTCGACATCCGCCGCCTGTTCATGGTGGTGTTCGGCTTCGGCGCGATGCTGGCCGGCTTCGCCGGGATCATGATCGCGCCCATCCTCTCGGTCGAGCCCGGCATGGGCGACACCATCCTCATCCTCGCCTTCGTGGTGATCGTCATCGGCGGCATCGGCTCGATCCGCGGCGCCTTCGTCGCCGCGCTGCTGGTCGGGCTGGTGGATACCCTCGGACGCTCCTTCGCGGTCGACGTCCTGCGCCTGTTCCTCGCACCCTCGCCGGCCCGCACCGTCGGCCCGGCCCTCGCCTCGATGCTGATCTACCTGCTGATGGCCGCCGTCCTGTACTTGCGCCCCAGCGGCCTGTTCCCGGCCAGGGGGCGATGACATGGCGCAGGCGGACCTGATGCGCAGCGGCGCGGTGCGGGCCGCCGCACCGCCGCGCCCGGGTGCAGGCGGGCTGGTCGTGCCGGCGGTCCTCTTCGGTGCGTTCGCGGCCGTGCCCCTGCTCGGCGCCTTCGTCGCCGAGTCGTGGCTGCTCGGCATGGCGACGCGGATGATGATCTTCGCCATCGCCGCGCTCGCCCTCGACCTGCTGGTCGGCTACGGCGGCCTGGTGTCGTTCGGCCACGCTGCCTTCATCGGCATCGGCGCCTACGCCGTCGGCATCCTCGCCGCGCACGGCATCGGCGACGCCCTCGTCGCCCTGCCGGTCGCGCTGGCTGCCTGCGCGCTGTTCGCCTGGCTCACCGGCAGCATCTGCCTGCGCACGCGCGGCGTCTACTTCATCATGATCACGCTCGCCTTCGGCCAGATGGCATTCTTCACCGCGGGCTCGCTCGCGCCCTACGGCGGCGACGACGGGCTGACCCTGCACGCCCGCAACACCGTCGCGGGGCTGCCATGGCTCGACGACGACCGCTTCTTCCATTACTTCGTGCTGGCGTGCCTGGTGGCCACCTGGCTCGCGTGCCGCGCGCTCGTCGCCTCGCGCTTCGGGCGCGTGTTCCGGGGCGTGAAGGAGAACGCCACGCGCGTGGCCATGCTCGGCTTCGAGGTCTATCGCTTCCGGCTGGCGGGCTACGTCATCGCCGGCACGATCGGTGGGCTGTCCGGTTTCCTGCTCGCCAACGCGACGAATTTCGTCAGCCCCGCCTACATGTCGTGGCAGCGCTCGGGCGAGCTGCTGGTCATGATCATCCTCGGCGGCACCGGCACGCTGCAGGGTGCGATCGCCGGCACCACGATCTACCTGCTGGCCGAGGAATGGCTGTCGGGCCTGACCGAGCACTGGAAGATGATCTTCGGTCCCCTGCTGGTGCTGGCGGTGCTGTTCGTGCCGGGCGGCCTGAGCGGCATCGGCGCGGCCCTGCTGCGGCGGGTGCGCCGTGGCTGAGCCGGTCCTGCGGCTGGAGCGGGTGCTCAAGAATTTCGGCGGCCTGCGCGTCACCGACGGCGTGAGCCTGGAGATCCTGCCGGGGGAAACGCATGCGCTGATCGGCCCCAACGGCGCCGGCAAGACCTCGCTCATCAACCAGGTGTGCGGCCTGATCAGGCCGGACGGCGGGCGCATCGTCCTCGCCGGCCGCGATGTCACGCATGCTCCGCCGCACACCCGCGCCCGCCTCGGGCTGGCGCGCTCCTTCCAGGTCACCTCGGTGCTGCCCGGCTTCTCCGCGCTGGAGAACGTCTCGCTCGCCGTGCAGGCACATGCCGGATCGAGCTATCGCTTCTTCGGCAATGCCGCGGCCGAGGCCGCGCTGGTCGGGCCGGCGATGGCTGCCCTGGCCGACGTCGGCCTCGCGGCGCGCGCCGGCGTGGCCGCCGCGCGCCTCTCGCACGGCGAGAAGCGCGCGCTCGAGCTGGCGATGGCGCTGGCGGTGCAGCCCAGGCTGCTGCTGCTCGACGAGCCGATGGCGGGCACCGGCCCCGAAGAGACCGGCGAGCTGGTGGCGGCGCTGCAGCGGCTCAAGGGACGCTTCCCGATGCTGCTGGTCGAGCACGACATGCAGGCGGTATTCGCGCTCGCCGATCGCATCTCGGTGCTGATCGACGGCCGCATCCTCGCCAGCGGCACCCCCGACCAGGTGCGCGGCGACCCGCAGGTGATCGCCGCCTACCTGGGCGAAGGGATGGAGTGAGCATGCTGCGCGTCGAGAGCCTGCAGGCGGCCTACGGACCGGCGCAGGTGCTGTTCGACATGAGCTTCGAGATCGGCGACGGCGAAGTGGTGACGCTGCTCGGGCGCAACGGCATGGGCAAGACCACGACCATCGCCGCCATCATGGGGCTGCTGCCGACGCTCGCCGGCAAGGCCAGCTTCGACGGCGCGCTGCTGACCGGGCAGCCGCCCCATCGCATCGCGCAGCGCGGCCTCGGCCTGGTGCCGGAAGGCCGGCAGGTGTTCCCGACTCTCACGGTGGAGGAGAACCTGGTCGCCACCGCCGCCGCGCGCTTCGGCGCGCCGGCCTGGACCCTCGAGCGCGTCTACCGCCTGTTCCCGCGGCTGCAGGAACGGCGCACCCACATGGGCGACCAGCTCTCGGGCGGCGAGCAGCAGATGCTGGCGATCGGCCGCGCCCTGATGACCAACCCGCGCCTGCTCATCCTGGACGAGGCGACCGAGGGGCTGGCGCCGCGGATTCGCGCCGAGATCTGGGCCTGCCTGGCGCGCCTCAAGGGCGAAGGGCAGGCCATCCTGCTGGTGGACAAGCATTTGCAGGCCATGCTCGGGCTCGCCGACCGCCACGTCGTGGTCGAGAAGGGGCGCACGGTGTGGAGCGGCCGCTCGTCGGAGCTGGCTGCAGACGACGCGATCAGGCAGCGCTACCTGCAGGTGTGACGGCATCGGCGAGGATGGCGAGCAAGGGTCTCGAACCGCCCGCCGCACCCTGAAATTGGAAATGGAGCTTCCTTGAAAATGGAGCTTCCTTGAAATTTGATCATCTTGCGATCAAAATACACGGATGATTGAACGTGCACTGGCCTCCCTGCTGAACGAACGCCTGGGCTTCTACCCCGGCATCGTGCTGCTCGGGCCGCGCCAGGTGGGCAAGACCACGCTGGCCCGGGCCATCGCGGCACGGCACCCCGGCGCGCTGTTCCTCGACCTGGAACGACTCGCCGACCGGGCGCAACTGGCGGAGCCGGAACTCTTCCTGGCCCAGCACCGCGACAAGCTGGTCGTGCTGGACGAGGTACAGATGCGGCCCGACCTGTTCACGCCCCTGCGGCCGGAGATCGATGCCGACCGGCGGCCCGGCCGCTTCCTGCTGCTGGGCTCGGCCGGCGGCGCCATGCTGCGCCAGCGCGCCGAATCGCTGGCCGGGCGCGTCGGCTATCTGGAGCTTCAACCGCTGCTCGCCAGCGAAGTAGCGCCCGACCTCGGCACCCTGCAACGGCTCTGGCATCGTGGCGGCTTTCCGCTGGCGTACTTGGCGCCGAGCGACCGCCTGGCTTACGCTTGGCGGCAGGACTTCATCCAGACCTTCCTCCAGCGCGACCTGCCACAGATGGGTATAGGCGTGTCGGCCGACACGCTGCACCGCTTCTGGCGCATGCTTGCGCATCTGCAAGGGCAGCTTTTCAATGCCTCGCAGATCGGCCTGTCGCTGGGCGGCGCGTCGCACAGCACAGCCGCACGCTACCTCGACATACTGGTAGACACGATGCTGGTACGCCGGCTGGAGCCGCATCTGCCCAACGTGGGCAAGCGGCTCGTCAAGTCGCCCAAGACCTACGTCCGCGACAGCGGCTTGCTGCACGCGCTGCTGAATATCGCCAGCCTGTCGGATCTCCAAGGCCACCCCATCGTCGGCGCCTCGTGGGAAGGTTTCGTGGTCGAACAGGTCGCCGCGCACCTGCCCGAAGGCGCGCAACTGGGCTTCTACCGCACGGCCGCCGGCGCCGAGATGGACATCGTCGTGCAGGCTGGACAGCGCTGCCTGGGCATCGAGGTCAAGTTCTCGTCGGCACCCACGGTAAGCAAGGGCTTCTGGCGCGCACGCGATGACCTGAGGCCACTGCGCACGGTGGTGGTAGCGCCGGTGGAGCGCCGCTTCCCGCTCAAGGACGGCGTGGACGTGGTTCCGGTATCGGCCCTTGCGGAATTGCTCGACGAATTGGGCTGAAGCTCGGGTTCCGTACCGCGCGTGCTCGCTGCGCGCGCTCCCTGTCCGTCGCCTGCCCCCGGGGCGCTACAGCAGCCGGGAAGCGTCGACGGGCTTGCCGTCGTTCAGCGCCAGCCAGCCCTTGACGATGCGGTAGATCACCCACACCAGGACTGCCAGCAGCAGCGGGAAGCCGATCAGCACGAACATCAGCAGCCACGACACGACGGCGCCGGCCAGCCCGTACCAGAAGGTCTTGATCTGCCATTCGAAGTGGCTGGCCACCCAGGTGCCGGCCACGTCGTCGCGCTTGAGGTAGTTGACGATGATCGCGGCGATCGCGCTGATGCCCACCAGGCACGAGAGGGCATACAGCGCGTAGCAGATGGTGGCCAGGCGCCTGGCATCGGCGGTTCTCGGATCGTCGTTGACGGCTGGTTCCATGTGCGGCCCCCTCAGGACTTCTGTTTCGGTACTCGCCCCATGAGATAGAACTCGGGGTTCGGCAGGATGCCGGCAAGGTTCGCCATGCGGTTGGACAGGGCGAAGAACGCGGCGATGGCGCCGATGTCCCAGGCGTCCTCGTCGCTGAAGCCGTGGGCGCGCAGCGCCTCGAAGTCGGCCTCGCCGATCTCGTGCGAGCGCAGCGCCACGGTCATCGCGAAATCGAGCATGGCGCGCTGGCGCGGCGTGATCTGCGCCTTGCGCCAGTTGGTGGCGAGCTGGTCGGCGATGAGCGGGTTCTTCTCGTAGATGCGCAGGATGGCGCCGTGCGCGACCACGCAGTACAGGCAGCTGTTGGCGCCGCTGGTGGCCACGACGATCATCTCCTTCTCGCCCTTGGACAGGCCGTTCTCGCGCAGCATCAGCGCGTCGTGGTAGGCGAAGAAGGCGCGGAACTCGTCGGGGCGGCGCGCGAGCTTCAGGAACACGTTCGGCACGAAGCCGGACTTCTCCTGCACCGCGAGCAGCCGGGCGCGGATGTCCTCGGGCAGGACTTCGATGCTCGCCGGCGGGAATCGATCGACGGCATCGGCGTGGGAGGCGGACGAGCGGGTCATCGCGGTTCTCCGGGAAAACCGGAAGGATACCGCGCCGCCCGCCCTGCCAGGCGGTAGCGCAGCCAGGTGCCGCGCGCGTTGAGCACGGCGATCGCCAGTCCGGCGCGGCCGTCGAGGAAGCCGAGCCGCAGCAGGTAGCCGCGCACGAAGGTCCAGGCGCCGTGCAGCCAGGCCGCGGCGAGGCCGCCGCGGCCGCGCGCGCGCAGCTTGTCGGCGCCCAGCCTGGCGTAGCGGTGCATCTTCTCGAGGGCATCGGCCCTCGAGTCGACGCTGTCGTGCAGCAGCACCCCGTCGAGCGTCGCCAGCGGCGGCGCGCATTCGACGCGCTCGTGCACCAGGTCGTCGCTGAAGCGCGCCGCCTCGCGGCGGAACAGGCGCAGCACGCGGTCGTTGCGCCAGTCGCCGAAGCGGATGGTGCGCCCGCACCAGCTCGAGCTGCGCCGGACCCAGTAGCCGTTGACGCGCTCCTGCGCGGGGGAAGGTTCGATCGCCGCCAGGATGGCCGCACGCAGCGCCGCCGTGACCTCCTCGTCGGCATCGAGCGAGAGCACCCAGCGCCCCCGGCACGCCGCCAGCGCGCGGTTCTTCTGCGGACCGAAACCCGGCCAGTCGGCGGTCTCGATCACGCGCGCGCCGTGGGCGCGAGCGATCGCCGCGGTGTCGTCGCTGCTGCCCGAGTCGACGAGGACGATCTCGTCGGCGAAGGCCGCCGAACGCAGGCAGCGCTCGATGCGGTGCGCCTCGTTCATCGCGATGATCGCGACCGACAGGCGCGGCGGCTCCGCTTCAGGCGGCCGGCTCATCGCGGTCCCGCGGGCGCATCGACGCATGGCGCGCGTAACCCAGGCCCATGCCGGCGAGCGACCAGAACAGCAGCGCGTTCTCGCGCACCACGATGTCGTCGGTCGCGGTCTTGACGGCCGCGCCCAGCAGCAGCGCGAGCCCGAAGGCACCCGCCATCCAGACCCCCCGCTCCGGCGCGCGATACAGTTTCCAGAAGGTCCGAGCGAAGCACCCCGCCAGCACGAACAGCACCACGACCCCGACCATGCCCGCTTCGAGGGCGTAGTTGAGGATCACGCTGTGGGCATGCCAGGCAAAGGGGTTGTCGATATGCGCACGGAAGTCGTCGCGCAGGATCCCCCTGCCGTAGCCGTGGCCGAGCAGCGGGCGCTCCCCGATGCGCTCGATGCCGTACGACCAGATCTGCCAGCGCAGGTCGCGCTCGACGGTGGCCCGGAGCGTCTGCGCATCGATCTCCTCCGCGCCGCTCTTCATCTGGCTGGCGGCAACGAAGGCGCCCGCGAAGGCGATGCAGGCCGCCAGCAGGATGAACGTCCGCGCGGCACGGCGCCTGCCTGTCGCGGCAGAACGGCCGGCGTGCAGCCATCCCAGGATGGCCGCTTCGGCGAACAGCGCCAGCCACATCGTGCGGTTGAGCGTGAAGTAGGCGCTGCCCGCCGCCAGCACGGCGATCGCCAACACCGCCAGGCGCTCGCGCCGCCGGCCTGCCTGAGCGAACGACACGGCCAGCAGGGGCATCACCAACGCCACGTAGGTGCTGAACTCGTTGCGCCCGCCGACGAGCCCGTCGTCGGGCCACAGCGGGATGCGAACGAGATGGCCGATCGCGGCCAGCGAAGCGGCGGCGCAGCCGGCCGCCAGCGCCGCCTTCCAGAACCGCCACGACCGCTCGTCGCGAGTCAGGTAGAAGAAAGTGAGGAAGGCGAGCAGCGAATAGCCGACCTCGTTCGTCAGCTCCTTGCGCGAATACGCCGGATCGATGCTCCAGGCGAGCGACAGCGCGCACACCGCGGCCCAGAGCGCCAGCGGCCACCTGCACGGCAGGTCCGGCCGTTCCTGCCGCCACGTCGCCTGCAGCGCGACCACGGCCGCCAGGAACAGGCAGGCCAGCCGCAGCGCGACCGTGTGGGAGAACGGAAGGATGAACAGGAACGCGCCGGCCGGCGCCAGGCGCCAGTCGATGCCGTGGCGGCGAGCCGTCATGCCGGCTCCAGCTCCAGCAGCCGGTCCACCGCCTCGAGGACCGCCTCGAGCCCGATGGCGTGCATGCAGGCGGGGACCGGGCATTGCGCGGGGCTGCGCCGGCAGATGCGCACCCAGTCGACCTCGCGCCGGAACAGCACGCGCTGGTCGCGGCAGGGAAAGTCCTCGACCGTGACCGCGCGGTACGGGCTGTCGCGCCAGAATTCGCCGGCTCCATAGACGCGCGCCGACCCCGGGCCGAACAGGGCCACCGTCGGCGTGCCCGTCAGGCGCCCGAGATGCGCGACTCCGGTATCCGGACACACCAGCAGCGCGGCATCGCGCAGCAGGTGCCACAGTTGCGCCAGATCGAGGCGGCCGGCATAGGACGGATGGCGGCCGGCCGGATCGATGGCTGCGACGATCGCCTCCTCGCCGCGGCCGCCGCTCCAGGCGACCGCGAGCCCGCGCCGGGAGAGGTGGTCCGCCAGCGCGAGCCACTTCTCCGGCTGCCACAGCTTGAGCGGCGTGCTGGCCCCGACGTGCAGCACGCAATACGGCCTGCCCGGCCGCTCGAAGGGCCGGCACGAAGGCGGCGGCCAGTCTGCGGGGCGATAGGGCGCGGGGTCGGCGCCCTCGGCGAGCTGGGCGACGATCTCGGCCCACGCGGTGGGCACGCCCGGGTACGGGACCCGCCGGTCGACCAGCCAGTTCTTCCATGCCGGCCGGTCGCCGTCGTGGGCGACGATCCAGCGGGCTCCGAGCGCCATCGCCAGCCAGCTGTAGCGGTTGTCGCCGGGCACGAAGGCGAGGTCGAAGCCCTTGCGCGCGAGCATCGGACGCAAGGTGTCGGGGCGGCGCGGATCGAACGGCCACGCGACGACGCCGTATGGCCGGCCCTCGTAGAGCGGCGCGGTCGCGGCCGGCACGGTCATCACGATCTCGGCGGCCGGCCAGGCTCCGCGCAGCCTGGCGAGCAGCGCAGTGAGCAGCAGCGTATCGCCGAGCAGGAGGTGATGAGCCACCAGGATGCGCCGCGGCACCCGGGCAGGCGCGCGGCCGGCCAGCGAACGTACGAGCGCCAGCGCCAGGTGCGGGGCCAGCAAGGCCCGGCCGAGAAAGCGGCTACGGCGCATCCGCAGCGGGCCTCGCGACGCTCAGGAGGAGATGCTCCATCCGGTCGAGCATCGCATCGCGAGTGTAGCCGGCCAGGCAGTGCGCCCGCGCGGCCTGGCCGAGCGTGGTGCGCAGCGCGGGGTCGCCCGCCAGCCGCGCGATCGCCGCCGCCAGCGCCGTCGCGTCGCGCGGCGGCACCACCAGCGCGGTGCGCGCGTCGATGGCGATCTCGGGAATGGCACCCACCGCGGTGGTCACGCACGGCAAGGCGCACAGCATGGCCTGGATCAGCGCCTGGGGAACGCCCTCGTTGGCGTAGGACGGCAGCGCGAACACGTCGAAGGCATGCAGCCAGGGCAGCACGTCTTCCTGCTGGCCGGCGAACACGCAGCGGCCCGCGGGCGCCGTCTGCGCGGCCTGCTCGCGCAGCGCCTCGCTCATCGGCCCGTCGCCGACGATCACCAGCCGTACCCGCGGGTCGGGCAGGCGCGCCAGCGCGTCGATGAGGAAGCGGTGCCCCTTCCAGCTGCGCAGCGTGGCGACGATGCCGACCAGCAGCGCATCGCGCGGCAGGCCGAGCGCCGCGCGGGCACCGTTGCGGTCGCCGGGCGCGAAACGGCCGGCGTCGATGCCGGTGGGCACGGAGGTGACGTGCTGCGCGGGGCAGCCGAGCGTCTCGATCAGCTCGCGTCGCAGCCGTTCGCCGGTGGTCACCACGTGGCGCACCGACCGGCCGTACAGCCAGCGGTTGGGGGCGCTCGCCGCGACCGGCGCCGAGACGTGGCGGATGCGCACCACCGGCGGCGCGTCGCGGCGGCCCATGCAGGCCAGCGCGACCAGCCACGCGTCGGTGGAGCTGTGGGTGACCACGACGTCGAAGCGCCGCCGGGCGAAGAGGCGGCGCAGCGCCCTCAGGCCGGGCAGGCGCTTCCTGCCGATCGGCAGGGGCAGCACCTCCAGGCCGGCGGCGGCGGCCGCGCGCTCGATCGGCGCACCGGGCACGCAGGCGAGCGCAACCCGGTGGCCGCGCGCGATCATGCCGGTGGATTCGCTCAGGATGCGGATCTCCTGGCCACCCCAGCCGCACGACGACTCGGTATGCAGGACGTGCAACGCGCGCGCCGCGCTCATGCGGCGTCGACCCCCGCGAACTGGCTGCGGTAGAGCGAGGCGTAGGACTCGCCGCGCTCGATCAGCACGGCGTGCGGACCTTGTTCGACGATGCGGCCGTGCTCGATGACCACGATGCGGTCGGCGCGCTCGATGGTGGAGAGCCGGTGCGCGATGACCAGCGTGGTGCGGCCCTGCATCGTGCGCTCGAGCGCCGTCTGCACGTCGCGCTCGGTCTGCGAGTCGAGCGCCGAGGTGGCCTCGTCCAGCAGCAGCACCGGCGCGTCCTTGAGCAGTGCGCGCGCCAGCGCCAGCCGCTGGCGCTGGCCGCCGGAGAGGCGGGTGCCGCGCTCGCCCACCGGCGCGTCCAGCCCGCCCGGCTGCGCACGCACGAACTCCTCGAGCGCAGCCGCGCGCAGCGCCTGCCAGATGCGCGCGTCGTCGACCTCGTCGGCCGTGCCGATGGCGACGTTGGCGCGGATGGTGTCGTTGAACAGCACGATCTCCTGGCTCACCAGAGCCAGCTGCCGGCGCAGGCTGCCCAGCGTGAGCTCCTCGATGGGCACGTCGTCGAGCAGGATGCGCCCGTGCGTCGGCGCGAAGAAGCGCGGGATCAGGTTGATGAGCGTGGTCTTGCCGCCGCCCGATGCACCGACGAAGGCCACCACCTCGCCGGGCCGGATGGCGAGATCGATCCCAGAGAGCGCATCGCGCTCGGAGCCGGGATAGCGGTAGCTCACGCCCTCGAAGCGCAGCGCCCCGCGCGCGCGCCCGATCGAGCGCCGCCCGTCGTCGCGCTCCCTCTGCTGGTCGAGCATCTCGAACACGGCATCGGCCGCCGCCAGGCCGCGCTGCAGCGGCCCGTTGATGTCGGCCAGGTGCTTGAGCGGCGCCAGCAGCATCAGCATGGCGGTGATGAAGGAGGCGAACCCCCCGACCGTGATCTGGTTGTCGATCGACTGCACCAGCGCGATGCTCACCACGACTGCCACCGCGACCGCCGCGCACAGCTGGGTGATCGGCACCGTGGCCCCCGAGGCGACCGTCATGCGCATGGCGAATCCGCGCAGGCGCTCCACCGTGCGATGGAACAGCGCGGCCTCGCGCTCGTACGCGCCGAAGATCTTGATCACCTTGTAGCCGTGCACCGCCTCCTCGACGACGCGCGTCAGCTCGCCGGTGTGCTCCAGGTTCTGGCGGCTGAGGCGGCGCATGCGCCGGCTGAACGATCCGACCACGATGCCCATCACCGGGATCAGCACCAGCGCGACCAGCGTGAGCTTCCAGTTCAGCCACAGCAGCCACCCCAGCAGGCCGACGATCACCAGGGAGTCGCGCACCACCGTGGTGAGCACGCGCGTGGCGGCCACCGTGACGTTGTTGATCTCGAACACGATGCGCGAGATCAGCAGCCCCGAGGCCTCGCGCTCGAAATCGCTCGCCGGAAGCCGCAGCATGTGCGAGAACAGCTCGCGCCGCATGTCGGCCAGGGCGTGGTTGGCCACCCATGCCAGCGCATAGCTGCTGCTGAAGGTGGCGATGCCGCGCACCACGAAGATGCCGATGATCGCCACCGGCACCGTCCACAGGGGGATGCCGCCCTTCTCGACGAAGCCCTGGTCGAGCAGCGGCTTCATCAGGGCCGGGAAAAGGGGCTCGGTCGCTGCCGCGACCACCATGCCGGCCAGCGCGAACACGAAGCCCCGCAGATAGGGCCGGGTGTAGCGCATCAGCCGTTTGTAGATTGCCAGGCTATCCTTCATCCGGAAGGCGCGGCGGCCCCATTCACCCAAAACTTCAGATGATACCAATCCCTCCTGGCAACCCTTTCAGCGGGCTGCGAGCAGGCGCCGGTACAACGCCACCAGCTCCCGGCCGAGATGCTCGAGCGAGAGCGACTGCACGCTGGCGTGGGCCTCCCGCTGCATGGCCGAGCGCAGCTGGCCGTCGGCCGCCTCGATCGCCGTCATCGCGCGCGCCAGCGCAGCGTGGTCGAGCGCGTCGACCACGTAGCCGTTGCGTCCCGCCTCGATGAACTCCGCGGCGCCGCTGGCGGTGCTGGTGACGACCGGCAGGCCGCAGGCGAGCGCCTCCAGCGCCGCGTTGGGAAAGGGATCGTACAGCGTCGGCAGCACGAAGAGATCGGCCGCATGCAGGCTCGGCAGCACGTCGTGGCGCGGGCCCAGCCAGCTCACCCGGGCGCCCACGCCGAGCCGCCGGGCGAGCCGCCGCCAGGCGCCCGCCCGCCGGTCGGCGCCGACCACGAACAGCCGCAGGCGGCTCGACGCATCGAGCCGCGCCAGCGCGTGCAGGCACGCCGCGAGGCCCTTGCGCTCGAATCCCGAACCGACGAACAGCGCCGCCGCCTCGCCATCGGCCAGGCCGAGCGCGGCGCGCGCGGCGGCGCGCTCGGCAGGCTGCGCCGGACGGAAGCGTTGCAGGTCGATGCCGTTGCGGACCACGTGCAGCCGCGAGGGGGCGACGCCGAAGTGTGCGGCGATCTCGTCGCGCACCATGACCGAGTTGCAGATCACCGCGCGCAACGCCGGATGGCGGAACATGGCGCGCTCGGCATGGAGCACCCAGGCGTGATGCGGGTTGGCCAGCACCATGGCGCGACGCCACCACGGCAGCGCGCGCAGGCGCTGGCGCAGGAACACCCGGTGCACGCCGTCGCCGGCCCGGTACACCGGCAGGCCGGCGATGCGCTCGTGGCTCTGCACCAGGTCGAAGTGCCGCCGCGCCACGAGGCGCCGCACGCCGCGCGCGAACGACCAGTCGCGCCACACCGAGCCGACATGGAATGGATCGACGCGCTCGAAGCGCACCGGCAGCGGCGCGGCCCCGGACCCGGCTTCGGCCCCGGGCCAGTGCCGCGCGATGACCGTGAGCTCGGCATGCCCGCCCAGCGCGGCGAGCGCGCGCTGCACGAAGCGCTCGGCGCCGCCGAACGGGTTGTAGCGTGCCCTGACGATCGCCACCGACAGGGGGCGATCGCTCATCCGTACTCCACGGCGGCCGACAACGGATGCAGCGCCGAGCGGATCGCGCCCATGAGGTCCTCGTGCGGCTGCACGCGCCAGCGCGCGCCGAGCTCGATCGAGCACGACGCGTCGCCATTGCCGTATTCGACCACCACCGGGATGGCCGGCACCTCGGCGCGGTCGCCGACGGCAAAGGGCGCGATCGCGCCGCGCAGGGCGGCGCCGTCGGCGATGCCGTTGAGCCGGATGCGCAGCCGCTTGCCGAACTCCTGGCGTGCCATGGTGAGATCGAGCAGGCGGTCGGCCACCACGCGCTGGCCGCCGGTGTAGTCGTCGCGGCTCACCTTGCCGAGCACCACCAGCAGCTCGTCGTCGCGGATCAGCCGGCGATGCGCCTCGTACAGCTCGTTGAACACCGATACGTCGAGCGTCGCGCTGCCGTCGTCGAGGGTGACGAACACCATCTTGCCGCGGCGCGTCATCTGCGTGCGCTGGGCGGCGACGATGCCGGCGATCCACACCGGCTGCGGCGCCGGCTGCAGGTCGGCCAGCCGGGTGCGCGCGAAACTGCGCACCTCGCGCTCGCAGGCGTGGAAGAGATGCCCGCTCAGGAACAGGCCGAGCGCGACCTTCTCCTCCTGCAGCCGCTGGCGCTCGCTCCAGGCGGGCGCGGCGATCCATTCGGGCGCGCTCGGCAGCCCGCCGACCTCGTCGCCGAACAGGCTCACCTGGTCGATTGCCGCGCCGGCAGCCTCGGCAGCGTCGATGGCGCGCCCGACGTTGGCCAGCAGCCTGGCCCGGTCGGGCTCGAGCGCATCGAACGCGCCGGCGCGCACCAGCGCCTCGATCGCGCGCCGGTTGACGATCTTGCGGTCGATGCGCGCGCAGAAGTCGAACAGGTCGGAGAACGGCCGCTCCGCGCGCGCCTGCAGGATGTTGACGACGGCCGACTCCCCGGTGCCCTTGATCGCGCCCAGCCCGTAGCGCAACGCGCTGTCGGAGACCGGCTCGAAGCGGTAGCCGGAGGCGTTGATGTCGGGCGGCAGCACCTCGACGCGGTTGGCGCGAGCGTCATCGACGAAGAGCTTCACCTTGTCGGTGTCGTCCATGTCGGAGGACAGCGTGGCGGCCATGAACTCCGCCGGGTAGCGGGCCTTGAGCCAGGCGGTGTGATAGGTGATGACCGCGTAGGCGGCGGTGTGCGACTTGTTGAAGCCGTACTCGGCGAACATCGCCATCAGGTCGAACAGCTTGTTGGCGAGCTCGACCGGGTAGCCCTTGCGCTGCGCGCCTTCCACGAACAGGCCGCGGTGCTGCGCCATCTCCTCGGGCTTCTTCTTGCCCATCGCGCGGCGCAGCAGGTCGGCGCCGCCCAGCGTGTAGCCGCCGATGATCTGGGCGATCTGCATGACCTGTTCCTGGTACACGATCACGCCGTAGGTCGGCTCCAGGCAGGCCGTCAGATCGGGATGGAAGTAGTCGATCTGCTGCTGGCCCTTCTTGCGCAGGATGAAGTCGTCGACCATGCCCGAGCCCAGCGGCCCGGGCCGGTAGAGCGCGAGCACCGCGATGATGTCCTCGAAGCGGTCGGGCTGAAGCTTCTTCAGCAGCTTCTTCATGCCCTCGCTTTCCAGCTGGAACACCGCGGTGGTGTTGGCCTCCTTGAGCACCTGGTAGGCGCGCGGGTCGTCGAAGGCCAGCGCCTGCAGGTCGAGGCCGAGCCCGGGATGGCGGCGATTGATGTAGTCGACCGCCAGGTCGATGATGGTCAGGTTGCGCAGGCCGAGGAAGTCGAACTTCACCAGCCCGACCGCCTCGACGTCGTCCTTGTCGAACTGGCTGACCACGCCGGCCTCGGCGCCCGGCTGCTTGTACAGCGGGCAGAAGTCGGTGAGGCGGCCCGGCGCGATCAGCACGCCGCCGGCGTGCATGCCGACGTTGCGGGTGAGGTCCTCGAGCGGCTCGGCCAGCGCGAGCAGCCCGCGCACCTCGTCTTCCTTGCGCTCGCGCTCGGCCAGCAGCGGCTCGGCCTCGCGCGCCTTGGCCAGCGACAGCGGCTTGTTCTGCACCAGCGGGATCAGCTTGGAGAGCTGGTCGCAGAAGTTGTAGCCCATGTCGAGCACGCGCCCGACGTCGCGGATGACCGCCTTGGAGGCCATCGTGCCGAAGGTGGCGATCTGCGACACCGCCTGCTCGCCGTAGCGGCTGCGTACGTACTCGATGACCTTCCAGCGGTTGTCCTGGCAGAAGTCGATGTCGAAGTCGGGCATCGACACGCGCTCGGGATTCAGGAAGCGCTCGAACAGCAGCGCGTACGGAATCGGGTCGAGGTCGGTGATGCCCAGCGCGAAGGCCACCAGCGAGCCGGCCCCCGAGCCGCGGCCCGGGCCCACCGGCACGCCGTTCTTCTTCGCCCAGTTGATGAAGTCGGCCACGATCAGGAAGTAGCCCGAGAAGCCCATCTGGACGATGGTGTCGCACTCGTACTCGAGCCGCGCGCGGTACTGCTCGTGCCGCGCGGCCAGGACGTCGGCGGGCGTGGTCTCGGGCGGGAAGAGCACCTGCATGCGCTGCTCGAGCCCCTCGTGCGCGAGCCGGCGCATGTAGTCGTCGAGACCGACGCCTTCGGGGGTCGGGAACTGCGGCAGCTGCGGCTTGCCGAGCACCATCGACACGTTGCAGCGGCGCGCGATCTCGACGCTGTTGGCCAGCGCGCTGGGCAGGTCGGCGAAGGCCTGCGCCATCTCCTCCTGCGAGCGGAAGTACTGCTCCTCGGTGAAGCGGCGCACGCGCCGCGGATTGGCGAGGATCTCACCCTCGGCGATGCACACGCGCGCCTCGTGGGCGCGGAACTCCTCGCGCCCCAGGAACTGCACCGGGTGCGTGGCCACGATCGGCAGCCCGAGGCGGGCCGCCAGGTGGGCCGCGGCCCGCGTCTGCGCCTCGGCTTCCGGCTGGCCGCTGCGCTGCACCTCGAGATAGAAGGCATCCGGGAAGCGCCGCGCCCAGGACTGCGCGAGCTGCGCCGCCGCTGTCGCGTTGCCGGCGAGCAGGGCCTGCCCCACGTCGCCCGCCTGCGCCCCGGACAGCGCGATCAGGCCGTCGCCCGGCATGCCGCCGTCGGGATGCGGTTCGTCGAACCACTCGGCGCACATCTCGCCGCGCCCGCGGTACTCGTTCTCGAGCCAGGCGCGGCTGATCAGCTCGCACAGGCGCAGGTAGCCGGTGCGGTCGCGCGCCAGCAGCAGCAGGCGGAACGGCCGGTCGCGGTCGGCGGCGTTGGAGAACCAGGCGTCGACGCCGCAGACCGGCTTGATACCGCGCGCGCGCGCGGCCTTGTAGAAGCGCACCCAGCCGAACAGGTTGGCCAGGTCGGTGACCGCCACCGCGGGCTGGGCATCGCGGTGCGCGGCGTCGATCAGCGCATCGATGCGTACGATCGAATCGCTCACCGAGTACTCGGAGTGCACGCGAAGGTGAACGAAGCGCGGCGCGTTCATGGATAGAATCTCACCATCAAAATTCTACCCATGTTCACCCCGGCCGACGCCGCGCACCGGCGTGCCGGGGCAAAATCGCAGGCCGCCATGCCCGCCACGCGATCCTTCACCCTCGAGCGTCCCGGCGGCATCACGCTGCGCGGGGCGTGCTGGTGCCCGGCAGGCGCAGGCGGCGGCGCGCGCGGCGCCGATGTCGCGCCGGCGCGCGACATCTACCTGGTGCACGGCCTGGGCGAGCACGTCGGCCGCTACGACACGCTCGGAGCCTGGCTCGCCGCACGCGGCTGGACGCTGTGCGGCCACGATCATCACGGCCACGGCCGCTCGGACGGCCGGCGCGGCACGATCCCCGCCACGCGCGATCCGGTCGACGACCTGGAGGCCGCCCTCGAGACCCGCTACGACGCCGGCCGGCCGCCGCTGCTGATGGGCCACAGCCTCGGCGGGCTGGTGGCGCTGAGCTGCGCGCTGCGTCACCCGCAGCGCATCCGCGGGCTGGTGCTGACGTCGCCGGCGCTGGACCCCGGCCTCGGCATCTGGCAGAAGGCGCTGGTGGCGCTGATGTCGCGCATCGCGCCCGATCTCGCGCTGGGCAACGGGCTCGACGCATCGAAGCTGTCGCACGATCCGGCGGTGGTGCGCGCCTATCTCGACGATCCGCTGGTGCACGATCGCATCTCGGCACGCCTGGCGCGCTTCATCGTCGATGCCTCGCGGCGGGCGATCGAGCAGGCCGGCACGCTCGCGGTGCCCACGCTGCTGATGTACGCGGGCGACGATCGTCTCGTCGACCCCGCCGGCAGCCGGGAGTTCGCGCGCCGCGCGCCGCCCTCGCTGCTGACCGTGCGCGAATACCCGGCGCTCTGGCACGAGATCCTGAACGAGAGCGAACCGGCGCGCCGCGGCGTCTTCGACGACCTAGCCGCCTGGCTCGACGGCCGCTGAACGTGTCCGCCGATCCGCCGCGCGATCCGCAGCCGCACTCGCCGGCGCAGGGGCGGACCGCATCCTATGTCGGGCGCTTCGCGCCCTCCCCCACCGGCCCGCTGCACGCCGGCTCGCTGGCGGCGGCGCTGGCCAGCCGGCTCGATGCGCTCGCGCACCGCGGACGCTGGCTGCTGCGCATCGAGGACCTCGACACGCCGCGCGAGGCGCCGGGCGCGGCCGAAGCCATCCTCCACGTGCTGTCGCGGCTCGGCTTCGCCCACGACGGCGAGATCGTGTGGCAGAGCCGGCGCGACGCGGCCTACCGTGAGGCATTCGAACGGCTGCACGCCAGCGGGCTCGTCTACCCCTGCGCGTGCACGCGCCGCGAGATCGCCGATTCCGTCGTGCACGCCGGGCAGCGGCAGCACCGCGGCGAGCTCGTCTACCCGGGCACCTGCCGCAACGGCCTGCCCGCCGGACGCAGCGCGCGCGCCTGGCGCGTGCGGGTCGACGACGCGCACATCGCATGGTGCGACCGCAGCGCCGGCCGCTTCGAGGAGGCGCTGGCGGAATCGGTAGGCGATTTCGTGCTGCGGCGCGCCGACGGGCCCTGGGCCTACCAGCTCGCGGTGGTGGTCGACGACGCCTTCCAGGGGGTCACCGACGTGGTGCGCGGCGCCGACCTGCGCGACTCGACGGCCCGCCAGGTGTACCTGCAGCGCCTGCTCAGGATGCCGACCCCGCGCTACCTGCACGTGCCGGTGGTGCTCGACGCCCGCGGCGAAAAGCTCTCGAAGCAGACCGGGGCGGCTGCGATCGATCCGGCGCGCGGCGTCGCGGCGCTGAACGACGCGCTGGAGTTCCTCGGCCTGGGGACGGTGGCCACCGGCTCGCTCGAGCGCTTCTGGACCGAAGCGACCGCGCGCTGGGCACGTTCTTAAGATTTCCTGCCGCCGCCGCCCAGGAGCGCCGCCACCGGCCGGCGCGGCCGTCGTGCACTCCCCTGCGCGCGTTCGGGCGTCTCGGGCGCGGCAGCTGCCGCGCCCTCCTCGGCCGGGCGAGGCTCGTACGGCTCGAAGAAGAAGGGGTCGCGGGAGTAGCCGGCGGCGCGCGACGCAGCCGGTTCGCCTTCCGGACGCCGCCGCCGGGGGGACCCGCCCCTTTCCGCCGCGGAGTCGCCCCTGCGCGAGGAGGATGCACGTCCGCGCGCAGCGGGCTCGTCGTCGCGGCGCTCGCGCCGCGGGCGCTCCTGCGCCGGGCCGACGTCGAGGCGCTCGGGCGGCAGCTTGCGCTTGATCAGCTTCTCGATCTCGACGAGCAGGCGCTCGTCGTTGTCCACCATCAGCGACAGCGCCAGCCCGCTCGCGCCGGCACGGCCGGTGCGGCCGATGCGGTGCACGTAGTCTTCGGCGCTGTAGGGGAGGTCGTAGTTGATGACCGCCGGCAGCTCGACGATGTCGAGGCCGCGCGCGGCGACATCGGTGGCCACCAGCACGACGATCTCGCCCTTCTTGAATGCCTCGAGGGTGGCCAGCCGTTCCTGCTGCGTCTTGTCGCCGTGGATGGCCGCCGCGTTCAGGCCGTCGCGCTCGAGCTGGCGCGCCAGCCGCCCGGCGCCGATCTTGGTGTTGGTGAACACGATCACCTGCGAGAGCTGGCGCTCGCGCACCAGCTTGGCCACCGCGGCGCGCTTGGATTCGAGGTCGGCGACGCGGTACACGATCTGCTCGACGTTGTCGGCGGTCGCGTTGCGGCGCGCCACCTCGACGAGCACCGGATCGTTCAGGAACGCCTCGGCCAGCTTGCGGATCTCGCCCGAGAACGTGGCCGAGAACATCAGGTTCTGCCGGCGCTCGGGCAGCGCATGGATGATGCGCTGGATGTCGGGCAGGAAGCCCATGTCGAGCATCCGGTCGGCTTCGTCGAGCACCAGGATCTCCGCCTGGGCGAGCGAGACCGTCTTCTGCCCCATGTGATCGAGCAGCCTGCCGGGGGTGGCGATGAGCACCTCGCAGCCGTGGCGCAGGGCGGCCACCTGCGGCCGGATGTCGACGCCACCGAACACCACGGCCGACCTCAGCCCGGTGTGCTTGGCGTATTCCCGCACGTTCTCGTGGATCTGGTCGGCCAGCTCACGGGTGGGCGCGAGGATCAGCGCCCGCACCGGATGGCGCGCCGGCGAGGCACTGGCATTGGCATGCGGCATCAGCCGCTGCAGGATCGGCAGCGCGAATCCCGCGGTCTTGCCGGTGCCGGTCTGGGCCGCTCCCATGACGTCGCGCCCCTGCATGACGATGGGGATGGCCTGCGCCTGGATCGGAGTGGGTTCCCGGTAGCCGAGTTCGTCGACTGCTCTGAGGATCGGTTCGGCAAGGCCGAAAGAAGCGAAAGTCGTGCTCAAATGGGTCCGTCTAGGTGTGCCGCCGGTGAAGGGCGGCTGAAAAAGCTACCATTTTCCCCCTTTCGGGTGAGGATGCAAATGAACCTGATCCGGACCGTGCAGCTCTCGAGGCTCGCCCTGTGTGCCGCCCTGGCGACCGGGCTGGGCGCCTGCCAGTCGCTGCTGCCGGTCGCCCACGACAACACCGCGGTGTCGTGGAAGAGCTTCGACGAGGCGCGCGCGGCGATCGAGTCCATCGAGCCCTTCGTCACCACCAAGTCCAAGCTGCACGAAGATGGCTTCGACCCCACGCGCAACGCGGCGGTGACCATCCTCACCTACCCGGAGATCGTGCAGCGGTTCGCCGCCGGCTCGGCGCTGTGGCCCGACGAATACGAACCGGGCATCCGCAAGTGCCTGACGTCGGGCAAGGCGTGCTCGGGCTACGCCATCGCGACGCGCCAGGTGCATCGCGACCGGGTGGGCAACTTCTGGCTCGACTCGTTCGCCTTCCGGCGCGAGGTGAACGTCACCGGCTGGAGCTTCACCGCCATGATCCTCTTCGTCGACGACATGGCCGTCTACGCGGTGTACGGCGGGCAGCCGAACCTGCACGAATTCCAGGTCACCCGCAACCCGCTGGGCCCGCTGCAGGGCTGGGGCGAGGCGCTGCGCCCGCGCTGAACGCCGGCGGCCAGAGCCGTTCGTCGTTATACTTCCTGGCCCCGAGTGGCCGACGATGCAAGCAGATCCCGAGTACACGCGGCGAAGAACCTTCGCCATCATCTCCCACCCCGACGCCGGCAAGACCACGCTTACCGAGAAGCTGCTGCTGTTCTCGGGCGCGATCCAGATCGCCGGCAGCGTGAAGGCGCGCAAGGCGAGCCGCTACGCCACTTCCGACTGGATGGAGATCGAGAAGCAGCGCGGCATCTCCGTGGCCAGCTCGGTGATGCAGTTCGTGCACCGCGACTGCGTGATCAACCTGCTCGACACGCCCGGCCACCAGGATTTCTCCGAGGACACCTACCGCGTGCTGACCGCCGTCGACGCGGCGCTGATGGTGATCGACGCCGCCAACGGCATCGAGTCGCAGACGCTGCGGCTGCTGCGCATCTGCCGCACGCGCAACATCCCGATCATCACCTTCGTGAACAAGCTCGACCGCGAGGTGCGCGGCCCGCTCGAGCTGATGGACGAGATCGAGCGCGAGCTCGCCATGACGCCGATCCCGTTCACCTGGCCCATCGGCATGGGCAGCCGCTTCCGCGGGGTCTACGACCTGCGCATCGGGCGCGTGCGGCGCTTCCGCCCGGGCAGCGACCGCAACCTCGACGACGCGGAGCTGGTCGACGTCGGCGACGCGGAGCAGGCCGCCTCGCTCGGCCAGGAATGGCTCGACGCGGCCCCCGAGATCGAGCTCGCCGGCGGCGCCTCGCCCGAGTTCGAGCGCGAGCGCTTCATCGCGGCGCACCAGACGCCGGTGTTCTTCGGCTCGGCGATCAACAACTTCGGGGTGCGCGAGGTGCTCGACGCGGTCGCCGAGCTGGTGCCGATGCCGGGGCCCAAGCACGCCGACGAGCGCATGGTGGCGCCCGACGAGCCGAAGTTCAGCGGCGTGGTGTTCAAGGTGCAGGCCAACATGGACCCGCAGCACCGCGACCGCGTCGCCTTCGTGCGCGTGTGCTCCGGGCGCTTCGAGCGCGGCATGGCGCTGGTGAACACGCGCACGAAGCGCGCGCTGCGGCCGCAGAACGTGGTCACCTTCCTGTCGCAGCGGCGCGACCTCGTCGACGAGGCCTACCCGGGCGACATCATCGGCATTCCCAACCACGGCACGCTGAGCCTGGGCGACACGCTGACCGAAGGCGAGACGCTGCACTTCAGCGGCCTGCCCTTCTTCGCGCCGGAGTCGTTCCGCACCATCGAGGTGGTCGACCCGATGAAGATGAAGCAGCTGCGCGCGGCGCTCGCGCAGCTCGGCGACGAGGGCGCGATCCAGGTGTTCCGCCAGGACGGCGGCAGCCGGCTGCTGCTGGGGGCGGTCGGGGAGCTGCAGTTCGAGGTGGTGGCCCACCGCCTGCGCGTCGAGTACAACGTCGCCGCGCGCATCGCGCCGGCGCCGTACGTGGCGGCGCGCTGGATCGACGGCGACGACGAGGCCATGGTGGCGCGCTTCATCGAGCAGAACGCCGCGCGCATCGCGCTCGACGCCGCCGATGCCCCGACCTACCTGGTGCGCTCGCCGCACGAGATCACCGTCGCGCAGGAACGCTGGCCCGAGCTGCGCTTCAGCGTGCTGCGCGAGCGCGGCGGCGCGCGCTTCACGCTGCACGCGCACGACGCCTGAGCCGCCCCCGAGGCGGCCCGCAGCGCCCCTCGGGCCGCCCGCGGCACCGGCGGGCACGGCCACCCAGCGCGCCGATCGCCGCTACACTTGCAGCCACCCGGAACAGCCGGTCAGGAGGATCAGGATGCGATTCTCGC
Source organism: Burkholderiales bacterium 70-64 (assembly GCA_001898645.1). Taxonomy (GTDB): domain Bacteria; phylum Pseudomonadota; class Gammaproteobacteria; order Burkholderiales; family Burkholderiaceae_E; genus Zeimonas. The sequence goes on from MKUQ01000016.1 coordinate 358,814, forward strand.
TGCAGGGCATCATCGACTCGCTCGGCTCGCGGGCCGGCGTGCCGTTCGCCGTCGTCACGTCGGACGGCACGCGCTACGCCACCGGCGCGGACGAGCCGCGCTTCACCATCGTCTTCCGGTCCGACGCCGCGCTGCTGTCGGCGTTCACCCGCGGCCACATGGGCCTGCTCGAAGGCTGGTTCGACGGCAACGTCGAGGTCGAGGGCGACCTGGGCGCTGCGTTCGCCGCCGGCATGCAGAGCGGCCTCGACACGCAGGGCCAGACCGTGCTCAAGGTGGAGAACCACCTGCACGAGCTGCGCCGCTCCAACCGCACCCCGGCACAGGCCAAGATCAATGCGCGCGCCCACTACGGCCTGGGCACGCCGTTCTATCGCCTGTGGCTCGACGACCCGCTCATGATGTACACCTGCGGCTACTGGCCGGAGGGCACCGCCAGCCTCGAGGAGGCCCAGCGCAACAAGATCGACCACGTGTGCCGCAAGATCGGGCTGGCGCGCGGCGAGCGCTACATCGACATCGGCTGCGGCTTCGGCGGCTTCATGTTCCGGGCGCTCGAGACGGTGGGCGCCCTGGGCACCGGGCTGAACACCACCACCGAGCAGGTGCACTGGCTGCGCGAGGAGATCGGCCGGCGCGGCCTGGGCGACGACCTGTCGGTGCGCGAAGCGGATTTCCGCGAGGTCGACGCGCAGTACGACAAGGTGGTCTCGATCGGCGTGCTCGAGCACGCCGGGCGCGACCAGCTGGCCGAAGTGGTGCGCGCGCACGCCGACTTCCTCAAGCCCGGCGGCCTGGGCATGCTGCACTTCATCGGGCACGTCGGGCGTTTCGACACCGAGCTGTTCATCCGCAAGCACGTCTTCCCGGGCGGGTGGATCCCCAGCCTGGCCGAGGTCATCGTCGAGATGGAACGCTGCGGGCTCGAGGTGGTCGACATCGAGAACCTGCGCCGCCACTATGCGCCGACGCTCGACGCATGGGCCGAGCGCTTCTCGCGCAACTGGGAGGCGATCCGCGCGCTGGACCCGCAGCGCCACACCGAACGCTTCCGGCGCGTCTGGCTGGCCTACCTGGTCGGCTGCGCCGAGATGTTCCGCTCGCCGGCCGGCTACACGCACCTGTTCCAGATCGTCTTCAGCAAGGGCAACATCACCCGCGCCAGCTATCCGATGGGCCGCGGGTTCCTCTATGAGCGCGAGCGCTGAGGCCGGCGCGCACGCCGCGCGGCGCGCGCGGCTGGCCGCACAGCTGCAGGAGGCGGGCGGCGGCGCGCCGATCGGCCTGGAGCGCAGCAGCTCCAACCTGTTTCGCGACCGCGACGAGGCGCCCAAGCGACGCCTCGACCTGCGCGAGTTCCGCCACCTGCTCGACGTCGATGCCGCGGCGGGGTGGCTGGACGTGGAAGGCTCGGCGACCTACGAGGACCTGGTCGCCGCCGCCCTGCCGCGCGGCGTGATGCCGGCGGTGGTGCCGCAGCTCAAGACCATCACCGTGGGCGGAGCGGCGGCCGGAGTGGGCATCGAGGCCACCTCGTTCCGGCACGGGCTGGTGCACGACACGCTGCTGGAGCTCGACGTGCTGCTGCCCGACGGACGCATCGTGCTGTGCACGCCCGAGAACGAGCATCGCGACCTGTTCTTCGGCTTCCCGAACTCCTACGGCACGCTCGGCTATGCGATCCGCCTGCGCCTGCGCGCACTGCCGGTGCGCTCGCACGTGCGCGTCGAGCACGTGCGCCACCGCGATCCGGACGCGTTCTTCGCCGACCTCGCGCAGCGCTGCGCCGGGCCGGCGGACTTCGTCGACGGCGTGGTGTTCGGTCCGCACGAGCTCGTGCTCAGCGTCGGGCGCTTCGTCGACGACGCGCCATGGTCGAGCGACTACACCTTCGAGCACATCTACTACCGTTCCCTGCTCGCGCGCGAGCTCGACTTCCTCACCACCCGCGACTACCTCTGGCGCTGGGACACCGACTGGTTCTGGTGCTCCAAGAACCTGTACGCGCAGAACCCGCTGGTGCGGCGGCTGCTCGGGCGTGCGCGCCTGAACTCGCGCACCTACACCCGCGTCATGCGCTGGAACGCGCGCTGGGGCCTGACGCGACGGCTGGCGCGCCTGCGCGGCCGGTTCACCGAGTCGGTGATCCAGGATGTCGACATCCCGACCGCGCGCGCCGGCGAGTTCCTCGCCTTCCTGCTGCGCGAGGTCGGCATCCTGCCGATCTGGATCTGTCCGATCCGCGCCGCCGATCCGGCCCGGCGGTTCACGCTGTATCCGCTCGCCCCGGGCGTGCCGCACGTCAACTTCGGGTTCTGGGACGTGGTCGAGAGCGCCCTGCCGCGCCCGCCCGGGTATGTCAACCGGCTCATCGAGCACGAGGTGCTGCGGCTGGGCGGCATCAAGTCGCTGTACTCCGACAGCTACTTCACCCGCGAGGAATTCGCCCGCGCCTACGACATGGCGGCTTACGACGCCCTCAAGGCCCGCTACGACCCCGACCGGCGCATGCTCGGGCTCTACGAGAAGTGCGTGCTGCGCGCCTGAGCAGCGCGCGCCAGTGGGCGCTAACATGGCGGCAGCGAGGCATCTGCGCGGAGAGCATCATGCGCTGGCAAGGGGAAAGGGAAAGCTCCAACGTCGAGGATCGCCGCGGCGGCGGCCTGCCGGGGGGACGCACCGGCGTCGGGCTGGGCACGATCGTCATCGCCTTCGTGGCTGCCTGGTTCTTCGGCGTCGATCCGCGCATGGTGCTGGGGCTGCTCGACGAGGGCGGCCCGGCGCCGGTGCAGACGCAGCAGGGGCCCGCGCCGGCTCCCACCGACGAGATGGGCCGCTTCGTCTCGGTCGTGCTCGCCAGCACCGAGGACACCTGGCAGCAGGTCTTCACGCAGGCCGGCCGGCAGTACCGTCCGCCGACGCTGGTGCTCTACAGCGACCGCATCGGCACCGCCTGCGGCTTGGGCGCGGCCGCGGCAGGCCCCTTCTACTGTCCGGGCGACCAGAAGCTGTACATCGACCTGAGCTTCTTCGAGCTGATGCGCCAGCGCCTGGGCGCCGGGGGCGACTTCGCCTATGCCTACGTGGTGGCGCACGAGGTCGGCCACCACGTGCAGAACCTGCTCGGCACCATGCGGCAGGTGCAAAGCGCACGCGAGCGCGCCGGCGAGCGGCAGGCCAATGCGCTGTCGGTGCGTCTCGAGCTGCAGGCCGACTGCTACGCCGGCGTGTGGGCCAGCCGCTCGCAGCAGGCGCGCCGGTGGCTCGAGCAGGGCGACATCGAGGAAGGCATCGGCGCGGCGGCGGCGGTCGGCGACGACCGGCTGCAAAAGCAGATGCAGGGCGTGGTCGTGCCCGAGAGCTTCACGCACGGCAGCTCTGCGCAGCGCGTGCACTGGTTCCGCACCGGCATGGAGAGCGGCCAGCCGGCGAGCTGCGACACCTTCTCGGCGCCGTGACGCCGGCGCACGGGCGGGCGCCGCGGCCCCGCTCCGGGCCCTATTCGTTCATGGTGAAGCCCGACTCGCGCACGATCGGCGCCCAGCGTTCGCGCTCGACGCGGATGCGCTCGGCGAACGCCGCCGGGGCCATCGGCGCCGCATCGACGTTGAGCGCCGCGAAACGCTCGAGCACCTCCGGATCGCGCAACACGCGACGCAGGGCCTGGTTGAGCGAGGCCACGGTTTCCGGCGCCGTCTTCGCCGGCATCAGCATGCCGTACCATTCCTGCACCGACACCGACTTCAGGCCGGCCTCCTCGAAGGTCGGCGCATCCGGGGTCAGCGCGGCGCGCGCCGTGCCCGAGGTCGCCAGCACGCGCAGCCGCCCGCCGGCCAGGTAGGGAGCCACGTCGGCGAGGGTGCCGACGTAGGCCGGGATCTGCCCGCCGAGCAGGTCCTGCACCGCCGGCGCGGCGCCCTTGTAGCCGACATGGAGGAGATCGATGCCGGCGGCCTTGGCGAACATCAGGCCGACGAAGTGCGGGGAAGCACCGGTGGCGGGCGAGCCGTAGACCGCACGCTGCGGGTTCGCCTTGCACCAGTCGATGAACTGCGCGAGCGTGCGCACCGGCGTCATCGGGCCGGCGACGAGCGCGAAATCGAAGGTACAGACCGGGCTCACCGGCGCCAGGTCGCGCAGCGCATCGTAGGGCAGCGAACGGTAGATGTGCGGGTACAGGGTCAGGATCGTTCCCGGCGTCTGCAGGACGACCGTGCCGTCGGCCGTGCCGTGGCGCACCGCTTCCACGCCGATGCGCCCGCCCGCCCCGGCCTTGTTCTCCACGATCAGGGCGTCGGCATACTGGCCGCGCAGCTTGTCGGCCAGCAGGCGGGCGATCGCATCGTTGCTTCCGCCGGGCGGAAAGCCGACCACGATCCGCGCCGAGCGCAGGGCCGGCTGGGCGGCCAGCGGCGGCGTCCAGGCTGCCGAGGCCCCCGCGACCGATGCGCCGAGCGCGCCGAGGAATCCACGACGTGTGACCATGCGCAATGCCCTCCTGAAGATCAGTAGTACGCCGACGGTGCGACGCGCACGTCGAGCAGCGCCGGCGCCCCGAGATTGAGCGCCCAGCGCAGCGCATCGGCGACCTGGTCGGCATCGCCGACGCTCAGCGCCGTCACGCCCAGCCCTTCGGCGAGGCTGCAGAAATCGATCTCGGGTCCGGCGATGGACGAGCCGGGGAAGCGCCCGGCATGCACCGCCGCTTCGCCGAACTCGCCCAGCCCGCGCCGCACCGCCATGTAGCCGCCATTGTTGACGATCACGAAGACCACCGGCAGGCGCAGATGCGCCGCGCTCCACAGGGCCTGGATGTTGAACAGCGCTCCGCCGTCGCCCACGAAGGCCACCACGCGCCGCTGCGGCAGCCCGAGCTGCACGCCGATGGCCGCCGGGATGCCCCAGCCCAGGCCTCCGCCCGAGGTGCCGAAATACAGCCGCGGCGGCGAGAGCGGGAAGCGCCGCTGCAGCAGCCCCTTGGAGAGCACCGATTCGTCCACGACCACCGCGTCGCGCGGCAGCACCGCATGCATGGCGGCGAGCAGCCGTTCGGGCTGCATCGCCCCGGCCGCCGCGATCGGCCGCATCGCACTGCCGGCCGGTGCCGGCCCGATGCCGCGGCGCGCACGCGCCGCACGCGCGGCCATCGCTTCCGCTGCGGGCAACGGCTCGCAGTCGAGCAACGCATGCAGGTCGCGGATCGCCGCCTCCACGCTGCCGAGCACCGCCAGCTCGACCGGGTAGATCTTGCCCAGCTCGCCGGCATCGGCGCCGATCTGCATGAACCGCACGCCCGGCCGCAGGTAGGGCTCGGACGGATACGAATACTCCATGAACGCGCGCGCGCCGATCGCGACGACCAGGTCGGCATCGCGCGCGAGCGGGTGCCCCGGCACGAAATTGCCGTGATACAGCGCGTGATCGGTCGGATAGTTCAGTGCGCTGATGGTGAACACTTCCTCGCCGAGCACCGGCACGCACAGGGCCTCGGCCAGCTCGACCAGCAGCGGCAGCGCGCCGCCCGCGCCCACCTCGTTGCCCGCGATCAGCAGCGGCCGCTGCGCGCGCGCCAGCGCGCGGAACACGGTGCGCAGCTCCTCGGGGTGCGCGCGCATCGTCACGGCGGCGGCCCGCCGCACGTGCACGCCGACCGCCTCGGGCGCGAGCTCGGCAGCCATGTAGTTCTCGGGCACGGCAATGTAGACCGGCCCCGGGGTGGGCGCCCGCGTCACCTTCAGCGCGCGCTGCACCAGCTCGGGCAGCTTCTCCGGCCGCGTGACCCGCCACGCCTCCTTGGTCACCTGGCGCACCAGCCCGGGCAGGTCGGGCACCTCGCAGAAGCAGTCGCGCCCACCCAGGCGATCGTCCTTGTCCCCGGCGATGACCAGCAGCGGCGAACGGTCGCTGCGCAGGTTGATGAGGTTGGTCAGCGCATTGGCGGTGCCCACGGAGGTGTGGACCATCACCACCCCGACCGAGCGGGTCGCGCGGCCGAAGCCGTCGGCCATCGCCGTGGCGACACCCTCGTTCAGGCACAGGTGGAATTCCATGCCCTCGGAAACGGTCGCGTCGAGCAGCGCCAGCTCGGTGGTTCCGGGGTTGCCGAAGATCCGCCCGATGCCGTTCGCCTTGAGGACCGCGATGGTTTCCTTCGCCGCCGTCGTCACGCCGGAAGACTCCCTTCGATGTCCGGTCGATGTTAGAGTCGACGCACGTGCCGGCGCTATCCGCATTGCGCCGCACCTGTCCCGATTGCGACGCCATGGGAACGATCGACTCAGCGCTGGCCGGCTTCGAGCGCTTTCGCACCTCCGACATCGACGAGGCGCGGCACGAGGTCGAGCGCCTGCTCTCGCCGCACGGCGTCACGCCGCGCCGGCGCGCGGCGCGCTTCGACGTGTGCTATCGCAGCGTGAACCTGGTCGACACGACCATCATCCACGCGCGCTACGGCGCGGCGGTGCGCATCGATCCGGGCGCGCTGGAGAGCTTCTACCTCGTTGGCGTTCCGCTCGCGGGCACCTCGCGCGTCACCTGCGGCGACCGCCAGATCGTCTCGCACCCCGGCCTGGCCTCGGTGCAGTCATGCACCCGGCCGGTCGCCACCGAGTGGGACGACGACTGCTGCAAGCTGTCGGTGAAAGTGCAGCGCGCCGCGCTCGAGCGCTGCCTCGCGGAGCTGCTCGGCTACCCGGTGAAGCAGCCGGTGGTGTTCGAGGCGGGGCTCGATCTCACGCAGGGGAGCGGCGCCAGCTGGCGGCGGCTCGTCGCGTTCCTGCTCGAGGAGCTGACGCCGGAATCGATCTACCTGTCGTCGACGGCCGCGCGGCGCTCGCTCGACCGCACGCTGATCTCGTCGCTGCTCTATGCGCAGCGGCACACCTACTCGGATGCGCTGCTGGCCGAGGCGCGGCCGGCGGCGCCCGCGTACGTGCGGCGCGCCGAGGAGATCATCGCGGCCGATCCGTCGTGCGCCTGCACCCTGGGCGAGCTGGCCGCACGCGCCGGCACCAGCGTGCGCAGCCTGCAGGCCGGCTTTCGCCGCCACCGCGGGATGACGCCGGTGGAATTCGTGCGCATGCAGCGGCTGGCGCGCGCCCGCGAGGCGCTGCTCGCCGCCACGCCGGAAACGACGGTCACCGACGTGGCCCTGGCGGCCGGCTACGCCCACCTGGGACGCTTCGCCGGCGACTACAAGGCGCGCTACGGCGAACCGCCGTCGACCACCCTGAGGCGCGCGGGCGGCCGATAGGCGGGCGGCCGGCGCCGCGGCCGCCTGTGCTACGCTGCGCCGCGTGCGCCCGTTCCGATCCAACGCCCGTCTGTTCGCCCTCGTCGCGAGCCTCGCGATGATGGCTGCGGCGTTCGCGCCCACGCTCACGCGCCTGCTCGCCGATGCGCGCGGCCATGCGATCGTCCTGGCGCAGCTCTGCACGGCCGATGTCGCCGCGCAGAAGGCGCCCGGCGCCGGAAGCGGGGAATCGGACCGGCCCGCCGATGGCGGGCCCTCGACCGCGGCGACGGGCGACTGCCCCTGGTGCACGCCGCACGCCTTCTCCTTCGCCCTGCCCCCCACGGCCACCGCAGACGCGGTGCCGTCACGAGGATCCGAGGGACCGCCGACGCGAGCCCTTTCGTCGCCGCGGCCGCTCTACGCCTGGATCGCGGCGACGCCGCGCGGTCCGCCCCGCATCTCCTGACCCGGCACCGGCGCGGCTTGCCGCGGGGCTGCACCCCCGGCCGGCCGCTTCCTTCCCTCGTTCCAACCCGTCGCGACGCTCGCGCATCCCTCGCCTGAGGCGTGTCGATGCGCCCTGGCACCCCGACCCGGAGGTGCCGGTGTCGCGTCCGGACATCCCGAAGCCCGGCGCGCCGCATGCGCGCCGGAGCGGGTGGAACACACGGGCGCCGCCCGACAGGAACCGACATGCTTCGTTCTCGCGAATGCCGCGGGCACCCCCTTCTTCGCGCGGCGCGCCCGGCGCTGCCGCCACTCCCGCCCCGCCTTGCGTCCTTCTTCGCGCTCCCCTTCGCTTTCCTCCTCGCGCTCCTGCCCTCGCCGCAGGCGGCGGCCGAGGAGGGCCCCGGCCCGCAGCTGCCCGCGGTCACGGTCTCGGCCGGACGCGGCTCCGCGCTGCAGGACCTGGACGTGAGCACCACCGTGATCGACCGCGACGAGGTGCGTCAGGCGCCGCAGGCCACCACCGAGCAGCTGGTGAACCGCATCCCCGGCGTCTTCACGCTCAACCAGCCGGGCGGGCAGATGCATCCCACCGCGCAGGTGTTCAGCATCCGCGGCTTCGGCACCACCACCAATGTCAACACGCTGGTGATGGTCGACGGGGTGCCGGTCAACGATCCGTTCTTCCGCACCGTCGACTGGGGGCAGATCCCCAAGGAGTCGATCGAGCGCATCGAGGTCATCCGCGGCGGCGGCGCGACCAGCCTGTGGGGCAACCTCGCGATGGGCGGCGTCGTCAACATCGTGACCCGCGAGCCGCAACCGGGCGAGCGGCGCGTCAGTGCGAGCTACGGCAGCTTCGACAGCTCGACCCTGGACGGTGCGGTCACGCTGCTGGCCAACGACCGGCTGCGCCTCGGCCTCGATGCGGGGCTCGCCTCGAGCGACGGCTACTGGCAGGTGCCCGCGCAGTTCCGCAATCCGTACATGGCGACCACCACCTCGCGCGCCGACAACCTTTCGCTCGGCGCCGTGTTCACGCCCTCGCCGGCCTCGAGGTACTACCTGAAAGCCATCGCGCACCGCAGCCAGGAGCACGGCCTGGTGTGGAGCATCGCCGGCAACGAGTGGCACAACCACCGCATCGTCGCCGGCGGCACGACGCGGCTCGACGCGGGCGGCAGCGTGAATCTCGCCGCCTGGCTCGGCCGCGCCGGCATGGACACCACCAATGCCGGGCAGACGCCCGCCTTCAGCATCTTCGCGCCGCAGGCCGGCGTGCCGTTCGTCTCGCAGGTGGAGCAGGCGCGCTACCGCAGCGCAGGCGGCTCGGCGTTCTACCAGCGCGACATCGGGACGCTGAAGGACCTGAAGATCGGCCTCGACCTGCGCACGATCAAGGCCGACGACACCCTCGACCTGTTCGGCCCCGCTGCGCAGACTGCGGCGATCGTGGCACGCGGCGAGCATCGCTTCGCGGGCGTCTTCGCGCAAGGCACCTGGCGCCCCGAGAAGACGCCCCTCGACGTCACCGTGGGCCTGAGGCAGGATTACTGGCAGGCCGCGAACGCCGGCGTCGAGGGCATCATCCTGAGCAGCGGCTCGCTGCTGTCGAATCCGCTCGCCGACACCCGCTATCACCGCTTCGACCCGCGGATCGGGTTGCGCTACTTCGCCACCCCCGAGCTGATCGTGCGCGCCGCGGCCTACCGCAACTTCGCGGCCCCGGGCATGAACCAGATGTACCGCAGCTTCGTGAGCGGCACCAGCTACACCGCCACCAACCCGGACCTGGTGCCGCAGACCAATGTCGGCAAGGAGATCGGGCTCGATTACGCCAGGGCCGGGCTCGACCTCTCCCTCACCCTGTTCGACAACGCGCTGGAGCATTTCATCGACTTCGCGCCGCTGTGCACCACTGCGGCCGCCTGCAATCCGCTGATCGCCGGCACCGGGCTGGCCGCCAACAGCGTGACGCGCGTGAACCAGTACGTGAACGCCGGCAGCGCGGTGTTCCGCGGCGCCGAGGTGCTCGGGCGCTACCGGGCCGGCGACGCCCTGCAGTTCAGCGCGGGATTCACCCGCACCCAGGCCTACCTGACGAAGTCGGCCTACACCACGCCCGCAGCCACGCCGCCCGACCCGGTGAACAAGCAGATCGGGCAGGTGCCGAAGTGGATTGCCACGCTCGGCGCAACGTGGAAAGCGACACCGGCGCTCACCGTCGGCGCGCAGCTCAAATCGTTCCCGGCGTACTGGAACAACACCGCGCACACCCAGCGCAACGACGGCGCCACGCTGGTCGACGTCGGCGCCAGCTACCGCCTCGGCAAGACGGTGGAGCTGTGGGGCAGCATCCAGAACCTCTTCGACCGGCGCTACGACGACCAGGGCCTCACCTACACCACCATCGAGGGCTCGACGGTGAGCAGCAGCGGCATCCCGGCCCTCGGGATCCCGCGCTGGGTGACGGTCGGCGTGCGCACGTCGTTCTGAGGGACGAGCGCATGCATCCGCCGCGCGTTCCGAGATCGCCGCAAGGAGGCGCTTCATGATGCACCCGGTCCGTGCTCCCGGCACGGCGTCGCGCGTCCGGCGCGCGCTCGTCCTCGCCCTCCCCTCGGCCGCGCTCGCTGCCGCCGCGACGCCGCGGGCCCGCGCCCACGAGCACGAGCACGAGCACGAAGGCGGCCACGGCGCCGCGGCACGTGCCGGCGGCGCGCCGGGAACGGCCTATGCCGCGCTGTCGCCGCTGCGCTGCGCGGACGCCTCGCTCGCCTGCGCCAGCGCGGCCACCCCGGCGTGGGCGCCCGACGGATCGCTGTGGCTGGCATGGGTGGCCGGCGGAGCGGTGTCGGTGGCGCGCTCGCGCGACGCCGGCGCGACCTTCGCGGCCCCGGTGGTGATCGGGCGCCACGGCGCCTACGCCGACGTCGGCCCGGACGCGCGGCCGCAGATCGCGGTCGGCGCCGACGGCCGCATCGCGGTGGTCTACGACGTCTTCAAGGACGAATCGTGGAACGCCCGCGTGCTGGCCGCGACCTCGAGCGACGGCGGCGCCACCTTCTCCGCCCCCCGCGCTGTCTCCGACGATCCGGCCAGCCAGCGCTTCCCCGCCATCGTGCAGGCCGGCGACGGCGCGCTGTTCGTCGCCTGGGTCGACAAGCGCCGGGTCGCCGCGGCGGCCCGGCGGGGGCATCGGCAGCCCGGCGCCTCGATCGCCTACGCGAGGTCGGACGACATGGGCGGCACCTTCTCCGCCTCGCGCATCGCCTATCCGCAGAGCTGCGAATGCTGCCGCATCGGCCTCGCCGTGGACGCGTCGCGTCAACCGGTGCTGCTGTTCCGGGCGATCTTCGGTCGCAACGTGCGCGATCACGGCGTGGTCGCCTTCGGGGCGCGCGGGTCGCCGGGACCGCTGCACCGCGTCGCCGACGACCACTGGGCCATCGACGCCTGCCCCCATCACGGGCCCGCGCTGGCGATCGCCGCCGACGGCAGCTACCACGCGGTCTGGTTCACCCAGGGAAGCGCGCGCAGCGGCGTCTTCTACGCGTGTTCGCGCGACGGCGGCAGGACCTTCTCTGCGCCGATGCACCTGGGCAGCCCGGCGCGGCGCATCTCGCGCCCGTACGTGCTCGCCGAGGGCACGCGCGTCTGGCTGGCCTGGAAGGAGTTCGACGGCGAGCTCGCCACCGTGCACGCGCAGGTCTCGACCGACACCGGCGCCCGCTGGTCGACGCCGCGCGAGGTGGCGCGAACCGGAGGCTATTCCGACCATCCGCTGCTCACCGCCCATGCCGGCAAGTCCTACCTTTCCTGGCAGACCCAGGCGGAAGGGTATCGCCTGCTTCCCCTGGAGGAACGATGAAACGCCACGACGCCCGGCGACGGACGCTGCTCGCGCTGTCCGTGCTGCCTATGCTGCCTGTGCTGCCGGTGCTGGCCTCGTCCGCGCGGCACGCGCCCGCCTTCGAGCCGGACACCTTCCGCCGCATCGTCGCCGCCGGCGCCGGCCGGCCGCTCGTGGTGCACCTGTGGGGGCTGACCTGCGCGCCGTGCATCGAGGAGCTGCCGCGCTGGAGCGAGTTCGTGCGGCGCCACGCGGACGCGAACATCGTCTTCGTGCAGGTCGATCCGATGCCGCCCGAACGGGTCGCCGCCGTGCTGCGCCGCGCGGGCCTCGAGCATGCCCGCAACTGGTCGGCACGCGCGCCGGTGGACGAACGATGGCGCTACCGCATCGACCCGGACTGGGCCGGCGAGCTGCCACGCACGCTGCTCATCGCCGCCGACGGCCGGCGCGCTGCGATCAGCGGCCAGGTCGGGTTCGAGCGCCTGCGGGCCTGGCTCGGGCAGGGCTGAGTAACCGTCTTCCGAGTCAAGCGCCGTGAAGCGAGTTGTTCCAGGGTTGATTGGTGCGGACCATGGCG
>MKUQ01000017.1 GCA_001898645.1 Burkholderiales bacterium 70-64
GTCCGGCCAGCACATGACGCAGATGCGCCGCCTGCTGGAGCGGCTGCGCGAGCAGGGCCTGTCGATCCCGGTGTTCTGTGGCGGCGTCATCCCGGCCGATGACGCGGACGCGCTCAAGCAGATGGGGGCGGCGGAGGTGGTGATGCCGGGCACGCTGTCGCCCGACCTGTTGCGCCTCGTCGATGGGGCAGTGAATCATCTGCATTCGTGAGGCGGGGCGAATCGATGACACTCGACAGGATCGTGCGCCGCAATGCGCTGCGCTTTCCAGGCAAGGCCGCCCTGCTGGCGGGCGGGCGCAGCGTCACCTGGCAGGAGCTCGACCGTCGCGTCGACCGGATCGCCAACGCGCTGCGCGCGCGCGGCCTTGCCGCGGGCGACCGCGTCGCGGTGCTGCTCGGCAACTGCGCGGAGATCGTCGAGCTGTACTTCGGCATCGCGCGCGCCGGCCTGATCGCGGTGCCGCTGAACTGGCGGCTCACGAACTCCGAGTTGTCGCAGCTTCTCGGCCAGGCCGAGCCGGCACTGCTGGTCGTCGGCGCGTCGTTCGCCGAGCCGTTCCGGGAAGCGCTGGCCTCCGGCACGAGCCCTGCGCGCCGCTGGATCGTCGGCGGTGAGCTCGCCGGCGCCGAGCCGTACGAACAGGTCGTCGACGAGGCGGAAGCCGCCGCGATCGAATCGCCGGCGAAGGACGACGAGCCGTTCGCCATCTTCTTCACCAGCGGCACGACCGGCCTGCCCAAGGGCGCGATGGTTTCGCACCGCAATCTGGTGGCGAACGCCTTCAACCAGTTCGTCGCCGACGGCAGCCGGCCAAGCGACGTCAACCTGATCGCCACGCCGCTCTACCACATGGGCGCGGTGTTCATGGCCGTGACCTACATGATGCTCGGGTGCACGCAGGTGGTGCTCGAGAAGTTCGATCCGCGCGCCTGGCTCGAGGCAGTGGCGCGCCACCGGGCGACCGTCGCGCTGCTCGTTCCGACGATGATCAATGCCGTCGTCAACTGCCCCGCGGTCGAGGGCGCCGACCTCGCGAGCCTGCGCTGCCTGTTCTACGGGGGCGGACCGATGCCGCCGAACGTCCTGCGGCGCGCGATGCAGCACCTGCGCTGCGGATTCACGCAGGGCTACGGCCTGACCGAGACGCTCGAAGCCACCTTCCTGGTCGCCTCGGACCACGTGCTCGACGGCGACGAGCGCCGGCAAAGGCGGCTGGCCTCGGCAGGCCGGGAGGCGGTCGGTGCCGAGGTGCGGGTCGTCACGTCCGAGGGCCGGGATGCGGCGCCGCTCGAAGTGGGGGAAGTGCTGGTGCGCAGCGAGTCGGTCATCCCGGGGTACTGGCGGATGCCGGACGAGACCGCGAAAGCGATCCGCAACGGATGGTTCCACACCGGCGATCTCGGCTATCTCGACGACGAGCGCTACCTGTTCCTGGTCGACCGCATCAAGGACATGGTCGTCACCGGCGGCGTGAACGTCTACACCAAGGAGGTCGAGGCGGTCCTGTTCGAGCATCCGGCCGTGCTGGAAGCGGCAGTCGTGGGGCTGCCGGACGACCAATGGGGCGAGATCGTCGCCGCTGTCGTGGTCCTTCGCCCTGGGTGCACGGCCTTCGCCGAAGAGCTCGTCGAGCACTGCCGGAAGTCGCTGGCCGGCTTCAAGAAGCCGCGCGTGGTCCACTTCCTCGACGAGCTGCCCCGCAACCCGAGCGGGAAGATCCTCAAGCGCGAGCTCAGGCGCCGGCTGGCAAGCGGTTAGGCCTTGCCGGAAGCGGCCTCGGCACGTTCGACGCCGTCCGGCGGGGCGAAGGTCGCCGCCACTCTGCCCGCCTCGTCGTAGATCCCGATCAGCATCCTGAGCAGGGCGCTGCTCTCGGCGAGCCTGGCGTCGATGCCTTCGATGTTCTGAGTCCGGTCGGTCAGCAGGCTCTTGCGGAGGCGCCCGTACTCGTTCATGAAGGCGTTGCCCTTGTCGGTCGCCTCGTAGGTCTGCAGCTTGCCGCCCCGGTCGGTCTTCTTCACGATCAGCCGGTACTTGAGCAGCTTGCGCAGGCTGTACTGGACGTTCGAGATGGCGTCGACGTTGAGCTGGCGGGCCAGCAGCGCCGCAGTCTGGGGCCGGTCCTGCATCCGGATCAGGTGCACCAGCACCACCTCGGCGAAGCTCAGGTGCCCGAAGCCGCAGCGGCTGGCGATGTGCAGGGAGAAACGCTCGTAGCTGTTCCTGAACTGCTTGACCGCCCACTCGAACTCGGTGGTCATGGCCTCGTGAGGGGTGCCACCGCGAAAGCCGTGGTAGTAGTTCAGGTCCACTTTGCTGTTCCGGGTTGTCGGTCGATCATCGACCGGAAAGCTCGATTGTTTTCTCATTGTCGTCCAGCTCGGCACGCGCTCTCCGCCATTCCCCCTTCCGGCGCCGAGACGGCGGATCCAGTCCGTTTCGCATCGAATTCCCATTGATTCTAAAGCAAAGGGTCTGCCCCGAATCGATCCGGGCCGGGCGGAGATATGTCTGCGGGCGGTCGAATTAGAAATTGTCTTGACCATCAAGATGATTTCAATTGATAATCTAACAACAAATTTCTGCCGGACGAGGTGACGGCTCCATCTCGGCGGCCAGCACAATCGGGGGAGGGTGCATCAATGAGTTCATCGGGTTCTGCGCGCAGGTCGTTCCTCTTCGGCCGTGCGGCCGTCGCTGCGGCGGCGATCCTCGCCGGCGCCTGGCTGCCGCCTGCACACGCGCAGCCGGCGATCAAGGTGGGGGTGCTGGTCGCATCGACGGGGCCGCTGGCCTTCGTCGGCGATCCGGAAGCGAAGACGGTCAAGCTGCTCGTCGAGCAGGTCAATCGCGCCGGCGGCGTGCTCGGGCGGCCCGTCGAAGCGGTCGTCTACGACACCGGGGCGGATGCCCGCCAGGCGACCACCCTGGCGCGCCGGCTGATCGAGAACGACAAGGTCGACTTCATGATCGGGCCGAGCAGTTCCGGCGAGACCATGGCGGTGGTGCCGATCATCGAGGAGGCCGGCTTGCCGCTGATCTCGATGGCGGCGGCCAACGCCATCATCGAGCCGGTCAAGAAGTGGGTGTTCAAGACGCCGCACTCCTACCAGCAGGCGATCGAGAAGATCTTCTCGGACATGCGGGAACGCGGCATCAAGACGGTGGGGATCATCGCAGGTGCCGGCGGCGCGGACCAGGATTGCCGCAACGAAGCGCACAAGAGCGCCGCCGCCTACGGCCTGCGCATCGCGGCCGACGAGACGCACGCGCCGGCGGATACCGACATGACGCCGCAGCTGACGCGGATCCGCGGTTCCGGCGCGGCGGCGATCCTCGGCTGCAACACGGGCTCGACGTCGGTGATCACGACGCGCAACTACCGGCAGATGGGGATGAAGGTGCCGCTCTATTTCCAGCACGGAGCGGGATCGCAGCAGTTCATCGACCAGACGGCCGGCGCCTCGGAAGGCGTTCGCGTTCCCGTCCCGGCGGTCCTGGTGGCGTCGCAGCTCGCGGCCGACGACCCGCAGCTCGAGATCGCGAGCCGCTACGCCAAGGCGTTCAAGGCGGCCACCGGCGAGGCGGTATCGGCCTTCGGCGCCTATGCGCACGACGCCCTGCTGCTCGGACTCGATGCGGTCCGGCGCGCCGGAAGCGCCGACAAGGCCAAGGTCCGCGAACAGCTGGAGAAGACTTCGGACTTCATCGGCGCGACGGGCATCTACAAGATGACCGCCAAGGACCACATGGGACTGGACCAGCGCAGCTTCAAGATGGCCGAGATCCGCAACGGCGCGTTCGTGCTGGTGAAGTGAGCGGGGACACGCTGCGCCTGCCCGACGCCCGATGGACGACTTCCTACAGTTCCTCTTCTCCGGCCTGACCCGGGGATCGGTCTACGCGATCGTCGGCATCGGTTTCTCGATCATTTACAACGCGTCCCGGGTGATCAACTTCGCCCAAGGCGAGTTCGTGATGATCGGCGGCATGGTGACGGTCTACCTGCTGACCACGTGGGGCATGCCTCTTGCGCTCGCCGCGGTCGTCGCGACCGCGGCGGCGGCGGCCACCGCCGCGGTGCTGGAATGGGTCGCGGTCGAGAGAGCGCGTTCGGCGACGCCGACGACCATCATCATCATCACGATCGGGGCGTCCATCCTCATCCGCGGAGTCGTCGAGGTCCTTCTCGGCAAGCGCGATTACCTGCTTCCCGCCTTTGGAAGCGAGACGCCGATCGTCATCGGAGACGCGAGCCTGCAGCCGCAGAGCTTCTGGGTCCTCGGCACGCTGGTCGCCGTCGCGCTGGGGCTCAAGTTCTTCCTCGGCTCGACCCTGGCCGGAAAGGCGATGCTGGCGACCGCCCAGAACGCGGCCGCCGCGAGGATCGTCGGAATCAATACGCGCCGCGTCCTGTTCTACAGCTTCGCGGCCTCGGGGGCGCTGGGCGCCATCGCCGGGATCGTCATCACGCCGATCACCCTCACGCGGTTCGACATCGGCGTCATGCTGGGCCTGAAGGGCTTCTGCGCGAGCATCATCGGTGGGCTTGCCAACCCGTTCGGCGCGATCGCCGGCGGCCTGGGCGTCGGCATCATCGAGGCCCTGGCGGGCGGCTATCTCTCTTCCGCCTACCAGGACGCGGTCGCCTTCCTGATCATCCTTCTGGTGCTGATGGTCCGGCCGCAGGGCCTCTTCTCCCGGGCGGCGGTCGAGCGTGTCTGAGCGGCGCGGCGGCACGAGCAACCGCTGGGCTATCCTGCTCCTTGCCGGGGCGATCGCGCTGCTGCCGGCCTTCCTTCCGAACTCGTTCTATTTCGATCTCGCGATCAAGGCGATGCTCAATGCGCTGGTGTGCATCGGCCTGAATCTCATGATCGGCTACGCGGGCCAGATCAGCCTCGGGCACGCGGCGTTCTTCGCGATCGGCGGCTACGCGAGCGCGGCGCTGGTCGCCGGCGCGGGCCTGCCTGCGCCGCTCGCCCTGGTCGCGGGTGCGGGCATGTCGGCGCTGGTGGCCTTCGTGGTCGGGCGCCCGATCCTGCGGCTCAAGGGCCACTACCTCGCCATGGCGACGCTGGGGTTCGGCATCATCCTGCACACCGTGTTCATGCGGGAGACGGGGCTCACCGGCGGCCCGGACGGGCGCATCGTGCCTGCCTTCGCCGTCGGTGCGCTGCGCCTGACGCGGCTCGAGCACTGGTATTGGCTCGTCGGCGGGGCCCTCGTGCTCGGCGTGGTCGTCGCCAGGCTGCTGGTCGATTCCGCCTTCGGGCGCGCGCTTCGCGGGCTGCACGACGCCGAGGCGGCCGTTTCCGCGGTAGGGGTCGATGTCGCGGCGATCAAGGTGCGCGTGTTCGTCATCTCGGCGGTCTACGCTTCGGTGGCCGGTTCCCTGTTCGCTCACGTCGAGCGCTTCATCACTCCGGGCGAGTCCGGCTTCATCCGCTCGATCGAGTTCGTCACCATGGTGGTGCTGGGCGGCATGGCGTCGACGTTCGGCGCCATCGCGGGGGCCGCCGTGCTCACGGTGCTGACCCAGGTTTCCGCGACCTTCGCCGATTACAAGCACATCGTGCTCGGCACGATCCTGGTCTTCACGATGGCGGTCATGCCGGCGGGCATCGTGCCGACCCTCGCGCGGACGTTCTCGCGCAGGAAATAGGGCGTGGGCGGCATCCGGCTCGTCTCCCTCACCCGCCGCTTCGGCGGGCTCATGGCGGTGGACGACTTCTCCATGGAGGTCGAGCCGGGCCAAGTGGTCTCCTTGATCGGCCCCAACGGCGCCGGCAAGACGACCGTCCTGAACCTCGTCTCCGGCTACTACGCGCCTTCGGCGGGACAGATCGTTCTCGACGGCCTCGACGTCACGGGTCTGCCGCCCCACCGGCGAGCGCAGGCAGGGCTGCAGAGAACGTTCCAGAACCTGCAGATCTGCCTGAACATGAGCGCGCTGGAGAACGTGATGCTCGGCGGCCACGGCGCCCTGTCGCACGGCGTGATGGCGACGCTGCTGCGCCCATGGCGCATCCGTTCGGAGACGCGCAACGCCAGGGCGGCCGCGGCGGAGCTGATGCGCACGGTCGGATTGGCGTCATGGATCGATGCGCATGCCGGCGAGATGCCCTACGGGGCCCTGAAGCGCCTGGAGATCGCCCGGGCTCTGGCGGCGGCGCCGCGCTTCCTGCTGCTCGACGAGCCGGCCGCGGGCCTGAACCCGAGCGAGACCGGCGACCTGGGCGAATTGATCCGCAGCATCGCATCGGCGGGGGTCGCGGTCATGCTGGTAGAGCACGACATGAAGCTCGTGATGTCGATCTCGACACGGGTGGTCGTCCTGAATTTCGGCAAGCGGCTCGCGGAAGGCCTGCCGGAAGACGTGAGAACGGAACCGGAGGTGATCCGTGCCTACCTCGGGCAGTGAGGGCGCCGGCTCGTCCGGGCGGCCGATGCTGCGGGTTTCGGACCTGCGCGCCCGCTACGGCCGGATCGAGGTGCTGCACGGCGTCGCCCTGGAGGTGCATGCCGGGGAGATCGTGGCCTTGCTCGGTGCCAACGGCGCCGGCAAGACGACGCTGCTGCGTGCCCTGGTTGGAGAGGCGGAGACGCGCGGCGAGATCGAGTTCGAGGGGGCGTCGATCTGCGGGCTCCCGGCGTGGGAGCGCATACGCAGGGGATTGGGGGTGGTCCCCGAAGGCCGGCAGGTCTGGCCCGAGCTCAGCGTGCTCGACAACCTGCGCCTGGGGTCCTACATGCTTCGAGGCGGCGCCGGCGAGGACGAGCTGGAGCGCATCCTGCGCCGCTTCCCGGTCCTGCGGGAGAAGGCGCGCCAGCCGGCAGGGATGCTCTCGGGCGGCCAGCAGCAGATGTTGGCCATCGGCCGCGCGCTGGCGGGGCGTCCGCGCCTGCTGCTGCTGGACGAACCGAGCATGGGCCTGGCGCCGCTGCTGGTTTCCGAGATCATCGAAGTGGTGAGGCAGCTTCGCGACGAAGGGGTCACCTCGATCCTGGTCGAGCAGAACGCGGTGAGCGCGCTGCGCATCTGCGATCGCGCCTACGTGCTCGAGACCGGGCGGATCGCCTTCGAGGGCTCGGGGCCGGATCTCCTGGCGGATCCGCGGGTCCAGGCGTCCTATCTGGGGATCTAGCAGCGCCGGCCGTCGGACCAGGCGAGCCCGGCCTGCGCCTACTGCTTCGGGGGGTTCTTCGAGAGTTCGAGGCTCGTGAAGTGATACGTGGATGCCTTGCGCATGGCTTCGTCGTACTGGCCCGTCAGCATTCCCACCGCGTTGATCACCGCCTGGATCTGGCTTTCCATGGTGCTGACATTGGGCGCGTGCGCGACCAGCACCTCATGGCGGATCTCGGCGTAATAGCTCGTGACCTGGCGACCGAGCTCGGTGACCGCGAAGGTGTTGTTCTTGACGTTGCCCTGCGTGTACATCAGGTAGCCGCGCTTGACGAGCTTGCGCAGCGAATACTGCACGTTGGGGATGTCGTCCCGGTTCAGCAGGCGGGCGACGGACTGCGCATTGCAGGGGGAACCCTGCAGGCGAACGGCGTGAAGAAGGACGATCTCGGCGAAGCTCATGGTCGAGTCGCCGCAGCGTGCCGTCACGTGCAACGCCCAGCGCTCGAACGCCTGTTGGAAACGCAGCATGACCAGCTCGAACTCCGTGAACAGGATGTCGGCTCGGTCGTGCCCCAGGTGCCAGTTCGCGTGAACCGAATCGCTCGGTTTGGTGGTCGGCCCCTTTTTCATCGGTCTGGATTCTACCGTATGCGGTAGTCCCGATTCCCTGGGGGTGCCGCGCACTCGTCGCTCCCGGACTGCCAGGCCGCAGCCCCGGGACCGGCTCGTCGCCTGTTTCGTCGACCGGCAGGCGCTTCTTCTGGGGCCGGCCGGTCACGCGAAGGCCGATCGCCGATCGGATCAGGTCTTGATCTGCATCAATCTTGATCCTAGAATATATCTCGAAGTTTTATAAAAGTTCTATAAACTTTTTAATAACAAATCGTTGAAAAAACGTGAGATGTGACCCGCCCGGGCGACTTCCTGCCGACCCGCCCGGAGCACTCGAGAGGAGATCAGCATGGGTATACGAATCGGCGTAGATGTCGGTGGAACGTTCACCGATTTCCTGGTCAGGGACGATCAAGGGGGTTCGCGGGTCTACAAGACCTCCACGACGCCCGGGGATCCGACGATCGGCTTCTTCAATGGCCTGGAGAAGGCCGCCGTCGCGGACGGGCAGACGCTCAAGGAATGGCTGCGGCGCGTCGAGACGATCGTGCATGGCACCACGATCACGACCAACGCGGTGCTGACCGGCGAAGGCGCGGTCACCGGGTTCGTGACGACCCACGGGTTCCGCGACGTGCTGAACATGCGGCGCGGAATCAAGGAGCAGCAGTTCGACAACCACGCGCCGCCGCCGCAACTGGTGCCGAGGCGCAGGATCACGGTGGCTCGCGAGCGGGTGTCGTCCGAAGGCGAGGTCGTCATGCCGCTGGACGAAAGCGACATCCGCGGCGCGGCCGGGCTCTTTCGCGAGCAGGGAGTCGAAGCCGTGGCGGTCTCGTATCTCTGGTCGTTCCGCAACGACCGGCACGAGCGGCGCACGAAGGAGATCCTCGAGCAGGAGCTTCCCGGCGTATACGTCTCGCTGTCCACCGAGGTGCTGCCGCAGATCCGGGTGTACGAGCGTCACAGTACGACGGTTCTGAACTCCTACGTCGGCCCGGTGCTGAACCGCTACCTGTCGCGACTGCGGCAGCGGCTCGATGACCTCGGCTTCGGCGGCACGCTGCTGATCATGCAGTCGAACGGCGGTGTGATGTCACCGGAGGTGGCGCAGCGCTTCGCCTCCAACACCTTGTTGTCGGGCCCAGCGGGTGCGCCGCAGGCGGGCATCCACTACGGTTCGGTGAGCGGATTCCGCAACCTGATCACCGTCGACATGGGCGGTACGTCGTTCGACGTCGCGCTGATCCGCAACGGTCTGCCGAGCGTGACCACCGAAGGCAGCATCGGCGGGCATCGGATCGCCTCGCCGATCCTCGACATCCATACGGTCGGCTCCGGCGGCGGATCGATCGCCTGGATCGATGCCGGCGGCCTGCTCAACGTCGGGCCCAAGAGTGCCGGTGCCGTTCCAGGGCCGGCCTGCTACGGCCGCGGGGGGACGCTGCCGACCGTGACCGATGCCAACTACGTGCTCGGCTACCTGGACACCGCCGGCGACGAGCTCACGCTGGACGGCGAGGCCGCGCAGGAAGCCATCGCACAGCACATCGGCCAGCCGCTCGGGCTCGGTGCCGTCGAGGCTGCCTACGGTATCTACCAGGTCGTGAACGCCAACATGGCGGCGGCGATCTCGGTGGCATCGGTGCAGCGCGGTTACGATCCGCGTGAGTTCGTGCTGGTCGTCGCGGGCGGCGTCGGCCCCTTGCATGCGGGGGCGATCGCGCGCGATCTCGAGATACCGCTGATCCTGATTCCCCGCGAATCGTCGGTATTCTGCGCGGCCGGGATGCTCCTCTCGGATCTCAAGCACGACTACGTCCACACCTATGTGCGCGAGTTCGGATCGATCGACCTCGACGCCGTCGCGCAGATCTACCGCCAGATCGCCGACAGGGCCATGCAGACGCTCGAGACGGAGAACGTGGCGGCTCGACAGGTGGTTCTCGAGTACTCGGCCGACCTGCGCTACGTCGGCCAGTTCAACGAGGTCGAGGTGCCGGCGTTTGTCGACGGCGAGTTCACGCCGGCAGCGCTCGAAGCGCTCGAAGCGGCGTTCCACCGGCGCCACGACGACCTGTACGGTTACTCGACGCCCGGTTCGCCGATCGAGATCATCAACCTGCGCGTCAGCGCACGAGGGCTCACCGAGAGGCCGGCTGTCGAGCTGGTCGAGGCGCGCGGCGCCGATCCGTCGGAGGCGCGCACCGGTTCCCGCAAGGCGTGGTTCAGCGGCGCGTTCAGCGAAGCGCCGGTCTACGACGGGTTGCGGCTGGTCCACGGCAACGTCGTGCCGGGACCCGCGATCGCGGTCCTGCCGACCACCACGATCCTGGTGCCGCCGGATTTCGAGCTGGTCTGCGACGCGGCGAACAACTACCTGATGCATCGCAAGGGCAGCGACCTGAAGGC
The DNA here is from genome assembly GCA_001898645.1 of Burkholderiales bacterium 70-64. Lineage (GTDB taxonomy): Bacteria > Pseudomonadota > Gammaproteobacteria > Burkholderiales > Burkholderiaceae_E > Zeimonas. The sequence goes on from MKUQ01000017.1 coordinate 10,160, forward strand.
CCTTGTCGAGCGCCTGACCGAGGAGGCAACGGCATGAACGCGACAACTGGCGTTTCGGACGTCGATCCGATCAAGGTTTCCGTCATCGGCAGTCGGCTGGAAGCGATCAGCAAGGAGATCGGACAGACGATGCTGAGAACCTCGCGCTCGCCGATCTTCTCGGAGGCGCGCGACTTCGTCACCGGAATCTTCGATCACCGGCTGAGGCTGCTCGCCCAGACCGCGTACATCCCGGTGCTGATGGGGGCACTGCCGTTCGCCCTCGAGAGCATCGCGAAGGAGTACGCCGACGACATCCACGAGGGGGACGTCTTCATCCTCAACGACCCCTATCACGGCAACAACCATCCGCCCGACATCACGATCGCCAAGCCGGTCTTCGCCGACGGTGCGATCCAGTTCTGGTCGGTGTCGAAGGGCCATCACGCCGACGTCGGCGGCGGCGGTGTGGTCGGCTACAACCCGGCGGCGCGCACGGTCTGGGAGGAATGCGTACGGATTCCGCCGGCCAAGCTGGTGGACAAGGGCAAGCGTAACAAGTCGCTGTGGGACTTCATCCTGCTCAACGTGCGCATGCCGTGGCTGGTCGAGGCCGATCTCGAGTGCCAGATCGGCGCCTGCACGATCGGCGAGCGCAGCCTGCGCGCGCTGATCAGGAAGTACGGGTTGCCGGTGCTGCGCGGCGCCGCCGACCAGATCCTGGACGCCTCGGAGCGCCAGGCCAGGGCTGCGCTGCGCGATCTGCCCAACGGGGTGTACCGGGCCGAGAGCTTCATCGACCACGACGGCATCGACAAGGCGAAGCGGATCGGCGTGCGGCTCACGCTCACCATCTCCGACGAGGCTATCCATTTCGACTGGTCCGAGAGCGATCCGCAGGCGAGCGGCTACGTCAACAGCACGCTGGCCAACACCGTGTCGGCTTCGTTCCAGGCGCTGTTCCTGACGATCTGTGCCGACGTCAAGTACAACGAGGGCGCGCTGCGTGCATTGAGCGTCACGGCCCGGGAAGGCACTGTCCTGCATGCGCGCGAGCCGGCCCCGGTGAGCTGCTGCACGGTGTCGGCGTCGCAGGCGATCGTCGAGGCGATCTGGCTGGCACTCGCGCAGGCTGTGCCCGAGCGCGTCTACGCCGGCTGGGGACGCTGGCTGGCGCCGGCTACGATGGGGCTCAACCCGCGCACGAACAGGCTGTTCGGCGACATCCATTTCATGGGCAAGTCGGGCGCCGGCGCTACGCACGGGCTCGACGGCTGGGACCACGTCGGCCCGTCGTTCTGCGGCGGCAGCCTGCGCGCGCCCGATCCGGAGCTGCACGAGCTGATCGACCCCTACACGGTGCTCCAGTACGAGTACTGGCAGGACAGCGCCGGCCCCGGGCGCTGGCGCGGCGGCCTGGGCACGATCTACCGCTGGCGGGTCGAGGCCGACGGCATCATGGCGGTCAACTTCGGCGGTGGCGTCAACGACGAGACCCGCCCGTTCGGGTTGGCCGGCGGGCAGCGCTCGCCGGTCTCGGAGCTGCTGGTGCGCCGCCGCGGCGGCGGCGAGGCGGAGCGCATCGACGCCGAATCGTTCTTCACGCTCAACCAGGGCGACGAAGTCGAGCTGCGCGTGACCGGCGGTGGCGGATACGGCGATCCATTGGCGCGCGATCGTGCCCAGGTCGCGGACGACATCACGGACGGTGTGGTTTCACTGGCCGAAGCGCGGCGGGCCTACGGGTGGGATCCGAAAGGGGCGAGCACATGAACCCGGCCAAGGCGATCGCGTCGGAAGCGCCGTCGCTCGCCGACTCCAGCCGCGCGGTCAAGGCGGAGGATCATGCCCTGGGGCGCGTTCCGCGATCCTGGCGCAAGAGCGGATGGGAGCTTTCCAAGAGCACGGTTGGGATCGCGACCGCACTGGTGATCTTCGCCATCGGCGGCTTTGCCGTCATCCTGGCAGGGTTCACCTGGGGCCTGGTCGCCGGCGCCGCAGTCGCGGTGGTCGGCGCGGTGCTGAGCATCCTCGTCGGACGCATCTCCTATGCCGAGGGCATATCGGCGACGGTCGCCTCGCGGTTCTATGGGTTCGGCTTCAAGGGCTCGTCGCTCGCGACGGTGATCTTCGGCTTCATGATCCTCGGTTTCCTGGCGCTGGAGAATGCGCTGCTCTACGAGGGCACGCTGCTCATGTTCGGATGGCAGGACTCGTGGGGAACCCGGATCCTGCTCTACGGGCTCATGACGATCGGCTGGGTCCTCCTGGCGGTGTTCGGCATGAATCTGACGTTACGCTCCTCGATGCTCCTCACCGTCGCCACGGTGCTGCTGACGATCTACGCGATCTGGATCCTCTATTTCCAGGGTGGCGCGCGCTTCGGCGACGTGTTCTCGTCGCAAGGGGTGGTCCCTGGGGGCGCGTGGCCCAAGTTCGAGGCGGCCTTCGCCCTGATGGGGGGGACCGCCGGCACGATCGCGCTGTTGATCGCGGATTTCGCCCGCTACGCCCGAACCGGGAAGGACGTCGTGATACTGGGCGTCGTCGGGCCCATCGCCCAGAACTTCGTCATGGTCGTCGTCGGCGCGGTGGTGATCGTCGGCGGCCTGCCCGCAGTGGCGGAGTTCCTGATGGCGCGCGATTCGGGCTTGGGCCGGCAGGCTGCCCTCGCCGCCGCCAGCGGCTTCGCGATGGGCAACACGGGTGCCTTCTTCGTGGTCGCCGCGTCGTGGCTCGGCTTCATCACGATCTATGTGGCACAGGCCAAGGCGCAGGTCATCAACACCTACTCGGGGTCGCTCAGCCTGTCGAACCTCGTCGATGTCCTGGCCGCCAGGCGCCCTGGTCGGGTGGTGATGGTGATCGTCGGCAACGTGATCGCGCTGATCATGATCTCCGCAGGGATCCTGAGCCACTTCAGCTCCTGGCTCGGCTACCTCGGCGCGATGACGCTCTCCTTCGTCGGAGTCATGATCTCCGACTTCTATTGGGTGCGCGGCGGCGAGCCGGTGTCGGATGGCCGTGCCGAGACGGTGAACTGGGCCGGCATCGCGAGCGTGTTGATCGCCTCGGTACTCGGCATCGCGCTCATCGCGACCGGGGTCATGCCGCTGGGGTTCATGGTTTCGCTGGCCGTGGCCCTGCTGCTGTATCCGGTGCTGCGCTTCACGGTGCTGCCGGCCGGGCGGTTCACGACCTATCAGACCGAGGAACGGTCGCTGCACGAGGCGATCTAGGGTGAACAGGCCCTGGCTTCAGGAGAAATGCGGATGAGCACGGCAAACGATGCGCGGAAAGCCGGCGTCGCGCGCGACCACGAGGAGCAGATCTTCGAGACGGGGGCGGGGCTGGAGATCCGTGACCTGTACCGGCCGGAGGACATCGCCGGGTTCGACG
>MKUQ01000018.1 GCA_001898645.1 Burkholderiales bacterium 70-64
GCCATGGTCCGCACCAATCAACCCTGGAACAACTCGCTTCACGGCGCTTGACTCGGAAGACGGTTACTCAGTCCGGCCGCGCCGCGCCACGCCGCGTGGCCCAGTAGCAGGCCGGCAAACGCCAGGTGCCAGGGAGGAGAGACCAGAAAGAGCCACGGGCTGCTCAGTACCAGGGCCGCACCCAGTGCCGACACCGAGGCCGCGCCGAGTTCGTGCGCCGGCCGCAGCCGGGATTCGAGCGGATAGGCCATCACTCCGCGGCCCGCGCGGAGTCGCCCACGCGCACGAGCGCCGCGTTGATCGCCGGCACCGGATCGAAGAATCGGCCCGGCGAGAGGATCACGATGCCGTGGATGCGATCGGCCACGCGCGCGTCCTGCTTCCACGCGTAGCCGTGCAGGTTCACGCCGCCATCGGCACGCAAATGCCACCCGGCCCGCAAGACCTCGCGCTGCATACGCTTGGCGGCGTCGCCGGGTTCAGCTCGGCCGGGGCCATCGCGCCGGACGAACGCCCGGAAGATGCCCGGCGATGCGAGCAACAGGCCGTCCTCGACCCCGTGCACGAGTGCGCCGCGCACGTTGACCGGCAAGGTTCCGTCGGCGATCCCCTGCCGCACCCACTCCATGAAGCGCCGCGGTCGCCCGGTATCCACCGCGTCGACACCGTCGAGGAACTCGGGTCCATCGGCCTCGGGCGCGATTGGCGCCGTCTCAACGCCCGCCTCCACCGCGCCGACGAACGACTCCGTCTGCGTATGAGGCACAGTCGCCTCGATACGGGGGCGCGCGCCGGTCGCGGCGCGCTCCGCCAGTTCGGCAATCGCGCTGGATGCATCCGCGCGGCCCACCAGCACGGCGCGCAGTTCCGCCATCAGCGGAGGATGTTCGGCCAGCCAGGCCTGGACGCTCGGCGGCACCCACCGCTCGAAGATTCTCACCCGGTCGTCCGACGGACCTCCGCCGGCATCGCGCAGCAGCGCGGCCGCGAACACCGCGTACGTCCATCGATGCGCGAGCGCGCCCAGGATCTCGGGCGGCGCATTGCGCGGCAGGATCTGGCCGCGCCGGTGATCGAGCGCGCGCAGCGCGGTCACGAGCCCGCGCTGCAGTTGCCCACCGGGACCGCCATATCGACTGGAGCCCGGTATCGGCCGCAGCTGCACGAACTCCGAATAGCCGTCGATCAGCGGCCGCGCCGCCAGCGCGAAGCTCTCCGCCGGAAACCCCATCCTGACGCGAAGCAGGACGATCAGGTTCGCCACCCCGCTGCGATCGACGATCGCCTGCGCGCAGAGCGCCGGCTGCTCGGGCACGAATAGCGACCCGATCGCTCGCGGCGACGCAGACCCGGAGGACGTGTCGTTGAAGGTCATTCGACCAGTATTCCGGGCGCCTTGACGGCGATCAGCTTCGATCGAAACCTCGACGAGGACCCGATGTCCTCTTGACGGGTTCGACCGAACTTCGTCGTGCGCCACACCGTAGCCTGGGCTCCTCGCATCAGCCGCTCGTCGCACATCGGCGGCAGAGATTCCGCGCCGATGCAAGCCGGATTCGGGGCTTCATCGAAGCCCCGATGGAGCCTGATTCACACGGGCTCGCTCCCTAGGATGGCAACGCAATGCGGCTCGCTCGATGCGCCGCACTTCCGCGCCAACGTGAAGGGGGGTTCCGATTGCGCAAGACAGCGAGCTGGGCACCGACGGCAGCACTGATCACCGCGATCGTCACGCTCGCGGCCCTGCCCGCCCACGCTTGCTGGGACGAGGCGGCCGCGCGCTACCGCGTCAGCAGCGAGCTGCTCTACGCGATCGCGCGCACAGAATCGGCACTCGACCCGCAGGCCGTTGGACGCAACCGCAACGGCACGCGTGACATCGGGCTCATGCAGATCAACTCGGCGTGGCTGCCCACGCTGGCCGCCCACGGCATCGGCGAGCGCGATCTCTTCGACCCCTGCACCAGCATCCACGTCGGCGCCTGGATCCTCGCCGGCAACGTCCAGCGGCTGGGCTACACGTGGGATGCGGTCGGTGCCTACAACGCCGTCAGTCCCACCTTGCGCCGCGCCTACGTCGACAAGGTCCGCCGCCACCTGCGCAGCGTCGACGACGGCGCGCATCGCGTCCGCAAAGGCGCCACCCGCACCGCCATCACCCGAGGCGACCACCGAGCACCGGTGGTCGCAACCCTGCCCTGACCGCTCCCCCGAGCACTTCCTCTCTGCCCAACCACGAGACACCACACCATGACACTGATCCGCCGCAGCAGCACTGCAATTCCCCTCGCGCTCGTCCTGACGCTCGCCGCCGGCTCGGCCCTGGCCGGAACCACCGGGACCGAGTTCCAGACCATGTACACGACCCTGCTCAACTGGGCGACCGGCTTCCTCGGCAAGTCGATCGCGATTGCCGCCTTCATCCTCGGTGCGGGCATCGGCATCGCGCGCTCCTCGCCGATCCCGGCGCTCGCCGGCGTGGTGTTCGCGCTCTTCATGGTCTACGTGCCGACCATCATCGACTCGATCATGACCGCCGTGATCTGACGGGCCGGCCGCGTGATCGACGCCTCGCTCGACATCCCCCGCCGTCTCAATGACCCGCCGCGCATGTTCTGGTGGGACATCGACGTGGCCCTGCTGGTGCTGGGGGCCGCGCTGGCGGGCATGGTCGCGGGCTTCTTCGTGAGCGGCTGCGCCGTCGGCCTGCTGCTCGCCTCGGCCTACGGTCGCGCGAAGGCGAGCAAGCACCCCGCCTTCGCGCTGCACCTGCTGTACTGGCACCTGCCGGCCTTCATGACGGGCCTGAAGCGCACCCCGCCGTCCTACCTGCGCGAGCTGGCCGGATGAAGCTGGACTGGCTGCGCGCCGACATCGCCAGCGCGCGCCGCGCGAGCGCCCTGCTCGTGCTGCTGCTCGCCTGCTCGATGCTCGCCAACGTGACGCTGGCGGCCTTCGCGATGCACATGGCCGGCCGCGAGCGCGTGGTGGTGGTGCCGCCCAGCATCAACAAGACCTTCTGGGTCGAGTCCGAGCGAGTGAGCGCCGAGTACCTCGAACAGATGGCCTACTTCCTCCTGCAGCTCACGCTGAACGTCACGCCGCAGAGCATCGACCACCAGTCCCGGGTGCTGCTCCAGTACGCCGCGCCGGCCTCATACGGAGAGCTGCGCAGCGTGCTGGCCACCGCCGCCGAGCGCGTCAAGCGCGACGGCGCCTCCACCGTGTTCAGCGCGCAGGACCTCGCCGTCGACGAGCGCACCCAGCGCGTCGGCGTGCGCGGCCTGCTCACCACATTCATCAGCGACCGTCGCGTGTCCGAGGTCTCGAAGGGCTACGCCATCGAGCTGCAGTACGCCGGCGGCCGGATCTTTCTGAAGGCATTTCGCGAGACCAGTCCCAATGATCCGCTCGAAATCCAAGCTCAGTCCCAGCTCCGCCTGGCTCCTGCTGCTGGCGCTGGCCGCTAGCCAGCCGGCCCTGGCGCTGCAGGTCGTCGACGCGCGCGACGGCGAGACCGTGCTCGCCAAGGTCTCGCGCAAGGAGGTAACGCGCATCTCCGTCGAGCGGGGGCGCATCCGAAAGGTGACGGGCAACGCCGGCGAATTCGTGCTGGAGAAGGACGACGAGAAGGGCCAGGTCTTCATTCGGCCGGTCTCGCCGGACAGCAGCAAGCCCATCAACCTCTTCGTCAGCACGGAGCGCTCGACGATCGGGCTGCTGCTGCAGCCGGTGGACACCCCGAGCGACGCCATCGTCATCCGCGAAGCCCGCGACGCTGCGACCGGACCCGCACGCATCGAGCGCAGCGGCCGTCACGCGCGCACGATGAAGAACCTCCTGCTCGCGATGGCCGAGGACGCGCTGCCCGACGACATGGAGGTGCGCGAGCCCGGGCGCGAACTGACCCTGTGGCCCGGCGCGAGGCTCACGCTGCAACGCCAGTGGCTGGGCAGCGGCGTGGTCGGCGAAAAGTACCAGCTCGTCAACACCGGTGCGTCCGCGCTCGACCTCGCCGAGCGCGATCTCTTCAAGCGCGGCGTGATGGCCGTGAGCGTCGAGCAGGCGGCCCTGCGCCCGGGCGAGACCACGCAGCTCTTCGTGATCCGGGAGCGCCGCGCCGATGACTGATCCTGTCCTGCCGCCCGGCATGTCACCGACCGGCGCGTCTCACCCGTCGGGGCAAGGGTCTCCGTCGGCCCCGGCGGAGCCGACGGCTGCAGCCATCAAACGCCGCCAGGTCCTGCTACTCGCCGGCATCGCCGGCACGATCGTGGCCGGCACGCTGCTGTCGGTCTCGTTGACCGGCACGAAAGGCAACGACGCGCAGCCTGCGAAGCCGCAGTCCACCAACATCCTCGCGCCGGGTGCGCAGGTCGATCCTCGCGACGCGTGGCGTGGCCAGGCCGATGCGCAGCTGAAGGCGATCGAACAGCGCTCGCGCGACCTCGCGCAGCGCAATGCCGAGCTCGAAGGCCAGAGCAAGGAAATGCTCGAGCGCCTCAAGAAGCTCGAAGGCAGCGGACTCACGCCGCTGCCGCCTCCGCCCGTCACCGCCCCGGCGGCACGGCCGAGTTTCGGGCCTGATCGCCCGGGGAGCGGGCTCCCGGACGCCGGTCCGCAGCGTTTCCCGCCGCCACCGCCACCTATGCCGCAAGGCGCCGTGCAGGGCGCCGGCTTGCCGCCGCCGCGCGGCGCCGTTCCGAGCGCGCCGACGCCCACGGGCATCGTCAGCATCGCGCTGGGTGACGTCGCAGCGGGCAAGGGCGCCAAGCCGGCCGCGGACGCGGCAGGCGCAACGCCCGCCCCTCGAGACACGCGCCGCTACCTACCCAGCGGCGCCTTCACCCGGGCGGTCCTCCTCGGCGGCCTGGATGCGCCCACCGGCGGCCAGGCCCAGCGCAATCCTCAACCGGTCCTGCTGCGCCTCGCGGACAACGCGATCCTGCCCAACCAGTTCCGCGCGCGCGTGAAGGAGTGCTTCATCGTCGGCGCCGGCTATGGCGACGTGAGTTCCGAGCGCGCCTACATCCGCACCGAGTCGCTGTCGTGCGTCACCCGCGACGGCACGGCCATCGACGTGCCGGTGAAGGGCTATGTGGCGGGCGAGGACGGCAAGGCCGGCATGCGCGGACGCCTTGTCTCCAAGCAGGGGCAGATCCTCGCCAACGCGCTGCTCGCCGGCGTGGCCAGCGGCATCGGTCACGCCTTCACGCAGAGCTCCACCACGCTGTCGGTCTCGCCGCTGGGCACCACCAGCACCGTCGACCCCGGCAAGCAGCTCGAAGCCGGTCTGGGCACGGGCGTGGGCAAGGCCCTGGACCGGCTCGCCCAGTACTACATCAGCCTCGCCGAGAAGGTCTTCCCGGTGATCGAGGTCGACGCGGGCCGCAGCGTCGACGTGGTCCTCACGCAGGGCGTCGCCCTGCCCGGGACGCTGGACGCCGCCGGCACCGATCCCGACAACCTCGCGCAACTCGCCGAGCGCGCCCGCAACCTCCGGAGGAACGACGATGAAGACGACTGACGCGCGCCTCGCGCTGCGCGCTCTCGCGGCCAAGGCCACGTTGGCCGCGGCGCTGACCACCTGCCTGAGCGTCGCTGCATGGGCGCAGCCCAGCCAACCGCCAACCACGCCCGAACTGAACAGCCTCATCGGGCGCCTGCAGGCGCTCTACCCGTCGACCCGCTTCGGAGAGATCCGCCCCACGCCGTGGCCGGGTGTCTTCGAAGTGGCGATGGGCGCCAACCTCGCCTACGTCGACGCGAGCGGCCAGTACTTCCTGTTCGGCCACCTGTACGACATGAAAGCACATCGCGACCTCACCGCCGAGCGCAAGGACACGCTGGCCCGAATCGACTTCAACGCGCTGCCGCTGGCCGACGCGATCAAGGACGTGCGCGGCCGCGGCTCCCGGGCGCTCGCCATCTTCAGCGATCCGGACTGCCCGCACTGCCGCCGGCTGGAAGCCGAGCTGAAGAGCCTGTCCGACGTGACGATCCACACCTTCCCGATGCCGATCGCCTCCCTGCACCCGCAGGCGCGCGCGAAGGCCATCGCCGTGTGGTGCGCGAAGGATCGCCTCGGCGCCTGGCAGGCGCTGATGACCCGCGACCAGGTGCCGTCCAGCGTGGACTGCGCACACCCGGTCGATCGCAACGTGGCACTGGCCGAGCGCCTCGGCGTGACCGGCACCCCGACGCTGGTCGCCGCCGACGGTCGCGTGCTGCCAGGCGCCGCGAGCGCCGACCAGATCAACGCCTGGCTGTCGCGCTCGACCACGAGCGCCGAAGGCCCCGCGCCGAGCAACCCCGCGGCCCAGGCGACGGGCAAGGCGCCATGACGGACGTGCGACGGACCGTCGCCCTCCTCGTCGGCGCGACCGCCACGCTGTTGGGCGGCTGCGCGTCCACGATGAGCGGCCTCGGCGGCGAGGGCAGCTACGCCTGCAAGGCCCCGGTCGGTTCGCAGTGCACCTCGGTCTCGGGCGTGTACGCGAACTCGATCCACGGGCAGCCGCCCGCCTCCGACTTGCCGAAGCCCGCCAAGGGCCCCGCGAGAGCGGCGTCCGTCCCCGCGAACGCCCCGGCATCCACAGCCGCTCCGGGGCTCGGCGCACCGCCATCGGCCCTCCGCTCGCAGCCACGCGTGCTGCGCCTGTGGATCGCGCCCTGGGAGGACGCCGACGGCGATCTGCACGAGGCCTCGGTGGTGCACGTGCTGGTCGACACCGGCCGCTGGCTGATCGAGCGCGTCACTCCGGCGAATCGACAGCGAGTCGATGCCGTGCGCCCCCCGATCCCGTCCGCTGCGCCCGCCTCCGGCCCGGCATCGGCGAGCGAGCCCGCGTCGTACACAGAGACAGCGCCCGATCGCTTTCCCCCGCGCACGGGACTGCTGCCCGGCAATGGCGCGACCCAGGAGCCCTGAGCGATGTGGCGCAGCCTGCTGACCGATCTGGAGTCCGTGCTGAAGGGCGCGAAGCCGGCGGACCTGATCCGCGTACCCAAGTCCGGCCCCGCGTCGCGCGGCGAGGACGCCGCCGCGTTCTCCGAGTGGCTGCCGTACCGCGCCTGGATCGCGGACCGCCAAGTCTTCGTCAATCTCGACGCGCTCGGCTTCTGCCTCGAGGTGCGACCGCAATCCGGCGCCGACGAGGAGATGGCGCGCGTGCTGACCGCGCTGTATGCAGCCTCTCCGCCCGGCACGGGCATCCAGTTCCACCTCTACGCGAGCCCCGCGATCCGCGCACCGCTGGCGCGCTACGCGAACCTGCGCGTGGCCGACGACGTCGTCCCGGAGCTCGACACCCTCGGCCGCGCCGGCAGGCACACCAACATCCACCGCACCATGGCCCGGCGTCGTGCCGGGCACTACCTGCAGGGCAGCCGGACATCGCTGCTGTCGGCGCAGAGCTACCTGTTCCGGGACTACCGGCTGGTGGTCAGCGTCTCGCTTCCCGGTAGCCCCGAGAACCTCTCGCGCCTGGAGGAGTTGCTGCTGCTGCGCGACGGGATCCGGGCCACGCTGCACGCCGCCGGCTTTCCGTCCCGTTCGTGGACGGCGGAGGACCTGATCAACTGGGTCTCCGCGCTGCTCGACCCGCACCGGCAAACCGGCGACGCGATCCCGCTCACCTACGACGACGGGCGCGAGCTGCGCGACCAGGTGATCGACCGGGCCACGCGCCTGCGCATCGACCGCCAGGGCATCGGCCTGGCCAACCCGGCCGCCGACCTGCAAACCGAACTTCGCCTGATGTCGGTGCGCGCCTTCCCGCCGCGCTTCGCGCTGTGGAACGCCGGCAGCCTGATCGGCGACCTCTACCAGGGCACGCTGCAGTACCCCTGCCCGTTCCTGCTCACGCTGGGCGTGCACGTGCTCGACGCCGAGGCCACCCGAAACTGGGCCTTCCTCAAGGCCGCCCGCGCCACCACGAACGCCACCAGCTACATGGCGCGCTTCCTGCCCGACCTGCAGGAGCGCAAGGCCGACTGGGACATCGTGCTCAAGGCGATGGACGACGGCCAGCAGCTCGTCGATCTCAACCTGCAGCTCGCTCTCTTCGCCGAGCCGAACGCGGTGACCCGGGCCGAACAGGCGGCGCGCGCGATCTTCCGTGCGCGCGGCTTCGAGCTCTCCAGCGACACGATGATGATGACGCAGGCCCTCATCGGGTCGCTGCCGATGACGCTCTCGGCACCGTTCCACGCCGATCTGCAGCGCATGAAGCGCGTCACCACCAAGACCTCGGCGAACGCGGTGCACCTGGCGCCGCTCGTTGCCGAGTGGCAGGGCACGGGCACGCCGGTGCTTCTGTTCGGCGGGCGGCGCGGCCAGATCATGCAGATCGACGTGTACGACAACCCGGCGGGCAACTACAACGTGGCGATCGCCGGCACGTCGGGCTCGGGCAAGTCGCTGCTGCTGAACGAGATCGCCGCCGCCTATCTCGGCACCGGCGCGCGCGTCTGGATCATCGACGTCGGCCGCTCCTACGAGAAGGCGTGCCGCAACTTCGGCGGCAGCTTCATCGAGTTCACCGAGGACGCCGCGCTCTCGCTCAACCCGTTCCCCCTCGTGGAAGACATCGACGAGGACATGGAACTCCTGCAGCCGCTGCTCGCGCAGATGGTGTCCCCGCGCGAGTCGCTCGACGGCTTCCAGTACTCGACGCTCGGTGCCGCGATCAAGAAGGTCTGGAAGGCCAGGGGCCGCGCCATGACCGTCACCGACATCCACGACCTGCTCTCGACCGGGCGCCTCGACGACGACGGCGCGACCTCCGCCGGCGAGGGCGACCGGCGGTTGAAGGACCTCGCCGCGATGCTGCACCCCTACACGCGCGACGGCGCCTACGGGAAGTACTTCGATTCCGAGGCCAGCATCGACTTCGGCGCCGACCTCATCGTGCTGGAGCTCGAGGAGCTCAAGTCCAAGAAGGATCTGCAGACCGTGGTGCTGCTGATCGTCATGTACCGCATCACGCGCGAGATGTACTTCTCCCGCGACCGCAAGAAGATCGTGATCATCGACGAGGCCTGGGACCTGCTCTCGGGCGGCGCCACCGCCGAGTTCATCGAGGCCGGCTACCGCCGCGCCCGCAAGTACAAGGGCGCCTTCATGTCGGCCACCCAGGGCGTGGACGACTACTACCGCAATCCGGCGGCCAAGGCGGCACTGGACAACTCCGACTGGATGTTCCTGCTGCGCCAGAAGCCCGAGTCGATCGAGATGATGGACAAGCTCGGTCAACTCACGATGGACGATGCGATGAAGCGGCTGCTGCTGTCGCTGCGCACCGAGCACGGCGCTTACTCCGAGGTCTTCATCCACTCGCCGGCCGGCAACGGCATCGGCCGGCTGATCGTCGATCCGTACAGCCTCCTGCTCTTCAGCAGCCGGGCCGAGGACTTCAACGCCATCAACGCCAAGCGCGCGGCGGGCCTGGACGTCTCCGCCGCCATCGACGCGGTCTTGCGCGAACGGGGGCTCGCGTGAACGCACGGGCCGCCGCACTGCTCGTGGGCGCCAACGCGCTGTTGAGCGCCGCGCTGATCGCACTCGTTCACCTGTGGCTCGTGCCCGAGCGCCTGCCGGCGCTGGCCGTGCTGGACGTGGCGGAGCTTTATCGCCTGAAGGAGCTGCAGGTCGCCGCCGTGCTGGTCAAGCGCGACGCCAGCGACGAGGAGCGCGCCGGCGCACTGCGTCGCGCCGCGGGCTTCGGCACGGAGGTGAGCACGCTGCTCCAGGCGCTGCCGGGCGAGTGCCGCTGCATCGTGCTGGCGCGCGGCGCGGTGATGGGTTCCGAACCCCTGCTGCGGGACCTGACGCCGGACGTGCGGCGCCGGCTCGGCCTGTAGCTGCATCGGGAGTCCGCATGCGCACCCTGTTCCTGCATCGAAGCTGGCGCGACCGTTTCGCATCGAACGGACGACTCCGGCTGCGCACGTTCGCCGAGCGCTCGGTCGAACACCTGAAGCACTGGGCCTTCGTCTACGTCGCGATCGCCGCGATCGCGCTCTGGTTTCACGCCCACTATGGCTTCGGGCTGAACGCCTCGCCCAGCCTGCCGCACCGGCTCTACCTGATCCACAAGGGCGAGATGCCCAGCCGCGGTGACTTCGTCGCCTTCCGCTGGGCCGGCGGCGGACCGTACCCGGCGGGCGTCACCTTCATCAAGGTGCTTGCCGGCATGCCCGGCGACGAGGTCACGCGCGACGCGCAGGGCTTCCACCTCAACGGCATTCCGGTGGGCGTGCCCAAACCGGTGAGCCTAAGAGGTCAGCCGCTTGAACCCGGTCCCACCGGCCGCATTCCGGAGGGCCGCTACTACGTTCAAGCCGGACACCCGGACAGCCTCGACTCCCGCTACCAGTTGACCGGCTGGATCCACGCGTCCCAGATCATCGGGCGGGCCGATGCGCTCTTCTGACCGCGCGATCGCAAGCGGCACGGCCTGCGGGAGGCCGCTGCGCTTCGCAGCGGTGGTCTTCGCCGTCATGTTCACGACGGCGCCCGCCCACGCCCAGGACCTCGGCGTGATCGGCCCGGTCTACCCGATCGCCGAGCCGAACCTGCTGGAGGCGATCCTCGGGAAACTTCGCGCGGCCGGCGAAGACGGAACACTCGCCCGTCTGCAACGCGAGTCGCTGGCACGGGTCAGGCGAGGCGTCGAAGACCCGACGCCGGTGGCAGGGCTCTCGCGCACCCGTCAACCGCGGCGCTTCCACCACGACCCGAGCATCGTCGTGCAGGAGGCCATCCACGACGCCGACGGCCGGGTCATCGTGCCGCCCGGCACGGTGATCAATCCGCTCGACACAGTGACCTTGAGTCAGGCGCTGCTCTTCATCGACGCGCGCGATCGCGAGCAGGTCGCGCGTGCACGCAAGCTCATCGACGAGCGCCAGGGCAAGGTGAAGGTGATCCTCACCGGCGGGTCCTACCTGGACTTGATGCGCCGCTGGCAGCGGCCCGTGTTCTATGACCAGCAGGGCAACCTCACGACGAAGCTCGGCATCCGTCAGGTGCCCGCGCTCGTCACCCAGGACGGCAGGAGGCTGCGCATCGATGAGCTCCTGTAGCCCCGTCCACCGGCAGGCAGATCGCCCACGCGCGGCGCTGTGGCTCGCGCTCGCCCTGTGGCTGCTCGCGCTGCTGCCCGGCCCCGCTGCGGCCGGCCCCACCTGCCACGGCCGCTTCATGAACCCGATCACCGACATCTGCTGGAGCTGCCTGTTCCCGCTCACCATCGGCTCGGCATCGATCCTGTCCGACGGTCAGCCCGACATCGGCAATCCGTCGTCGCCCGTCTGCTACTGCAGCAACCCGCCCCGCATCGGCGTGTCGATCGGCTTCTGGGAGCCGGTGCGTATGGTGGACGTGACGCGCACGCCCTTCTGCATGGTCGGCCTGGGCGGCATCGCGCTGGACCCCGGACTCGACGTGCCGCGTGGCGCCCACGTCGGACACGACAGCCAGACGCGCAACAGCTTCTATCACGCGCACTGGTACGCCAATCCGATCCTCACCTGGCTCGAGGTGCTGCTCGACTTCCCGTGCCTGGAGAAGGGTTCACTAGACCTGGCCTATCTCACCGAGGTCGATCCGCTGTGGGCCGACGACGAGCTCACCGCCATCCTGAACCCGGAAGCGGTGCTGTTCGCCAACGCGCCCGCGAAAGCCGCGTGCGCCGCCGACTGCGTGGCCGCAACCGCCGGCATGCCGATCGCGAGCCTGTTCTGGTGCGCCGGCTGTCAGGGGTCGATCTACCCGATGGGTGGCCACGTCGCCACCCACATCGGCGGCGTGCAGGCCTCGACGCTGATCACCCAGCGCATGACCGCGAAGATGCACCGACAGCTGGTGACCTTCACCGGCGCCGGGTCGGCGGGGCTCTGCGGCTACTACCCGCTGCCGATCATGGACAAGACCCACTACAAGCTGCAGATGGTCTACCCGGTGCCGGCCACCGCCAAGGAAGCCGGCCAGTGCTGCCAGCCCTACGGCCGCACGACGATGATCTGGGGCGCGGGCAAGTCCTACCCGGTCTCGGGCGAGGACTTCGCGTACCAGATCTTCCGCAAGAGGAACTGCTGTGCCGGCGCGTACTGAGATCCGCGCCGTCGCCGCGGTTGCCTGCGCGTTCGGCCTGCTCGGCGCCGGCATCGCGCTCGCCCAGGCGCCGCGCTGGCCCGATGCCGACGACATCGAGCGGGCACGGAAAGCCCACCCCTTCCCGCAAGCCGATCGTCTCGGTGCTCAACCGGTGCCCGCTCCGCCGCGCGTGAACCTGCCGTCGACTGCGGCACCCACCGACATCGAAGCGCTCGCCCGGGCTGGCGCACGTCTCGGCAGCCCCGGCGCGCAGACCACGGCCGCGAGCCCGCTTCGCATCTTCATCACCCTGGAGATGCCCCGCGCGAGCCTTCAGCTGCTGACCGATCAGGCCGCGCGCAGCGGCGCGGTCCTGGTGCTGCGGGGCCTGAAGGCGAACTCGATGCGCGAGACCCTCGCAGCCGTCTCCAGCCTGATCGGCGAGCGTCAGGTGGCCTGGGTGATCGACCCCGAAGCCTTCGCACGCCATCGCATCGAACGCGCGCCGACCTTCGTTCTGAGTCTCGACGATCGCGCCGACACGGCGACCAGCTGCGGCACGGACTGAATCGCCCCGGTTCTCGTAGACACCTTCGGGCCTCACAATGAGGCGAACGGAGGTCAGATGGGAACGAGTCA
>MKUQ01000019.1:0-15959 GCA_001898645.1 Burkholderiales bacterium 70-64
TCGACCGCTTCGTCTCGCCTCAGTGTGCCGCGCGGACGGGCGCTGCGTTAATCAGATGATCCTTAACGTCAATCGCGAAACGGTCAGGGCAAAGCTCGTGATATCCCGCCTGTCGTATGAGGTCGTATGCGCTACGCCGTCCTCATTGAGAAAGCCGCGGGCAACTACTCGGCCTACGTTCCCGATCTACCGGGCTGTGTAGCCACGGGGGCAGCAGTGACAGAGGTCGAAGCCACCACGTAGCTCAGCGCCTCGAGTCCACGGTGTCCAAAGGGGGAGCGGCGCGCGCAGGCTTGCCCGCGGCCGCGTCGGGCCGGAACAGGCCGTGCAGCAGCAGGCCGTAGAGCTCCCTGACGGCTTCCCGATAGCTCAGACTCGACGCCGCGAGGAAGGCCGGCTCGCGGATGCGGCGCAGCGACGCGGCCATCACTTCGGCGACCAGGTAGGGATCGATGCCGCGGAACAGCCCCTGCTCGACGCAGCGCTCGACCAGTTGGCGCAGGCCCTCGATGCGTTCGCGCTGGTGCCGCTCCCACATCGCGTTCGCTGGCGGGTAGCCGGTCATGTCCCGCATCAACGTTGCCGAGAGCTTGCGCGCCGCGTCGATCGCCGGCATCAGGTAGGGCTCGAAGGCCTGCTCCGGCGGCACTGCCGCCGCGCCCTTGGCGCCCTGCTCGCGCAGCCGGGTCAGGTAGCGGTCGAACACGCGCAGGAACAGCGCCTCCTTGCTGTCGGCCAGCTCGTAGAAGCTGCGCCGCGAGCAATGCAGGCGGCTCGCCAGGTCGGCGAGCGTCACCTTGCGGAAGCCCTCCTGGAGGAAGATGGTCTCGAGTTCGTCGAGCAGCCTTTCCTGGCGGGGCGCGAGATCCGTGCCGCCGTTGCGGTCCTTCGCGGCGGGCAGCGGCCGCGCCGCTGCCGCACGCTGCATCGTCGAGCTCATCGCTTGCCGGCCATGCGCCCCGACCACTACGCCGCGGGGTCGGGGACCGACAGCTCCACCCCATCCAGGCTCGCCTCGCGCACGCGGGCGCGGTCGTAGGCGGGCGTGTGCGGGAACGGCCGGGTGGCGTCGAAGCCGACCTTGCTGCCGAGATAGTCGGGAAATGACGGGTTCAGGCCATGGCCGAACACGTTCTCGATCACCATGATGCCGTGCCGGGGGTCCAGCCGCGTGGCCATGGCCCATTCGACGTCGCCCGGATCGCGGATGTCGACGTCGTCGTCCACCACAGTGACCATCTTGAGCGGCGGGAATGCCGCGAAGGCCGCCATCAGCGCCTGCTTGGCCCAGCCGGCGCGCTTCTGCGCGATCTGCACCACGGCGTGGTAGAAGCCGCAGCCGCCGTGCGAGAAGTAGACGTCCTTCACGCCGGGCACCTGCTTCTGCAGCAGCGCCAGCACGTTGGCCTCGCCGAGCAGGCCCACCGAATTGAACACCTCGGCGCCCGACAGGATGGTCTGGAACACCGGGCGGCGACGCCGGTGGATGCGCTTGACGCGCGCCAGCGGGCGCGGCGCGACCGTCGCATAGTAGCCGGTCACCTCGGCGAACGGGCCTTCCTCGTGGAGCTCGCCCGGCGCCATCTCGCACTCGAGCGCGAACATGGCGTTGGCCACCATCTCCACCGGCGAGACGGTGCCCGGCACCAGCTCGAGCGCCCGGCCGTGGAACTCGCTGGCGATGCCCAGCTCGTCGGTGTCGATGGGGGCCGCCTCGGCGGGCGTGGCTGCGGCGAAGTGCAGGCCCGGGCCGACGCCCACGTTGAGCGTGAACGGCAGCGGCTCGCCGCGGGCGAACGCCTTGTGCAGGTAGGCCTCGAGGTGACGCCCGGCATCGATGTTGATCGCCAGCCGGTCCTTGCCGACCACCATGAAGCGCTGGATCGAGGCGTTGCGCACACCGGTCTCGGGATCGCGGGCAATGACCACCGCGGCGTCGAGGTAGGGCCCGCCGTCGAGCTCGGCGTGGGTCGGGATCGGCAGCGCGGAGAGATCGACCGTCGGCTCGCTCACCTCCAGGACCGGTCCGCCGTCGACCACCACCGGGTCGACCGGGCGCTGCTGCCAGTTGCGGATGCAATCGGAGACGTACTGCGGCAGCGCCTGCTCGCGGTGCCCGAAGAGGTCGGCCAGCAGCGCGCGCGACCAGTACAGGCCGGTGAACACCGGGTAGCGGCTGCCCCTGACCTTCTCGAACAGCAGCGCGCGCGGTCCGCCCTCGAACTTCGCGGCGATGCCGGCCAGCTGATGCACCGGATCGACCTCCGAGTGCACGCGCACCAGTCGGCCGCGGCGATCGAGCCGCTCGATGATCGCGCCGAGATCGGCGACCACCGGCATGCCGGCCTGCTTCTTCGCCATGCTCATGTCCCCCGGAGAGCGCGCCGGACCCGGATCGGGCCCGCGCCGTATCGGTGCCGGCTGTCCGACTCGAACGGACGACCTATCGCTTACAAGGCGATTGCTCTACCTGCTGAGCTAAGCCGGCGTGCAGCGCAGAAAGTGTAGCCCAACAGCGCCTCGCGCCGGCGGCCGGGGTCGCGCCTACTTCACACGCTTCAGGTGCGGCCTGCCGGGGGGTGTCGGCGGGCTGGGCTCGTCGCCGCCGGGAGGCGTTCCGGAGCCCGCGGGAGGCTGCGTCCCCGGGGCTGCCTCTGCGGGCGCATGGCCCGGTGCCGGCGCCGCGGCATCATCGCGCGCCGAGGCCGGCGAGCGAGCCGGTGCCGAGGGCACGGCCGCGATCGGCGCCTTGCGCCGGGGCGGCTTGGCCGGCCCGGCGTCCGGGGCGGGCACGCTAGCCAGCTTCGGCCGCCGGCGTGCGCGCGCCGGCGGCTGCGGCGCGGCGCTATCGGAAGGCGAGGCGGCATCGGAAGAGGAGGCCGGCTCGCTCGCGCGCGGCTGCGCGCCGGGCGCTGCGCGCGACGCGGGGGCGTCGCCTTCCGGCACGGCCCCTGCGCCGGAAGGCGCGGCCGGCGCTTCCCGGGGCACGGCGGCGAGGCTGGGTGCGCGCGCCGGCGCGCCGGCGGCTTCCTCGTGCGGAGGTGCTTCGTCGGCCGGCGGCCTGTGCACCTCGAACGCCATGCCGTGGCCGTTCTCCTGCGCGAAGATGGCCGAGATGTTCTCGATCGGGATCGACACCTGGCGCGCCACCCCGCCGAAGCGCGCCTCGAACTCGAGCAGCTCGTTGCCGATGGTGAGCCGGTTGGTGGCCACGGCCGAGATGTTCAGCACGATCTCGCCGTTGCGCACGAACTCGCGCGGCACGACCGTACGCTCGTCGACCGCCACGGCGATGTAGGGCCGGTAGCCGTTGTCCGCGCACCACTCGTAGAGCGCGCGGATCAGGTACGGCTTGGTGGAAATCTCGGCCATCAGCGGCGCATCACCTTCTCGGAGGGCGTGAGTGCCTCGATGTAGGCCGGGCGCGAGAAGATGCGCTCGGCGTAGCGCAGCAGCGGCGCGGCCGTCTTGGGCATGTCGATGCCATAGTGGTCGAGGCGCCACAGCAGCGGGGCGATGGCGACGTCGAGCATCGAGAAGTCTTCGCCCAGCATGTACTTGTTCTTGATGAAGATCGGCGTGAGCTGGGTGAGCCGGTCGCGGATCTGCGAGCGCGCGCGCTCCATCGCCTTGGCGCTGTCGCGCGGCTGGTCGCGCCGCTCGAGCTGCTGCACGTGGACGAACAGCTCGCGCTCGAAATTGAACAGGAACAGCCGCGCGCGCGCGCGCATCACCGGGTCGGCCGGCATGAGCTGCGGGTGCGGGAAGCGCTCGTCGATGTACTCGTTGATGATGTTCGACTCGTACAGGATCAGGTCGCGCTCGACCAGGATCGGCACCTGTCCGTACGGGTTCATGATCGAGATGTCTTCCGGCTTGTTGTACAGGTCGACGTCACGGATCTCGAAATCCATTCCTTTCTCGAACAGCACGAAGCGGCAGCGCTGCGAAAACGGGCAGGTCGTGCCGGAGTACAGCACCATCATGGTGAGGCTCCTGAAAAATCTTACCGCGTAAAAAAAATGAGGGTGAGCCCGCCGGCGGACTCACCCTGCATCGGGTCGGCGCGGGGACGATCGTCGCGTGGACAGGCCCTACTTCACGTCCTTCCAGTACTCCCGGTTCAGCTTCCAGGCGAGGATGGTGAAGACACCGAGGAACAGCAGCACCCACACGCCCAGGCGCACGCGCTTCTGCGCGGTGGGATCGGACATGTAGGTGATGTAGGCGACCAGGTCGGCCACTTCGTTGTCGAACGCCGCCTCGCTCATCTTGCCGCCCTCGGGGCGCCCGAGCGTCCAGGTGCGCGAGGCATGCCCGTGGCCGCCCTCGAGCTGCTCGCTCTTCTCGGTGCGCACCCCGCTGGCGTCGTAGGTGGCAGTGATACGGGTCAGCCCCAGCACCTTGCCGTTGCTCTCGTCGACGGCCTCGCGCACATCCACCAGCGTGGCGCTGCGCGTGCCCTGCAGCTCCCAGAACACGTGCGGCATGCCGACGTTCTCGAACACCACGTTGTTCCAGCCGGTGGGCCGGCTGGCGTCGCGGAAGAACGCGCGCAGGTAAGTGTAGAGCCAGTCGGAGCCCGAGCCGGCCTCCGACGAGCGCGCGCGCGCGATCACGGAGAGGTCGGGCGGCACCGCGCCGAACCACGCCTTGGCGTCGGCCGGCCGCATGGCGATCTTCATCAGGTCGCCGACCTTGTCACCGGTGAACAGCAGGTTCTTGCGGATCTGGTCTTCGCTGAGGCCGATGTCCTGCAGCCGGTTGTAGCGCATCGACGCCGCGGCGTGGCAGTTCAGGCAGTAGTTGACGAACAGCTTGGCGCCGTTCTGCAGGGCCGGCTCCTCGGTGAGCTTGCCGGTGGGGAAGCGGTCGAGCGGGTAGCCGCCCCCGGAGGCCGAGGCGCTGCCGATCGCCAGGGCGGCGCCGAGCGCCACGAGCAACTTGGTCAGGAGTTTCATGTCCGATTCACCTCAGTGCGCAGCGAAGGTGACCCGCTCGGGCACCGGCTTGAATTCGCCCATGCGGCTCCACCACGGCATCAGCAGGAAGAACGCGAAATACAGCAGCGTGCCGATCTTGGCGAACAGCGAGTTGATCGGCGAAGGCGCGAGCGTGCCGAAGTAGCCGAGCACCAGGAACACCACCACGAACGCGGCCAGCATCAGGCGGTGCCAGCCGGGGCGGTAGCGGATCGAGCGCGCCGGGCTCTGGTCGATCCAGGGCAGCGCGAACAGGATCATCACCGAGGCGCCCATCGCGACCACGCCCCAGAACTTGGCGTCGACGACGAAGAAGCCGACGATCAGCACCAGCGCCACCGCGACCATGATCAGCTTGGAGAGGCCGCTGCGCGCGGTGGTGAGCACGAGCATGGTGTACGCCACGAGGAAGGGGATCATCCAGAACAGCAGGAAATCCTCGGTGGTGGCGCGCAGGACCGAGTAGAACGGCGTGAAGTACCACACCGGCGCGATGTGCGGCGGCGTCACCAGCGGGTCGGCCGGGATGAAGTTGTTGTACTCGAGGAAGTAGCCGCCGAGCTCGGGCGCGAAGAACAGCACCGCCGAGAACGCGATCAGGAACACCGCCACCCCGAGCACGTCGTGCACCGTGTAGTAGGGGTGGAACGGGATGCCGTCGAGCGGAATGCCGCGGGCGTCCTTCTTCGCCTTGATCTCGATGCCGTCGGGGCTGTTCGAGCCGACCTCGTGCAGCGCGATCACGTGTGCCACCACCAGGCCCAGCAGCACCAGCGGCACGGCGATCACGTGGAACGAGAAGAAGCGGTTCAGCGTCGCGTCGCCCACGACGTAGTCGCCGCGGATCCAGATCGCCAGCTCGGGGCCGATGAACGGGATGGCCGAGAACAGGTTCACGATCACCTGGGCGCCCCAGTACGACATCTGGCCCCAGGGCAGCAGGTAGCCCATGAAGGCCTCGGCCATGAGGGCGAGGAAGATCAGGCAGCCGAACAGCCAGACCAGCTCGCGCGGCTTGCGGTACGAGCCGTAGAGCAGGCCGCGGAACATGTGCAGGTAGACCACGATGAAGAACGCCGAGGCCCCCGTGGAGTGCATGTAGCGGATCAGCCAGCCCCACGGCACGTCGCGCATGATGTACTCGACCGACGAGAACGCCTGCGCCGCGTCGGGCTTGTAGTGCATGGTGAGGAAGATGCCGGTGAGGATCTGCATCACCAGCACCAGCAACGCCAGCGAGCCGAAGAAGTACCAGAAGTTGAAGTTCTTCGGTGCGTAGTATTCCGACAGGTGCTCCTTCCACAGCTTGGTCAGCGGAAAGCGCTGATCGATCCAGCCGAGCAGGCCGGTGGTGTCCACTTGCTTGTCCTGCGCCATCTTCAATGCTCCTCGCGAGGCTACACGCGCGATGGGTCGGGCCGGGTCAGGCCTTCTTGTCCACGCCGACTTCGATGCGCGTGTCCGACAGATATACGTAGGGCGGCACTTCGAGGTTGTCGGGCGCCGGCTTGTTCTTGAACACGCGGCCGGCCAGGTCGAAGGTGGAGCCGTGGCAGGGGCACAGGAACCCGCCCGGCCAGCCCGGCGGCAGCGACGGATCGCTGCTGCCCTGCAGCCGCTCGACCGGCGAGCAGCCGAGATGGGTGCAGATGCCGATGACGACCAGGTATTCCGGCTTGATCGAGCGCCACTGGTTCTGGGCGTACTCGGGGGTGGGGAAGGCGGTGCGCTGGGAATCGGGGTCGGCGACCTCGCCTTCGGTGACCTTCAGCGACTCCAGCATCTCGGGCGTGCGGCGCAGCACCCAGATCGGCTTGCCGCGCCACTCGGCGCGCTTGAGCTGGCCCGGCTGGATGTCGCCGATGTCGATCTCGACCGGCGCTCCGGCGGCCTTGGCGCGCTCGGAGGGAGCGAAGCTGGTGACGAAGGGGACCGCGGCAGCCACGACGCCGGCACCGCCCACGGCACAGGTGAGGCCGAGGGCGGTTCGGCGGGACGAGTCCGCAGGCATGGTGGTATCGGTCATGACTTCCCTGCTGAAGATGGACCACACGGTGAATGGGGATTCCGGCCGCAGATCCTGCCTTGCGCCGGACAGAAGATGTCGCCTGCTCCATGCGAGCAACACCCTCCCCGCGCGGGCCACGCCTGCGTGATGACGCTCGCCGGATGGAAAACTCTTTATTCTAGCCTATTGCGCAGCCAGCTCCGAAGCGCACGGTGGCGGCGGTGCCACAGCGGGGGCTCGCGGCCGCCGCGGCGATGCGACCGACACGGCGCGCGCGTGACGTCGCCGCGACCGCGGTGCTAATGTTCACGTCGCGGGAAGAAGGGGGGTCGTCCGCCGCGACGCCGGCGGCCGTCCGCGGGATGGATCACGAACAAGAGGAGAAGCGGCATGGGCATGATGGCCGAGTTCAAGCAGTTTGCGATGAAGGGCAGCGTCATGGATCTCGCCGTGGGCGTGATCATCGGCGGCGCCTTCGGCAAGATCGTCGACTCGCTGGTCGGCGACGTGATCATGCCGCTCATCTCGGCCCTGCTCGGGGGGCACTTCGACTTCAGCGGCCTGTTCTTGCCGCTCGGCAAGGTGCCCGAGGGCACCGCGATGACCCTCGAGGCCATCCGCAAGGCCGGCGTGCCGGTGTTCGCCTACGGCAACTTCATCACCATCGTGATCAACTTCATCCTGCTGGCGTTCGTGATCTTCCTCATGGTCAAGATGATGAACCGCTGGAAGACCGAGCCCGCCGCCGAGGCGCCGGCCGCGCCGCCGGCGCAGGAAGTGCTGCTGGGCGAGATCCGCGACCTGCTGAAGAAGCGCCCGGTCTGAAGCGCGCTCGCGCCGGAGGCACGCGCTCGCGCCCGGCGCGCGCTCACGCCGGGTTGTCGTCGTCGACGAACCGGTGCTCCAGCCCCAGGCGCGCGGCGACGTGCTCGCCGAGCGCTTGCACGCCGTAGCGCTCGGTGGCGTGGTGGCCCGCGGCGAAATAGACCACGCCGGCCTCGCGCGCGAGGTGCGTGGTGCGCTCGGCGATCTCCCCGCTCACGAATGCGTCGGCGCCGATCGCGATCGCCTGCTCGAGCAGGTCGTGCGCGGCACCGGTGCACCAGGCGATGCGCCGGATCGGCCGCTCCAGCGCACCGACCGCCAGCGGGCGCCGGCCCAGGCGCCGCGCCAAGCTGCGCGCGACGGCCTCGGCGCGCAGCGGCTGCGCCGGCTCGTACCAGGCGATGAGGCCGTGCTCGCCGGCGCGCCCGTCGATGCGCCAGCCCATGCGCGCGCCCAACTGCGCGTTGTTGCCCAGCTGCGGATGGACGTCGAGCGGCAGGTGGTAGGCGAACAGGTGCAGGCCGTGGGCGAGCGCCAGGTGCAGCCGCTCGCGCCGCGGGCCGACGACGCGCGGGTCCTCGCCGCGCCAGAACCAGCCGTGATGCACCAGCAGCGCGTCGGCCCCCTCGCGGACGGCCGCGCGCAGCAGGGCGGCGCTCGCGGTCACGCCGCTCACCAGGAGGCGGATCGGGCGCTCGCCTTCCACCTGCAACCCGTTTGGGCAATAATCGGCGAACCTGCTCGCCCCGAGTACCTCCTCGAAGCACGCCGACAGTTCCGCGGCGGTCACCGCAGCGGCAGCCGAACTCTTTCCCTTGCGTTCCCGTTTCATGCTCAAGAAGCTCTGGTTGCTGTTCGCGCAGGCGGTCACGGTGCTGCTGGCGCTGCTGTTCATCTTCGCAACCCTGCGCCCGGAATGGCTGCCCCGGCGCTTCGCCGGCACCCCGCCGGCCGCGCCCGCCACGCGGGCTGTCCCGGAGGCCGGCAAGGGCGCCGCGCCGGGCGCGCGGGCGGCCCCGATTCTGTCATACGCGGCCGCGGCCCAGCGCGCGACCGCGGCGGTGGTCAATATCTACACCACCAAGGCGGCCCGCTCGCCGCAGGACCACCCGCTGCTCAACGACCCGCTGTTCCGGCGCTTCTTCGGTGACTCGCTCGGCGACCGCCCGCTGACCGCCAGCCTGGGCTCGGGCGTGGTCGCCTCGACCGACGGCTACGTGCTCACCAACCACCACGTCGTCGATGGGGCCGACGAGATCGAGGTGCTGCGCGCCGACGGATCGCGCGCCCGTGCGCAGCTGGTGGGCAGCGATCCGGAGACCGACCTGGCGGTGCTGCGCATCGACGCCGACGGCCTGACCGCCATCGATTTCGGCGACGCCGATGCCGCGCGCGTGGGCGACGTCGTGCTGGCGGTGGGCAACCCCTTCGGCGTCGGCCAGACCGTGACGATGGGCATCATCAGCGCGCTCGGCCGCACCCACCTGGGCATCAACACCTTCGAGAACTTCATCCAGACCGACGCGGCGATCAACCCGGGCAACTCGGGCGGCGCCCTGGTCGACGGCGAAGGCCGGCTGCTGGGCATCAACACCGCGATCTACTCGCGCACCGGCGGCTCGCTGGGCATCGGGTTCGCCATCCCGGTGAGCACCGTCAGGCAGGTGATGGACCAGATCATCGCCACCGGCTCGGTCACGCGCGGCTACATCGGCGTGGAGCCGCAGGACCTCACCCCCGAGCTGGCCGAGGCGTTCAAGCTGCCGCGCAAGGAAGGAGCGATCATCGCGGGCGTGATGCGCGCCGGGCCGGCCGACCGGGCCGGCGTGAAGGTCGGCGACATCCTGGTCGACGTCGACGGCAAGCCGGTGCCCGACACGGCCACCATGCTGAACGTGATCGCTCAGCTGACCCCGGGCTCGACGGTCAGCTTCCGCTTCCTGCGCAAGAACGAAACCATCGAGCTGCCGATCCGCATCGGCAAGCGCCCCAGGCCCGGCTCGCCGCGCGAATAGCCGGCGGCGGTGCGAAAGGCTGCCAGGGCCTGTCCACGCTGCGATCGACCCCGCGCCGGGGTCTGGCGAGCCGCCAAACGAGGCGCCGGCAACGCGCCTGGCGGTGCCACGCAAGGAGCCGGCAACGAAGTGGGCGGCTCGCCAAGCCCCGGCCCGGAGGTACTAGGAGCCTCCGGCCGAAGCCGAATCGGCCCGCTCCGCCGTGCCGGCCTGGGCCGGCACGGCCTCCCCGGTTTCGTCGTCGGCCGCGTCGGGGGCCCGGCTGCGCGCCTTGATGAAGCGGGCGAGGAAGATGCCCAGCTCGTAGAGCAGGCACAGCGGGATGGCCAGCATGAACTGGCTCATCACGTCGGGCGGGGTGAGCACGGCAGCCACGATGAACGCGCCGACGATGACGTAGCGGCGCACCGCCTTGAGCTGCTCGATCGAGACCATGCCCAGCTTGACCAGCAGCATCTCGGCCACCGGCACCTCGAAGGTCAGGCCGAAGCCGAAGAAGATCGACAGCGTGAAATCCCAGTATTTCTGCAGGTCCTGCAGGATGTCGGCACCGGTGCGCGAAGCGAAGATGAAGAAGAAGCGGTAGGCCGCCGGCAGCACGAACAGGTAGGCGAAGGCGATGCCGACGACCAGGAAGAACACGCTCGAGACGATCAGCGGCAGGGCGAACTTCCTCTCGTGCTCGTACAGGCCCGGCGCGACGAAGGCCCAGGCCTGGTACATGATCCACGGCAGCGAGAGCAGCACCGCGGTGAGGAAGGCCACCTTGGTCAGCGTGAAGAAGGCGCCCGCCTGGTCGGTGAAGATCGGCTTGCTTCCCGGCGGCAGCGCGTGATAGAGC
The DNA here is from genome assembly GCA_001898645.1 of Burkholderiales bacterium 70-64. Lineage (GTDB taxonomy): Bacteria > Pseudomonadota > Gammaproteobacteria > Burkholderiales > Burkholderiaceae_E > Zeimonas. The sequence goes on from MKUQ01000019.1 coordinate 10,672, forward strand.
GGCTGCGACAGGAACTTCATGATGTCGCCGGAGAAATAGAAGCACACCCCGAACAGCACCAGCACGACCACCAGCGACTTGATCAACCGGTCGCGCAGCTCGACGAGGTGCGAGACGAAGCTCTCTTCCTGGCTCATGAATAGCGGTGCGGAGAATGCCTGGGCCGCTTGTGGCCGAGCTCCTTCTCGCGCTCGATGCGGCGCTCGCGGATGCGGTCACGCGTGCGCCGGTGCGCGTAGACCTTGTCCCAGTCGGTGGCCGGCTCCCCGGCCTCGGCCGCCGGGCCGCCGCCGAGGTCGGCGTTGATCGAGTCGAACGTGGACCGGGTCTCGGAGAGGGTGGACTGCAGCGTGCTCTCGATGTCGCGCGCCGCCCCGGTGACCTCGCTCTGCAGCTTGCGCAGGTCGTCGAGCTCCATCTGGCGATTGATGTCGGACTTCACATCGGCAACGTAGCGCTGCAGCTTGCCCAGCCACTGCCCGGCCTGCCGCGCGACCTTGGGCAGGCGTTCGGGGCCGAGCACGATCAGGCCGACGATGGCCACGATGACCATCTCGGAGAAGCCGAAATCGAACATCGCGAAGACCCGGGAGTAGGTTCAGGCGAAACGGCGGGGCGGCGATCCGGCGCCCGAAAACGCCGCGAGCGGCCGCAGGCGACCGCTCGCAGACGAATCGGAGCGAGAAAGCCCGGGCTCAGCTCTTTTCCCGAGCCTCGACATCGATGGTCTTGGCCGCCTTCTGCGAATCGGCGGCTGCCTGCTCGGTGCCTTCCTTCACGCCTTCCTTGAATCCGCGTACCGCACCGCCGAGGTCGGAGCCGATGTTGCGCAGCTTCTTGGTACCGAAGATCAGCATGATGATCACCAGCACGATCAGCCAGTGCCAAATGCTCATCGTTCCCATTGCGTACTCCTGTCAGCGATGGAGGATGCTCGAACCAAGAGGCTCGGGCCCACCCAGCACATGCAAATGAAGATGATACACCTCCTGTCGTCCGACCCGGCCGTTGTTTACAACCAGCCGGAAGCCGTCGGCCGCCCCCTGTTCGCGGGCCAGCTGCCCCGCCATGCCGAACAGCTTGCCGAGCAGGGACTGGTAGCGGAGATCGGCATCGTAGAGGTTCTCGAGGTGGAACCTGGGCACCATGAGGAAGTGCACCGGCGCCGCCGGATGGATGTCGTGGAAGGCGAGGATGTCGTCGTCTTCGTAGACCTTGCGCGCCGGAATCTCGCCGCTGACGATGCGGCAGAACAGGCAGTCGGCGCGCAGCGGCCGGCCGGCTTCGGGTTGGGTGCTCACTTCGCTCCTCCTTGCGGCGCCGCGGCCTCGCGCGACGCCTTCTCGTCCAGCCCCGACAGGCCCTCGCGGCGCGCGAGCTCCTCGAGCACCTGCGCCGGCGACAGGCCGAAGTGGGCCAGCATCACCAGGCAATGGAACCACAGGTCGGCCGTCTCGGCCACGATGCGCTCGGGTACCCCGTCCTTGGCCGCCATCACCGTTTCGGTGGCCTCCTCGCCGATCTTCTTGAGGATGGCGTCGGGCCCCTTGGCGAGCAGGCGCGCCACGTAGGAGCGCTGCGGGTCGGCGCCGCGGCGCGACTCGATGGTGGCGGCCAGGCGCTCGAGCACCGGGCGTGAATCGGCGGGATCGGCGGCGGGCGGCGTCATCGGTAGATGTCTCCCGGGTCCTTCAGCACCGGATCGACGACCTGCCAGCGGCCCTGCTCCAGGCGCCGGAAGAAGCACGAGCGGCGCCCGGTATGGCAGGCGATGCCGCCCTCCTGCTCGACCTCGAGCAGCACCACGTCGCCGTCGCAGTCGAGGCGCAGCTCGCGCACGCGCTGCACGTGGCCGGACTCCTCGCCCTTGCGCCACAGGCGGGCGCGCGAGCGCGACCAGTACACGGCGCGGCCGCCGGCGGCGGTCTCGGCGAGCGCTTCCCGGTTCATCCAGGCCACCATGAGGACGCGGCCGCTGCCGGCCTCCTGGGCGATCGCCGGCACGAGCCCGTCGGCGTCCCAGCGCACCTCGTCGAGCCAGGCGTCCGGGGCCGCGGCGGGCGCGGACGGCGGCGCGTCAGACGGCGCCATCGGAGGTCTCCAGCCGCACCGGGATGCCGCGCGCGGCCAGGTAGCGCTTGGCCTGGCCGACGGTGAACTCGCCGAAGTGGAAGATGCTCGCGGCGAGCACCGCGTCGGCGCGCCCCTCGGTGACGCCGTCGGCCAGGTGCTGCAGGGTGCCCACGCCGCCGGAGGCGATGACGGGCACGCCCACCGCGTCGGCCACGGCGCGGGTGAGCGCCAGGTCGAAACCCTGGCGGGTGCCGTCGCGGTCCATGCTGGTGAGCAGGATCTCGCCGGCGCCCAGGCGCTCGACCTCACGCGCCCATTCGACCGCATCGCGCCCGGCCGGCTTGCGCCCGCCGTGGGTGTAGACCTCCCAGCGCCCGGGCGCCACCGCCTTGGCGTCGATGGCGCACACGATGCACTGCGCGCCGTAGCGCGCGCTGGCCTCGGCGATCAGCCGCGGCTCCTGCACGCCGGCGGTGTTGATCGACACCTTGTCGGCGCCGGCATTGAGCAGCCGCCGCACGTCCTCGACCGCGCGCACGCCGCCGCCCACGGTGAGCGGGATGAAGACCTGGTCGGCGACCGCCTCGATGACGTGCTCGATGATGTCGCGCTCGTCGCTGGAGGCGGTGATGTCGAGGAAGGTGAGCTCGTCGGCGCCCTGCTCGTCGTAGCGGCGCGCGATCTCGACCGGGTCGCCGGCATCGCGCAGCGCCACGAAGTTCACGCCCTTCACGACGCGCCCGGCGGTGACGTCGAGGCAGGGGATGATGCGCTTGGTGAGCATGACCGTCAGGCGCCGACTTCGTCGGCGCGCGCCTGGGCCTCGCGGAAATCGAGCTTGCCCTCGTACAGCGCGCGCCCCAGGATGGCGCCCTCGACGCCCTCGTCCTCGATCGCGCACAGCTTGTCGACGTCCTCCAGGCTGGCGAAGCCGCCCGAGGCGATCACCGGCACGCGCAGCGCGCGCGCCAGGCGTACCGTGGCCTCGATGTTGACGCCGCTGAGCATGCCGTCGCGGCCGATATCGGTGTAGATGATCGCCTCGACTCCGTAGCCCTCGAACTTCCGCGCCAGGTCGAGCACGTCGTGGCCGGTGAGCTTGCTCCAGCCGTCGGTGGCCACCCGGCCGTCGCGCGCGTCCAGCCCCACCATGATCTGGCCCGGGAAGGCGCTGCACGCGTCGTGCAGGAAGCCCGGGTTCTTCACCGCGGCGGTGCCGATGATCACGTAGCCGATGCCGTGATCCAGATAGCGCTCGATGGTGTCGAGGTCGCGGATGCCGCCGCCGACCTGCACCGGGATGTTGCCGCCGACGCTGTCGACGATGGTCCTGATCGCCGACTCGTTGCGCGGGCGCCCTGCGACGGCGCCGTTGAGGTCGACCAGGTGGATGCGCCGCGCGCCCTGCTCGACCCAGTGGCGCGCCATGGCGCCCGGATCGTCGGAGAACACGGTGGCTTCGTTCATGTCGCCCTGCTTCAGCCGCACGCAGCGGCCGTCCTTCAGATCTATGGCGGGGATCAGGAGCATCTCGATGGCGGCGATGGTTCGGGAGGGTTCGCGGCGACGGCCGCTGCCGGGCCGGCACGCCTGCGCGCGCCGGGGCGGCGGCCGGGCGTCAGGGATTCCAGTGAACGAAATTCTCGTAGAGCTTCAGGCCGTAGCCCGCACTCTTCTCCGGGTGGAACTGGGTCGCGAAAATGTTATCCCGCGCCACCGCCGAGGTAAAGCGCAGGCCGTACTCGGTTTCCCCGACGGTGAGCGAAGCCTGTGCGGGCTCGGCGTAGAAGCTGTGCACGAAGTAGAAGCGCTCGCCGTCGGGCACGCCCGACCACAGCGGGTGCGCGCGCGCCTGGAAGACCTGGTTCCAGCCCATGTGCGGCACCTTCAGCCGCGCGCCGTCGGCCGCCTGCATGGCGGCCGGCGGAAAGCGCCGCACCCGGCCGGCGAGCACGCCGAGCCCCGGCGTGTCGCCTTCCTCGCTGCGCTCGAACAGCATCTGCTCGCCGACGCACACGCCGAACAGCGGCTTGCCGCGCGCGGCGCGCATCACCGCTTCGCGCAGGCCGCTGGCCTCGAGCTGGCGCATGCAGTCGGGCATCGCGCCCTGCCCCGGGAACACCACGCGATCGGCGGCGTCGACCTCGGCGGGGCTGCCGGTGACCACCACCCGCGCCTTGGGGGCCACGTGCTCGAGCGCCTTGGACACCGAGCGCAGGTTGCCCATCCCGTAGTCGACCACCGCGATCAGCATGACGACGGCCGCCCTGCCCGCCTCAAAGCGACTCCTTGGTCGAAGGCACACGCCCGGCGCCGCGCTCGTCGAGCTCGACCGCCGCGCGCAGGGCGCGCGCGAACGCCTTGAACACCGTCTCGCACTGGTGGTGGGCGTTCTCGCCGCGCAGGTTGTCGACGTGCAGCGTGACCTGGGCGTGGTTGACGAAGCCGCGGAAGAACTCGCTCGCCAGGTCGACGTCGAAGCTGCCGATCATCGCGCGGGTGAAGGGCACGTGCCACTGCAGGCCGGGCCGCCCGGAGAAATCGATGACCACGCGCGTGAGCGCCTCGTCGAGCGGCACGTAGGCGTGGCCGTAGCGGCGGATGCCCTTCTTGTCGCCGATGGCGCGCGCCACGGCCTGGCCGAGGGTGATGCCGATGTCCTCGACGGTGTGGTGGGCGTCGATGTGCAGGTCGCCCTGGGCCTCGACCTCGAGATCAATGAGCCCGTGGCGCGCCACCTGGTCGAGCATGTGGTCGAGGAAGGGCACGCCGCTGGCCAGCTTACGCTGGCCGCTGCCGTCGAGATCGACGCGGACCCGGATGCGGGTCTCGGCGGTGTTGCGGGTGACTTCGGCGGTACGCATGGGCTGTCGGGGCGGAGGGCCGTTCCCGCCATTCTACCGGGCCGCCCGGACGGTGGGCAGGGCGGCTCCTTCCCCCTTCCTTCGGCTTCGGCTTCGGCGCTTGGCGCTTGGCGCTTGGCGCTTGGCGCGGTCGCGGTCGCGGCAGTCGGCGGGCGGCCGGGCCCAGGGGGCCGCGGCGCTGGGCACGGCGGTCGGTGCTGCGCACCGACTCCCCTGCGCTGCTCGCCTCGGGGTCGTGCGGCGCAACTCGCTGCGCTCACTACGTTCGCTTCGCTCGGACAGGGCGCCGCAAGTCAGAAGTACGAAGCGCGCTGCGCGCGCCGACCCCGAGACTGCGCTGCTCGGCGCCGC
>MKUQ01000019.1:15970-16171 GCA_001898645.1 Burkholderiales bacterium 70-64
CCGCTCAGGCACCGACAGTTGTGCTCGAAGAGAAGGCGGGGCGACGTTCAGAGCTCAGGCGAGTGCGGTGCTCAAGGCGCGGACGCCGAGGCCGTTGCCTGCGCAGTCCACCACGGTGTCGGCAAAGGCACGGGCCGCCCGGGGCCGGCGCGCCTGTGCGCAGCCGAGAAGCGCAGCAGCACCGGCGGCGCGCGCAGCGCG
>MKUQ01000020.1:0-5987 GCA_001898645.1 Burkholderiales bacterium 70-64
CGAGGCCGCTTAGGCGGCGTGTCCGTCAGATCAAGTCTCGACTAGGACAGGTAAGGCGGGTTCGCGCCCCACCAGCCGCGCCACGATTCGTCGGGCCAAGGCCCCCGGACCGGGCCGAACATGTTGCGACCGAGGATCCACGCGCCGAGGTTTGCCAGGCCCCGGGCAGCAAAGTCGTCATCGATGCCTGTATCGCCACCCTCGCTACCGATCAAGCGCTTGAAGGTGCGTGTGTCGACGAGCCAGTCATGCAAGCCGTGGCCGCCGACACCGAGCGGATTCTCCAACGACTGACTCGGACCGGCGCCGTATCCGTCGAGAGAGATCGAGAAGTCGATGGTAAGCAATCCGGGCATCATCTCTTACACCAGAACTCCAACCACCCGATGCGCGACATCAATTCCATACCTATGGGCAACCTGCTTCAACCTGGACCCCGCTTGAGCTCGACTTTTCCATTACGGACAGCGTCAATGAGTTTGTCGACATTCCCATCGCCCGGTTTGCGACGTTTGTAGTCTTCAAGATTCTTCAAGGCTTGCTCTTTGTCTCCGAGGGTCAAATACGCCATGCCGATAGCGTATGCGGCATCGACGACACCTGCGGAAAGCGATTTCTCAAGGTACGGCAGCGCTTCCCGGGCCTTTCCTGAACCGGCCAAGAAGGTTCCGTACATGTAATTGCCTCGCGGATCGGAAGGCGCTGCGGCGAGCAGCCGAAGGAAGATCGAGTTGGCTTTCTCGGCTGCCCTGGGGATATCGAGATTGTGGCCCATGCTATTGACGTAGCCGGCCCGAACGAGAAGCTCAGGGTTCGGGGTCGGGACGTTGATCAGGACATCGAGCATTCCCGACAGCGCCTTCACGTCCTTGGCCGCGCGCAGCTGATCCTGTGGCGTGTCGAATTTCGGTGGGTAGTTCTTCGCATGAGCCGACAGATCACTCAGAATCTGGTCGAGGTAAGCACTGTCGAAGCCATACTTCTTCCCACCGGGCGTTTCCGAAACTGTGAGCAAGCGCTTCAGGTCGTAGTTTCCATACTCCCTGGCGCTCGCGCCCGGGACTGTCATTGCGACAAGGACGGCAAGGAGAAGTCTGCGCATGATGTATAGGCACCGGCACTCGGCATCAGGGGCGGCGCGTAGCGCCATCTGCTGATGCTGTCTTCATGTGCCGCTGTCGTCAAGGTTCCAGAAAGGCCGGATTTCTCCCCAATTCCTCACGGATGTAACCGTTCCCTGTACGGCCGACATGAGGTCGCCTCGGTCGCGTATCACCGCGTCCTGCGCAAGAGCTTCTCGCTTTTCTTCTTCGCTCAGGGAATTCCAGCCGGCTTCGTCTCCGTAGGCAAGGCACAGGAATTTCATGGTCGCCTCCCGTCAAGTTCGTTGCGGGGCATGTATGCCGGACCACCATCGGGAGCGCTCTGCCGATCCAGCAGTTGCGCCTCGAATACCCGCTCCAGGAAGCCATAGAGCTCGTCGCCCTTCAGGGTGCAAGAATGGGGAGGGCCGGAAACCCGGTGGGCACGGTGTCGACTGCCATCGATTCCTCTCCATCGGCTATCCACGGCAAATCACGTGCCTACGGCAGGCCGCTCATGCGGGCTGGCCGGTCTCGTCCACCAGGCCATGCTTTATGTAGACGGCCATTTCGTCGCCCGCGATGAACCCGAAGATCTTCGGGCCTCCGCTTCGCCGCTGGATCAAGTACAACACGTCGAACGGAATCGAGACCTCCGTTCCGTCTCTCTTCCGGTAACCGGCCGAATAGAAGACACGCACCCGGTCGTGATTTTCGTACAGGGCTTCCGGTTCCACACGGTCGATCTTCATGCTCGTGGTGCCGATCGCCTTGTAGAAGCCGTACCCTCTCTTCAGTGCCTCCTCGAAAGTCTCATCGTTCGCTCCAGTCGCAACTTGCCCGCCTACGCCGGCAGACACGAATGCCTCGGCGAAGAAACTCCGAATCGCCGCCACGTCGACGCTTTCACCCAGCGAGCGCTCATAGGCCTTCGCGTACTCGCGGAAGAACTCTTCGTAATCGGGCAGGTCCACGATCGTCTCCTGCGCTCAGAGCGACCGCCCATCGTAGTTCTGTACCGGAATGGCCGCCAGATCGATGCCTTCGAGGCAACGGACGTTGATGGCAGCCATGGCATTGCTTTTCGGGTCCGTGCCTTCGGCGTACGGGTGGATGCCGCAAACCGGGCAGAACCGATGCTTGACGACGTGCTTGTTGAACGTGTAGGTGCCGGACGCTTGCTCAGGCGTGAGCAAGTGCAGGTTCTCCCTCGGCACGAACCACAGCAGCGAGCCCTTGCGTTGGCAGATGGAGCAGTTGCACGCCATCGCCTTATCGATCTTGCCCTCGACTTCGAACGCAACCCTGCCGCAGTGACAACTACCCTTGTACTTCATACGCACTCCCGGAACCGATCAGAGAACGTACGCCTCCAGAACGCGCCATGTGTTCCCGGCTCCATCGCGCAGTTTAACCCTCGTACCAGACAGGGCTTCCGGCCGCACGAGACGCATGTTGACACCCAGCCTGGCCTCCGGCCCGGGATGGCCGGCCGGAGCATGGTGCGTAAACGATCCGCAATGCCTGCAGCGGAACCATTGCAGAGCGCCCCGCCCCCAGGTGTAGCTTTCCAGATGCTTCGCGCTCGAGCGGAATTGGATCGTGCGACGCTTGTAGTAGGCGAAGAAAGGATCGATCTGCCGGCAGTACGAGCAGTTGCATCGGGTGATCACCCGCGGCCTGCGCGGGACTTCGAATTCAACCGCGCCGCAATGACATTTCGCAATGATGCTCGAGCGGCTCATAGGTGCGCCCCATGCCGTGGTCAGCCCGGGGCCTTGGATTCGTTCAGGGTCACCGCGGCGCGAACGAGGGTCTTCAGCGCTTCCTCGTCGATCTGCTCGCCCTCGTGGAAGTCGATGGCGCGCCTGGTGTTCCCTTCAAGGCTGGAGTTGAAGAGACCGGAGGGATCCGCCAGGGCCGCACCCCTGGCGAAGGTCATCTTCACGACCTTCTTGTAAGTCTCGCCCGTGCAGATCAACCCGTCGTGCGACCACACCGGCACGTTCCACTTCCACTCCTCGACGATGTCGGGATCGGCTTCCTTGATCAAGGCGCGGAGCCGGCTGAGCAACTTTCCCCGCCAGTCGTCCAGCTCCTCGATCCGCGCGTCTATCAGCCGAGAAGGAGACTTGCTCTCCTGGGATCCGCCCTTCTTCATGTCGGTCCCTCTTCCGCAGTGGCGAGAGGTCTGGATGAGCGGTATTGTGCGCCGACTCCTCGGGGAGGCTTGGTCTTCAATGATGCGTCACCCAGGAGCGCTGCTTTTAGAGCCCGCTTCACGGGCTGCCGCAGGACCAGGCGATCAACCCATCAGCGCGAACACGCCCCAGCCCAGGTATTCACGCGTGTAAGCGGCGTAGCGCACGGGCTCCGAGGTCAGTCTGGCTCGAACATCCTTCGCGAGCTCGTCGTCGGGATTGGCTTCAAGCCATCGGCGCATGGTGAGCCACTTGGCCGCCTCGTATCTGTCCCAGCTGTCCTGGTCTGCCAGAACCATTTCCACGACGTCGTAGCCGAGGTGGACGAAAGACGCGAGAAGTTCCGGAAGCATGAGAAAGTCGGAGATCGAGCCGCCAAGGCACCCCCTGGCAACATCTTCCGTCGGCGGCAACTGCCGCCAGTAGGGCTCGCCGACGAGGATGATCCCTCCGGGGCGGAGGCTCCGCGCCAGAAGCTCGATGGTGCCGACAACTCCCCCAGCGATCCACGTGGCACCGAGACAGGCTGCAACGCCGGCCTTCTCGTCAGAGACGAAGCCGGCAGCATCGCCATGAATGAACTTGACTTGATCGGCGACACCGAGTTCTTTAGCACGGAGTTTCGCTTGCTCAGTGAACAGCGGGCTCATGTCGATGCCGGTGCCGATGACTCCATAATCGCGTGCCCAGGTGCACAGCATCTCCCCCGAACCGCTGCCGAGGTCGAGCACTCGGGTTCCCGTTTCCAGTCGAAGCGCCGCACCGAGAGTGGCGAGCTTTTCGGGCGTGAACGGGTTATGGATGCGGTGAGCACTTTCGGTGATGTTGAAGATCCGTGGGATGTCCACTGTGGAAAATTTCCTTACAGGTGTGAATAGACTCGGTCAGTGCCTAACGTTCGCGCCGACCGGCGCGAAACGGCGACGCGCAGCGCCGCTGTTTAACGTCCGTGTTCAGCGCGGGGTTGGGCCGCTGCCAGTCGGAATCATTGGTTCGACAAGACGGCTGGGTAGCGCCACCAAACGCTGCCTACCCAACGCGCGCGGCTCCCGATCAAGCTCCCTGTGATGAAGACTCGGTCGGTCCGGTAGTTGACGATCAGAGAGCCATCCCGCCCCTTGGACAGAAACACGAAGTTCACATCGCCTTCGGCGAACAAGTACGGTACGGCGAAGATGGGTATCCGAGACCCGTCAAATCCCAGCGCCGGACCCAATTCCAATTCCAGGCACTGATACATGGCGTCGGAACCGTCCGTGGAACCGCCCCACCAATTCTTCCGCTTAAATTTCAGGGCGATCTCGCCCTCGGCCTCATCGCGGAAGCGAACGTACAGCCAGTCGCTGCTTGCGGTGAGCACGGCTGTCGTGGCGCCCGGCGATGCCGGCCAGGGACGGTCTCGTTCTTGGGCGTCACCGAACTCGCGCTCGCCCCGCCGCCTCGGAGGAAACGCTCCGTCCGGATGCTCGCGGAAGAAGGTCCTGGAGTTGCCCCTACATCTCCGGACACGCGGCCAAACGTAGCTCAACGGCTCTTCGCCGAAACATCCTCGGCGAGAGCATTTTAAGCGCGCTATGGGGATGAACCTCGTTGTAATGCTCGAAGGCGGCGCTCAATTGGCGCAGCACCGTCGCGGCATCGCTTCGATCCATCCGCGCGACGTAGTCGCGCCTGAAGGTCTTCACGAAGCTCTCGGCCATGCCGTTGGACTGCGGGCTGTTGATCGCCGTGGTCAACGGCACCAGGCCGATCTGGCGGGCGAATCGGCGCGTTTCGCCCGCCACGTACGGCGAGCCGTTGTCGGTCAGCCATTCCACGGCATCAGGGGGGCCGGCCGCGCCGAAACGCGCCTCGATCGCCTCCACCATCAGATCACGCACCAGGTTGCCGTCGATGCCACCGGTCGTCGCCACCCAGCTCATCGCCTCGCGATCGCAGCAGTCCAGCGCGAACGCGATGCGCAGCCTTTGCGAGTGCTTCCGTCAGCAGTCGATCGTGAATTGCACAGAGGACGTCCACCAGTAGGCGGGTAGCACGTTCGGCTAGCGACAATTTCGCGTCAAAGTAGATGCCGCCAGTTGATCCGATCGTCCGCATGTCGAGCTGAACTGCGATCGCTCCGCGGCGCTGAATCTCGTTCGCGAGATAGCCAAGGACGTGAGTCTTGCCGGTGCCTCGACGTCCGAACAGAACTTGGCTGTCGGGATTCGAGAGGAGAGTGAATAGGGGCCCGATGTCGACGAATGAATCGATAATATGCTGACGATCGTAGGTTTCCGCTCGTTTGGCCAGCTTTAGAAGAACGGTATTCAGGTCGCGCATGACATTTTCCTGTTGCACCTAGCGTTCTAAGGAAGGTCTGCATAACCCGATGCCCGGCAGCGGCATGATGCGATGATTCGGGAACCGACGCAGGGCGATTCAGAACGATGAAGCAAGCAGACCTTGGGCTGAAGATGTCGACGAAGAAGACGCGTAAGCGCGAGTTCCTCGAAGAGATGCAGCGTGTGGTGCCGTGGGCGGAGTTGGTGGCGCTGATCGAGCCGCACTACCCGAAGGGCAAGACGGGGCGCCCGCCGATGGGCATCGAGGTGATGCTGCGGGTGCACTTTGTGCAGCAGTGGTTCGGTCTGAGCGATCCGGCGATGGAAGAGGCGCTGCACGACGTGCCGCTGTACCGTGAGTTCGCCGGGCTCGAAGGGCC
>MKUQ01000020.1:6003-111547 GCA_001898645.1 Burkholderiales bacterium 70-64
CGATGCGGCGATTGCGCGACGAGAGCACGATCCTGCGGTTTCGCCATCTGCTCGAGAAGCATGAGTTGGCCGGCCAGATGTTGGCGACGGTCAATGCGGTCCTGCAAGCGCATGGCCTGATGCTCAAGATCGGCACGGTGGTCGATGCGACGCTGATCTCGGCAGCGAGTTCGACAAAGAACCGTTGCGGCGAGCGCGATCCCGAGATGCGCCAGACGAAGAAGGGCAACCAGTGGCACTTCGGGATGAAGGCGCACATCGGCGTCGATGCCGACTCGGGGCTGGTACACACCGTGATCGGCACACCGGCGAACATGAACGACGTCACGCAGGCCGGCGCGCTGCTGCACGGCGAGGAGACGGCGGCCTTCGGCGATGCGGGGTATCAGGGGGCCGAGAAGCGCTGCGAATCGCGGTTGTCGAACTGGTTCATCGCGATGCGCCCGGGCAAGCGCAGGCTGCTCGATCTGAACGATCGGCTCGATGCGATCACCGACGAGATCGAACGGTGCAAGGCGAGCATCCGTGCCAAGGTCGAGCATCCCTTCCGGGTGATCAAACGCCAGTTCGGCTTCACGAAGGTGCGTTACCGCGGGCTCGCGAAGAACACTGCGCAGGTGGAGACGCTGTTCGCGTTGTCGAATCTGTGGATGGCGCGCAGGAAACTGCTCGCCGCGATGCGATGAGTCCGTGCGGCGAGCGCTCATGGCCGCCGCAAGCGCCCTGCAAGGCGCACTCGAAGTGCGTAGTCGTGACGCGCGATTCACTTCGTCGTTCCCCATCGAGCGCTTCGTCTCGCCTCAGTGTGCCGCGCGCGCGGGCGCTGCGTTAATCAGATGATCCCTAACGTGATTTGGATCGCTGCAAACCCACGGATAAATCCCTTCTCGTCGACATAACCCGTCCATATCCATGCCGGTAGCTACTTGTTTCCGCTCGATTTTTTTCCATCCCCTCACCCTTTGCTCAAGCGTAACCCGAGGAGAATTCCGGTTCCCGCCGGCGGACGGCTCCAGCAGCGCTGTCGACACCGTTCTGAGGACGGGGATAACCCGATGCTCGGCCGGGTATAACCGGGTGCTCGGTCTTCCGAAACCCGCACCAACCGTAGGTTCCCGGCCGCTGCAGGGTGATGGACCGGAGGTAGGTGATTGCCAAGGATAGCTTCCGTGTGGGGTTCATGCATTCTGCATAATCTTTTCGGAAGCCGCCAGTAGTGCAATCGGATGATGGTGGAAGTTCGATAGCTGTGTAAACATACAGCAATTATGCAGATTGCAGCCGATGTAAGTCGTCCGCCGGTTCCTTCGTCGACTGCGAGCAGCCCTTCCGGGCCGCCCAGACTGCTCGCTCGCGTGCGCGAGCGCATTCGGTATCTGCATTACAGCCTCCGTACCAAGCAGACGTATGTTTATTGCGGCGTGTATCGGCATTAACCGGCATTAACCTACAAGCAGGCCTTGTATGCCGTGCTGTTCCTTTACCGCGAGGTTCTGGGCTAGGAGTTGCCATGGATGCGAGACCTGGGCCGCCCGAAGTCGCGGACGTGCCTAGTCCGCTGGACGGGTTGGCCATCGGGTCCCCGGCCTGAGGTACGCCTTGGCGATGCCGAAGCTATGATTGTCCGGCCCTGGAAAATTCTCCGCCGAGTGCCCGCCGCATGAATGCCGACCCGCCGCTTCCCAGTGTCGACCCCCTTACCGAGCTCGCGCAGGCCCTGCGCCGCTTCGCCGACGAGCGTGATTGGGATCGCTTCCACGCGCCGAAGAACCTGGCGATGGCGCTCAGCGTCGAGGCGGCCGAGCTGCTCGAGCATTTCCAGTGGCTCGGGGAGGAAGAGTCGAAACGGCTGTCGCCGGAGAAGCTTGCCCAGGTCGGGGAGGAGATGGCCGATGTGCTGCTCTACCTGGTGCGGCTGGCCGACAAGCTGGGCATCGACCTGGCGCAGGCGGCCCGGCGCAAGATGCGGGTGAACGCGCAGAAGTATCCGGCGCATCTCGCACACGGCAGCCGCCGCAAGTACACGGAGCTGTGACGGTGCGCGGCGCCCCTGCCCGCGGGAGCGGGCGGACGGCTGTCGTCGAGCGCCGCCCCTCGCTGGCCGTCCGGGGACGGCGGCTACTGCTGCTGCTGAACCGCCTCGATCTGGATCAGCAGCCGCACGGAGTCGGGTACGCCGAGGTCGATTCCCCAGGTCATGCCCCACTGGCTGCGCCGGATCGTCGTTTCGAAGTCGCCGCCGCACACGCGCGCCTTCAGCATCGGCGAGTCGTAGCAGTTGAAGTTGCTCGCCTTCAGCGTGACCGGCACGGTCTTGCCCAGCAGCGTCAGGCTGCCGGCGACGGCCGCGATCCGGTCGCCCTCGAAGCTGAAGTCCGTGCCGGTGAAGCGGGCCTTGGGGCTGCGGGCGGCGTCGAGGAAGTCGGCGCTGCGCAGGTGCTTGTCGAAGTCCGCGATGCCCGAGCTGATGGAGGCCGTATCGATGTCGATCTCGGCCCGGCCCGTGCGCGCGCTGCGATCGAGCACCACGTAGCCTTCGGTGCGGTCGAACCGCGCCCGTACGGTGGAGGTCTGGAAGTGCCTGACCTCGAAGTTCACGAACGTGTGGTGCGGATCGATCGCGTAGCGTACCGGCTCGGCCCGGGCCGGTAGCCCTGCGCTCGCGGCTAGGCCGAGGAGAAGGAGTGCCGATGTGCGTGTCGCCGGCCCGATCGGGGACAATGTCATTTCCTGACCTCCCGGTGGTCGGTTGTCGAACCTGCAAGGATTATGCCGGAGCCCCTGCGGCGCAACCTTGCGCGCGAGCAAGCCGATGTGCATCGATCTCGGGAGATGGCTGCTCGCACAGCCGCGGCAGCAGATCCCGCTCGATGCCGCGACGAGGCAGGTTGTAGAGCAACCGGGGCCATCAAGGCGCTCGGCCGCCGGCCTCCCGCATTGCGTTCGTTCCGTTTTCTGTCAAAAATGAGCGTTCGTCATTGACCGGTCGCGCCTCGTCCCTGTGTCGGGCGGGCCAACCAAGCAGAAGCGGCTCCTTGCGGCCGTGGGGGATGGAGATGCAAGCCTCGCCGGGCGTAGCCCAACTGAGCACGCGCAGCGCCTCCGGCTGGAAGGCGGGCGTGCGCGAGAATTTCCTCCCGCTCGAGGTCGCGGTCACGCGCCGTGATGACTTCCACGCGGCACTCACCGCGAGGCAGCTCGGCACGGTGCAACTGGCGTACGTCGATGCCGACGCGCATCGCGTCACGCGCACGCGCACGTTGTCCGAGCGCTCCGATCGCGCCTTCCTGAAGCTCTTCTGGCAAGTGGACGGCATGAGCCGGCTCGAGCAGGCCGGCCGCCGCAGCGAATTGACTCCCGGTGCGTGGACGTTCTACGACACGTCGCGTCCGTATTCGATCGACATCGGCGACGCCAGCCGATTCGCCGTCGCGCTGCTGCCGCTGGACGCCTGCCCGGAGTGGAAGTCGCTGGCTACGAACGGGGTGGGGCGGTCGTTCCACGCCACCGGCGCGTCGCGCGTCGCGCTCGGCTCGGTCCTGACTGCGTTGCGCGACCCGCAGGCCTACGATCCGCCGTCTGCCGACGCGATCTGCACGTCGATCGCGGGCCTCATGCTCGCGGCAGCGAAGAGCGCGAGTGACGTACGCCACACGCGAGTCGACGCGCAACTGGCGCGCGCACGTCGCTACATCGCCAGCCGCATCGAGGATCCCGAGCTCACCCCGGACGCCGTCGCCGCCGAGCTGCGCGTTTCGCGCCGTACGCTGTATGCGTGGTTCGAGCCCTTCGGGCAGTCGCCGGGCGCCTTCATCCAGCAGACCCGCCTCGATCGCTGCCGGCGGGCAATGGTCGACGCCGACAGCCGCGACAAGACGATCACGCGCATTGCCTTCGACAACGGCTTCAGCGACATGGCGCATTTCAGCCGCCTCTTCAAGGCGGCGTACGGCGCCGGCCCGCGCGAGTATCGCAGGCGGTCGCGGATCTGAAACTGCACTCCGGGTCAACTCCCATCGCACCCCGCTACAAGTCCGGCGGCTTGTCCTGAGGGACGATGGCTGTCGCTGCGGCATTCAACCGCTGCGGGATGCGCCGTGGGCGGCGCGTTCTCCAGCAACGACTCCAGGAGACGCCATGACAACCTATCTCAACACGAGCAACGGCCAGTCCGTCGGCTCGGACAAGACCTTCGCGTCGATCAATCCGGCCACCGGCGAGACGCTCGGCAACGTGCCCATCTCCAGCCGGCAGCAGGTGGCTGACGCGATCGCCGCCGCGCGCGCCGCGCAGCCCGCTTGGGCCGCGCGCCCCGACGCCGAAAGAAAGGCGCTGATGATGAAGGTGGCCGAGATCATCAAGGCCAACGACGCGTACCTGGCCGACTGGGTCACGCGCGAGCAGGGCAAGCCGCTCGGCGGCGTCGGCCCCGACCAGGTGCCGGGCGCCCGCTTCGAGGTGTGGGGCTGCGAAGTATGGACGCAGGTGCCGGCCAGCCTCGACATGCCGATGGAAGTGGCCTTCGAGGACGAAACGCGTCGCGACGAAGTGCACCGCAAGCCCTACGGCGTGATCGCCGCGATCGCACCGTGGAACTGGCCGCTGCTGATCGCCATCTGGCAGATCATTCCGTCCATTCGCGCCGGCAACACCGTGGTGATCAAGCCCTCGGAGTACACCTCGATCGGCACGCTGGAGATGGTGCGGCTGATCAGCGAGGCGTTGCCGAAGGGCGTCGTGAACACCGTCAGCGGGCCGGGCGAGGTCGGTTCCTGGCTGGTCTCCGACCCCGGCATCAACAAGGTGATGTTCACCGGCTCGGCACGCACCGGTGCGAAGGTCGCCGAGGCGGCGGCGAAGAACGTCGTCCCGGTCACGCTGGAACTCGGCGGCAACGACGCCGCGATCATGCTGCCCGACGCCGATCCGAAGGCGATGGCCATGGGCCTGTTCTGGGGCGCCTTCATCAACATGGGCCAGACTTGCGCTGCCGCCAAGCGGCTCTATGTGCCCGAGAGCCTGTTCGAGCCGACCGTGCAGGCGCTGAAGGAGCTGGCGCAGGCGATGCCGATGGGCAACGGGCTGGAAGAGGGCATGGTGATGGGCCCGATCCAGAACAAGATGCAGTACGACAAGGTGGTCGATCTGGTGGAAAGCGCCAAGGCGCAGGGCGGCAACGTCGTCTGCGGCGGCACGCCCCGGGGCGGCGCCGGCTACTTCTATCCGCTCACCCTGGTCACGGGGCTGAAGGATGGCGACCGCCTGGTCGACGAGGAGCAGTTCGGCCCGGTGCTGCCGATCATCCGGTACCGGGACGTGGAGGAGGCGATCGCCAGCGCCAACCGGCTCGATGTCGGGCTGGGCGCCTCGGTGTGGTCGACCGACGTGGAGAAGGCCAAGCAGGTCGCCAGCCGCATCCAGGCCGGCACCGTATGGATCAACCAGCACGGGATGATCCACCCCATGGTGCCCTTCGGCGGCGTCAAGGGCTCGGGCTACGGCGTGGAGTTCGGGCTCGACGGACTGAAGGCCGTGACGCAGCCGCAGGTGATCAGCATCAAGAAGTGACGTTGGCGGGTGACAAGTGACGGGTGGCCCCGCTCGGGGCCGCTCGGAGCTACACCATCACCGGCACGCCGCGCATCGTCAGGGGCAGGGTGCCGATCGGCAACAGGGGCGCCGAGTTCGGCGTGCGCGGCTACATCACCGCCTACGATGCCGAGACGGGCGGGCAGGCGTGGCGCTTCTTCACGGTGCCGGGCAACCCGGACGGCCCGCCTGAAGACCAGGCCATGGAAATGGCGCTCAAGACCTGGCACGGCCGCGGCTGGCTCGACCGGGGCGGCGGCGGCGCGGTGTGGGACTCGATGGCCTACGATGCGGAGCTGAACCAGCTCTACATCGGCACCGGCAACGGCTCGCCATGGAACCACCAGTTCCGCAGCAACGGCCAGGGCGACAACCTGTTCCTGTCGTCGATCGTGGCGCTCGATCCGGGCATCGGCGCCTACAAGCGCTCGCACGACTTCGAGGCGCAACTGGAGAAGATCGGCAGCGCATCCGCGGCTCGATGAGGCCGGCGCTGCGCCGGCTGCTGTGCGGTGCGGTGTGGGTGGCCCTGGCCGCCGTGAATGCCGTGGCCCGGACCGGCGTCGAGGCCGCCGCCGAAGGCAGCCTGGCGCCGGTGGTGGTCACGGCCACCCGCGGCGAGGCGAGCAGCTTCGACCTGCCGGCCGCGATCGACGTCGTGGAGCGGCGCGACCTGCGCGATCGATGGCAGATCGGCGTGTCGGAGGTGCTCGACCGCATTCCGGGAGCGGTGGCGACGAATCGCGGCACCTTTGCCCAGGAGGAGCAGATCGTCCTGCGCGGCTTCGGGGCGCGTTCGCAATTCGGCGTGCGCGGGGTGCGCCTGCTCGCCGACGGCATTCCGGCCAGCACGCCCGACGGCCAGGGCGGCTCGGGTCTGTTCGACCTCGCCTCGGCCGAGCGCATCGAGGTGCTGCGCGGCCCGTTCTCGGCGCTCTACGGCAATCACGCCGGCGGCGTGGTGCAGGTGTTCACGGCCGACGGCACGAGCCCGCCCAGCCTGGCCGCCGACGTGGCCGCCGGAAGCTGGGGGAGCTGGCGGGCGGCAAGCCGCTATGGGGGCCGGTGGGAGGGCTTCGACGCGCTGGTCTCCGTGTCGCGGTCGGAGACCGACGGATACCGCGCCTGGAGCTCGGCGCGCAAGGACCAGTTGAACGCCAAGCTGCGCTTCGCGCCGCAGGCCGGAACCCGGTTCACGGTGGTCCTGAACCGGCTCGACCAGCCCGACAACCTCGATCCGCTCGGGCTGACCGCCGCCGAGATGGCCGCCGACCGGCGCCAGGCCGGCGCGGCGGCGCTGGCGTTCCGGACGCGGCGCAGCCTCGAGAACAGCCAGGCCGGCCTCGTCTTCGAGCACGAGCTCGAAGGCGGCGGGGCGGTCCGCGCCACGGTGTACATGGGCCAGCGCGGCAACGAGCAGTACCTCGCGCTCGCCGGTACCGGCGCGACGAGCTCGGGCGGCGTGAGCACTTACGAGCGCAATTTCGGTGGCGCCGGGCTGCGATGGACGCGGCGCATCGACGCGCTGCTCCTCACCGCGGGCATCGACGCCGAGCGCGCCGACGACCGGCGGCAGGGCTACGTCAACGATGCCGGCACCAAGGGCGCGCTGCGGCGCGACGAGGACGATGCCACCCGCCAGACCGGCGTGTACGCCCAGGCGCAATGGACGCCGTTGCCCGAGTGGTCGCTGCACGCAGGGCTGCGCCGCTCGCGGGTCACCTTCGATTCGCGCGACCGCTACGTCACCGGCGCCAATCCGGACGACAGCGGCAGCGTCGCGTATTCGGCGTGGACGCCGGCGGTCGGGGTGGTCCGTCACCTGGGCGAGAAGGTCAACCTCTATGCCAACCTGGGCCGCAGCTTCGAGACGCCGACCTTCATCGAGCTGGCCTATCGCCCGACGGGTGCGAGCGGGCTGAACCTGGACCTCAGGCCGAGCATCAGCCGCCACGCCGAGATCGGCATCAAGGTGCGGCTCGACCCGGCCGTGCGCTTCGACGCGGCGCTGTTCCGCATCGACACGCGCGAGGAGATCGTCGTCGACACCAACGCCGGCGGGCGGACCGCCTACCGCAATGCCGGGCGCACGCGGCGCCTCGGCGTCGAGCTGAGCCTCGATGCGCGCATCGGCGAGAACGCCTCGGCGAGGATCGCGGCCACCTGGCTCGAGGCGCGCTTTCGCGACGGCTTCGCCGGCGTCGCGGGCGCCGTCGCCCCGGACAGCCGCATCCCGGGTGTGCCCGGCCGCACGCTGTGGGCCGAGCTGGCCTGGCGGCATCCGTCCAGCGGGTTCTCGTCGGCGCTCGAAGGGCGCTGGAGCGGGCGCGTCGAGGCCGACGACCGCAACACCGAGGCGGCCGCCGGCTACTTCGTCGCCAACCTGCGTGCCGGCTTCGAGCAGCGCATCGGCGCCTGGCGGCTGCACCAGTTCGCGCGCCTGGACAACGCCTTCGATCGCGCCTACGTCGGCGCGGTGTACGTCAACGACGGGAACGGCCGCTACTACGCGCCGGCGGCGCAGCGCAGCTGGCTGGTCGGCCTGAGCGCGACCCGTTCTTTCTGAACGCAAGACCGCATCAGGCGGTGTGGATACCGCCCGCCGGTCAGCGCTGCGGCATGTCCTTCGCGGAATACCCGAGGCTGACCGCGGCGTCCGGCGGGATCGGCGGCATGGTCGCGTTCCAGGCCAGCCAATGCTCGCGCATGCGCTCCAGGCGCGCCGGGTCGCGCGTGGCCCGGTTGGCCCGCTCGCGCGCGTCGGCCTCGATGTCGAACAGGTATTCGTGCTCGTCCACCTTCAGGTACTTCCAGCGGCCTTCGCGGCAGGCGCGCTGGCTGCGGTGGTTCATGCGCCAGAACATCGGGCGCTCGAAGGTGTGGCCGGGGTCGCGCAGCACCTCGAGCAGCGACACGCCGTCGGGCGGGTGCTCGGGGTGCGGCTGCCCGCCGCCGAGCTGCAGCATGGTCGCCGACCAGTCCATGGTCATGCAGTGCTGCCCGCTGGTGCGCCCGGGCGGGATCACCGCCGGCCAGCGCGCGATCCACGGCACGCGGATGCCGCCCTCGGTGAGGTCCATCTTGCCGCCCACCAGCGGCCAGTTGTCGGAGAAGCGCTCGCCGCCGTTGTCGCTGGTGAACACCACCAGGGTGTTCTCCTCCAGCCCCTGCTCGCGCAGCGCCTGCACGATCCACCCGATGCCTTCGTCCATGTGGTGGATCATCCGGCGGTAGCTGTGGATGTTGCCGCCGTGCAGGTGGAAGAGGTTGCCCGCGACGTCCGCGGAGACGTGGCCGTCGTCGCGGGTCTCCCACGGCCAGTGCGGCGCCGTGTAGTGCAGGCTGAGGAAGAAGGGCTTGCCGGCCTTGGCGTCATCGGCCACGTGCCGGATGTACTCCACCGTGCGCCTGGACAGCACGTCGGTGAGGTAGCCGACTTCATGGTGCTCTTCCTCGCCGAGGTAGAGGTCGTGGTCGCCCCTGCCGCTGCGATGGGTGAAGTAGTCCGCGCCGCCGGCCATGATGCCGAAGAATTCCTCGTAGCCCGAGCGCAGCGGCCCGAAGGCGGGCGGATAGCCGAGGTGCCACTTGCCGATCAGGGCCGTGCGGTAGCCGGCCTCCTTCAGCAGCGAGGGCAGGGTGGGGATGTCGGTCGGCAGGCCCAGCGTGGTGCTGCCCTTGCTGCGGCTGTGGATCGGCTCCTCGAGCGCGCCGCGCAGGCGGTACTGGTAGCGCATGGTCATGAGCGCGAAGCGCGTCGGCGAGCACACCGGCGCGTTGGCGTAGCCCTCGGTGAACCGCAGCCCGCCGGCGGCCAGGCCGTCGATGTTCGGAGAGACCGGGCCGAATTGCGCCTCGCGCCCGCCGTAGCAGCCGAGGTCGGCGTAGCCGAGGTCGTCGGCGACGATGTAGATGATGTTGGGACGTTGCATGCGTCGGTTCTCACTCCACCTTCATGCCGGTGGCCTGCACGACCCTGGTGTAGCGGGCGCTCAGCGCTGCCATGCGTTCGTGCGCGGCGGCGCCGGTCAGGCCTTCGAAACGCAGGTCGAGGCTGCTCATGCGGGTCTGCACCTCGGGGCGTTTCAGGGCGTCGAGGATACTCTTCTGCAGCACCTGGACGACGGCCGGGGGCGTCGCGGCGGGCGCCATCACCAGGTAGAGCACTTCGAGCTCCAGCCCCGGCAGGCCCAGCTCGCCCACGGAGGGCACGTCGGGGAGGAGATCGGAGCGGTGCCGGCTGGTCACGGCGAGCGCCGTGACCTTGCCGGCCTTGACGTGCGGCAGCATGCCGGGCGTGGCCAGGATGCCGCCGTCGACCTCGCCGGCCACGACGGCCGTGACCGCCGGCGTGTTGCCGCGATAGAAGATGGGGTTGATCCGCATCCCGGTGGCATCGGCGAGGACTTGCGCCGCGAGGTGGCCCGGGCTGCCGTTGCCGGCCGAGCTGAGCGCGATCTCGCGCGTCTTGCCGGCGATAATCATCCCCTCGAGGGTCTTGATGCCCGTGGAGGGGTGCACGCCCACCAGCAGGCCCGAGGACGCCATGATGACCACCGGGACGACGTCGGCGGCCTTGAAGCTCATGCTGCGGTAGATGTAGGGGTTGACCGTGAAGGTGGTGTCGATGCCCACCAGCAGGGTATGGCCGTCCGGCAGGCTCCTGGCCACCGCCTCGGCGCCGATGTTGCCGGCGGCACCGGCCCGGTTCTCCACGATGAAGGGCTGCCTGAGGGTCTCGTGCAGCGCCGGGGCGATCGAGCGCGCCAGCAGGTCGGACGGCCCGCCGGGCGGGAAATTGTTGATGATCAGGACCGGCTTGCCCGGGTAGGCGCCCTGCGCGGCGGCCCCGGTCGCGCCGGCGCCGAGGCCCAGCATGAGCGGGAGGCCGCCCAGGATGCGCAGGGCGTGGCGGCGGGTGGCGAGGAATTCCATTGGGTCGTCTCCGTCCGGGTCCCGGTCCGCGGTCGCTGGCCGGGTGCGGGAGCCGATAGGATCGGATCTTTCGCGACTCTCGTAAAATGTATTTTTGGTTCGCCAACCAGAAAAGAACGCATGGATCCGCGTCATCTCCAGCAACTGGCGACGATCCTGGACAAGGGCTCGATCACCGCAGCCAGCAAGCATCTGTGCCTGACGCAGCCGACGCTCACGCGCAACATGCGCGTGCTCGAGATGCAGGCCGGCGGCCAGCTGTTCACGCGCAGCCGCTTCGGCGTGCGCAGCACGCCGCTGGGAGAGATGCTGGCGCGCGAGGGCCGGGTGATCGCGCGCGGGATCAATGCGCTGCGCGAATCGA
Organism: Burkholderiales bacterium 70-64; assembly: GCA_001898645.1. GTDB lineage: Bacteria > Pseudomonadota > Gammaproteobacteria > Burkholderiales > Burkholderiaceae_E > Zeimonas. Next base: position 16,892 of record MKUQ01000020.1, read on the forward strand.
CCGCGCGTCACCGGCTGGGGCTGCGCAACCAGCTCAGGCTCGCGGCGGGCCCGCTGGTCGGGGCCGCCGTGCTGCCCGGCCTGGTCACCCATCTGCTGAAGGCAAACCCGGGCCTCGCGCTCACCATCCAGACCGATCGGCCGCACCGCCTCATCGACCAGCTGATCGACGGCGAGCACGACCTGGTGATGGCGCCTTCGTGGCTGGCCCGTCCGCCGCAGGGGATCGCCCGCTTCCTGCTGGCGCGCGACCGCATCGGCGTGTTCTGCGGCCTGCGGCATCCCCTCGCGTCGCGCGAGACGCTGGCGGCGGACGATTTCGATCGCCACGACTGGATCAGCCTGGGCACCGCCTCGCCTTACGAGAAGGAGGTGTTCGAGATGCTCTCCAGGGTCGGCATCCAGCAGATCCGCACCGAGGTGGCGACCCTTGGAGACGCCTACGTCCTGCTGCGCCTGATGGTCGAGGGGCGGCACCTGGCGGTGCTGCCGGCCTGGCCCGTGAAGTGCCTGCGCGAGAGCTTCCCGCTGGTGGAGCTGCCGACCGGGGCCGCGCCGACTTCCAGGGACCTGTTCTTCTGGTGCCGCGAATCGGAGCTGGACAAGCCGGCGTTCGTCGATCTGAAGCGCAGCGCCCTGGCCTACGTCGCGACGCTGGACGGCGGCGCCCAGGGCATCGAGGCGGCATGAAGGGAGGGCGGCCCGGCCGCTATCCCGCCGTCTCGCGCTTCTTGAGCCGGTAGGCCAGCTGCGGGCGCGTCATCCCCAGGGTGCGGGCGGCCGAGCTCAGGTTGCCGCCGGCGCGTTCCACCGCCGCCGCGAGCAGGATGGTCTCGACGTCGTCCAGGCTGACCTTCTTTTCGAGTACGTAGTCGAGGAAGGCGTTGACCAGGTCTTCGTCACGGCGCAGCACGGTGCCGTCGCGCGCCAGCCCGGTGGTGCGGTGGCGCCCGCTGCCGGCGCTGATCGACGGGAACAGGTGGGAGAGGTCGATGCGTCCGCCCGCGGGGGCCAGGATCACGCCGCGCTCGATCACGTTCTCCAGCTCCCTCACGTTGCCCGGCCAGTCGTAGCGGCACAGCGCGTGCAGGGCCTGGTCGGTGACGCCCGGCACCTTCTTGCTGTGGCGCGCGGAGAACCGTTCCACGAACAGCTGCACCAGCTGCGGGATGTCGTCCTTGCGCTCGCGCAGCGGCGGGATGACGACCGGGTAGACGTTGAGCCGGTAGTAGAGATCCTTGCGGAAGCGCCCCTGCTCCACCGCCCGCTCGAGGTCGACGTTGGTCGCGGCCACCAGGCGCACGTCGACCTTGCGCGTGTGCACGTCGCCGATGCGCTCGAGCTCGCCTTCCTGCAGCACGCGCAGCAGCTTGGCCTGCGCCGAGGCCGACAGCTCCGCCACTTCGTCGAGGAACAGCGTGCCCCAGTGGGCGCGCTCGAAGCGCCCGGGGCGCGACTGGTGGGCGCCGGTGAACGCGCCCTTCTCGACGCCGAAGAGCTCCGCCTCGATGAGCTGCTCCGGCAGCGCCGCGCAGTTCATGGTGATGAACGGCGCCGTGGCGCGCGGGCTGGCGTTGTGCAGGGCGCGCGCGAACATCTCCTTGCCCACGCCGGTCTCGCCCAGCAGCAGCACGCTGACCTGGCTGGAAGCGGCGCGCTGCATCAGCTCGCGCGCCTGCCGGAAGCTCGCCGACTGGCCCACCAGGTTGTCGCTGCGCGCGTCGTCGTCGATCGAGGAGCGCAGGTTCTGCACTTCCTCCTGCAGGCGCAGGATGTGGTCGGCGACCGAGTCGGGCTCGAAATACTTCAGCAGCTCGGCCGCGTCGGGCCACTCGGCCGCCGGGCGCCCGACGATGTGGCAGTCGCGCGCGCCGGCCGCATGGCATTGCGTTTCCTTGAACAGGATGAAGCGGCCCATGAGCGTCGAGGAGTAGCCGCTGGCGTAGCCCACCTGCATCCAGCAGCACGGCCCGGTCGCCATGCCGTAGAGCTGGTAGTGCACGTCGGCCTCGAACGAGCTCTCCCAGGTGAACTCGCCATGGAAGATGCCCTTGGCGACGTTCATGGTCATGGTGTCGGGGCGTGCGCGCACGATGCCCTCGATCGTGTGCAGCATCGGGCCGATGCCGAGCAGCTCGGTTTCCGAGGCCTCGGGATAGAGCTCGCGCGCCCAGGCGGCGTCGCGTGCGCCCGAGGCGAAGCCCATGCGCAGCAGCACGCCGCGGGCGCGATCGACGCCGAGCGAATCGAACAGCTCCTTGCGCAGCGCGGCGATCGCCGCCCCGTGCATGAGCAGCATGCGCTGCTCGCCCAGCCAGATGTGCCCGGTCTCGAGCGAGAAGCGCAACCGCGCAGCGAGGGCATCCACCCTCGCCTGCAGATCCGGGTCTGCGCGCGGCGTCCTGTCGCTTCCCACCGATCCTTCTCCTCCCGATGCACCGCCGGGGCCGCCCGGGGCGGCGACGCAGCGCGCGCCGCCGGTCGCCTTCCCGGCATTCTGCACCCGCGGCGGCCGGGCCGGAGAGCGCCCGGCGTCGCGCATCCTACAGGCTGATGCCGCAGCGCCCCGGCGCGATGATGTTGTTGGGGTCGAGGGCCTTCTTCAGGCGCTTCTCCACGCTGCGCTTGACCGGGCCGTAGGTGGCCGCGACCTTCTCGGCGAACGCGGTGTTGGCGCGGTACAGGCCGTAGCCCTCCTTCGCGAAGGCGTGCAGCAGCTCGTCGTAGCAGGCGTAGGCCTGCTTCGTCTGCGCCTCGTCGGTGCGGTCGTAGAGCAGGTCGATGACGTGGTGCATGTCGCGCCAGCCGACGATGAATTCGCCGACGTAGTCGAAGCCGTACTTGGCGAGGATGCGCTTGGCCATCTGCATCTGCTTGTGCGTCTCGCTGCCCTTGGCCTGCGAGACCGGCGCGAACCAGATCGAGCCGCCGCCGCCGCGCCAGTTGTACAGGCCGAACTCGCCCAGGTTGGGCTTGCCCTTCATCAGGTCGAAGCGGTACTCCAGCGCCTTGCTGCCGCGCGCCTGCTCGGCGGTGACGATCCTGCCGCCGGTGGCGGCGGCCACCGCCTCGACGATCTTCCAGTTGGCGTCGTTGGTCTCCTTGGTGCCGTACAGCGCAGCGTAGACGTTCCAGGCGCCGATGCCGTGGTCCTTCTGGATGCGCCTGACCGCGTCGTCGCCGATCGCGCCCGGCCCGGTGTGGTAGTCGGCGCGCTTCACCGGCGTGCAGGGCGCTTCCCACAGGGTGTGGGCGATCACCACCGCGTTGGGGATGATCATCGCGATGCGCAGCGGCCGCAGGGCATCGACGATCTTGTTGATGTCGCTCTCGTCGGGGTACTGGATGCAGAACGGGCGGAAGTCGGGCGGCGCCGGCATCAGCCACATGCCGAGCTTGGTGACGATGCCGTAGTTCGACTGGGTGAACAGGCCGTCGAGCGTCGGCCCGTATCCCCACTTGAACACCTGCCAGGTGTTGGAGTTGGGCATCGCGCCCATGCCGGTGCGCAGCACCTCGCCGTTGGCGAGCACCACTTCCATGCCGCATGAGAACATGAAGTGCTCGCCGTAGGGGGTGTAGCCGACGCCGCGGTCGACCGCGTTGCCCAGCGGGCCGGCGATGGCCGACGGCGCCGGGCACGAGAACCACAGCGGCAGCTTCTTCTCCTGCAGGTAGTCGTAGAGCTGCTGGTAGGTCACGCCGGGCTCGACCAGGGCCGTGCACAGGTCGGGGTCCACCGAGAGGATGCGATTCATGCGGCGCAGGTCCATGACCACCTGGCCGCGCTGCACCGGCGCGGCCGATCCGTAGCCGAGGTTCTTGCCGGTGGACACCGTGTAGACCGGCACCTTGTGCCGGTTGAGCACCTTCATCACCTGCTGGATCTGCTCGACGTCGGCCGGCATGATCGCCGCCGACGGTGCATGCTGCGCATCCGGCACCGGCATCATGATCTTGTTGTAGGGCGCCAGGCGCTCCGCATCGTCCAGCACGTACTCGCGCCCGACGATCGCGCGCAGCTCTTCCAGGGCCTTCTCGAACGCTGCCGCGGGGGTGCCCCGGGGCAGCACGTTGCGCTTCGAACTCATGTTTCCGTCTCCGATTCTTTCTAGAGGGCCAGGACGAACGAGACCAGGCCGATTCCGGTGGCGCGGCCGCCGGCGAGCGGACGCTGCGATGCGGCCGGCGGCAGCGGCCGGCCGGCGAGGGCGGCGGCGTGGCATTGCGCGATGCGCCGCGGCCATTCGTCGAGCGGGTCGGACCACGCGACGGGGTCGGCGCCGTCCGGCCCGCGCAGGTGGTGGCGCACTGCGCGCGCATGGAAGCGGTGCCTCGCCTCGACGAGGAAGCCGCCGCCGCGGGCCGCGGCGACCTCGTGCAGCAGCACTGCCTGGGCATCATCGACGATACCCACCAGGTGCGTGCCGGCGCCGGCCAGCATGGCGTCGATGTCGTCGAAGGCGGCGAGCGCGTCGCTGCCGCGCTCGAGCAGCACTGGCCGCGCTCCGGCTTCGCGCAGGGTCGCGGCGATCGCCCGGCTCAGCGCAGCCGCCTCCGGCAGGTCATTGCGCGACACGATGGCCACGTGCATGCCGCCGACCGTTGGACGAGCCGTGTCGACGGGCGCGCGAGCCGCACTGGCGAGCGGGCGAGCGGAATCGGCATGCGGGATGGCTGCAGCCGCAGGGTCGAGCGAGGCCTGCGCGATCAGCGGAGCGCCTGCCAGCGCCCCGCCGGCCGCCACGCTTCCGAGAAAACGGCGCCGCTGCATCATTGCACCTGCTTGCCCGAGACCAGCCGGGCCACGGCCGCCAGCATGTCGTCGTCGATCTCGCTCGGACGGAAGCTGGGCATGGCGCGATTGCCGTGGCGCACCACGTAGCGGATGTAGTCCGCCGGCAGGTCGCGGCCGGTGATGACCGGCCCGACCCCGCTCTCGTGGCAGTAGCCGCACACCTTGTCGTAGACCTCCTTGCCGCTCTGCCACTTGCCGCTGCTGTCGGCCAGCGCGACGGGCGCGGCCCCGGCGAGCGCGAGCGCCGCGAGGCACCCGTACGCGATCCTGGGGATCGACGCGTGGTTCATGTGTCTCCTCCTTGCGTGATGGTGCCCTGCCGTTAGCAAGGCACGTGCCAGCGAGGAAACGCTCTTGTTTACAGGGGGGAGCCGGCCGATGCGGCTGCGTATCGGCCGGGATATCGATTGATCAATTCGTCAAAACGACGGGCGTTTGATCAATTGGTGAGATGCGACCTCGAGGCGCAGTGGAGGTAGCATCGTGGCTGTTGACTCCCTCGCAACCGGAGGAAATCGGCATGGACGATCGGAAACCTGCCGCGGGCGCACCGACCATCGACGAGATCTACCGGCAGCTCAAGAAAGGGCTCGGCCACGAGCTGGTCGACGACAACAATGTCTTCGAGCTGATCCGACGTTCCGAGCAGGACGGCCAGGCGGTGCTCGCCCAGGAGCTGCGCGAATGGAAGTTTCCCTGCAAGCCCGATCGGCCCGAAGCGCCGGCCCGCCGGGCCGGGCACCGATGAGCGGGCGCGCGCACGCCCTGCTGCACGTCCCGTTCGAGGGGCTCGGAAGCATCGAGCCGTGGCTGCGCTCGAACGGCTGGGCGCTCGGCGCGACCCGGTTCTACACGCCGGACCCGCTGCCGCAGGCGGGCGACATCGACCTGCTGGTGGTGATGGGCGGTCCGATGAGCGTCAACGACGAGTCCGTGCATCCGTGGCTGGTGCAGGAGAAGCGCTTCATCCGCCAGTGCATCGACGCCGGCAAGCCGGTGCTCGGGGTCTGCCTGGGCGCGCAGCTGATCGCCGCCGCCATGGATGCGCGCGTCTATCCCGGCCGGGCGAAGGAGATCGGCTGGTTCCCGATCGAGGCGGTGCCCGCGGACGGCGAGGCCACCTTCCGCTTTCCGCCGCGCGTCGAGGTCTTCCACTGGCACGGCGAGACCTTCGACCTTCCGCCCGGCGCCGTGCGCCTGGCGCGCAGCGAGGCGTGCGAGAACCAGGCGTTCCAGCTCGGGCGCTCGGTGATCGGCCTGCAGTTCCACCTGGAGACGACCGCCGAGTCGGCGCGCAGCATGGCCTCCTCCTGCCGCGATGAGCTGGTGCCGTCGCAGTTCGTGCAGTCGGAGGCGCAGATCCTCGGTGCGGAAGCGGGGCGCTACCGCGTCGTCAACGACCTGATGTCGGAGGTGCTGGCGTTCCTGCAGCGCCCGCCGGGCTGACGCCGGCGGTGCACGGCCTCGTCGAACTGCTGGTGCTGCTCGGCGGCCTGCTGGCCGCCACGGCGGTGATCCAGGCGGCGGCTGCGCGCATGGGCGTGCCCGAGGCCACGCTGCTGTCGCTGGTGGGCATCGCGTTGGGCGCGGGCTACGCCACCTTCGAGGCCATGGTGCCCCAGTTCGCGCACCTGATCTTCGATCCGCTGCTCGCGCCGACCTTCCCCGCGGATGCCTACCTGTGGCTGTTCCTGCCGCCGCTGCTGTTCCAGGTCGCGCTCAGCGTCGACGTGCGCAGCATGCTGCGCGATGCCGCGCCCATCCTGCTGCTGGCGGTGGTGGCGGTGTTCGTCGCCACCGGGGTGATCGGCCTGGCGCTGGGCCTGATCGCGCCGCACGGCTGGGTCGCCTGCCTGCTGCTGGGCGCCATCGTGGCGACCACCGATCCGTCGGCCGTGGTCGGGATCTTCCGCGACGTCGGTGCACCGGCGCGGCTCATCCACCTGGTCGAGGGCGAGAGCCTGCTCAACGACGCGGCGGCGATCGCGGTGGCCGGCGTGCTGATGGCCATGCTCACCGGGCACTCGGCGCACGCCGACTGGGGCTCGGGCCTGGCGACGCTGGGCTATTCCTTCGTTGGCGGCCTGCTGCTGGGCGTGCTCGCCGGGCGCCTGGTCACGCTCGTGCTGCCGTGGATGTACAACCTCCCCGTCGCCGAGACGGCATTGACGATGGCCCTGCCCTACCCCCTCTACCTGCTCGCGGGCGAGGTGCTCGACGTCTCCGGCGTGGTGGCGGTGGTCAGTGCCGGCATCGTCGTCAATGCGCTCGGGCGCACGCGCCTGAGGCCGCGCAACTGGATGCACCTGCAGCAGGTCTGGGAGCAGGTCGCGGTGGTGGCCGGCGCCGTGGTGTTCCTGCTCGCCGCGCTGCGGGTGCCGGGGCTGATGAAGGGCAGCAACGGATCCGACGTGATCTACGTCGCGGTGGCGGTGGTCGCCGCGCTCGTCGCGCGCCTGGCGGTGCTGTTCCTGATGCTGCCCGTGCTCGAGCGGCTCGGGCGGGGCGAGCCGATCTCGCCGGCCTACCGCCTGGCGATCGCATGGGGCGGGCTGCGCGGCGCGGTCACTCTGGTGCTGGCCCTCGGCGTCGCCCAGCATCCGGCGCTGCCCCTGGCGATGCGCCAGTTCATTGCCAACACCGCGACCGGCTTCGTGCTGTTCAGCCTGCTGGTCAACGGTGGGTCGCTGCGCCGGGTGATCCACCGGCTCGGCCTGGATCGCCTGTCGCCGCAGCAGCAGGCGCTGCAGCAGCAGGCCATCCGCCTGTCGACCGAGGAGGTGGAGGCTACCGTGCGGCGCATCGCCGCGGCGTTCGGCATGCCGCAGCGGGTTGCCGACGAGGTCAACGCCGACTACCGCCGCGACCTCGCGCGCGGGGCGGCCGCCCTCGACCCGTACGGCGCGCTGTCGGAGCGCGAGCGGCTGGCCATCGGCCTGGCCACGCTGGCCGCGCGGGAGCGCGACCTGATTCCGGAGTACGGCGACGGCGTGAGCAGCGTCGCCAACCTCGACGTCATGATGCGCAACACCGGCCGCATGATCGAGGCCGCGCGCGCCGAGGGGCGCGCCGGCTACGACCGGGTGGCGCGCGAGATCTACGCGCCCGGCCCCCGCTATCGCGTCGGGCTGCTGCTGCACCGCTACCTGAAGCTGGACCGCCCGCTGGCGCGGGCGCTGGCCGACCGCTTCGAGCTGCTGAGCTGCCGCCGCGCGGTCCTCGAGCGCCTGCGCGCTTACAACCGCCTGCGCCTGAAGCCGCTGCTCGGCGAAGCCATGGCGGGCGTGCTCGACGGCGTGCTGGCTGCACGCATCGCATACGCCGAAGAGGTGATCGGGCAGATGCGCGCGCAGTACCCCGGCTTCACCGCGGCGCTGGAGCGGCGCCTGCTGCTGCTGTTTGCCGTGCGCCATGGCCGCGTCGCCATGGAGGCGATGGTGGCCGACCGGATGATCTCCCGCGAGGTCTACAACTGGGTGCGCCAGGAGCTCGATCGCGCCTGGCGCAGCGGCATCGAGCGGCCCGCGCTGTCGCGCGTCGTGCTCGATGCTTCGCCGCTCGCCGGCGACCGCGCCGACGCCGCCTGAGCGGCGCGCGAACGCGGCGCGAAGCGTCGATAATGGAGCGGCCACACGACCGTCCGACCCGAAAGGAGCACCACATGGATTCCGCGCAGGCGCTCGCCGCACCGGCGCTGCGGCCGTGTCTGGCCCTGAGCGTCGAGGTCGGCGCGCCGATCGAGGTCGGGCCGTCGGCTTCCCCGCTCGGCCACGGCCATCGCCGCGTCATCCCGATTATCGGCGGCCAGGTGCTGTGCGAGCACGCCAGCGGCGCCTGGAGCGGCCGCGTGCTGCCCGGCGGCGCCGACTTCCAGCTCATCGTGGCCGGGCGCGCGGCGCGGCTCGAAGCGCGCTACGTGATCGAGACCGATGCCGGCGATCGCATCTACGTGGAGAACCAGGCGCTGCGCAGCGGCCCGCCGGAGCTCGTCGCGCGCCTGGCGCGCGGCGAGCCGGTCGACCCGGCGCTGATCTATTTCCGCTGCCTGCCGCGCTTCGAGACCGCCGCGCCCGCTTTGGCCTGGCTGATGGAGCGCCTGTTCGTCGGCACCGGGGCGCGCCATCCCGAACGCGTGGCGCTGCGGGTGTTCGAGCTCGCCTGAAGGGCGGCTGCCGTTCGCACGTCGCCCGCCCGTCGCCCGGGCGCGCTTCACACCCGCCGGTGGCGCGCCACCTTCTGCAGCAGCTCGAAGAGGATGGCGCGCTCGGCGTCGCTGAGATGGCGCAGCAGGTCGAGCTCCATGGTGCGCGAGATCTCCGTGGCCTTGCGCGCCAGCGCGGCGCCCTTGCGCGTGAGATGGATGAACTGCGAACGCCGGTCGGTCTCGCTGCGCACGCGCTCGAGCAGCCGGCGCTGCTCGAGCCGGTCGAGCAGCGCGGTGACGTTCGGCGCCGAGGCGGCCAGCGCCTGCGAGAGCTGCTTGTGCGTCACGTCGGCATTGTGGGCGACCAGCGAGATCACGGTGAACTCCACCGGGCTGAGCTGCAGCGGCTCACCGATGTTCCTGGCGAAGATCCGGCGCACCGGGATGTTGGCCTGCGCCAGCTGGTAGCCCAGCACGTGCCGCAGGCACGACTGGTCGAGCCCGCCGGGGGCCTCGACGGCGCCGTGGGCATCTTCCGGGCGCGAGGTCATGCCGGCACCCACGGCAGGGCGGCGTCGGCGGCGCGCACGCGCTGCAGGCGCCAGCCGATCTCGGGCGCCAGCCACTGCAGCCCGAAGCGCGCTGCCGCCAGCTTGGCCTCGTACCACGCGTCGTCGGCACGGCCGGCGGCGACGCGCGCGATGCGTGCCCAGGCCCAGGCCATCAGCACCAGGCCGGTGGCGCGCAGGAAGTCGTCGGCGACGCGGTACGGCCATTCGGGATCGCGGCCGCGGCCCGCGGCCAGTGCGTCGGCGGCCGCGGCGAGCGCCGCCGCGTGCTCGCGCAGCGCGCCGCCGAAGCCGGCCGCGGACGCGCATTCTCCGCACAGCGCCGCTTCGCGTTCGAGCTCCTCGAGCAGCAGCGCCAGGCGGCGGCCGCCGTCGTCGAGCACCTTGCGCAGCAGCAGATCGATCGCCTGGATCTCGTTGCTGCCCTCGTAGATCATCGCCACGCGGCTGTCGCGCACCGACTGCTCGATGCCGTGGTCGCGCACGAAGCCGTGCCCGCCCCACACCTGCAGGGCGGCGTCGGCGCCGTAGTGGCCGTTCTCGGTGCAGAAGGCCTTGAGCACCGGGGTGAGCAGCGCGGCCAGCTCCTGCGCGCGTTCGCGCCGTGCCGCCTCGGGGTGGTGCGCCGCCTCGTCGAGCAGCTGTGCGGCGCGATACGCCACCGCCCGCTGGCCCTCGACGAGCGCCTGGAGGGTCCACAGGATGCGGCGCACCGCCGGGTGCAGGGCGATCGGATCGGCGGCGCCGGCGGCCTGGCCCTCGGGTCGCGCCGGCGCGCGCGACTGCACGCGTTCGCGCGCGTAGCGGCGCGCATTCTGGCTGGCCATCTCGAGATGCCCCAGGCCCTGCATGCCCACCAGCAGGCGCGCCGCGTTCATCATCACGAACATCGCCGGCAGGCCGCGATGCGGCTCGCCCACCAGCCAGCCGGTGGCGGCCTCGAAGCGCATGGCGCAGGTGGCGCTGCCGGCGATGCCCATCTTGTGCTCGATGCCGTCGCAGTGCACCGCGTTGGCCGTGCCGTCGGGCAGCACCTTCGGCACCAGCACCAGCGACAGCCCCCTGCTGCCGGGGGCGGCGTCGGGCAGGCGCGCCAGCACCAGGTGGACGATGTTGTCGGCGAGGTCGCTCTCGCCGCCGGAGATGAAGATCTTGCTGCCGGTGACCCGGACCTCGCAGCCGCTATGCGCCTCGCCCTGCACCGGCACCGCGCGCGTGCGCAGCAGGCCGAGGTCGCTGCCGGCGTGCGACTCGGTCAGGCACATGGTGGCCAGCCACTCGCCGCTGACGATGCGCGGCAGGTAGTGCTCGCGCAGCTCGGGCGCAGCGTGCGCGCGCAGCGTTTCGTAGGCGCCGTGGGCCAGGCCGGGGTACATGTTCCAGGCGTGGTTGGCGCTGTTGAGCATCTCGCCGACGGCGGTGCCGAGCAGCAGCGGCAGGCCCTGGCCGCCCCAGGCGGGATCGCAGCCCAGGGCCGGCCAGCCGCCTTCGCACCAGGCACGGTAGGCCTCGCGAAAGCCCGGGGGCGTGCTCACGCGGCCTGCCTCCCAGCGGCATCCGTGCAGGTCGCCGGCGGCGTTGGTGGGCGCCAGCACCTCGGCGGCGAAGCGGCCGGCCTCGTGCAGCACGCTGCGGGCGGTATCGGCGTCCACGCCGGCGTAGGCCGGGATGCCGGCCCATTGGGCGGGCGCTTCCAGCAGCTCCTCGATGACGAACTGCATGTCGCGCAGCGGGGGTTCGTAGTGCCACATGGCGTGGTTGCTCCGGAGGGCCGGCGTTCAGCGCGCGGCGAGTCGGTCGGAGTCGGATCGGGCTCGACTCAACTCCGGCCGACTCCCAGGTAGGTTTCGACGATGCGCGGATCGCGCGCCAGCTGCGCGGCCGGCCCCTCGAGCGCGATCTCGCCGGTCTCGAGCACGTAGCCGTAGTCGGCCACCTCGAGTGCGGCGCGCGCGTTCTGCTCCACCAGCAGGATGGTCACGCCCGTCTCGCGCAGCTGCCCGATGGTGCGGAAGATCTCCTTCACGATCAGCGGCGCCAGGCCGAGGCTGGGCTCGTCCAGCATCAGCAGCCGCGGCTCGCCGATCAGCGCGCGTGCGATGGCCAGCATCTGGCGCTCGCCGCCCGACAGGGTGCCGGCCCGTTGCGCGCGGCGTTCCTTCAGGCGCGGGAACAGCGCGTATACCTGCTCCAGCCCGTCGGCCGGGCGCCTGCGCGCGCGCAGGCGGTAGCCGCCGAGCACCAGGTTGTCCTCGACCGGCATGGTGCCGAACAGCGCGCGCACTTCCGGCACCAGCGCCATGCCGCGGCGCACCCGCTCCTCCAGCGCCGTGCCCGAGACCTCGCCGCCGTCGTAGAGGATGCGACCGCGCGCGGCGAGCACGCCCATCAGCGCGTTGAGCAGGGTCGACTTGCCCGCGCCGTTGGGACCGATCACGGTGACCACGCTGCCCGGGGTCGCGCGCAGCGACAGCCCGCGCAGCACCTCGGCCTTGCCGTAGCCGGCATGCAGGTCCTCGACGCGCAGCAGGTCGCCGGCCGTCATGTCAGTGCTCGGTGCCGAGGTAGGCCGCGCGCACCGCCGGGCTGGCCTGGACCTGCGCCGGCGTGCCTTCCATGAGCCTGGTGCCGAACTCCATGACCACGATGCGATCGGTCAGGTTCATGACGAAGTCCATGTCGTGCTCCACCAGCAGCAGGCTGATGCCTTCGGCCTTGAGCTGGCGCAGCACGCCGGCCAGCGCCTGCTTCTCGTGATGGCGCAGGCCGGCGGCGGGCTCGTCGAGCAGCAGCAGGACCGGGTCGGCGCACAGCGCGCGTGCGATCTCCATCAGGCGCTGCGGGCCCAGCGCCAGGTTGCCTGCCGGCTCGTGCATCTGCGATGCCATGCCGATGCGCGCCAGCTGCCGTTCGGCCTCGCGGAAGAGCCGCCGCTCCTCGGCGCGGTCCAGCCGCAGCATCGCCCGCGCGATGCCGCTGCCGCCGCGCTGGTAGGCGCCCAGGGCCACGTTCTCGAGCACCGTCATGGCCGGGATCATCTTCACGTGCTGGAAGGTGCGCGAGATGCCGAGGCGCGCGATGTGGCGCGAGCGCAGCCGCGTAATGTCCTCGCCGCGGAAGCGCACCGAGCCGCCCGTCTTGGCGAGCACGCCGGTCACCAGGTTGAAGGTGGTGGACTTGCCGGCGCCGTTGGGGCCGATCAGCCCGACGATCTCGCCGCCGCGGATCGAGAAGCTCACGTCGTTGACCGCCACCAGCCCGCCGAACTGCTTGCGCACCCGCTCGACCTCGAGCAGCGGCGTGCCGGGCGCGGGCCGGGCGCGTTCGGCCAGCGGCGGCGCGTGCTCCCAGTCGCGCACGCGCCGCGGCGCGGGCAGCCACGACGACGCGAAGGGCCACAGGCCCTGCGGCGCGTACTTCAGCACCAGCACCAGCACGATGCCGAACACGATGATCTCGAAGTTGCCGGCGGTGCCGATCAGCCGCGGCAGCAGCACCTGCAGCTGGTCCTCGACCAGCTTGACCACCGCCGCCCCGGCGAAGGCGCCCCAGACGTGGCCGACCCCGCCGATCACGGCCATGATCAGGTACTCGATGCCCCACTTGATGCCGAACGGCGACGGGTTGACCGTGCGCTGGAAATGCGCGAACAGCCATCCCGAGACGCTCGCCAGCAGGGCGGCGATGACGAAGGCCTGCACCTTGTAGCGGAAGGTCGAGATGCCCATCGCCTCGGCCATCGTCACGCCGCCGTTGAGCGCGCGCAGGGCGCGCCCCGGGCGCGAATCGAGCAGGTTGAGCAGGGCCACCGCGCCGACCAGCGCCGCCGCCCAGATCGGGTAGTAGATGTTGCGCGCCCGGGTGAAGTCGATGCCTGCGAGCGAGAGCGGGGGCACGCCCAGGATGCCGTCGAACTTGCCCAGCCACTCCATGTTGGCCATGGTGTAGTTCAGCGCCAGGCACCACGCGATGGTCGCCAGCGGCAGATAGTGGCCGCTCATGCGCAGGGTGATCCAGCCCAGCACCAGCGCGCACACGCAGGTGAGCGCCAGCCCGACGGCCAGGTTCAGCCACGGCGACAGCCCCAGCGCGGTGGAGAGGTAGGCCGTGGCGTAGGCGCCGATGCCCACGAACGCGGCCTGTCCGAAGGAGGTCAGCCCGCACACGCCGGTGAGCAGCACCAGGCCCATGGCGACCAGCGCGTAGAGGCCGATGTAGTTGGCCTGGGTGATCCAGAAATCGGGCACCGGCAGCTGCGGCAGCGCCGCTGCCAGCACCACGAAGGCGGCCAGGGCCGCCGTGCGCAGGGCTGCCCCGCCGGGGCCGCCCGACGCGGAGGCGACCGGCGGCGCGCCGGGCGACGATGCGCGGGGCGGCATCGTCACTCCTCGTCCGGATGCGGATCGTGCATCGAGCGCCACAGCAGCACGGGCAGGATGAAGGTGAACACGATCGCTTCCTTGAAGGCGCTCGCCCAGAACGAGCTGAACGACTCCAGCACCCCGACCATCATCGCGCCGGCCATGGCCGCCGGATAGCTGGCCAGGCCCGCGAACACCGCGGCCACGAAGCCCTTGAGGCCGATCAGGAAGCCGCTGTCGTAGAAGATGGTGGTGGTGGGGCCGATCAGCAGCCCGGAGAGCGCCCCGATGAAGGCGGCCATGGCGAACGAGAGCGAGCCGGCCGCGTCGCTGGAGATCCCCATCAGCCGCGCGCCCAGGCGGCTCACGGCGGTGGCGCGCAGCGCCTTGCCCTGCAGCGTGCGCTCGAAGAACAGCCACAGCATGACGATGAGCGCGGCCGTCGCGGCGAGGATGATCACCACCTGCCCGGACAGCGACAGCGCGCCGATCGAGAAGCGCGCATCCCAGAAGCTCGGGTTGCGGAAGCCCTCGGCGCCGAAGAAGAACAGGCCGAGGCCGGTGAGCGCGAAGTGCACCCCGACCGAGACGATGAGCAGCACCAGCACGCTGGCATCGGCCAATGACCGGAACGCCAGGCGGTAGACCAGCGGCCCGAACGGCGTGACCAGCGCCAGCGTCAGCAGTGCCTGCACCGCCATCGGCGGCTTGTGCGGCGCCAGCCAGATGGCCAGCGCCGACACCGCCACCGGGAAGGCCAGCGTGCGCAGGGCGCGCCGGACGGCGGCGGCCGCCGGCGTACGTGCGCGCAGGTCGGCCGCCGCGTCGAGCAGGGCCGCCAGCGCCGCCAGGCCGAGCAGGAACCACACGGTGCCCGGCACCTGGCCGAGCTGGAACAGGCCGAGGGTCAGCGCGCTGAACGCGACGTACTCGCCCTGCGGGATGTAGATCACCCGCGTGACGGCGAACAGCAGCACGATGGCCACGGCCAGCAGCGCGTAGATCGCGCCGTTGGCCACGCCGTCGAGCAGCAGGATGCCGGCGACGGAGAGATCCATCCGCCTACTGCTCGACCTGCCAGTCGCCGTTGACCACCTTGAGCACCACCGCGCTGTCGTCGGTGAAGCCCCAGTGGTCGGTCGCCGTGTAGTTCAGCACGCCCTGCGACACTGCCAGCGGCCCGAAGTGCTCCATCGCGTCGCGCAGCGCGGCGCGGAACTCCTTCGTGCCCGGCTTGCCCTTCTGCAGCGCCACCGGCACGATCTTCTGCAGCACCAGCAGGGTGTCGTAGGTGTGGGCGGCGAACTGGTTGCGCATGCCGGCGCCGAAGAGCTTGTCGTACCTCTGCACGTAGTCGAGCGCGGCCTTCTTCGACGGGTTGCCGTCGGGCAGCTGCTCGGCCACCGTCGCCGGGCCCGACACCACGTAGCCGCCCTCGACGTCCTTGCCGCCGACGCGCATCAGGTCGCGCGAAGCCGCCGCGTGGGTCTGGTAGATCCTGCCCTTGTAGCCGCGCTCGATCAGCGCGCGGTGCGGCATTGCGGCGCCCGAGCCGGAGGCGACCACCAGGATGGCGTCGGGATTGGCCGCTACCAGCTTCAGCGCCTGGCCGGTGACGCTGGTGTCGGTGCGCTGGAAGCGCTCGACCGCCGCCACCTTGATGCCGGCCGGCTCGGCCTTGGCGCCGAAGTCCTTCAGCCAGCTCTCGCCGTAGGCGTCGGTGTAGCCGAGGAAGCCGACGGTCTTCACGCCGTGCTTCTTCATGTGCTCGACCATCTTGTGCGCGATCACGCCGGCGGAGTGCGCCATGCGGAAGGTCCAGGTGTCCTTGCCGGGGGGCAGGGGCGGCGGCGAGATCGCGATCTGCAGCGTGCCCGATTCGGCGGCGACGTCGGCCATGGCGACCGAGATGGGAGTGGTCGAGGAGCCGAGGATCAGGTCGACCTTGTCCTCGGTGACGAGGCGGCGCGTGTTCTTCACGCCGGTCGACGGGTCGGTGGCATCGTCCAGCACGACCAGCTTCAGCTTCTCGCCCGCGATCGCGTCGGGCCACAGCTTGAAGCCGTTGTTCACCGGGATGCCCAGGCCCGAGGCCGGGCCGGTGAGCGAGAGCACGACGCCGATCGTGATGTCGGCGCGCGCGCTCAGTGCGACGCTGGCCACCATGCCGGCGGCCAGCAGCTTCAGGGCAGTCTTCATGTCTCGTCTCCTCCAGGTTGCAGGTCTGTCGACCTTGGGCGATTCATGCGCGGCGCGGCAGCAGGATGTCCTCGGCGCCGTCGCCGCGGTACAGCGCATCGACCAGCGCCGCACGGTGGCGCAGCACCGCGCGCTGGTTGATCGAACCCTTGTCGGTGATCTCGTCGCGGTCGATCGAGGGCGGCTCGGCCATCACGTGGGCGCGCGCCACGCGGCTGGCGCTGCCGGTGCCCTCGCGCCACAGGCGCTCGACCAGCGCCTGGAAGAACGCGCGCACCTGCGGGTGGCGCAGCACCTCGGCGGCATTCGCCGTTTCCGGCAGCGCGGCGAGCCTGCGGCATTCGTCGAGGCGTGGAAAGACCAGCATGCCGACGTCGTCGCGATCGGGCCCGGTGATCACCGCGTCCTGCACGCAGGGCGCGCCGAAGGCGACGATGCGCGCGCGCAGCGGCCCCACGCTGACGAAGGTGCCGCTGGACAGCTTGAAGTCCTCGGCGATGCGCCCGTCGAACATCAGCCCCTGCAGCGGGTCGGACGGCTCGATCCATTTCACCGCGTCGCCGGTGCAGTAGTAGCCCTCGTCGTCGAACGCCGTCTCGGTGACCTCGGGCATGCGCCAGTAGCCGGGCATCACGTGGGGGCCGCGGAAGCGGATCTCGGTCTTGCCGTCGGCCGGCACGAGCTTGACCTCCACGCCCGGGCAGGGCAGCCCGATGTGCCCCGAGCGCACCGCGCCCGGGCGCAGCGCGAAGGTGCACGAGGGCGCGGTCTCGGTCATGCCCAGGCCGGTCAGCATCGGGATGCGCTCGCCCACCGTGCGCTCGGCCATGCGGTCGAGCTGGTCCCACACCGGCTGCGACAGCCCGGCCCCGGCGAACATGAAGGCCTGCAGGCGCCGGAACAGCGAGGTGCGCAGGACCTCGTCGGTTTCCATCGCGGCGGCGATCTCCTCCAGCCCCTTGGGCACGTTGAAGTAGACGGTGGGCGAGATCTCGCGCAGGTTGCGCAGCGTCTCGGCGATGCCCTGGACGGTGGGCTTGCCGTCGTCGATGTAGAGGGTGCCGCCGTTATAGAGGGTGATGCCGGTGTTGTGATTGCCGCCGAAGGTGTGGTTCCACGGCAGCCAGTCGACCAGCACCGGGGGCTCGTCGGCCAGGAAGGCCATCGACTGGCACAGCATCTGCTGGTTGGCGCACAGCATGCGCTGCGTGTTGATCACCGCCTTGGGCACCCGGGTGGAGCCCGAGGTGAACAGGAACTTGACGATGGTGTCGGGCCCGACGCGGGCGTGCGCCGCCTCGACCTCGCGGCCCGGCACGGTGTCGAGCAGCGCGGAGAAGGGCGTGGTCGAGCGGCCTTCGATGGCGCCCTCGCCGAGCACCACCTCGACGCCCGGGTCCACCACCGCGCGGATCGCCTTGCCGTAGGCGTCGTCGGCGGCGAACACCAGCCCGGGCGTGAGCAGGCCCACGATGTGGCGCAGCTTGCCGAAGTCCTGCGAGATCAGCGAGTAGGCGGGCGAGATCGGCGCGTAGGGCACGCCGGCCCACATCGCGCCGAGCGCCAGCGACAGGTGCTCGAGATCGTTGCCCGAGAGGATCACCACCGGCCGCTCGGCCGACAGGCCGCGCGCGGCCAGCGCCTGGCCGATGGCGTGGGCGCGCGCGAGCATCTGCGCGTAGTCGAGGCGCACCCACTCGCCGCCACGCTGGCGCCGTGCCGCCAGGGTGCGCGCGGGGGCCTCGCGCGCCCAATGCTCGAGGCGGTCGGTGAGGCGCACGGGGTAGGGCTGCAGCGCCACGCTCGAGCGCAGCCGCTGCGTGCCGCCGGGGCCCTCACGGACCTCCACGTCGAGGCAGGCGCCGAGGTGCGCGTCGCGGTAGCGGGTCATGACCGGCCGACCTTGCCGGCCTTGCCGTCGAGGAAGGCGCGCATGCGCTCCTTGGCCGCCGGCTCGGCCTGGGCGATCGCGGCCACCAGCGACTCCACGAACAGCCCGTCGGCCTGCGGCAGGTCGGCGATGCGCGGCAGGGCGTGCATGACCGCGAAATTCGACATCGGCGCGTTCTCGGCGATCCTGCGCGCCAGCTCGAGCGCCTTGGCCATGCCCTGGCCCTCGGCGACGCGGTACTGCGACAGGCCGATCTGCTGCCCTTCGTCGGCCCCGAGCACGCGGCCGGTGAGCATCATGTCGGTCATGCGGGAAAAGCCGATCAGCCGCGGCACCCGCGCCGAGCCTCCGCCGCCCACGAAGAGGCCGCGCTGCCCCTCCGGCAGCGCGTAGATCGTGCTGTCCTCGGCGATGCGGATGTGCGCCGCGCTGGCCAGCTCGAGCCCTCCGCCGACCACCGCTCCGCGCAGCACGGCGATCACCGGCGCGCGGCCGAACTGGATCTGGTCGAACGCCGCGTGCCAGAAGCGCGAGTGCGCGATGCCGCCGGCCACGCTGTGCTCCGACAGCTCCGACAGGTCGAGGCCGGCGCAGAAGTGTTCCCCCTCGCCGCTGAGCACGACCACCCGTATGCTGTCGGGGAGGTTGAGGAAGCAGGTGTGCAGCTGCGTGACCAGCGCGTCGCTGAGCGCGTTGCGCTTGGCGCGGCGGTTCAGGCGCACCTGCGCGATGGCGCCGTCGCACTGCACGTGAAGGAGGTCGAGGCGAGACAGCAGTTCGCCGGCGCGATCGGATTTGACGGCCATGGTGCGTGCGGGCGCGAAAGGGAGGAGGAAGAAAGAGGAACCAGGAAACCGGAGCCGCGATCTCCGCAGGGCGCCGGCCAATTACTTATGGATAGTAACGATTTGGGCGGGGCCGACCCATCGGGGTAAACCCGGATTCGCTATGCCGGGAGCAGCAATATATTTATGTAAAGTAACTATTTGGCCGGAGCACACCGTGAACACCGCCGATCTCGTTGCCATCGACATCCACACCCACGCCGAGCGCTCGTGCTGGAATCCCTTCGACGCCTACGGCGAGGAGTACGACCGGGCGGCCGACAAGTACTTCAAGTCCGCGCGCCGCCCCACCATCGACGAAACCGTCGCCTTCTACCGCGCCCAGCGGATCGGGCTGGTGATGTTCACGGTCGACGCCGAGACGCAGCTGGGCCGCCGGCGCATTCCCAACGAGGAGATCGCCGAGGCCGCGAAGAAGAACGCCGACATGATGATCGCGTTCGCCAGCGTCGATCCGCACAAGGGCAGGATGGGCGCGCGCGAGGCGCGCCGGCTGGTCGAGGAGCACGGGGTGAAGGGCTTCAAGTTCCACCCCACGGTGCAGGGCTTCCATCCCTACGACCGCATGGCCTGGCCGATCTACGAGGTGGTCGCCGAGCACAAGCTGCCGGCCATCTTCCACAGCGGCCATTCGGGCATCGGCTCGGGCATGCGCTGCGGCGGCGGCCTGCGGCTGGAGTATTCCAACCCGATGCACCTGGACGACGTCGCCATCGCGTTTCCCGACATCGAGATCGTGATCGCGCACCCGTCGTTTCCCTGGCAGGACGAGGCGCTGTCGGTGGCGATGCACAAGCCGAACGTCTGGATCGACCTCTCGGGCTGGAGCCCGAAGTATTTCCCCAAGCAGCTGGTGCAGTACGCCAACACCCTGCTGCGCGACCGGGTGCTGTTCGGCTCCGATTTCCCGCTCATCACGCCCGATCGCTGGCTCGCGGACTTCGAAGAGGCAGGCTTTCGCGACGAGGTCAAGCCGCTGATCCTGAAGCAGAACGCGATGCGGCTGCTGCGGCTCGGGGCCGTTTGAGCGCCGGGAGCGCGCCGGCTCTCATGGAACCGGATCCATCGCTTTCGTCTTGATGCCACGTATCTCCGTCTCACGACACTAGGATCGCGGCCATGCACGAGGTGATCAGGAGACGCGTGACGATCCGCGGCGAGGTGCAGGGCGTGGGCTATCGCGCGTCGATGGCGCGCCGCGCTCGCGAGCTCGGCCTGGCCGGCTGGGTGCGCAACCGGCTCGACGGCAGCGTGGAGGCGGCGGTGGCGGGCGACGCGGCCGCCGTGGAGGCGCTGCTGCGCTGGGCGCGCCGCGGGCCGCCGGCGGCGCGGGTGAGCCGGGTCGACGTCGAGGTCGACACGGAAGCGCAGGCGGCCGGCGGGCTCACGGGCTTCGAGCTGCGGCCGACCGCCTGAGCGGCGCACAGCCGATTTCCCGGTTTCACTGGACCAGTGTGAACAGGCCCTGGTTCAGGCCGGGCGGTGCTGCCCGCGGCTGCGCGCCAGCAAGGGCGTCAGCAGCAGCGGTGCGAAGTACATCGGGATCTGCGTCAGCCCCACGTACAGCGAGAACGCCTCGCCCGCGGTGCCGGCGGTGATCACCAGCATGAGCCCCATGTTGCGGTTGCCGCTGAGCACCGCCGCGCCGTAGGCGGTGGCCAGGCCGGCGCGGCGAAACAGCGCGAAGCCGGCCAGGTGCAGCAGCGCGGTGGAGGCGCAGGCGGTCAGCAGCAGCAGGCCGATGAAGCGCGGCTCGCCCAGCAGACGTTCGGTCACGCCGTCCATCACCGCGATGGCGAACACCACCAGCAGCAGCACGTTGATGCCGCTGAGCAGCTCGTCGTTGCGCGCCAGGCGCTCGGTGCCGAGCGCGCGCCGCAGCACCCAGGCGAGCGCGAAAGGTGCGGCCACCAGCAGCGTGACGCGCGCGAAGAAGGCGGCCAGGTCCACCTGCAAGCCGGCTCCGGGCAGCAGCAGCCCCACCAGCGGCGTGAGCGTCAGGGGCAGCAGCATCGTGGTGGCCACGGTGCCGATGACCGCGAGCACGCCGTCGAGGCCCAGGATGAGGGCGAACACCGCGGCCGAGCCGATCGGCGGCGCGGCGGCCTGCAGCAGCAGCATCAGGCGCAGTTCGGGCGGCATGCCCACCAGGGCGGAGCCGAACCACACCAGCAGCGGCGAGGCCACCAGCTGCCATGCCGCGATGGCCGCGGGCAGGGCCGGACGCCGCACGGCGGCAGCCAGTTGCGTCCAGTCCAGGCGCAGCAGCGCGGTACCCAGTGTGCCGATGACCGCCAGGGTCAGCAGCGGCCGCAGCGCCGTCGCCAGGGCCGGGACGGCGATGCCGAGGAGCGCGCCGGCGGGTAGCGCCCAGCGGGCGTGCCGGCCGAGAAATCCGATCAGTTGCGGCGTCGTCATCCGGATGGCCGGGCGACGCGCCGACGTTCAGTTGCGGCCGTGCCCCTTGTTCCTGTACCTGTCGTGGCCGCGGCCACGACCCTCGTAGCGGTGATCGCCGCGATGGTACCGCGGGCCCGCCCGATAGTGCGGGACGTAGACCTCGTTGTACCAGCGGTCCTGCACGAAATAGACCGGTTGTCCGCAGGCGTTGTATTGACGGCAATGCCGGGCCCAGTCTCGCGCGTAGCCGGGCGGGACGTGCAGGTAGATCGGTTGGCGCACGACGCCCACGGGGCTGGGCTGGATGATGACCGGCTGCGGATAGACCACTTGCGGCGGCTGCGGAAAGGCGCCGACGTCGATGCGGCCGTAGAAGCCGGGCTGGCCGACGCTGACCGAGACGCCGACGTCGGCGGCGAGCGCAGGCACCGCGGCCAGGGCCAGACCTGCGGCGAGCATGAGACGCTGCATGAGGAAATCTCCGTTGGACGGTTTCTCTACAACGCGCACCGGCCCGTTCCGATGACCCGGTCCGCATCACCCCTACCGGCCCTGCCGTTATGGCCGCCGCCGGCGCGAGGGCACTAGAATCCCACGGATGCGCTCATCGCACGGGTGCGCTCGTCGCGCGGATGAGCTTCGGCGGTCCAAGGAGCCCAATGCCCATGATGTTGCGACAGATGCTCGGCATCGAGCTCCCCATCATCCAGGCGCCGATGGCCGGAGTGCAGGGCAGTGCCCTGGCGACGGCGGTATCGGAGGCCGGCGCGCTGGGCTCGCTGCCGTGCGCCATGCTCACGCTCGATGCGCTGCGCGCCGAGCTGGCGGCGATCCGGGCTAAGACGGCGCGGCCCTTCAACGTGAATTTCTTCTGCCACGTGCCGCCGGCGCCCGCTGCCGAACGCGAGGCCGCCTGGCGCCGCGCGCTGGCGCCTTACTACCGCGAGTTCGGCCTCGACGTCGACGCGATCCCGGCGGGCCCGGGCCGCGCGCCGTTCAGCGCCGAGGCGGCCGACGTGCTGGAGGAATTCCGCCCGGCGGTGGTGAGCTTCCATTTCGGCCTGCCCGCGCCCGAGCTGGTCGCGCGCGTCAAACGCTGGGGCGCGAAGGTCCTGTCGAGCGCGACCACCGTCGACGAGGCGCTGTGGCTCGAGGCCCATGGGGCCGATGCGATCATCGCGCAGGGCCTGGAAGCGGGAGGCCATCGCGGCATCTTCCTGAACGACGACCTGAGCACGCAGGTCGGCACCTTCGCGCTGCTGCCGCAGGTGGTGCGCGCGGTCAAGGTGCCGGTGATCGCGACGGGCGGCATCGCCGATGCGCGCGGCGTGGTGGCCGCGCTGGCGCTGGGCGCGGCCGGCGTGCAGGTCGGCACCGCCTACCTGCTGTGCCCCGAGGCCACCACCAGCGTTGTGCACCGCACGGCGCTGGCCAGCGAGGCGGCGCGCCACACCGTGCTCACCAACCTGTTCTCCGGGCGGCCGGCGCGCGCGATCGTCAACCGCGTGATTCGCGAGCTCGGGCCGATCGGCGCCGCCGTGCCTCCGTTTCCCCTGGCGGCCTCCGCCGTGGCGCCGCTGCGCGCGCACGCCGAGAAGCAGGGCAGCGGCGACTTCTCGCCGCTGTGGTCGGGCCAGAACGCCAGCGGCTGCAAGGCGGTGCCGGCAGCCGAGCTCACGCGCGGCCTCGCCGCGGCGCTCTAGGACACGGGAGGAGGCTCCGATGCGCACCCAGGCCGAGAAGGGACATGCATTTCGCGCGCTGCACCAGCGCGAGGGAGCGTTCGTCATCCCGAATCCCTGGGACGCGGGAACCGCCCGCCTGCTCGAGGGCCTCGGCTTCGAGGCGCTCGCCAGCACCAGCGCCGGCTTCGCCTTTTCGATCGGGCAGCGCGACAACCGGGTCGGCCGCGAGCGCATGATCGCGCACCTGCGCGAGCTCGCCGCGGCGACCGACCTGCCGGTCAGTGCCGACCTGGAGAACGGCTTCGACGAAAGCCCGGAGGAGGCCGCCCGGACCATCCGGCTCGCTGCAGCTGCCGGCGTGGTCGGCGGCTCGATCGAGGATGTCGACAACCTGCGCGCATCGCTGGTGTATCCGCTCGAGCTGGCGGTCGAGCGCGTGCGGGCCGCCGCCGAGGCGGCGCGTGCGCTGGATTTCCCGTTCACGCTCACCGCGCGGGCCGAGAACTACATCGCCGGGCGCCCGGACCTCGAGGATACGATCCGCCGCCTCCAGGCCTACCAGGAGGCGGGCGCCGACGTGCTGTACGCCCCCGGCCTCGCCCGGCGGGAGGACATCGCTGCGGTGGTCTCGTCCGTCGATCGCCCGGTCAACGTCCTGATGGGAGCGCCCGGACTCGACCTCGATCTCGGCGAGCTCGCCGAGATCGGCGTCAAGCGCGTGAGCGTCGGCAGCACGCTGGCGCGCGCCGCCCTGGGAGCGTTCCTGCGCGCCGCGCACGAGATGCGCGAGCATGGCACGTTCACCTTCGGCGAGCAGGCGGTCCCCTATCGCGACATCAACGCGATGCTCGAATAGTACGTGACGTTCGAGCAGGCGATGCGCGCACAAGCCACTGCCGGGATCGTGAGAACTGGCGACCTGTGCGGCGCACCGGCATAGACTGTCCGCTCACGACACGGAGGGAGGAGGAGTCGAGATGTCCGACAAGTGGCTCGTCACGCTGCAGACCAGCGGACCGCAGGAAGGTTTCGAGCTGGCGATCAAGCTCTCGCGCATGGGCGTGAAGTACACGCAGCCGTCCGACGATGTGCGCTCGCGGCTGCGTCCCGAGTACGCCGAGAGCGCGGACAGCCTCACCGCGGCCTCGCAGGTCATTGCGGTCAACTTCCAGACCATCGCGGCGGCCAACAACTACTGGCGGACATCCTGAGCGTCGCAACCTCCACACGGGAGACCGGACCATGGCAGCGATCCAACGTACGGCATCGGCGAGCTGGCAAGGCGATCTGCGCGGCGGCACCGGCCGCATCGGCAGCACCAGCGGCGTGCTCGCGGACACGCCCTTCACCTTCGCCACGCGCTTCGAGAGCGCGAAGGGCACCAATCCCGAGGAGCTGATCGCGGCGGCCCATGCCGCCTGCTTCAGCATGGCCTTCGCCAACTACCTGAGCGAGCAGGGCCACGTGCCGCAGGCTATCGAGACGCAGGCCACCCTCTCGCTCGAGAACCTGTCGCTCAATCGCATGCACCTCGTGACGCGCGGACGCGTGCCCGGGCTCGATGCCGCGACCTTCAAGCGCATGGCCGCGGAAGCGGAGCGCAAGTGCCCGGTGTCCAACCTGCTGCGCAGCGGGCTGACGATCACGCTCGACGCGGAGCTGGCAAGCTGACCGGGTGGATGCCGGGGGCAGCGTGGTTGCCGAGGGCAACGGGCCGCGCGGCGATCGGCATGACGGCGCACCGACGCCGTCGCGCATGATCGCCCTGCTCGCCGGCGCGACCGGCCTGGTCGGGCGCGAGATCCTGCACCGGCTGGCCGGCGACGAGCGCGTCGCGCAGGTGCGGGCGCTGGTGCGGCGCCCGCTGCCTTCTTCCGACACCGCGCCGCGCATCCTGGAGTGCCGCGTCGATTTCGAGCGGCTCGACGCGAACCCCGAGTGGTTCGAGGTCGACACGGTGTTCTGCGCGCTGGGCACGACGATCCGCCAGGCGGGCTCCGAAGAGGCCTTCCGGCGCGTCGACCACGACTATCCGCTGGCGATCGCGCGTGCCGCGCTGGCGCACGGCGCCCGCCACTTCCTGCTGGTCAGCGCGCTGGGCGCCGATGCCCGCTCGGGCGTGTTCTACAGCCGCGTCAAGGGCGAGCTCGAGGAGGCGGTCCGCGCGCTCGGCTATCCCTGCGTGACGATCGCCCGCCCGTCGGTGCTGCTCGGGGATCGCAGCGACCGCCGAATCGGCGAGGAGATCGCCAAGCACATCGGCTGGCTGGCGCCGGCACGCTTCCGTCCGGTGCAGGCGGCCCGGGTGGCCGCGGCGCTGATCGAGGCCGCACACGCACCGGTGCCGGGGGTGCGGATCATCGACAACACAGCGCTGCGCAGCGCGGTGCCCGCCTGAACGAGCCGGTCTTGGAACGCGTGGAGGAACCGTAGCGAGCGACCCGAGGTCGTGCCGAGAAGCGCAACCGTACGAGAGTACGGCGAGCATCGCAGGCGCGAGATCGGGCCGCGCAGTAGGTTCATTCGCACGTTCAGTCGGCGGCGAAGCAGTAGAGCAGCCCGGCGCCGCCGGTGGCGCGCAAGGCTTCGTCGCTGCAGCCGCCCGAGGGATGCGAAGAGTTCCACGACCGCGATGGCTCGTCGTCCTGCAGGCCGAGCCGGTCGTGGTGGCCGAGCATCGCGCTGCCTGCGCCGCTGCGGGTCCAGTTGCCACAGGTGGTGTCGGTGGAACCGGAGAAGGCGGTGCCGTCGGGCTGCGAGCCGGTGAGGATATCGTGCCGGTTCGGCGTGTCGCCGCGGCCGTTGACCATCATCCCGGTTTCGGTGAGCGCCGTCTGCTTGTTCAGGTTGTTGGCGCCGTGCAGCTCGTCGACATTGTGCGCGATGGTCACGCTCGCCGCGTTCTGCCAGGGCCCGCGCCCGATGCGGTCGCGCGCGTTCACCGCCGGCGCGCCGCCCGCGGCGCTCGTGCTCAGGTAGGCGCGCCAGGTGCGGTTGCCGGCGCCCGCCGCGGCCGCCAGCGACTGGCAGTGCCGGTCGGCGCCGGCGAGCCCGCCGAAATCGGCGCCCTTTCCGGAGCCGGTGCTGGTGACGAAGAAGCTCATGCCGGACTTCGGCGTGCCCGGGGTCGAACAGGCGCCGAGCACCGCTGCGGCCATCGAGACGAGGACGACTCCGCGAATCGAGCTGTACATGGCGAGCCTCCGGTGGTCGGCGCTCCGGCGCCGGAACCCGGCCAGATTACCGCGTGCGCTCCAGGGCCAGCAACTCCGTGCGCATGCCGAGGTTGGTCAGCAATTCGCCCAGCATCGCCGAGGTGACGGTCTCCTCGCCGATGGCGCGGATGCCGCGGCTTTCCATGCACAGGTGCCGGCAGCGCACCACCACGCCGACGGCGGTGGGCTCGAGATGGGTCATGAGCGCGTGCGCCACCTGCTGGGTGAGCCGCTCCTGCACCTGCAGGCGCTTGGCGTAGCAGTCGACCAGGCGCGTGAGCTTGGACAGCCCGACGATGCGGCCGTTGGGCACGTAGCCGACCGTGGCCGTGCCGAAGAACGGCGCCAGGTGGTGCTCACAGTGGCTGTAGACCGGGATGCCGCGCACCACGATCAGCTCGTTGTATTCCTCGGCGCCGTCCTGGAATACCTTGAGGATCTCGGCGGGATCCTGCGCGTAGCCCGAGGTCCAGTGGGCCCAGGCGCGTGCCACGCGCATCGGCGTCTCGTGCAGCCCCGGGCGGTCGGGGTCTTCGTGCAGGCTGCGCAGCAGCCGCCGCCAGTCGGAAGCGTCGAACGGTCGATCGGCGTCGGGTGGGTCGTCCATGGGCTTCGCTCCGGGTCCGTGGCAATGTGAACGGAGCCTAGTCTACTGGCGATCGGGTAGCATCGCGGCCATGGCCACCCCCTCCCGCAGCCCGGAACGCGTCGTCACCCGCGATCCCGACGCGACCCGGCAGGCTATCCTGCGCGCGGCCACCACCGAGTTCGCGCAGCATGGGCTCGCGGGCGCCCGCGTCGATCGCATCGCCGAGCGCGCCGGCGTCAACAAGCGCATGCTGTACTACTACTTCGGGCAGAAGGAGGGTCTGTTCCTCGCAGTGCTCGAAGGCGCCTACCAGCGCATCCGCGAGGAAGAGCACACGCTGAACCTGGCCCGCGTGGAGCCGACCGAGGCGATCCGTCGCCTGATCGCGTTCACCTGGGACTACTACATCGCGCACCCCGAGTTCCTCACGCTGCTCAACACCGAGAACCTGTACCGGGCGCGCCACCTGCGCAAGTCGGCGCGGGTGCGCAGCCTGCATTCGCCGTTCGTGGCGACCATCGCCGAGGTGCTCGAGCGCGGCCGCCGGGCAGGCGTGTTCCGCGCCGGTGTCGATCCGGTGCAGCTCTACATCTCGATCGCGGGGCTGTCGTACTTCTACCTCAGCAACAACAGCACGCTGTCGACGATCTTCGACCGCGACCTGATGTCGGCCAAGGCGAAGGTCGAGCGGCTGTCGCACATGACCGACCTGGTGCTGGGCTACCTGGTGCGAGACTAGGGTGACAGACCCCGGCGCGCGCTACTCCATGCCGAGCAGCTTGTAGATGCGCCGGGTGTAGACCCCGAAGCGCTCGTGGGTCTTGATGTCGAGCGTGCGCGGGAGCGGCAGGTCGATCTCGAAGTTGTCGGCCATGCGTGCCGGCCCGGCGGTGAGCACCACCACCCGCGTGCCGAGGAAGACGGCTTCCGAGATGCCGTGCGTGACGAAGACGATGGTCTTGCCGGATTCCTTCCAGATGCGCAGCAGCTCGATGTTCATCTTCTCGCGCGTGAGCGCGTCGAGCGCGCCGAACGGCTCGTCCATCAGCACCAGCTTGGGATCGTGCACCAGCGCGCGGGCGATGGCGGCGCGCTGCTGCATGCCGCCCGACAGCTCGTAGGGATACTTGTCCTCGTAGCCGTGCAGGCCGACCAGCGCGAGCAGGTCGCGCCCGCGCGCCCTGGCCTCGGCCATCGGCAGCCCGAGCAGCTCGGCCGGCAGCAGCACGTTGTCGAGGACGCGGCGCCACTTCAGCAGCAGCGGCGCCTGGAACACCATGCCGATGTCGCGCGCCGGGTCGAAGGGATGGGTGGCCGATCCGATGCGCACCTCGCCGCCGTCGTGCGGGTGCAGCCCGGCGAGCACCTTCAGCAGGGTCGACTTGCCGCAGCCCGACGGGCCGACCAGCGCCACCAGCTCGCCGGGCATGACGTCGAAGCTGGCGTCCGAGATCGCCAGGTGCTCCTTGCGCCCGGTGCGATAGACCTTGGTGACGCCCGCCAGGTGGATGAAGGGCTCGGGCATCATCCGACCCGGGCGTCCTTGGGCACCAGCAGGCGCTCCATGGCGAGCACCAGCCCGTACAGCAGCATGCCGAGCAGCGTGATGATGACCACCGCCATGAACATCGCCGGCGTGTCGAGGGTGACCTGCACCTGCAGCATCAGGTAGCCCAGGCCCTTGTCGGAGCCGAGGAACTCGCCGACGATCGCCCCGGCCACGGCGAGGATGGCCGCCACCTTCATGCCGGCGAAGATGTAGGGCAGCGAGCCGGGCAGCTGGATCTTGGTGAACAGCTGCCAGCGCGAGCCGTGCAGCGAGCGCACCAGGTCGAGCAGGTCGGGCTCGATCTCGCGCAGCCCGCGTGCGGTGGTCAGCAGGATCGGGAACACCGCGATCGAGAAGGCCATGATGGTGTTGGGGAACACGCCGTACTTGAACCACACGATGATCAGCGGGCCGAGCGCGACCTTGGGGATCATGTTCAGCGTGACCAGCAGCGGCATGAAGAAGGCCTCGAGCGCTTTCGACCAGGTGAACACGAGTGCCAGCAGCACGCCGACGACCAGGGCGAGGAAGTAGCCGCCGAAGATCTCGGTGGCGGTCACCGCGGTGTTGGTCCACCAGTCGTAGTTCTCGGCCAGCAGTGCGTTGAAGGTGTCGCCGGGCGAGGGCATGACGAACTTCGGCACCTCGCCGATGCGCACGAACAGGTACCACGCCGCGAGCAGCGCCAGGTGCGCCACGATGGCCAGCGTGTAGCGCGCGGTCGGGGTTTCGAGCCGATGCGTCATGGCGCCAGCCACCTGGCCAGGTGGGCCGCGACGAAGGCGTCGTCCGACAGGTCGGCGTGCTCGCGGCACACGCGGTCGATCTCCGCGGCCTGGCCGGGCGACAGCGTCTCGGCAGGATCCAGGCACCAGGTGCCGGCCAGCAGCCCCTGGCGGCGCAGCACTTCGTGGCAGCCCGGGATGCAGCCGGCGTAGCCGTGGGCAACGTCGAAGAACGCGCTGTTGCAGTCGGTGACGCGCGAGTCCAGCGCGAGGAGATCGTCCTCGACGCGGCCCGCCTCGGCCGCGGCCCGGATGCGCTCGAACAGCGCCACGGCGCCACGGGTCCAGACGCTCCAGTGGCCGAGCAGGCCGCCGCGGATGCGCACCGTGACCGTCTCGTCGCCGCGGCGCACGACGAACGGCGCCAGCAGGTCCAGCACGATATGGTCGTCGTTGCCCGTGTACAGCGCGATGCGCTCCTCGGCGCGCGCGGCCACCACGCCGCGCACCACGTCGAGCGTGCGGTAGCGGTCGAACGGCGCCATCTTGATCGCGACCACGTTGTCGATGCCGGCGAAGCGCTGCCAGAACTGCACCGGTAGCGCGATGCCGCCCACGGCGGTCTGGAGGTAGAAGCCGACCAGCGGGACGACCCGCGCGACGGCGGCGCAGTGCTCGACGAGCTGGTCGATCGAGGCGCCCTTCATGGCCGCGAGCGACAGCAGCCCGGCGTGGTAGCCGTGCGCCAGCGCGACCTGCGCCTCGGCGCAGGCCTGCGCGGTGCCGCCGGCCAGGCCGGCGATCATCACCACCGGGCGGCGGGCCCACTCGCGCGCGGTGCGCGCCGCGAGCTCGAGGACCGGCTCGTACAGGCCCGCCTCGCGAATGGCGAACTGGGTGGAGTGCACGCCCACCGCCAGCCCGCCCGCGCCCGCGTCGAGGTAGTAGCGCGTGAGCGCGCGCTGGTGCACCGGGTCCAGTCTTCGCGATGCGTCGAGCGCCAGCGGATGGGCCGGGATCACGGTGCCGCGCCGGAGCGGTTCGAGGATGCCGGCGGGCAGATCGGACCAGTGAAGGGGCATGAAAGAAAGGCGGACGGCGCGGCGCTTTGAGAGTTATACTCTCGAAAGATGTAACCAAGTGGTTAATTTACTCTAACGCAGCGGCCGGCTATCGTCAACGATGGGTCGCTACCGACTGGAGGAAACCCGATGTTCATGCGTATCATGCTTGGCGCCGCGGCGGCGGCGATCGCTCTGGGGGCCGTGCCCGCGCAGGCGCAGCAGAAGCTCGATTTCATCCTGAACTGGGTGCCCGGCGGCGATCATGCGCCCTACTACTACGCCAAGAAGCTCGGCTGGTACGCCAAGGAAGGCATCGACCTGAACATCGAGCCGGGCAAGGGCTCGGCGCTGGCCACGCAGAAGGTGGGCGCCGGGGCCAACCCGATCGGCTTGGCCGACATGGCCGGCGTGCTGGTGGCCAAGGGCAAGGGCGCCGATACGGTCGCGGTCTACAACGTCTATGCCAACTCGCCCCAGGGGATGTACTGGCTCAAGAGCTCGGGCATCAAGGGCGTGAAGGACTTCCCCGGCAAGAAGATCGGCAATCCGGCGGCCGACGGCGCCCGCGTGATGTGGCCGGCGCTGGCCAAGGCCAACGGCATCGACCCGAAGTCGGTCACCTGGGTGAACATCGACGCCAACGGCAAGCTGTCGGCGCTCAAGGCGAAGGCGATCGACATCACCACGTCGTTCTACAACATCCACCACGTCTTCCAGCGCGAGCTCGGCGACGACATGGGCTTTCTCGCCTGGCGTGATGCGGGGCTGAACCCCTACGGCAACTCCATCATCGTCAACGCCAAGTTCCTCGAGGCCAACCGGCCGCTGATCGACAAGTTCGTGAAGGTGACGCAGCGCGCCTTCGCCGCCTGCGTGAAGACGCCCGAGCCCTGCGTCCAGGCCCTGGTCGACGCCAACGGCGCGCTCAAGTACGACAACGAGTTCGACAACTGGAAGCTGGTGGAAGTGCTGATGAGCGACAAGTTCGCGCGCGAGATGGCGCTCGGCATCCACGAGGACGGCCGGATGAAGGCGGACTACGAGCTGGTGCGCGAGTACATCGGGCTGGACAAGCCGTTCGACGTGAAGACGGTGTACACGAACGAGTTCCTGGACCGCTCGATCAAGATGCCGAAATAAGCCTGGTCCGGGCGGCCGACACAATCCGACAGCCTGGGTGGGCGCTGCTCCGCACGTCGCGGAATTTTCGGGCTCGGCTCATGAGGCAGGCAGGTTCCTCAGGAAGTCGGAGGCACGTCTCGTGGCCTGCTCGAACTCCGGGCGATATTCCAGGATGTCGATCGCCTCGAACTGCGCACGCAGGACGTCGCCACGGGATTGGAGCTGTTCGAGGAACGCCTCGCGATGCCGAACGAGCCAGCGGGCGGCGTTACGGAGCGCCTGCGGTTCACGTTCGATCACCAGGGAGAGATCGAACAGGTCTCGTGCCGTGGCGGTGTCGCCCCGATGCCAGAGCTTCTTTGCGACGACTTCGGCTGCCGTCTCGACTCGTACCGGCCTTCTCATCAATGTCCAGATTTCGAATGGCGTCGAAGTGAGGTTCGTCGACGCCACGAAATCGATCTCGCCCTCGGGGCGAATGAGCTTCACGTAGTTCGCTGTTTCGACATAGTCCTTCGCGATTCGCTCGGCCACGTCGCTGAGTCGCGGAGAGACGTAGCCGAGGTACTGGGGATCAGGCACGAAAATGTCGATGTCCTTGCTTCGGCGATGTCGATACCGAAGCATCAGGACCGTCCCGCCGCCGAGCGTCCAGAAGGGTGCCCCCATGCCGTGCCGGGCAATCTCATCGACCAATTGGAGGGCATGCACCAGAAGAGCGCGCCACGGGCCGGCGGGCAGTCGGCCCGGGCGCACTGTCTGGGAGGAAGGAGGGCTCACGTCGCGGACCATGCCTGGCGCGGAGAGCGCAATGCCTGCGCCCAGCCGGCAAGGTGGCGCCAGACGATTCTCGGGGCGATCCCCTTGCTGCGAGCCACCTCTTCGACCATGGAGACGATGATCGGCAGTGGCGTGTCGTCCAGCAATGTCGCAACCTGGGGCTTCAGTGCCGTGGGCAGATCGCCCGCGGCGAGGGCTCGGGAAAGTTCGCGCGAATCCAGTGGCACCCGGTAGCTCACGCTCGCCGTACGGGCTGCCATGCGCAAGCCGTGCCGGGGCCTCGGCTGCTCTGCCGTTTCCAGGTGCAGACCCACGAGATCCATCAGCGCCGTGAGCTTGGCGACGCCGAGATCCTCGAGTCGGCCGGTTTCGAGCTGATTGATCGTGGCGCGAGACAGACCGGACAGCCTTGCCAGCCGTTGCTGGGACAAGCCGAGGGCAATTCTTCGGTCGCGAACACGCAAGCCGATTTCACGCAGGTTCATGGAAGACAGCCGGATTCTTGCTAGAGCATAATTATCAAATATATTTGACATTTTCAGGCGCGGCAATGCCCGGCATCGCCGCAGGCTACCCGGGGCGGCCGGCGCACTCAGCCGAGCTCGGGCCCGGCGACGAGGACGATGCGTGACGGGTCGCCGGGCGGCGTGGGAGCGCCCAGGACCATGCGGGTGAAGGGGCGCTGGAAGACGAAGCCGTGCGACTGCAGCAGGGGCAGCAGGGCATCGTGGCGCTCGGCGAGGTCGAGACAGACGGGCCCTTCGATCGCCGCCAGGGCGTCGGCGAGCAGATTCGATGCGACGGCCGGGTCGTCGGCGAGCAGCGGGCCGAGCTGGGCGGCTTCGCGGCCGTCGCGGCCGAGCACGAAGCCGGCGATGCGGCCATCGCGTTCGACGACGCGCGCGGCCTGCGGCAGCCGCTGCGCCAGGCTGCGCAGCAGCGCCTCGCGATCGGCGCCGAAGGCAGGGCAGTCGAGCGCGAGCACGCCGGGCCAGTCGCTCTCCGCGAGGGGGCGCGAGGCACCGGGGGCGGCCGTGCCTGCTCCCGCTCTGCCGGCCGGGGAGGTCTCGCCGCCGCGCGCCGCCTCGCGGCGATGGCGCCGGAAGCCCCAGTGGGGCGCGAACCCTTCCTGAAGGTAGACCGCGTAGCCGGCCGGCGTCGCGTCGAGCACGGCGGCCCTGCCCTGCGCGCGCAGCGCGGCCAGGGCGTGGCGCAGCAGCAGCGAGGCGTAGCCGCGCCGGCGGAAGGCCGGCAGCACCAGCACCATGCTGACCCAGGCGAACGCCTCGCCGTAAGGGATCACGAGGGTCGAGGCCGCCAGCGTCTGGCGGCCGTCCGCGCCGGCGGCGCGCATGCCCCAGCCGCGGCCGAGGGCGAGCATGGTGCGCCAGTCGGCCTCGTTCTGGTTCCAGGCGGCCGAGAGCGAGAGGGCGAG
Organism: Burkholderiales bacterium 70-64; assembly: GCA_001898645.1. GTDB lineage: Bacteria > Pseudomonadota > Gammaproteobacteria > Burkholderiales > Burkholderiaceae_E > Zeimonas. The sequence continues at coordinate 50,262 of MKUQ01000020.1, forward strand.
CGCCTCAGGCAGGTCGGCGGGGCCGAGCTCGACGAGTTGCCCGCGCGCCTCAGTACTTGCCATCGCGCGTTTCGAAGTGCGTCGGCTTGTCCAGGCTCGGCCGGCCACGCTGCACCCAGTCGGCGACCCAGTCGATCATGCGCTCGATGGGGATGCGCGGCTTGCCGAAGAGGCGCTGGGACTCGGTGGTGTCGACCAGCCACGCGGTCGGGGCTTCCTGGCCGTCGAGCACCGGCGTGCGCCCGAAGCGGCGTCCGAATTCATGGGCCAGCCAGCGCACGCTGACGTGCGCGGGGCCGGTGACGTTGATCGGCGTGGCGGGGCTGGTGCAGTGCGCGAGCAGGCGCAGCGCCTGCTCGTTGGCGTCGCCCTGCCAGATGACGTCGACGTGGCCCATGGCGAGGTTGAGCGGCGTGCCGGTGAAGACCGCATGGGCGACGTCGTGCAGCACGCCGTAGCGCATGTCGATGGCATAGGACAGGCGCACCATGCGTCCGGGCGTGCCGTACTTGCGCGAGCCGTACTCGAACATGCGCTCGCGCCCGACGCAGGAGTTGGCGTAGTCGCCGGGCGGCGGAATGGCCGGGGTGCGCTCGCTCGCGCCCGGGCCGTCCACCGGCACGAAGGGATACACGCAGGCGGTGGAGAAGGACACGATGCGCGCGGCGCGCCAGGTCTCGGCGACCATCATCGGCACGCCGACGTTCATCATCCAGGTGAGCGAGGCATTGCCGACGGCGCCGAACTTGTGGCCGGCCATGAAGACGACGTTGCGCACCCCGTCGCCCACGTTGGGCAGCCGCTCGAGCGCGGCGCGGTCGAGCAGGTCGCAGGCGATGCACTCGACGCCGTGGCGCTCGAGCCGCTCGCGCAGCGCCGGCTCGGTGAAGCGCGCCACCCCGATCACGCGCCGGTCGGGCGCGGCCCGTTGCGCCATGCGCGCCAGGGTCGGGCCCATCTTGCCGCCGACGCCCAGCACCATGATGTCGCCGTCGAGCGTGGCCAGGTCAGCGACCAGCTCCGGCGAAGGCTCGGTCATGAACGTTTCGAGTGCCTCGACGTCCTCGAAGCGTTCGGGCAGGGCGGACATCGGCGGCTCCCTCTCCATGCGGCCATCAGGTGGCCATTGCGCGGCCATTACGTGCCTATCATGCGCCCGCCCATCACGCGCCGGCGGGCGCGATGCCCTCGAAGCGGTCGCGTCCGGCGACGAGCGCGCGCATCTTGGCGTCGGCGACCGAGCGCTTGAGCATCCAGAAGCCGCAGTCGGGGTGCACGTAGCGCACGCGCCCCGGGCCGAGCAGCTTCTCCGCGCGCTCGATCGAGCGCGCCACCTGGTCGGCGCTCTCGACGTCGTTGACCTTGATGTCGACGACGCCCAGGCCGAGGCCGATGCGCGGCCCGAGCTCGCGCAGCGCCTCCAGCTCCTCGGGCGGGCGATGGGCGCACTCGAGCACGACGTGGTCGGCATGCAGCGCGTTCAGGTAGCGCAGCAGCTTGTCCCAGCTTCCCTTCTGGACGGTCTGCCCGCCGTAGTTGCCGAAGCACAGGTGCACCGCCGGCGTGCCGGGCACCGCATCGAGCACCCGGTTGATCGCCGAGGCCGCCCACTCCCATTCCTCGGCATGACCGGGCAGGTTGGCTTCGTCGAGCTGCACCACGTCGGCGTCCAGGTGCCTGACCTGCCCGGCGAGCACGTCGGCGATCGCGTGCGCCAGGGCGGGAGTGTCGCGGTAGTGCTTGTCGATGAGCGTCTTGGCCAGCATGTGCGGGCCGGTGACGGTGAACTTGAAGGTGCGGCTGGCCAGCGCCCGGGCCCGCGCGCAGGCCAGCGGCAGGTCGAGGCTGCCGTGGCCGAGCGGGCCGGTCACGGTGCCGGGCGGGCGGGTGCGGAACTTCATCGCGGCGCCGGCGCGCCAGGCGACCAGGTCGTCGAACGAGAAGCGCTGCGTGACGCCGTCCAGCGGGCGCACGAAATACTCGATCATCCCGTTGGTCTCGGGATGGTCGATGTCGAAGCGATACAGCTCGCCGTCGCACACGACGTCGATGCCGGCCTGTTCCTGGATGCCGATGACGACGCGGGTGGCGTCGGCCAGCGCCTGCTCCGAGGGGCTCGAGACGAGCCAGTCGGGTACCGGGTACGAGCCGACGACGGTGGTTCTGATCCTGGGCATCGGAGGTCGCTTGTTAACCGTTTGGTGAGGAATCGATGGTAATCCCGGCACCGGAACGCTTCAAGCGCCATGCGCCTCCTCCCATGGGGCTACGCCTCGAGGCGTCCTTGACGGGCCGTGCCGCGGCCACGTAGACTAATTAACTAAAAAGTTACAAACGAGAGCCATGAGCACGCAACGACTCGGCATCGTGATGCACGGCGTCACCGGCCGCATGGGCCTGAACCAGCACCTGGTCCGCTCGATCTGCGCGATTCGCGAGCAGGGCGGCGTGCCGCTGTCCAACGGCGATCGCGTGATGCCCGACCCGATCCTGGTCGGGCGTGGCGCCGAGCGCATGCAGGCGCTGGCGAAGGCGCACGGCGGGCTGCGCTGGAGCACCGACCTCGACCGCGCGCTGGCCGATCCGCAGGACACCGTGTTCTTCGACGCGGCGACGACGCAGATGCGTCCGGCGCTGGTGAGGAAGGCGATCGCCGCGGGCAAGCACGTCTACTGCGAGAAGCCCTCGGCGACCCGCTTCGCCGAGGCGATGGAGATCTACGAGGCGGCCCGCAAGGCCGGCGTCAAGCACGGCGTGGTGCAGGACAAGCTGTGGCTGCCCGGGCTGCTCAAGCTGAAGATGCTGATCGATGCGGGCTTCTTCGGGCGCATCCTCTCGGTGCGCGGCGAGTTCGGCTACTGGGTGTTCGAGGGCGACCTGCAGCCGGCGCAGCGTCCGTCGTGGAACTACCGCAGCGAGGACGGCGGCGGCATCATCCTCGACATGCTGTGCCACTGGCGCTACGTGGTCGACAACCTCTTCGGCGAGGTGAAGAGCGTCTCGTGCCTGGGCGCGACGCACATCCCGCAGCGCTGGGACGAGAACGGCAAGCCGTACGCGGCCAGCGCCGACGACGCCGCCTACGCCACCTTCACCACCGAGCGCGGCGTCATCGCGCACTTCAACAGCTCGTGGTGCGTGCGCGTGCGCCGTGACGACCTGCTCACGCTGCAGGTCGACGGCACGCACGGGTCGGCCGTGGCGGGGCTGCGCGGCTGCCGCACGCAGCCGCGCGTGAACACGCCCAAGCCGGTGTGGAACCCCGACCTGCGGCAGCCGATCGACTTCTTCGAAGGCTGGCAGGAGGTGCCCGACAGCGTCGCCTTCGACAATGCCTTCAAGGCGCAGTGGGAGCTGTTCATCCGCCACGTGGCCGAGGACGCCCCGTTCCCGTGGAGCCTGCGCGAGGGCGCCAAGGGCCTGCAGCTGGTCGAGGCCGGGCTGCGCTCGTGGCGCGAGCGGCGCTGGATCGATCTCGAAGCGCTGCCGGCATGAGCGCGCTGCCGCGATGCCGTCGCTGATCCTTCCGCACGCCGACGGGCAGCTGCGCCTCTGCACGCTGTCGCGCCCGAAGGACTTCGCGGCCAGCGTGTCGCGGCCGTTCAACCGCGTGGCGTATTCGGCCGCGCACGTCGTCGCCGACCCCCTGTCGCCGGTCGATCCGTGGGTCGGCTGCGCCCTCGACTGGGACGCCACCCTTGCCTATCGCAGGCACCTGTGGAGCCTGGGCCTGGGCGTGGCCGAGGCGATGGACACGGCGCAGCGCGGCATGGGCCTCGACTGGCCGACCTCGCTCGAGCTGATCCGGCGCTCGATCGACGCGGCGCGCGACCATCCCGGCGCGCTGCTCGCCTCGGGCTGCGGCACCGATCACCTCGCGCCGCAGGCGGCGTCGCGCATCGAGGACGTGATCGCCGCCTACGAGATGCAGATGGAAGCGATCGAGGCGCTCGGCGGGCGGCTGATCCTGATGGCCAGCCGCGCGCTGGCGGCGTGCGCGCGCTCGCCCGAGGACTACGGCCGCGTCTACGATCGCCTGCTGTCGCAGGCGCGCGAGCCGGTGATCGTGCACTGGCTCGGCGACATGTTCGATCCGGCGCTGGCCGGCTACTGGGGCCACGCCGATGCCGCGGCCGCGATGGAGGTCGCGCTCGACATCCTCAATCGCCATGCCGACCGCGTCGACGGCGTGAAGATCTCGCTGCTCGACAAGGGCAAGGAGATCGCCATGCGGCGGCGCCTGGCGCCCGGCATCCGCATGTACACCGGTGACGACTTCGATTTCGCCGAGCTCATCGCCGGCGATGAGCTCGGGCACTCCGACGCGCTGCTGGGCATCTTCGATGCGATCGCGCCGGCCGCCTCGGCCGCGCTCGGTGCGCTCGCCGCCGGCGACAGCGCGCGCTTCCACGAGATCCTCGGGCCGACGGTGCCGCTGTCGCGCCACATCTTCCGCGCGCCGACCCGCTTCTACAAGACGGGCGTGGTGTTCATGGCCTGGCTCAACGGCCACCAGGACCACTTCGTGATGGTCGGCGGCCAGCAGTCGGCGCGCCACATCGTGCACCTGTCGGAGCTGTTCCGGCTCGCCGATGCCGCCGGGCTGCTGCAAGACCCCGAGCGGGCCTGCGCACGCATGACGCAGCTCCTGGCCACCCACGGCATCGACGCGCGGGCGACGCAATGAGCGTTGGGGGCGCGGGCACGGGTGCGAGTGCGAGTGCGGGTGCGGGTGCGGGCGCAGTGCCGGCCCCGGGCGAGGCGGACGCCCCCGGGGCCGACGCCGCGCGGCCTCTGGTCGCGCCGCCATCCCCCGAACGGCTGTCGCTGAACACCGCCACCGTGCGCGAGCAGTGGAATCTGCGCCAGATGATCGAGGCCTGCGCGCGCCACGGCATCCGCGGCATCTCGCCGTGGCGCGACAAGCTCGCTGAGCTCGGCGCCGGCGAGGCGGCGCGGCTGATCCGGCAGCACGGGCTGACCGTCACCGGCCTGTGCCGCGGCGGCATGTTCCCGGCGGCCGATGCGGCCGGGCGGCGCGCCGCGATCGACGACAACCGGCGCGCGATCGACGATGCCGCGACGATCGGCGCGTGCTGCCTGGTGCTGGTGGTCGGCGGCCTGCCCGACGGATCGAAGGACCTCGCCGGCGCGCGCCGGATGGTGACCGACGGCATCGCCGCGGTGCTCGAGCACGCGCGCGCCAGCCGCGTGCCGCTGGCGATCGAGCCGCTGCACCCGATGTACTGCGCCGACCGTGCCTGCGTGAACACGCTGGAGCAGGCGCTCGACATCTGCGACGCCGTCGACCCGCCGCCGGCCGGTGGGCGGCCGTCGGGGGCGATCGGCGTGGCGGTCGACGCCTACCACGTATGGTGGGACCCGCGGCTGCCGCAGGCGCTCGCGCGCGCGCGTCCCGAACGCCTGCTCGCCTACCACATCTGCGACTGGCTGGTGCCCACCACCGACCTGCTGCTCGACCGCGGCATGATGGGCGACGGCGTCATCGACCTGCCGGCGCTGCGCATGCTGGTCGAGTCCGCCGGCTATCGCGGCTTCCATGAGGTGGAGATCCTCTCGACGCGCTGGTGGCAGCGCGATCCCGACGAGGTGCTGCGCATCGTGCGCGAGTGCCACCTGCATTGCAGCTGAGCGTCGCGCCGCCCCGCGCGCCGATCGGTGGCATAAAATGCCGGATTCAATTCCGTGCGTCCCAGCATGCCGGATCGCCTGTCCAATCTGCTCACCCGTTTCAGTGCCGCGGCGCGCGTCGACCATACCGGCGTGCTGCGCGACACCGCCGCGTTCGACGCCGCGCACGACGCCGGGCGCCTGCACCTGCTGCGCAGCGGCTCGGTGCAGGCACTGCACGCGGGCTGGACGCCGCTCAAGCTGGTGCGCCCGAGCCTGCTGTTCTATCCGCGGCCGTTCGAGCACCGGCTGCAGCCGGTCGACGGCACGGCGGTGAGCCTCATGAGCGCCGCCATCCGCTTCGACGGCGGCTCGGTCAACCCCCTGGCGGCGGCCCTGCCGCCGCTGCTGGTGCTGCCGCTCGAAGCGCTCGCCGAGGCCCGCACCACGATCACGCAGCTGTTCGAGGAGGCCGACGGCGCGCGTTGCGGGCACCGCATCGCGCTCGACCGGCTGTGCGACCTGCTGCTGGTGCAGGTGCTGCGCCACGTGATCGACCGCGCGCTCGCCAGCAGCGGCATGCTGGCGGGCCTGGCCGACGCGCGGCTGTCCAAGGCGCTCACCGCGCTGCACGACCAGCCGCAGCGCGACTGGCATCTCGAGGATCTCGCGGCGCGCGCCGGCATGTCGCGCGCGCGCTTCGCGGCCCGCTTCAAGGAGAAGGTCGGCATCGCGCCGGGCGAATACCTGACGCGCTGGCGCATCAGCCTCGCGCAGCACCTGCTGCAGCAGGGCCGTCCGGTCAAGGAGGTGGCCGGCGAGGTCGGCTATGCCAGCCCGGCGGCGCTGGGGCGCGTGTTCGCCACCCGGACCGGCGTCACGCCCAAGGCGTGGGCGAACACCCGCAGCCAGGCGAGCACGATCGACGAGACGCTGCACGCCTGAGAACTTCGTTCCGAAGGCGTCTGCCGCACGCTGCGGCCGCTTCCCGGACAGCCATCGCCGCGGGCGGGCTCGATCGTCGCCGGGAAAAGCGCCGCGGGCGGGCGGGTAGAATCGCCGGGTGAACACGCCCCTCGCCAACGACACTTTCCTGCGCGCGCTGCGGCGCGAGCCCACCGCGTACACGCCGATCTGGCTGATGCGCCAGGCCGGGCGCTACCTGCCCGAGTACAACGCCACGCGCGCGCGCGCCGGGAGCTTCCTCGCCCTGTGCAAGACGCCCGAGCTGGCGTGCGAGGTGACGCTGCAGCCGCTCGAGCGCTTCCCGCTCGATGCGGCGATCCTGTTCTCCGACATCCTCACCGTGCCCGACGCCATGGGCCTGGGGCTGTACTTCGCCGAGGGCGAAGGGCCTCGCTTCGAGCGGCCGGTGCGCGACGAGGCTGCCGTGATGCGGCTGGCGGCGCCCGATCCGGCGGCGGAGCTGCGCTACGTGACCGACGCCGTGCGCACCATTCGCGCCGTGCTCGCCGGCCGCGTGCCGCTGATCGGCTTCTCGGGCAGCCCCTGGACGCTCGCCTGCTACATGGTCGAGGGCGGCGGCAGCGCCGACTTCCGCCAGGTCAAGACGATGCTCTATCGCCGCCCCGACCTGCTCGCGCGCATCCTCGAGGTCAATGCCGACGCGGTGGCCGCCTACCTGAACGCCCAGGTCGAGGCCGGCGCGCAGGCCCTGATGATCTTCGATTCGTGGGGCGGGGCGCTCGCCGACGGCGCCTACCAGCAGTTCTCGCTCGCTCCGATGCGGCGCGTGCTCGCGGCGCTGGCGCGCGAGCGCGACGAGCCGCTCCTCGATGCGGCCGGGCGCATCGTCGGCACGCACAAGGTCCGCGTGCCGGTCATCGTCTTCACCAAGGGCGGCGGACTCTGGCTCGAGGACATCGCCGGCATCGGCTGCGACGCGATCGGCGTCGACTGGACCGTGAACCTCGCGCGCGCCCGCGAACGGGTGGGCGATCGCTGCGCGATCCAGGGCAACCTCGATCCGATGGTGCTGATGGCCGAACCGGCGCAGGTGCGCGCCGAGGCGGTCAAGGTGCTCGATTCGTTCGGCGCGCCGCGCGGCGGGGCCGGGCACGTGTTCAACCTCGGCCACGGCATCTCGCAATTCACTCCGCCGGAGAGCGTTGCCGCGCTGGTCGAGGCGGTGCACGATCACAGCCGCCGGCAGCGCCGGAACGAGGCGAGCGCGTCCTCACTTTAGGCCGGGCGCAGCATCGGCGTGGCTTGCCAGGCGACCCGAAATATGGTTCGCGCGATGGGGGTGACCACTGACTTATGCACAATGCGGCGATGCCGGCTGCCGGCTGCGCCGCAGCATTGCCCCTTTTTTGAGCATATGTGCAAGTCATTGATTTATATGGGATTAGCGCTGATCAAAAAAACGGCAAGCGACCGCGGATCACGGTGGGACGGGCATTTACGGCCGATTCGTGCGCGTTGCTCACAGTTTTGTCCACAGCTTTTGTGAACGACTCGGAAAAGCGCTTTGCCCTTCAGTCGTTAAGGCGCGAAGTTAAACCAAAATCTCATGACTGCCGGCCCTATGCGCGGGTGGCACTGGACGTGCCGGCGGCGCAGCTGGGCGCGTCGCTGTTCGATTACGCGCTCACACCGGAGCTCGCCGGCACAGTGCAGGCCGGTACCTGGGTGATCGTGCCGTGGGGGCGCGCGCGGCGCGTCGGGCTGGTGATCGAGCTGGCCGATCGCAGCGAGATCGAGGCCTCGCGCGTGAAGCCGCTGCTCGACGTGCTGCGCGATGCGCCGCTGCTGCCGCCGCAGTGGTTCGCCCTGCTGCGCTTCACGGCCGGCTACTACCACCGCGGCCTGGGCGAGGTGGCGCTGCCGGCCGTTCCGAAGCTGCTGCGGGCGCTGCCGGGCGCGCGTGCGCGCGGTTCGGTGTTCGTGCGGGCGCGCGAGCGCTTTCCGGCGGATCCCCGCGACGCCGGGGCGCCGCGCCCGCGTTCGGCGGCGCCGGCGCTGAACGCCGCGCAGCGGGCCGCGCTCGACGCGCTGCTCGCCGCGGCGGGCTTCGCGGTCCATCTGCTGCACGGCATCACCGGCAGCGGCAAGACCGAGGTCTACCTGCACTGGCTCGCCGCCGTGCTGGCGCGCGACGCGACCCGGCAGGTGCTGCTGATGGTGCCCGAGATCGCCCTCACGCCCCAGCTCGCCGCGCAGGTCGCCGCGCGCTTCCCGGCGGAGCAGTTGGCCGTGCTGCACAGCGATCTCGCCGACGGCGAGCGCGCCGCCCACTGGCTGGCTGCCGTCGAGGGCCGCGCGCGCGTGGTGATCGGGACGCGGCTGGCCGTGCTGGCGCCGCTGCCGGCGCTGGCGGCGATCGTCGTCGACGAGGAGCACGACGCGTCGTACAAGCAGCAGGAGGGCGTGCGCTACTCGGCGCGCGACCTGGCCATCGTCGCCGCCTCGCAGCGCGGCGTGCCGGTCGTGCTGGGCTCGGCCACGCCGTCGCTCGAGAGCTGGCTGGCGGCGCGGCGCGGGCGCTATCGCCTGCTCGCGCTGCCCGATCGCGTCGGCGAGGCGCGCCTGCCGCGGGTCGATCGGGTCGACCTGCGCGGCAAGAAACTGCGCTGCGACCTGGCGCCCGAATCGATCGAGGCGATCGGCGAGACGCTGGCGCGCGGCGAGCAGGTGCTGGTCTTCATCAACCGGCGCGGCTATGCGCCGGTGCTCACCTGCGAGGTGTGCGGCTGGCTGAGCCGCTGCGCGAACTGCTCGGCGTACCGGGTGATGCACCGCATCGGCCGTGCGCCGCGGCCGGCGGGCTCCGCGGGCGGCAGCCTCGCGCACGACGGCGCTGCGCGTGACGGCCTCGCGCGCGGCGGGCCCTCGCGCTACCGCCTGGTGTGCCACCACTGCGGCGCCGAGCAGGCGGTGCCGCATGCCTGCCCCGACTGCGGCAACGTCGACCTCAAGGCGCTCGGGCGCGGCACGCAGCGGCTCGAGGAAAGCCTGGCCGAGCTGTTCCCGGGACGGCGCATCGCGCGGCTCGACCGCGACGTCGCGCGCACCCGCGGCGCCGCGCAGAAGGTGATCGCGGCGGCCCACGCGGGCGACGTCGACATCCTGGTGGGCACGCAGATGCTGGCCAAGGGCCACGATTTCCGCAGCCTGACGCTGGTGGTGGCGATCGACGGCGATGCCGGTCTGTTCTCGTCGGATTTCCGCGCGCCGGAGCGGCTGTTCGCGATCCTCATGCAGGTGGCCGGGCGCGCCGGGCGTGCGGAACGGGGCTCGGCGTCGGATGGCGCGGACGCGAGCCGCATGATCGTGCAGACCCGCTTCCCCGATCATCCGTTGTTCGAGTACCTGTCGCGCCACGACTATGCGGGCTTTGCCGACGCGCAGCTCGCCGAGCGGCGCGAGGTCGGTCTGCCGCCCTATCGCTTCCAGGCGCTGCTGCGGGCCGATGCGCCGGCGCTGGCCGACGCGCTGGGGTTTCTCGCCCGCGCGAAGGAGGCCGGCTGCCTGCTGCAGGCGTCGGCGTTGGCGTCGCCCGCCGCGCCGCCGACGACCGGCGCGGCGGGCGCTCATGACGACGGGCCGGGCACGGCCGCGGTGGCGCTCCTCGATCCGGTACCCATGGCCATGAGCCGCCTCGCCGGCCGCGAGCGCGCCCAGCTGCTGGTCGAGTCCGCCGCGCGCCGGCCGCTGCACCGCTTCCTCGAGGCGTGGCTGCCGGCGCTGCGCGAGATTCCCGGCGCGGTGCGCTGGCAGCTGGACGTCGATCCGCTGGAAATCTAGCGCGCCTGCCGCCCCAGCTCGCGCATGCGGGCGAACAGGCGTTCGTGGCGCGCCGGCCCGCCGCCGTCGACCATGCCGATCAGCGTCTGGCGGATCGGCCCGAAGCCGCAGAAGGCGAGCACGTTGCGCTCGAGCCCGCGCACGCCGTGCGCGAAGTAGAACCAGCGATAGATCGATGCGGGCATGCCCATGGTGACGACCACGCGCGCCGAGCGTCCCGCGAGCGTCCTGCGCCACGGCTTGCCGGGCTGGGCGTCGACCGCGAAGCCGGGCCGCAGGACCTGCTCGAGGAAAGCCTTCACCAGCGCCGGCATGGTGCCCAGCCAGAGTGGAAAGCACAGCACGACGTGGCTCGCCCAGCCGATCGCTTCCTGTGCCTCCCGCAGGCTCTCGGGCAGCGCCTCCGAGGTCCACGCTTCCTTGGTTCTCAGGACCGGGAAGTCGAGCGCGGCGACCTCGATGCGGCGCACTTCGTGGCCGGCCGCGCTTGCGCCCTGCGCATAGGCGTCGGCAAGCGCATGGCCGAGATGGCCGCCGCGCGGATCGGGATGGCCCTGGATGATGACGATGCGCTGGTCCATCCGCCTATTGAACCCGTCCGGGGAGCGGCGCGGATTGATGCGGCGCAAGATCAGGGGCCGAGGCCGGCCGCCCGCAGCTGCGCGCGCAGCCGCTGCACCTCTTCGATGAGATCGGCCACCAGCCCGGCGAGCTCCTCGTTGGCATCGAAATCGCGTTCGAGCGCGACCAGGCGCCGGGCGCGTGCCAGCTCGGCGCTGGCGAAACGCCACTCCTGCGCGCTGCCGGTTGCAGTGGCGAGCAGCCCGGCCTCGACCCGCAGCACCACCCATCGCCGTTCGACCGAGCAGGCCTGCGCCAGCTCGTCCAGGGTGAGCGTCGTTTCCTCGAGCACGACGCCGGTGAGCACTTGGTCCGTCGTCATCGTTCAAGCTCCGGTGGCCCGGCGCGGATCGAACGCCATTTCCCGCGCCATGGTCTCGTACAGCCTGCGTGCCTGCTCGGTGTCGGCCGGCGGCAGCACCACCGCCAGCTCGAGATACAGCGATCCCGGCGGCTCTCCGGGGATGCCGCGGCCCTTCAGGCGCAGCTTGCGCCCGGCCTGCGAGCCGGCGGGCACACGCACCTGCACCGCGCCGGACGGCGTGGGCACCTCGATCTCGGCGCCCAGCGCGGCTTCCCACGGCGCGACCGGGACTGTCTGGTAGACGTCGCGCCCCTGCACGCGATAGCGCGGATCGGGCGAGAAGTGCACTTCCAGGTACAGATCTCCGGCAGCGCCGCCGCCGATGCCGGGTCCGCCCTGGCCGGCGAGCCGGATCTGCTGGCCCTCGACGAGACCCTTGGGGATCTGCACCTGCAGCAGGCGCTCCTCGGTGACCACGTGGCCCGATTCGTCCAGCCGCGCCGCGCGCAGGCTGATCGGGCGGGTGGCGCCGTGGTAGACGTCGCGCAGGTCGACCATCACCCGCGCATGGTGGTCGTTGCCGCGCATGCGGTGCGTGCCGGCGCGTGCGCCGCCGCGCGGCATGCGGCCGAACAGGCTGGCGAAGAAATCGCTGAATTCCTCGGCGTCGGCGCCTGCCGGGCCGGCCCCCGAGAACTCGAAGCCGGCGCCCCAGTCGGGCGGCGGCTGGAATTCCTGGCCCGCGCGATGGCGTTCGCCCAGCGCGTCGTAGGCAGCGCGCTTTTCCGGGTCCGAGAGCACCGCGTAGGCCTCGTTGACCTCGCGCATGCGGCGCTCGGCGTCGGCTTCCTTGCTCACGTCCGGATGGTATTTGCGCGCCAGCCTGCGATAGGCCTTCTTGATCTCGTCGGCCGAGGCGGCCTTTGCCACCCCGAGGCTGTCGTAGTAGTCGCGAAACTCCATTGCGACACTAGCGCAGGCTGTCGCGCACGCGCTGCAGGCGTGCGCGCACTTCCTTGCCGAGCTCGTGCACCTCGGGCTTGTCGACCAGGGTGAGCACTGCAGCCGGGTCCATGAAGCCGATCGTGGTGCGGCCGTCGGGCTCGGTGCGCACGATGACGTTGCACGGCAGCAGCAGGCCGATGTCGGGTTCGGCGGTCAGTGCGCGGTGCGCGAACTGCGGGTTGCACGCGCCGAGGATGCGGTAGGCCGGCGTATCGATGCCGAGCTTGGCCTTGAGCGTGGCCTGCACGTCGATGTCGGAGAGCACGCCGAAGCCTTCGGTCTTGAGCGCTTCGGTCACTTTTTCGACCGCCGCGGCGAACGGCGTATCGAGGGTCATGTTGAAACCGTACACGTTGGACTCCGTGGGTTGCTGCGGCTGAGTGCTCAGCGACCGGCCAACACCAGTTGCGTCTGGGTGACGACGGCGCACAGCTTGCCGCTCTCGGAGCGTACCAGGGTCTGCCACACCATCGTGGAGCGTCCGCGATGGAACGCAGTGCACTCACCGGTGACCACGCTGCCGACCGGAGCGCCGGCGATGAACTTGGTGGCCGAGTCGGTGGTGGTGGTGCGCGCGCCCGGCGACAGGTTGAGCACCGTGCCGACCGCACCCAGCGTGTCGGCGAAGGCCATGATCGCCCCGCCGTGCAGGGTGTCGCCGACGGTGCACAGGTCGGGGCGCACGGTCATGCGCGCGGCTACCCGATCGGGTGCGAGCTCGGTGAGCTCCACGCCCATCAGGCCCGGGAAGAGCGGGGTGAGCTGCTTCTGCAGGGCGGCCAGGGTGGCGGCGTCATTCATGGCCCCAAGGCTATGCCGACACCGGCGCAGGGTCAATCCGGCGGCGGGATGATCGGGAACGCGGCTGGCCGGCGGTGCATCCAATGCGCACAACCCGGGCCTGCCCGGCCCTATCCCGACGAGGAGCCGACGATGAAGCCTGCCGCCGTCGCCAACCCCGATGCCGCCCGTTCCGATGCCGAGCTGGTGCACCGGTGCGCCGCGGGCGACCCCGAGGCGCTGCGCGCGCTGATGAAGCGCCACAACCAGCTGCTGTATCGCACTGCCCGCAGCATCCTGCGCAACGACGCGGAGGCCGAGGACGCCGTCCAGGAAGCCTGGCTGCGCGCATGGCGCGCCATGGACACGTTCCGCAGCGAGTCGAAGCTCTCGACCTGGCTGGTGCGCATCGCGGCCAACGAGGCGCTCGCCCGCCTGCGCGCATCGAGCCGGCGCGCCGAGGTGATCCGGCTCGACGTCACGGCCGAGGACGAGGCCGTCGCCACGGAGGTGAGCATGCAGCAGCCCGAACCCGACCGGCCCGACCGGGCCGCCGAACGCGGCGAGCTGCGCCGCCTGCTCGAGGCCCGCATCGACGAGCTGCCCGAGACCTTTCGCGCCGTGTTCGTGCTGCGCGCGGTGCAGGACATGAGCGTCGAGGAGGTCGCGGCCTGCCTCGAGCTGCCCGAGGCCACCGTGCGCACGCGCCATTTCCGGGCCCGGGCGATGCTGCGCGAACTGCTCGAGAAGGAAATCGATCTCGCGGTTGCCGATGCCTTCGCCTTCGCCGGGGCGCGCTGCGACCGGATCATCGCGCGCGTGCTCGAGCGCGTCGAGCGCGAACGGCCGCGCCGGGCCTGATCGGCGCGGCGGCGCACCCCCTTCCCTCTACACAGGAGAACTCTCATGTCATTCCTCATTCGAACCGATGGTGTCACGACTTCGGCCGGGCGGCGCGCGCTGCTCGGCGGCTCCGGCCTGCTGTTGTCGGGAACGGCGGTGGCCCTGCTGGCCGGGCGCAGCGTGCGTGCGGCCGAGCGCGCCGGCTCCGCCGCGCAGGACACCCGCATCCTGAACACGGCGCTGGGCGCCGAGCTCGAGGCGATCGCCGCCTACCAGCTCGGTGCCGACAGCGGCCTGCTGCAGAAGCCGGTGCGCGACCTGGCGCTCACCTTCCAGGGGCAGCATCGCGCACATGCCGACCTGCTGGCGAGCACCGTCACGAAGCTGGGCGGCAAGCCGGTCGCGGCCAAGGACAAGTACAACTTCCCGACCGAGACGCTGAAGACCCAGGCCGACGTCCTGCGTTTCGCGGCGATGCTGGAGAAGGGTGCGGTCAGCGCCTACCTGGGTGCGGTGCCGGTGTTCGGCAACCGCGACCTGGCCAAGGCCGCTGCCAGCATCCTCGGCGACGAGGCGATGCACTGGGCGATCCTGCGCAATGCGCTGGGCGAGGTGCCGGTGCCCGAGGCGTTCGTGGCATGAACGTCGCCCGCCTGCGTGCCGGTGCGCTGGCGCTCGCGCTGGCAGCGGCGACCGCCGCTGCTGCGCCGGCGCCATCGGCTTCCGGCGCGGCGGCCACGCCGGGTCCGGCGGCGGCTTCGGGCGCGACGGTCGCTTCGGGTGCAGCGGCTGCTTCGGGCTCAGCGGCCCTGCACGGCGACGCCGCCCGCGGCGAGCGGATCTACGACCGCTGCCAGGCCTGCCACGCGCTCGCCTACGATCGCACCGGCCCGCGGCACTGCGGGCTGTTCGGACGCAAGGCGGGCAGCGTGCCCGGCTTTCCCTATTCCGACGCGATGAAGCGCTCGGGCATCGTGTGGAACGCCCAGACGCTCGACCGCTTCCTCGCCGATCCGACCGGCGTGGTGCCGGGCACCGCGATGGGGTACGCGGGCGTGAAGGACGCGAAAGAGCGCGCCGACCTGATCGCCTATCTCGCGCAGGCGAACCGCTCCGCGGCCTGCCGCGGCGGCTGAGGAGGGCCGCGTGCCGGCGCAATTGCCGGCAATTGCTAGAATCCGGCTCCCTCCTGCAGCCTCCCCGATGTCGGCCCAGCTCAATTCCGCCCAGCGCGAAGCGATCCGCTATCTCGACGGCCCCTGCCTGGTGATCGCCGGCGCCGGCAGCGGCAAGACGCGCGTGATCACGCACAAGATCGTGCACCTGATCGAGGCCGGCTTCCCGTCCCGCGCCATCGGCGCGATCACCTTCACCAACAAGGCCGCGCAGGAGATGGCCGAGCGGCTCGGCAAGCTGGTGAAGCTGCCCGAGGCCCAGCGCCCCACGGTGAGCACCTTCCATGCGCTGGGCGTGCAGATGCTGCGCCGCGACGGCGAATCGCTGGGGCTCAAGCGCAACTTTTCGATCCTGGATTCGGAGGACGCGGTCAACATCGTGCAGACCGCGCTCGGCACCACCGACCGCAAGGCGGCACGCAGCGCCCTGCATCGCATCTCGCTGTGGAAGAACGCGCTGGTCGACCCTCACCAGGCGGCCGCCGGCGCGGCCGACGACCTCGAGCACCAGTTCGCGCGCGCCTATCGCGACTACGCGGCGACGCTGTCGGCCTACCAGGCGGTCGACTTCGACGACCTGATCGGCCTGCCGGTGAGGCTGCTGCGCGAGAACCCCGAGGCTGCGAAGGCCTGGTGCGAGCGGCTGCGCTACCTGCTGGTCGACGAGTACCAGGACACCAATGCCTGCCAGTACGAGCTGCTGCGGCTGCTGGCCGGCCCGCGCGCGGCCTTCACCGCGGTGGGCGACGACGACCAGTCGATCTACGGCTGGCGCGGCGCCACCCTCGAGAACCTGGCCCGGCTCGCCGCCGACTTCCCGGGCCTGAAGGTGATCAAGCTCGAGCAGAACTACCGCTCGAGCGTGAGCATCCTGAGCGCGGCCAACCACCTGATCTCGCACAACCCCAAGCTGCACGAAAAGAAGCTGTGGTCCGAGCACGGCATCGGCGATCCGCTCGAGGTCGTGCCCTGCGACGACGACGAAGCGGAGGCCGAATCGGTGGTGATGCGGCTGCAGGCGCACCGCTTCGAACGCCGCACGCGCCATGCCGACTACGCGATCCTGTATCGCGGCAACCACCAGGCGCGGGTGTTCGAGCAGGTGCTGCGCAAGGAGAAGATCCCCTACGTGCTCTCGGGCGGGCAGTCGTTCTTCGAGCGGGTCGAAATCCGCGACCTGATGGCCTACCTGCGCCTGCTCGCCAACGACGACGACGATCCGGCATTCATCCGCGCCGTCACCACGCCCAAGCGTGGCGTGGGCGCTTCCACCCTGCAGGCGCTCGGCACCTATGCCGGCGAGCGGCGCGGGTCGATGTTCGCCGCCATGTTCGAGACCGGCGCCGAGCAGCGCATCGCGCCGCGCCAGCTCGAGCCGCTGCGCGAGTTCGGCGCCTTCGTCAATCGCATCGCCTGGCGCGCCGCGCGTGAACCGGCGGCGCAGGTGCTCGACGACCTGTTGGCGGCAATCGACTATCGCGCCCACCTGTTCGCGGAGGCCGACGACAAGGTGGCGGCCGCGCGCTGGCAGAACGCGTGCGACTTCGTGGATTGGCTCAAGAAGCGCGCGGAGGAAGACGGGTCGACCCTGGTGCGGCTGGCGCAGACCGTCTCGCTGCTGTCGCAGCTCGACCGCAAGGACAGCGAGCTCGATGCGGTGCGTCTGAGCACCATCCATGCCGCCAAGGGGCTGGAGTTCCCGCACGTGTTCGTGGTCGGCTGCGAGGAAGGGCTGCTGCCGCACCACGGCGGCAGCGCCGGGGCCGACGAGGCGCCCGACGGCGACGGCACGCGCATCGAGGAGGAGCGCCGGCTGATGTACGTCGCGGTGACGCGCGCGCAGCGCAGCCTCACTCTCACCTGGTGCCGCCAGCGCCGGCGCGGCAAGGAGCGCTACGCCCAGCTGCCTTCGCGCTTCCTCGGCGAGATGCAGCTCGAGGCCAAGTCGGCGGCGGCCGCGACGGTCACCCGGGAAGCCGGCCGCGCGAAGCTGGCCGGCCTGCGTGCGCTGCTCGCCCAGCCGGGGGCGGCGCGCCGGCCCTGAGCGGCACGCCTTCGGGCAGCCTCCGGCCGGTGTACCCGCGGCAGCGCGTGCCGGGCGGTGCGCCCCGGACAGCGCAGCCCGGCGCCGGCCCTGCAGGCCGCCGGTGCAAGGGGTGCCCGCATCGCGCGTTATCCTTCGGCCGAGAGTCGAGGAGCGAGGGGCGATGGCATTGTTTCGACGCAGCGGGCCGGTGGTGTTCGAGCGCCATGCTTATGGACGGCGTCGCTCGTCGTGGGCGCCGCCGCGCTGGCTGCTGCTGCTGCTGGCCGGCGTCGCCGCCGGCGCGGGGGGCCTGTATACCTTGCAGGAGAAATACCTGCCGCCGCGCCTGACGCCGGTGCAGTCGCAGCAGCTGCAAGGCCGGGTCGACGAGCTCGAAGCCGCACGCGAGCGCCTGCAGGCCGAGCTCGACGACGCGCAGCGCCGGCTGAAGGCGAGCGCCGAGGAGAACGCCGGGCAGGCGGTCGCGCTCGGTGCCGCGCGCCAGTCGGTCGAGCGCCTGCAGAAGGACGTCGCGCTGTTCGACCAGGTGCTGCCGCCCGATCCGCGCGGCGGAGCCGTCGCCGTGCGGGCGGCGCGCTTCTCCGACGGCGGCGGGCAGCTGGCCTACCACGTGCTGCTCACCCGCGAGCAGAAGACCGCCAGGCCGTTCAAGGGCGTGATGCAGCTGGTGGTGGCCGGCGAGCGCGGCGGGCGCAACGAGACGGTCACCCTCGATCCGCTGGAGGTCACCCTGGCCAGCTACCAGCACCTGCAGGGCAGCCTGCCGCTGCCGCCCGGCTTTGCCGCGCGGCAGGCGACGATCCGGGTGCTCGACGGCCCCGGCGGCCGCCAGCTCGGAACGCGCGTCATCAACGTGCGCTGAAGGCGCGGGCACCTGCCTCTGCGTGCCCGTCGTCCGGGCCGATTTCCCGATTTTCCGGATCGACGCATAATCGGGTCGACCGCAAGGATGTGCGTACCATGCCCACGCTCGCCTCGAAGCTGACCCATGCGTTGCGCGACGAACTGCTGCGTGGCGACTACCGGCCGGGCCAGCCGCTGCGCATGAACCAGCTGTGCGAGCGCTTCCAGGTGAGCCTGTCGCCCTTGCGCGAAGCGCTCACCCGACTGGCCACCGAGGGCTTCGTCGAGCTGCACGCGCAGCGCGGCTTCAAGGTGGCACCGGTTTCGCTGGACAACCACCTCGAGATCACCCGGCTGCGCCTGCAGCTCGAGGCGACCGCGCTCGCCGAGTCGATCGCCCGCGGCGGCGATGCCTGGGAGATCGAGCTGCTCGGCGCCTGGCACGGGCTGCAGCTGCTCGACCGGCGCCTGGCCGCCGGCGAGGCGCACGACCGGGACCTGTGGGAGGTGCGCCACCGCGCCCTGCACATGGCGCTGATCGGCGCCTGCCGCATGCCCATCCTGCTGCAGTTCTGCGAGACGCTGCTCGACTTCTCCGACCGCTACCGGCGGCTGTTCCTGCGCACGCCGTTCATCAACAATGATGCGCCGGCCGAGCACGCGGGCATCGTCGAGGCGGCCCTGGCGCGCGATGCCGGGCGGGCCACCGAGCTGCTGGCGCGGCACGTCCAGCACACCGCGGACAACATCACCGCGACCCTCGAGGGCAGGCAGGGGGCAGCGGACCCGCCGGCCCCCGACGCCTGACGCTCCGATCGACCCCGCGCCACGGGCCGGCCGACCGGCTATGATCGCCCGATGTCCCGCACGCTCGACGCCTTCCACGATTCCGACCGCGTGCTGCGGCTCGCGGCCGAGACCTTCTTCGACCACCTCTCGGAGATGTGCGAGGGCATCCTGGTGGTCGATGCCTCGGCGCGCATCGTGTGGGCCAACGACCGCTGGCAGCGCAACATCGGCAGCCTCGGATTCACCGGCATAGGGGAGATCATCGGCCGGCCGGTGGAGGAGGTGGTGCCCAACACGCTGATGCGCCACGTGGTCGAGACCGGCAAGCCCATCCTGCTCGACATCCTCGAGAACAAGGCCGGCACCTACCTGGTCTCGCGCTTTCCGCTGCGCGACGAATCGGGCGCGGTGATCGGGGCGGTCGGGCTGATCCTGTACGACCAGATCGAATCGCTCAAGCCGCTGATCGGCAAGATGGCGCGCCTGCAGAGCGACCTCGCACAGGCGCACAAGGAGCTCGCCCGCCAGCGCCGCACCCGCTACACCTTCTCGAACTTCGTCGGCAACAGCGAGCATGCCCTGGCGGTGAAGAGCCGCGCGCGCCGCGCGGCGGTGCTCAACACCACCGTGCTGCTGCTGGGCGAGACCGGCACCGGCAAGGAGCTCGTCGCGCAGGCGATCCATGCCGCCTCGGCGCGCGCGCGCCACCCGTTCATCGCGGTCAACGTCGCGGCCATCCCCGAGACGCTACTCGAGGCCGAGTTCTTCGGCGTGGCGCCCGGCGCCTATACCGGCGCCGACCGGCGCGGGCGCGAAGGCAAGTTCAAGCTCGCCGACGGCGGCACGCTGTTCCTCGATGAGATCGGCGACATGCCGCTGGCGCTGCAGGCCAAGCTGCTGCGCGTGCTGCAGGAGCGCGAGGTGGAGCCGCTGGGCTCGAACGCCGTCTCGCGCGTCGACGTGCGGGTGATCGCCGCCAGCAGCGTCGACCTGGCCATCCTGGTGGCCGACGGGCGCTTCCGCGCCGACCTGTACTACCGCCTCAACGTGCTGCCGATCCGCCTGCCGCCGCTGCGCGAACGGCGCGAGGACATGGAGGCCTTATGCGAGCACCTGCTCGAGCAGATCGCCCTCGAACACGAGATGCTGCCCAAGGAGATCGACCACGATGCGCTCCAGGCGCTGATGGCGCTGCCGTGGCCCGGCAACGTGCGCGAGCTGCGCAACGTGCTCGAGCGTGCGTGCTCGCTGTGGGACGGCATGCGGCTGACCCTGGAGGCGCTGCGCGCGGTGTTGCCGGAGATCGATGCGGCGATCGGGCAGGCGGGGGCCGGCGCGCCGCCGGATACGCGCGCCGCGGCCGGCGAGGTACACATGGCGGCCGGCGAGGCGCATGGCGCAGCGCTCGAGGCGGGCACGCGAGCGGCTGCGGCAAACGGCGAGCCGGCGAGGGAGCCTGCGTCGGTGACCCTGCAGGCCGCCCCGTCCGCCGAGGCGCCGGCCGCCACGGGCGCGACACTGCCCCAGCGCGTCGCCGAGCTGGAGCGCGCGGCGATCCGCGAAGCCCTGCGCGCTGCCCGCGGCAATCGCGCGCGGGCAGCGCGGAGCCTGGGCATCGCGCGCGCGACGCTGTACCAGAAGCTGGCGGAGTTTCCCGAGCTGGCCGCCGCCGTGCCGGGACGCGTCGATCGAGCGACGACCGACGCCGATCACCCCCGCGCGTAGCGCTTCAGGGTCTCCGACGGCCGTTCCCCGAACATGCGCCGGTAGTCCGCCGCGAAGTGGCTGAGGTGCCAGAAGCCCCAGCGGGCGGCGACGTCCTGCACCGATGCTCCCTCGCCGGCGGCGGCCTTCAGCGCCCGGTGCGCACCGTTGAGCCGCATCGCCCGCAGATAGCCCACCGGATTGATGCCGAGCACCTCGCGAAAGGCGTATTGCAGGGTGCGCCGGCACACGTCGAGCTCCACGCACAGGGCTTCGACCGTGACCGGCTCTTCGATCCGGCCGCGCACGATCGCCTGCGCGCGGCGCACCAGGGTGTGGCTGCGGGTGGGCGCGCGTACCGGCGCACCCGCGCCGCCGGCCGGGCCGAACAGCTTCAGCGTGCCGCGCAGCAGCGAGCGGGCCAGCGCCTCGCGCGCCGGGGGCTGCGCCAGCACGTGCGGATCGCACGACACCGCTTCCAGGGCGGCGAGCAGCAGCCGGCGAAACGCTTCCACGCGCTGCGGCGGAAGCGAGGCGACGATCAGGCCGCGCAGATCGCGCTCGAGGTCGCGCCGCTCGCATTCGATCGCATGGCGGCGCAGCGCGCCGGCAGGGATCGACACCGCCACCAGGTCCAGCTGCGCGGGCGTCCGGAAGTCCAGCTCCTGGCCGTCGTGCAGCACGATGACCGAATCGCGCCGGATCGGCCGCCCGCCGTAGTAGCCGCCGTCGGGCATGGCGAGCGGAGCGCCGAACATCAACGCCGCATCGCGTCCGAGCCCGGACTGGTGCACCGCCTGGCTGGTGGTCTCCCGGAACAACTGGAAGCCGTCGAAGAGCGCCTCCATCACCTCGCCCTCGAACGGCCCGGGCCGCAGCTGCTCGTAGACCTGGCGCCAGGCATCGAGCCGGGAGGCATGTTCGTCCACGTCGCGCGAGCGCAGGCGTGCGAAGGCGCAGCGCCCGCCGCCCGAGGTGCGATCGCCCGCGGGTGCGGGGCCGGGCACCGGTATCGCGTTGCCGAAGCCGCTCATCCGCCCACATAGCGCCGAAGCCGACCGACCGGCCTTGATCCAGAGCAGGAGCCATGCGATCGGCGTCGCGCGTTGCCGCGCGCGTCATTGCCAATCCGGGCTAACACCCGTGCGCAGGCCGTCCCTAGAATCCGCGCGATGCGCCGACCAGGATCGGCGCCATGGAGCGAGGAGACGAACGATGAGCGCTGCGGACAGGCTGTGGAACCGGTTCGTGATGGACCGCCGGCGCTGGTGGCTGCCGCTGGCAGCGGTGCTGGCGATCGGCATCGGCAGCATGCTCTACATGGGAAGCCGGACCTACCTGGATGCTCCGCCGATCCCCGACTTCGTCGATGCGCACGGCACCGTCGTGGTGGCTGCCGCGGCGGTGACGCGCGGGCAGGCGGTGTTCCTGAAGCACGGTCTGATGAACCACGGCAGCATGTTCGGCGACGGCGCCGGGCGCGGCCCCGATTTCACCGCCGATGCGCTGCATCACGTCGCGGGCGCGATGCGCGACCATCACGTCGCGGTCGGGCGGCTCGATGCCGACGCCGCGCTGGCGACCGCGCAGCGCGAGATCCGGCGCAACCGGTACGATCCGGCCGCCAACGCGGTGACGCTCGGTGCTGCGCAGGCTCACGCGGCGCGCTCGCTCGAGGCCCGCATCGCGGCGATGTTCCGCGGCGAAGGCAGCGAGGCCTTCCATCCCGCGGGCTACATCCGCGACCCGGCGCAGTTGCGCGACCTGGCGGCGTTCTTCTTCTGGGGCGCCTGGGTGTGCGGTGTCGAGCGCCCCGGCAAGACCTACAGCTACACGCACAACTGGCCGTACGACGAGCTGACCGGCAACCGGCCCAGCCCGCAGATCCTGTTGTGGAGCGTGATCGCGGTGCTCGGCCTGGTGGCAACCCTCGGTGCGGTGCTGTTCCTCTACGGGCGCTACGCATCGATTGCCGGCTGGCGGCCGGCAGCCGGAACTGCCGCCTCGGCCGCGCATGCGGCCGGGATCGATGCGGCGCGGCCCAATGCGGTGCAGCGCGCCACCTACAAGTTCTTCGCCGCCGCCGCGGTCCTGTTCGTGCTGCAGATGGTCGCCGGCGTGCTCACGGTGCACGACTTCCTCGGCGTGACGCGCGTGCTCGGGGTCGACCTCGCCTACGCGCTGCCGATCCCGGTGGTGCGCGGCTGGCACCTGCAGCTCGCCCTGCTGTGGATCAGCGCCTGCTGGGTGGGTGCCTCGATCTTCGTCGTCTCCGCCGGGGCGGCACCCGCTCCCGCCGGCCAGCTGCGGCTGGTGAACGCCCTGTTCGCGCTGTTCCTCGTCACGACCCTCGGCAGCCTGCTCGGCGTGGCGCTCGGTCCGCATGGCGTATTCGGCGCATGGTGGCACCTGCTCGGCAGCCAGGGCTGGGAATTCGTGGAACAGGGCCGCTTGTGGCAGGCAATGCTGTTCCTGGTGTTCGCGCTGTGGTGCGTGGTGATCGCGCGCGCCGTCGCGCCGATCTGGCGCTCGGGCGATGCATGGATGCTGCCGAAATGGCTGCTGTATTGCGTGGCCTGCGTGCTGGTGCTGTTCGTCTCGGGCTTCGTCGCCACGCCGGAGACCAACTTCGTCATCGCCGACTTCTGGCGCTGGGCCGTCATCCACATGTGGGTCGAGGCGTTCTTCGAGGTGTTCACCACTGCGGTGCTGGCGTACTTCATGGTGATGATGGGGCTGGTGAGCCACGCCGCCGCCTCGCGCATCGTCTACCTCGCCACGCTGCTGTTCCTCGGCTCGGGGCTGCTCGGCATCTCGCACAACTTCTACTGGAATGCCAAGCCCGTGGTCACGCTCGCCATCGGCAGCGTGTTCTCGACCCTGCAGGTGGTGCCGCTGATCCTGCTCACCCTCGAGGCCTGGCAGTTCCGCAATGCGCCGCAGCGGGTGTCCGCCGCCGCGGAGCGCAACGGCGCCGGCCCGTCCGGCGCCGGCTTCGGCCAGTCCGAGGCGTTCCGCTTCCTGCTCGGCGTGAACTTCTGGAATTTCCTGGGCGCGGGCATGTTCGGCTTCATGATCAACCTGCCGATCGTGAACTACTACGAGCACGGCACCTACCTGACCGTGAACCACGGCCACGCCGCGCTGATGGGCGTGTACGGCAACCTGGCGATCGCCACCATCGTGTTCTGCGCGCGCTATCTCGTCGCCCCCGCGCGCTGGAATGCGGCGCTGCTGCGGCGCGTGTTCTGGTCGCTGAACATCGGGCTGATGCTGATGGTGGCGGTCGACCTGTTTCCGGTCGGCATCGCGCAACTGCTCGACGTGCTCGAGCACGGGCTGTGGCATGCGCGCTCGCAGGCGTTCGTGCAGGGCGAGCTGTTCCAGACGCTGACCTGGGCGCGCATCGTCGGCGGTGCGCTGTTCGTGCTGGGCGGGGTGCTGCCGCTGGCGTGGTTCGTGGTGACGCGGAGCCGGGCGTTGAAGGCGGCCGATGCGCCGGCCGAAGAGGCGGCGGCGCCCCGCGGGGCGGCCGTGGCGGGTGCGTGAACCCGCCGAGGGAGCGGCGGGCGACCCGGGGCGGGCGGCGGCACCCCGGCGGTTGCGCATTCGGCGACGCGCTAATATCGGGGCGCCCGGCGGTGCGCCGTCGCAGCCGAGGCTCTTCCCGACATCGCCGAACGCGGAGCGTCCATGCACATCAGGCTTGCCATCGTGCTCGCAGCGGCGCTCGTCCTCGGCGCCTGCGCCACGGGCACCGGCACGCGCACCCGCACCGATGCCGGGACCGACATCCATCCATACACCGACACCCGTCCCGAGGCCCGCCCCGAAGTCCGCCCTGAAGCTCGGCCGGAAGCCCGCACCGACACTCGTCCCGACACCCGCACCGACTCGCGAACCGACACCGGCACCGCGCCGGCGCGCGAGGAGCGTCAGCCGCCGCGCGCCGAGCGTGCACAGGCGCTCGTCATCAAGGGGGCGATGGCCTACCGCGAGCGCATCGCGCTGCCGGCCGACGCGAGCGCCGTCGTCGAGCTGCGCGAAGGTTCGGGCACCGAAGGGCGCGTCGTGGCCGAGTACCGGGCGGCGCTGAAGGGCAGGCAGGTGCCGGTCCCGTTCGAGCTGAGCGTGGACCGCGCCAAGCTCGCTGCGGGCGCCCGCCATGCGCTGCGCGGCGCGATCCAGGTCGCCGGGCGCCCGGCCTGGACCACCGAGCCGGTGGCCATCGATCCATCGTCCTCGCCGATCGACGTGGGCGAGCTGCGGCTCACCCGCCACCAGCCGCTGGCGTTCGCCAGCACGCTGCGCTGCGGCGAGCGCAGCGTGTCGATCGGCTACCTCGGCGACGCAATGCGCATGGTCGCCGCCGGCGAGATCTTCGACCTGCGCCCGGTGCGCTCGGCCTCGGGGGCGCGCTACGAGGCGATCGGCGACCCGTCGACGACGTTCTGGTCCAAGGGCGATCGCGCGACGGTCGTGGTGCTCGGCCAGTCTTGGCCGGAGTGCGTGGCCGAGCGCACACCGGGCCTGCCGTTTCGCGCGACCGGCAACGAACCCGGCTGGCGGCTCGACATCACCGCCCGGACGATGACGCTGCTGGCCGACGACGGCCGCACGCGCATCGAGGCGCCGACGCCGGTTTCCGAGGCCGGCGAAGGCTTCACGCGCTTTCGCGCGCCGGCCGCCGGCGTGGGCCTGGTCGCCACCATCCTCGAGCGGCGCTGCGCCGACTCGATGACGGGCATGCCTTATCCGAGCGAGGTCGTGGTCGCGTTCGCCGGCCGCACGCTGAACGGTTGCGGCGGCGATCCGGCGACGCTGCTGCAGGGCGCCGAGTGGGTGGTCGAGGACCTGCGCGGCGCGGGCGCCGTCGACGGCTCGCGTGCGACGCTGCGCTTCACGGCCGACGGGCGCATCTCGGGCCGCGCCTGGTGCAACAGCTATACCGCCGCCTACGCCTTGACCGGCGAGGGGCTGACGATCTCGAAGGCGGCCTCGACGATGATGGCCTGCGAGCCGGCGCTGATGCGCCAGGAACGGCGGCTGCTCGACCTGCTGGCGCAGGTGCGGCGGTTCACGATCGATGCCGACGGCGCACTGGTGCTGCACGCCGCCAGCGGGCGCGCGATCACCGCGCGCCGGCCTTAGACCTGTTCACACTCCGATCGCTCCCGCGTCGGGGCCTGCCGTGGCGCGTTCACGACATCCGGCCGATCATCATGGCGAAGTCCTCGCGAAATTCAGGCGCGAAACGCCGCGGCGCCCGCGATCGCGCAGCCGGCCAGCGCCCAGACGATCACCGCGCCCGAGGGCGCGTCGAGCAGGGCCGACAGCGCCAGCCCCAGCGCGTAGCCGGCGGCCCCGATGCCGTAGGCGATGGCGTGGCGGGCCGCTCCGCGGTGGCGCTGCGTGGCCAGCGCCGGGATGATCAGGCTCGAGAACACCAGGTACACCCCGACCAGCTGCACCGATGCGGTGACGGCGAGCGCGAAGGCGCCGTAGAAGCCCGGGTGCCCCGCGCGTCGCACCCAGCCGAGTGCCATCGCCGCGACGAGCGGCGCCGTGAGCGCGGCGAGCCAGCCGAGCTGGCGCGCATCGACCCACAGGATCTGGCCGACCAGCAGGTCCTTCAGGTGCTCGCCACCGTGCGGGTTGCCCGCCAGCAGCAGCAGCCCGGCGCAGGCGGCGAGCACGAAGATGACGCCGATCAGCGCTTCCTGCTGGCGTGGCGCGCGGCGCTCGGTCCAGGTGAGCAGCAGCGCGCCGAGCAGGGCCGCGCACACCGCCGCCACCTGCACGGCGAAGCCACCCTCGGGCATGCCCAGTGTGTCGGCTGCGATCACGCCCAGCCCGGCGATCTGCGCGATGGCCAGGTCGGCGAAGACGATGCCACGGTCGAGCACCTGCGCGCCCAGCGGCACATGGGTGGCGAGCACCAGCAGGCCGGCAGCGAGCGCCGGCCCGAGGATGCCCCAGTCCAGCGCGTGCCAGTTCATCGGCTCGCTCCGGCCGCGGTGAGCAGGCGCGCCACGGTGTCGTCGAACAGGCCGAACAGGTCCTTCGCCCCCTCGGTGCCGCCGACCGTGAAGGGCAGCTTCACCGCGGCCACGCTGGCGTGACCGCTCAGCCACTCGGAAGGACGCGGATCCTGGTAGGCCGCGTACAGCACCATGCGCGCCGGTGTCGCCTTCAGGCTGGTCAGCACCGCCTGCAGGTGCGACACCGTCGGCTCGACGCCGGGCTTGGGCTCGAGCACCGCCACTTCCTGCAGCCCGAGCCAATCGTAGAGATAGACGAAGGCCTTGTGCTGAGAGACCACCGGCGTGCCCTTGAGCGGTGCCGCCTGCGCGCTCCAGCGCGCGACCGCCTGCTGCCAGCGCTGCGCGAAGCCGGCCGCGCGCTGTGCGTAGCGGCCCGCGTTCGCCGGATCGACCTGTTGCAGGCGCGCGGCCAGCGCCGCGGCCACCTGCGCGATGTTGCGCGGGTCGGTCTGGATGTGCGGGTTGCCGGCCGCGTGCACGTCGCCCTGCGAACGGTCGGGCCGGTCCGGGACGTCGAGCTTGCGCACGAAGTCGGCGGCGGCGAAGTTGCCCGGCTGGCCGGGCTGCACCTTCGCATTGCCCGACTGCTGCAGCAGCAGGGGCAGCCAGCCGAGCTCGAGCTCGGCCCCGGTGCACACCGCCAGGTCGGCATTGCGCATGCGCGCGATCAGGCTCGGGCGCGCCTGGATGCGATGCGGGTCCTGCCGCGCGGTAGTGGCGACCGACACCTCGAGCAGGTCGCCGCCGAGCTCCTGCGCCAGCGCGCCCCACTCGGGCTCGCAGGCGAAGACGCGCAGCGCGGCGTGCGCCGGCAGGGCGAGCAGCGCCAGCAGCGCCGCGACGAGGGCAGACAGCGTTTTGCGGTTCATCGTCCGTTCCTTCGGGGCAGTGGTGATCAATAGCCGTGGGCGCCATGGGCGCCCAGGCTCATCTGGTACTGGAGGAATACCTGGTTGTCGACGATGCCTGCACGTGCGCGATCGCGCGCGAACTGCAGGCGCACGCGCGAGAACTCGCTGGGGCTGAAGTCGACCATCAGCGTGTTCCTGTGCGGCCGGTAGCCGCTCGCGGCGAGCGAAGCCGCGAGCGAGGCCGAATCCGATCCGTAGTCCGGTGCGCCGGGGTCGAGGCGTTCAGTGCGCAGGCCGAGCCGCCAGCGCGGCATGAACTGGTAGACGCCCTGCAGGTACCAGCCCGACTGCACCATGCGCAGGGTGCCGGCGCTGTCGGCACCCCCGCTGTCGTAGACCAGCTCGCCGCGTCGCGCGCTGCGCAGGTACTCGCCCTGCAGCGTGAAGCTGGTGCGCGTGGCGTTGCCGTCGGGCGCCCACTTCCAGACGGCATCGGCGATCCACACGCGCGTGTTGCCGGTGAAGGCGTCGGTCGTCGTGGCGCCGGCCGCGTCGGTGGCCACCAGCTCCTGGCCGTTCGCCTTGGCCTCCAGCATCGAGATGCCGGCGCGCCAGCTGTGGCTGGTACCGATGTCGCCGCCGGCGTGCGCCGACAGCGCGCGCACGCCGGCGCCGTTGCGCGAGGTGTCGCCGCCGCCCGGAAAGCCGCGTCCGCGTCCGATCTCGGCGCCCAGCTCGACCAGCAGCTCGGTCGGCGCCACCCACGTCAGCTGCAGGCCGTCGTCGCCATACTGCCCGCCGAGCAGGGCCTGGTAGGCGAGCGGGTTGTCGACGAAGTCCCAGGTGTGGGCGTGCTTGGGGTTGAGGTAGCCGATGCCGGAGAAGAAGCGGCCCGCCTTCAGCGAGAAGCCGCTGCCCAGGGCGGTGGTCTGGACCCATGCCTCTTCGACCGATACCGAATCGTCGGGGTGCACGGCGACGAAGGCCGCGCCGCGCAGCCACGGATCGATGCTGGCCGCGAACCCGATCTCGGACTCGGCGAGGCTCAGGCCGCGCGAGCCGGGGCCGACCTCGGCGCCCGCGGACAGCGGGAGGCCGGCGATGGCGTACTTCGCCGGATCCTGCGAGGTGCGGGTATAGGTGCCCGAGAGGATCAGCAAGAGGGCGGGGTTGAAGGCGTTGGGGTTGGCGGCGGCAGCGGGCGCAGGCGTGGGCGCAGGCGCGGACGCCGGCGCTGACGCTGACGCTGACGCGGGGGTGGGCGCCGACACGGGGGCGGGGGCCGCTTCGGCGGTACGCGTCGCAGGCGCGGCTTCGGCGGCCCGGGGCGTCTCCGCGGCCCTCAGCCGCTGCTCGAGTGCTTGCAGCCGGGCTTCGTAGTCGGCTCGCATCGTTGCGATCTCGCGCCGCAGCGACTCGATCTCGGACGGGGTGTCGGCCAGCGCACCGAACGGCGCGGCCAGGGCGAGCGCGAGGCTCGCACGTAACAGCTTGTGCATGGGTTTCGCCCCAGGGCGATGACGTGGAAACGCACCCGCCCGCGTGCGATGCGGGCCGGGCGCCGTAGCGCAGCAGTCAGTACCGGGCGATGGGAGGGGCGCGGCTTTCGTAGGCCTGCGCGGCGGGCGCGAGCCAACCGCCGCGGGTGTCGGCGGGCGGCGCGGCGTACGGCGCCGCCGCGAGTGGGAGGGAGGGCGACCTGCCGGGCAGTGCGCCGCCTGCAACCGTCGCCGCGGTCAGGCACAGATCGCAGTGCGAGGGATGCAGCGCCTTGGAGCCGCCGGTTTCGCCGCCCGCGTCGACGCCCTCGTCGATGCGCTCGTGCGACAGCACGTGCCACGCCGCGGCCACCTGCGCGACCGGCATCAGCAGCGCGAGCCACAGCAGCCACGGGAGGTGGCGGCGTGCGAGGGTGCGCAGGCTTCGGGAGCTCATGGAAAGGAGAATCCTATCAGTCCGCCGGCGCCGTCAAAGGTATGCGCGATGCAGCTTACGTGCCGGGCGTAGACTGGGGATCTGTCGGAGTCGCAGACGGCCTGCGTGAACCTGTCGCAGGCCATTGCCATCGTTTCATGCCCAACCGCCTGGCACGCGAGACCAGTCCCTACCTGCTGCAGCACGCCGGCAACCCGGTGGACTGGCATCCGTGGGGCGAGGAGGCGCTGGCGCTGGCGCGCGCCAGCGAGCGCCCGATCCTGCTGTCGGTGGGCTACTCGGCCTGCCACTGGTGCCACGTGATGGCCCACGAGTGCTTCGAGGACGCCGGGACGGCGGCGCTGATGAACCGCTTCTTCGTCAACATCAAGGTCGACCGCGAGGAGCGGCCCGACATCGACCAGATCTACCAGCTCGCGCACCACATGATCGCGCGGCGCCCGGGCGGCTGGCCGCTGACGATGTTCCTCACGCCCGAGGGGCGCCCGTTCTTCGGCGGCACCTATTTCCCCAAGCATTCGCGCCACGGCCTGCCGGGCTTCGACGAGGTGCTGCAGCGCGTGGCCGGCGCGTGGGCCGGGCAGCGCGCGCGGCTGCAAGCCGACGGCGATGCGCTGGTGCACGAGCTCGCGGGGATGCTGCCGCAGGGGAGCACTGGCGAGGGCGGGGACGCGGGCGTAGGCGCGGGTGCGGGTGCGGACGCAGGCACGGACGCAGGCACGGACGCAGGCATGGGCACGGCTGCGGCCGCACACGGCCTGCGCGAGGCCCTGATGGCCTCGTACGACGCGATGCACGGCGGCTTCGGCGGCCCACCGAAGTTCCCCCAGCCGCCGACCCTCGATGCGCTGCTGCGCCACGCGGCGGCCGCCGGCGACGATGCCGCGCGCGAGGCCGTGCTGGCGACGCTGCGGCACATGGCCGAGGGCGGCCTGTACGATCATCTTGGCGGCGGGTTCTATCGCTACAGCACGGATGCGCAGTGGCGCATCCCGCACTTCGAGAAGATGCTCTACGACAACGGGCCGCTGCTGCGCCTGTACGCCGAGGCCTGGCAGGCGAGCGGCGAGCCGCTGTTTCGCCAGGCATGCGAGGAGACGGCAGGATGGCTGATGCGCGAAATGCAGCTGCCGTCGGGCGGCTTTGCCAGCAGCCTCGACGCCGACTCGGAGGGTGAGGAGGGGCGCTATTACGTCTGGCAGCGTGACGAGGTGGCGCGCTGCCTGGACGAGGCGTCATTCGCGGCGTTCGCCGCGTGTTACGGCCTCGATGCGCCGCCCGGCTTCGAGGGGCGGGCGTGGCACCTGCACCGGGCGCGCCCGCTCGCCGAGGTGGCTGCGCTGCTCGGACGCCCCGAGGCCGAGTGCGCCGCCCTGATCGACGGGGCACGGGTGCGCCTGCTGGCGCTGCGCGAGGCGCGCGTGCACCCGGGCCGCGACGACAAGGTGCTGACCAGCTGGAACGCGATGGCGATCGACGGCCTGGCCTTCGCCGCGCGCGTGTTCGGCGAGCCGCTCTGGGCAGCATCGGCGCGCCGCGCGCTGGAGTTCGTGCGCACCTCGATGTGGCGCGGCGGCCGCCTGCTCGCCACGCACAGGGACGGCCGCTCGCACCTCAACGCCTATCTCGACGACTACGCCTTCCTGCTCGGTGCCGTCATCGAGCTGATGCAGGGCGATACACTGAACGCTGCGGACCTGCATTTCGCCCGCGCGCTGGCCGAGGTGCTGCTGGAGCAGTTCGAGGACCCGCGCGACGGCGGCTTCTTCTTCACCAGCCACGATCACGAGGCACTGGTGCTGCGCCCGAAGTCGGGCCACGACGGCGCGACCGCCTCGGGCAATGGCATGGCCGCGTTGTACCTGCAGCGGCTGGGTCACCTGATCGGCGAGCTGCGCTACCTGGAGTCGGCGCGGCGCACGCTGGCGCTCTTCGCCCCCGACCTGCAGCGCGTGCCGCAAGCGTTCCCGACGCTGGTGAGCGCGCTGCGCGAGCATGCCTCGCCGCCGGCCGTGGCGGTGCTGACCGGGCCGCCCGATGCGCTCGCGCGGTGGCGCGAGGCGCTGGCACGGCGCTACCTGCCCGGCGTGCTGGCGGTGCAGCTGCCGCTCGAAGCAGCGGGCCTGCCGGAGGCGCTGTCCAAGCCGGCCGGTGCGCAGCCGCAGGCCTGGGTCTGCCGCGGACGACAATGCCTGGCGCCGATCGGCGCGCTCGACGAACTGCTCGCTGCGCTGGCCTGAGCATCGTCGGAACGCCGTTCGGGTTCCGGGAATACCGTCGGCAATCGTCTGTATTTCGGACAACCCAGATGAAGGATATGTCCTGACTTCGTACAATCTTTTCCGGCTGTCGGTCTTGTAGACAGATACTCTCCGGCATTGGGGCGCGCCGCCATGTCCGGCTTTGGCATGGTCCTTGCGTCCGGATTCTTCGCTACCTGCTTATGGGCAGGCTCACCATTCACGACGAGGAGAGACCGAATGCAGCCTTTTTCGTTTCTTTTACGCGCCAGCCGCTACGCGTTGCCCCTGATGGCCGGCGCGATACTCGCCGGCACGGCGCTCGCCAAGGACATCCGAATCGCCCACGTCTACTCCAAGACCGGCGCGCTCGAGGCCTACGGCAAGCAGACGCAGACCGGCCTGATGCTGGGCTTCGACTACGCCACCGGCGGCACCATGATGGTCAACGGCCGCAAGATCGTGCTGATCGAGAAGGACGACCAGGGCAAGCCCGACGTGGGCAAGGCGCAGCTGCAGGCCGCCTACGGCGACGACAAGGTCGATCTGGCGATCGGCCCGACCTCCTCGGGCGTGGCGCTGGCGCTGCTGCCGGTGGCCGAGGAGTACAAGAAGATCCTGCTGGTCGAACCGGCGGTGGCCGACTCGATCACCGGCGACAAGTGGAACCGCTACATCTTCCGCACCGGGCGCAACTCCTCGCAGGACGCGATCTCCAACGCGGTGGCGCTGGACAAGGAAGGCGTGTCGATCGCCACGCTGGCGCAGGACTACGCCTTCGGCCGCGACGGCGTCAAGGCGTTCAAGGACGCGCTGAAGAAGGCCAAAATCGTCCATGAGGAATACCTGCCGGCCAACACCACCGACTTCACCGCCGGGGCGCAGCGGCTGTTCGACGCCCTCAAGGACAAGCCCGGCCGCAAGGTGATCTTCATCATCTGGGCCGGCGCGGGCAATCCGTTCAAGATCGCCGACCTCGATCCCAAGCGCTACGGCATCGAGATCTCCACCGGCGGCAACATCCTGCCGGCGATGGCCGCCTACAAGGCGTTCCCGGGCATGGAGGGCGCCACCTACTACTACTTCGGCATCCCGAAGAACCCGGTCAACAATTGGCTGGTCACCGAGCACTACAAGCGCTTCAAGAGCCCGCCCGACTTCTTCACCGCGGGCGGCATGGCGGCGGCGATGGCGGTGGTGGAGGCGCTCAAGAAGACCGGCGGCGACACCAACACGGAGAAGCTGATCAAGACCATGGAAGGCATGAGCTTCGAGACGCCCAAGGGCAAGATGACCTTCCGCAAGGAAGACCACCAGGCCATGCAGTCGATGTACCACTTCAAGATCAAGGTCGATCCGGCGATGCCGTGGGCGGTGCCCGAGCTGGTGCACGAGATCACCGCGAGCGAGATGCAGATCCCGATCCGCAACCGGCGCTGACGTACCGGGATGACCCCGTCGCTCGAGACGCGCGGGCTGACGATCCGCTTCGGCGGCCACGTGGCCGTCGACGCGGTGTCGTGCGCGTTCCTGCCGGGCACGCTGACGGCCATCGTCGGGCCCAACGGGGCCGGCAAGACCACCTACTTCAACCTGATCTCCGGCCAGCTCGCGGCCACGGCGGGGCGGGTGTTCGTGGGCGGCGACGAGGTCACCGCACTGCCGGCGCCGCTGCGCACCCGGCGCGGGCTGGGGCGGGCATTCCAGCTGACCAACCTGTTCCCCAACCTGACCGTGCTGGAGAACGTGCGCCTGGCGGTGCAGGCGCGCCGCGGCCAGGGGCTGAACCTGTGGTCGATCTGGTCCAGCCACCGGGCGCCGATCGCCGAGGCCGAGGCGATCCTCGAGCGCATCGCGCTCACGGCAAGGCGCGACGCGCCGGCGGCGAGCCTGCCGCACGGCGACCAGCGCAAGCTCGAGGTCGGCATCCTGCTCGCGCTCGAGCCTTCGGTGTTCATGTTCGACGAGCCCACCGCGGGCATGAGCGTGGACGAGGTGCCGGTGATCCTCGACCTCATCCGCGAGATCAAGCGCGATGCCACCCGCACCATCCTGCTGGTCGAGCACAAGATGGACGTGGTGCGCGAGCTGGCCGATCGCATCATCGTGCTGCACAACGGCGCGCTCGCGGCCGACGGGCCGCCGGCCGAGGTGATCGCCTCGCCGGTGGTCCAGCGGGCCTATCTCGGCATGTCGGGCGACGACGGCGAAGGGGAGGCCGCGCGATGAGCCTCTACGCGAGGGAGGTTGCCTTATGAGCCCTGCCCGCACCGAAGGCGGCACGGCGCCCGGCGCACCGGGTGCACCGGGCGTCGCGCCGCTGCTCACGCTCACCGGCGTGCACACGCACATCGGCGCCTATCACATCCTGCACGGCGTCGACCTCGAGGTGGAGCAGGGCCGCACCACCTTGATGCTGGGGCGCAACGGCGCCGGCAAGACCACCACCCTGCGCACGATCATGGGGCTGTGGCCCGCTTCGGCCGGGCAGGTGCGCTTCGACGGCCGCGACGTGACCCGCTGCGCCACGCCCGAGCTGGCGCAACGCGGCGTGGCCTACGTGCCCGAGAACATGGGCATCTTCTCCGACCTGACGGTGCGCGAGAACATGGTGCTGGCCGCGCGCGGGGCGCGCGACGCCGATGCGATCGACGCCGAGCGGCTGCGCTGGATCTTCGAGCTGTTCCCGGCGATGCACAAGTTCTGGAACCATCCGGCGGGGCTGCTCTCGGGCGGGCAGAAGCAGATGCTGGCGGTGTCGCGCGCGATCGTCGAGCCACGCAAGCTGATCCTCGTCGACGAGCCGAGCAAGGGCCTGGCGCCCTCGATCATCCGCAACATGCTGACGGCGTTCCGCCAGCTCAAGGCCGCCGGCGCGACCATCCTGCTGGTGGAGCAGAACTTCGCCTTCGCGCGCCAGCTCGGCGACGCGGTGGCGGTGATGGACGACGGGCGCATCGTGCATCGCGGCGCGATGGCCGAGCTGGCCGAGGACGAGGCGCTGCAGGCGCGCCTGCTCGGGCTGTCCCTGGGGGCACATCAATGAACACCACCGCCGCCACTGGCGCGGCCCGGCCGCCGGCGCCCGAGACGCGCACGGGCGTGCCGCGCGTGCCGCTCGCCGAGCGGCTGCCGCTGCTGCTGGTGCCCGTGCTGGCGCTGGCGACGCTGCCGCTGGTCGGCAGCCTGCCGACCTGGGCCACGCTGACGGTGGCGGGCCTGGCGATGGGCATGATCATCTTCATCATCGCCTCGGGCCTGACGCTGGTCTTCGGCCTGATGGACGTGCTCAACTTCGGCCACGGCGTGTTCATCGCCCTGGGCGCCTTCGTCGCGGTGTCGGTGCTCGCGCCGCTGGGCGGGCTGACCGAGGCCGACTCGATGGCGCTCAACCTGGTGGCGGTGGGCGCGGCGATGCTGGTCGCGATGGCCGTGGCCGCGGCCGTCGGCCTGGTCTTCGAGCGGCTGATCGTGCGCCCGGTCTATGGCCAGCACCTCAAGCAGATCCTCATCACGATGGGCGGCATGATCATCGGCGAGGAGCTGATCAAGGTCATCTGGGGTCCGCAGCAGATCCCGCTGCCGCTGCCGCAGGCCCTGCGCGGCTCCTACTTCGTGGGGGACGCGGCGATCGAGAAGTACCGCCTGATCGCCGTGGTGGTGGGCCTGGCGGTGTTCCTCGCCATGCTGTGGGTGTTCAACCGCACCAAGATCGGCCTGCTGATCCGCGCCGGCGTGCAGGACCGCGAGATGGTGGAGAGCCTGGGCTACCGCATCCGGCGGCTGTTCGTCGGCGTGTTCGTCGCCGGTTCGGCGCTGGCCGGCCTGGGCGGCGTGATGTGGGGCCTGTACCAGCAGAACGTCGTGCCGCAGATGGGCGCGCAGGTCAACATCCTGATCTTCATCGTCATCATCATCGGCGGGCTCGGCTCGACCGCGGGCTGCTTCATCGGCGCCCTGCTGGTCGGGCTGATGGCGAACTACACCGGCTTCCTCGCGCCGAAAGTGGCGCTGTTCTCCAACATCCTGCTGATGGTGGCGATCCTGATGTGGCGCCCGCAGGGGCTGTTCCCGGTGGCCCGGCGATGATGCGCAGCCTGCTGTCGGCCGATTACCCGCGCAGCCGCGTGGTGGCGGCCCTGCTCGTGCTCATCGTGGTGGCGCTGGCACTGGTGCCGTTCGCCTTCCCGGGCGCCAGGTCGCTGTCGGTGGCCGCCAAGGTGCTGGTGTTCATCCTGCTGGTGGCCAGCTACGACCTGCTGCTCGGCTACACCGGCATCGTCTCGTTCGCACACACCATGTTCTTCGGCATCGGGGCCTACGGCGTGGCGATCGCCAGCACCCGCATGGGGCCGGGCTGGGACGCCGTCGCGCTGGGGCTGGCCGGTGCGCTGCTGGTCTCGGCGCTGCTGGCGCTGGCCATCGGGCTGTTCAGCCTGCGCGTGAAGGCGATCTTCTTCGCCATGATCACGCTCGCGGTGGCGGCGGCGTTCCAGACCCTGGCTTCGCAGCTCTCGGATTTCACCGGCGGCGAGGACGGCCTGAGCTTCAAGGTGCCGGAAGTCCTGCAGCCCTCGTTCGAGCTGCTGGAGGACGGCCTGTTCGGCGTCTCGATCGACGGGCGCCTGCTCAGCTACTACCTGCTGTTCTTCGTGGTGCTGGCGCTGTTCCTGGCGCTGCTGCGCATCGTCAACTCGCCGTTCGGGCGCGTGCTGCAGGCGATCCGCGAGAACGACTTCCGCGCCGAGGCGCTGGGCTATCGTACGGTGGTGTTCCGCACGCTGTCGAGCGTGCTGGCCGCCCTGTTCGCGACGGTGGCCGGCGCCCTGCTGGCGATCTGGCTGCGCTACAACGGGCCCGACACCTCGCTGTCGTTCGAGATCATGATCGACACGCTGCTCATCGTGGTCATCGGCGGCATGGGCACGATGTACGGCGCGGTGATCGGCAGCGCCTTCTTCGTGCTGGCGCAGAGCTATCTGCAGGACCTGATGCGCTGGATCTCCGAGGGCTTCGCCGCGCTGCCGCTGGCGGCCGCCCTGTTCTCGCCCGATCGCTGGCTGCTGTGGCTCGGCGTGCTGTTCGTGCTCTCGGTGTACTACTTCCCGAGCGGCGTGGTCGGCCGGCTGCGCGCGCGCGCGCTGGCGCGGGGGCTGCGGTGAGCGCGCGCCTGCCGCAGGTGAAGGTGGCGCATGCCGGCGCCGTCGCCACGCTCACCCTGGCGCGCCCGGCGATGCACAACGCGCTGGTGCCCGACCTGCTGCTCGACCTGTGCGTGGCGCTCGAGGAGATCGCGCGCCGTACCGAGACGCGCGCGGTGATCCTGGCCGCCGAGGGCGAGGCCTTCTCCATCGGCGGCGACATGCGCCGCTTCGCCCGCGAGATGAGCGGCCCGGCGCTGGAGACCTATGCGGCGGAGCTGGTAGGCCTGCTGAACCAGGCCATCCTGTCGCTGCTGCGGCTGCCGCAGCCGGTGGTCGCCGCGGTGCACGGCATCGTCACCGGCGGCTCGATCGGCCTGGTGCTGGCCAGCGACGTGGTGGTGGCCGCCGACGACAGCGCCTTCAAGGCGCACTATGCGAGCGCCGGCTTCACCCCCGATGGCGGCTGGACCGCGCTCATGCCGGCGACGATCGGGCGGCGTCGTGCCGCAGCGTGCGTGCTGCTCAACCGCACCCTGCCGGCGGACGAGGCGTTGGCCTGTGGCCTGGTGACCCAGCTGGTCGCCAGGGACCGGGTCGCCGCTGCCGCACGCGAGGCGGCGCTGCGCGTGGCTGCCGCGCCGCCGGCGACGATGCGCGAGGGCAAGCGACTGCTGGCGGGCGATCTCGACGGCGTCGAGCGTGCGCTCGAAGCGGAGCGCCAGCGCTTCGTGGCGTCGATCGGCAGCGCCGAGGCGCGCGACGGCGTGGCGCGCTTCCTGCGCGATTTCTCCGCTTATCCCGACGAGGGGGCGGCCGGCCGCGCCTAGAAGCCGCCATGTACGTCGTCGACTGGCTGCACAAGCAGGCCCTGCGTCATCCCGACAAGCCGGCGCTGGTCGACAGCGTGAGCGGTCGTGCGCGCAGCTTTCGTGAGGTGGACGAGCGTGCCAGCCGGTTCGCCGAGCTCGTGCGCGATCGCTGGCGGCTCGCGCCGGGCGCGCGCGTCGCGGTGCTGGCCGGCAACTCCACCGACTACCTCGAGATGCTGTACGGCTGTGCCAAGGCCGGCGTGGTGATGGCGTGCCTGAACTGGCGCCTGCCCGCCGCCGAGCTGGCGCCCATCGTCGAGGATGCGCAGCCGGGCGCCTTCGTGTGCGGCGAGGAGTACACCGCGGTGGCCGGCGCAGTGCTCGCGGGGCGTGCGCCGCTGCCGGGGCTGGTGGTGCGCGGCGTGGCCGGTGCCGCCGGCGCAGAGAGCGGCGCGCCGTCGCTCGCGCCTGGGAGCGCAGCCGCTGCGGCCATGGCCGTA
This sequence comes from Burkholderiales bacterium 70-64, assembly GCA_001898645.1. Taxonomy (GTDB): domain Bacteria; phylum Pseudomonadota; class Gammaproteobacteria; order Burkholderiales; family Burkholderiaceae_E; genus Zeimonas. Next base: position 88,294 of record MKUQ01000020.1, read on the forward strand.
CGCGAGGGCGGCGCGCACGCGCCCGGGGGCGGTCCCGACGGTGCCTGGCCCGACTACGAGTCGGCGCTCGCCGCCTCGAGCGGGCGCGTCGTCGAGATGCCGTGCCCGACCATGGAGGCGCCCTGGTACCTGCTCTACACCTCGGGCACCACCGGCAGGCCCAAGGGCGTGATCCAGACCTACGGCATGGCGTTCTTCAACGCGGTGCACGCGATGCTGGCCACCAGGCTCTCGGGCGACGATGTGCTGCTGGCGGCGCTGCCCTTCTTCCATACCGGCGGGTTGAACCTCTACGCGAATCCCATCCTCTTCGCCGGCGGTACCGTAGTGGTGATGCGCCAGTTCGATGCCGGCGAGGCGCTGCGCTGGCTCTGCACCGGGATCACCCAGTTCGTGGGCGTGCCGACGCAGTACCTGCTCATCGCCCAGCATCCCGGCTTCGCGGCGTCGCGCTTCGCGAAGATGCGCCACTGGTCGGCCGGTGGCTCGCCGATGCCGCGGGCGCTGCTCGAGACCTGGGCAGCCAAGGGCGTGACGATCTGCTTCGGCTTCGGCATGACCGAGACCGGCCCGACCGTGTTCCTCCCCGACGAAGCCGCCGCGCGCGCCAAGCCGGGCAGCGTCGGCAAGCCGGTGGGCACCATGCTCACCCGCGTCGTCGACGCGCAGGGGCGCGACTGCGCGGCCCACCAGCGCGGCGAGCTGCTGGTGAAGGGGCCGGGCGTCACGCCGGGCTACTGGAACAATGCCGAAGCCACGCGCGCGGCCCTCCGCGACGGCTGGCTGCACACCGGCGACGTGGCGTACTTCGACGACGACGGCGATTACTGGATCGTCGACCGGCTCAAGGACATGTTCATCTCGGGCGGCGAGAACGTCTACCCGGCCGAGATCGAGAACCTGCTCTACCAGATGCCGCAGGTGGCCGAGGCGGCGGTGATCGGCGTGCGCGATGCGAAATGGGGCGAGGTGGGGCTGGCCGCGATCGTGCTGCGCTCCGGCGCCGTACTCGATGCAGTACAGGTGCGGGCCTTCTGCCGCGAGCGCCTGGCCGGCTACAAGGTGCCCAGGCACGTGCGCTTCGTCGCCGCGCTGCCGCGCACGCCCGCGGGCAAGGTCGAGAAGCCGTCGCTGCGGCAGCGATTCGATTCCGCGCTGCCCGGAGAAGATTCGTGAAGCGTGTGCTCTCGCAGTCCGATTTCGATCGCTTCGCCGCGCGTTCCCCTGCCATCGCCCGCCATCGAATGATCGCCGTGTCCGTCACCGCGCCTTCTGCCGAGCCTTTCGAGTTGCCTGCCGCTGTCGCGACTGCCCTCGCGCGACCGTTCCGGCGCATCGTCGTGTTCAGCGGTGCCGGCATGTCAGCCGACAGCGGCATCCCGACCTTTCGTTCGGGCAACAACGGCCTGTGGAAGGAGTTCGATCCGCAGGACCTGGCGACACCGGAGGCGTGGCGGCGCGACAAGGAAACGGTCTGGGGCTGGTACGAGTGGCGGCGCGGCCTGGTCTCGAAGGCGCAGCCGAATCCCGGGCATGTGGCCGTGGCGCAGCTTCAGCGCGAGTTCGGCGCGAGCGTCGTCACGCAGAACGTCGACGACCTTCATGAGCGCGCCGGCGTCACCCGCGTCATTCACCTGCACGGCAGCCTGTTCGCGGCACGGTGCTTCGCATGTGATGAGCCTCACGAGCTGGGCATGCCGCAGGCAGAGGCTCACCGCCGACTGATGCCGCCCCGCTGCGCGAGATGCGACGACCATGTCCGGCCGGGTGTCGTGTGGTTCGGCGAGTCGTTGCCGGAGGAGGCCGTGCGGCAGGCATCGACCCTGATGCGTCAGTGCGATCTGTTGCTCGTGGTCGGTACGTCGGGCGTCGTCCATCCCGCGGCGGGCATGGTGAACCTGGTGCCGCGGGGCGCGCCGGTCATCGAGATCAATCCGCAGGCGGGCCAGCGGTCGAGCCGGATCGACCACTCGCTGCAGACGACAGCAGCGATCGGACTGCCCGCCGTGCTGCGCCGGCTTCGAGCCCCGGCGTAGGCTGCCGTCGCTCTCGTCTGCCATCGACCGGACAGCCGCCGTAGAATGCCCTGATCGTCCCGAGACCCAGAGCGCATCATGGGCAGAATTTCGCGGACTTTCGGCGTGCCGCTGCTGGCCATCGTTCCCCTGGCCGCCGTGGCGCAGGCACCCGACCTCGACACGCTCGGCGCCCACGATGCCGCCAGGGCGATCTGCGACGGGCGCTTCACCAGCGAGGCTCTGATGAGGGCCTACCTCGAACGGGCGCGGGCACGCCCGGAGCTGAACGCGTTCATCACGCTGGACGAAGACCGCGCGATCCGCCTTGCGCGCGCCTCGGATGCCGCGCGCAAGGCGCGCGGCCGCTGCCTGCCGCTCGACGGCGTCCCGATCGTGGTGAAGGACAACATCCACGTCGCCGGACTGCCCAATACCGCCGGCACGCCGGCGCTGAAGGACTTCCGCCCGGCCAGCGACGCGCCGGTGGTGCGCAAGCTGCGCCAGGCGGGGGCGATCGTGCTCGGCAAGACCAACATGCACGAGCTCGCCTTCGGGATCAGCGGCTACAACACGGCGTTCAAGACCGGCGCCGAACCGGGCGTGCGCAACGCCTACGATGCCTCGCGCATCGCGGGCGGCTCCTCCTCGGGCACCGGCGCGGCCATCGGGGCGCGCCTGGCGCCGGCTGGCCTGGGCAGCGACACCGGCGGCTCGGTGCGCATCCCGTGCGCGCTCAACGGCTGCGCGGCGCTGCGCCCGACCGTCGGGCGCTATTCGCAGGCGGGCATCACGCCGATCTCGCACACGCGCGACACCGCCGGGCCGATGGCGCTGGCGATGGCCGACATCGAGCTGATGGACCGGCTGATCGCGGGCGGCGCGCCCGCGCATGCCGCCGACCTGCGCACCGTGCGGCTGGGCGTGGCCCGGCCGTTCTACGCCAATCTCGACGACGACACGCGCGCGGTGATGGACGACGCCGCGCAGAAGATGAAGGCCGCCGGCGTCACCCTGGTCGAGGTCGAGATGCCGCGGCTGATGGAGCTTGCCGGCGCGGTCGGGTTTCCGCTGGCGCTCTACGAGGCCCACGACGACGTCGGCGCCTACCTGAAGAAGTACCGCACCGGCGTCACCCTCGAGCAGCTGGCTGCCGCCATCGCCAGCCCCGACGTCAAGGGCACTTACCAGGGCCTGGTGCTGCCGCGCAAGCTGCCCGGGCCGAACGGCACCGTGGTCGATGCCCGGCCCGCCTACGAGGCGGCGATCCGCGAGGGGCGGCCGGCCCTGCGCAAGCTCTATGCCGATACCTTCGCCAAGCATAGGCTCGATGCGCTGGTGTTCCCCACCGTCACCCGCGTGGCGATCGCCTCCAACCCCGAATCGAGCAGCATCGAGAACTTCATCGCCTACATCCAGAACAGCGATCCCGGCAGCGACGCGGGCCTTCCCGGGCTGACCTTGCCGGTGGCGCTCGGCGCCGCCAGCCGCCTGCCGGTCGGCCTGGAGATCGACGGGCCGGTGGGCAGCGACCGCCGGCTGATCTCGATCGGCATGGCGCTCGAGCGCGTGTTCGGACGGCTGCCGCCGCCTGCGCGCTGAGCGCCCGGCCGGCCATGGCCAACGTCTCCCCCGCGAGCCGCCAGCCGGCCGTCTTCTACGGGCACGGCAGCCCGATGAACGCGCTCGAATCCAACCGGCACACGCAGGCCTGGCGGGCGAGCGGCGAGGCGGGCGCGCCCGCGCGGGCAGTGCTGGCGATCTCGGCGCACTGGTACGTCGACGAGCTGGCGGTGACCGCGATGGCGCAGCCGCGCACGATCCACGACTTCGGCGGTTTTCCGCCGGCGCTGTTCGCGGTCCGCTATCCGGCGCCCGGCGACCCGGCGCTCGCTGCGCGCGTGCGCGAGCTGCTCGCGCCGATGCCGGTGCGGCTCGATCACGACTGGGGGCTGGATCACGGCATCTGGTCGGTGCTGGCGCACGTCTACCCCCAGGCCGACGTGCCGGTGGTGCAGCTGAGCCTCGATGCGCGGCAAGGGCCGGCGTTCCACCACGAGCTGGGCCGGCGGCTGGCGGTGCTGCGCGACGAGGGAGTGCGCATCGTCGGCAGCGGCAACGCGGTGCACCACCTCGGGCGCCTGTCGTGGCGCCCCGATGCGCGGCCGCATGAGTGGGCGCTCGCCTTCGAGGCCGGCGTGCGCGACTGCGTGCTGCGCGGCGACGACGCGCCGCTCATCGACTACGAGCGCTTCGGCGAGGCGGCGCGGCTGTCGGTGCCCACGCCCGATCACTACCTGCCGATGCTGGCGGTGCTGGGCGCGCGCCTGCCCGGCGATCGCGCGCGCGTGCTCACCGAGGGCATCGAGCTGGGCTCGATCGGCATGTTGTCGTTCGCGCTCGAGCCTACTTGACCGCCGCCGCCATGTATTCGACGGCCGCGTGCATCTGGTCGTCGCTGAGCGAGGCGTTGCCGCCGCGCGGTGGCATCGCCTTGATGCCGTTGATGGCATTCTTCACCATCGTATCGATGCCGGTCTGCAGGAACGGCGCCCAATCGGCCTTGTTGCCGTACTTGGGTGCGCCGGCCACGCCGCTCGCGTGGCACACGTGGCAGGTGGAGTCGTAGACCTTCTTGCCTTCTGCGAGCGCGTTCCCGCCGGCTGCCGGGGCCGCGGCTTTCTGCTCCGCCTTGGCCGGGGCAGCCGCAGCGGCGGCCGCTGCCGGGGCGGCCGCTGCCGCGGGGGCTGCTGCCGCCGGCGCCGCTGCTGCTGGCGCCGATGCCGCGGCGGCCTGGGCCGGCGCGGGTTTGGCCGCCTCGGCCTGTGCGGCCGGCGCGCCCGCCTCGGCGAGCTCGAACCCGGCCACCGGCTTGATGCGCGCTTCGATCGCCTCGGGGGTCATCGCGTCGGCGCCGGCAGCGTGCCGGGTGCCGAAGTTGACGTAGTTGACCAGCAGGGTGATGACGGTGATCGGCACCACGAAGGCGAGGATCACCACGATGACCAGCTGTCGTGGCGTCTTGATGAAGGAGTGGGATTCTTCGCTCATGCTCGCCCCGCCGGAAGTGGTCAAAGTCGGAAATTATAGCCGCTCGTTGACAGCCCGTTCAGCCTCGATTCAGCCGCGCCGCGCGACAATGCGTGCTGCTTCCAGGATGATTTCGATGCGCCTTCATTTGCCGTCCGTTCCGACCCTGCTGATCGCCCTTGGTCTCGGGTTGGCCGTCGTGCGTCCCGCGCTGGCGGCCGCCGGCACGCCGGAGGCGCCGTCGCTGCCGGCGGCCGACTTCGCCGCGGTAGGCATCGAGACGGTCCCGGTCCGCGCGGCTTCGGCGAAGTGGCTCAGCCACCTGCCGGCGCACGTCCAGGTTCCCAATGCGCAACAGCGCTTCGTGGCCGCACCCGTGGGCGGGCTGGTAACCGCGTTGCTGGTGGGGGTGGGCGAGCCGGTGAGGCAGGGCCAGCCACTGGCGCGGATCGTCAGCCCCGAGCTGCTCGCGCTGCAGCGCGAACTGGCCCAGGCCAGTGCCGAGCGCGAGCGCACGCAGCGCGCCCTGCAGCGCGACGAAAGCCTGCTGGCCGAAGGGTTGATCGCGGCATCGCGCGCCGAGGCCAGCCGCGCCGCCGATCGCCAGGCCGCGGCGCTGCTGTCCGAGAAGCGCGGCCTGGTGGCCCTCGCCGGGGCGCGTCCGGGCGCCGCCGGCGAGCTGGCGATCGTCGCGCCGATGAGCGGGGTGGTGCTTTCGCAGACGGTGCGCGCGGGCGAGCGGGTCGAACCCGCCACGACCCTGTTCCGCATTGCGCGCCTCGAGCCACTGGAGCTCGAGATCGAGCTGCCGATCGCGGCCGCGCCGCGCATCGCGCCGGGCCGTGCCGTGCGGGTCAGCGGCAGCGAGGCGCGCGGTGTCGTCATCGCGGTCGGGCGCGCGGTCAGCGACGGCCAGACCCTCACCGTGCGCGCACGCCTCGACGCCGGGCTGGCCGGCTTGAATCCGGGCCAGCACGTGGAGGCGGAAATCGAGATCGGCGGGCGCGCCGGTGCGCCGGACCTGTGGCAGGTGCCCGCCGGCGCGCTGGTGCGGCTGGGCGAGGGCGGCGCGCAGGCGGCGGTCTTCGTGCAGCGCGACGGCCGCTACGTCGTGGTTGCGGCGGCGCCGATGGGAGAGTCGGGTTCCGACCTGGTGATCCAGGCCGCGCTGCGCGAGGGCGAGCCAGTGGTGAGTCGCGGGGCCAGCCAGTTGAAGGCGGCCCTGGCCGGGCTCGGCGGCAAGCAGTGAGTGCCCTGTGCTCGGTCGCATCGTCGCCTTCTCGCTGACGCAGCGCCTGCTGGTGCTGGTGGCCGCCGCGCTGCTGGTGGCCGCCGGCGTGGTGGCCTTTCGCGAACTGCCGATCGACGCCTTCCCGGATGTCTCCACCACCCAGGTGAAGATCGTGATCAAGGCGCCCGGCATGACTCCCGAGGAGGTGGAGAGCCGGATCACGGTGCCGATCGAGCAGGAGATGCTCGGCATCCCGGGGCAGCGCGTCGTGCGCGCGGTCTCGAAGTACGGCATCACCGACGTCACCATCGATTTCGACGACGGCACGGACATCTACTGGGCGCGCCAGCAGGTGGGCGAGCGGCTGGCGGCCGCGCAGGCCAGCCTGCCGGCGCAGGCGAGCGGGGGCTTGGCGCCGATCACCACGCCGCTGGGCGAGATGTTCATGTTCACCATCGAGGGGCCGTTGTCACTGGCGGAGAAGCGCACGCTGCTCGAGCGCGTGATCCGGCCTCGCCTGCGCACCGTGCGCGGGGTCGCCGACGTGAACAGCCTCGGCGGCTACGTGCGCAGCTACGAGGTGGTGCCCAATCCGCAGTTGCTGGCCACGCGCGGCCTGGGCCTGGACGCGGTGCGCAGCGCGCTCGAGCGCAACAACCGCAACGACGGCGCCGGGCGGCTCACCGAGGGCGAGGAAGCCCTGATCGTCCGCATGGACGGCGCAGTGGGCGGCCTGGACGACCTGCGCGGGATCGTGGTCGCGCTGAGCAACGGCGTGCCGGTGCGCCTGTCCGAGGTGGCCGAGGTGCGCATCGGGAGCCTGACCCGTTACGGCGCGGTCACCCGCGACGGAAGCGAGGCCGTGCAGGGCCTGGTGCTGGGGCTGCGCGGGGCGAATGCCCAGGCGGTGATCGCGGGGGTCAAGGGGCGGCTGGCAGCGCTCGCGCCCTCGCTGCCGCAAGGGGTGAGCATCGTGCCCTTCTACGACCGTTCCGCGCTCGTCGAGCGGGCGGTGGGCACGGTGTCGAAAGCGCTGCTGGAGGCCATCGCGCTGGTGGTGCTGCTGCTACTGGCCTTCCTCGGCAACCTGCGCGCCGCCTTCGTGGTGGCGCTCGTCTTGCCGCTGGCGGCACTGGGCACCTTCATCCTGATGCGCTACACCGGTTTGTCGGCGAACCTGATGAGCCTGGGCGGCCTGGCCATCGCGATCGGCCTGCTGGTCGACGGTGCGGTGGTGGTGGTCGAGAACATCGAGAGCCACCTTGCCGGGAGCGGCGGCCAGGCGCGCCTGCCGATGCTGCACGTGGTCTACCGGGCGGTGCAGGAGGTCGCCGTGCCGGTCGTCGCAGGCGTGTGCATCATCATCATCGTGTTCGTGCCGCTGCTGGCGCTGCAGGGCCTCGAGGGCAAGCTGTTCGTGCCGGTCGCGCTGGCGATCGTCTACGCGCTGTCCAGTTCGCTGGTGCTGGCGCTCACCGTGATCCCGGTGCTGGCCTCGCTGCTGTTGCGGCGTAGTGCAGGGCATCGCCAGCCGTGGCTCGCGCGCAAGCTCGAGGCGCTCTACGTCCCGGTGCTCGGCTGGGCGCTGCGGCGCAGCCGCATCGTGGTCGCTGCCGCGCTGGTGCTGCTGGTGCTGGCTGGCGTGGCCTACGCGCTGCTGGGCAAGAGCTTCATGCCCACCATGGACGAGGGCGACCTGATCATGCAACTCGAGAAGCTGCCGTCGATCAGCCTGGATCGCACGGTCGAGGTCGATTCGCGCCTGCAGCGGGCGATCCTCGACGGCGTGCCCGAGGTGTCCAGCGTGGTCGCCCGCTCGGGCTCCGACGAGCTCGGCCTCGACCCGATGGGCCTGAACGAGAGCGACAGCTTCCTGGTGCTGAAGCCGATCGCCCAGTGGCGCCGTCCGGACAAGGCATGGCTGACCGACCAGTTGCGCACGGTGGCGGCGCGCTTCCCCGGGCTCGAAGCCACCTTCACCCAGCCGATCGAGATGCGCATCGCCGAGATGCTCACCGGTGTCCGGGGCGACATCGCGGTCAAGGTGTTCGGCAGCGACCTGGCCGAACTCGGCCGGGCCTCCCAGCGCATCGAGGCGCTGCTGCGCGCGATCCCGGGCGCCGAGGACGTGTTCACGGCGCGCAACGAGGGCGTGCAGTATCTGCAGGTGCGCATCGACCGGCTGGCGGCCGGCCGGCTGGGCCTGTCGGTGGACGACCTGCAGGACAGCCTCAGGGCGCTCGTCGAAGGGATGGCGGCCGGCAACGTCATCGAATCCGGCTGGCGCACGCCGATCCTGGTGCGCGCCGGCGAAGACGTGCGCGCCGGCGCATCGCACTTCGGCAACCTGCGCATCGCCCTTCCGGACGGCAATGCCGTGCCGCTGTCGGCCGTGGCCCGGCTCGAGCGGGTCGACGGCCCGGTGAAGATCGAGCGCGAGAACGCGGCGCGCTACGTCACCATCCGCTCCAACGTGCGGGGGCGCGACCTGGTGGGATTCGTCGAGGAGGCGCAGGCGCGCGTGGCGGCCGAGCTGCCGCTGCCGGCCGGCTACCGCATCGAATGGGGCGGCCAGTTCGAGAACCAGCAGCGCGCCGCCGCGCGCCTGGCGGTGGTGGTGCCGGTCGCCCTGATGCTCATCTTCCTGCTGCTGTTCTCCACTTTCCATTCGGTGCGCCAGGCGGTGCTGGTGCTGGCCAACGTGCCTTTCGCGCTGGTGGGCGGGGTGTTCGCGCTGCTGCTGGCCGGCGAGTATCTTTCGGTACCGGCCTCGGTCGGCTTCATCGCGCTGCTGGGCATCGCGGTCCTCAACGGCGTGGTGATGGTCACCTACTTCAACCAGCTGCTCGAACATCGCATGCCGATCGCGGAGGTCGTGGTCGAGGGCGCGCGCCGGCGCCTGCGCCCGGTGCTGATGACGGCCTCCATCGCCGCCTTCGGCCTGGTGCCGCTGCTGTTCGCCAGCGGCCCGGGCTCGGAGATCCAGCGCCCGCTCGCCATCGTCGTGATCGGCGGCCTGGTGAGCTCCACCCTGCTGACCCTGTTGCTGCTGCCGATCCTGTTTCGCCGCTTCGGCGCACCGCGGCTGGCCGCGGCGGGATCCGACGAGACTCCGGCATGACGACACACCCCGGTTCGACGATCCGTCCCGACGCCCTGCTGACCCTGTTGGTACCGGCTGCGCTCGAAGAGAACGTGATCGACCTGTTGCTGGTCGCACCGGCGCCGGCGCCCGGCTTCACGACCAGCCCGGCCGATGGCCACGGCGCCGGCGTGCGCCTGGAAAGTACGAGCGAGCGCGTGCGCGGCCGGAGCCGTTGGGTGCGCTTCGAGATCGCCCTGGATGCGCACGCCGTGGCGCCGCTGCGCGAGCACCTGCGCGCGGGCCTGTCCGGCGCCAACGTGTTCTTCTGGACCACGCCGCTGCTCGACTGCGGCACGCTGTCATGATCGGCGCACGCTGCCTGGCCGCGCTCGCGTTCGCCGCGGGCGTGTTGCCGGCCGTTGCGGCGGATGCACCGCCGGTCCTCGCCACGGGCGCGTCGCCAGCCGTTGCCGCGGGTGTGCCGCCAGCCGCTGCCGCTCCCGCGGGCTACCCTGCGGAGCTGCCACCCCTCGGACGCGTACGCAGCGCCATCGAGGAGGCCCCCGACGTGCGTGCGGCCAGCGCACTGCGCGACGCAGGCCTGGCGGAGCGGCGACAGCTCATCGCCGGCCCGCACGAGTGGAGTACGCGCGCCGAGTACCGCAATCGCCGCACCAGCGACACGCCGGTCGTGGACCGCTTCGGCGAATGGGAACTGGCGCTCGAGCGCGCCGTGCGCCGGTCGGGCAAGGCCGAGCTCGACCGGCGCCTCGGCGATCAGCGCGTCACGCAGGCGGAAGTGGCGCTCGCCGATGCCCGTCACGAAACCGCTCGCCGCCTGCTCACCACCTGGTACCAGGTGCTGCGCGAGCAGGCGGCCGCGGGCGTGCTCGACGAGCAGGCGGCGCTGGCCGCGCGCGAGGTCGAGATCATCGCGCGGCGACGCCAGCTCGGTGACGCCTCGCTGCTGGACGAACAGCAGGCCCAGGCCGCCGCGGCGCAGACTGAAGCCGCCGCGCGCTCGGCGCGCGAACGTGCCGAGCGCGCCCGGCGGCAGCTGGCAGGACAGTTTCCGACCCTGGCGCCGCCGGCCGGGGCAGCGCTGCCGACGCCGGGCGAGTCGACCGACGACCTGGCGGCGCTGGGCGAGGCGGCGCTCCAGGAGGATCATGGCCTGCAACTGGCGCGCGCCGCCGCTGCGCGTGGCCGCCTGGAAAGCGAGCGCGCCGCGGCCGAGCGCCGCCCCGATCCGACCCTCGGCATACGCTACGGCAGCGAGCGCGCCGGCGCCGAGCGGCTGGTCGGCGTGTTCGTGTCGATCCCCTTCGGTGGCGAGGCCCGGCGCGCCGCCGCCGATGCCAGCCTGGCGCGTGCCGCGGCCTTCGAGCAGCTCGCCGAAGCACGCCTGCGGCAACTGAGCGGCGACGTCGGCGCGCTGCAGGTGGCTGTCAGCGCCGGGTTGTCGCGCTGGCAGGCCGCGCAGTCCGGCGCCCAGCTGCAGGCTCGAGTGGCCGAGCGGGTGGCGCTGTCCAACCAGCTCGGCGAGACCGGCTTCACCGAGGTGCTGCTGGCGCGGCGCCAGGCGCTGGACGCCGCCCTGCTGGCCACCGCAGCGCATGTCGACGTGCTCGAGAGCCGTGCGCGCCTGCTGCTGGACGCGCACCGCCTCTGGGACTTCGATTCGCCCGCCGACTGATACGGTTTCGCGTTCGTTCGCAGAACAAGGCGGGGCGCCGCAGACAGTGCTGTAGCACGGCAAGGCGCCCCAACGCCGTTATGCGAACGAACGCGAAACCGTATGAAGCCGGCCCGGCGCCCCGCGCCGCGACTCACGCTACAATGCGCCCGCACGCGCCCGTAGCTCAACGGATAGAGTACTGCCCTCCGAAGGCAGGGGTTGCAGGTTCGATTCCTGCCGGGCGCGCCAGCGCGCTTTCAATCTCGCGCACCGCCTCGAGCATCAACGGCGCGATCATGCGTACCAGCTCGCCCTTTGATCGCAGCCGGTGAACCGGAAGGGTGCAGTTCATAGCGATGCACTCGCCTCGTGACGGCTGGCGGATGGGCGCCGCTACGGCGTGCATGTCCTGCCGCCAGTCGCCGGCGCTGAGGCAGAAGCCACGTTGCGCGAAGTGCTTCGCGTCCCGCGCCCATGCCGCCTGGCTTTGCGTGAAGCCCGCCGGGTCGGCCACCTTCAGCCGGTTGAGGATCGCCACTGCGGCGGGCCTCGGGCTGGCGAGAATCAGCGCCCGACCAATTGACGAGGTCAGCAGAGGACGGGTGCTGCCGATGTCCGGCAGATAGGGGTTGCCCGAGTCGGCACGGCAGCTGTCGATGTAGACCACTTGCAGGCGATCGCGCATGCCCAGGTTGACAGTGCAGCCGGTGCGCATCGCCAGCGGTGCCATGAAGCGGCGCGCGACCTGCCGCACCTGTAGGCCGGCGAGCATCGGATGCGCCAGCGACAGTACCCCGGCCGCGAGGCGGTACTTGCTCGACGACTCGTCCCGCGCGAGATAGCCGAGCATCAGCAGCGTGTAGGTCAGCCTGGATACCGTCGACCTGGGCAGGCCCGTGCGGTCGACGATCTCGCGATTCCCCAGGACTGGCTCGCCGGGCGTGAAGGCGCGCAGAACGTCGAGCCCTCGCGAGAGGTTCATCGAGAACTGGCGGTCGGTCGCCAAGTCTGTCGCGGATACCAGTCCCGGCAGCGCGCCGGGGCGGGAAGTCGATGACGGAGTCGAATTCTTCGGCATGGACTGGCATGTTCCGCGCCGCTCCGGAGGAATGCAACGCCGATCCGACGCGATCGCTCCCGCTGTGCGGGACAGTGGGTTTACTCCGCGCCGCCGGGCACTTGTAATGGCTTCGCGATGCTGGCGGTACGGAGGAAGCGGGAACGACATGAACGAGGACGGACGTGGGCTGGGGGGCCCGATGCGAACCCTGATTCGAGGCGGCTGGGTGGTGGGGAACGAGGCCGGCAGCCACGTCCTGTTCCGCGACGGCGTGGTGGTGTTCGAGGACGACACGATCCTCCACGTGGGGACGCGCTTCGAGGGAAGGGTCGACCGCACGCTGGATGCCCGCGGCAGGCTCGTGGCGCCCGGCTTCATCGACACCCACGTGCACTGCGGACACCTTGCCGCCCTGCGCCTGATTGGCGACGTCGGGCGCCCCGACTACTTCGGGCAGCCCTTCTTCGAGTTCACCACGCCCCGGCGCGGCACGCGCGCGGTCGGCGATCCGCGCTACGTCTCCTCCGACGAGACCTCGCACGAGATCCTGCGCGTCTGGACCGAGTTCACCATCGTCGAGCTGCTGCGCAACGGCATCACCACCTTCGTCGAGTTCGGTGCGCGAGCGCACGTGCAGCAGGCTCTCGCGCAAGCCCTCGGACGGCTCGGCATCCGCGGCTACCTGGGCGCGGGGTACAACGTCGGGCGCTGGGTCGGCGGGGAAAACGGCCGGCTCGAGCGCGTGGTGGACGAGGCAGGCGGCGCCGCCCTGTTCGACGAGGCCATCGCCTTCGCGAAGGACATCGACGGCCGGTACGGCGGGCGCGCGCGGGGCCTGCTGTGTCCGACCGGCGTGGAGATGTGCTCCACGACCCAGCTGCTCGAGACCGCCCGGCTCGCCGCCGAGCTGCGCATGCCGGTGGCGATCCACGCCGCCTACAGCGTCCTCGAGTTCATGGGCATCGTCCGGGAGACGCGGATGACGCCGATCGAATTCCTGCAATCGCTCGGCCTGCTGGACCTGGGACCGCTGCTCAACATCGGCCACGGCAACCTGGTCGCCGAGCATCGGCGGATGCCGTATTCGGGTGGGCGCGACATCGAGCTGATGGGCGCGCACCGTTGCTCGGTGTCGCATTGCCCGGTCAACATTTCGCGGCGCGGGCGCTTCCTCGACACATGGGGCAGGTACCGCAAAGCCGGCGTCAACCTCTGCCTCGGTTCGGACACCTACCCGCGCGACATGATGATGCAGATGCGCACCGCCTCGTACTTCGGGAAGGTGCTCGGCGCCGACCTGTCGTCCGCCCCGGCGGCCGAAGTGTTCGAGGCGGCGACATTGTCGGGAGCGCGCTCGCTCGGGCGCGACGATCTCGGCCGTCTCTGCGCCGGCGCCAAGGCCGACATCATCGTGATCGATCTCAGCGGCAGGGACACCCTGCGCTACGGGCCGGTACGCGATCCGATCAAGAGCCTCGTCGACGTCGGCATCGCGGACGACGTGGAGACGGTGATCGTCGACGGCGTGGTGAGGATGGCCGATCGCCGCATCCCGGGTGTGGACATCGATCGGGTGCGCAGCGACGCCCAGCTTGCCGGGGAGCATATGTGGCGGCACTGGGCGGATTGGGATCCGCTGTTTCGCACGGCCGACGAAATGAGCCCGATGTCCTTTCGGGTCGTCGATTGACGGTGGAAGTGGAGGCCTCATGATGTGCGATCTGCCCAAGCTGGTCTCTTGCGCCGCCCTGGCGCTCTCGAGCGTCGTCGCGATGCCGTCGCACGCCGCGGAGGCGGACGGCTACCCGGCCCGTCCGATCGAGGCGGTGGTCCCGTTTCCCGCGGGCGGCACCTTCGACGTCGCCTTTCGCACGCTCCAGCCGAGGATGGCGGCGCTGCTGGGCGTACCCGTGGTCGTCGTCAACAAGACGGGTGCCGGCGGCATCATCGGCACTGACCTGGTCGCGAAAGCGGCGCCGGACGGATACACCTTGGCCGCCACTGCCAGCTCGACCGTCGCGCTGGTGCAGGTGACCATGCGCGACGTAGTGAAGTACGGTGTCGACACCCTGGTGCCGATCGGCAACTACGCGACCGACGTGAGCGCCATCGTGGTCGATGCGCGTTCGCCCTGGAAGACGTTTGCCGAGCTGCTCGACCACGTCAGGAAGAGTCCCGCGAAGGTCAACGTCGGAACGCCGGGGCAGGGCAGTGTCGGGGCGCTGGTGCTCGATGCGATGCGCAAGGCCGAGGGCCTTGAGCTCACGGCGGTGCCCTTCCGCGGCTCGCCGCCGGCGAACCTCGCGACGATGAGCGGGGAGGTGGACTTCTCCGTGATCGCCTTCGGCAGCGCCGCTTCCCTCGTCGCCGCCGGCAAGCTGCGCGTGCTCGCCGTCACCGGCCAGGCTCGGCTTTCCGGGCATCCGGACATCCCGACCCTGAAGGAAGCCGGAATCACCAGCGAGACGCTGGTCTTCAAGCTCGGCCTGTACGCGCCGGCCGGCACCCCCGAGGCCGTCCTGGACAAGCTCTCCGCCGCCATGCGGACCGCGGTCGGCGATCCGGCCGTGGCCGCCTCGCTGCAGAGGATGGGGCTGGAGGTGGCCTTCGAGGATCGCGCCGCTGCGGCCGCCCATCTCGCCAAGGCGTATCGCGAGGCGATGGACCTCGGTAGCCGGCTCGGCATGCTCAAGTGAACGGCCGGCCCGGCCCGGGCTCGATTCAACTCCGGCGGACTCCTAGCTTCGACGGGCTCCCAGCGGCAGCTCGGTGGTGCGCTTGATCTCCTGCAGCACCACGCTCGACTCCACGCTGCGCACCCCGGGCAGGCGCATCAGCCGGTGCATCATGAACTGCGCGAAGGCCTCGAGGTCGGCCGCGACGATGCGCAACTGGTAGTCGTACGGTCCGGTCACCGAGTAGCACTCGAGCACCTCGGGCATGAGCTGCACAGCGCGATCGAAGGCATCGCTACGGCCGTCGCCGTGCCGTTCCAGCGAGACGCGCGTGAACGCAGTGACGGTCAGCCCGAGCCTGGCGGGGCGCAGCAGGGTGACGTAGCGGTCGATCAGGCCGGCTTCCTCGAGCCGCTGGATGCGCCGGCTGACCTGCGAGGCCGACAGGTGCACGCGCTCGCCCAGCGCCGGATTGGTGGCGCGGCCGTCGTGCTGCAGGGCTTCCAGCAGCTGGATGTCGATCTTGTCGAGGGCGAGCATGATTTCTCCGTATATGGCCAGGATCATGCACGATCAATGTGCAGATGACGAATGTTGCGTTCCATAACGCGTGAATGTTGCGCTGGATCCGGCCTAGCATTGCATGGCACTCACTCCGGCGCGCCTCGCGCCTCCCGACACCATGAATGCCCCCGATCGCTCGCTGCAGGCCGCCGTGCCACCCGCCGTGCCGGCACTGCGCAACGGCTACCGGCTCGAGGACAGCCTCGCGGCCGACTCGGGCACGGTGTTCCTGAGCGGCACCCAGGCGCTGGTGCGCCTGCCGCTGATGCAGCGCGCACGCGACGCGGCGTGCGGGCTGGCGAGCGCGGGCTTCGTGAGCGGCTATCGCGGTTCGCCGCTGGGCGCCTACGACCAGCAGCTGTGGCGTGCGCGTGAGCGGCTCCAGGCGGCCGGCATCCGCTTCCTGCCGGCGGTGAACGAGGAGCTCGCGGCCACCGCGTTGCTCGGCTCGCAGCAGGTCGAGAGCGATCCGCAGCGCAGCGTCGACGCTGTGTTCGGGCTCTGGTACGGCAAAGGCCCGGGCGTCGACCGCGCCGCCGATGCGCTCAAGCACGGCCACGCGCGCGGCGCCTCGCCCAACGGCGGCGTGCTGGTGGTGGCCGGCGACGACCACGGCTGCGTGTCCTCCTCGATGGGGCACCAGAGCGACTTCACCATGATGTCGTGGCGCATGCCGGTGCTCAGCCCCGCCTGCATCGCCGAGCTGATCGAGTTCGGGCTGTACGGCTGGGCGCTATCGCGCGCCACCGGCGCCTGGGTCGGGATGAAGGCGATCTCCGAGGTCGTCGAGGGCGCGGCGACGGTCGACCTCGATGCGCTGAGCACGAGCTTCGACGACGAGGCCGAAGCCGCCGGATCGAGCCCCACGCCCGACGGCGGACCGCAGGCGATCCATCGCGGCGGCCTGCGCGCGCTGCGGCGCGCATCCGCCCTGCACTACCGCGCCGCCGACCTGCCGAGCCTGGAGATCGAGGCGCGCATGGCGGCGCGCCTCGATGCGGTGCGGGCGTTCGCGCAGCGCCACTCGATCGACCGGCTGGTGTGCGCACCGAGCGACGCGCAGCTCGGCATCGTCACCTGCGGCAAGGCGCACTTCGATCTCCTCGAGGCGCTGCGCCGCATCGATATCGGCCTGGACGAGCTTGCGGCCGCAGGCATACGCCTCTACAAGGTCGGGCTCGCGTACCCGATCGAACCCGTGCGCATGCTCGAGTTCGCGCGCGGCCTCGGCGAGGTGCTGGTGATCGAGGAGAAGGGCGCGGTGGTCGAGCAGCAGATGAAGGCGCTGCTGTACAGCGCGCCGCAGGCAGCCCGGCCGCGCATCGCCGGCAAGACCGGGGGCGACGGCGAGCCGCTGCTGCCGGAGGTGAGCGAGCTGCGGCCTTCGCGCGTGCTGCCGGTGCTGGCCGAGTGGCTGGCGCGCCATCGCCCGGCGCTCGACCGGCGCGGGCGCGTCGGCGAGTTCGTGCGCCCGCCGCTGCCGTCGAACGTGGCCGACCCCGTGCGCCGCGTGCCCTACTTCTGTTCGGGCTGTCCGCACAACAGCTCGACCGTCGTGCCCGAGGGCTCGCGCGCATTGTCGGGCATCGGCTGCCATGCCATGGCGATGTGGATGGACCGCGACACCAGCGGCCTGATACAGATGGGCGGGGAGGGCGTCGACTGGGTCGCGCACGCGCAGTTCACGCGCATGCCGCACGTGTTCCAGAACCTCGGCGATGGCACCTATTTCCACTCCGGCTCGCTGGCGATCAGGCAGGCGATCGCCGCCGGTACGACGATGACCTACAAGGTCCTCGTCAACGACGCGGTGGCGATGACCGGCGGCCAGCCGGCCGACGGCGTGGTCACCGCCGACTCGGTCGCGCGCCAGTTGCACGCCGAGGGCGTGCAGCGCATCGCGGTGGTTTCCGACGAGCCGGGCAAGCACGCGCGGCGCAGGGCGCAGTTCCCTCCCGACACCAGCTTCCACGACCGCAGCGAGCTCGACCGCGTGCAGCGCACGCTGCGCGACACCGCCGGCGTGACGGCACTGATCTATGACCAGGTGTGCGCGGCCGAGAAGCGGCGCCGGCGCAAGCGCGACCGCTATCCGGATCCGCCGCGCAGGCTGTTCATCAACCAGGCAGTGTGCGACGGCTGCGGCGACTGTGGCGCGAAATCGAACTGCCTGTCGGTGGTGCCGCTGGAGACGCCGCTCGGGCGCAAGCGCCGCATCGACCAGTCGTCGTGCAACAAGGACTACCGCTGCGCCGACGGCTTCTGCCCGAGCTTCGTGTCGGTCACCGGCGGCCGCCTGCGCCGTCCGGCGGCGACGCTGGATCCCGAGCGCCTCGCGCACGCGCTCGAGTCGCTGCCCGAGGCCGCGCCGGCGAGCTGGAACGGGCCGTACGACCTGCTGGTCACCGGCGTGGGCGGCACCGGCGTGGTCACCGTGGGCGCGGTGATCGCGATGGCCGCGCACCTCGAAGGCAAGCACGCCTCGGTGCTCGACTTCATGGGCTTCGCGCAGAAGGGCGGCAGCGTGCTCTCGCACGTGCGGCTGGCCGCTAGCGCCGACGCGCTGAACCAGGCGCGCATCGACACCCAGCAGGCCGACGCGGTGCTCGCCTGCGACGCGGTGGTGGCCGCCAGCGACGACGCGCTGCAGACGGTGAGCCACGGGCGCACGCGCATCGTGGCCAACCGGCACGTGCTGCCGGTGGCGGCGCAGGTGACCGACCCCGATGCGCCGCTGCCGGTGCCGGCTCTGCTGGAGAAGCTCGCCGCCGCGGCGGGCGAGGGCCGGCTCTCGACGTGCGACGCGCACGCCATTGCCGAGCGTGCGCTCGGCGACACCATGGCCACCAACATCGTGATGCTCGGCTACGCCTGGCAGCAGGGCGTGGTGCCGCTGTCGCGCGCGGCGATCGAACGCGCGCTGGAACTGAACGGTGTGGCGGTCGAGGCCAACCGGCTGGCGTTCCGCATCGGGCGGCTGGCCGCGCATGATGCGCGGGCGCTGGAGCGGATGCTGGCTGGGGCGGTCGATGACGCGATGGCCACGGTGCGCGGCGATGCGCTCGGCGCGGCGGCCATCCCGCACGGTGGTTTGTTCGACGCGACGGAGGCCGCGCACGGCGATGGGATGTCCGCGGAATCGACCGGTGATGCGGTGCTGGCCGCACTGGTGCAGCGGCTATATGCAGAGCTGGTCGACTATCAGGGAAGCGCACGCGCGGCTCGGCTGCGGTACCTCGTCGACAAGGTCGCCGCCGCCGAGCGCCCGTTGCGCGCGCCCGGTGCGCCACTGAGCCTGGCGGCCACGGTGGCACGCGGCTATGCGAAGCTGCTGATGGTCAAGGACGAGTACGAGGTGGCACGCCTGTATTCGTCGCCGCGATTCCGGCGCGAGCTCGAAGCGCAGTTCGAAGGCGACTACACGGTGAGCGTGCTGCTCGCCCCGCCGCTGCTGGCGCGGCGCGGGCCCGACGGACTGCTGCGCAAGATGCGCTTCGGCCGCTGGATCTTCCCGCTGCTGCGCCTGCTCGCCGCGGTGCGTCGCGTGCGCGGCACGCCGTTCGACCCGTTCGGCCATACGCTCGAGCGCCGCGTCGAGCGGGCGCTGCCGTCCGATTACGCGGCGACGATCGAAGCGATGCTGCCGGGCCTGGATGCCGGCCGGCTCGAACCGGCCGAGCAGCTTGCCGACATACCGGCGTCGATCCGCGGCTTCGGGCACGTCAAGCTGCGCAACCTGGTCGAGGCCAAGCGGCACGAGGCGGCGCTGGGGGAGCGGCTCGGGTTGGCGCCGGTCGTGTCGGAGGTGGTGCGCAGGGTGATTACGCGGGCTGGGTCGGGGGAGCTCGTGGCGGCTCACGCGTTGGCAGGTTCGCGTCGGGCGTGATGGATCGGCTGCGGTCGCGGGCAATGTCGCCGGCATGCACTCGGTGGGGTCTACGGACATGGAGTGTGGCCGCGCGCAAACGAACGCTTCGGCCAATACGCCCTGCCGCAGGGTTGTGGCAAGCTATGCAGCATCAACCGCACTCTGCAGGGAATGGCCATGCCGAGCACCTTCGAAGCGCTGCAAGCTGAAGTTCTGCGCCTGTCGCCCGCGGACCGTGCGAAATTGCTCGACCGTCTGATTGCGAGCCTGGACGTCGATGCTGAGGCCGAGGCAGCGTGGGATGCGGTCGTTGACAGACGCGAGAAGGAGCTGGAGCGAGGTAGCTCGCAAGCCATGCCGATTGAAGTCGCCATAGCGAGGCTGGAGGCCCGGTTTCCTGCATGAAGATCTCGGTTCATCCCGGAGCCGAGCAGGATCTTCGGGAGGCTGCGGAATTCCATGAGTGTCTTTCCATATACGGTCATCTATCGAGCCACCCCGGAAGAGATCGTCATTCTCGTCGTCAAACACGACCGACGACGGCCGGGACACGGCAGCCGGCGCTCATAGACGTTCATTGCCCGTCGCGTCAGTTGGGGACGCGGTTCCTCTCCATCATTTATCTCGCCAGGTGCTGCCGGCCAACCATGCGGTGACGATCGAGGCGACGCTGTCGCGTTTTGATGCAGGCCTGCTTGAACCGGCCAAGCCGTGCTAAGCAGTGCTGGGGGAGAGACTGGTGCCGGTCGTGTCGGGGTTGGGGCGTGAGGTGCTTGCGCCGGCTGTATCGGAGGGTTCCACGATGGCCACAATATGCCGGTGGGCTCGCACCGGGTGTGATGGATAGGCTGCAACGCAATGGCCATCCAGACGTCTGGAAGCGCCGTTCGGCCGGGATAGCGGCTGGGCCGTGAAGATCGATGCAGAATAAACAATAATCAAACGAAATGATGGGGTATCGGTGCTGTATCCAGGTGTAGCCGATCTAGCGCCGACTGCTCGAAACCGCTTTGCGGAACAGCGTCGATAGCTCCGGACTGCCGGTGGTGCGTTGGGCCGAGTTCAATTCCGGGTTACGCCCAGCTCAGAATGCGGATCGTGAGAGAAAGTCGAGTGAAGTCAGTCACTTGCCGGTATGGGTATGAACAGGTTATGCCGGCGTGGCGGGCTTTGCCCGTGAGTGCGATCCGCATCAAAAGACAATAGGGGAAACAATAGCATGGCAAAGAATCCTTACATTTCTGGAGTCGGTGGCTGGCTTGGATTCTTGATTTTCGGATTAACGATCCTCAGCCCACTGTCCGGCTTCGGCAAACTTTCGAGCGAGTTTCGCGATGCCTTAGAACAATTTCCGCAGTTGGCTGGCAATTCTCAGTGGCAAAATTACAAACTGATGTCTTGGCTAATTTTCACGACATCAGCAGTAATAAGTTTTTCCGCTGGCTACCGCCTTTGGAAAGCTCATTTCAATGAATCAGTCAGATTTGCAATCCTTGCTCTCTGGTTAGCCGGGCCTCTTGCAAACATTCTCTATATGGCCTCTGCATTTCTTATTTTCGGAGATAGCGTTGGCGGTAACGCGACTGCCAAAATGATCGGCGGCACAATTGCATCTTGTGTGGCTGCCGGTATCTGGACAGCATACCTAATGCGCTCAGTCCGTGTAAGGAACACATACAATCTGCCATATTCTGGTCAATGAAACTCACAGGAGTTAACGGCGACTTGTCGGAAATTCCTCCTAACAAATTGATTAGTCGGGCCGCCCGCAAGCTGCGCTTGTAGGTTCCCGTCGCGCTCCGGCGGCCGGTTACCTTAAACGTGGAAGTTATGCAAGAGTTCCGCCTGCCCGATCATTGAGGCATTAGCCCGTTCGGGGCGATGGGATCAGTGCACTAGAAGAGGCACTTTATGAAGCTCGCATTCTGGAAGAAGCAGGCCCCACCGCCCGAGATTGAGACCCTGAGTTGGAACTTCATGGTCCGAGCGACTGACCCTGATGAGTGCTGGGACGTCGCGCAGCACTTCCGTGCGACTGAACTGCCAGAGAATGCTCGTACTTGTGAGGTTTCCTTCTTAATGGGCAGCGTCGTACGTAACGCGGTTCGTGAGCTGGTACCCAAGTCGAAACAACGTGCATGCGTGACATCTGCGGAGGCAGCCTACTTCAAGACGTTCGACGATCAGTCTGATGATTCACTTCCCCCGGAGATGGCTGCAGTTTACGGATCCATGACGTTGGGGCACGTCGCCAGAATTGCCTTGGCTACCTATGGAGAGAGTGGTGACAAATTGCATCTCTCAATCCCAGTGCTGGTTCGCCGCTTAAAGGGAGACCCTCGTATCGCGTACGAGATTTCTCCCCTTGTTGAGCGACGCGCCAAGACTTTAACGTCAGCCTTTTCGCACGTCATACGCCAGTGCAACGCCACCTAAGGAATGTCCGCAAAACCGTCGCTGCTCGATGACGTGACCGATACACTGTCGAGCGATCGAAGACTAGGCGGGATCGAACGTTGAAGAAGCAACTGACGCTGGCAGCGAACGACTTCGAGCGATACCGCAAGCCGACGCGCCGCGAGAGGTTTCTCGCGGAGATGGACGCGGTGGTGCCGTGGGCGGAGCTGGTCGCGGTGATCGAGCCACACTACCCGAAGGCCACGAGCGCGGGTGGCCGCCCGGGGTTCGGGCTGGAGCGGATGCTGCGCATTCACTGCCTGCAGTTGTGGTTCGACCTCTCGGACCCCGCGCTCGAGGAGGCGCTGTACGACTCGCTGGCGATGCGCTCGTTCGTGGGCATTGACCTGGGTCGCGAGCCGGTGCCTGACGAGACGACGGTGATGCGGTTTCGCCACCTGCTCGAGAAACACGACCTGGGGGTGAGGATCTTCGAGGAGGTCGGACGGGTGCTTTTGGCCCGCGGGCTCAAGGTCTCGAAGGGCACGATCGTGGACGCGACGATCATCGCCGCGCCCAGCTCGACGAAGAATTCCCAGAGTGAACGCGACCCCGAGATGCACCAGACCAAGAAGGGCCAGCAGTGGCATTTTGGGATGAAGGCTCACGTCGGCGTGGACAGCCAGAGCAAGGTGATCCACTCGGTGGTGGTGACGCCCGCGAACACCGCCGACTGCAAGGTGATGGGACAGTTGCTGCTCGGCCACGAGACGCGGGTCTACGGCGACCAGGCCTACAAGAGCCAGGGCGAGGTCATCCGCGCCAAGGCGCCGCGAGCCAAAGACTTCACGAACCGGCAGTGCAAGTGGAAGCACTTCATTGACGAGGCGATCAAGGCGAAGAACCGCACAAAGTCGCGAATCCGTTCGCGGATCGAGCACTCGATCGGGGTGATCAAGGGCGTGTTCGGGTTCAAGAAGGTACGCTATCGCGGGCTCGCCAAGAATGGCAACCGAGTGTTCTTGACCGCGGCGCTGGCGAACATCTTTCTCGTCCGATACACCGTCCTGGGAGCAGTCCGTCCGCAATGAGGCAAGGGGACGGGAGAAGCTCACCTTTTCGATGAAATCGCTTCGAAAACCGCCCCGTTCGCGATGAAGCGACATTTTCTACCGACCGTCAGCCGAAAACGACGCGGTTGCGCGGACCTTCCCTAAGGAGATGCTGAGCCTAAAAGAGGAAAGCCACGATACTCGTTGTCCCGCCTGAATGCCGTCAGCAGGAACTGGCTGAGTTGTTCACCGGCGTACTGGCATCGATTCGCGGCTTGGGGCACCTCGAGGTGCGCGGCCCGGTCGACACCAAATGGTACGAGGCCATGCCAGGGGGTGCCGCTCGCGTCGGAGGTGGCGCGCGAGGTGATTGCGCCGGCTGCATTGGAGGATTCCCAGATGACAAATATGTCGGTTGGTTCGCAGGAGGTGATGGATAGGCTGCAACGCAATTGCCATCCAGACGTCTGGATGCGCCGTTCGGCCGGGATGGCGGCTTCGTCATGAAGATCGATGCAGAATAAACAATAATTAGTCGGACCTGAACAACCCGCCACCCCGCACCGATGCTGGCTTTCGAGACGATCGCCACTAGCGCG
>MKUQ01000021.1 GCA_001898645.1 Burkholderiales bacterium 70-64
ACGCCATGGTCCGCACCAACCAACCCTGGAACAACTCCCTTCACGCGACTTGACTCGGAAGACGGTTACTCAGAAGCGCGGCAGCTCCGCGAACGGCAGCCGCCCGCCGTGCACGTGCATCTTCCCGTACTCGGCGCAGCGCGCCGGGGTGGGGATGGCTTTGCCGGGGTTGAGCAGTCCGGGAGGATCGAAGGCGTGCTTGACCGCGAAGAACGCCGCGCGCTCGGCGGGCGGGAACTGCACGCACATCGAGTTGATCTTCTCGATGCCCACCCCGTGCTCGCCGGTGATGGTGCCGCCGAACTCCACGCACAGCTCGAGGATCTCGGCGCCGAAACGCTCGGCGCGCTGCCACTGGTCGGCGTCGTTGGCGTCGAACAGGATCAGCGGGTGCAGGTTGCCGTCGCCGGCGTGGAACACGTTCATGCAGCGCAACCCGTAGCGCTGCTCCATGCCCTCGATGGCCTCGAGCATGCGCCCGAGCATGCGCCGCGGGATGGTGCCGTCCATGCAGTAGTAGTCGGGCGACAGCCGCCCGGCCGCCGGGAAGGCGTTCTTGCGCCCCGACCAGAACAGCAGCCGCTCGGCCTCGGAGCGCGACACCTGCAGGCGCGTGGCGCCGGCCGCGCGCAGCACCTCCTCGATGCGCGCGATCTCCTCGGCGACCTCCTCGGCGGTGCCGTCGGACTCGGCCAGCAGGATCGCCGCGGCCTCGAGGTCGTAGCCGGCGTGCACGAACTGCTCGACGGCGACGGTGGCCTTGCGGTCCATCATCTCCAGGCCGGCCGGGATGATGCCGGCGGCGATGATGCGCGCCACCGCATCGCCGGCGGTGGCCACGTCGCCGAACGAGGCCACCACCACCTGCGCCAGCGGCGGCGCGGGCAGCAGGCGTACGGTGATCTCGGTGGCGATCGCCAGCATGCCCTCGGAGCCGATCATCAGCGCCAGCAGGTCCAGCCCCGGCGCATCGAGCGCCTCGCTGCCGAACTCGAACGGCTCGCCGTCGACGGTCAGGCCGCGCACGCGCAGCACGTTGTGCACGGTGAGGCCGTACTTCAGGCAGTGCACGCCGCCGGAGTTCTCCGCGACGTTGCCGCCGATGGTGCAGGCGATCTGCGACGACGGGTCGGGCGCGTAATAGAGCCCGTGGGGCGCGACCGCCTCCGAAATGGCGAGGTTGCGCACGCCCGGCTGCACATGCGCCAGGCGCGCCAGCGGATCGACGGACAGGATGCGGTTGAACTTGGCCAGCGACAGCACCACGCCGGCGGCGTGCGGCATCGAGCCGCCCGAGAGGCTGGTGCCGGCTCCGCGCGCCACCACCGGCACCTCGAGCGCGCGACAGGCCGCCAGCACCCGGCGCAACTGGTCCTCGGTCTCGGGCAGGACGACCGCCAGCGGCAGCTGCCGGTAGGCAGTGAGCCCGTCGCATTCGTAGGGCCGCGTGTCCTCGATGCGATGCAGCAGGCAGTGCGCGGGCAGGATCGCGGCCAGGCGTTCGATCACCTCGCGCCGGCGCTGCGGCGCGGGGGCCGCGGTGACGTCGGCGAAACGATCGTGATCGGGCGGCGGCGCATCGGCGCGGGCGCCCGCGAGGGTCGGCGAAATCGGCATGACTGCCATGATTGTGCACGAAAGGCGGTGCCGTCCGCACGCGCGGTGTACGCTTTCAGCCTGCTGCCGCGCGCCGTGGCGGGCGCACGGCGGCAGGCTTGCGGGAGCCGCCGATGCCGGCCATGGTCGCCTTCTGTCCGCGTTGCCATCGCAGCAATCGCCCCGCCGCCGCCTTCTGCGACGGCTGCGGCGCGCCGCTCGATGCCGGCGCGCGCGCCTCGCCGCGGCAGGCTGCGCCGCATGCCGAACCCTTCATCGGACGCGAGCGCGAACTGGCGAGCTTCGATGCCGCGCTCGCCGAGGCCCTCGACATGGAGGGCCGCCTGCTCGTGCTGGCCGGCGATCCCGGCATCGGCAAGACGCGCACCGCGCAGGCACTGGCGCAGCGCGCGCAGGCGCAGGGCCTGCGCGTGCTGTGGGGCCGCTGCCCCGAAGAGCCCGGCTCGCCTCCTTACTGGCCGTGGCTGCAGGTGCTGCGCGCCTGGCTCGGCACGCTGGAAGACGATGCGCAGCTGCGCGCCGTGCTCGGCCACGCCGCCAGCCACCTCGCCGAGATCGTGCCCGAGATCGCCGCCCGCTGCCCCGGCCTGCCCGCCGTCGCGGCCACCGCCGACGCCGCGCAGGCACGCTTCCGCCTGTTCGACGCGATCGCCGGCGTGCTCGCGCGCATTGCTGCCGAGCGTGGCCTGGTGCTGATCCTGGACGACCTGCACTGGGCCGACACGCCGTCGCTGCGCCTGCTCGAGTTCCTCGCACCCGAGATCGGCACCCGCCGCATGCTGGTGCTGGGCACCTATCGCGACATCGCGCTGGCGCGCCACCACCCCTTGTCGGACACCCTCGGCACGCTGGCGCGCCATCCCCGCTTCACGCGCCTGCGCCTCCTCGGCCTGTCGCTCGAGGAAACCGGCCGCTTCATCGCCGAGGCGAGCGGCGCGGCCCCTTCGCCCGAGCTGCTCGCCGCGGTGCATGCCCAGACCGAGGGCAACCCCCTGTTCGTGGCCGAGACCACGCGCTTCCTGGTGCAGGAAGGGGTCCTTGGCGGCGACGCGGCGCCGTCCTCGCCCGCGCGCGGCGCACGCCTGCCGCGCCGGATCCCGGAAGGGGTGCGCGAGGCCATCGGCAGCCGGCTCAACCGGCTGTCGCCGGCCTGCAACCGGGTGCTGGCATGCGCGGCGGTGATCGGGCGCAGCTTCGACACCCGGGTGCTGGCTCGCCTGCTGGACGGGACGCCGCAGGAGGAGTGGTCGGCGGCGCTCGACGAAGCGCTCGCCGCGTCGATCATCGAGGCGCTCGCCGAACCGGGCGCCTGGCAGTTCAGCCACGTGCTGATCCGCGAGACGCTCTACGACGAAGTGCCGGCGACGCGCCGCGCGCGCCTGCACCTGGCGATCGGCGCGATCCTCGAGACCCTGCACGGCGGCGACCCGATGGCCGAGGTGGCGACGCTGGCGCACCACTACTGCGCCGCCCTGCCGGCCGGCGATCCGGCCCGGGCGATCGAATACGCGCGGCGCGCGGCGCGGCGCGCCGACGCCCTGTTCGCATGGGAGGAGGCGGCGCGCTACTACCGCCTGGCCCTGCAGGCGCTCGACGATGCCGATCCCGGCGCCGCGCGCGAGCGGCTCGGCCTGCTGATCGCGCTGGGCAGCGCGCTGACCCGGGCCGGCGAGGACCTGGAGGCGGCCGAGATCCTGCAGCGCACCGCCGGCAGCGCCCGGACGCTCGGGCTGTCCGAGGAGCTGGCGCGCGCGGCCTGCGGCTTCGAGGAGGCGACCTGGCGCCCGGGGCTGCCGGGGCACGCCGCCGCACGCCTGCTGCACGATGCGCTGGCCGGGCTCGACGAAGGCGACAGCGTGCTGAAGGTGGAAGTGCTGAGCTCGCTCACGCGGGCCCTCATCTTCAGCGGCGACAGCGAGGCGGCCGCGCGCTTCGGCGCACAGGCCGAGGCGATGGCGCGGCGCATCGGCGATCCGCGGGCCCTGTCGACCGCGCTGCGCGCGGGGCTGTCGGCGCGCTGGCGGCCCGAGCAGTTCGAGCGGCGCATGGCGACCACGCTGGAGGCGATGCGCCTCGCCGAGCAGGTGGGCGATCGCGACCGCGCGCTCGAAGCCAGCAGCTGGCGCCTGTTCGACCTCATGGAGCTGGGCGACCTGCAGCAGCGCGCCGAGGAATTCCGCGCCTACGCGGAAGCCGCCAGCGCGACCCGCCAGCCCTTCTACCACTACATCTGCCTGTCCTCGCACGCCATGCTGGCCCTGTTCCACGGCCGCTTCGAGCAGGCCGAGCAGCACGCGCGCGAGGCGCTCGAATTCGGCCGGCGCATGCCCAGCCTCGATGCGGCGGGCGTCTTCGGCCTGCAGATGTTCAGCCTGCGCCGCGAGCAGGGGCGGCTGAAGGAGCTGGCTCCGCTGGTGGCGCATTTCGTGCAGGCCACCCCCGCGGCCGCCGCCTGGCGGCCGGGCCTGGCCATCGTGTATGCCGAGATCGGGATGACCGAGCAGGCGCGCGCGCAGTTCGAGCTGCTGGCCGCCGACGGCTTCGCGGCGGTGCCGCGCGATGCGCTCTGGGTCGCCTCGATGGCCTACCTGGCCGAGGTGTGCGCCCTGCTCGGCGACGCGCCGCGCGCCGGGCAGCTGTACGAGTTCCTGCTGCCCTGCGAAGGGCGCAACATCGTCGCCCCGCCCAACGTCGCCTGCTACGGAGCGGCGGCGCGCCAGCTCGGCATGCTGGCCGCGACGTGCCGGCGCTGGGCGCAGGCGCAGCAGCATTTCGAGGCGGCACTGCAGGCCAATACGCGCCAGGAAGGCTGGCCGTGGCTCGCGCATACGCAGCACCAGTACGCGGCGATGCTGCTCGCGCGCGCCCAGCCCGGCGACGGCGCACGCGCGGCGGGCCTGCTCGACGAGGCGATCGCCTCGAGCCGGACCCTCGGCATGCCGGCGCTCGGCGAGCGCGCCGCGGTGCTGCGCGCGCGCCTCGGCGAGCGCGAGCCCGGCGGCGAGCCGCGCCCGGCCGGCCTGAGCGTGCGCGAGATCGAGGTGCTGCGCCTGGTGGCCACCGGCAAGGGCAACCGCGAGATCGCGCGCCAGCTCTTCGTGAGCCCCAACACGGTGGCCAACCACGTGCGCAGCATCCTCACCAAGACGCGCACCGCCAACCGCACCGAGGCGGCGGCGTTCGCGCTGCGCCACCTGCCGCGCAGCTGAGGCGCGCCATGCCCCGACGCGGGGGCGATCGTAGGGTGAACAGGCCCTAGACCAGCCCGGCCGGCTGCAGCTCGTTGACCTCGATCACCACGTCGGCCGGCAGCCTGCTGCGGCGCGCCGCCTCGCGGATCGCCTCGGCGCTGGGCCCCTCGTAGAGACAGTAGGTCTTCTTGCGGTCGGCGCTCAGGAACGAGAACAGCCAGTTCACGCCGAGCTCGTCGTTGACCCGCTTGATCGCGGCGGCCACCTCGGCGGTCATCTCGAGCTGTTCGGCGAACTGGCGCTCGATGAGGAACAGCGGCATCGCATTCTCCCGGAGGTTCGGTCCCAGCATTCCTTCTACGCCGCCCGCGTGCCCGCGGGAATAGTCAGATCTGACTATCGCCGTACGGGCGCGCGGGCCGCGAAAAATGATCGAAGCTGTCGATGGCAGGCGAGGCGCGGCGGTTCAAAGTGGCATGGCTTCGTTTTTGGAGGAGCGAACCATGTCGAACGAAATTCCCGAGGACCTGCTCCAGGCGAACCTGCGCGGGACGCTGGTGCGTCCGGGCGATGCAGGCTACGACGACGCGCGCAAGGTGTACAACGCGATGATCGACCGGCGGCCGCGCCTGATCGCGCGCTGCGCCGACGTCGCCGACGTGATCACCGCGCTCGGCTTCGCGCGCGACCAGGGCCTGCTGCTGGCGGTGCGCGGCGGCGGGCACAACGGGGCCGGGCTCGGCGTGTGCGACGACGGCCTGGTGATCGACCTGTCGTCGCTGCGCGGGGTGCGCGTCGATCCGGCCGGACGCACCGCCCGCGTGGGGGGCGGCTGCACCTGGGGCGAGGTCGATCACGCCACCCACGCCTTCGGCCTGGCCGCGCCGAGCGGCGTGATCTCGACCACCGGCGTCGGCGGCCTGACCCTGGGCGGAGGCATCGGCAACCTCTCACGCAAGTACGGCCTGAGCATCGACAGCCTGATCGAGGCCGACGTGGTGCTCGCCGACGGCCGCCTGGTGACGGCCAGCGAGAAGGAGCACGCCGACCTGTTCTGGGCGCTGCGCGGCGGCGGCGGCAATTTCGGCATCGTCACCTCGTTCCTGTTCCGCCTGCATCCGGTGAAGGACATCGTCGGCGGCCCCACCCTGTGGCACCTGGCCGATGCGGCCAAGGTGATGCGCTGGTATCGCGACTTCATCGCCGCCGCGCCCGAGGACCTCAACGGCTGGTTCGCCTTCCTCACGGTGCCGCCGGGACCCCCCTTCCCCGAAGCGCTGTGGCTGAAGAAGATGTGCGCAGTGGTGTGGTGCTATGTCGGCCCGCCGGAGCGCGCCGCGGCGGTGTTCGAGCCGATCGCCGGTTTCGGCCCGCCGGCCCTGCACGGCGTGCACGCGATGCCGTTCCCGTTCCTGCAGGCCGCCTTCGACAAGCTCTATCCGCCCGGCCACCAGTGGTACTGGCGGGCCGACTTCGTCGACGAGCTGAGCGACGCGGCGATCGCCCTGCACGAGCAGTACGCCGCGCAGATGCCCACCCCGCAGTCAGGCATGCACCTGTATCCGGTCGACGGCGCCGTGCACCGCGTCGGGCGCGGCGACACGGCGTTCAGCTACCGCGAGACGCGCTGGGCCTCGGTGATCATCGGCGTCGACCCCGATCCGGCCAACCGCGAGAAGATCACCGACTGGACCCGGCGCTACCACGACGCGCTGCACCCGCACTCGGCCGGCGGCGCCTACGTGAACTTCATGATGGACGAGGGCCAGGAGCGCGTGCAGGCCACCTATCGCGACAACTACGCGCGGCTGGCCGCCGTGAAGGCGAAGTACGACCCCGGCAACCTGTTCCGGGTCAACCAGAACGTGCGGCCCGTCGCGGCCCGGGCGGCTGCCTGATCGGCTACCTGATCGGCTGCCTGAGGCGCTTCCACAGCGTGGTGCGCGACATGCCGAGGCGGCGTGCCGCCTCGGCGCGGTTGCCTCCGGTCTCGGCCAGCGTGCGCCGGATCAGCGCGCTCTCCTCGTCCGGCGCGGCGGCGGGCCGGTAATAGCGTGTGAGCGGCTCGGACAGCGCGCAGGGCGGGGACGGCTCGGAGGGCTCGGGCGGCGGCTCGCGTGCCGGCCGGTCCGATTCGAGCACTTCGGGCGGCAGGTGCCTGCGCAGGATGATCGGCCCGTCGGCGTGCACGGCGGCGAACTCGAGCGCATTGAACAGCTGGCGCACGTTACCCGGCCACGGGCAGGTCTCGAGCGCAGCCATCGCCTCGCTCGCGATGCGCAGCGGCGCGCCGCCGTGGCGCTCGGCCAGCTGGCCCAGCATCCTGCCGGCCAGCAGGGCGATGTCGTCGCCGCGCTCGCGCAGCGGCACGACGTGCAGGGGCAGCACGCGCAGGCGGTAGTAGAGGTCTTCGCGGAACTCGCCGCGCCGCACCATCGCCGCCAGGTCGCGGTGAGTGGCGGCCACCACGCGCACGTCGACTTTGCGCGGGTGGTTCTCGCCCAGGCGCACCACCTCGCGCTCCTGCAGCACGCGCAGCAGCTTGGTCTGCATCGGCGCGGAGATCTCGCCGATCTCGTCGAGCATCAGGGTGCCGCCGCCGGCGGCCTCGAAGCGCCCGACGCGTGCCGCGGCAGCGCCGGAGAACGCGCCCCTGGCGTGGCCGAACAGCTCGGACTCGAGCAGGTTCTCGGGCAGCGCACCGCAATCGAGCGGCACGAACGGCCCGCGGGCGCGCGGCGAGTTGTCGTGCAGGGCGCGCGCCACCAGCTCCTTGCCGACGCCGCTCTCGCCGGTGATGAGCACGCTGGCGTCGCTGGCGGCCGCACGCAGGATCTGCGCGTACAGCGCCTGCATGGGCGGGCTGCGCCCGACGAGCCCGCCGAGCCGCCAGCGCTCGCGCACCTCGGCCTCGAGGGCCACCTCGCGCGAGCGGTCGCGCAGGATGATCGAGCAGTGCAGTCCGGCGTCGTTCGCGGGCAGCAGCATCGCCCACATGCGCAGCGCCACCTCGCTGCCGTCGTCGCGGCGCAGCGCGATGTCCTGCACCTTGCGGGTCTCGCCGTGCTCGCGCGCCAGCGAGCAGTAGCCGCGCTCGTCGCATTCGTGGCCGCACTGCGTGTCGGTGAACAGCGTCGGGCACAGGGTCTCGATCGCCTGGTGGCCGTCCTTGCCGAGCAGGCGCGCCGCCGCGGCATTGATCTCGACCACGCGTCGTTTCTCGTCCAGGAACAGGACGCCCTCCTCGAGGCTGTCGAGCATGACCTTCAGTGTGTCGATGGCGTCCACGCGCAGCGTCCACTCGTTCACTGTGAACGTTCATTCTGAACATATCTCTACCGTTACGGAAGCCCGGACTCCTGCGGATCACGAAAAAAGGCGATGCAGATCAAGCGTCTGACGATGCTGGCACGACTTTGGCTAGAGATCAGGCAAGCGGACGTGCGGCACCCCTGCCGCATCCGAAAGGAGGGAGCCATGAAAACCATCGTCACCCTGGCGCTTGCCGGCCTCGCCACCGGCGCCATCGCCGCCACGCCGGTCGGCGAGGATCAGGTCGCGGCGAGCTTCACGCGCATGTTCGCGCACGCGCCGGCACCGACCGCACCGGCCGATCGGACCGCGCTCGCGCACCTGGGCAGCGACCCGCTGGTGCGCACCGTCAGCGCCGCGCTGTGGGCCCAGGAGCCGGCCGGCTACCACGTGCCGCAGGTGGCCGCCTTCTCCGCGCGCCCGACGCCGGCACGCGCCCCGGGAAGCGCCCGATGATCCAGGAGAAGGTCTGGCTGATCTCGGTCACGCTGATGGGGCTGCTGGCGGCGGTCTTCGTCTTCGTGCATGCGCGCTCGCACCGGCGCGAGAACGACTACGCGCCGCTGCAGAAGCGCGCCTACCGGCTGCGCGCGGTGTTCTTCTGGGCGCTGGTGCTCACGCTCGGGCCGGCGACGGTCTACACCCTCGCCGACCTGCCCTACGGCTCGGCGAGGGCCGGCTCGAGCGCGGGCGGCGTGCAGGTGATCGAGGCCGTGGGCCACCAGTGGCGCTGGGACCTCAGCCGCACCGAGGTCAAGGCCGGCGAGCCGGTGGAGTTCCTCGTCACCAGCGCCGACGTGAACCACGGCTTCGGCATCTACGACGCCGACCTGCGCCTGGTCGCCCAGACGCAGGCGATGCCGGGCTACACAAACAGGCTGCGCCACACCTTCGCGGCCGAGGGCACCTACCGCGTGCTGTGCATGGAGTACTGCGGGCTGGTGCATCACAACATGATCACCGAGATCAAGGTCGTCAAACCCTGAGGGACGAGCGTGGCCATTTCCTATACCTATAAACCGACGATCGACCGCGGCGCCCGGGGCGGAGTCCTGGCCGCCATCGCCGTGGCGGTCGTGACGCTGCTGCTGATGATGGTGTTCGGACTGCTGATGCGCATGGAGCAGGCCGAGCTCATCGCCATCGGGCCGACCTGGTTCTACCAGCTCATGACGCTGCACGGCGCCGGCATGGTGGGCGTGGCGGGCCTGGCCGGGGCGGCGATCATGTGGCATTTCCTGAGCCAGTACGTGACGCTGTCGGCGCGCATCTTCGGCGCCAACCTGGTGCTGTTCCTGCTGGGCGTGCTGATGGTGCTCGCGTCCGTGCTCGGCGGGCATTTCCAGGGCGGCTGGACCTTCCTCTACCCGCTGCCGACCCGCGCCATGGGCATGTGGAGCAACGGCGCCGCCGTGCTGTTCATGAGCGGCATGCTGGTCATCGGCGTGGGCTTCCTGCTGCTGCACCTCGAGGTGGCGCGCGCGCTCACCAGCCGCTACGGCAACCTCGCGCGCGCCATGGGCTGGCCGCAGCTGTTCGGCCGCGATGCGGGCGATGCGCCGCCCCCGGCGGTGGTGGCCTCCGCCATGGTGACCATCGTCAACGTGCTGGGCCTGGTCGCCGGCGCCACCATCCTCGTGATGATGATCGTCAACGCGTACCTGCCCGGCTTCGCCATCGATGCCCTGCTGGCCAAGAACCTGATCTACTTCTTCGGCCACGTGTTCATCAACGCCACCATCTACATGGCGGTGATCGCTGTCTACGAGATCCTGCCGCGCTACACGCACCGGCCGTGGAAGTCGAACAAGGTATTCCTGGCCTCGTGGACCGCCTCGACCCTGCTGGTGATATTCATCTTCCCGCACCACCTGCTGATGGACTTCGCCATGCCCAGGTGGATGCTGATCATGGGCCAGGTGGTCGGCTACCTCAACACCTTCCCGATCCTGGTGGTCACCGCCTACGGCGGGCTGATGATCGTGTACCGTTCGGGCATCCGCTGGGACGTCGCCTCGACGCTGCTGTACGTGGCGCTGTTCGGCTGGGCGGCCGGCGCCATGCCGGCGTTCATCGACGGCACCATCGCGGTCAACTACGTGATGCACAACACCCTGTGGGTGCCGGGGCACTTCCATACCTACCTGCTGCTGGGCATGGTCACGATGGTGTTCGGCTTCATGTACTACATCACGCGCGCGGGCGCCGCCGGCCATGATCACGCGGTCGATCGTCTCGCGGCGGGGATCTTCGTGCTGGCCACGCTCGGCTTCACGCTGAGCTTCCTCTACTCGGGCAAGGCCAGCATCGCGCGCCGCTACGCCGCGCACCTGCCCGAATGGGTGCCCTACGACCGCGTGGCCACGGTGTTCGCCGCCATCGTGGTGGCCGCGGTGGCGGTGTTCGTGCTGCGATTCCTGGCGCGCCTGCCGATCGCCACCCGCGACTTCGCGCGTCCGGCGCTGCCCAGGGGCGTGGAGGCGTGACCCGCGCGCTCGGTGCCTCGCTGCTGGTGGTGCTGGCCGCGCTGGCCGTATTCACCTGGGGCACCGACGGCTGGAGCGCCTTCACCGGCGAGACCGCACGGCGCGAACGGGTGCTGCGCCATCCGCGCCCGCTGCCGGCGGCCGTGCTGGAGGACCAGGACGGCCGCCCGTTCGAGCTGAGCGACTATCGCGGACGCAGCCTGGCGGTGGAATTCATCTACACCCGCTGCCCGTCGGTGTGCCGCAGCCTGGGCACGGCGTTCCGGCAGATCCGCGACGCGGTCGCGCCGCAGCGCCTCGAGCGCGATTTCGCCCTGCTCAGCATCAGCTTCGATGCGGAGCACGACGACGTGCCGGCGCTGGCCGCGTGGGCCGCCGCCCACGGCGCCGACGGGCGCCACTGGCGCGTGGCCCGCGTGCGCGACCCGGCCCGGCTCGCGCCGCTGCTCGACGCCTTCGGCGTCGTGGTGATCGCCGACGGCCTGGGCGGCTACGAGCACAACGCGGCGATCCATCTGCTCGATCGCGACGGCCGGCTGGCGCGCATCGACGACATCGAGGCGCCGCGCAGCTTCCTCGCCCGCGCGGGCCTGCAGCAGTGAACGCGGCCGCCGCGCGGCGCGGCGCGGCGGCGTGGCCGGCCGCGCTGCTGTGGCTGGCGCTGGCGGCGCCGCCGCTGCGCGGTGCGCTGGAGGCGTCGATGAGCACGCACATGCTGCTGCAGATGCCGCTGCTGGCCGCGAGCGGGTTCGCCGCGGTGCGCGCACTCGCGCCGCCGCGGCGCGCGCGGGCGCTGGAGCTGGCCGGCGGCTGCGTGCCGCCGGTGCTGGCGGCGATGCTGGCCGCGAGCTACTGGATGCTGCCGCGCGCGCTGGATGCCGCGCTGGCCGACGGGGCCGCGGAGCTGGCCAAGTTCGTCACCCTGCCCCTGCTGGTGGGCGCGCCCCTGGCGCTGGCCTGGGAGCGGCTCGGCGCGGTCGGACGCGGCTTCGTGTGGACCAACCTCGCGAGCATGCTGGCGGTGACCGGCTGGCTCTACCTTGCCGCGCCGGTGCGCCTGTGCAATGCCTACCTGGCCTCGGGCCAGCACGAGGCCGGCGCGTGGATGGTCCGGCTCGCGGCGGCGATCCTGCTCGGCTGGCTGGCCGGGCTGCTCGTCGGCACGCCGGCGCAGCGCGGCGAGGCACCCGCCGGCGCGGGCGCGGCGCCTACAGGATGCGCGCCAGCCAGGCGCCGATCGCCTCGATCTCCTGCGGGCACACCGCGTGCCCCATCGGGTATTCGTGCCACTCGACCGGATAGCCGAGCGTAGCCAGCGCATCGCGCGACTGCCGCGCGCGCTCGATGCCGACCATCTCGTCGTCGCGGCCATGCGCCATGAAGATCGGGACATCGGCATTGGCCGCCTCGCGTTCGGCCGCCAGGGTGTCGGCCAGCGGCAGCCAGGTCGACAGCGCCATCACGCCGGCCAGCCGCCGGGGGTGTCGCAGGCCCGTCTGCAGCGCGATCGCCCCGCCCTGCGAGAATCCGGCCAGCACGATGCGCTGCGCGGCGATGCCGCGCTCGCACTCGCGCGCCACCAGCGCCTCCAGCAGCGCCTGCGACGCCCGGATGCCCGCTTCGTCCTGGCGCCGGCCGCCCAGCTCGACGATGTCGAACCACGCGCGCATCGCCATGCCCATGTTGATCGTCACCGGGCGCAGCGGCGCGTGCGGGAACACGAAGCGCACCGCGAGGCGCGCCGGCAGGCGCAGCGCGGGCACTACCGGCTCGAAGTCGTGGCCGTCGGCACCTAGGGGTCTGTCGGAGTTGAAGCCGCCCCGGCCCGAAGGGTGAGCCCGTGGCCGGGCCGCACTCGGCGTTGCAAATGCTCGACGTGGCCACCGCCACGTCTGCGCTTTGCGCCTTGATTGCGGCCCGGCCACGGGCTCACGCGGGCCGGCTTCAACTCCGACAGACTCCTAGGCCGTGCAGCCAGATGACGGCGGCATCGGCGTGCGCGCCGGTGGAGGTCTCGATGGTCTCGGGCAGGGGGGTCATGTGGGCACTGTAGTTTGTGCTACCGTGACTTTCGAGGGAGAAGCAGAAGCATGACCGAAATCCGTGACGGCTTCGTCGGCGCCATCGGCAACACGCCGCTGATCCGGCTGCGCAAGGCGTCCGAGCTCACCGGGTGCGAGATCCTCGGCAAGGCGGAGTTCCTCAACCCCGGCGGCTCGGTGAAGGACCGCGCCGGGCTGTACATGATCCTCGACGCCGAGCAGCGCGGCGTGCTGCGCCCCGGCGGCATCGTGGTCGAGGGCACGGCCGGCAACACCGGCATCGGCCTCACGCTGGTGGCCAACGCGCGCGGCTACCGCACCGTTATCGTGATCCCGGCCACCCAGAGCCAGGAGAAGAAGGACCTGCTGCGCCTGTACGGCGCCGACCTGCGCGAAGTACCCGCCGCGCCGTTCAAGGACCCTGCCAACTACGTGCACGTGGCGCAGCGCCTCGCCGAGACGCTCGCGGCCGAGCATCCCGAGGGCGTGCTGTACGCCAACCAGTGGGAGAACCTGTCCAACCGCGACGGCCACTACGTCTCGACCGGGCCCGAGATCTGGCGCCAGACCGGCGGGCGCGTCGACGGCTTCACCTGCGCCATCGGCACCGGCGGCACCCTGGCCGGCACCGCGATGTACCTCAAGTCGCGCAACCCGAAAGCGAGGATCGCGGCGGCCGACCCGATGGGCGCGGCCATGTACAGCTGGTTCACCCACGGCCGGCTCGAAAGCACCGGCAGCTCGATCACCGAGGGCATCGGGCTGGGCCGCGTCACCGCCAACATCGAGGGCGCGCCGGTCGACGTCGCCTATGAGATTCCCGACGAGGAGGCGCTGCCGATCGTGTTCGACCTGCTGCGCGAGGAGGGCCTGTGCGTGGGCGGCTCCAGCGGCATCAACGTGGCCGGCGCGATCCGCCTGGCGCGCGAGCTGGGCCCGGGGCACACCGTGGTGACCATCCTCGCCGACGGCGGCAACCGCTACCAGTCGAAGCTGTTCAACCCGGAGTTCCTGCGCGGCAAGGGGCTGCCGGTACCGGCCTGGCTGGCAAGTTGACACCGACCGGCCGGATTGGCACTCTTGCTGCCAGCCGGTCAACCGTTGTGGGAGAGACCGCGCGTGCCGGTTCGTGCCGGCGCGGCGCGGCGCCGAAGGTGTATCGCCCCGGAAACTCTCAGGCAAAAGGACTGCAGCGGTTCGGCTCTCTGGAGAGAAGGCGTCGCATCCCGTGCGCCGCCTCGCCGAAGGAAACAGGTGCCCGCGCCCGCCGCGGGCACTGAATGTCTCAGGCAAACGGACAGAGGGGGCTTCCGATCCACCCGGGCCGCGCAGCGCGGCCGACCACGGAGCCCGCCCTTGGACAACCCCGCAGATCTCCGCTATACCTCGTCGCACGAGTGGCTACGCAACGAAGCCGACGGCACCGCGACGGTGGGCATCACCTTCCACGCGCAGGATGCGCTGGGCGAGCTGGTCTATGTCGAGCTGCCCGAGGTCGGGCGCCGGCTGGCGCAGGGCGAAGCCTGCGTGGTGGTCGAATCGACCAAGGCGGCCTCCGACGTCTACGCGCCGGTGGCCGGCGAGGTCGTCGCGGTGAACGAGGCGCTGGCCGACGCGCCGCAGACCGTCAACGAGGCGCCCTACGGCGCCGGCTGGCTGTTCCGTCTGCGCCCGGAAGACCCGGCGCAGGTCGGTGCGCTGCTCGATGCACAGGCTTACGGCGCCGGCCCCGGCGCAGCGTGAGCCGATGATCCTCTCCGATCCCCCCGCCGGCGGCCTGCGCGCCCTGCTCGGCGACGACGAGTATCACGCCCGCCACATCGGCCCCTCGGTCACGCAGGAAGCGGCGATGCTGCGCGCGCTCGGCTTCGAGTCGCGCCACGCGCTGGTGCGCGCCACCGTGTCGGCCGGCATCCTGCTCGAGGCGCCGCTCGCGCTCGAGGAGCCGGCCACCGAGCGGCGCGCACTGGCCGAGCTGCGCGAGCTGGCCGCCCGGAACCAGGTCTGGCGCAGCTACATCGGCGCCGGCTACCACGGCACGATCACCCCCGAGCCGATCCGCCGCAACGTGCTGGAGAACCCCGGCTGGTACACCTCGTACACGCCGTACCAGGCGGAGGTGTCGCAGGGCCGGCTGGAAGCCCTGCTCAACTTCCAGCAGATGGTGATCGACCTCACCGGCCTGCCGGTGGCCAATGCCTCGCTGCTCGACGAGGCCACCGCGGCCGCCGAGGCGATGTCGATGGCGCGGCGCGCCTCGAAGTCGAAGTCGAACCGCTACCTGCTCGATGCCGCCGTGCATCCGCAGGTGCAGGCGGTGGTGTGCACGCGCGCGCACTGGATGGGCATCGAAGTGGTCGTCGCCGAGGCCGAGGCCGCGCTCGCCGGCGACGGTGCGGCCGGCTTCTTCGGCGCGCACCTGCAGACGCCCGACACCTTCGGACGGCTGCGCGACTTCACCGCCCCGATCGCCGCCCTGCGCGCGGCCGGCGGCCGCGCCACCGTCGGCTGCGACCCGCTCGCCGCGCTGCTGGTGAAGTCGCCCGGCGCGATGGGCGCCGACATCGCCATCGGCTCGGCACAGCGCTTCGGCATACCGCTCGGCTACGGCGGCCCGCACGCCGCGTTCATGGCGGCGCGCGAGGATCTCCTGCGCACCCTGCCCGGGCGCATCATCGGCGTCTCGAAGGACGCCGCCGGCCGGCCGGCGCTGCGCATGGCGCTGCAGACGCGCGAGCAGCACATCCGCCGCGACAAGGCCACCAGCAACATCTGCACCTCGCAGGCGCTGCTGGCCAACATGGCGGGCTTCTACGCCGTCTACCACGGACCGCAGGGGCTGCTGCGCATCGCCCTGCGCGTGAACGCCATGGCGCGCCTGCTCGCGCACCTGCTCGCCCCTGCGCTCGCGCCGCTGCACGCGAGCTGGTTCGACACGCTGGTGTTCGACCTCGGCGAGGGCGTGGCCGACGCGCGCCGGCGCGCGCACGCCATGCGCATCAACCTGCGCGAGTACGAAGCCGAGGGCGGGCCGGACGGACGGGTCGGCGCGGCGCTCGACGAAACCGTCACCCCGCTCGACGTGGCCGAGCTGGCCTGGGTGCTGGGCGGGCGGCACATCGATCCGGCCGCGCTCGACGGCGCCCTGGCCGCGCTCGGCATCGAGCCCGATTCGATCCCGCCCGCGCTGCGCCGCGCCGACGCGGTGCTCACGCACCCGGTCTTCAACCGCCATCACAGCGAGACCGGGCTGATGCGCTACCTGAAGCGGCTCGAGAACCGCGACCTCTCGCTGGTGCACTCGATGATCCCGCTCGGCTCGTGCACCATGAAGCTCAACGCCGCTTCGGCGATGGCACCGGTCACCTGGCCCGAGTTCGCCGACCTGCATCCGTTCGCGCCGCGCGAGCAGGCCGCCGGCTACGCCGCCATGCTCGCCCGGCTGGGCGGCTGGCTGGCCGAGATCACCGGCTTCGCGGCGGTGTCGTTCCAGCCCAACTCGGGCGCGCAGGGCGAGTACGCCGGCCTGCTGGCGGTCCGCCACTACCTCGCCGCGCAGGGCCAGGGGCACCGCGACGTGTGCCTCGTCCCGGCCTCGGCGCACGGCACCAACCCGGCCTCGGCGCAGATGATGGGCCTGCGCATCGTGGTGGTGGCCTGCGACGCGCAGGGCAACATCGACGTGGCCGACCTGGCGGGCAAGATCGCGCAGCACCGCGAGGCCATCGCCGCGCTGATGGTCACCTATCCGTCCACCCACGGCGTGTTCGAGGCGTCCATCGTCGAGGTCTGCCGCCTGGTCCACGAGGCCGGCGGCCAGGTCTACATGGACGGGGCCAATCTCAATGCGCAGGCCGGCCTCACCCGGCCGGCGCTGATCGGCGCCGACGTCTGCCACCTGAACCTGCACAAGACCTTCTGCATCCCGCACGGCGGCGGCGGCCCCGGCATGGGCCCGATCGCAGTGGCCGCGCACCTGGCGCCCTTCCTGCCGGCCGAGCCGTTCCCGCTGCCGGCGCCGGACGCGGCCGCGCGCGAGACCGCCCGCGCGGCGGCCGCCCAGGCCGCGGTGTCGGCGGCGCCCTTCGGCAGTGCGCTCATCACGACCATCTCCTGGATGTACATCCGCATGATGGGCGCCGCGGGCATCCGCAGGGCCACCGAGACCGCGATCCTCAACGCCAACTACATCGCCAAGCGGCTCTCGCCCTATTTCCCGGTGCTCTACCGCGGCCAGAACGACGAGGTCGCGCACGAGTGCATCCTCGACATGCGCCACCTCAAGGTCGAGTACGGCGTGAGCGCGGAAGACGTCGCCAAGCGCCTGATGGACTACGGCTTCCATGCCCCGACGCTGTCGTTCCCGGTCGCCGACACCCTGATGGTGGAGCCGACCGAGTCGGAATCGAAGGACGAGCTCGATCGCTTCTGCGAGGCGATGATCGCCATCCACGGCGAGCTGCAGCGCATCGCCTCGGGCGCGCTCGATCGCGAGGACAACCCGCTCAAGGGCGCGCCGCACACCGCCGCCGAGCTGGCCGGCGAATGGCCGCACCGCTACACGCGCGAGGAAGCGGTGTTCCCGCTGCCCTGGGTGCGCGAGGCGAAGTTCTGGCCGAGCGTCAAGCGCATCGACAACGCCGCCGGCGACCGCCACCTGGTGTGCACCTGCCCGCCCGCCGCGGACTACGCCGACGAGTCGGGCGCCTGAGCGCTTCGACGCGCTGCCCCCTGACACACCGACGCCCTGACCACTTCGACCGCCATGACCGACCCGCTGCACCGCCTCCCGCTCCATGCGCTGCACGCCGAGCACCAGGCGCGCTTCGGCGCCTTCGCCAGCTACGAGATGCCGATCCAGTACCCGTCGGGCCTGCGCGCCGAGCACCTGCACACGCGCGAGCAGGCGGGCCTGTTCGACGTCTCGCACATGGGGCAGCTGCGCATCACTCCCGCCGACGGCCGCCCCGCCACCCTGTACGCGCAGCTCGAGGCAGCGCTGCCCGTGGACTTCGAGGGATGGGCGAGCGGCCACCAGCGCTACTCGCTGCTGCTCAACGAGCGCGGCGGCATCGAGGACGACCTGATGCTGGTGCACCTCGCCGACGGCGCGCAGGCCGAGGTGCGCATGGTGGTCAACGCCGGCAACCGCGAGCACGACCTGGCGCTGCTGCGCGAGCGCTGCCCGAAGCTGCGCATCGAATGGACGGACGCGGCGCTGGTCGCGCTGCAGGGCCCCGCGGCCGAGGCGGCGCTGGCGGCGCTCGACCCGGCGGCCGCCGCGCTGCGCTTCATGGAGGCGGCCACGCTGCGCCTGCTCGGCGCCGAATGCTTCGCCACCCGCTCCGGCTACACCGGCGAGGACGGCTACGAAATCTCGCTGCCGGCGGCGCAGGCCGAGGCCATCGTGCGCCGGCTGCTGGCGAACCCTGCGGTGAAGCTCGCCGGCCTCGGCGCGCGCGACACCCTGCGCCTGGAAGCGGGCCTGCCGCTGCACGGCAGCGACATCGACGCCGCCACCACGCCGGTGGAGTCGGGCCTGGCCTTCGCCATCCCGAAGTCGCGCCGCGCCGGCGGCGCCAAGGCGGGCGGCTTCCCCGGGGCGGACACCATCCTGCGCGAGCTCGCCGAGGGCACCGCGCGCCGGCTGGTCGGCCTGGTGTCGCGCGAGCAGGTGCCGATCCGCGCCCACGCGCTCATCGCCGATCCCGACGACCGCCCGGTGGGCGAGGTCACCAGCGGCACGGTGTCGCCCACGCTCGGCCACCCGGTGATGCTCGCGCGCATCCAGCGCGGCGCCCTCGACAACGCGACGCGCGCTCCGCTCGCGGCCATCGTGCGCAACCGCCGCCTGGCGGTGACGCCCTCGCCGCTGCCGTTCGTGCCCAAGCGCTACCGGCGCTGAGAAGGAGACGCGGCATGCCGAAATCCCGCCTCGCCGCGCTCGCCGAGCTCGTCCTCGCAGCCGCCCTGCTCGTGCCCGCGCTCGCCTGGGCCGGCCCCACCCTCGATTCGATCAGGCAGAAGGGAACCCTGCGCTGCGGCGTCAACAGCGGGCTGCTCGGCTTCTCGGCGCCCGACCGCCAGGGCCGCTGGAGCGGCATCGATGCCGACTTCTGCCGCGCGGTGGCCACCGCCATCCTGGGCAGCCCGGACAAGGCGCAGTTCGTGCCCACCAACACCCAGAACCGCTTCACCCTGCTGCAGACGGGCGAGATCGACCTGCTCTCGCGCAACACCACCTGGAGCTCGGGCCGCGACTCCACGCTGGGCGTGGTGTTCGCCGGCACGCTCTTCTACGACGGGCAGGGCTTCATGGTGCGCAAGTCGGCGAAGATCTCGAGCGCCAGGCAGCTCAACGGCGCCACCGTGTGCGTGCTGCCCGGCACCACCACCGAGCTCAACCTCACCGATTATTTCCGCAGCCACAAGATGAGCTTCAAGCCGGTGGTGGTCAACGAGCTGCCGCAGATCGAGCAGGCGTTCTTCTCGGGACGCTGCGACGTGTTCACCACCGATCTCTCCGGCCTGGCGGTCACCCGGCTCAAGGTCTCCAACAAGGACGACTACGTGATCCTGCCCGAGGCGATCTCCAAGGAGCCGCTCGGCCCGCTGCTGCGCCGCGGCGACTGGGAGTACTTCACCATCGTCAAGTGGGTGCTGTTCGGCCTGATCGAGGCCGAAGAATACGGCGTGACCTCGGCCAACGTCGACAAGCTCAAGGCCGAGAGCAAGGACCCCTCCATCCAGCGCCTGGTGGGCACCTCGGGCGACGTCGGCAAGGGCCTGGGCCTGGACAACGACTGGCTGGCGCGCACGGTCAAGGCGGTCGGCAACTACGGCGAGATGTACGCCCGCAACATCGCGCCGATCGGCATCGAGCGCGGCCTGAATGCGCAGTGGAAGAACGGCGGGCTGATGTACGCGCCGCCCATCCGCTGAAGGGCGTGCCTGCACCCGGCACGGGCGCACCCGCTGCCGCCCCGGGCGGCTCGCGCATGCTGCACAGCGAGCGCGTACGCGGCATCGTCTACCAGGCACTGCTGCTGGCGGCCGTGGTCGGCGTCGGCTGGTACCTGATCGACAACACGCTGCACAACCTGCAGACGCGCGAGATCCAGACCGGCTTCGGCTTCCTCGGCCGCAGCGCCGGCTTCGAGATCGGCGAGACGATGATCGAATACGACCCGTCGCGCACCTACGGCCGCGCGCTGGCGGCCGGGCTGCTCAACACCCTGTGGGTATCGGCGCTGGGCATCGTCGCGGCCACCCTCCTGGGCACGCTGATCGGCATCGCCCGCCTGTCGTCGAACTGGCTGCTGGCGCGGCTCGCCTCGGCCTACGTCGAGACGGTGCGCAACGTGCCGCTGCTGCTGCAGCTGTTCGTGTGGTACGGCATGCTCACCGAGCTGCTGCCGCCGGTGCGCGAGGCGATCGCCTTCGGCGACCTGGTGTTCCTGAGCCAGCGCGGGCTGCGCTATGCGTGGCCGCAACCCGCGCCCGGCTGGAGCGCCGCCGGCTGGGGGCTGGCCGCCGCGGTGGCGGGCGTGCTCGCCTGGCGCTGGCTCGCCGCGCGCCGGCAGCAGGCCACCGGCGCGCAGTGGCCCCTGCTGTGGCCGGCGCTGGCGATGCTCGCCGGCCTGCCGCTGGCCGGCTGGCTGCTGGGCGGCGCACCCACCGCGCTCG
Organism: Burkholderiales bacterium 70-64; assembly: GCA_001898645.1. GTDB lineage: Bacteria > Pseudomonadota > Gammaproteobacteria > Burkholderiales > Burkholderiaceae_E > Zeimonas. The sequence continues at coordinate 20,335 of MKUQ01000021.1, forward strand.
AGCGGCCGGTGCTCGGCGGCTTCGACTTCCAGGGCGGCAAGGCCCTCTCGCCCGAGTTCGTCGCGCTGCTGGCGGGCCTGAGCACCTACACCGCGGCCTTCATCGCCGAAGTGGTACGCGGCGGCCTGCTGGCGGTGGACCGCGGGCAGGACGAGGCGGCCATGGCGCTCGGCCTGAGGCCGGGCCAGCGCCTGCGCCTGGTCACCCTGCCGCAGGCGCTGCGTGTGATCGTCCCGCCGCTGACCAGCCAGTACCTCAACCTGACCAAGAACTCCTCGCTGGCCGTGGCCATCGGCTACCCCGACCTGCTGGCGGTGGCCAACACCACCATGAACCAGACCGGCCAGGCGATCGAGGCGATCGCCATCGTCATGGCGGTCTACCTCTCGATCAGCCTGGCGATCTCGCTGCTGATGAACTGGTACGACGCGCGGCTGCGCCTCACGGAACGGTGACGCCATGTCGTGGCTGCGCACCCGCCTGTTCTCCACGCCGCTGAACGCGGCGCTCACCATGGTCCTGCTCGCGCTGCTGGCCTGGGGCCTGCCCCCGGCGCTGCGCTGGCTGGTGCTCGACGCGGTCTGGGGCAAGGCGCCGGCGGCCGCCTGCGACGCGGTGCGCGGCCACGGGGCCTGCTGGGCGGTGGTGGCCGAGAAGTACCGCTTCATGCTCTTCGGGGTGTACCCGTACGCGCTGCAGTGGCGCCCGGCCGCCGTGGTGGCGCTGCTCACCGCGCTGCTGGCGGTCTCGGGCGTGAAGGCGCTCTGGCGCCCCTGGCTGGCCGCGGTCTGGGCCGCCGGCATCGCCCTCACCTTCTGGCTGATGAGCGGCGGCCTCGGCCTGGAGCCGGTGCGCACCGAGCAGTGGGGCGGCCTGCCGGTGACCCTGATCCTGGCCATCTTCGGCGCGGCCTTCGCCTTCCCGCTCGGGGTGCTGCTCGCCCTGGGCCGGCGCTCGCGGCTGCCCGTGGTGCGCGCGCTCTCGGTGGTGTACATCGAGGCGGTGCGCGGCGTGCCGCTGATCACCCTGCTGTTCATGGCCTCGGTGATGTTCGCCCTGTTCCTGCCCGAGGGGATGCGCATCGAGCAGCTGCTGCGCGCGCAGGTCGCCATCATCCTGTTCGTGGCCGCCTATCTCGCCGAGGCGGTGCGCGGCGGGCTGCAGGCGGTGCCGCGCGGCCAGTACGAGGCGGCCGAGGCGCTCGGGCTGGGCTACTGGAAGGCCACCGCGCTGGTGATCCTGCCGCAGGCGCTGCGCGTCGCCATCCCTTCCATCGTCAACAGCTTCATCTCGCTGTTCAAGGACACCTCGCTGGTGGTGATCATCGCCATCTTCGATTTCGCCTACGCGGTGAAGAAATCGGTGGAGACCGACTTCGCCTGGAAGAAATACTTCATCGAGGCGTTCCTGTTCTCGATCCTCGTGTACTGGATCTACTGCTTCGCCATGTCGAAGTACAGCCAGCGGCTCGAGCGCGAGCTCGCGCGCGGCACCCGCCGCTGAGCGCCGCGGCCGATCGAGCACGCCCCGAGCGCAGGCACCCGAGCGCAGGCACCCGACCCGGACACCCCGACCCAGGAAGCCCAACGATGCCCCACTCCCCCACGATCGGCCCGGATGCCGGCGCACCGGCGGCCGCCGGCGACGCGCCGGCCATCCTCATCGAGGGGCTGAGCAAGTGGTTCGGCGACTTCCAGGTGCTCAGGAACATCGACCTGCGCATCGCCCGCGGCGAGCGCATCGTGATCTGCGGCCCCTCGGGGTCGGGCAAGTCGACGCTGATCCGCTGCATCAACCGGCTCGAGCCGCACCAGCAGGGACGCATCGTGGTCAACGGCACCGAGCTCACCGACGACCTCAAGCGCATCGACGCAGTGCGCTCGAGCGTCGGCATGGTGTTCCAGCACTTCAACCTGTTCCCCCACCTCACCGTGCTCGAGAACTGCACGCTGGCGCCGATCTGGGTGCTCAGGCGCCCCCGGGCCGAGGCGCAGGCCGCCGCGATGCGGCTGCTCGAGCGGGTGCGCATCGCCGATCAGGCGCGCAAGTACCCGGGGCAGCTCTCCGGCGGCCAGCAGCAGCGCGTGGCGATCGCGCGCGCGCTGTGCATGAACCCCTCGATCATGCTGTTCGACGAGCCGACCTCGGCGCTCGACCCTGAGATGGTCAAGGAGGTGCTCGACACCATGATCATGCTGGCCGGCGAGGGCATGACCATGCTGTGCGTCACGCACGAGATGGGCTTCGCCAGGGCGGTCGCCGACCGGGTGATCTTCATGGACCAGGGCGAGATCGTGGAGCAGGATATCCCGGAGCGCTTCTTCGGCGCGCCGCGCAACGAGCGCACCCGGCAGTTCCTCAGCCAGGTGCTGCACCGCTGAGGTTCAGAACGGCCCGACCACCACGTCGAGCGCGTGGCGCACGTGCAGCGTGAGCGCGAGCGCGGCCTGGTCGTTCTCGCCGAGGATGCTCGCCGCCAGCGGCAGGTAGGCGCGCTCCTCGAACTGCGCGTGCGCGGCGTAGGTATCGCACAGCCGGCTGACGATGCCGCCGTCGAGCGCCGCCGGCTTGCCGCGCGCGATGCGCGTGAGCGCCGGCTCGATGGCCTTCCAGTCGGCCTCGATCTCGCGGTGCTCGCTGGTCAGGCGCGAGGCCAGTGCGGCCACCAGCGCCGCTTCGTCGCCCCGGGCGGCGCTGCGCGCGACCGCCGGGAACAGCGCCTCCTCTTCCTCGGCATGATGCTCGAACACCGCGTCGCGGAAGAAGCGCAGCAGCTCGGCGGCCGTCTCGCGCGCCGCGCGCGACTCGGCCCCCGGCTGCGCCAGGCGCCCCGGCAGGGCGCGCAGCTGCTCGAGCCGCAGCAGGATGCCGGCATGGCTCTGCGAGAAGTCGTGCAGCGGCTGATCGCGCCGGCCGGCCGGCGCCGCGGGGGCGGGTGCGGGGGGCTGGATGGCCATGTCAGAGCGCGAAGATCTTGCCCGGATTGAGGATGTTGTCCGGATCGAGCGCGCGCTTGATCCGGCGCATCAGATCGAGCGCATCGTCTCCGGCCTCCTCCTCGAGGAAGCGCATCTTGTGCAGGCCCACGCCGTGCTCGCCGGTGCAGGTGCCGTCCATGGACAGCGCCAGGCGCACGATGGCGTCGTTCAGCCGCTCGGCCTCGGCCATCTCCGCCGGGTCGTCGGGATCGATGACCAGCATCGAATGGAAGTTGCCGTCGCCGACGTGGCCGACGATCATGGTCGGGAAGCTCGCGCTGTCGAGGATGCGCCGCGCGCCGGTGATGGATTCGCTCAGCCGCGAGATCGGCACGCAGGTGTCGGTGGTGATCGCGCGGGCGCCCGGGCGCACCTGCAGCCCGGCGAAATAGACGTTGTGCCGCGCGGTCCACAGGCGCGTGCGGTCCTCCGGGCGCGTCGCCCATTCGAAGTCCTGGCCGCCGAGCTCGTGCGCGATCTGCTGCGCCAGCTCCGCCTGCTCGTGCACCGAGGTCTCGCTGCCGTGGAATTCGAAGAACAGCGTCGGCGCCTCGCGCAGCGTGGTGTGGCTGTAGGCGTTGATGGCGCGGATCGAGCGCTCGCAGACGTACTCGCAGCGCGCCACCGGCACGCCGAGCTGGATGATGCGGATCACCGCGTCGATGGCCTGCGCCAGGCTCGGAAAGCTCACCACCGCCGCCGACATCGCCTCGGGCACCGGGTACAGGCGCACCGTGACCTCGGTGATCACCCCCAGCGTGCCCTCGGAGCCGACGAACAGGCGCGTGAGGTCGTAGCCCGCCGAAGACTTCTTCGCGCGGCTCGCCGTGCGCACCACCTTGCCGTCGGCGGTGACCACCGTGAGGCCGAGCACGTTCTCCTTCATCGTGCCGTAGCGCACCGCATTCGTGCCCGAGGCACGCGTGGCCGCCATGCCGCCCAGGCTGGCATCGGCGCCCGGATCGATCGGGAAGAACAGGCCGGTGGACTTCAGCGCCTCGTTGAGCTGCTTGCGCGTGACCCCGGCCTGCACCGTGGCCGTGAGGTCTTCGGCGTTGATCGCCAGCACGCGGTTCATGCGCGACACGTCGATCGAGATGCCGCCGTGCACCGCCAGCAGGTGCCCCTCGAGCGAAGAGCCGACCCCGTAGGCGATGACCGGGACGCGCCGGGCGCGGCACTGCGCGACGACCTCCGCGACCTCCTCGGTGGTGTGGGCGAACACCACTGCGTCGGGCGGCGTGGGAGGAAACGGCGATTCGTCGCGGCCATGGTGCTCGCACACCGCGGCTGCGGTGCTGAAGCGTTCGCCGAAGCGCTCGCGCAGCGACGCCGCCAGGGCCTCGGGCAGCGGCCTGCGCAGTGCCTCGGGAAAAGCCTGCGGATGGTTCATGCCGACCTCCGGATCTAGGAGTCCGTCGGAGTCGAAGCCGGTCCGCGCCGGGTCGCGGCGCCTGCGGCCAGCCGCAGCGTGACGCGCGTCACCGACTTCTCGAAGAAATGGTATCCCGAACCGCCCTCGGCGAGCATCTCCAGCAGCGTATCCGGATCGGTGACCCGGGTGCCGCCGAGCACGGTGACGCCGCGCCGCACATACGGCGGCGTGAACAGCGTCGCGGTCGGCCCGACCACCGCGGCCTCGGCGCCCGGACGCAGCAGGTGCAGCAGCCCATCGAGGCTGCCGTTGACCAGGGCGGTGCCGGTGGTGATGAACACGTCGGCGTGCGGCACCACCTCGGGCGCCCGGTCGGCGGGCACGTAGTAGGGCATCTCGTCGGGCTTGAGCGTGGCCGGGTCCATCTCCAGCACGTTGAACGGCTGGTGACGCCGGCGCAGCTCGCGCATGTAGGGCGGGAAGGCGCCGACCAGCGCCACCCGGGCGCCGGCGGGGATGTCCAGCTCCTCGAAGGCGTCGCCTTCGTGCTGCACCACGCCCGGGGCCAGCCCGTCGCGCTGCCACAGCGTCTCGGCCAGCGCATTCAGGGTGGCGATGGCCAGCGCCCGGCGCAGGTCGAGCCCGCGGTAGAGGTCGTCGAGCAACTCGCGCACCGGCTTGCCGGCGAGCTTGCCCGGCGTGGGCATGGCCCGCGCCGAGCTCGGGCAGCACACCGCCTCGGGGACGCTGCGGATCGGCGTCGCGCACAGCCCGCCGACGCCGTTCACGAGCTTCACGCCGGTGAAGAACAGGCCGAGCACGGCACGCTCCACGCGCAGGGCATCCAGCTCGGGGCCGAGCCGCTCGGCCACCGCGCGATGCAGCTCGGCCAGCAGCGGCGGCTGGACGCCGGCCGCGGGCGTGCGGCCGGCAGCCGGCGCCGCGACGCCTGCCGAGGATGCCGCAGCGCCCGCCGCGGATGCCGGCGCAGGCTCGCGCTGGAGAGTGAGGGTATTGGTGTCCGTGCTCATGATCCGGTTCCCGTCAGGGTTGAGGGCTATCGATGAAGATTACTCTTGTATATTGCTTTTTGCATCGAGCGTACACTCGGAATCTTCGCATCAGTGCACGCCGGAGACCACCGCCATGGGATACCGACTCTCGAAGATCGCCACGCGCACCGGCGACGACGGCACCACCGGCCTCGGCGACGGCAGCCGCACGCACAAGGGCGGCCCGCGCATCCAGGCGATCGGCGAGGTCGACGAGCTGAACAGCACCATCGGGCTGCTGCTCACCGAAGAGCTGCCCGAGGCGGTGCGCACGCAGCTCCTGGCCATCCAGCAGGACCTCTTCGACCTGGGCGGAGAGCTGTGCATCCCGGGCTTCGAGAACGTGCGCGACAGCCAGGTCGCGCAGCTCGACGCATGGCTGGAGAGCCACAATGCCGCGCTGCCGCGCCTGCAGGAATTCGTGCTGCCGGGCGGCTCGCGCGCCGCCGCGTTCGCGCACCTGGCGCGCACCGTGTGCCGGCGTGCCGAGCGCGCGGTGGTGGCGCTCGGGCGGGCCGAAACCGTGCGGCCGACCTGCCGCCAGTATCTCAACCGCCTGTCCGACCTGATGTTCGTGCTCGCCCGCGTGCTCAACCGGCATGCCGGCGTAGGCGACGTGATGTGGCAGAAGGATCAGGCGTCGCGTGCGGCTTCGAGGTAGGACACCAGCTTGGCGCTGGTCTGGCGCAGCCGCTCCGAGAGCAGCTGCACCAGCTTGAGCAGGATCTTGTTGCCCAGCTTGGGCTCCTCGCCGAGCACCAGCATGAGGGCGTCGCGCGTGAGCACCGCGATGCGGCTGTTCTCGAGCGTGACGCACGAGGCGAAGCGCGGCTCGCCGTCGAACATCGACATCTCGCCCAGCGAATGGCCGGAGTGCGCCACGGCGATGCGCGAGGGATAGTTGTAGCGGTTGCGCCGCAGGACATCGACCATGCCCTGCATCAGCAGCATCATGAAGTCGCCCGTCTCGCCTTCATTGATGACGGTGACCCCCGGAGGCGCCTCGTAGACGTACATGAAGGTGCCGAGCTTGCGCGTCTCGGCCATGTCAAGCCCCGAGAACAGCGGCGTCTTGGCCATCAGCGCGTGGATCTGGTCGGCGAACTCGCTGGCCCGCCCGACCGGACGCAGCCCCAGCGCCAGCAGGCGTTCATGGGGAGTACGCTTGCCCGACGCCGCTGCGGCGGATGTCGTCGGGGGCGAAGTCGCGCCTTGAACCGCTTCCATGGCTATCTCCGGTGACTCCACGTTTTTAGCATGATACCTGCGCCGCGGGCCGGCGCGCCCGCCGGCCGCGGGGCGCGTGCCGACCGGCGGCCCGGGAGTCTGCCCTCACTCCTCGTCGGCCTCGACGAGGCGGCGTTTGCGCACGCCCTCGGCCAAGACGTCGAGCACACCCACCGTGTCGTCCCAGCCGATGCAGCCGTCGGTGATGCTCTGGCCGTAGACCAGCGGCCTGCCGGGGGTGAGGTCCTGGCGGCCGGCGAGCAGGTGGCTCTCGATCATCACCCCGAAGATGCGCGTGTCGCCGCCGGCCACCTGGCGCGCGATGTCGGCGGCCACCGGCACCTGGTTCTCGGGCTTCTTCTGGCTGTTGCCGTGGCTCGCATCGATCATCAGCCGGCAGGCCAGTGCCGCGGCGGCCGCCTCGCGGCAGGCGGCGTCGACGCTGGCGGCGTCGAAGTTCGGCTGGCGGCCCCCGCGCAGGATCACGTGGCAGTCCTCGTTGCCGTTGGTCGAGACGATCGCCGAGTGCCCGCCCTTGGTCACCGACAGGAAATGATGCGGCTGCGAGGCGGCCTTGATGGCGTCGAAGGCGATCTTGAGGCTGCCGTCGGTGCCGTTCTTGAAGCCGACCGGGCACGACAGGCCGGAGGCCAGCTCGCGATGGACCTGCGACTCGGTGGTACGCGCGCCGATCGCCCCCCACGCGATCAGGTCGGCGATGTACTGCGGTGTGATCATGTCGAGGAACTCGGTCCCGGCGGGCACCCCGAGCTCGTTGATGTCGAGCAGCAGCTCGCGCGCATGGCGCAGCCCCTTGTTGATATCGAAGCTGTCGTCGAGATCGGGGTCGTTGATCAGCCCCTTCCAGCCCACCGTCGTGCGCGGCTTCTCGAAGTACACGCGCATGACGATCTCCAGCTCGGGCGCCAGCCGCTCGCGCTCGGCGCGCAGCCGTCCGGCGTATTCGCGCGCCGCATCGGGGTTGTGGATGGAGCACGGCCCCACCACCACCACCAGCCGGTCGTCCATGCCGTGGAGGATGCGGTGGATCGCCTGGCGCGTGCCCGCGGTGGTGGCCGCGGCCCCCTCGCTGATCGGGAACTCGCGCAGCAGGTGTGAGGGAGGCGCGAGCTCCTTGATCGCGCGGATTCGCAGGTCGTCGGTGGTGATGGGGCTCATGATGGCTTCGGTCGGGGCTGGTGGGTGGGGCAAAAAAAAAACCGCCGGGCGGGGCCGGCGGTCGGATCGGATTCGGTTCGCTGCTTCAGGTCTTCGAACGTGCTCCCGACTCGTCCCGCCGGCGGCAGGAAAAGCCGTAAAAGAAGAAGCCGAAGAACCAGGGAGTGCGGTGCAGCATTTTTTTAGTTTACGGCCTCCCGGCGCCGACCGCAAGCGGCCGTACGCGCGGGATCCAGTAGCCCAGGATGGCCGCGCCCAGGAAGGCGAGCCAGGCCGAGGCGCCGATGCCGGCCGCCAGCGTCGCGGCGGCGGTCACCGCGGACAGCAGGGCCGGCCCGCCGGTTCCCCCGATGTCGGACAGCAGCCGCCACACGCCCAGGAAATGGGCGCGCCCGCGCGCCGGCGAGTGGTCGGCGCCGAGGGTCATCACGATGCCCGAGCCGAGGCCGTTGCCGAAGCCGACCAGCAGCGAGGCGAGCAGGAAAGGGATCACCGACGCGGTGAAGGGGATCGTCAGCAGCGCCACGCCCATGATCGCCATGCACGGCACCGCCACCCAGTTGCGGCCCTTGGTGTCCATCAGCTTGCCGGCCGGATAGAACACCAGCATGTCGGCGGCGCTCGACAGGCCGTAGACCAGCGAGGCGCGGGCGGCATCCAGGCCGATGTGCTCGGCCCACAGCGGGATGATCGCCTGGCGCGAGGCGCGCACGGCGCTGATCATCACGATCCCCATCCCCACGGTGAGGAACACCTTGCGGTGGGTCGCCATGATGGAGCGCAGCGTCGGCTCCGCCGCGGGCACGGCCGCGCCGCCCGGTGCGCCGCCCGGTGCGCCGCTTGATGCGCCGCTCCCCGTGCCGCCCGCAGCGCCGCCGGCCGCGCTGCTCTCCGCCGCGCCCGCGCCCGCGCCGGCGCCGCCGTCGCCCGGCAGATCGGCCATGCGGACCGCCAGCATCGCCGAGGCCAGCAGGGCCGCCATGCCCACCCACCAGGCACCCGACAGGCCGATGAAGTGGATCAGCCCGGCCGCCGCGAACGGCCCGATGAACAGGCCGATGCGCATCACGCCGCCGAGGGTCGACAGCGCCCGGGCGCGCAGGTAGAGCGGCACCGCCTCGGTGAGGTAGCTCAGGCGCGCCAAGTTGAACACGGCCGCCGACATGCCCACCATCACGATGCCGGTGGCGAAGCTGCCGATGCCCGGCGCCAGCAGGCACAGCAGCATGCCCAGCGCGCACCAGATCGACGCTCCGACGATGGCGCGGCGCTCGCCGTAGCGCGCGGTGATCAGCGAGGCGGGAAGGTTGCTGGCCAGCGAGCCGATGCCGATCAGGGTGACCACCAGGGCCGCCAGCGACACCGAGCCGCCGAGGTCGCGCACGCTCAGCGGCACGGCGGGCAGGATCGCGCCTTCTCCCAGCCCGAACAGGAAGGAGGGACCGAAGGCAGGAACGGCAATCTTCCTGAGGCTGAAGGGCGCCGGGGACACGCCCGCGAAGATAACATTCCAGCTCCGATCCCCGGAGAAGGCCATGGACTTCGACGACCGTTGCGTGATGGTGACCGGCGCCACCGGCAACCTCGGGCGCGCGGTGGCCGCCGCGTTCGCCGATCGCGGCGCACGGCTGGTGCTGCTCGGCTCGCGGCCGGAGAGCCTGCGCCAGGCGTTCGGCAACGGCGACGAGCGGCGCATGCTGGTGCCGGTCGACCTGCTCGACCAGGGCCAGGTCGATGCGGCGGTGGCCTCGGCCGTCGCGCGCTTCGGGCACATCGACGTGCTGTGCAACCTCGCCGGCGGCTTCCGCATGGGCCAGGCGGTGCACGAGACGCCGGACGCCGGCTGGACCTTCCTCATGGACCTCAACGTGCGCACCCTGGTGCACGCGGCGCACGCCGTGGTGCCGCGCATGATCGAGGCCGGCGGGGGGCGCATCGTCAACGTCGGCGCCTACGCCGCGCAGAAGGGCGCGGCCGGCATGGGCGCCTACGTGGCCTCGAAGGCGGCGGTGATCCGCATCACCGAGACGCTGTCGGCGGAGCTGCGCGAGCGCGGCATCAACGTGAACTGCGTGCTGCCCACGGTCATCGATACGCCCGAGAACCGCGCGGCGATGCCCGCGGCCGACTCGGCGCGCTGGGTGGCGCCCGCCGACCTCGCGCAGGTGATCGCCTTCCTCGCCTCGGACGCCGCGCGCGCGATCCATGGCGCGGCGCTGCCGGTGACCGGCCTGAGCTGAGCGGCCGCGGCGGGCGCTCCGCCCGCGCTATCCGAGCAGCAGCGTATCGTCCGAGAGCGTCTCGCCGCGCACCCGCTCGAACATCGCGAGCAGGTCGGCCACCTCGAGCCCCTTGCGCTGCTCCCCGGCCACATCGAGCACCACCTGCCCCTGGTGCAGCATCACCGTGCGCTCGCCGGCATCGAGCGCCTGGCGCATGCTGTGGGTGACCATCATGGTCGTGAGCCGGTGCTCGGCGACGATGCGCACCGTGAGCGCGAGCACGAACTCGGCGGTGCGCGGATCGAGCGCGGCGGTGTGCTCGTCGAGCAGCAGGATGCGCGAGGGCCGCAGCGTGGCCATGAGCAGGCTCACCGCCTGGCGCTGGCCGCCCGAGAGCAGTCCGATGCGGTCGGACAGGCGGTTCTCCAGCCCCAGGCCGAGGCCGGCGAGCCGGGCGCGGTACTCCTCGCGGCGCGCCGCCTTCACCGCGCGCCCGAAGCCGCGGCGCGCGCCGCGCAGGTCGGCCAGCGCCATGTTCTCCTCGATGCTGAGGTCTTCGCAGGTGCCGGCCATGGGGTCCTGGAACACGCGCGCCACCTGGCCGGCGCGCTCCCATACCGGCCGGCGGGTGACGTCGACCCCGTCGATCTCGACGCGGCCGCTGTCGACCGCCGTCTCGCCCGACACCGCGTTGAGCAGGGTCGACTTGCCCGCGCCGTTGGAGCCGATCACGGTGACGAACTGCCCGCGCGGGATCTCCAGCGTCAGGCCGCGCAGGGCCCGCGTCTCGATCGGCGTGCCGCGGTTGAAGGTGAGGTGCAGGTCGTGCACGCCTATCATCGCGCGCCTCCCCGGCCGGCGGCGCGGCGCCTGAGCATGGGCAGCACCAGCGCGATCGCCACCAGCACCGCGGTGATCAGGTTGAGGTCCTGGGCCTGCAGGCCGATGAACTCGCTGTTGAGCGCCAGCGCGACGAAGAAGCGGTAGACGATCGCGCCCAGGATGACCGCGAGCGTGGCCAGCACCAGCCGGCGCGAGGGCAGGATGTTCTCGCCGACGATCACCGCGGCGAGGCCGATCACGATGGTACCCACCCCCATCGAGATGTCGGCGCCGCCCTGGGTCTGCGCGAACAGCGCGCCGGCCAGCCCGACCAGCGCGTTGGACAGCGCCATGCCGCCGAGCACCATGCCTCCGGTGTTCACGCCCTGGGCGCGCGTCATGCGGCCGTTGGAGCCGGTGGCGCGCATCGCCAGGCCGGCCTGGGTGGAGAAGAACCAGTCGACCAGCAGCTTCGCCGCCAGCACGATCGCCGCCAGCAGCAGGGGGCGGAACACGTAGTCGGCGAGCGCGCCCGGCTGCAGCGCGACGAAGACCGTGGGCTCGGCGATCAGCGGCACGTTGGGCCGCCCCATGACGCGCAGGTTGATCGAGTAGAGCGCGGTCATCACCAGGATGCTGGCGAGCAGATCCATGATGCGCAGCCGCACGTTGAGCCATCCGGTGACCAGGCCGGCCACGGCGCCCGCGGCCACCGCGGCCAGGGTCGCGCTGAACGGATCGGCGCCGGCCGCGATGAGCGTCGCGGCCACCGCCCCGCCCAGCGGGAAGCTGCCGTCGACGGTGAGGTCGGGGAAGCGCAGGATGCGGAACGAGATCAGCACGCCCAGCGCGACCAGCGCAAAGACCAGGCCGATCTCGAACGCGCCGAGCAGGGTGTAGAGCGACATGGCGAAACCGATCAGGCAGCCGGCTCGTCAGATCGGGACGTTCTCACTCCACGATCTTCGCGGCCGACTTCAGCAGCGCCTCCGGCAGCTTCGCCCCCTGCCTGGCGGCCGCGCCCGGGTTCACGTACAGCTCGAGCCTGGAGCTGGTCTCCGAGGCGATGTTGCCCGGGCGCTCGCCCCCGAGCACGCGCGCCACCATCCTGCCGGTCTGCATGCCGAGGTCGCGGTAGTTCACGCCGAGCGCGGCGATCGCGCCCCGCTTGACGCTGTCGGTGTCCGAGGCCACGAGCGGGATCTTGGCATCGTTGCCCACCTTGACCAGCGCCTCGTAGGCCGACACCACGTTGTTGTCGGTGCTGGTGTAGATCACGTCGACCTTGCCGATCAGGCTGCGCGCGGCCGAGCCGACGTCCACCGTGCGCGGGGCGGCCGCCTCGACCAGCGTCATGCCGGACTTCGGCAGCAGCTCGCGCAGCTGCTTGACCACCACCACCGAGTTGGCCTCCCCCGGGTTGTAGACCATGCCCACCCGCTTGGCGCCGGGCACCACCTGGCGGATCAGCTCGATCTGCCTGCCGAGCTCGAGCAGGTCCGACACGCCGCTGACGTTGGTGCCCGAGGGCGCCATCGAGGGCACGAGCTGCGCCGCCACCGGATCGGTGACGGCCGAATAGATGACCGGGATCTGCCGGGTGGCCGCCACCACCGCCTGCGCCGAAGGCGTGGCGATGGCCACGATCACGTCGGGCTTGTCGCCGATGAACTTGCGCGCGATCTGCGCGGCAGTGCCGGTGTTGCCCTGCGCGCTCTGGTACTGCCACTTCAGGTTCTTGCCGTCCACGAAGCCGGCCTGCGCCAGCGCCTCCTTCACGCCGTCGCGCACTGCATCGAGCGCGGGATGCTCGACGATCGCGGTCACGGCGACCGACTTCTGCTGGGCGGCGGCCGGGGCGGTGAACGACACGGACAGCGCGAGGGCGCCGGCAACGGCGGAAAGGGACTGGGCGAGCTTCACGACGCGGCTCCTGGATTCGAGGGGTCGGGCTGGAATGCCGCGAGTCTAACCTGCTGCCGGGGGCCGTCCTGGCGTACGCAGGTCCGACATCACGGGCGGTACGTAGCGGTAGCCCCGGTACAGAAGCACCCAGTCGATACGGAGAACGACTTGCCCCTGCGGCGAATCGGGCGTCCAATCTCCGCATGAATGGCGGAGAAAATCGCTATCCCTTCGACGACGAGCAGGTGGGCGGCCATCGCCAGGTGCTCGCTTGACACCGCGCTCCGCGATATCAACGAATTGCCGGCGCTGGGCGTGCTGAAGAAACTGCCGGGCGCGGCGGACGCAGCACGGGCTACGAGCTGGCGGCACAGCCATGACGAATACCCGAAACTCCCGACATATCGCAGTCCTGGGCGCCGGCTTCGCCGGCCTGTCGACGATCCGCGAGCTGCGTCGTCGCGACCCCGCGGCTGAGATCACGCTGATCGCACCACGCCCGGAGCTGCACTACCTTCCAGGCATCATCTGGATCCCGAGCGGCTTGCGCCGCCGGGAGGATCTGATCGTGCCATTGGACAACTTTCTGCAGCGCCAGCGCGTGCGCTTCGTCTCTGCGGAGGTCACGGGCCTGGCCGACGGCGGCCGCACGGTGCACACGACCGTCGGTGATGTCGACAACGACGGTCTGGTACTCGCCACCGGTGGACGCTTCCTCAAGAGGCTGCCCGGCATCGAGCATGCCATCACGCCATGCGAAGGTATCGCAGCGGCGGAACGCGTCCGCGATCGTTTGCGCGAAATGACGGGCGGCACGATCGCCGTCGGATTCGCAGGCAATCCCAACGAGCCCGGTGCGGTGCGCGGAGGTCCCATGTTCGAGTTCCTGTTCGGCATCGACGCGCAACTCGAACGGGAAGGACGGCGCCGGCAATTCGAGCTCGTCTTCTTCAATCCGTCCCCCGAGCCCGGCAACCGTCTCGGCATGAAGGCCGTGAGGCACCTGCTCCAGGAAATGGAGCGGCGGGTCATCCGGACCCACCTGGGCCACAAGCTGGTGCGATTCGAAGCCGACCGGGTCGTGACGGAAGGTGGATCGTTCGCGGCGGACCTGATCCTCTTCATGCCGGGCATGACCGGCAACGCCTGGTTCGATGCAACGACGCTCCCCCGGTCCCCGGGCGGTCTGGTGCAGGCCGACGCACATTGCCGGGTGCCAGGCTTCGAGCGCGTGGTCGTGGTCGGGGACTCGGGCAGCTTCCCCGGCCCGGGCTGGTTGCCCAAGCAGGCTCATATGGCGGACCTGCAAGCCAGGGCCGCAGCAGCCAATCTGCTCGCCGACCTGGACGGCCGCCCATCGAGCGAGACCTTCCGCATCGAGCTGATCTGCATCGTGGATGCGATCGATCGCGGAACTCTGGTGTGGCGCACGCCGGAGCGCAACCTGCTGCTGCCGCCCACCCGCCTTTTCCACTGGGCCAAGCGTGGTTTCGAGTGGAACTACCTCAGGCAGTATCGGTGAGAGCCCGATCCATCCACTGACGCCTCGGGCCCTGCGGCGCGGCAAGCTGCGGGGATCGAGCCGGTCCTGGACTATGATCATCGCAGCGGCAAGGCCTCCACGGCATCCGGGCGCAGCTCCTTGCATCCGGCGACGCACGAACGCGCAGGTAGCCATCGGCGAGCGTATCCGCGATGTGCAGACGATCTCCAGGCAGGCGGCTCGCACCCGGGCCTCGACCGACGTCGGCCCTGCGGCTCGACGCAGCTTGCCTGCTTCATGCCATCAGCCCATTGCTGTGGCTGCCACAGGCAGCATCGATTGCGCTGGGTGTGTCACGCCTGCAGAGCGGCGCAGGCCTGAACGGCGTCTTGTGGCCGGCGGCGGGCATCGTACTCGCCGGCGTGCTGCGCGCCTGGCTCGAAGCGTGGAGCGCCGGGCGCATGTTCGACACGGCGCGCGAGCACCTGAGCCGCTGGCGCGGCCGTGCCGTCGCTGCATTGGCGGCACGTTCTCCGCTGGATCGCGCCCGCGTGCACGCCGGTGCTGCGGCGAGCGCGCTGGCAGAGCAGGCCGAGGCGATTCTCCCCTGGCAGACGCGCTACCGCGGCGCCATCTGGCGTGTGCGCCTCATGCCCGCGCTGATCCTGATGCCCGTGGCCTGGTATTCCTGGGTCGCGGCGGCGGTGCTCGTGCTGGCAGCACCGCTCATCCCCATGTTCATGGTGATCGTGGGTTGGCGCGCCCGTGCCGCCAGCGAGGCGCAGTGGCTGCAGATGGGCAGCATGAATGCGTTCCTGCTCGATCGCCTGCGTGGCCTGTCGACGCTGCGCGCACTGGGCAGCGTGGAGACCACGGCTCGCCGCCTGCGCGCCAGCGCCGAGGATTTGCGTCATCGCACCATGCGCGTGCTGCGCATCGCGTTCCTGTCTTCGGCGGTGCTGGAGCTTTTCGCGGCGCTGGGTGTGGCAATGGTGGCCGTCTACGTCGGGTTTCATCTGCTGGGGTATCTGGATTTCGGCGCCTGGGGCCGGCGTCTCAGCCTCGCGGAAGGGCTGTTCGTCCTGTTGCTGGCGCCAGCCTTCTTCGAACCCTTGAGAGAGCTGGCCTCGGTCTGGCATGACCGCGCCGCCGGCATGGCGGCGATGGATGCCCTGGAGCGGCTCAATGCGGACGGGTTGCCGTTGCCGGACGACGAGCCTGCGGCTCAGCCTGCGCGGCAGGCTTTGGCGGGTAGTTCCGAACAGGATGGTGCGCGCGCTCGTCCGCCGCGCATCAGGGTCGAGAACCTCGCATTCGGGTTTTCCGGCGAGGCCCCCGTTTTCCGGGACTTTGCGCTGGACGTGAAGCCCGGCGAGCATGTCGCCCTGATGGGCGGCAGCGGGACGGGAAAAACCGTCCTGATGTCGCTGCTGGCCGGTTTGTTGCCGGCTTCGGCAGGCCGCATCGAAATCGGCGGCGCGGCGTTGACCGCCGGATCGGCACGCCTCTTGCGCAGCCGCATGGCCTGGATGGGGCAGCGCCCCCACGTATTTTCCGGATCGGTCCGGCACAACGTGGCCCTCGGGCGAGCGGGCGTAGAGGACACGCAGGTGCGCCGGGCGATCCGGTGGGCGCGGCTCGACGAGGTGGCGCAGGCCCATCCCGGCATCTCGCTCGGAGAAGGCGGGGCAGGCCTGTCGGGAGGCGAAGCCGCGCGTCTGGCGCTTGCCCGCCTGGCCGCTGCACCGCATGCCGATCTGCTGCTGGCGGACGAGCCGACGGCGCATCTGGACACCGAAACCGCCGGGCAGGTCATCGAGTCCCTCGCGGCCCTGGCCCAGGGGCGGACCCTGATCGTGGCCACTCACGATCCTGTGCTCGCCGCGCGCATGGACCGCGTCGTGCACCTTTCGGCGCCTGTCGATGCCGCAGAGCCGATCCCGGGAGGATGACGTGGAGCGTAGAAGCGCCCCGGCGCCGATCCTGCTGCCCGCGCTGCGGGCCATGCTCGCCGGGTCTTCGCGTCGCATGGCACTGGGCGCCGCGCTGTCGGCACTGGCGGTCCTCGCGGGCATGGGCCTGCTGGGCCTGTCGGGGTGGTTCATCGCCGCTGCTGCCATCGCCGGGCTGCAAGTGGCCAGCGCCCTGGCGTTCGACGTCTTCGCGCCTTCGGCCGGCATCCGCCTGCTGGCGCTGGGGCGCACCGCCGCCCGCTACGGTGAGCGGCTCGTCACGCACGATGCCGCGCTGGCCGCGTCGGCGCAGCTGCGCGAGCGCCTCTTCCGAGGGTGGGCGGGCACAGGGGACATCCGGGATCTGTTGCGCCGCCCGGCCCGGGCGCTGTTCCGACTGACCAGCGACCTCGACGCACTGGAGTCCCTTTATCTTCGCCTGCTGGTGCCTGCCGGCGCGGCACTGGGCGCCGCGTTCCTCGGCGCCGTGGTGCTCGGCATCATGGCGCCCTGGCTCGGCATCGCGCTGGGGAGCTGGGTGCTGGCCCTTGGCGCGTCCGTGGCCGCCGGGCTGTTCCTCCGTTCGCGCCTGCCCGCCGTGCGCCGTGCGCTGGTCACCGAGCGCCTGCGCGCCCAGGCCGTCGACCTGGTGTCGGGCCAGGCGGAGCTGGTCATGGCCGGCCGCCTGGCCGGCCAGTGCGATGCGCTGCAGCGAACAGACCGTCGCCTGGCGCGTGCCGACCGGCATCTGCACCGCCTGGACGTCATGGGTAGCGCCGTTTACGGCGTGGCCGGCAGCCTCACGGCGGCCCTCGTGCTTCTGGGCGTCGGCGCGCTGGTCGACCAGGGACGGCTCGGAACCGCCGGCGCAACGCTGGCCTTGCTGATCGCGCTGAGCGCGATGGAGCCGTTCGCAGCGCTCAGGCGAGGCGCCCTGGAAGCCGGGCGCACGTGGCTGGCGGCGCAACGGCTGTCGCCGCATTGCGGCGGTGCCCGGCCATCGTCTCCGCCCATCGAATCTGCCGAGCCGGGATATGCGATCACCCTGCGGCAGGTGTCGGTGCGCTATCCGGACAGCCCCGTGGACGCGCTGCAGTCCATCGCCCTGTCACTGGCACCCGGCGAACGGATCGCCGTGGTCGGTCCCAGCGGCTCGGGCAAGTCGACGCTGATGGCCCTGGCCGCAGGCGAACTGGCGCCGCGCCAGGGAACGATCCGATCACTGCCCCACGCCTGGCTGAGCCAACGCACCGATCTGTTCCAGGACAGCCTGCGCGACAACCTGCTGCTGGCCAATGCCGACGCCGACGACGCCTCCCTCTGGCGCGCGCTCGGGTCGGCAGGGCTCGCATCCGAGGTACGAGGCCTGCAGGCCGGGCTGGATACCCGGCTCGGAGAGGGCGGGCTGGGACTGTCGGGCGGACAGGCGCGCCGCCTGGCACTTGCGCGACTGCTGCTCCAACCCCGTTCCTTGTGGCTGCTCGACGAGCCGACCGAAGGGTTGGATGCCCTCACTGCCGCCGACGTGCTGGCGCGGCTCCATGCACTGGGCGCAGGGCGGGCGTGGCTCATGGCCACCCACCTGCGGCGCGAGGCTGCGCTTGCGGACCGCCTGCTGGTGCTGCGCAGCGGCCGGCTCGAAGCCGAATTTTCGCGAGGCAGCGCCGGCTTCGAAGCGGCATTGGCTGCATTGCGGCCCGACTGACCTGCTCGAGCGCGCGTCATTTCACGTCGATAGAGGAAACCGCCATGGACTTCGACATCGTCGGCCTGTCGCGATTGCAGTTCGCGATCACGGCGCTCTACCACTTCCTTTTCGTGCCGCTGACGCTGGGCTTGTCCATCGTGATTGCCATCATGGAAACGGTCTACGTGATGACGGACCGGGCCATCTGGCGCGACATGACCAGATTCTGGGGCGTGCTGTTCGGCATCAACTTCGCCATGGGCGTGGCCACGGGCATCGTGATGGAGTTCCAGTTCGGCATGAACTGGAGTTACTACAGCCATTACGTCGGCGACATCTTCGGCGCCCCGCTCGCTCTGGAGGGGCTGATGGCCTTCTTCCTGGAAGCGACCTTCGTCGGCCTGTTCTTCTTCGGCTGGGATCGGCTTTCCAAAGTGAAGCACCTGATCGTCACATGGTGCGTGGCGCTGGGCTCGAACTTCTCGGCGCTGTGGATCCTGATCGCCAACGGCTGGATGCAGAACCCGGTCGGCGCCCGGTTCAATCCGCAGACCATGCGCATGGAGATGACGGACTTCTTCGCCGTGCTCACCAACCCGGTGGCGCAGGCCAAGTTCGTGCACACCGCCTCCGCCGGCTACGTGACGGCTGCCATTTTCGTGCTCGGCATCTCGGCCTGGTATGTCCTCAAGGGACGGCATCTGCAGCTTGCCAAACGCTCCATGACGGTGGCGGCATCGTTCGGCCTCGCCTCCGCGCTGTCGGTGGTGGTGCTGGGCGACGAGAGCGGCTACCTCTCCACCGAGCACCAGAAGATGAAGCTGGCCGCCATCGAAGCGATGTGGAAGACCGAGCCCGCTCCGGCCGCGTTCACTGCCTTCGGCTTTCCTGACCAGGCAGCGCGAGAAACCCACTATGCGGTCCACATCCCGTGGGCCATGGGGCTGATCGGTACGCGCTCGCTGACGACCGAGATTCCCGGCATCGACGATCTGGTCGCCCGTGCCGAGACGCACATCCGGGACGGCATCGTGGCCTACGACGCCCTGCAGCAGATCCGCGCCGCAAAAGGCGGCGCGAGCGTCCCGCCCCAGGTGCAAGCCGCATTCGAGGAGCACGGGAATATGCTGGGCTATGCGCTGCTGCTCGAGCGTTACGTGGACGATCCCCGCCAGGCCACGCCCGAGCAGATCACCAAGGCCGCGTGGGACACCGTGCCGCGGGTGGCGCCCCTGTTCTGGATGTTCCGGTTGATGGTCGGCCTGGGCTTCTTCTTCATCCTGTTGACCGGCACGTTCTTCTGGCTGTCGGCGCGGCGCCGGCTGGATGCACACCGATGGCTGCTCGAGGTCGCCGTGTGGTCCATTCCCTTGCCCTGGATCGCCGCCGAGTGCGGCTGGATCGTGGCCGAGGTGGGACGCCAGCCTTGGGTCATCGAAGGCGTTCTGCCTACGGCCGTGGCCGTCTCGAACCTCGGCGCATCGACCGTGCTGCTCACGATCGCCGGCTTCGCGGCGATCTACACCGTCCTGCTCGTCATCGAGATGAAGCTGATGCTCGAGGCGATCCGCAAAGGCCCCGATGCCCATGCGCCGACCGGCATCGAAGGCCGGCCTGCCGGCTCCGTCGACCTGGCGCCTGCGCAGCAACACCCATGAGGAGAAACGAACATGATCCTCCACGAGCTGATCTCCTACGACGTCCTGCGCCTGACCTGGTGGGCACTGCTGGGGGTGCTGCTGGTCGGATTTGCCCTCACCGATGGCTTCGACCTGGGCACCGGCGCGCTCCTGCCCTTCGTGGCACGCAGCGACATCGAACGCCGCACCGCCATCAACACCATCGGCCCGGTCTGGGAGGGCAACCAGGTTTGGCTGATCCTCGGCGGCGGGGCCATCTTCGCGGCCTGGCCGCAGCTCTATGCGGTGTCGTTCTCGGGCTTCTATCTGGCGATGTTCGCCATCCTGTTCGCGCTCATCCTGCGGCCCGTGGCGTTCAAGTTCCGCAGCAAGCGAGAGGAGCCGGCATGGCGCAGCCGCTGGGACTGGGCCTTGTTCGTGGGCGGCTTCGTCCCGGCGCTGATCTTCGGCGTGGCGATGGGCAACGTGCTGCAGGGCGTGCCCTTCCGCATCGAGAAGGACATGCAGATCTTCTATGACGGATCGTTCTTCGGGCTGCTCAACCCCTTCGCCCTGCTGTGCGGCCTGGTCTCGGTCGCCATGCTGGTCATGCACGGTGCTGCCTGGCTGCAACTCAAGACGTCGGGCGCCGTAGCTGAACGCGCGCGCCGTTTCGGCATCGTGGCGGCACTGCTCACCGTGGCGCTGTATGCGGCGGCGGGCGTACTGCTGGCCAACTTCGTGACGGGGTATGCGATCACGAGCCACATCGACACCGCAGGCGCGTCAAACCCTCTGCTCAAGAGCGCCGTGGCGCAGGGCGGCGCCTGGCTCGCCAACTACACCTCCCACCCCACGCTGTGGGTGGTGCCGGCGCTGGGGCTGGCGGGCCCGGTGATCGCTGCCATCTGCCTGGCCGCCCGCTGCCCGCTGGCTGCCCTGCTCGCCGGAGGCGCCGGCATCACCGGGATCGTCACCAGCGTGGGGGTGTCCATGTTCCCCTTCATCCTGCCCTCATCGGTCGACCCCTCGGCCAGCCTGACGGTGTGGGACTCCTCGTCGAGCCATCTCACGCTGTTCATCATGCTCGTCTCGACAGTCATCTTCATGCCCCTCGTCCTGGCGTATACGAGTTGGGTGTTCTCGGTCCTGCGCGGCAAGGTCGACCCCGACGCCATCAAGGACGGCAAGAGCCATGCGTACTGAGCGTACACGCCACCATTCACAGGACACCGACCATGTGGTACTTCGCCTGGATTCTCGGCTTGCCTCTGGCGGCCGCCTTTGCCGTTCTCAATGCAATGTGGTTCGAGTTGATGGAAGACGAAGCGGCCCGACACGACCGCCCCAAATGCTGAGATTGACCGCTGCCGCCCGCGGCCGGTGGGTTGTCGTTGATCCGGCTGGCGAAAACTTCGACGACAAAACCGTTCGGCGTCCGTTCACAGGGCCCGCTCACACTACGAAGGATCGACGTACCTCAGCATCGTAGGCGGCACCTGGCGCACGAGCTCGCCGCGGTAGAGGAACACCCATTCGGAGTACCGGGCCTTGCCGGTGAATTCCGCATCCCGTTCCGCGAAGCCGGCGCGCTTGAGCGGAGTCGCGCCCGAGGTGCTGTACACGCCCATCACGCCGCCATCGGGCGCGATCACCAGGCCCCATTGCGGCCGGCCGGTCATGGGATCGGCGTAGACGCGCCGCAGATGCCGCCGCGCGGACAGCTGCCGCCGGTCGTCGAGCAGCGCCTGCAGGCTGTCCGGGTAGCGCTTGACCGGCCCGGGCGAGGTCTCGTAGTAGCTCGCAATGGCTCGGCGCATCTGATCGCCGACGAAAAGCAGCTCTTCCTCCCGGTCGCGCTGCCGCTGCATGGACCACAGCACGCCCTCGCCTGCGAGGACGCAGGCGCCCAGCGCCAGCCAGAAGAGCAGCACCAGGTAGCCCAGGCCCCGCTGCCGGCGCCGCGAGGCGCTACCATTCGCCATAGGCCCGGCCATCGCGCGCGACACCCTCGGCACCGCTCTTCACATCGAACACGGCACCCTTGAAACCCTTGGGGGGCGGCACCACGATCCAGCCCGCCGCGCCCCGCGCGACGGGATCCTCGGGGACCGCCCGAAGGTAGCGGCGCTCCACCAGCTCCTCCAGGGTCTCGGGATAGCGGCCCGTATCGGCGTAGTACTTGTCGATGGTGGAGCGCAGCGTCGCCAGGTTCTCCCGCAGCACCGCTTCCCTGGCCTTGTCGAGGCTGCCGAGGTAATGGGGCGCGACCAGCGACAGCAGCGTGGCCACGATGGCCAGTACCACCAGCAGCTCGATCAGGGTGAACCCGCGTCGCGCAGGCATCGGCCGGCCCTCGTCACCATTCGCGATACGGCACGCCGTTCAGGCCGACGCGGGGATCGAGCGAATACACGTCGTAGACGTCCCTGCCCTCGATCGGCTCCTCGTGCGAGGAGGCATAGGATCGCTTGCCCCACAGCCGCACCGCCGGCAGGTCGGGTTCGCTGCGCATGGGGTCGCGTGGAATCCGCCGCAGGAATCGCAAGCGGGCGCCCGCGGGATCACGCTGGTCGACGACGCCGTCGACCAATGCCTCCAGCGACGGCGGATATCCCGAATCGTCGGCCTTGCGCGGCACCCGCCCCTCGTCGGCGGCCTGCTTGTAGGCATCGATCGCCCGGCGCAGGCTCCTGAGCGACTCGCGCAATTCCTGCTCCTTGCCGCGGCGCACGACGACCTCGGTCATGGGGATCGCGATGCCGGCGAGGATGCCCACGAGCGCCAGTGTGACCAGCAGCTCGATCAGCGTGAAGCCGGCGCATCCGCGCCGCGCAGGGCGTCTCCCCGGCTTCATGGCGCCTTCTTGTCTTCGGGTGCCGCGGCCTCGCCGACGAACCGCAGCGGCCGCGTCCGCAGAACGTTCTCGGTGCCCGACCAGAACTCCAGCGCCTGCGCGTCGGGCCGCACGGTGCCGCGCACCAGGCGCGGCGTGATGGAGAGCACGATCTCGTTCTTGGACCGGCTGTCCACGGGCGCCGTGAACAGCCGCCCGACGATGGGCAGCTGGCTCAGGCCGGGGATGCCGCTGGAGGAGCTGCGGTCCTGGTCGTTGATCAGGCCCGCCAGGATCTGCGTCTGCCCGTCCTGCAGTCGCAGCACCGTGGATGCGTTGCGCGAGCCGATCTGGTAGGCCACGGTTCCCGTCGCGGTGGAGATCTGCTTGGCGATCGAGCTCACCTCCAGATTGACCTTGATGCCCACGTCCTGCGGCGGATGCACCGTCGGCTCGACGCTGAGCTTCAACCCCACGTCCAGGTACTGGACGCTCTCGGCGACGAAGCCGGTCGCGGTGGACGTCGTGGTGATCACCGGCACCTTGTCGCCGATCATGACCGTAGCCTTCTCGCGGTTGCGCACGCGCACGCGCGGGTTGGCCAGCAGGTTGGTGATCCCGCTGTCCTGCCGGAAGTTGAGCGTGGTGGCGGAGACCGATGCGCCCAGGCGAGAGGCATTCAATCCCCTGAGATCGGCCAGCGTCAGGTTGCCGCTGCCCGAGGCGAGCGGGACGAGCGAGAGCTGCGCGGGCCACTGGATGCCGAGATTGAGCAAGGCGTCCTGCTGGACTTCGAGCACCTCCATCTCCAGCATCACCTCCGGCTCGGCGAGATCGTGCAGCGCCACCAGCTTCTCGGCGAGCCGGACGGCCTCGGGGGTGTCGCGCATCACCAGGAGGTTGAGCTTCTCGTCGACCACCAGGTCGCGGGTCTTGAGCAGGGTCTTCAGCGTGGCCTGCATCTGGGCGGCGCTGGCGTCCTGCAGGTAGAAGGCCCGCACCACCAGGTCTTCGTAGTTCTTCTGCTTTTCTGGCGTGTCCGGATACACCAGCACCGCGCCGCCGCCCAGCAGCTTGCGGCGCAGCTGGCTGGTCCTCAGGATGAGGTCGATCGCCTCGTCCACATAGGCGTTGCGCAGGTACACCGTGGTCTTGAGGTCCGGGGAGATGTCCTTGTCGAGGATGAAGTTCAGGCCTGAGCTGCGCGAGAGGGCTTCGAAGATCATGCGCACGCTGGCATCCCGGAAGTCCAGGTGTATCGGCCTCGCTCCTGCAGGCCGCAGGACGGGCTCCTCGAACGTCCGCCTGGCCGATTCCCGCTCGATCTCGCCCTGGAGCTGCCGGGCCGGCACGAAGCCGGGATCCTCGGCCAGCACCCGGCGCAGATGCGCGAGCGCCAGTGCCTCGTCGCCCTTCAGGAACGCACCGCGCGCCTGCCCGACCGCTTCGGCATGCTCGCGCGCACGCGCCAGCTGCGCCAGCGCCTCCAGCGCCATGGGATGGGCAGGCTCCACCGCCAGGATGCGACGGTAGGCCGCTTCCGCGCCCTGTGCGTCGTGCTCCGCGCGGGCGCGCTGCGCGGTCGAGAGCATCCGGTCGACCCACGACGCCTGCTGCAGGCGGAGGTCCTTGAGGATGTCCGCCCGCTCCGGAGCCATCTGCGCGGCCTGTGCGAGCTTGGACAGCCCGGCCTCGGGCTGCCCTTCGCGCAGGAGGTGCACGCCTTCGCGGTGCAGGCGGTCCGCGGCGCAGCCCGCCAGCCCCGCCAGCAGCACGGCGCCCAGCAGCCTGCGCGCACGCGTCATCGGCCTTCTCCGACCAGCAGCGCCTGCTTCGCGGACAGCGGCAGATAGATGAACTGCAAGGCGCCCTGGTCGTCCTCACCCTCGAACAGGTAGTCTTCGCCGAGCTTCTCGCCCGCGCGCACCGCCAGCCCCTCGCCCGCGCGCGCCAGGTAGAACTCGGTCGCTTCACGCGGCCCGCCCGCCGTTTCCTGCCGGCCCAGGTAGCGAAACGGCAGAGGCGGCGCGACCGGCGCCGCGACGGCGGGGGGAGGCGGCGGCGCGGGGGGCGGCGGAGCCGGCACGGGAGGCTGCCAGGTCGTGACGGCGAAGGGATCGGCGTCACGACTCGCATGCCGGGCCTGCGCCTCGCTGTCCGCGCGGGGAACCAGCTCCAGCGCCGCGCTTTCCGGCGGCTGCGGCACCGGCGCAGCCGCTGCCGGCGCCGCCGCTGCGACGCGGCTTGCGCCGGGCAGGGCGCCGGCGATCTCGACCCGATCCCGGTCCTGGTGCCGATAGGTCCACGCGCTCGTGCCCAGCGTCGCCGCCAGGCAGAGCATCAGCCACCGGTGTCGCCGCGCGGCATCCATGGTCAGGGCGCTCCGAGAAACACCGAGAAGCGCAGCTCGCCGTCGATCCGGGCATCGCCGATGGACTGCCGGCTCAGGCGCATCGATTCGAGCGCGAGGGTCGCGTCGTCGCCCAGTGCACGCAGGATGAAGCGGCGCAGCTGCGGGTAGCTCCCCTTGGCGGTCACGGTGATGTCGAAACGGGCGATCGTCTCGCCGGGCTGCATCTCCAGGCGATAGCTCCCCTGCTCCAGCGCCAGCCGGCAAGCCTGTGCGGCACCGTGCAGCCGCGCCAGCGCATCCAATTGCGCCTGGCCCGACACGGGTGGCAGGCGGCCGTGCAACTGCGCGAGCGGCGTGGCCCCTCGTGGTGCAGCGGCTTGCGTGCGTTCGCGCGCGAGACGCTCGCGCAGGCCTGTCGACGCGCGTTGCAGCGAGGCGATGTCCTCCTGCGCGCGAGGCAGCAGATGCCCGTGGATGACGCCGGCAGCCAGCAGGAACAGCGCTCCCGCCACGCCGGCAGGTCCGAGTGCCGCGACAAGCCGGCGGCACCACCATCGCGTACGTTCCGCGAAGTGCACCGGCGCCATCAGTGCCCCCGCTCGGCGCCGGCCTGCCGGGTGCGCCAGCGCGCCACGATCGTGGCGCTCACGGGATGCTGGGGATCCTGGAGACGGACCTGGTGCGACTCGAGATCCGCACCGCTCAGCGCCGGGGCCTCGCCGAGCCGTTGCACGTACCCGAGCAGAACCTGCATGTCCTTGGCTTCGGCCTGGATGCGAACCTCGCCGCGCTGCGCATCGGGCTCCATGGCCAGCAAGGTGACGCCGGCATCCCCGGCCGACTCGACGCTTTCGAGCAAGCGTGCCCACGGCGCGTTGAGGCGCGCCACGACGCGCACGGCCTGCGACAGCGCTTCCCCGGGCACGCTCGGGGCATCGCCGGCCGCGCGCCTCGCGTGCCGATCGGCGCCTGCAGGCGATCCCATTGCAGCTGCAGCGCTTCGCGCTCGCGCCATGCGTCCCGCAATTGCTCCCCTTCCCAGGCCAGCCATGCCGCGGCGAGCGCCGGCAGCAGCAACCGGGCAGCGCGCCGGGGGCCGGGCCTGCGCGCAGGCCCGAAATCGATGCGCACTTTCTTCATGCCGCGGCCACCAGTCGCGCCATCGCCAGGGGCGCGGGCTCTTGCATGGGCGTGCACGCGAGCCAGTCCATGCGGCCGCCCTGCGCGACACTCACATCCGGCGTGCCGGCGGCGGGACACCCGGGAGCGTGAAGCATGGCCGCAGGCTTTCCCGGCAGGCCGAGCAGGCGGTGCTCCAGAGCCGCCAGCACCGGCAGCTCCGCCGCCCCGGCACGGGCCGCTGCAACGCGCAGGCTTTGCCAGCCGTGCGGCCCGTGGCTTGCCCAGACGATGCGATCAGACTCCGATACGCCCAGCAATCGTCCGGGCCCGGTGCGGCGGTACCAGCGGTTCCACGCATACAGGAAGTACGGCATCAGGGCGCCGCCGGAGAGCTCACGCGCGCGCCACAAGCCATGCCAGCGTTCGGTCAGGGCATCCGGCATGGCGCAGGCCACGCGCGGGCGTCCGTACTGCGCGGGAGCCGCGGCCATGCGCCATCCATCCATATCGCCGTTGCACGCCTCGAGCTGCAGACGGATCCAGGCCCGTTCCTGCACGGTGGTCAGGCGCTTGTCGGTCCAGGGCACCAGTGCAAAGCGGACGAAGCGGCTCGACACCGCCATGTCGGCGCGCACCGACCGGAGGTCGTTCGCCTCGATCCATGCCTGCAGGGCGTCTAACGCCTCTTCCCATCCGCCCGCCTCGCTGCCCTGCAGGAGCTCGCAGCGAGCCTCGCCCCGGCGCGGCCGCCGCACCACGCCGACCTGCGCGGGGCACAGCGCCAAGGCCATCGACTCATTCCGAAAAAGTGACACGGGCCACCTCTTCGAGCGTCGTCACGCCGTCGAGTGCGGCGCGCACGGCGGCTTCGCGGATCAGCCGAGTGCCGGCAGCCTGCGCGGCCTCCTTGAGCGTGCGTATCGGAGCGCGCGCGACGATCAGCTCGCGCAGCTCGTCGTTCATCCGCAGCAGCTCGCCGACGGTGGGCTGCCCCCGAATCTCCGGACAGTCCCGATATTACAAGGCTGCCGCTTTCTCCTCGAACTGAACCGGGCTGAGATAGTCGAGCACGGAGTGCCGACGCCTGGGGTTGTAGAAGCGCTCGATGTAGTCGAACACATCCGCCCGTGCATCGTCTCGGCTGACGTATTGCTTGCGGTCCACGCGCTCGGTCTTGAGGCTGGAGAAGAAACTCTCCATTGCTGCGTTGTCCCAGCAATCGCCGCGCCGACTCATGCTGCACGTGATACCGTGGGCCGAGAGGAGTCGCTGGAACGCTTCGCTCGTGTACTGGCTGCCTTGGTCCGAGTGATGAAGCAGTTCCTTAGGCATGCCTCGACGCCAGACGGCCATCACCAAGGCGTCGATGACGAGCTGCGCGGTCATCTCGGGCTTCATCGACCAGCCGACGATTCTGCGCGAGTACAGGTCGAGCACGACCGCCACGAACAGCCAGCCTTCAGCCGTCCAGATGTATGTGAAGTCGGCAAGCCACTTCTTGTTCGGCGCGTCGGCTTCGAACTCGCGTTGCAGCAGGTTCGGCGCGATGCTGTGTTCGGGGCGAACGCCGTTGTCGTTCGGCGACCGGCGTCGTTTGCGGCGTGCGGCAAGCCCTGCAGTGTGCATCAATCGCTCGACTCGGTGAATGCCACACTTCTCGCCCCAGGCCAGGACGTCGCGCCAGACGCGGCGGCTACCGTAGGTACGGTCGCTCGCCTCGAAGCTCTGTCGTATCAGCCCAATGAGCTTCGTGTTGGCGACCGAGCGCTTGCTCGGTCGCCTGCCGAGCCACTCGTAGAAGCCGCTCGAGGAGACTTCCAGGACCTCGCACAACACTCGAACCGGCCACACCGCGCGATGTTTGGCGATGAAGCCGAACTTCACGTCGGGTCCTTCGCGAAGTAGCCGAGCGCCTTTTTTAGGATGTCCCGCTCCATCTTCACCCGGGCGAGCTCGCGACGCAGCTGCTCGTTCTCGGCCTGGGTATCGCTCTTGAGCGGCTTGCCGGGCGCGGCCTCGTAGCGGCCGTCCTGGAACTTCTTGACCCAGTCGGCGACGACGCTTCGGTCAACGCCCAGGTCCTTCGCTACGGCAGCAATCGAGTTGCCAGGCGCCGTCGCCAGGCGGACCGCCTCGCGCTTGAACTCATCGGTGAACTTCCTGCGGGTTCGCATCGCTCTCTCCTAAACACATGTTGCCATCCAATGTGTCCGGAGATTCGGGAGCAGCCCAGTGTAGAGCTTGCCGTTCGCGTCGGACTGGGTCTGCACCCGGCCGAGGCTGTCGTACACGTTGGCGGCGAAGGCCGTGGTGGGGTTGGACGGGTAGAAGACCTTGGTCATGCGCCCCGGCAGGTCGTACTGGAAGGTGGTGGCCTTGGCCGTGGCGTCGGTGAAGGTGGCGAGGTTGCCGCCGGCGTCGTAGGCGTACTGCACGCTGCGGCTGCCGTCGGAGACGGCGGTGATGCGGCCCGAGGCGCTGGTCAGCGTGAGGGTGCGACCCAGACTGTTGCTCACCTGGGTGAGGTCGCTGCCGGAGTAGGTGAAGCTGGCCTGCACGCCACTGGGGTGCACGTAGCTGCCGATCCTGCCGGCGGCATCGAAGTTCAGCCGGGCCTTGTCGGCCGTCTCGTAGGTGTAGGTGGCGTCGGCGTTGCGGATGAGCTTGGCCGAATTGGCCGGCGGCGCGTTGTAGCTGCCGTCGGGCAGCCTAACGAAGACCTCGCCGTTGAGGCCGTTGCGCACGATCACGGTGTTGCCGGTGAGCTGCTCGCCGTACCAGCGCTGGCCCAGCGTGGCCGTCACCATCTTGGTCAGCGGCGCGGCGGCATCGCCGAGCAGGTCGAGCGACACCAGGGTCTCGGCAATGGTGCCCGCCGCGTCCAGCGCCGAGTCTTCGCCCATCGATTGCAGGCCGTCGGAGCTGGCGCTCGCGCTGGAGGCCAGGTTGTGCGTCCAGCCCTTGCCCAGGGCGGCCGACTGGTTGCGCATGCCGGAGCTGTAGAGCCGCTCGAAGCGCAGGGCATGCGGGAACTCGCCCACGCCCGTGGCCAGGTCGCCGTGGGCGTAGACGAAGTAGCCCTTGGTCATGTCGATCGGGTCCCGCAGGCCCAGGCCGGTGAAGCCGGTCAGCGAGTCCAGGCTCCAGGAGGAGGCCAGGACCGCCGAGTTCAGGACGGGCTGCGAGACCGGGCTGGTGCCGAAGCCCCCGGCCAACCCCCCGCCGATGATGGCGCCGATGCTGTAGCCGCTGACGCTCGTATAGATCATGTAGTAGGCCACGCCCGTCCACCCGCCCTCGGTGAGGTTGCAGCGCGCCGGCAGGATCAGCCGCCAGCCGGCGCTCACGGCGCTGGAGAAGGTGGAGGTCCACGACGAGCAGCCCACGAGATTGGGCTGCACCGCGCTCGCGTAGTTGGCCGCGCGCGCATCGTAGATCCTGTCGCCGGCGGCGGACGCGATGTCGATCAGCTTGACCGTGGACACGGCACTCACGCCCGAGGTCTGCTGCACCGCGGTGGATTCCAGGATGCTGCCGTGCATGGCCGCGGTGAAGAACGCGGCCAGCTCCTTGTTCGTGTTCGCGTCCTGGTTGATCACGCCGACCATGTTGCCGGGCAGGTCCACGTAGGGCGACGTGTTGTAGCCGGCGATGCCGACCTGATGGTGGAACAGCGTGTTGGTGCGCGACAGGCGGTCGCTGATGTAGGTGGCCTGCACGAGCTGCGCGATCCAGTTCGAGGACAGCAGCGCCAGCGAGGAACCCAGCGCCAGCTCCGAGGTGTCGGCCGCGCCGGAGGCGCGGGCGTCTTCGAGCCGGGCGCGGTGGCGCTCGATGGCGCCGCGCCCCACCGGCCCCCAGCCGTTGCCGATCACGAAAGTGCCGCCGGCCTTGATCTGCTGCGTGAACGCCTGGTTCGCGTAGGTGTATGCGTAGGCGCCGTGCGTCACGGTGAAGCTCACGTTGGCGTAGGTGCCCGGGGTGGTGGCCGTACCGGTGGCAGCCACCGTACCGTCGAGCATCAGCACCGGCTGGTTCGCGCCGTTGTAGGTGATGCTCAGGCGCTTGCCGTAGATGGCGTCCGAGGTGTAGGTGGCATCGATGCCCTGGTACTGCAGGCGCAGCGTGGGCTTGTAGCTCGCCGGGATATCGGTGGTCCATTCGGTGAGCGCCACCGAGGTGTCCTGGTACGGCAGCGTCGTCTGGCGGAGGATCGGGCCGCTGTGCGGGTTGATCGTCATGCCGCCGATCACGTCGTCGAGCACGCCTGCGGGTTTGTTGGTGCGCAGGTAGGCGGCCAGGTTGCCGGCGTAGGCGGCGAGGTTGTTGCGGATGTTCGTGCGATGGATGTTCTGCACGTAGTCGGCAGTCACCGTCGCGCCCGAGGTCGCCGCGGCCAGGTAGGCGGCGGCGTTGTAGCCGGTGGCCGTGACGAGATCGATGCCGGTCTTGCGCGTGTGCGGCTTGTAGCTGGGGTCGAAGTAGTAGCTCGTGCCGCCGATGTTGACCTTGACCCACACGTGGTCGATCTTGATGCTGTAGAGCGCGGCCGTGGAGCCGGGGCAGCTGCCGGCGGCCGTGGCGGTCACCGAGGCGATGGGCACCTGCCCGTTGCCCAGCAGGTTGAGCACCGCGCACACGTTGGTCGTGTCCACGCCGAGCCAGTCGCCGACCTGCGCGGCCATCAGGTTCAGGCGCCCGCGCACGTAGCTGGCGGTGTAGCCGGCCTGGCGCAGCAGATCCACCATCAGGCCGGCCTGGTCGAAGGCCGTGCCCTGGTTATCCAGGATCGTGCCGACCGGGCCCTTCTGCACGCCCCAGATCGGTACGTACTCGACGTTGTTGCGCACGTATTCGTAGATGAGGTCCGGGTCGTTGCGCAGCGCGCGCGCCAGCTCGGGGATCGATGCCGGCCCGGTGGGCGCGGCATCGCCGGCCACGCGCTGCGCGGTTTGCGCGCCGCCCGTCCGGCCCGAGGGCGGGAGCCGCGGCGCCAGGCCCGGGTTGAGCACCTGGGGCAGCGGGCGCGCGCGGATCGCGCGCTCGGACTCCTCGGGCGTCACCGGTGCGAGAACGGCCCGGCTCAGGCCCGGCGTTTGCTCGCGAGCCTGGGGCGATGCCGCGCCGCTCTTGCCGGCGCTCTCGGGCGAGGCCGCCCCCACCGCGGGCACGCCGTTGCCGAAGGTGATCGGGCCGGCCGCGTGCGCGTGCGTGCCCGCTGCGAGCAGCATCGCCGCGGCAATCGCGGCTGCAGCGAGCGTCCCGGCGCGGTGTGTCGGATTCGACATGGCAATACTCCTCCGGCGAGCCGCTCGCGGCGGCTCGCGCATTCGTCGGTGGACTGCGGGAAAGGGGAAAGGCGGGCGCCGCGCGCCTCAGCTGGGCGCGCCCGTCACCGTGAAGCTCGTGCGGTTGCCGGCCGCGTCGTAGACGTAGGTGATCACCACCCCGTTGCTGTAGGTCACCTGGGCCAGCCGCCCGAGGCTGTCATAGACATAGCTGGCCGAGCCGGCCAGCGCCGCCGAGGCGCCCAACGCCGCCGCCGATGCCAGCACGCACGAGGAGGCGGCCCGCGCAAGTCGTCGCTTCGCAATGAATCCCATGTCGATCTCCCGAGAAGTACATGGCCTGACCGGCATTGAATCCTCTCGGCGCCTTGCGCGTAACTACCAAAGATCGCAGGGTGCAAAAGCGACGACGGACGAGGCCTGCGCGAAGCCTCGCCTCGCGGCGTTACAATTTTTCATTTGCCTCCGACCGTGTCGCTCATCCTGAAGTGCCTCCTCGGCGCACTGGCGGTGCTGCTGATCGCACTGCTGTCCAGGACCAGGAACTTCTACATCGCCGGTCTCGTTCCGCTGTTCCCGACGTTCGCGCTCATCGCGCACTACGTGGTCGGCACCGAGCGCACGCCGCAGGAGCTGCGCACCACGGCACTCTTCGGCCTGCTGTCGCTGGCGCCGTACGCCCTGTACCTCGGGGTGGTGTTCTGGCTGAGCGTGAGAGCGCCCCTGTCGGTCACGCTCGTCTCCGCCACGGTGGCGTGGTGCCTGGGTGCGGCGGTGCTTCTGGCGCTCTGGCCTCGTTAGGGCCGGCGCCGCACTATTTCAGCCTGAGGTCGACGCGCGTCGTCGGCGGCGCGCTCTTGGAGGCGGAGCCCGGAACCGATGCGGCTTCCCCGGCGGCCTGCGCCGCGGACGGCCTGGCAGCCTCCTCGCCGGCCGGCTGCGGCGCGGATTCCCCGGCCGCCTTTCCGGCCTGCGCGCCGCCCTCCCCGCCGGCCTGCGCGGGTGCGGCAGCGGCCCCGCTCGTGCCTTCGACCTTGGGCGAGACGATGAACAGGCGCGCAGCCGGGATATGGCCGTTGTCGGCCAGCCAGCCCTTGACCTGCTGGGCCCGCTCGTTGGCCAGCCGGACCAGCGCGTTCTCGCTCACGCGAGCGTTGGCGAGCAGCATGCGTTCCATCTCGGCCACCGGCTGCGACTTCACCAGGCCGATCACGTTGCGCGGCTTGTCGAAGGAGGCCGCCTTGTAGGCCTGCGTGAGGTACTTCTCGTACTCCTGCGGCGCGACCGTCACCTGGTCGAGCGCCTCGTTGCTCGCGCTGCCGCCGCCCGTGTCCTTGAGCTTCTGCGCCTTGACCGCGCGCTCGAGCGAGCGCTTGCGCAGCGCCTCGCCGTCGACGGCGCCATCGGCGCGCCCGGAGATGTCCAGGCTGAGCCCGGGCCGGTCGTTGAGCGCCTTGGCGAGCGCCTCGAGCTTCTCGTGCGCCGGCGCATCGAGCGCGGAGCGGCCCGGCGCGAAGCCGACCCACGACAGCTCCTCGCCGCGAGCGCCGGCCAGGTTCGCGAGCAGCGAGAACGGCGCGGTGACCGCCTTGACGATCAGGTTGCCGATGATGCGCAGCACGATGCCGGCGATGCTGAACTGGGGATCGTCAAGCGAGCCGCTGATGGGCAGGTTGACGTCGATCACGCCGTTGCGGTCTTTCAGCAGCGACACCGCGAACAGCACCGGCAGCTTGAGCGCATCGGGGCTGTCGACCTTCTCGCCGAAGGTGAGCTGGTCCAGCACGATGTTGTTCTCGGCCGTGAGCTGGCGGTTCTCGACCTTGTAGGAGACCTTGGCCGACAGCTTGCCCTTCTCGATGCCGTAGCCGACGTACTTGCCGGAGTACGGCGACAGGCGCGGCAGGTCGATGTCGCTGGCGTTGGCCGTCACGTCGAGGAAGAGCGGATCGGCCAGGGGATTCACCTTGCCGAGGATCTCGACCGCGCCGGTGTGGTCGATGCGCCCGCGCAGCTCGAGGTCGCCGGCCTCGCCGGGCGTGATGCGCGAGACCTGGCCGTTCAGGCCGGTGAGGTTGGCCGAGTAGTTCGGCTTGACGAAGAAGTCGCTGAAGTCGACGTTGCCGTTGACCAGCTTCACGCCGCCGATGCGCAGGTTGCGCGGCGTGCCGCCGGCAGGCCGCGAGGGCGGCGGAAGGGTCACGGTCTGCGCCTTCGACGAGGCCGGCGCGCCGGCCGAGGGCGCCGGAACGGCGCCCGGCGGCATGGTTTCGTCCACCGGCGCTGCCGCAGCCGACGCGGGCCGCGGCGCCGGGGCGGGCGTGGCGGCGGCCTCGCCCTGCGGGGCGGAGCGGTCGGCCAGGAGGTCCTGCAGGTTCAGGCGGCCCTGGGAATTGAGGACCAGGCGCGCATAGAGGTCGGTCAGCGTGACGCCGCCGACGTCGACCTTGAGCGGCTCGGAGGCGAAGTCGATCGCCTGCAGCGCCAGCGATTTCCAGCGCAGCAGGTCGTTGTTGGCGGCCCTCGAGCGCACGCCGAAGTCGTCGACGGCGGCACTCCCCTTCCACCACACCCGCGGGGCGGCGCCCGGCGGCAGCTCGAAGCGCAGATCGCCCTGCGCGCTGGCCGCGCCGCCCGAGACGGTCGCTCGCACGTACTCCGAGAAGTAGGGCTGGAAGGGAGCGATCGCGAGGCGGCGCACCGCCACGCGCAGCGTGCCCGCCAGCGGGCTGGGCGCCACCTCGCCGGAGACCGCGAGCATGCCGCCGCGATCGACGCGCGAGCGCAGCGAGAGCTTGATCGGGGGCGCCCGCTCGGCGCTGGACAGGCCGCTGGCCTGGAGGTCGATCCCCTGCAGATGCATGTTCGCCGCCTGGCCGCCGCGCTCGTCTTCGACGTCGACGCGGAAATCGCCGACCGCGAGCTTGGCCAGCGTGAACGACCAGGGCGACGGCGCGGCCGCGGCACTCGCCGGCGCGGGGGCCGGCGTCTTCGCCTTCGTCGGCGAGGCGGGGCGCGCACGCTCGCTGCCCGCGGCCTGTGCGGCGGGCTCGGCGATGCGCTGCAGGTTGAAGCGATCGTCCTTCTCGCGGCGCACCAGCATCTGGCCGCCGCGGGTCGCCAGCGTGCCGAGCGCGAGCTCGCGCCTGGCGAGGTCGAGCGTCACGCCGTCGAGGTCGAGCTGCGGCAGGGTGAGCAGGCTGCGCTTGTCCCAGCGCTGGCGCAGCGACAGCTCCTTCAGCCGGGCTGTCCCCTCTTCGACCCGGACCGACGTAGCGCCCCCCTCGGCGGGCGCGACGCGCACGCGCGCGTCGAGCGCCAGCGTGCCGCCGAGCACGTCGAGCGCCAGCGTGCCGCCGAGCACGTCGAGCGCGACCTGCGGTTCGGCGATCCACCACCAGTTCTTCAACGCCAGGTTGGAGAGCTGCCCCTTGGCGTCGAAGGCGCCCTTCTGCCAGAAGCCGCTGCCCTTGGCCTGCACCCGCTCGCCGCCGGCCAGCGCCAGCGCCAGGTCGAAGTCGGCGGCCACGTCGGGATCGCTGGCGAGCTTGCGCACGGTGAGGTCGATCGGGCCGGCATCCAGGCGCAGCGGCTTGGGGTCGAACTGCGCATCGCCGAAGGCGAGCTTGCCTCCGGTGAAAGCGATCTCGTCGACGCGCCATTGCAGGGGCGCCGGCGCGGCGTTCGCATTCGTGGCCGTACTGCCCGAACCGCTGCTGCCGGTGCCGCTTCCTGCCGGCGCTGCGCTGCGCTCCCGAGGACGCTCGAGCGCCGCCAGCACCGGTTCGAGGAAGCGCGCCTGGCCCGCCTTGCGCTGCACGGCGATCTCGGGCGAGGCGATCGTGACGCGGCCCACCGTGTAGCGGTTCTCGGGCCAGGCCAGCGAGACCGGATCGACGGCGATCGATTCCACCGCCAGCAGCGGCGTGCCGTCGGGCTGGCGCACGTCGAGCGCAGCGAGCCTGGCGTTGCCGGTCACCGCGATGGTGGGCGTCTTGCCGGCCGGCTGCGAGAAGACGATCTTGAGCGCGGTATCGAGCTTGGCCGAGCGCAGCTCGACGGGCAGCGGCAGCGGCGAATAGCCGGTGAAGCGGGTCAGGTCGACGCCGTCGAGATCGACGTCGAGCGTGGAGTCGCGAGTCTCGCTGAACGGCAGCGAGCGCCCCTCGAGCTCGAACGGCGCGCCGTTGATCGCGGCGTGCAGGCTGGGCTCGACGTAGACCTCTTCGTCGACCGGCAGGCTGGAGACGAAAGGCACCCGCAGCGCGAACGGCGCCACTTCCTGGCGCACGCCGAGCTTGCCGTCGTCGAAGGCGAAGCGGCCGTCGTCGATCACGATGTTGGCCACCGAGAAGCGCGGCGTCGGGCCGGGCTCGGAAGGCTGCGCGCTCCATTTGTCGATCAGGTCCTGGATGCTCAGGCGCCCCTGTGCATCGCGCGCCAGGTGCAGCCGCGGCTGGTCCAGGGTGACGGCCGACAGCACCGGGGCGAGGCGGTACAGCGAACGCCAGGAGAGGTCGGCCATGAGGAGGCGGAAACCGGCGAACTCGGACTTTCCGGCCGGCTCGGCGACGCTGAGGTCATGCACGCGCAGCACCAGCCGGAACGGGTCGAACTCGATGCGCCCGATCGACACCGGCCGCCCCAGCTCGGGCGGCAGCCGCAGTTGCAGCTGGTTGTGGATGACGCGCGGCACCACCAGGAAGCCCAGCAGCGCGTAGGCGCCCAGCACGATCGCCGCCCAGATCAGGATGCGCCACAGCAGGCCCGGGCGACGCCGCGGCGGGGGCGAGGAGGAGGCCGGAAACCGCGGCCCGGGCGGAGATGCGGCCGGCGGAGGTGCGACCGGCGAAGTCGTGGCCGGCGAGGCTGCGTTCGTGCCTGCCGCCGCCGCGCCGTCGCGTTCGCCGGCCATCGCGTGTCCGCCTACGCGGTGCCGCCGACGGTGAGCGCCTCGATGCGCAGCGTCGGCTGCCCGACGCCCACGGGCACGCTCTGCCCGTCCTTGCCGCACACGCCGATGCCGGGATCGAGCCGCATGTCGCGGCCGATCATGGTCACGCGGGTGAGGGCGTCGGGCCCGTTGCCGACGAGCGTGGCGCCCTTGACCGGGTATTGCAGCCTGCCGTTCTCGACCCACCATGCTTCCGAGGCCGAGAACACGAACTTGCCGTTGGTGATGTCGACCTGGCCGCCGCCGAAGTTCACCGCGTACAGGCCGCGATCCACCGAGGCGATGATCTCGGCCGGGTCGCGATCGCCGTTGAGCATGTAGGTGTTGGTCATGCGCGGCATGGGCAGGTGCGCGAACGATTCGCGCCGGCCGTTGCCGGTGGCCGGCAGCTTCATCAGCCGCGCGTTCAGCGTGTCCTGCAGGTAGCCCTTGAGGATGCCGTCCTCGATCAGCACGTTGCGCTGCGTCGGATTGCCTTCGTCGTCGATGTTCAGCGAACCGCGCCGTCCGGCCAGCGTGCCGTCGTCGACCACCGTGACGCCGGGGCTGGCCACGCGCTGGCCGATACGCCCGGCGAACACCGAGGAACCCTTGCGGTTGAAGTCGCCCTCGAGCCCGTGGCCCACCGCCTCGTGCAGCAGCACCCCCGGCCAGCCCGGCCCGAGCACCACGGTCATGGTGCCGGCGGGCGCCGGGCGCGCCTCGAGGTTGGTGAGCGCCGACTGCACCGCCTCCTCGACGTAGACGGCGATGCGCGCCTCGTCGAAATGGGAGAAGTCGAAGCGGCCGCCGCCGCCGCTGTGGCCCTGCTCGCGCCGGCCGCCCTGCTCGGCGATCACGGTGAGCGACAGCCGCACCAGCGGGCGCACGTCGGCGGCGATCAGGCCGTCGGAACGCGCCACCAGCACCACGTCGTATTCGGCGGCCAGGCCCGCCATCACCTGCCTGACGCGCGGATCCTTGGCGCGCGCGGCGCGCTCGACGCGCTCGAGCAGCGCCACCTTGGCGCCGGCGTCGAGGCGCGGGATCGGGTCCTCGGGCCGGTACAGCGCGTGGCCGGCGCCCGGCGCCAGCCCGTCGGCCACCTTCACGCGGCCGGCGCCGCGCGAGGCGATGGTGCGCGCCGCGCGCGCAGCCGACATCAGCGCCTCGGCGCCGATCACGTCGGAGTAGGCGAACGCGGTCTTGTCGCCGGCCACTGCGCGCACCCCGACGCCCTGGTCGATCGAGAAGCTGCCCGACTTGACCATGCCTTCCTCGAGGCTCCAGCCCTCGCTGCGCGTGAACTGGAAGTACAGGTCGGCGTAGTCGACGCGATGGCGGAAGATCTCGGCGAGCGCCGCGTCCAGGTGGCGCTCGTCGAGCCCGTAGGGTTCGAGCAGCAGCGCGCGGGCGATCGCCAGGTGCTCGAAGGGAGGATCGTTCGGCTTCATGCGGCCTATGCTACATGACCCTGTGCGAGAGCGCCGGCAGCCCCGAGCGCACCGAGCGCAGCCGCGCGCGCTCCACGTCGCCGAGCACCACGCCCTCGCCTTCGGCGCGCACCGCGACGACCTCGCCCCACGGGTCGACCAGCATCGAATGGCCCCAGGTGCGCCGGCCGTTCTCGTGGCGCCCGCCCTGCGCCGGCGCCAGCAGGTAGCACTGGTTCTCGATCGCACGCGCGCGCGCGAGCACCTCCCAGTGCGCGCTGCCGGTGGTGTAGGTGAAGGCCGAGGGCACCACCACCAGGTCGACCGGCGCGAGCGCCCGGTACAGCTCGGGAAAGCGCAGGTCGTAGCACACGGTGAGCCCGACGCGCCAATGCGCCGGTACCTGCCCGGCGCCGGCCGGCTGCTCGAGGTCGAACACCGTCGGCGTGGCCCCGGGCACGATGGTGGCGGCTTCGTCGTAGCGCTCGGTTCCGTTGTCGTAGCCGAACAGGTGGATCTTGTCGTAGCGCGCCACGCGCCTGCCTTCCGGACCGTAGACCAGCGTGCTGTTGAGCACCTTGCCCGGGTCGCGGCTGGCCAGCGGCACGGTGCCGCCGACCAGCCAGATGCCGTGCGCGGCGGCCTGCCCCGACAGGAAAGACTGGATCGGCCCGTCGCCGTCGTGCTCACGGATCGCCAGCTTGTCGCGGTCGCTGCGCCCGAGCAGCACGAAATATTCGGGCAGGGCCACCAGCCGGGCGCCGGCAGCGGCAGCCTGGCCGATCAGCGCCTCGGCGCGCGCGAGGTTGTCGGAGACGTTGGCGCCCGACACCATCTGCAGCGCCGCCACGCGCAGC
Source organism: Burkholderiales bacterium 70-64 (assembly GCA_001898645.1). Taxonomy (GTDB): domain Bacteria; phylum Pseudomonadota; class Gammaproteobacteria; order Burkholderiales; family Burkholderiaceae_E; genus Zeimonas. The sequence continues at coordinate 58,658 of MKUQ01000021.1, forward strand.
GTCGGTGCGCCCGCGGCGGCGCCCGCCGCCTCGCCGTCCCTCGCCCGGTTGGCCTGGTTGCTCATGCCGCTATCCCTCCTGTGTTTTCAAGGCAGCCCGCCCGGACCCGGCATGCCCGGAGCGGCCGGCGCACCCGGAGCGCCCCGGGCGCCCGGCACGGCCGGCGTACCCGAGGCGCCCGGAACGGCCGGCGCGCCGGGCGCGCCCGGAGCCGCCTCGGCGGGCCGGCGCCGCTCGGCCACCTGGGGGTCGCTCCACGGACCGGTGACGTCGTACTCGTAGGCGAACATGCGCTGCAGCGGTTCGCGCAGCATCATCTGCGCCACGAACGAGCCCAGGCCGATCGCCGGATTGGCCAGCGCCGCGTAGGCGAGCGATGCCAGGCCCGCGTTCAGCTCCGGCTGCACCTCGACCACCAGCGACTGGGTCTCGGCGGCCACGTTGGCCTCGCCGCGGATGCGCACCGACGCGGCCACCCCGCGCATGTGGAAGTCCTGCGTGCGCGCGATGCCGGCGTCGATCTTCGCATGGCCGCCGATCTCATCGAACGCGAAGCCGTCGGCGAACACGTCGCGGAAATCGAAGGTGAGCCGCCGGCGCAGCGACTGCAGGCTGAGCACGCCGATCAGCTTGGCGATGCCGGGATCGGACTTCAGGAACTGCCCCTTGCCCAGCGCGAGCGAGAGCTCGCCGCCCAGGCTGCGGTAGTCCAGCCGCAGCGGCGAGCCGTTCCAGCGGATCTTCCCGCCCAGCGTGCCGGCGCCGCCGCTGACCGTGCCTGGAAAGCCCAGCGTGGCCAGCAGGGCGCCGGTGTCGTTCATGCGCAGCTCGAAGTCCAGCGCGGTGTCGCGTTCGGCTCCGCCCGGGCGCGTCTGCCAGCTGCCGCTGGCCTCGAGCGTTGCGCTCGGGTGGCGGATGCGCAGCTGCTCGAGCCGCCACACCGGCGCCGCCGCGCTGCCGCCGTTGGTGGCCTTGAGCGACAGCGCGCCCAGGCGCCGTTCGTCGAGGATCAGCTCCTCGGCGGCGACGTCGAGCGCGGGCAGCGTCTGCGGGGCGCTGTCGAGCAGCGTCTCGAACTCGCCGATGCGGTTGGGCGGGATCTCCAGCCGCGTGAAGCGCGCCACCAGCGTGCCCTGCGACTGGTCGGCGGCAGCCTCGCGCCAGCTGAAGTAGCCGTCGATTTCGCGCGCGTGCACGTTGGCGCGCCAGTAGCCTTCGGCGCGCGAGGCGCCCAGCACGACGTCGTGCAGCACCTTGCCGGCCACCTCGACCGTGCCGGCGACCAGCGAGACGGTATCGGGCAGCAGCGAGAAGCCCGGCGCGTAGCCTTCGGCGCCGCCGGCCTGCGCCGGATGCAGCAGATCCTGGCCGAGCAGCGCGTTCCAGGCGTCCAGATCCACCCCGGGGGCGCGCAGCAGCACGGCGAAGCCCGCATCGGGCAGGGTCGGCGTGTCGTCCAGCGCGAAGGCGCCGCGGCGCACCAGCAGCCGTTGCGAACCGGGTTCGCGCTCGCGCTCGAACACCAGGCGCACGTCGTCACGCAACGTCACGCGCAGCGTGTCCTTTGCCGGCCGTTCGTCGGCATCGGACGGCGGCACCGGCACCGACTCGATGCGCAGCGGCCACTTCGCGTCGGCCGCCTTGTCGAAGGGTGCGGGCAGGCTGCTGGCCAGGCCGGCGAGGTCGGAGGTGATGGTCAGCGTCGAGGCGCGCCGATGCATCTCGACCTCGGCCCGGTACGCGGTGGAGCCGGACAGCCCGCGGGTGAGCGCGTTGTCGGCCAGCTGCACGATGCCGGCCGCCGGGACGGTGCCGCGCGCATGCAGCAGGAAGCGGCCGGGCGCGGGCGTGTCGCCTTCGACGCTGACCGGCCCGCCGAGCAAGGTGGCGGTGAGCGAGCGCAGCGCCAGCCGGTCCTCGGTGAACTCGAGCCGGCCGCCGACCGCATCGAACGGCGGCAGCGTGCGCTCGAGCCGCACGGTGTTGCCGGCCAGCTGGACACTGCCGCGCACGCGCGCGTCGTCGAGCGCCTCGATCGGCAGCTCCAGCGCCAGCTGCAGCGTGGCGCCGCCTTCGATGGCGAGGTCGCGCGCGAAATCGTCGATGCGCGTGCGCAGCGGACTCTCGTTGACGAACCGCACCATGTCCTGCGCCGGGCCCACCCCGCTGCCCTCGACGCGCAGCAGCGGCTCGCGGAACTCGGCGATGGCGGCGTGCGTGCGCGCCAGCGCGACGTTCCATACCCTGCCGGACTGCACCTCGATGTCCATGCCGGCGCGCTCGAAGCGCAGCTGCCCCTGGATGCGCTCGATCGCCGGCCACCCCGGCGCATAGGCGAGCCGCGCGTCCTGCAGCCTGGCCTCGACGCGGAACTCGCCGGTGCGCGGGTCGCGGTAGGGGAAGTCTTCCAGGTCGCCCGCCAGCACGAAGCGCACGTCGTCGGAACGGCCGGCGAGCACCGCCTCGCGCACCCAGTCGCGCACCTCCGCCGGGATCTCCAGCGGCAGGTAGCGCGCGGTGCGCGTCGCATCGGCGCGCTGCAGGCGGCCCTGCAGGTCGACGATGCCGGCGCCCTTGCCGCCGCTGCGATAGTGCCCCGTCACCTCGCCGGCCGCATCGGCATTGGCGAAGCGGAACGATTCGATGTGCACGTCGACCGCCGGCGGCGCCTCCGGGGCGGGCGGTGCACCCAGCGTCCAGGCGGCGCGCGCCTCGAGCTGCTCCAGCGGCACCTCGGGCTCGGCGAACAGGCCTGGAAAGCGCAGCACGACCGCATCGCCGTGCAGCGCGACGCTGCCGCCGCCCTCGGTCAGCCGCGCGCTGCCCGAGACGTTGGCGAAGCTCGGCAAGCGCAGCTCCCCGGGCTTGGGCGGCGCCTCGACGCGGCGAAAGCTCAAGTGCTCGAAGTCGAGCTCGACGGCGTAGCGGGTCGGCGCGGCGCCGCCGGCGTCCGGACGCGCGCCGGCCTCGGGCGAAGGCGCTTCGGACGCCACCGGCGCCCCCGCCTTCCAGTCGATCGCCAGCCGGCTCACCGTGCCGGCCACGCGCAGCGGCTCGAAGCGGCGGCGCAGGTCGTCGGGCACCGGCAGGCGCGCCAGCAGGTCCATCACGCCGACCGTATCGAAGCGCCCGAGCGACAGGCGCCCGGCCAGCGGGCGGCCCGAGCGGTCGAGTTGCAGCATCGCGTCGCTGCCGGCCACGACCAGCGAGTGGCCGCGGTCGTCGTCGACGCGCAGCCGGGGAAAGGCGAACGTGGTGGCGCCCTCGGCATCGCGGTGCGCATCGGCCTCGAGCGACAGCGAGCGGATCGGCAGGCGGCGGCCGTCGAGGTCGGCCGCCACGTCGTCCAGCGCGAGCTTCACCCGCGCGCCGTCGGCGACGCCGCGCTGGAAGTGCGACCAGGCGCGCAGCCGGCCCTGCCCCGCTGCGATGGCGAGCGCGCCCTGAGGTGCGCCGGCAGGCATGCCGAACCAGTCGTGCCAGCGCCGCGACAGCGCGGCCAGCTCGATGCGCTCGACGCCGAGGTAGGCCTCGCCCTCCCACTGGCGCCAGTCGCCGGGGCGGGCAAACGGCGCACGGCGGAACTCGATCGCCGCATCCACGCCGCCGGCCGCATCGAGCAGCGCCGGCACGTGCAGCGAAGCGCGGTGCAGGCGCCCTGCCGAACCGATGGCGATGTCGACGTCCTGCAGTTGCGCGGATTCGCCCAGCACGCGGTCGTTCCATTCGATGCGCACGCGCTGCAGCGCGATCCGGCGCTGCGCGAGAAGCAGCTCGAGGGCATCGCCGCGCGCCGGGGCGTCGAGGTCGACGTCGATGCCGGCCACGCGCAGGCGGTGCGCGGCCAGCCGCTCGACGCGCAGCACCGGCGCCTGGACCTCCAGCAGCGCCAGGCGCGGGCGGCCGCTCGCCAGAGCACGCAGCGAGAGCACGGCGCGCACGCGGTCGGCGGAAAACGCGCGCTGGCCGTCGGCGTCATCGATCGAGACGCCCTGCGCCACCAGCCACGGCCGCAGGCCGTCGAAACCGGTGACCAGCGTGCCGAGCCGGATCGGGCGCCCGCTCGCCTTCGCGAGCTCATGCTCGATGGACGGCCGCCAGCGATCCAGCTGCGGCCAGACGAAATGGCGGATCCCCACGTACGCCGCGGCAAGGAGCACCGCCAGCGCGATCCCCGCCCAGGCGAGCCAGCGCAGCCCGGCGGCGAGCGCCGGGGCCAGGCGCGCAACGGCCCCCGGCGGCGCCTGCCCGGCGGCGGAAGGCGACTCGTCCGGGGCGGAGCGACGCGGGGAGAAGATGGAAAACATGGGCGACAATCTCCGGTCAAGCATACCTCCTCGCCACGCCTTTCCCTTCCTTTCTCCAGGACGATCCACCATGCAGTTTCACGGCGAGCAGCACTCCGGCTACTTCCGGCGCACCTTGCAGGCGCTCGCCAGCGCCGGCGGCGAGGAGCCGGTGCGCGCGCGGCTGTCGGCGCTGGCCGCCGAGCCGCTGTCGCCCGCGGCGCTCGCGGCGCTGTGCGAGGCGGTGGCCGTGGCCGGGGACACCGCCGCGAGCCTGCGGCGCGCCCGCACCTGGCTGATGCTGACGCTGATCGAGCGCGACCTGCGCGGGTTGGCCACGCTCGACGAGGTGTGCACGGCGATGACCGAATTCGCCTCGTGGGCCACCGGCCGCGCGCTGGCCGCTGCCGCCGCCGATCTGGTGGCCCGCCACGGCCGTGCGCTCGATCGCCGCGGACGCCCCCAGGACCTGCTCGCGGTCGGCATGGGCAAGGCCGGAGGCCACGAGCTCAACGTCTCCTCCGACCTCGACCTGGTGCTGGTGTTCCGCGAAGAAGGCGAATCCGAGGGCGTGGACGGCGCCGGGTGCATCGCCGCCAGCGAGTGGATGCACCGCCTGGCGCGCCGGGCGATCGCCCTGCTGTCGGACTACACCGCCGACGGCTACGTATTCCGCGTGGACACGCGGCTGAGGCCGAACGGTGACTCGGGTCCGCTGGTGGTCTCGCTGAACATGCTCGAGCAGTACTTCTACGCCCAGGGGCGCGAATGGGAGCGCTTCGCCTGGCTCAAGGGCCGCGTCATCGCCGACTCCGGCCTGGCCGGCGCGCAGGCGCGCGCCGAAGACGAATCCGCGCTGGCGGCCGTGGTCGCGCCGTTCGTGTTCCGGCGCTACATGGACTACGAGGTGTTCGCGGCGCTGCGCGAGCTGCACGACATGATCCGCGGCGAGGTGGCGCGCCGCGCCGCGCGCGATCCTGACGCGCTCGACGTGAAGCTCGGCCGCGGCGGCATCCGCGAGGTGGAGTTCACCGCGCAGCTGTTCCAGATCGCCCGCGGCGGCCGTGACCCGGCGCTGCGCAGCCGCAGCACCCTCGAGACGCTGGCCACGCTGGCCGACCGCGGCCTGCTGCCGGCCGAGGAGACCGAGGCGCTCGCCGTGGCCTACCGGCTGCTGCGCCGGACCGAGCACGCCCTGCAGTACCGCGAGGACGCGCAGACGCACCGCCTGCCCAACGATCGCGCCGAGCGCGAGGCCGTCGCCGCGATGCTCGGCATGCCGCGCGAGGCCTTCGATGCCGCCATCGCGACGCACACCGACCAGGTCGCGCGCATCTTCGACCGGCTGCTCGCCCCGCCCGGCGCCGACGAGGAGGAAGCGGCCGGCGAGGAGGCCGGCGAGACCGGGCTCGATGCCGAGGTGCGGCGCCGCTTCGCAGCCTTCCGCGACGGGCCGCGCTATGGCGCGGCGCGCCCCGAGACGCGTACCGCCCTCGAGCGCCTGCTCGCCGACGCAGTGCGCCGGCGCACCGGCGCCGCCGGCCTGGTGCGGCTGGTCGACCTGCTCGACACCATCTGCCGGCGTCCCGCCTACGTGGCCCTGCTCGGCAAGTACCCCGAGGCCTTCACGCGCGTGCTGCGCATCCTCGACTGGGCCAAGTGGCCCGCCGACTACCTGATGCGCCACCCGGTGGTGCTCGACGAGCTGCTCGACGGCCAGCTCCTCGACGAGGTCGACTACGATGCCTGGAGCCGCCAGCTGCGCGAGCGCGCAGAGGCCGCGGTTCACGACGGCCAGCCCGACGTGGAGCGCCAGATGGATCTGGTGCGCGAGGCCCATCATGCGCAGGTGTTCCGCCTCATGGTGCAGGACCTCGAAGGCCGCCTCACCGTCGAGCGCGTCTCGGACCACCTCAGCGAGCTGGCCGACCGCGTGCTCGACCTGGCCATCGGACTGGTTTGGGCCACCCTGCGCCTGCGCTATCGCGACCCGCCGCGCTTTGCCGCCATCTCCTACGGCCGGCTGGGCGGCAAGGAGCTCGGCTACAGCTCCGACCTCGACCTGGTGTTCCTGTTCGACGATGACGACGAGCGCGCCCCCGAGGCCTACGCGATGCTCGCACAGCGCCTGTCGGGGTGGCTGTCGGCGCGCACCGCGGCCGGCCTGCTGTTCGAGATCGACCTGCGCCTGCGCCCCAACGGCGCGGCCGGCCTGCTGGTCTCCAAGCTCGGCGCCTTCGAGGCCTACCAGCGCGAATCCGCCTGGGTATGGGAGCACCAGGCGCTCACGCGCGCACGCTTCAGCGCCGGCGACCGCGCCATCGGCGAGCGCTTCGAGGCGATCCGGCGTGCCGCGCTGTCGCAGCGGCGCGAGCTGCCGGGCCTGCGCGAGGAGGTCATCGCGATGCGGCGCAAGATGCACGAGGGGCATCCCAACCGCAGCGGGCTGTTCGATCTCAAGCACGATCGCGGCGGCATGGTCGACATCGAGTTCCTGGTCCAGTACCTGGTGCTCGGGCATTCGTGCGAGCACGCGCCGCTGCTGGACAACGCCGGCAACATCGCGCTGCTCGGGCGCGCAGCCGGCTTCGGGCTGATCGACGCCGCGCTCGCCGCGCGCACCGCCGACGCCTACCGGCGCTACCGCCGGCTGCAGCACCAGCTCAAGCTCGACGACGCGCCCTATGCGCGCGTCGACCCGGCGCTCGTGGCCGCCGAGCGCGAAGCGGTGATCGCGCTGTGGGAATCGGTGCTCGGCCCACGCCGCGACGCGTGAGGGCAGCCGGTCGGCCGGCCCCGGCCGGCGTCGGCGGAAGTCCGGTGCGGGGGGCACGGTTTAGCGCGCGGGCGGGCATTCGTTAAAATGCCGGGATTCGTTCCCGGGAGATTTCCATGTCGATGGCCGACCGAGACGGTCACATCTGGTTCGACGGCAAGCTGGTCGACTGGCGCGATGCCAGGATCCACGTGCTCACCCACTCCCTGCACTACGGCATGGCGGTCTTCGAGGGCGTACGCGCCTACGAGACGGCGGCCGGCACCGCCGTGTTCCGGCTGGCCGAGCACACGCGGCGGCTGCTCAATTCGGCCAAGATCTTCCAGATGGCGGTGCCCTGGTCGTTCGAGCAGCTCGTGCAGGCGCAGAAGGAGGTCGTGCGCGCCAACCGGCTCGCGTCGTGCTACATCCGCCCGATCGCCTGGATCGGCTCGGAGAAGATGGGTGTCTCGGCCAGGGGCAACACCATCCACGTCTCGATCTCCGCCTGGCCGTGGGGCGCCTACCTCGGCGAGGACGGCATCACCAAGGGCATCCGCGTGAAGACCTCCTCGTACAGCCGGCACCATGTCAACGTGTCGCTGGTGCGCGCGAAGGCGAGCGGCTACTACATCAACTCCATCCTCGCCAACCAGGAAGTCACCGCGCACGGCTACGACGAGGCGCTGCTGCTCGACACCGACGGCTATGTCTCCGAGGGCTCCGGCGAAAACGTGTTCATGGTGAGGAACGGCCGGCTGTACACGCCCGATCTCGCCTCGTGCCTGGACGGCATCACCCGCGACGCGGTCATCACCATGGCGCGCGACCTCGGCATCGAGGTGATCGAGAAGCGCATCACGCGCGACGAGATGTACTGCGCCGACGAAGCCTTCTTCACCGGTACTGCCGCCGAGATCACGCCGATCCGCGAGCTCGACGATCGCCCCATCGGCGAGGGCCGCCGCGGCCCGGTCACCGAGCGGCTGCAGTCGCTGTTCTTCGACGTGGTCGCCGGACGCAGCGAGCGCTACGCGAAGTGGCTCACCCCGGTCTGATCACGCCTGCCTTGCGAACCCCCATGGCCGCACAACCCTCCGACGCCATCAGCGAAGCGCGCGGGCTGGTCGAGCTCGAAGCCGACGACCTGCCCGCGTTCTGCCCCAATCCCAAGATGCCCCTGTGGTCTTCGCACCCCCGCGTGTACCTCGACGTCGTGCACGCCGAGAAGGCCCAGTGCCCCTATTGCAGCACCGTCTACCGGCTCAAGCCGGGCAGCGTCGTGCACGGGCATTAGGGCCTGTTCACCCTACGATCGACCCCGCGCCGGCGCCTTCCACCGCGCAGGCCGCGGCGCACCCGGTGTCAACTTCCCCGACGTGAAGAAGAGCCACGCGCCGGCTCGCGTTCGGCACCACAATCGCTGCTTCAGGCGTAGCATCGACAATGAGAAGATATGCCCCGTCGAGGAGGCAGGATGAGCGTCCGAGCGCTCGTGGTGGCACCCAACTGGATCGGCGACGCCGTCATGGCGCAGCCGCTGCTGGCGCTGCTGCGCCAGCGTGAGCCCGGCCTGCGCATCGACGCGCTGTGCCCGCCGCACGTGGCGCCGGTGTTCCGCGCCATGCCCGAGGTCGCCGAGGTCATCGAGGCCGCCAACGTCCACGGCAAGCTGCAGCTGGCCGCTCGCTGGCGGCTCGCGCGCGCGCTGCGCGTGCACGGCTACCAGCGCGCCTACGTGCTGCCCAACTCCGCCAAGTCGGCGCTGGTGCCGTGGTTCGCGCGCATCCCCGAGCGCATCGGGCATCGCGGCGAGGCGCGCCACCTGCTGCTGAGCCGGCTGCACGACGCGCGCGCGGCCGCGCGCCCGCCGATGGTCGAGCACTACGCCCAGCTGGCCTTCGATCCGCGCGAGCCGCTGCCGGGCAAGGTGCCCGACCCTCGCCTGCTGCGCCGGCCCGAGCGCGAGCATGCGGTGCGCAGCAAGTTCGGCTTCGAGCACGGCGCGCCGCTCATCGTGCTGTGCCCGGGCGCCGAGTTCGGCCCTGCCAAGCGCTGGCCGGCACGCCATTTCGCCTCGCTGGTGAACCTGCTCGCCGGCGAGTGGCCCGAAGCCGACCTGGTGCTGCTGGGCTCGGCCGGCGAGCGCGCACTGGCCACCGAGATCGCCGCGCTCTCGGGCCAGCCGGTGCGCAACCTGTGCGGCGACACCACGCTCGACGAGGCCATCGCCATCATCGCGCAGGCCAGCGGCGTGGTCTCCAACGACTCGGGCCTGATGCACGTGGCGGCCGCCTTCGCGCGACCCCAGGTGGCCATCTTCGGGTCTTCCGACCCTCGCCATACGCCGCCGCGCTCGCCGCGCGCACGCGTCGAGTGGCTGCACCTGGCCTGCAGCCCGTGCTTCCAGCGCGTGTGCCCGCTCGGCCACACCGATTGCCTGAACAAGATCGCCCCCGCCACCGTATTCGCCAGCCTGCAGCAGGCGATGCGCTTCGAGACCACCGGCGGGCGGCCAGTACGCTGAGAACGCGCACCTGCGCCCCGCCATGCACCGCCTGCCCGTCCTGTCCACCGCCGAAGCCGTCGAGGAAGCGTTCTACGAGGCGATGCAGCGCGCCGACCTCGAGGCGATGATGATGCTGTGGGCCGACGACGACGAGGTGATGTGCGTGCATCCCGGGCACCCGCGGCTGATCGGGCTCGATGCCATCCGCGCCTCGTGGGCCGCGATCTTCGCCAACGGCGGCATCGACCTGCGTACCGCCGACGTGCGCGCACACACCGGGGCGATGCTGGCCGTGCACAACCTCGTCGAGCAGGTGACCGTGACCGGGCGGCAGGGCGTCCAGCTGGTCGAGTGCGTCACCACCAACGTCTACGTCAAGTACGCCGACGGCTGGCGCATCCTGCTGCATCACTCGGGCCCGGCATCGAGCGAGCCGGTGGCGACGGCCAGCGGCGCGGTGCTGCATTGAGCGCCATGACAGCCGCGGGGAACGGCGATGCTCGCGCCCTCGTATCACCCTCCCGTCTGGCTGCCCGGCCCGCACCTGCAGACGATCTGGTCGGCCCGGCTCGCGCCGTGCCCGTCGATCCGCTACCGGCGTGAACGCTGGACGACGCCGGATGACGATTTCATCGACGTCGATTTCCTGCACCCGGCGCCCCGTGCGCGCCGCGCCCCGCTGCTGGTGCTGTTCCACGGCCTCGAAGGCTGCTCGCGCAGCCACTACGCCCTGACCATGGTCGAGGCGGCGCGCCGGAGCGGCTGGCGCGCCGCCGTACCGCACTTTCGCAGCTGCAGCGGCGAGCTCAACCGCGCGCCGCGCGCCTATCACTCCGGCGATTCGCCCGAGCTCGACTGGATCCTGCGCCGCTTCGCGCGCGAGCATGCGGGCGGCGCGCCGATCGTCGCCATCGGGGTCTCGCTCGGCGGCAACGTGCTGCTCAAGTGGCTCGGCGAGCAGCGCGAGGCCGCCCGCTTCGTGCGCGCCGCGGTGGCGATCTCGCCGCCGCAGGACCTGCATGCCGGCGCGATCGCGCTCGCGCACGGCTTCAACCGCGTCTACACGCGGCACTTCCTCAAGACGCTCGAGCACAAGGCGCTGGCCAAGCTCGAGCAGTATCCGGGCCTGTACGATCGCCGCCGGGTGCTGGGCGCGCGCGACTTCTTCGACTTCGACGACGCGGTCACCGCGCCCCTGCACGGCTACGCCAGCTGCTACGACTACTGGGAGCGCTCGTCGTGCCGGGCCTTCCTGGCCGGCATCCGCGTGCCCACGCTGGTGATCAACGCGCGCAACGACCCGTTCCTGCCGGCCAGCGCGCTGGCCGGCAGCGACGAGGTGTCCGACCACGTCACGCTCGACTACCCCGCCGAGGGCGGCCACGTCGGCTTCGTGCAGGGCCCGCCGCCCGGGCACCACGCCTGGCTGCCGGCGCGCGCGATCGACTGGCTGTCGCGGGCGCTCGTCGATGGATGAGCAGGTCCTGCGCGCCATGGCGCGCTGGCCGGACGTGCCCGCCGCATGGGGCTGGCTGCGGCTCGACCGGCGCGGCCGCTGGCTGCTCGTCGACCGGGGCCGCCCGGGGTTCGACGAGGCGCGCGACGGCGCCGGCAGCCCGATCACCAACCCGCAGATCGTCGACTTCATCGGCCGCAATTACCGCAGCGACGAGCAGGGCCGCTGGTACTGGCAGAACGGCCCGCAGCGCGTCTACGTCGACCTGGAGGCCGCGCCGCTGGTGCTGCGCGTGCTGGGCGAGGCGCAGGCGCCGCGCTTCGTCACCCACACCGGGCAGCTCGTCGGTCACATCGAGGCGGGCTGGGTCGGTCCGGGGGGCGAGGTGCTGCTGCGTACCGACGTCGGCCCGGCCGCGGTGCACGACCTCGATCTGACGCTGCTCGCCTTCGGCCAGCACGGCGAAACCGTCGAGCTCGCGCTCGCCGAGCGCACGCTCGAGCTGACCTCGACCGCGTCGCCCGCCGATACGCTGGGCTTCGTGTCCATGCCGCGTCCGTAGGAGTCCGTCGGAGTCGAATCGATCCAGCGATTCGACCGCGGCGGACTCCTCATCCGAAACCGGCGCCCGCCGCGCGTCGGATTCCTCCACGTTCAGCGCCGGCCTTTCAGCGCCGGCCTTCGCCGCGCTCCTTCTGCTCGGCCTGCCACTGCGCCTGCAGCTCGCGCAGGCGCGCATCGACCTGAGACCCGGTGTAGAAGTCGAGCTGGCCGGCGCGCTGCGCCAGGCGCAACTGCTCGATCGCCGCCGGCGTGGCGCCCAGCAGCACGAACTGCTCGGCGGCGGCGCGGTGCGCGCGCGCCGTCTCGCCCAACCCGCCCTGGGCCTCCGCGAGCATGCGCCACAAATCGGCATCGCTGCGGAACGTCGACACCGCGCTCTCGAGATAAGGCGCGGCGTCCGCGAAATCGCGCCGCACCAGCAGCACCTGCGCGCGCTCGCGCACCAGGGCCCGCGATGCAGGGAAGCGCTTGGTCGCGGCGTCGAGCAGCGCCAGCGCCGCGGCGCTGTCGCCGGCCTGCAGCTCCACCTGCGCGGCCAGCCGCTCCACGAAGGGATGGCCGGCGGGCAGGAGCCGCCGCACCTCGGCCAGCGCCTTGCGCGCGGCGGCCGCATCGCGCTGCGCGGCCGCCACCGTGGCCAGGCCGAACCAGCCCGCCGCCTCGTCGACGGTGCGCTCGCGCAGCTGCCGCTCGAACTGCGTGCGCGCCGAGCGCAGCCCGTCGGTGCTGGTATCGGTGAGCGCGCGCAGCTTGGCGCGCGTCAGCCGGAACTCGAGGCTGTCGGCGCGCTGCCGGTAGCGGACGTCCGAGATGCGGCTCTGGATATCGGCGATGCGCTCCGAGGTGACCGGGTGCGTGCGCAGGTAATCCGGCGCACCGCTCTCGTAGAGGCTGTCCGACTTCTGCAGGCGGCCGAGGAAGGCCACCATGCCGTTGGCATCGAACCCGGCCTGGCGCAGGATGTCCAGGCCGACCCGGTCGGCCTCGCGCTCGGCGTCGCGCGAGAAGGTCAGCATCTGCTGCTGGGCCGCCGTGCTGCCCAGCGAGGCGATGCCTCCGATGGCCTGAGGATTCGAGCGCGCCGCCAGCGCCGAGAGCACCAGCGCCGCCAGCATCAGCGTCGAGGCCTGACGTTCGCGCGCCAGCATGCGCGCGACGTGGCGCTGCACCACGTGGCCGATCTCGTGCCCCAGCACCGAGGCGAGCTCGGACTCGCTCTGCGCGGCCACGATCAGCCCGGTGTGCACACCGATGTAGCCGCCCGGCAGCGCGAAGGCGTTCAGCGTGGGATCGCGCACCAGGAAGAACTGGAGGGTGAAGCCGGACGCCGGAGGCGTGGCCGCGAGGCTGCCCGCGAAACGGTTGAGATAGTCGGCGAGCTCGGCATCGTCGTAGATCATGCCGCGGCTCTGCATCTCGCGCACGATCGACTCGCCGACGCGCCGCTCCATCGTCGGCGACAGCTCGTCGGCGGCGGCGTCGCCCAGCCGCGGCAGGTTGTCGACCTGCGCGCGCGCGGGCAAGCCGGCGCCGGCCAGCGCCGCACACAGCAGCCCCGCCATGCAGCGCGGCAACAGACCGGTTCTTCGCAAGACGACTTCCTCAGGAGGCTGCCGGAGTTGAATCGAGCCCACGCCAAGGCCGGGCTGCCGAGGCACAGCCACCCGCCTACAAGGCGGCTGCTCCATCAGGCCGTTGCTATGATAGTCGGCTCCGGAGCCGCACCATGACTTCGTCTTCCTCCCCTGCACCAGAGAACGCCCCGGCGCCCGCCCTCAGCCACTTCGACGCCGGCGGCGCCGCGCACATGGTCGATGTCGCCGGCAAGGCGATCACCCACCGCGTGGCCGTCGCCCGCGGCAGCATCCGCATGAAACCCGCCACCCTGGCGCTGGTGCGCGAAGGCACCGCGAAGAAGGGGGACGTGATCGGCGTGGCACGCATCGCGGCGATCCAGGGCGCCAAGCGCACCGCCGAGCTGATCCCGCTGTGCCATCCGATCCCGATCACCCGGGTGGCGGTGGAATTCGATCTCGACGAGGCCGCCGGCGCGGTGCACTGCACCGCCATTGTCGAGTGCGACGGCAGGACCGGCGTCGAGATGGAAGCGCTCACCGCCGTGCAGGTGGGCCTGCTCACCGTCTACGACATGTGCAAGGCAGTCGACCGCGGCATGGTGATCGAAGGGGTCCGCCTCCTGGAGAAGCACGGCGGCAAGAGCGGCAGCTTCGTGGCGGGGTGACAAAAACAAACGCCCCGCCGAAGCGGGGCGTTCATATGGCCTGGGTGGTTCAGACCCGGCTCAGCTCCGGCGAAGCCGCCCGACGAAGCCGATCCCTGCCAGCCCGAGGCCGAGCAGACCGAGAATTGCCGGCTCGGGCACCTGCGCGCTGATCTTGAAGCTGAACTGCGCGGGCGTAGCCTGGTGCTCCAGCGTCTGGAACCCGATGCAGCCAGGCGCTGCGCCTGCCGCCGCGCAGGTCGCCGCAGGCAGCGGACCCAGGCCCGTCGCAAGGATCTCGAGGGTGTAGGTGATTCCGTCCAGAACGAAGGACTGGGTGAGCGAACCCGCCGTCAGGACGAAGATGTCATCGCACGCCGAAGTCGAGGGGAAGCCGCAGGTCCCGGGGCTGGACGTGTTGGGCGTTTCGCTGAAGTCGACCTGGAAGGTTCTCGTCAAGGTCGGCAGCGACGGGCCACCGGGCACCAGGGGCGTCAGCGTCAGCGTGGTGAACACGCTCGCGGTGCTCAGGGTCGAAAAGTTGCTCGAGATGGTGTTGTTGTAGTGGGTGATGGTATGCGTATCGACCGCGGCACCGTTGGTGAACAAGTTCGGCGGGTTCGTCACCGCTGTATCCGGCGTGATGATCAGCCCGCTACGCGACGTGTTGGGGTCGCTCGTGTCATTGGGAGTCTGGTTGGGCGGATTGGACGCACCCCAGCTCAGCATGGCGGCGTCGGCATGGGTCACACCGCCCCCGCTGGTGAACACCGGGGCTGGTGCAGTCGTGCCATTGCCCCACTCCGTGGTCACGGAATATCCCCACTCCGTGATCAGTGCGGCCTGCGCCGCGGCTGCGCTGCCAAGCCCCAGCGCAAGGGCGGCTAGCACCTTGAAAGTGGATCGGGTCGCCATGATTAACCTCCCAAGCGTCCGGATTCAGAGATCCCCGAGCGCGGCACCATCTCTGCCCGCGCTCTCGACTTCAGGGAAGCATTTTTCGGGCCACTGCGTGACGAATTTGGAAAAGCCTTTAATTCCGGGAGCTTGCAGGCCGGCCCGAATCGACGCAAAAGCCTGGGGGCTGCGGACTGTAAAGAAACTCGACAAGAGCCCGAGGCCGTGAGCCCCGAACGGAACAGGCCGGCCGGGCGGAGGAATCCGCTCAGTGGGCGGCGCGCGCCGCCCGGGCCACCGGGGCGTCGGCCCGCGAGAGCGCCGTCACGTTGTCGCGCACCAGCTCCAGCGCCACCTTGAGCCGCGGCGACATGTCGCCGAGCAGGGCGTCGCGCGTGATCTCGAAGGGCGCGCGCAGGCCGTGATACTCGACCGGCTCGGCGACCTGCCGGAAATTCAGCCCGAGCGTGCGCAGCAGGCGCGCCAGGCGCATCTCCATCATCACGAACACGGCGTCCAGGCCGATCTCGATTCCCAGCCAGGCGGCGGCGAAGACCAGACCGAGGGCCGGCGGAATGTTGTGGCGGCGCACGTCGCCGGCGTAGCGCTCCAGCTCCTGGATCGCGTACAGGCCCTGCTCCTGGTCGGTCTTGCGCCGGCGGAACTCGTTGATCACCGCCAGGCGCGAGACCTCGCCGATGCGTTCGCGAGGCGTCTCCCGGAACACCGACGAGCCGCGCGCGAACTGATCGATCGCCGCGACCTCGAAGGGAAACGGCTCCGCTGCATCGAGGGGATCGGCCACGATGAGGCGCACGCAACCGATGTAGCGCCGGCTCGCGTTGTGGCGCAGCAGCACGGCGTGCGCCCGCCGGTCGAAGATGTCGCGCTCGAGGCCGCCCGGGCAGTCCTCGCGCCGCTCGAACTTCATCTCGTCGACATACACGCGGTAGCGTAGCCGGAAAGCTTCTTCCCGCAGCCGCTCGGTGTCGGCGAGCACCAGCGAGAACCCCTCGAAGAAATCGCACTGCAGACCGGGGGCGCGTACCGTGCCGGCGTCGGTCTTCTCGTGCAGCTCTGGCAGGATGATCATGCTACTCCGACGCCGGCTGCGCCCGGGCGCCTCACTTAACCGGTTTCAGGACGGTCGATCGCGCCTCCGATCGCGGATCCGCGGCGCGTAGCGGCCAGGTGAAAGAATATCGTCAGGGTCGAGTGCTTGCTTCAGTCTACCCACGACATCCCAGAAGACTTCCTCCCTCCCGACGAAACGGCCCATTGCGCCGACGTGCAGCCGATACGGCGCCACCCCCAGGGCCCGGCCCGCCTCCACCAGGGCGTCGTAGCACCGATGGGCCCTGTCGACTTCGTCAATCTTGCGTGCGTCGAACAGGATCGGCACCGAGCTGTCCAGGCATCGCTCGGACAGCGTGCTCAGCGTGACGAGGGGCTCCATTCCGTGTGCCCTGAGCACCGCCGAGCACCGCTCGACGTAAGCCGCCACTATCTCCGGCTTGAAGGGCACGAGTGGAGCGTACCAGATCAATCCGCAACCCTCCTTGATCGGATCCGGCATTTCTGTCAGGTTCACCTCGCCTGCGCGACGCCAATAAAGCAGGCCGTGCGCGACGCGGTTCGGACGGCCTTCGAGGATGTCGAGCGAAGCGCCGATGCGCGCGAGCATCGTCGAGGTGCCGTGGGTGGCGCCGAGCACGCGCGTGCTCAATCGCTGCAGCAGCCGTGCACGCGTTGCCGTCATGAACACCACCCTGCGCGCCACGCCCGCGAGTCGCCGGCGCACGAGACGGCGCGCAGCCGCCACCACTTCACGCGGCCCGTACAGCGCGCCCATGCCCATCCACGGATCGACGCGATAGCGCCGGCCGAGATCGGCCACGGCGTCCTCGGTGAGCAGCCCGTCGGCGCCGGTGCGTGCGGCATCGTAGGGAGCGGTCATCGCCAGCACGCGATGACGATTCATCAGGTTCACCGAGCCGGCGACCGCACCCAGCTCCTGCAGCACGCTGCGCACCGCGAGCAGCGCCGGCTGCAGCGAATCCGCGTCGGGCACCGCGAAGTAGAACGCCTCGATGCGCTCGGGCCGGCGCGCCAATGCCAGCGTCACGGCAGTCACCACGCCGAAGTTCGACTGCGTGAACAGGCCGTCGAGGTAGGGCCCGAGGCCCCACTTGAAGGCGTGATCGGCGAGCCCGGCGCCGATGCCCGACAAGGCGGGCGCATACAAGCGTCCGTCCGGCAGCACCGCCTCGATGCGCATCAACGCGGCGAAGTGATCGGCGATCGGCGTGATGCCGTAGCCTCGTTCGAGCACGTTGCCGAGCAGGCTGGCATCGGGCCCGGCGCCGGTGGTCGGCACCATGAACGGCAGATCGTGCGCACGCAGGTATTCGGCGAGCGACGCCTGCGTGACCCCGGGCTCCAGCTCGAACAAGCCCAGCTGCGCATCGACCGCGCGGATCGCGGCCAGCCGCGACAGGTCGAGGACCGCGCAATCGTCGACCGCCGGCAGCGCGGTTCCGTAGCCCCAGTTGCGGCCGGTGCTGATCGGATAGAGCGGCACCCCGCACTCGCGCGCGATGGCCACGACGGCGGGCACCTCGTCGCGCGAGCCCGGGCGCAGCGCCGCGGCGATGCGGCGCGCCACGCCGGTGGTGCAGGCGCCGTAGCGTGCCTGCGCGGCACTGGCGTCGTCGACGTGGACCGAGCCCAGGCATGCACGCCAGCGCGCGATGGCCTGCGCCGCGGATGCTTCGTACGCGCGCGGCTCGTCACCGTTCACCGGGCCACCCCCGTTCAGCCGGGGCTACCGGCACGCTCGCGACTCTGGGCATCGGCGGAATATATAGCATCGCGGGTCCGTGGCATCGCCGGGTCGGCGCACCGGCTCGGCCCGGCATCGCGGGCCCGCGCGTGAAGGGGTGCGCGCCACGCCGTCGGCAAGTGCCCTATGCTGTCGGCATGCGTCGATTTCCCTATTCCTTTCCGGACCGGCCGCCATGCCGCCGCACCGCGCCGTACGCACGCAGCGCCGCCGTGCTGCTGCTGTGCGGGGCCGCCGCGCTGCCGCTCGCGCGGGCCCAGGACGGCGGCCTGCCGCCGGTGCCGATCCCCGTCCCCGGCTCGCTGCTCGACCGGCCGCGCGGCCCCTCGCCGCTACCGGCGCCCGGCACCGACGGCGCCTCCGCTCCGGGGGGCGCGGCGCACGGCGCACCGGGCTCTGCGCCGGCAACGCGCCGCGTATCCAGCGGCACCGGCTTCTACGTCACCGTCGATGGCCACCTGATCACCAACCACCACGTCATCGCCGGCTGCAAGGTGCTCGCCCGCGGCGACGGCGTAACGCTCGCGGTGGTGGCCACCGATGCGGCCAACGACCTGGCACTGCTCAAGGGTCCGGCGGTGGCGCTGGCGGCGACGCTGCGCACCGCGGGCGACGCGCGCCAGGGCGAAGACGTGCTCACCTACGGCTTTCCGCTGCAGGGCATGCTCTCTTCGGCGGGCCAGTTGGGCGCCGGCATGGTCTCGGCGCTGGCAGGCCTGCGCGACAACGCCGCGCAGCTGCAGATCGACGTACCGGTGCAGCCCGGCAACAGCGGCGGCCCCCTGCTCGATCGGCGCGGACGGGTGATCGGCGTGGTGGTCGCCAAGCTCAACGCGCTGCGCGTGGCGCAGATCACCGGCGACATTCCGCAGAACATCAACTTCGCGATCAAGCTCGCGCCGGTCAAGGCGCTGCTCGAGGCGCACGGCGTGCACTACCAGGCCGGCGGCGACGCCGCGCGCGCACTGTCGAACTTCGAGATCGCCGACCTGGCGCGCGGCTTTACCACGCCGGTGTTCTGCCAGCGCTGAACGCGTGAAGGAACCTGCTGCGCGACCCGAGGTCGCGCCTGCGGTGCTCAGCGGAACAGCAGCGAGGCCAGCCCCAGGAAGATCAGGAATCCCATGCTGTCGGTGCTGAAGGTGAGCAGCACCGAGGAGCCGAGGGCCGGGTCGCGGCCGAAGCGCTGCAGGGTGATCGGCACGGCGAGCGCGATCAGCGCCCCGACCAGCAGGTTGAGCACCATCGCCATCATCATCGTGCCGCCCAGCAGCCAGCCATAGGGCGTGTCGCGGTACAGCAGCCAGGCGACCAGGCCGGCCACGCCCCCCCACACCAGGCCGTTGAGCCCGGCGATGGCCAGCTCCTTCTGCAGCAGCCGGCGCGCGTTGGCCATGTTGACCTGCCCGAGCGCGATCGAGCGGATGATCAGCGTCATGGTCTGGTTGCCGGAGTTGCCGGCGATGCCGGCGACGATGGGCATCAGCGTGGCCAGCGCCACCACGCGCCCGATCGTTCCCTCGAAGGCGCTGATCACGCGCGAGGCGAAGAACGCCGTGCACAGGTTCAGCGCCAGCCACAGCCAGCGGTTCCTGGCCGAGGCCCAGATGCTCGCGAACAGGTCTTCCTCCTCGCGCAGGCCGGCCTTGGCGAGGAGGTCGGACTCGCTTTCCTCGCGGATCAGGTCGACCACCTCGGCCACCGTCACGCGGCCGATCACCCGGTTGCGCGGATCGACCACCGGCGCCGAGACCAGGTCGTAGCGCTCGAACGCCTGCGCGGCCTCGCTGCCGTCGTCGAGCGGCTGCAGCGTGAGCACGTCGCGGCGCATCACGTCCTCGGCGAGCACCTCGGGCTGGTTGATCAGCAGCCGCTCGAGCGACAGGCTGCCGAGCAGCTCGCCGCGCACGTCGACCACGAATACCTGGTCGGTGTGGTCGGGCAGCTGCTCGAGCTTGCGCAGCTCGCGCAGCACCATGTCGAGCGTGTAGCCCTGCTGTACCGTGATCGCGTCGAAGTCCATCAGCTCGCCGACCGAGCCTTCCGGAAACGACATCGAGGCGCGCAGCTGCTCGCGTTCCTCCTGCGTGAGGCCGCGGCGCACCTCCTCCACGACGTCGCTGGGCAGGTCGGGAACCAGCTCGGCGATGTCGGCAGCGTCCAGCGTCTCGACCGCATCGACCAGTTCCTCGCGATCCATCGAGCGGATCAGCGATTCGCGCACCGACTCGGAGACCTCGAGCAGGATCTCGCCGTCGCGCTCGGCCTTGACCAGGTCCCATACGACCATGCGGTCTTCGTAGGGCAGCGCCTCGAGCACGTAGGCGATGTCGGCCGGGTGCAGGGGATCGAGCCGCGCGCGCAGCCCGTCGAGGTAGGGGCTCAGGTCGACCGGCTCGGGCGGCGCGGCGCGCTCGCCGTCCTCGCCCGCGCGCGGGCGCTGCGCAACGTTGTAGCGGCGCAGCAGGTCCTGCACGTCGAGCAGCGCGCGCGAGGCCTCCTCGGGATCGCGCGGCTGCGCCGCCGGCGCTACCGTCGCGGCTTCGCCGCGGCGCTCGTCGTCGGAAGCGGGGATCGGGGCGTCTTGCTCGGCCATGGATCGGGCGAATCAGGGGGGATCGACCGCGCCCATCCAGCGCGCGACGATGGCGGTGCGCCGGGCCAGTGCCGGCGAACCTCGGTGCGCGTCATAGTAACGTGGCCGCGGCAGCATCGCCGCCATACGCGCGGCCTGCTCGGGGCCGAGTTGCGCCGCCGACACGCCGTAGTAGTGGCGCGCGCCGGCCTCGGCGCCGAACACGCCCACGCCCCACTCGGCCACGTTCAGGTACAGCTCGAGGATGCGCCGCTTGGTCATCACCGTCTCGAGCATGTAGGTGATGACCAGCTCCTGGCCCTTGCGCAGGTAGCTGCGATCACCCGACAGGAACAGGTTCTTCGCCAGCTGCATGGTGATGGTGGAGCCGCCGCGCACCACGCGGCCGCGCCGGCGGTTCTGCTCGTAGGCGCGCTCGATCGCGTCCCAGTCGACGCCGTCGTGCTCGGTGAAGTTGGCGTCCTCGGCAGCGATCACCGCGCGCTTGAGGTGGACCGAGATCTGCGCGTAGGGCACCCAGCGCTGCTCGAGCCGCCGCTTCGGGTCGTCGGCGCGCAGGCGCGCGAGCTCGTGGCGCATGAACCGCGTCGGGCCGGGGTCGAAGCGGCTCCACCACAGGATGTGGCCGAAATACCAGAGCTGCAGCGCCAGCAGCGCGGTGAACGCCAGCAGCAGCATCCAGCCCAGCGCACGCAGCGCGCGCCGCCAGCCGAAGCGGGAACGAGAACGCGGACGGGACACTAGTGTCCCGTCGGCCGCACGCCGGCTTCGGCGTCGAGCTCCGCGCGCAGCGCCTCGTACACCGGCGCGGTGAGCGGACGCACGCCGCGCCACAGCAGGAACGACTCGGCGGCCTGCTCGACCAGCATGCCCAGCCCGTCGCTCGCACGCGCGCAGCCGGCCGCCGCTGCCTGCGCCATGAAGGCGGTGGCGCTCGGCGCATAGAACATGTCGTAGGCCAGCGCGGCGCCGGCGAACACCGCGCCCGCGATCGGCAGCCGCACCTCGCCCAGCCCCGTGGAGGTGGCGTTCACGACGATGTCGAAGCCGGGCTCGAGGGCCTCGAAGCGGCACGCCCGCGGTACCGCACGCGCCGTGCGTCGCGCCTCGGACGTGCCTGCCATGGGCGCCGCGCCAGCCGAAACACCCGCAGCCGATGCATCCGCGGTCGGCGCATCCGCCCCCGCGTCAACCGCCGCCGCCAGCGCCGCGGCCGCGGCCGGAGTGCGATTGGCGATCACCAGGCTCGCCACGCCGGCCTCGATCAGCGGGCCGGCCACGCCACGCGCGGCGCCGCCGGCGCCGACGAGCAGCACCGAGCGCCCCGCCAGCGTCAGGCCGAGCCGCCGCTCGATGTCGCGCACCAGCCCGACGCCGTCGGTGTTGTCGCCGAGGGCGCCCGCGGGATCGAAGCGCAGCGTGTTCACGGCGCCGGCGGCGCGCGCGCGCGCGCTGTGCCGCGGTGCCCAGGCGTAGGCCTCGGTCTTGAAGGGCAGGGTCACGTTCAGGCCGCGCCCACCCTCGTCGCGGAAGCGCTCGACGGCGGCGGCGAACCCGTCGAGCGGCGCGAGCAGCCGCCCGTAGGCGATGTCCTGGCCGGTCTGGGCCGCGAAGCGGGCGTGGATGGCCGGGGAGCGGCTGTGCGCGACCGGATTGCCGATCACCGCATAGCGGTCGCTCATCGCGGCGCCGGCGCCGCCTTCACGGCCGCGGTCTCGAGCGAGTCGTTGGTGAAATGCCAGGTGCGCACGATCTGGAGGGTGTCGCCCTCGCGTGCCATCTCGGGCGTGAAGCGTTCGTACGGCGCGCCGGCGTAGACGATCTGCTTGATCGCCCGGTTGAGCACCTCGTGCTTCGACTTGCGATTGATCACCACGTCGACCACGTTGCCGTGCTTGTCGATCTCCACCGTGATGATGAGCGATCCGTAATAGCGCCCGCGCGCCTCGCGCGGATAGCGCTCGGTGCCGAGGCGCTCGATGCGCGCGGCCCACTCCTCGACGTAGCGCGCGTAGCTCACGCCGATCGCGTTGATGCCGTACACGAGCCGCTTCGGACGCTTGTTGTAGTCGGAGATCTGCTTGTCGATCTGCGCCTGCAGGCGCGTGATCACCGTGTCGATGTCGCGCTCGTCGCTGCCGGCGTCGGCGTGCTGCGGCTGGCGCACGGGCGCATCGGGCTGCATCGCCATCTGCGGCCCGCGCGCCAGCGCGAGCAGCTCGCGCTGGCGCGTCTCGAGCTCGGCCTGGCGCCGGCGCCGCTGGACCAGGTCGTCGCCGTCGCGCGCCTGCAGCTCGGCGGGCAACGGCGAGCGGGCGCGCCCTCGGTCGCGATCGCCGCCGCCCTGCATGCTCACCTGCGCGGCCACCTCGGGCGCCAGCGGCCGGGCATCGCTGCGCGCGTTAAGCAGCACCACCTCGATCTGCGGATCGATCGGCTTGAAGGTCACCGGAGCCGGCGGCGCGAAGCGCAGCATCAGCGCCAGCGCATGCAGCAGCACCGACAGCGCGATGGCGGCGGCCAGCGGATCGCGCCGCCACAGCTCGGCCAGCCCCAGGCGCGCAGGCCAGGCGAAACGCCGCGACGTCATCGTGCGCACCCGCCCCGCGACCTCAGGCAGGCCGCCCGGCGAAGGCGTGCCGGCCTCCGGCGGCCGGATCGGCCGGGTCGACGCCGGCTGCGGTCGCTGCGCCGTCGACCGTTTCACCGCCTGCCGTGTCGCTGCCCGCCGTTTCACCGCCCGCCGTTTCGCCATCAGCTGCCATGCCGGCGTCCGGTCCGTCACCGACCGTCCCATCGCCGACCGTCCCATCGCCGACCGTCCCATCGCCGACCGTCCCATCGCCGACCGTCCCATCGCCGATCATCTCGTCGCCGACCACCCCGTCTCCGAGCGTCTCGTCGCCGATCGCCTCTTCGTCCTCGCCGAGCGCTTCGGAGCCGCTGCCCAGCTCGACGAAGCGGGCTTCGACCGACAGGTCGACCTCGTCGGTGGCGAGCAGCTCCACCACGATGCGCCGGCCCGGCGCGAGCAGCGGCAGGCCGGCCAGCCGGAAGTACAGCGGCACATCGGCGAGGCGCACCAGGTCGTCGCGCACCGTGACGGCGGCGGCGCGGCGCAGGCCCTGCTGGCGCACCCAGCGCAGGCACCAGTAGCGCTCCATGCGCTGCTGGAACTCCAGGTAGGCGCCGTAGCGCGCATCGAACGCGCCGATGACCGAGAACAGCTCGGCGTCGTTGCGCCCGAAGGGCGGCTTGTCGCCGGCGAGCACTGCCAGCACCTGGCGCTGGTTGACCAGGTCGACGTAGCGGCGCAGCGGCGAGGTCGTCCACATGTATTGCGAGACGCCCAATCCCTGGTGCGGCAGCGGATGCGTGCCGGTCCTGACCCGCCCCATCTGCTGCTGCGAGCGGTACACCCCCGGCACGTCGTGCTCGGCCAGCAGCCGCGCCCACTCGCTGTTGGCGAGGATCATCATCTCGGCGACGATGCGATCGAGCGGCGCGTCGCGCCGGCGCTGCACGATGCGCACCCGCTCGTCGTCGCCGTCGCGCTCGACGTAGAAGCTGAAGTCGGCGCCGAAGCGCGGCTCGGGCTTGCCGCGCACCCGCTCGCGCGCAGCGCTCAGCGCCTGCGTGAGCCGCCACAGCACGCGCAGCGCCGCCCCGTGGGGATGGTCGATCGGCGCCTCGCCGCCGAGCGCCGCCTCGTCGAGCGCCGCGGCGCCCGGCTGCGCCTCGAGCAGGTCGTGGCGCAGGTTGTCGGCCACCCGGATCGATTCGACGCGCGACGTGCATGACACCACGCGCTGGCCGCCGGCGTCGAGGTCCGCATACAGCGACAGCGCCGGCACGTCGCGACCGGCATCGAGCGAAAAGGCGCCGATCAGCTCGCCGGGCAGCATCGGGATCTTCTCGCCCGGCATGTAGACGGTGGCCATGCGCTCGCGCGCCAGCGCATCGAGCGCGCCGCCGCGCCCGATCGCCAGCGCCGGCGCGGCGATGTGGATGCCGACCCGCCAGCGCCCGTCGGGCAGCGCCTGCACCGAGAGGGCATCGTCGATCTCGGTGGTGGTCGAGTCGTCGATCGAGAAGGCGGCCACGCCGGCCTCCGGCAGGACGCCGGGCGCCGGCGCCTGCTCGTGGGCGGCCGCGGGAGGCACGGCGGCGGCGAACCCGTGCGGGAAGTGCTCGGCCGCGAAGCGCGTGACGTGCAGCGCCCGCGGCGATTCGAAGGCGCCCAGCGCCAGCAGCAGCCGCTCCGGCGTCTGGTGGGTGAGCGCCAGCGCGCGCTCGAAGGCCTTCCAGGCGACCGAGGTCTTGTCGGGACGCGCGAGCAGCTGACGCGCCTGCGCCGCGATCTCGGGCGGCAGCCGGCCGGCGGCCATCGCCTGCGCGTGCGCTTCGATGGCCAGCTCCTGCGCCCGGCGGCGCTCGATCGCGGCCAGCGCGGCCTGCAGCGTCTCGGGCGGGGCCGGACGATAGCGCCCGCGCCCCTTGCGATGGAAGTGCACCGGCGCGCCGTGCAGCCTGAGCAGCAGCGCGGCGGACTCCACCGCGCCGGGGCGATGCCCGAAGTAGTCCTCGGCCAGCTCGTCGAAGCCGAACTCCTGCTGCGGCGCGCATTCCCACAGGAAGCCGACGTCGATGCCCTCGGCCAGCTCGCGCGCGGCGACGATCAGCCCGTCGGGCGCCGGCGTGTCGAAGCGCAGCACGACGTGCGCGGCCTTGACCTTGGTGCGCTTGCCGCTGGCCAGCTCGACCTGCAGGCTGGCGCCGGCTTCGGAGAGCACGGTGCCGGCCCTGAAGTCGCCGTTGTCCTCGAACAGGAGATGCTTCATCGTGACGAACGATTATAGAGGCGCACCGTGCCGACGACCGCCCTTTCGTCCACGCCGCGGTGCCGCCGGAGCGCTCCCCGGCCAGGGGCTCGCGCGGGCTCGATTCAACTCCGACAGACTCCTAGAGCATGATGCCGCCGGAGACCTCGATCACCGCGCCGTTGATGTAGCTCGCCTCGTCCGAGGCGAGGAAGGCGTAGACGTCGGCGATCTCTTCGGGCCGCCCGAGCCGTCCGAGCGGCACCTTCTCGACCATCTTCTGCATCACCGCCGGCGGGATGGTGTCGAGGATGTGCGTGGACACGAAGCCCGGGCACACCACCACCGCGCGCACGCCGCGCGGCCCGAGCTCGCGCGCCCAGGTCTTGGTCATGCCGATCAGCCCGGCCTTGGTGGCGGCGTAGTTGGTCTGCCCGAAGTTGCCGTACAGCCCGACCACCGACGAGGCGTTCAGGATCACTCCCGTGCCCTGCGCGATCATGGTGTCGGCCACGGCCTGGGTGCACAGGAACACGCCCTTGAGGTTCACCTCGACGACCCGGTCGAACTGCGCGGCAGTCATCTTCACCAGCCGCGCGTCCTGGGTGATGCCGGCGTTGTTCACCAGGCAGTCGATGCGCCCGAAGGTCGACTTCACCTTCGCCACCATCGCACCGATGCTGGCCTGGTCGGTGGCGTCGAGCCGCAGCGCGAGCGACTCCGGGCTGCCCGCCCCGAGCGTGGCGCGCGCTGCTTCGATCTGCGCCATGTCCAGGTCGGCGAGCACCACGTGCGCGCCCTCGCGCGCGAACTTGCGCGCAGTGGCCGCGCCGATGCCGCCGGCCGCTCCGGTGACGATCGCCACCTTGTCCTTCAGTCTCATGTCCGCTCCATCGGAAGTGGCAGATTGCCGGGATCGGTGTCGCCGGCGAAACCGGCGAAGGCGAGCACCCGCTCGAGCAGCGCGCCGGCGAAATCCGACAGCCCGTGGTCGCCGCCCTCGAGCAGGATCGTCGGCACGCCGCGGTACTTCGCGACCATCTCGCGCCAGTCGAGCAGCTCGTCGCCCTTGGCCGCCACCAGCAGGTAGCGCTGCGGCTGCGTGATCGCCGGCACCTCGAGGCGGCGCAGCTGCTCGAGGTAGGCGGGCTCGAACACGAACGCCTCGTCGCTGTGGTACATGCGCTGCGCCCCGACATGGGCGGCCAGGTCGCGCGCCGGCGCCACGGCCGGGTTCAGCAGCACGGCGCGCGCGCCGCAGCGCTCGGCCAGCCAGGTGGCGTAGTAGCCGCCGAGCGAGCTGCCGACCAGCGTGTCGCCGCTGCCCGGGGCGAGCTGCACGAGCACCTGCTCCACGGCGGCGGCCGGCGAGGCCGGCAGCTGCGGGCAGGCGAAGCGCTCGGCAAGGCCGAGCTCGGCCAGCCGCCCGGCCAGCAGCCGCGCCTTGAACGACTGCGGCGAGGAGCGAAAGCCGTGCAGGTAGATGAGCCGCCCGGGCGGATGCGCTGGCTGCCGTGCCATGTCTGCAGGCTCAGGAGGCACTGCGGGCGGCCAGCGCGTCGAGCAGGCGCTGGTGGATGCCGCCGAATCCGCCGTTGCTCATCACGAGGATGGTGTCGCCGGACGCCGCCTCGGCGACGATGGCCGCCACCAGCCGGCCGAGGTCGGTCTCGACGCGCGCGCGCGCGGCCATCGGGGCCAGCGCGGCCTGCGCATCCCAGTCGAGGCCGCCGCCGTAGCAGAACACGCGATCGGCTTCGGCCAGGCTGGCGGGCAGCTGCGCCTTCATCGTGCCCAGCTTCATGGTGTTCGAGCGCGGCTCGAGCACCGCCAGGATGCGCCGCCCGGCCCCCAGCCGCTCGCGCAGCCCGGCCACCGTGGTGGCGATGGCGCTCGGGTGGTGGGCGAAGTCATCGATCACCGCCACCCCGGCCGCCTCGCCGCGCCGCTCCAGCCTGCGGCGCACCCCGCCGAAGCGCCCCAGCGCCGCGATGGCATCGGCGGGCGGCACGCCCGCGTGGCGGGCGGCGGCGATGGCCGCCAGCGCATTGGCCCGGCTGTGGGCGCCGGGCAGCGCCAGACGGCAGCGCCCCAGACGCTCGCCGGCGAAGAGCACGTCGAAGGCGTTGGCGCCACCCTCTTCGTGCACTTCGGCGAACTGCCAGCCTGTCGGCGAAAGGAAGTCCTCATGTTCGCTCCACAGCCCGCGCGCCAGCACACGCGTCAACGAGGCTTCGGCGGCATTGGCGATGATCCGGCCGCTGCGCGGAACGGTGCGCACCAAATGGTGGAATTGCGTCTCGATCGCCGCAAGATCAGGGAAGATGTCGGCATGATCGAACTCGAGATTGTTCAGCACCGCGGTCCGCGGGCGGTAGTGCACGAACTTCGAGCGCTTGTCGAAGAAAGCCGTGTCGTACTCGTCGGCCTCGATCACGAACAGCTCGCCGCGGCCCAGCCGCGCCGACACAGGGAAGTCGACCGGCACGCCGCCGATCAGGAAACCCGGCGTCTGCCCGCAGTCCTCCAGGATCCACGCCAGCATCGAGGCAGTCGTCGTCTTGCCGTGGGTTCCAGCCACAGCAAGCACCCACTTTCCAGCCAGCACCCGATCGGCCAGCCACTGCGGGCCGGAGGTGTAGGGCTGGCGGGCGTCGAGGATGGCCTCCATCAGCGGGTTGCCGCGCGACACCACATTGCCGACCACCCACAGGTCGGGGGCGATGGCCAGCTGCGCAGCGTCGTAGCCTTCGACCAGCTCGATGCCCAGGGCGCGCAACTGATCGCTCATCGGCGGATAGACGTTGGCATCGCAGCCCGTCACGCGATGGCCGGCTTCGCTGGCGATGGCGGCGATGCCTCCCATGAAGGTGCCGCAGATGCCGAGGATATGGATGTGCATCGGAGCGATAATGGCAAGTTGCGGATTCTACAGATATGAACGACTCCTCCGACCCGCTGCGACTCGAGATCGCTGCCGCGGCCGCCCGCCTGGTCGCCGACGGCGGCCTCGATTACGCCGAGGCCAAGAAGAAGGCGGCACGCCAGGTGCTCGGCGATGGCCCGGTGCCGAAGCGGGCGCTGCCCGACAACGAGGCGATCGACGCCGCACTGCGCGAGCACCTCGAGCTGTTCGATCCCGACCATGGCCCGCGCGTGAGCCGGCGCCGACAGGCGGCCGCGGCGCTGATGCTGCGCCTGGCTGATTTCCAACCCTACCTCACCGGCGCGGTCTGGAAGGGTATCGTCGCCGAACATGCGCCGATCCACCTGCAACTGTTCCACGACAACGCCAAAGAGATCGAGATCCGGCTGCTCAACGAGGGCGTCGATTTCGACGTCGCCACCACGTCGCATTTCCGCGGCGGCGCCGATGTCGAGGCGATCACCTTCTACCTCGGCGAGGCGCCGGTGCTGCTGACCCTGTACACCCACGACGAGCTGCGTGGCGCGCTCAAGGCCGGCGCCTCGGGGCCCGAACGCGGCGACCGGCGCGCGCTGCTGGCACGCCTGGCGGAGGCCGCATGAACCGGCGCCGCTGGCTCGCCCTGGGGGCGCTGGCCGTAGGCTTCGGCGGCTTCGGTGCCTGGGTCGCCACCAGGCATTACACGGTGGATGCGGCCGATGCCGCCGCCGTCGACCTGCTCTACGGCCTCACCCTGCCCGATGCGCACGAGCAGCCGCAGGCACTGTCGGCGCTGCGCGGCGCCCCGGTCGTGGTCAATTTCTGGGCCACCTGGTGTCCGCCGTGCATCGAGGAGATGCCGGAGCTGAGTGCCATGCAGACCGAGCTCGGCCCCCGCGGCCTGCGTGTCGTGGGCATCGGCATCGATAGCGCCGCCAACGTCCGGCAATTTTCCGAACGCACGCCGATGCGGTATCCTCTGCTGGTGGCCGGTCCGGGCGGCATCGAGCTGGCGCGCCGCTTCGGCAATCAGGCCGGCGCCCTGCCCTACACCGTGGTCATCGACAGGCAAAGCCGCATCGCCCTGCGCAAGCTCGGGCGCTTCGATGCGGAAGTCCTGCGTACGGTCATCCTGCAGACCCTCTAGGGCCGCCCGGCCCGCGGGAGCCCCCGCCGCACTGCCGGGGCTGGCGTTCTGTCCAGAACAGGCGTATAACGTCGCCCAATTTCACGGAAAAGCACGCAACGCCTGCTAATCTCCCATGGCGAAACTCCTCTGGGCAATCCACGGGCCGAACCTGAACCTGCTCGGCACCCGCGAGCCCCAGGTCTACGGATCGACCACGCTGGCCCAACTCGACGCCGACCTCTCCGCTCTCGCGGGGGCGCACGGCCACCGCTTCGAGAGCTTCCAGTCCAACCACGAGGGTGCGCTCGTCGACCACATCCAGGCGGCTCCTGCTGCCGGGGTCGATTTCATCGTGATCAACCCGGCCGCCTACACGCATACCAGCATCGCCCTGCGCGACGCGCTGGCAGCGGTGGCAGTGCCGTTCATCGAAGTGCATCTGTCGAACATCCATCGCCGCGAGCCGTTCCGGCATCACTCCTACCTGTCCGACCTCGCTGCCGGCGTGATCGTCGGACTGGGACCGATCGGGTACCGGCTCGCCCTGCAGGCGGCGATCGAAACGCTGGGCGCCGCCGCGCCGGCACGCGCCGCGAAGAAAGGCTGAATCCATGGACCTGCGCAAACTGAAGACCCTGATCGACCTGGTCGCCGAATCGGGCATCTCGGAGCTGGAAATCACCGAGGGCGAAGGCAAGGTTCGCATCGTCAAGAGCCAGCCCGGCATGATGATGATGCCCCAGCCGATGTCGATGCCGACCCAGTACATGGCGCCCGCCGCGGCAGCGCCCGCGCCGGCGAGCGCCCCCGCAAGCGCGCCTGCGGCACCGGCGCCGGCCGCGCCCGAACCGCCGCCGGGGCATATCGTCAAGTCGCCCATGGTCGGCACCTTCTACCGCTCGGCGCAGCCCGGCGCCGATCCCTTCGTCTCGGTCGGCAGCGAAGTGAAGGAGGGCGACACGCTGTGCATCATCGAGGCGATGAAGCTGATGAACGAGATCGAGGCCGACGTCGCAGGGACGATCAAGGCGGTGCTGGTCGACAACGGCTCCCCGGTGGAATTCGGCCAGCCGCTGTTCGTGATCGAATGACATGTTCGAAAAGCTGCTGATCGCCAATCGCGGCGAGATCGCGCTGCGCATCCAGCGCGCCTGCCGCGAGCTCGGCATCAAGACGGTGGTGGTGCACTCGCAGGCCGATACCGACGCGAAGTACGTCAAGCTCGCCGACGAATCGGTGTGCATCGGCCCGCCGCCCTCGCGCGACAGCTACCTCAACGTGCCGGCGATCATCAGCGCCGCCGAGGTCAGCGACGCCGAGGCGATCCATCCGGGCTACGGCTTTCTCTCGGAGAACGCCGACTTCGCCGAGCGCGTCGAGAAGAGCGGTTTCGTGTTCATCGGCCCGCGTCCCGAGTCGATCCGGCTGATGGGCGACAAGGTGTCGGCCAAGGACACCATGAAGAAGGCCGGCGTGCCGGTGGTGCCGGGCTCGGAGGGCGCGCTGCCCGAGGATCCGAAGGAGATCCTGCGCGCCGCGCGCGCCATCGGCTACCCGGTCATCGTCAAGGCGGCCGGCGGCGGCGGCGGGCGCGGCATGCGCGTCGTGCACACCGAGGCTGCCCTGCTCAACGCGGTCACCATGACGCGCACCGAGGCGCAGGCGGCATTCAACAACGCGGCGGTGTACCTCGAGAAATTCCTCGAGAACCCGCGCCACATCGAGATCCAGGTGCTCGCCGACGAGCACAAGAACGCCGTCTACCTGGGCGAGCGCGACTGCTCGATGCAGCGGCGCCACCAGAAGGTCCTCGAGGAGGCGCCGGCCCCCGGCATCGCGCGACGCGTGGTCGACCGCATCGGGGCGCGCTGCGCCGAGGCCTGCCGCAAGATCGGCTATCGCGGCGCGGGCACCTTCGAGTTCCTGTACGAGAACGGCGAGTTCTACTTCATCGAGATGAACACGCGCGTGCAGGTCGAGCATCCGGTCACCGAGCTGATCACCGGCATCGACATCGTGCAGGAGCAGATCCGCATCGCCTCCGGCGAGAAGCTGCGCTACCGGCAGCGCGACATCGTGGTCAAGGGCCACGCCATCGAGTGCCGCATCAACGCCGAGGATCCCTACCGGTTCACGCCCTCGCCCGGGCGCATCACCCATTGGCACCCGCCGGGCGGCCCGGGCATCCGGGTCGACTCGCACGCCTATACCAACTACTTCGTGCCGCCCAACTACGACTCGATGATCGGCAAGGTGCTCGCCTACGGCGACACCCGCGACCAGGCGATCCGGCGCATGCGCATCGCGCTGTCGGAGATGGCGGTCGAAGGCATCCAGACCAATCTGCCGCTGCACCGCGAGCTGCTCGCCGATTCGCACTTCGTGGCCGGCGGCGCCTCCATCCACTACCTCGAGCAGAAGCTCGCGCTGCGCAAGGGCTGACGGCCCTTCCAACCGCAAGCCATGTGGTCGGAAGTCCTCTTCGTGGTGGCGCACGACGCGGTCGAGGCGTGGTCCGACGCGCTGCTGCACGCCGGCGCCGCTTCGGTGCAGGCCGAGGACGCCGACGCGCACTCGCCCGAGGAGCAGCCGCTCTTCGGCGAACCGGGCGAACCGGCGCCCGCCGGCGGCTGGCCGCGCACGCGCCTGGCGGCGCTGATCGACGAGGACGCGATCGATGCGCCCGCCCTGCTGGCACGCGCGGCGCAGCACTGCGGCCTCGCGCCACCCGCACGCTTCGAGCGCCGGGCGGTGCCCGAGCAGGACTGGGTGCGCACGACGCAGGCCCAGTTCTCCCCCTTCGCCGTCGGGCAACGGCTGTGGATCACGCCCTCGTGGCACCTGCCCGAGGATGCGGCCGGCGCCGACGGCCCGCTCGAGATCGGCGGGCGGCGCGCGATCGTGCTCGATCCGGGCATGGCCTTCGGCACCGGCAGCCACCCGACCACGCGACTGTGCCTGGAGTGGCTCGACGAGCACCTGCGCGGCGGCGAGCGCGTCATCGACTACGGCTGCGGCTCGGGCCTGCTGGCGATCGCCGCGGCCCGGCTCGGCGCCGCACAGGTGTGCGCGATCGACATCGACCCGCAGGCCCTCGACAGCGCCCGCCGCAACGCGCGGGTCAACGCGGTCGACATCGAGGTGCGCGCCGCCGAGGGGCCGCCGCCCGCACCGGCCGACGTGGTGGTCGCCAACATCCTGGCCAATCCGCTGCGCGTGCTCGCGCCGCTGCTCACGGCGCTGATCGCCCCGGGCGGACGGCTGGTGCTGGCCGGCCTGCTCGAGCGCCAGGCCGACGAGATCGCCGCCTGCTATCCCTCGCTCGCGCTGCGCCCCTGGCGCTCGCTCGAAGGCTGGACTTGCCTCGCCGGGGCGGCTCGATCATGATCGAGCGCGCTGCGCGGCAGCCACATTGAGGTCCACGTTCCAATGGCGCTCGCCACCACCTGCCCGCAATGCAACACCAGCTTCAAGGTCGTCCCCGACCAGCTGAAGCTGCGGCGCGGCCTGGTGCGCTGCGGCACCTGCCAGCACGTGTTCTCCGGCGTCGACTACCTGCGCTACATCGCCGATTCGAAGCCGGGCAGCGCCCCAGGCGGGGACGGCGACGGCGACGAGGCGCTGCACACCGCGTTCTTCCTGCCCGAGACCATCCTGGCGGCGCCGGAAGCACGGCACGCGCAGGTACCGGAATCCATCGCGCTGCCCGCGGAGGACGCGCCGGCGATGGAGGACACACCGCCTGCGAGGGAGGTACCGTCCGGCGGAGATGCGCCGTCGGCAGAGGGCGCGCCGCCGGTAGAGAATGAGTCGCCTCCCGAGGGCATGTCGCTCGCGGAGGACGTACGGCCTGCAGAGGACGTACGGCCTGCAGAGGATGTGCCGGCTGCAGAGGATGTGCCGGCTGCAGAGGACGCGCCGCCCGCGGAGGACGCGCCGCCTGTGGAGGATGCGCTGCCTGTGGAGGATGCGCTACCCGTGGACGACGCGCTGCCCGTGGGGGATGTGCTGCCCGCGGAGCATGCATCGCCTGCAGAGGTCATGCTGCCGGTGGAGAGTTCGCCACCGGCACAGGACGTATCGCCCGCGGATCTGGTGCAGGCACTGGAAGCGGCGCTGGCGGCAGAAGCGGCACGGATCGAGCAGGAAGCGGTCGCGAGCGAACCGCCCGTCACCGAAGAGCGTGCGATCGAGCTGCCCGTGATCGA
The DNA here is from genome assembly GCA_001898645.1 of Burkholderiales bacterium 70-64. Lineage (GTDB taxonomy): Bacteria > Pseudomonadota > Gammaproteobacteria > Burkholderiales > Burkholderiaceae_E > Zeimonas. The sequence continues at coordinate 91,846 of MKUQ01000021.1, forward strand.
GATTCATGCGGCGGAGGAGGCCGATACGATCGAGTCGCTCACGGCCACGATGCCGACCGGCTTCGGCCATCCCGATGCGCCCCTCGAGCCACATGCTGCGGCGTCGCTCGCCGCGCCGCGGGAGGACGGCGGACGCCCGCCCTACCACGGCGGACGCGTGGAGGCCGGCCCGGCGACGCCCCTCGCCGGCGAGGACGACGACGAGGAGGAGTCGGCGATCGACTATTTCTCCACCGGCCGGCGCGGCGTCGGCTTCATCGACCGTCACGGACCGATCGCGGTGGTCGCCGCCGTGCTGCTCGCGCTGGCGCTCGCGCTGCAGTGGATCGTCACTCAGCGGGCCATGATCGCCGCGCGCGCGCCGGCGCTCGCTCCGGCGATGTCGCTGCTGTTCGAGCCGTTCGGCCTGCGCCTCGAGCCGCCGCGCGATCTCGCCTCGCTCACCATCGAGTCGTTCGAGCTGCAGGCATCGGCCACGCCGGGCATCCTGTCGATGTCGGCGCTGCTGCGCAACCGCGCCGACTACCGGGTGCAATGGCCGTCGATGGAGCTCACGCTCACCGATGCCGGCCAGCGCGTGCTGGTACGCAAGGTGCTCGGCCCGCAGGACTACCTGGGCGGCGCCGGCGCCGACGGGCTGCCGCCGCGCGCCGAGCGCCCGCTGCGCCTGGCGCTCGAGGCGCGCGACCTGCAGCCGGCCGGCTACTCGGTCGCGCTCTTCTATCCCTGACCCTCTCTCCCTTGGGATCCGCCATGCCCCGACGCGTACTGATCAGCGGTTCGGTCGCCTACGACACCATCATGGTGTTCGAAGGCCACTTCAAGGACCACATCCTGCCCGACCGGGTGCACATGCTCAACGTCGCGTTCCTGGCGCCGAAGCTGCAGCGCGAGTACGGCGGGTGCGCCGCCAACATCGCCTACACGCTCCGGCTGCTGGGCGGCCACCCGGTGGTCCTCGCCACCGTCGGCCGCGACGGCGAGGACTATCTCGCGCGCCTGCGCGAGCTGGGGATCGACATCTCGCAGCTTCGCCGGCTCGATGCGCACTACACCGCGCAGGCATTCATCACCACCGACCTGTCGGACAACCAGATCATCGCCTTCCATCCCGGCGCGATGTCCGAGGCGCACGCAGTGTCGGCCGCCGCCGCGCAGCGCGCCGGCGAGCCGGCTGCCTTCGGCATCGTCGCGCCCAACGGCCGCGAGGCGATGCTGCAGCACGCGCGCGAGTTCGCCGAAGCCGGCGTGCCGTACATCTTCGATCCCGGGCAGGGGCTGCCGATGTTCGACGGCGCCGCGCTGCGCGCCTTCGTGGAGAGCGCCAGCGCCGTCGCGGTCAACGACTACGAGTCCTCGCTGCTGGTGGAACGCACCGGCTGGAGCGAAGCGGAGATCTCCGAGCGCGTGCAGGCGCTGATCGTGACGCGCGGCGCGCAAGGCTCGCGCCTGTACCGGTCCGGCCGGATGACCGAGATCGCTCCGGCGGCGATCGGGCGCGCCGTGGACCCGACGGGCTGCGGCGACGCCTACCGCGCCGGGCTGCTGTACGCGCTGGCCAATGGCGGCGACTGGGTCGACGCGGCGCGCCTGGGCAGCATCATGGGCGCGATCAAGATCGAGCACCCGGGCGCGCAGAACCATCCGGTGCAGCGCGACGAGGTGGCGCGGCGCTTCGAAGCAGCCTACGGGCGCGCGCCGTGGTGAAGCCGCTGCGCCAGCACCGCGGCCGCGAGCGGCGCATCGACCGCGAATAGCTTGCGCCGGCTGCCGGCGCCGCCGAGCAGCTTCACCGAGCGCCGCGCGACGCCCAGCCGTTCGGCGAGGAAGCGCACGATCTCCTCGTTGGCCCGGCCGTCCACCGGGGGCGCGGCCACGCGCAGCTTCAGGCAGCCATCGTGCTCGCCCACCACCTCGGTACGCGCCGCGCCCGGCTGCGCGGCGACACGGATCCGCCAGGCGCCCGCGGCGCCGCTCAGCCAGGCAGGGTCGGCAGCCAGGTCGAGGCGTGCTAGGAGGCCAGCGCCATGAACGACGGCATGGCCGACTGCAGGAGCGTCAGCAGCACCTGCACGATCAGGATCAGCAGCAGCGGGGAGAGGTCCACGCCGCCCACCAGCGGCACCACCCGCCGGATCGGCGCGAGGAACGGGCGGGTGAGCGCATCGACGGTGGGCGCGATCGGCGCGTGCGGGTTGACCCACGACAGCACCGCCAGCAGCAGGACCAGCACGGTGAGCAGCCACAGCGTCCACTTCAACAGCCAGAACACCGCCAGCAGCACCACCGCGCCGAAGGCCGGTGCGTGACGCTGGCCGCCGAACATCAGCACCCACACGATCGCCAGCGTCACCGACAGCAGCAGCGCGCCGAGCAGGCTGGCCCAGTCGATGCTGCGCGCGTTCTTGCGCGTGGCCGGCAGCAGGCTGCGCAGCGGCAGCACCAGCCAGTCGGTGATGGCGATGACGAACTGGCCGATGGGATTACGCGCGCCGAAGCCGAGCCAGTTCAGGTACGCGCGCAGCACGCAGGCGGTCGCCAGCAGGCTGCCGAGTGTTTCGAGCAGAAGCCAGAGTGCCTGGTGCATGGTGTCCGGTAGGGTGGAGCCAGGGCTTGTTCACACTGCAATCGCCCCCGCGTGAGCCCGAAAGATTCTCGCACAAAGAAAAGAGTCCCGCGGCGCCGCAGCGCGCGCGGGACTCGGAGCCGGCGACGAAGGGTCCTGCGCAGTGCGAGGGCCCGCCGTCGCGGCGGGCACGAACGCCTACGGGCGATTGCCGGTCGGGAACGGCCAAGCAGCGGCCGGGTTCAGCGGCTTGGCAGCCGGCGCGGCGGCGGCCGCCTTGCGCGGCGCGGCCTTCTTGGCAGCGGGCTTCTTGGCAGCGGCTTTCTTCGCCGCAGGTTTCTTGGCCGCGGCTTTCTTCGCAGCCGGCTTCTTGGCAGCGGCTTTCTTCACCGCTTTCTTCGCAGCCGGTTTCTTGGCAGCGGTCTTCTTCACCGCTTTCTTGGCGGCCTTCGCCACGCGCTTGACTGCTTTCTTCACCGCTTTCTTGGCGGCCGGCTTGCGCACGGCAGCTTTCTTGACGGCTTTCTTCGCGGCCGGCTTCTTGGCGGCGGCCTTCTTCACCGCTTTCTTGGCGGTTTTCTTGGCCGCGGGTTTCTTCGCAGCCGGCTTCTTGGCGGCTTTCTTGGCGGTTGCCATGAGGATGCTCCTTTGCTCAGGATGTTGCGATGATGGAAACCCGTGCCGGGGCGCCCGAAGGCACCGTCCGGTACGAGCTATTCATCGGCGCAAGAACACGATGCAAGCGTGTTGCCGTTCCTACGCTAATGAATTCGGTGCAAAAAAAACGCCGTGCACGAAGGCGCGGCGCTCTTGCGAGATCTTCGCAGCGAAGGGAACGACTCCCCGGGGGCACCGCGTGCCGCCTCGTCGTCGCCGACCGTTCGTCTTCTGCTGCGTACGACCTCAATTCGGATCCTGCAGGCATTCAATCCCAAGCGAGCGCGCCGCCGGTCTGGTACTCGATGACGCGCGTTTCGAAGAAGTTGCGTTCCTTCTTCAGGTCGATCATCTCGCTCATCCAGGGGAAGGGGTTCTCTTCCTGCCGGAACAGCGGGTCTAGGCCGATCTGCTGCGCACGCCGGTTGGCGATGAAGCGCAGATAGCTCTTGAACATGGGCGCGTTCAGGCCGAGCACGCCGCGCGGCATGGTGTCCTCGGCATACGCGTACTCGAGCTCGACGGCGCGCTGGAACAGGCCGCGCACCTCGTCGCGCAGGCTCGGCGTCCACAGGTACGGGTTCTCGAGCTTGATCTGGTTGATCAGGTCGATGCCGAAATTGCAGTGCATCGACTCGTCGCGCAGGATGTACTGGTACTGCTCGGCCGCGCCCGTCATCTTGTTCTGGCGCCCGAGCGACAGGATCTGCACGAAGCCGACATAGAAGAACAGCCCTTCCATGAGGCAGGCGAACACGATCAGCGACTTCAGCAGCGCCTGGTCGCTCTCGGGCGTGCCGGTGGCGAAATCGGGGTCGGTCAGCGTGTCGATGAACGGGATCAGGAATTCGTCCTTCGCGCGGATCGACTCCACCTCGTGGTAGGCGTTGAAGATCTCGCCCTCGTCGAGGCCGAGCGATTCGACGATGTACTGGTACGCATGCGTGTGGATCGCCTCCTCGAAGGCCTGGCGCAGCAGGAACTGCCGGCATTCGGGCGCGGTGATGTGGCGGTACGTGCCCAGGACGATGTTGTTGGCGGCCAGCGAATCGGCGGTGACGAAGAAGCCGAGGTTGCGCTTGACCAGCCGGCGCTCGTCCTCGGTGAGCCCGTCGGGATCCTTCCACAGCGCGATGTCGCGGCTCATCGCGATTTCCTGCGGCATCCAGTGGTTCGCGCACGAGGCGAGGTACTTCTCCCACGCCCACTTGTACTTGAACGGCACCAGCTGGTTGACGTCGGCGCTGCCGTTGATGATGCGCTTGTCCTCGACGCGCACGCGGCGCACGCTCTGCGCGGCCTGCGAGCCGCCGTGGCGCCGCGCCCGGTCGCCGGCGGCCGCGGTCGCGGAGGGGATCACCGGCGCGAGCGCCGGCGCGACGAAATCGGGTGCGGGTGCAGCATCGATCCGCGATGCCGGAGTGCCTGCCCGTGCCGGATGAGCCGGCGCCATGGAAAACGATTCGTCCCAGGACAGCATCTGATGTCTCGCTTCAGTTTTTTCAGGTAACTACCTGTACTGCCGCGAGATTCCGCTGTTATTCACAAGCGGGATCTTACGGCCGCTGTGGATCGCTTGCAACGATCCGATGACAATCGGCTTGACTTGCCCGATGTTTTGTCGGTGTTCACGCAACAGATCGAATCGGAGAACACGTTTCATCGGACACGTCAAGTTGCACCGCGATCGGCATTTCGGCATCCCTATTGACATGCCTCGCACTGCGGATCGTCGAGCCCGCAGAAGCTCGGCGCATCCGCTTCGCGCACGTCGTGCGGTGCGCCGCTCGCGGCGCCCTGCGCCGAGTACGAGAAGCCCGCGTGCGACGCGCCGCCGGCCGACACCGCGTTGAGCTGCCCGATCTTCTCGGTGGTCGATTTCTCGGCGCTGGTGGCGCCGAGCGAGCGCAGGTAGTAGGTGGTCTTCAGCCCGCGCAACCAGGCCAGCATGTAGGTCTCGTGCAGCTTGCGCCCGGATGCGCCCGCCATGTAGATGTTCAGCGACTGCGCCTGGTCGATCCACTTCTGCCGGCGCGCCGCGCACTCGACCAGCCAGGTCGGATCGACCTCGAACGCCGTGGCGTAGATCGCGCGCAGCTCGGGCGGGATGCGGTCGATCTTCGCCAGCGAGCCGTCGAAGAACTTGAGGTCGGCGATCATCACCTCGTCCCACAGGCCGAGCTTCTTCAGGTCGCGCACCAGGTAGTCGTTGACCACCGTGAACTCGCCCGAGAGGTTCGACTTGACGTACAGGTTCCGGTAGGTGGGCTCGATGCACGCCGACACGCCGATGATGTTCGAGATGGTGGCGGTGGGGGCGATCGCCACGCAGTTGGAGTTGCGCATGCCGTGGGCGCGAATGCGCTCGCGCAGCGCATTCCAGTCGAGGCGCTCGGTGCGGTCCACCTCGACGTGGCCGCCGCGCTCGGCGGCCAGCAGGTCCAGGGTGTCGTGCGGCAGGATGCCGCGGTCCCACAGCGAGCCCTGGAAGCTCGAATAGCGGCCGCGCTCCTCGGCCAGCTCGGTGGAGGCCCAGTAGGCCTGGTAGCACACCGCCTCCATGGAGCGGTCGGCGAACTCGACCGCCTCGGCGCCGGCGAAGGGGACGCGCATCAGGTGCAGGCAGTCCTGGAAGCCCATGATGCCCAGCCCGACCGGCCGGTGCCTGAGGTTGGCATTGCGCGCCTTGCCCACCGCGTAGTAGTTGATGTCGACGACGTTGTCGAGCATGCGCATCGCGGTGCGCACCGTGCAGCGCAGCTTCTCGTGGTCCAGCGTCCAGCGCCCGTCCTCCTCGCGCATGTGCGCCACCAGGTTGACCGATCCGAGGTTGCACACCGCGATCTCGCTGGCGCTGGTGTTCAGCGTGATCTCCGTGCACAGGTTCGAGCCGTGCACGACGCCGGCGTGCTGCTGCGGCGAGCGCAGGTTGCACGGATCCTTGAAGGTGATCCACGGATGGCCGGTCTCGAACAGCATCGACAGCATGCGCCGCCACAGCTGCACCGCCGACACCTTCCTGAACAGCTTCAGCTCGCCGCTGGCCGCGCGCGCCTCGTGGCGCAGGTAGGCGGCCTCGAACGCCTTGCCGTACAGGTCGTGCAGGTCGGGGCAGTCGGAAGGCGAGAACAGCGTCCACTCGGCGTTCTCGGCCACCCGCTTCATGAACAGGTCGGGCACCCAGTTCGCCGTGTTCATGTCGTGGGTGCGCCGCCGGTCGTCGCCGGTGTTCTTGCGCAGCTCGAGGAACTCCTCGATGTCGAGGTGCCAGGTCTCGAGGTAGGCGCACACCGCGCCCTTACGCTTGCCGCCGTTATGCGCGAGCGCCCCGGTGGTCATGTAGGAGCGCACGCCCTCTACCTTCAGGTCGCAGACGAACGGCACCGGCTCGATCGGCCGCACCGAGCGCACGCGCGAGAACAGGTGCTTGCCCACGCGCAGCCAGTTGCGCTTCACGAGCGGCTTGGCGCCGACCAGCGCCGCGATCTCGGGCAGCGCCGGAATGCGCAGATCCCAGGCGCGAGTGAGGCCGTCGAAGCGCACGCGGCTGCCGTCGGAGCGCGTCCCTTCGTGCCCGCCGGCGCGCTCGCGCAGCGCGCCGGCGGTCGGCACGCCCAGGCGCAGGAGCTGGTAGCGCAGGCCCTCGATCAACGCCCGCGACGTATTGGTGAAGGTGATCTCCTTGCCGCGCGACACGTTGCCGTCGGTCTCGATCAGCCCCTGCACCAGTCGCAGCGCCTGCGCCAGCGGCAGATGCGCGAAGCGCGCCGCGATCGCCTTGCTGCCGTCGGCGGCGTAGAGATCGTCACGGGCGAACGGCATCGACGGCCCTATCGTGCCCGCGATGCGGCCGGTGGTCGCATCGCGCTGCGCGCCCAGGCCCGCCGACCAGTGAACCTGGCAATAGCTGGTACCGCGGCGAGTCTCCCAATAGTGGATGCCGCGCCGTTCGAGATAACCGCGCACGAAGGCGAGATGGGCGTCGCGCGTCGGATGTCCGGATAGGCCGAACTGCCGGCCGCCCTTCGACAGATGACCGTCGCCGAGCAGGATGCCGTACATGTGCGCATCGTCCTCGTCGAAGCCTTCGACCGGAACCACCTCCTGCGGCACGACCTGCGCGACGTAGTCGCCGCGCTCGAGCATGCCCGCATCCACCCACGCCGGTCCGACCTTGCCGCGCTCGATCCAGGCCATCGTGCGCGCCACGCTCTGCTCCATCGGCACGCCGCGGATCGCCCATACTGGGTGCCCGGCGGTCACGCGCAGCGGCTCGATCGAATGCTTGATCCGGATCTCGACCATCGGATCGGTCTGGTTGTAGACCATCCGCTCGGTCACTTCGCGATACTCGCCGTCGATGCCGAGCACCAGGTCGCCCGGTGCGACGTCGCGAATCGCGCGCACGCCGGCCTGCGTATGGACACCCGTGTCGGGCGCGAAGCACTGGTTGACCGCCACCGCCGTGTCGTTGACCACCTTCAGGAACGGCACCACACCCTGGCTCTTGCCGTTGGTGCCGCGGATGTGCGCGCCGAGCGCACGCACCGGCGTCCAGTCGTTGCCCAGGCCGCCGGCGTACTTGGCCAGCAGCGCGTTCTCCTTGATCGCCTCGTAGATGCCGTCGAGATCGTCGGAGACGGTGGTCAGGTAGCACGACGACAGCTGCGAACGCTGCGTGCCCGAGTTGAACAGCGTGGGCGTGGAGCTCATGAAATCGAAGGTCGACAGCAGCTCGTAGAACTCGATCGCGCGCGCCTCGCGATCGATCTCGTTGAGCGCCAGGCCCATCGCCACGCGCATGAAGAAGGCCTGCGGCAACTCGATGCGGACATCGCCGATATGCAGGAAGTAGCGGTCGTACAGCGTCTGCAGGCCGAGATAGCCGAACTGCAGGTCGCGCCCGGCCGCCAGGGCGCCGGCCAGCCGCGGCAGGTCGAACTGCAGCAGCGCCGGGTCGAGCAGGCCGGCCTCCACGCCGCGGCGCACGAACGACGGGAAGTATTCGCGGTAGCGTGCCGCCATGTCGGCCTGCGCGACCTCCTCGCCGAGCACCTCGCGGCGCATGGTGTGCAGCAGCAGCCGGGCGGTGACCTGGCTGTAGGCCGGATCCTTCTCGAGGAGCGCGCGCGCCGACAGGATCGCCGACTTGTACACCTCTTCCATCGGCACGCCGTCGTACAGGTTCTTCACCGTCTCGCCGAGCACGAGGTCGGCGGAAACGAACTCACCCAGGCCCGTGCAGGCCGCCTCGACGAGCGAGCGCAGGGCGGGCAGCTCGAGCGGCTTGCGCACGCCGCCGTCGATTACGTGCAGCGCCGGGCGCCCGGCCTCGGCGCGCTCGCGCAGCTTCGCGGCGCGCTCCTGGGCGCGCTGCTCGCGATACAGCACGTAGGCGCGCGCGACCTCATGCTCGCCCGAACGCATGAGCGCCAGCTCGACGTGGTCCTGGATGTCCTCGATGTGGAAGGTGGCGCCGCCGGGCTTGCCGCGCAGCAACGCGCCGATCACCGCCTGGGTGAGTTGCGCGACCAGCTCGCGCACACGCGCCGAGGCCGCGCCCTGGCCTCCGTTGACGGCGAGAAAGGCCTTGGTCATCGCGATCGAGATCTTGGCCGGCTCGAAGCCGACCACCGCCCCGTTGCGGCGGATCACCTTGTAGTCGGCATACGCCGCCGCGGGTGCCGCATCGGGCATGGCGGCCGGCGGCAGGGGGTTGAGCGGGATCGATTGCGCGCTGTCGGCGACCCATGTCATGCGTGCTTCCTCCGGAGGATCGATGAATGGAGACCCGCGTGCGCGGGCCGGAGACAGAGGGTCGGTGCGCCGCGGCGAGGTGCTTCGATCGCGCGGGGCACTACCACTAGATCTAGTGTCTTTACCTTGATTTCGCCCAATTGTAGTGGCCGATGCTGCGACAGGCAAGCGTGAATCGTCTGTGCGAGCCCTGGTCTGCGCGTGCTTCGGTCTGCGCGTGCTTCGGTCTGCGCGTGCGGAGGTTGGCGCGTGCGGAGGTTGGCGCGAGCAAAGGCGCGGGCCGCCCGGGGCCGGCGCACCGGTGCTTGCCCCCGCTGCGCGGGGGTGCCCTGCGATGCTCCAGCACCGGCTGGCGCGGCGCAACTCGCTGCGCTCGCTACGCGAGCTCCGCTCGGACAGGGCGCCGCGAGAATGAAGCACGAAGCGCGCTGCGCGCGCCGCCGGTGCTGCTGCGCTTCTCGGCTGCGCACAGGCGCGCCGGCCCCGGGCGGCCCACGCCTTTGCCGATACCGTAGTGGACTGCGCAGACAATAGCCCCGTCTTCGGTTCTGCTCTCGCCCTCGCTCCGAGCACCGCTTCTGCCTTCGGCCAGAACACCACCCACGGTGCCCGAGCGGCAGTCGGCGGGCGGCCGGGCCCGGGGGTTGCGGCGCTGTGTGCGGCGCCGAGCAGCGCAGTCTCGGGGTCGGCGCGCGCAGCGCGCTTCGTACTTCTGACTTGCGGCGCCTTGTCTGAGCGGAGCTCGCGTAGCGAGGGCAGCGAGTTGCGCCGCACGACCCCGAGGCGAGCAGCGGAGGGAAGTCGGTGCGCAGCACCGACCGCCGTGCCCAGCGGCCGCGGCCCCCTGGGCCCGGCCGCCCGCCGTCTGCCGCGACCGCGTCAACCGCCGAAGGAAGGGAGATAGGGAGAAACGAGAGAAGCGCTCGACTTCGAAGGCGACTACTCAGAACGGACGCTCGAGCCCCGCAGCCTCGGGAGCAGCAAGCACGCGTGCCCAGTCGAAGGTGGGGCCCGGATCGCTCTTGCGCCCGGGCGCGATGTCGCTGTGCCCGGCGATCCAGCGCAGCGGATGGCGTTCGCGCAGGACGGCGATCAGTCGGGCCAGCCGCCGGTACTGCGGCTCGGTGAAGCGATGCTCGCCGTCGCCCTCGAGCTCGACGCCGAGCGAGAAATCGTTGCAGCGCTCGCGCTCCATGAAGCGCGACGCCCCCGCGTGCCAGGCGCGCGCGTCGGCGGCGACGAACTGGAGCAGCTCGCCGCGCCGCCGGATCAGGAAATGCGCGGACACGCGCAACCCGCGCAGCGCCTCGAACGAAGGGTCGGCATGCGGATCGAGCCGGTTCGTGAACAGCCGCTCCACCGCGTCGCCGCTGAAGCGCCCCGGCGGCAGGCTGATGTGGTGAACCACGAGCAGATCGATCGCCGTGCCGGGCGGACGCGCGTCGAAGTTCGGCGACGGCACGCGCCGCGCGCCGGCCAGCCAGCCCGGCATCTCGCCTGCCGCGGGCCCGGCGGCGCGAGCTCGATTCACCTCCACGAACTCCCGGAGCGTGTCGGCCAGGGCCTGTTCACCCTAGCTGATCCCGAGCCGCTGCATCCGGTAGCGCAGTGCGCGGAACGTGATGCCGAGCAGGCGCGCGGCGGCGGTGCGGTTGTAGCGCGTCTTCTCGAGCGCGCGCTGGATGGTGTCGCGCTCGATCTGGTCGAGATAGTCGGGCAGCGATTCGGGGATGCCGTCTTCCGAGACGCGCACCGGCCGGCGGTCGCCCGTCGCGGCACCGCCCGGAGCCGCATGAGTTGCCGCGCCATGGCCTGCCGCAGAGCCGCCGTGGGCCGCCGCAGGACCGCCGGCGGAACCCGCCGCGGCGCCGCCGGCTGCCGCACCCGCCGGCGCATGCGGCGCGTGCGGCTCCGCTTCGCCGGACGGATCGGCGCGCTCGTTCTCGTCGGCATCGGAGACGATCGGCTTCAGGCCGAGGTCCTCGACGTTGATCACCTCGCCGTTGGAGAACGCCAGGGCACGCTCGAGCATGTTCTCGAGCTCGCGCACGTTGCCGGGGAAGCGGTAGCTCTGGAGATAGCGCAGGGTGACCGAGGAGAGCCGCGGCGGATCCGGATTGCCGGCGCGCGCGGCCAGGCGCGCCAGGATCGCCGCGGCCAGCGTCGGGATGTCCTCGAGCCGCTCGCGCAGGGCCGGCAGCTTCAGCTCGATGACGTTGAGTCGGTAGTACAGGTCCTGCCGGAAGCGGCCGGCCGCGACGCACTGGGCGAGGTCCTGATGCGTGGCGCTGATGATGCGCACGTCGACCGCTTCCTCGACCGTGGCCCCGACCTTGCGCACGCGCTTTTCCTGGATCGCCCGCAGCAGCTTGACCTGCATCGCCAGCGGCAGGTCGGCGACCTCGTCGAGGAACAGGGTGCCGCCGCTGGCCGCCTGGAAGAAGCCGTCGCGATCGTGATCGGCGCCGGTGAACGCGCCCTTGCGATGGCCGAAGAACTCGGCCTCCATCAGCGTCTCGGGAATGGCACCGCAGTTCACGGCGATGAACGGCTGCGCGGCGCGCGCACCCGAGCGATGGATGAGGCGCGCGGCCAGCTCCTTGCCCGAGCCGGACTCGCCGGTGATCGACACCGGCGCCATGCTGCGCGCGAGCCGCTGGATCTGGGCGCGGACGTCGTGCATGGCCGCCGACTCGCCGAGCAGCTGCCAGGCAGGCTCGGCCGCCGCCGGCGCCGCCTCGGGAGCGGACGCCGGCGCGGGCTGCTGCGCGGGCAGCTGGACCGCCGAGCGGACCAGGCTGCGCAAGGCATCGAGCGCCACCGGCTTGGCGAGGTAGTCGAAGGCACCGGCCTTCAGTGCCGCCACCGCGTTCTCGGCGCTGCCATGGGCGGTGATCACGGCCACCGGCGTCTGCGGAAAGCGGCGGTTGATCGCGGTGACCAGCGCCAGGCCGTCGCCGTCGGGCAGCCGCATGTCGGTCAGGCACAGCGCGTAGGCCTCGCGCCCGAGCAGGGCATCGGCCTCGGCGAGGCTGGCGGCGCAATCGACGTCGAGCCCCATGCCGACCAGCGTCAGCTCGAGCAGCTCGCGCAGGTCGGCCTCGTCGTCGACCACCAGCACGCGCGGCGTGCGCGCGGTGCGCGGCGCCGGCCGGCCGACCGGACTGTCGGAGCCCTCTTTCATCGGGGGGGCGCCGCGCCCGGCGCCGGCTCGATCACGAACGCGCTGCGGTAGCGCTCGCCCGAAGCGCCCGCCTCGTAGCGGATCGCCGCGCCGTTGGCATTGCACAGCTCGCGCGCCAGGTACAGGCCGAGCCCCGTGCCGCGGGTCTCGGTGGTGAAGAACGGTTCGAACGCATGTTCCAGCATTTCGGTCGGCAATCCCGGCCCGTCGTCGGCGACCACCAATTCTAATCGATGGGGTTCGCGCTCGCGCCACTCGACGAGCACCGCCCCCGGCGCCCCGGAGGCATAGCGCAGGGCGTTGCCCAGCAGGTTCAGCAGCACCTGCCGCAGGTGGTTGGAGTCGAAGCGGATCGGCCGCTGGCTGAGCAGGCGTACCGCCACCCGGGCCGGGTCGGCGTTGCAGGCGGCAATGAACTCGGGCAGCAGGCTCTTCAGGAAATCGGCCAGGGCTATGGTCTCGACGGTGGCGCGCTCGCGACGCGAGATCGACAGCACGTCCTCGATGATGCGGTCGATGCGCACCGTGTTGTCTTCGACGATGCGCGCCAGCCGCGCCAGCACCGGGTCGTCGAGCCGCTCGGCGAGCAGGCCGTTGGCGTGGCGGATGGCGCCGAGCGGATTGCGGATCTCGTGGGCGATCGAGGCCGACAGCCGGCCCATCGAGGCCAGCTTCAGCTGCTGCGCGCGCTCTTCGATCAGGCGCTGGTCCTCGAGCATCACCACGGTATCGGTGCCCGGCTCGGCGGTGCCGAGGAAGCGCAGCCGCACCCGCGCGGACCCGCCTCCGGGCGCCGGCAGGTCGACCTCGCTCTGCGCAGGGCCGCTGCCGGCGTGGCCGGCGCCCGCCCCGGCGCGCCAGTGCGCGTAGGCACGGCGCAGCGCCGACCAGCCGGCGCCGCCCTCGTGCGGGCCGGCGTTGGCCAGCAGCGGCGCCTCGCGACCGGCGCCGAGCAACGCGCGCGCGGCCGGGTTCATCGTGTGCACCCGGCCGTCCTCGCCGACGATCAGCACCCCCTGCTGCAGCTCGGCCACCACGCGCGAGGTCACCGCGAGCTGGCGGCGCAAATCTTCGCCGCGCCGGCGCGCGATCTGCTCCTGCGCGTGCAGGCGGATGGCCAGCCAGTTGACGGTCATCGCGGTGGCGAAGCAGGCCACCCCGATCAGCCCGGCCATCATCAGCAGGCCGGCCTCGGTGCCGCCGCCGCGCAGCAGCGTCCAGGCCGCCTCGCCGAGCACCAGCAGCGTGGCGGCGGCGGCGAACGACGCCGCCATGCGCCGCGTGGAAAGCACCGCCGCGCCGGCCAGCGCGGCGATCAGCAGCACCACGATGCCGCTGCGCAAACCGCCCGCGGCATGCATGAGGGTGGCCAGCGCGACCAGGTCGGTGAGGGCGTGCACCACCAGCAGCGCGTGGAAGTGTCCGCCCAGGCGCCGCACGGTGGAGAGATGGAGCACCGCTACCAGCAGGTAGACCACGGCGGCGCGCTCGAACAGCGCCGGATCGTCGATCTCGGCGGCGAAGCGGCCGCTGTCGCGCAGCGGCACGAACGCCATCAGCAGCAGCGCGACGGCCACCCTGCTGGCGGCCAGCCAGCGCAGCGAGGCCTGGTACGAGTCGGACGGCGGCGCCTCGGAGGCGCGCGCCGTGAAGCCGGTCGACCTGGGTGCGGACGCCGTCATCCCCGCGGCTGCGCGGCGCGATCGGCGTCGCGATGCGCCGGATCGCAGTAGGTGCGCCCGCCGTCGGTGATCGCCTCGGAGGCCGGCAGGTACACGCCGCAATGCGCGCAGCGCACCATCATCTCGCCGCCCACCCGGGGGCGCTCGCCGGCGCGGCCCGCCTCCCCGCGCGCAGCTTCGGCGGCGCGCTCGCGCCGGCGCTGGCTGAGCGCGATCAGCCGCAGCGCGAGATAGACCAGCGCGATCACCACCAGCCAGGACAGCAGCTTGCCCATCAGCGCCGATGCAGGATGACCTCGAGCACCAGCCGGCTGCCGACGTAGGCCAGCAGCAGCAGCACGAAGCCGCCCAGGGTGAGCCGCAGGGCGGTACGGCCGCGCCAGCCGCGCAGGCGCCGGCCGAGCAGCAGCACCGCGAAGACCACCCACGCGATCAGCGTGAACACCGTCTTGTGATCGAGGCGCAGCGGCTGCCCGAAGATCTCCTCGGAGAACAGCACGCCGCTGAACGCGGTGAGCGTGAGCAGCGCGAAACCCAGCCCGATGAAGCGGAACAGGATGCGCTCGAGCACCAGCAGCGGCGGCAGGTCTTCGAGGAGGCGCGCGAAGGGCGGAGCCGTGACGCCCGGGGCGCCGCCATGCAGGGCGCGCTCGGCCGCGGCCATCAGCAGCGCATGGGCGGCGGCCATGGTCAGCACGCCGTAGGCCAGCGTGCCGATGAGCAGGTGCGGCAGGAACAGCGGGCGGGTGGCCTGCGCGGCGAGGTCGAGCCCGGGAAAGAGGAGCGGCAGCGGCACCACGATGGCTGCCAGCGGCAGGAGCACGGTGCGCAGCGCCTCGACGCGCACCGACAGGCCTTCGATCCAGAGCACCGCGATGCCGATCCACAGGGTGGCCGACAGGATGGGCGCGAAGCCGAAGTGCCAGCCGGACTCGCCCACGCTGGTGACGTAGAGGGCGCCGGCGTGCACCGCCAGGCCGACCAGCATCAGCGCCGTGGCATGGCGAGCCGGCGCACGCCAGGCGACCAGGTAGGCGAGCGAGGCGAGCAGGCAGGCAATAACCAGTAGAATCGGCACCGACCCAGTTTACTCCATGGCCATGCTCGAAAATCTGTCGCAACGGCTCGCGCGCGTCGTCAAGACGATGCGCGGCGAGGCCCGGCTGACCGAGTCCAACACCCAGGAGATGCTGCGCGAGATCCGCATCGCGCTGCTCGAAGCCGACGTGGCCCTGCCGGTGGTGCGCGACTTCGTCGCGCGGGTGCGCGAGAAGGCGCTCGGCCAGGACGTGGTGGGCAGCCTCACCCCCGGCCAGGCCCTGGTCGGCGTGGTGCATCGCGAGCTCACCGCGCTGATGGGCGGCCAGAACGCCGGGCTCGACCTGGCCACCCAGCCGCCGGCGGTGGTGCTGATGGCCGGCCTGCAGGGCGCGGGCAAGACCACCACGGTGGGCAAGCTCGCCAGGTGGCTGCGCGAAACGAAGAAGAAGGTGCTCACCGTCTCGTGCGACGTGTACCGGCCGGCGGCGATCGAGCAGCTGCGCGCCGTCACCGCGCAGGCCGGAGCCGACTTCTTCGCCTCGACGCCCGACCAGAAGCCGGCCGACATCGCGGCAGCCGCGCTGCAATGGGCGCGCACGCACTACCACGACGTGCTGCTGGTCGACACCGCCGGCCGGCTGGCGATCGACGACGAGATGATGCGCGAGATCGCCGCGCTGCACGCGCAGTTGAAGCCGATCGAGACCCTGTTCGTCGTCGATGCGATGCAGGGCCAGGACGCGGTGAACACCGCGCGGGCGTTTCGCGAAACGCTGCCGCTTACCGGCGTCGTGCTCACCAAGCTCGACGGCGATGCGCGCGGCGGCGCCGCGCTGTCGGTCAAGGCGGTCACCGGCGCGCCGATCAAGTTCGTCGGCGTCGGCGAGAAGCTCGACGGGCTCGAGGCCTTCCACCCCGAGCGCATGGCCAACCGCATCCTCGGCATGGGCGACATCGTGTCGCTGGTCGAGGAGGCGCACAAGGTGGTCGACCAGAAGACCGCCCAGGACCTCGCCGACAAGCTCAAGGCCGGCAACCGCTTCGACCTCGACGACTTCGCCGCGCAGCTCGGCCAGATGAACCGCATGGGCGGCCTGGCGTCGCTGCTCGACAAGCTGCCGGCGCAGCTGCAGCAGGCCGCGGCCGGCGCCGACATGTCGCAGGCCGAGCGGCAGGTGCGCCGCATGCAGGCCATCATCCGCTCGATGACCAGGGCCGAGCGCAGCAAGCCGGAGATCATCAAGGCCAGCCGCAAGCGGCGCATCGCCGCCGGCGCCGGCGTGCCGGTCCAGGAGGTCAACCGGCTGCTGTCGCAGTTCGACCAGATGCAGTCGATGATGAAGCGCATGCAGAAGGGCGGGCTGGCGAAGATGATGCGCGGCATGAAGGGCGTGCTGCCCGGGATGCGCCGATGAACCCGGCAGCGCCTGCCCTTCCCGACGTCACGGCGCTGCGCGGCCGGTTCGCCGGCCGGCTGCTCACCGAGGCGGGCGACCTCGAGCCGTTCCTGGTCGACTGGCGCCGGCGCTACTTCGGGCGCGCGCTCGCGGTGGCGATGCCCGATTCGGTGGAGGACGTCGCCGCGGTGGTGCGCTGGTGCGCCGAGCATCGCGTGGCGGTCGTGCCGCAGGGCGGCAACACCGGCCTGGCCGGCGGCGCGACCCCCGACGACGGCGGCCGCACGGTGGTGCTGTCGCTGGCGCGCATGAAGCACGTCCGCGCCGTCGATACCGTCAACAACTCGATCACCGTCGAGGCCGGCTGCACGCTGATACAGGTGCGCGAAGCGGCGCACGCGGCGCAGCGCCTGTTCCCGCTCAGCCTGCCCTCGGAGGGTTCGTGCACCATCGGCGGCAACCTCTCCACCAACGCCGGCGGCGTCGCGGTGCTGCGCTACGGCAACATGCGCGAGCTGTGCCTGGGCCTGGAGGTGGTCACCGCCGCGGGCGAGATCTGGCACGGCCTGCGCGGGCTGCGCAAGGACAACACCGGCTACGATCTGCGCGACCTGTTCATCGGCGCCGAGGGCACGCTCGGCGTGATCACCGCGGCGACCCTGAAGCTGTACCCGCTGCCGGCCGCGCAGATCACCGCGATGGCGGCCGTCGCCGATCCGCGCGCCGCCCTGCGGCTGCTCGAGATGGCCCAGTCCATGCTCGGCTCCTCGCTCACCGCCTTCGAGCTGATGTCGGACCTGTGCATCGAGCTGGTGCTGCAGCACTTCCCGGATCATCGCCGGCCGTTCGCCCAGCCCAGCCCCCATTACGTGCTGCTGGAGACCTCCGACAGCGAAGGCGAGGCGCACGCCCAGGCCGCGTTCGAGGCGCTGATGGAGCGCGCGCTGGAAGCCGGCATCGTGAGCGACGCCGTGGTCGCCACCTCGGGCACGCAGAGCCGCGCCCTGTGGGCGCTGCGCGAGCTGATCTCGGAAGCGCAGGCGCTCGCCGGCAAGAACATCAAGCACGACGTCTCGGTGCCGATCTCCTCGATCGCCGATTTCGTCGCGCACACCGACGCCGAGCTGGGCAGGCGCTTCCCCGGCATCCGGCTGGTGGTGTTCGGCCACCTCGGCGACGGCAACCTGCACTACAACGTATCGCCGCCGGTCGATCGCGCCGGTCCGGAGCACGAGGCCGAGTTCCTCGCCCTGCAGCCGGCCATCAACCTCGTCACGCACGACGCGGCAGTCGCCTTCGGCGGATCGATCTCCGCCGAGCACGGCCTGGGCCAGCTGCGGCGCGACGAGGCAGCGCGCTACAAGTCGCCGGTGGAGATGGCGCTGATGCGCCGGCTCAAGGAGGCGCTCGATCCGCAGGGGATCATGAACCCGGGCAAGGTGCTGCCGCCCTCGTGACGGGGCGCGCCGCACGCCGCCGTGGCGCGCGGCAAAGGTACTGCGTTGCTGGGCGCGGCCGGCCGGGTCGGCTACCAGCTGCGCACGCGCCCGGTATCGACGTGCACGAAATCCGAGCGCGGATAAAACCCGACACCGCCCGCGCGCATGCCCAGCGCGGCACGATGCAGGACGGCCAGCGGCACTCCGGGCATGCGGATGTCGATGGCGCGGCCCGACATGTGCAGGCTGTGGGTGGCGACCCCGCCGCTGCGCGCCGCCAGCATCGCGTTGGTGGCCGGCGAGCGGTAGCCGGAAATGACATGGAACGGACGCATGCCGGTGCCGAGCAGCGCGCTCAGGGCATCGAGCTGGTCGAGCAGTACGCGGTCGATCGGGAACACCTCGCCGTTGCGATGATCGCGCAGCACGCGGTCGATCTCGGCGATCGCATCGTCGAGATAATGTCCGCGCTCGCGGTAGACCACGTCGAGCGCCTCGCCGGTGTGCGTGTTGACCAGCGCCAGCCGCGCGATTCCGGCGATTCCGTCCGCGGCGCCGGCAGACGCCGCCGGCCGCGATCCGGCCACGGCACCGCGCGCGGCCACGCCGGCCGCCATCGCCGTGATCCCGGCCCGAAACAGGTGTCGGCGCATCGGCAATCTCATCCCCGCTCCCCCTCTCCGCGCGAACCGGGCTCCGCTTCCCGCACTCCCACCTCGCGGGCCAGGCCGTCGCGTTCGCGCAGCATCGTTGCGACCTGCGACCAGTCTATCGACTCTTCGGCGATACCCCGGTCGCGCGCCATGGCGCGTACCGTCGCGACGGTGGCGCCGCTGCGCCGGTAGACGTCCGGATTCGCCTCGAACCAGATCCGCCCGTCGTCGCCGCGCGCCAGCAACACGGGCAGGTAGACGATGCGGCCCGGCTCGCCCACCGCGACGGCGTCGAACAGGCGTACCACGTCGTCGGAATGGAGCCGGACGCAGCCATGCGAACGAAAACCATAGACGCTCGAGGGCGCGTTCGTCCCGTGGATGCCGATGGCCGGCATGCTCAGCCCGATCCAGCGCGGCCCGAGCGGATTGTCCGGTCCGGGCGGCACCTGCGTGAGCACCGGCTTGCCCTCGCGGCGCATCTCCTCCTGGATCGAGGGCGACACGATCCAGGTCTTGTCGACCTGCCGGTTGGCCACGGTGAACTCGCCCAGCGGCGTCTGCCAGTCGGGCCGCCCGACCGCCGCCGGATAGGCCTGGGCGACGCGGCCGGCGCGAAACAGGAACAGCATGCGCTGGGGCGGGTTGATCACGATGCCGGCCTCGAGCGCCGGCGGCACCACGTGGCGCGCGGTCACCTGCAATGCCTGCCCGGGGCGCAGCGGCTTGCCGGGATCGAGCCCGTTCTCGAGCGCCACCCGTCGCGTCGACACGCCGTAGCGCGCGCCGATCGAGGCCAGGCTGTCGCCGCGCGCGACCACGTGCAGGGCCGAGAGATCGACGATCGCGCCGGCAGCTGCGATGGCATGGCCTGCAGGCGCCGCACCCGGCCCGATGCCCGCCGGCGGAATCGCCGCGGCAGGTGCCTGCGAGGCGCTCGCCGGCGCGGGCAGCAGGGCGGCACCCAGCGCCAGCGCGAGGGCGAAGCGACGGGTGCGCGTGGATGGCCGCAACAACTTCACAGCCCCAGGTAGGCTTCCTTGACCCGCGGATCGTCCAGCAGCTGCGCCCCGCTGCCCGCGAGCGCGATGCTGCCGTTCTCGAGCACGTAGGCGCGATCGGCCAGGCGCAGCGAAGCGGCCACGTTCTGCTCGACCAGCAGGATGGTGAGGCCCTGCTCGTGCAGCTGCCGGATGGTGGCGAACACCTCGTTGACCAGGGCCGGCGACAGGCCGAGCGAGGGCTCGTCGAACATGATCAGGCGCGGCGCGCCCATCAGGCAGCGTCCGATGGCGAGCATCTGCTGCTCGCCGCCCGAGAGCGTGCCCGCGAGCTGGCCGGCGCGCTCGCGCAGCCGCGGGAACATGGTGAGCACGCGCTCGAGTGCCGCGGCCGCGCCGGCGCGCGCGCGCGGCAGCAGGCTGCCGACCCGCAGGTTGTCGAGCACCGTGAGCGAGGGGAACACCTGGCGGCCTTCGGCCACCTGGCCCACGCCGAGGTCGCACACGCGGTGGCTGTCGAGCCCGGCGATCTCGCGGCCTTCGAAGGCGATCGAGCCGCGGCGCGGATGCAGGATGCCGGCCACCGTGCGGATGAGCGAGGTCTTGCCGGCGCCGTTGGCGCCCACCAGCGCGACGATCTCGTTGGCGCCCACCTCGAGCGTCACGCCGTCGAGCGCCTGCGCATCGCCGTAGAACACCGAGAGGTCGCGGATCGCCAGCATGCCCGCAGCCTACTGCAGCGCCCCGGTGCCGAGATAGCTCTCGAGCACCTTCGGATCGGAGGTGACCTGCTGCGGGGTGCCCGCGGAGATGATCTCGCCGTGGTGCAGGACGTAGACGCGCTGCGCCAGCGCCATCACCGCGCGCATCACGTGCTCGATGAGCAGGATGGTCACCCCGTGCTCGGCATTCAGGCGCCTGAACGCCGCCACCATGTGGTCGGTCTCGGTGGGGCGCAGCCCCGCCATCACCTCGTCGAGCAGCAGCAGCCTGGGCTCGGTGGCGAGCGCGCGCGCGACCTCGAGCCGCTTGCGGTCCGGCAGCGTCAGGGCCGAGGCAAGGCGGTCGCGCTGCGCCCACATGTCGAGCGCCTGCAGCGCATACTCGGCGCGCGCACGCGCGACGCGACGATCGCGCGTGCCGCGAAAGCCGCCGACCATGGCGTTCTCGAGCACCGACATGTCGGCGAACGGCTTGACGATCTGGAAGGTGCGCCCGATCCCCGCCGCACAGACGCGGTCGGCGCGCCAGCCGCCGATCTCGCTGCCGAGGAAGCGGATGCTGCCGTCGTCGGGCGCCAGGGTGCCGGCGATCAGGTTGAACAGGGTCGTCTTGCCGGCCCCGTTGGGCCCGATCAGCGCGACGATCTCGCCGCGCTCGACCGCGAGCGTAGCGCCGGACACCGCCCTGAGCCCGCGAAAGCTCTTCGAGACGCCGGCCACCTCGAGCATGGCGGCTTGCGGCTCAGGCATCGCCGTCGCCCCGGCGCGCGAAGCCCAGCCGCCGCGCGATGACCGGCCAGATGCCGTTGGGCATGAACATGATCGCGGCCCCGAGCGCGATGCCGTACAGGATCTGCTTGACCCCGGGGATCTCGTGCCCGGCCATCGACAGCGCCTGGTTGATGCCCTCCGAGAGCACCGTGAGCACGGCGGCGCCCAGCACCGGCCCGAACAGGGTGCCGATGCCGCCGATGATGGGCGCGAGGATGATCTCGATCGAGCGGCTGATGTGGAAGATCTGCTCGGGGAACAGGTTGTTGTAGTAGAACGCGAAGAACACGCCGGCCAGCGCGGTCATGCCTGCGGAGATCTGCACCGCGTACATCTTGTAGCGGAAGACGTCGACGCCGGCCGCGCGCGCGCCTTCCTCGTTGTCGCGGATGGCGCGGAAGTAGAACCCGAGCCGCCCGCGCAGCAGCCAGGCCGAGAGCAGGAAGGCCAGCGCGGCCAGCGCCAGCGCGAAGTAGTAGAACAGCACCGGGTTGCCGCGCAGGTTGACCAGATCGACGCGATCCTGCTGGATCACCTTCAGGAAGAAGCCGCCCGAGCCGCCGACCCAGCCGAAGTGGTCGAACCCGATGCGCGTGAACTCGGCGAAGGCGATCGTCAGCAGCGCGAAGTAGGTGCCGCCGATGCCGAAGCGGAAGGCGAGCCAGCCCATGAACGAAGCGGCCGCCACGCACACCGCCACCGCCGCCACCATGCCCACCCAGGGGATGATGCCGAAGTGCTGGTACAGGGCCGCGGCAGTGTAGGCGCCCAGCCCCACGAACAGCGCATGGCCGAGCGAGAGCTGCCCGCAGAAGCCCATCATCACGTTCCACGCCTGCCCGACGAAGGCGAAGTACAGGATGAGGATCATCACCGACAGCAGGTAGCGGTCGAGCGCCAGGGGCAGCGCCAGCAGGACGACCGCCAGCACCGCCAGCGCCAGGTGCGAGCGGGTCATCGTGCCTTGAACAGGCCCTGCGGCCTGAATGCGAGGACCAGGATCAGCAGCGCGAACGACAGCATGCTCTTGGCCGACGGCGTGAACAGCAGCCCCGCCACCGACTCCGACACGCCGATCAGCACGCCGCCGGCCAGCGCCCCGATCATCGAGCCCAGCCCGCCGATGATGACGATCACGAAGGCGAGCAGCGTATAGGCCGGCCCGATCGAGGGCGTGACGTCCACCAGCAGGGAGAGCAGACAGCCGGCGACGCCGACGCAGGCGACCCCCAGGCCGAAGGTGAGCGCGTACAAGTGCTTGACGTTCAGGCCGACCACCTGCGCGCCGAGCAGGTTGTCGGCGCAGGCGCGGATCGCCTTGCCGAACGAGGTGTAGCGGAAGATCGCGAACAGCAGCGCGCAGGCCACCAGCGCCACCGCCGCGCAGATCACGCGCACCTTGTCGACCAGCAGCGGACCGATCTCGTAGGAATCGAGCGCGTACTCGACCTGCACCGTGCGCGCGTCGGGCCCGAAGGCCACCAGCAGCGCGTTGACCAGGATCAGCGCGACCGCCAGCAGCAGGATGAACTGCGAGTGCTCCGGCCGGTCGATGAAGGGGTTGATGAGCACCCGCTGCAGGCCGTAGCCGACGCCGAAGAAGGCCAGCGCCATGGGCACCAGCATCCACAGCGGATCGACGCCGGCCAGCGCGAAGGCGAATACCGCCGCGTACATCGCCACCGCCATCAGCTCGCCGTGCGCGAAGTTGACGATGCGCACCACCCCGTAGATGACCGACAGCCCGAGCGCCATCAGCCCGTAGACCAGGCCGGTCAGCAGGCCGCTGAGGATGATGTTGGCGATCGCGTCGAGAGGCAAGCGTGGGGCTCCGTGAGTGTGATTCCGATTGTTATTCTGAATAAGCGTTCGAACCAGCCGGGAGGATAGCCAAGAACGGTCCGCACGCAAAGCCCGGTCTTTCACCGACATGCGGCGGGACGCCCGGTGGGCGCTCCCGCAAAGAAAAACGCCGGGCAGGCCCGGCGTCTCGCGTGGGGAGGGGCCCTCCTCAATCGCGCGCGCGGCGCCGCGTGGCCACTCCGAGGCCGAGCGCCGCCAGGCCGAGCAGCCCGAGCGTACCGGGCACCGGCACCTGGGTGCTGCCGCAACCGTTGCCCAGCGTGCAGGAGTCGAAATGATACGACCCGCCGTCGGGGCCGGCCTGGATCTTGACCGGGGCGCCGTTCAGCAGCCAGGCACCCTGCGCCGCCGCGCGGGTCAGGGTGAGCTGGAACGCATCCGAGGCGCCCGGCAGCAGGCCGGTGTTGCCGCCGCCCTGGCAGTTGTTGCCGGTGTAGGCGCAGATGTCGACGACGAAGCCGTTGTAGTTGCCGTTCGGCGGGAAACCGAAACCTGCGAATACCTTGGCGCCTCCGTCGACGTTGGCGACGAAGCCATTGGCGCCGGTCACGTTGGGCGCGAAGTCCAGGGCGAAGCTGGTGAGACGCGAGCCGGCGTAGCTGTCGGTGTCGCTCGACATGGTGAACACGGCCGTGAGGGCCGAATTCGAGAGGCTGGTCACGTTGATCGACAGCACGCCCGACCACTGTGCGGCGGTGTCTTCGTACTGCAGCGTGTAGGTACCGGTGCTGCCGATGGAGATCGGGGCTGCCGAGGCGGCTCCGGCGGAAAGGAGGGCGGCCGCGATCAGGCTCAGGCGCAGGGAAGTCGTCACGGGGGGTTCTCTCGGCAGTCGTGGATCGGGTTCGTAGCTTTCGATGAACGCTCGCCGAACCAGATAGCAACTATCGGGCCACCTTCCCTAACCCATTGAATGCAAACAGCCGATCCTGAGAGTAGCGAGATTCCGGCCGACGATCATGAACAACTGTAAAAAATTGCGACACGTCCCGCGTCACATGCCGCCATGCCGTGCTCAACTCATTGAAAACACACGAACCGGATCCTCTGGCGCAGGTCATCACCTATGCAGCGCAAGACATAGGTGGGCGTGCCCCCGTCGGCCGCGATGCGGCCCGGTGCCGCACCGGCGCCCGGGCGTCGCAGCACCGGGCCGCGACGCCGAGCGGGCCCACTGCCTGTTACGTGCGCTGCTGCCAGGCCGGCACCGGGTACACCGGCGCCGTCTGCGCGGCTTCCTTGGGCAGCACCACCACCGGCTGGCCGTTGCGGTTCTGGATGCAGGCCGAGGCGATGCGGGTGTTCTGGCCCTTGGCGTCGAAGGTGATCGGGCCGCCGATCATCATGTGATCGGCGATGTTGGTCTGGCGGATGGCGTTGGCCAGGGCCAGGCCGTCGGCGCTGCCGGCGCGCTTGAAGGCGTCGGCGGCGATCATCAGCGCCTCGAAGGTGAAGCCCACGTTGAGCGCGTGGAACATCAGCTTCTCCTGCGGGAACTGCTTGTGGAACTGCGCCTCGATGCGCTTGGTGAGCGGCGCGTTCGGGTTGTACCAGGGCACGTTGGAGATGCAGTAGTCCGAGTACTTGTTGCCCAGCGCCTTGTAGAACTGCGCCTCGTACATGCCGGGCGAGCCCGGGCTGATGACGGCCTGCGGCGACCAGCGCTGCTTGACCAGCTCGCGCACCAGCAGGATGGCGTCGTTCAGGCGGCTCACCAGCATGATGAAGTCGGCGTTGGTGGCCTTGGCCTTGGCGACCTCCACCGACAGGTCGCGCGCGTCGCGATCGTAGGAGATCGTCTCGACGACCTTGAACGGCAGGTAGTCGAGCTTGGGCAGGATCGCCTTGATGCCGTTGGCCATCGACATGCCGAAGGTGTCGTTGACGTGCATGAACACCGCGGTGCGCGGCGCGCGGCTGGTCGCCTGGAACAGGTCGCGCGTCAGCCCCAGGCCATTGCGGATGAGGTCGCCGGCGGTGGGGAAGTTGCGGAAGGTGTACTTGTAACCCTGCTCGGTGATCTGCGGAGCGGCGGCGATGTTGATCACGAACGGCACCTTGCGCTGCTCGGCCACCTGCGCGATCGCCGAGGCGGCGCCGGAATCGAACGGGCCGGTGAGCAGCTGGGCTCCTTCGTCGATCAGCTTCTCGGCGCGCGAGCGCGCCACGTCGACGTTGGACTCGATGTCGGAATTCATCAGCTCGATGTCCACGCCGTACATGTCGCGCAGCAGCGCGGGCGCGATGTCGGCGCCCCGCTGGCACGACTGGCCGATGAACGCAAGCGCGCCCGAGCGCGGCAGCAGCACCCCCACCTTCAGCTTCTTCGCCTGGGCGCGCACGATCGCGGGCGCGGCCAGCGTTGCGGCACCGGCGGTGGCCGATGCCGCAGCCAGGCGGTTGAAATCGCGACGGGTCACTCGGGTCATCGTTGTTTCCTCCTCGGCTCGAAAAGCGGCGTCGGGCCGGCCCGGTATGGACGGTGGCGGCCGCTGAATGGGCGCTCAGCCTAACATGGCTATCCCGCCTGGTCGCGCAAAACGCGCTTCAGGATTTTCCCGGTGGCGCTCTTGGGCAGCTCGGCCACGATGTCCACCCGCGCCGGCACCTTGTAGGCGGCAATGTTGGCGCGGCAATATTCGATGACCTGCTCCGCGCTCAGCGACTGCCCGGCCCTGGGCACCACCGCCACCGCCACCTGCTCGCCCTTGTCGGGATGCGGCACGCCGTAGACGGCGACTTCCTGCACCTGGGGCAGCTTGTAGAGGTACTGCTCGACCTCGGCCGGCCAGACCTTGAAGCCCGAGACGTTGATCATGTCCTTGACCCGATCGACGATGAACACGTAGCCATCGTCGTCCATCCGGCCGATGTCGCCCGAATGCAGCCAGCCGCCGCGCAGCGCCTGCGCGCTGTCTTCGGGGCGGTTCCAGTAGCCCTTCATGACGCCCGGCCCGCGGATCACGATCTCGCCCCACTGGCCGCGCGGCAGCTCGCGATCGGCCTCGTCGAAGATGGCCAGCTCGAAGCCGTCCACGGCCCGGCCGACCGAGCCGAAGCGGTGTTCGACGAGATCGTTGTAGCAGGCGAACGGCGAGCACTCGGTGAGCCCGTAGCCCTCGTAGACGCGGCGCCCGAAGCGCTCGGTCCAGCGGCGCGAGATCTCCTCGGGCATGGTGGCTGCCGCCGACATCTCGTAGCGGATCGACGACAGGTCCCAGCGCGAGAGGTCCATCGAGAGCAGCCCGATGAAGATGGTCGGCACGCCGAAGAACATCGTGATGCGTTCGCGCTGGATCGCCTCCAGCACCTGTTCGGGCACGAAGCGGCGAAACAGCGCCAGCGTGGCGCCGGCCAGGACGGCCGCGTTCATGATGTAGTTCTGGCCGTACACGTGGAACAGCGGCAAGAAGGCGGCCAGGCGATCGTCGGGCCGGTAGCCCGAGTACTTCGCCGACGAGGCGATGTTGCTGGCGACGTTCGACTGGGTGAGCGTGACTCCCTTCGGGAAGCCGGTGGTGCCCGACGAATAGAGCAGGGCCGCGGGCGCATCGGGCGCGCACTCGACGCCGGCGAAGCGCGCCTCGTGCCCGGCGCACCACTGCGCGAGCGTGGGCGCGCCGGCGGCCTCCCCCTCGCACACCACCACGTGCGCCAGCGCGGGGCAGCGCTCGCGGGGCACGTGCTGCACCAGGTCGGCCACGGTGAACACCACCTTGGAGCCGGAGTCGTTGAGCAGGTACTCGACCTCGGCGCTGCGGAAGATCGCGTTGATGGTGACGGTGATCGCGCCGAGCTTCTGCGCCGCGTAGTAGACGACGGCGAACTCGGGCACGTTGGGCAGGAACAGCGCCACCCGATCGCCCGTGGCGATGCCGTGCGCGCGCAGCGCATGGGCCAGCCGCGACGCCGCCGCGTCGAGGTCGGCATAGCTGATCGTGCGCCCCTCGAAGAGGATGGCTGGATGCGCCGCAGCCTGGGCGGCGCGGCGCTCGAGGTTGGATGCAAGATTCATTTGCGCCTCCCGATTGCTATGCGTTATAACAATTGCCATGACCCGAGGCAACCCTGGACAACCCGCGGCGCGCCTGCGCCGGCCGGCCGCGGGCGCCGCGGCGACGCCGGGCGCCCTCGACTACGGCAGCCTGCGCGAAGCCATCGGCTACCTCATCCACCTCGCCGACCTGGCCAACCTGCAGGGATTCTCGCGCGCTTTCGCCCACACCGGAGTCACCGCGGCACGCTTCACCGCGCTCGAGCTGATCGCCTGCAATCCGGGCATCAAGCCGACCGTGCTGGCGGCGGCCATGGCGGTCGAGCGCTCCAACCTGGTGTCGGTGATCCGTTTCCTCACCGGACGCGGCTGGGTGGCGGCCGGCGCCGGCGGCAACCGGCGCGAGAAGGCCCTGGCGGTGACCGCGGCGGGGTCCGCAGCCCTCGAGGACTTGCGCGCGCGGCTGCGGCGCCACGACGAGGCGCTCACCGCCGGATTCGCCGCGCCCGAACGGGAGCGGCTGGCGCGGCTGCTGGCGCGGATCGTCGGCGTAGGAGTCCGTCGAAGCTGAAACCGGCCCGCGCTTCGGTTCCGACAGGCTCCTGACCACCCGCGCTCAGGACGCCGGCACGCCCGCGCCGACCACGCGCCGGGTCGGCGTGAACTGCCAGCGCTTCCAGGCGCGCAGCACCGCGTTCGGATAGTCGGGACGGCCCAGGCTGCCGTTGTAGCGGCCGAGCGCGCGGAACAGGTTGCCGCCCTCGATGTCGATGTAATGGCGCAGGATGGTGCAGCCGTAGCGCAGGTTGGTGCGCATGTCGAACAGCCGGGAGGGATCGCCGTCGCCGATCACGCCGGTCCAGAACGGCATCACCTGCATGTAGCCGCGTGCCCCGGCCGTGGAGATGGCGTAGCGGCGGAAGTAGCTCTCGACCTCGATCAGGCCGAGCACCAGCTGCGGATCGAGCCCGGCGCGCTGCGCCTCGTAGCGCACCGCGTGCAGGAAGTCGATGCGCTGGCGGTACTCGGGCTTCCAGCGCCGCGGCAGGCGGCTCGACATGGCGGTGAGCCAGTCGAGCTTCTCGTCGAGCGAGTCGAAGCGCGGCTGCGGCGGCCCTTCGTCGCCGCCGACCGAGGCCGCCAGCGCGGTGCGCACGGCATCGCTGAGCGGCTCGTACTTCTGCGCGCCGGCATGCGCCGGACGGACGGGCGCCAGCCCGCCTCCCAGGGCGCACGCGAGCAGGATCGCCACCAGGCCGCTTCTCATGCGCCCGATTCGACCCCGCGCGGCCTCAGCCGGCAAGCAGGCGCCGGACGGCCGGCGCCGCCTCGCCGACGGGCACCGCCTGCGAGCGCATGCCGCGGCGCTCCAGCAGCTCGAGCTGGCCCTCCTTGAGGCTGCGCTCGCCGACTGTCACGCGCAGCGGCACGCCGATCAGCTCCCAGTCGGCGAACATCGCGCCCGGCCGCTCGTCGCGATCGTCGAGCACGACGTCCGCGCCGTCGGCCAGCAGCTGCGCGTACAGCGCATCGGCCGCTGCGCGCACCGCCTCGGAGCGGGCGTAGCCGAGCGGCACGATCGCCACCTCGAACGGCGCGAGGGGGCGCGGCCAGACCATGCCGCGCTCGTCGTGGTTCTGCTCGATGGCCGCGCCCAGCAGCCGCGTGATGCCGATGCCGTAGCAGCCCATCTCGTAATACTTCGCCTTGCCGTCGACGTCGATGAACTTCGCCTCCATGGCCTCGGAGTACTTCGTGCCCAGGTAGAACACGTGGCCGACCTCGATGCCGCGCTGGATCGCCAGCACCCCCTTGCCGTCGGGCGACGGGTCGCCCGCCTGGACGTTGCGGATGTCGGCCACCGTCGGCTCGGGAAGGTCGCGGCCCCAGTTGGCGCCGGTGTAGTGGAAATCGGCCTCGTTGGCGCCGCACACGAAGTCGTGCATCGCCGCCACCGTGCGGTCGGCCAGCACGCGCACCGGCCGCCGCGGCCCGATCGGCCCGAGGTAGCCGGGCGGGCAGCCGAAGTGCTCGACGATCTCGGCCTCGGTGGCGAAGCGGAACCCGGCCAGCCCGGGCACCTTGCCGGCCTTGACCTCGTTCAGCTCGTGGTCGCCGCGCACCAGCGCCAGCCAGATCTCGGTGTCGACGATGCGCGCCGCGCCGGCGAAATCCTGCGCGCCGTCCTTCGCCGGCTCGCGCCGGTCCACGGCCAGCACCAGCGACTTGACGGTGCGCGCGAGCGGCATGCCGAGCAGCTGCGCGACCTGCTCGCACGAGGTGCGCGCGGGGGTGGCCACCTTCGTCAGCGGCTCGGACGGCGCGCCGCGCGGCGCGGACGGCGCCAGCGCCTCGGCCAGCTCGATGTTGGCGGCGTAGTCGGACTGCGGACACCAGGCGATCGCATCTTCGCCGGTCTCGGCGATCACCTGGAACTCGTGGCTGGCCGAACCGCCGATGGCGCCGGTGTCGGCGGCCACGGCGCGGAACTCGAGCCCCATGCGCGAGAAGATGGCCACGTAGGCGTCGTACATCGCGCGGTAGCTGGCCAGCGCCGCTTCGGGATCACAGTCGAACGAATAGGCGTCCTTCATGGTGAACTCGCGCCCGCGCATCACGCCGAAGCGCGGCCGGCGCTCGTCGCGGAACTTCGTCTGGATGTGATAGAAGTTCTTGGGCATCTGGCGGTAGCTGCGGATTTCCTGGCGCGCGATGTCGGTGATCACCTCTTCCGAGGTCGGCTGCACGATGAAGTCGCGCTGGTGGCGGTCCTTCAGGCGAAGCAGCTCCGGACCGTATTTATCCCACCGGCCCGACTCCATCCACAATTCGGCCGGTTGGATGACCGGCATCAGCAATTCGATCGCCCCCGCCCGGTTCATCTCCTCGCGCACGATCGCCTCGATCTTGCGGATCACGCGCAGGCCGAGCGGCATGTAGCTGTAGATGCCGCCGGCGAGGCGGCGGATCATGCCCGCGCGCGTCATCAGCCGGTGGCTGGCGATCTCCGCGTCGGCCGGCGCTTCCTTGAGCGTGGACAGGTGGAATCGGGAAGCTTTCATCGCGGATCCGGGAGGGGCGAAGGGCGGTGGGAAAGAGGGGCGCGGAAGCAGCCCCCGGGGGCGGGGGCTGGCTATAATCTTCTCAATTGTAAGAGATCGAGGGGTGCGGTCATGCTCGACCGTGACGGTTATCGCCCCAATGTCGGCATCATCCTGGTCAACACGAGGAACGAGGTCTTCTGGGGGAAGCGGGTTCGCGAGCACGCCTGGCAGTTCCCGCAGGGCGGCATCAAGCGCGGCGAGTCGCCCGAACAGGCGATGTACCGCGAGCTGCACGAGGAGATCGGGCTGCGGCCCGACCACGTGCGCATCGTCGGGCGCACGCGCGACTGGCTGCGCTACGACGTGCCCGAGAACTGGGTGCGCCGCGAATGGCGCGGCCACTACCGCGGCCAGAAGCAGATCTGGTTCCTGCTGCGCATGGTCGGGCGCGACTCCGACGTCGACCTGCGTGCCTCCAGCCACCCGGAGTTCGACGCCTGGCGCTGGAACGACTACTGGGTGCCGCTGGAGTCGGTGATCGAGTTCAAGCGCGCCGTCTACAACCAGGCGCTGACCGAGCTGGCGCGGCTGCTGGCGTACCGCAGCGAGCTGCGCGGCGGCACCGGCCTCGAGGCGAGCCCGAGCCGCTACCTGCGCGCGCGCATGCGCAGCCGCCCCGTCGAGGCGCCGGCCGATACCGGCGGGCCCACCGGCGAGGGTTGAAGCAGGCTGAACCCGTTCACGAGCTTCACGGGCTCTCCACGGCGGAATCGAACTGCATCGCGGCCAGCCGCGCGTACAACCCGCCGCGCTCGACCAGCTGCGCGTGCGTGCCGACGTCGATCACGCGGCCGTGCTCGAGCACCACGATGCGATCGGCGCCGATGATGGTGGCCAGCCGGTGCGCGATGACCAGCGTGGTGCGCCCCTGCATCGCGCGTTCCAGCGCCGCCTGCACCGCGCGCTCGCTCTCGGCGTCGAGCGCGCTGGTGGCCTCGTCGAGCAGCAGCAGCGGCGGGTTCTTGAGCAGGGCGCGCGCGATCGCGATGCGCTGCCGCTGGCCTCCCGACAGGCGCACGCCGCGCTCGCCCAGGAAGGTGCGGTAGCCGGCCGGCAGCCGCTCGATGAACTCGTGGGCATTGGCGGCCCTGGCCGCCTCGATCACCTCGGCGTCGCTGGCTTCGAGGCGGCCGTAGCGGATGTTCTCCATCGCGTCGGCCGAGAACACCACGCTGTCCTGCGACACCAGGCCGATCGCGCCGCGCAGGTCGGCCGGATCGAGCCGGCGCAGGTCGATGCCGTCGAAGCGGATCGAACCGGCCTGCGGATCGTGAAAGCGCAGCAGCAGCTGGAACAGCGTGGTCTTGCCCGCGCCCGAGGGGCCGACCAGCGCCACCGTCTCGCCGGGCATCACCTCGAGCGTGACCCGGTCCAGCGCACGCTCGGCCGGGCGCGAGGGATAGCTGAACGTCACCGCATCGAGGGCGACGTGCGCCCCCCTCCCCGCAGGCGGCAGCTGCTGCGGCCGGGCCGGCGCCCGGATCGCCGGCTCGGCGTCGAGCAGCTCGAGCAGCCGCTCGGTGGCGCCGGCGGCGCGCTGGATGTCGCCGAACACCTCGGCCACCGCGCCGGTGGCGCCGGCCACCAGCGCCGCGTACAGGATGAACTGCGTGAGCAGCCCGGCGGTGAGCCGGCCCTCGAGCACGGCGTGCGCGCCGATCCACAACACGAACACGATCGCGCCGAACACCAGCACGATGGCCAGCGCGGTGAGCAGCGCGCGCGCACGGGTGCGCCGGATGGCGCTGTCGAAGGCCGCCTCGGTGGAATCGGCGAAGCGCCGCGCCTCGAGCGGCTCGCGCGCGTAGGCCTGCACGATCTGGATCGCCCCCAGGGTCTCGCCGGCCAGCGCGCTGCTGTCGGCCACCGCGTCCTGGCTGGCGCGCGAGAGGTGCCGCACGCGCCGGCCGAACACCAGGATCGGCAGCACCACCAGCAACAGCAGCCCGACGATGATCGAGGCCAGCTGCGCGCTGGTGACGATCAGCATGGCCAGCGCGCCCACGAACAGCAGCGCGTTGCGCAGCCCGAGCGAGACGCTGGTGCCCACCAGCGTCTGGATGAGCGTCGTGTCGGTGCTCAGGCGCGAGAGCACCTCGCCGGTCTTGAGCGTCTCGAAGAAGCGCGCGTCCTGGCGCAGCACCTGGCGGTACACCGCGCGGCGCAGGTCGGCGGTGACCCGCTCGCCCAGCCACGACACGCTGTAGTAGCGCAGTGCCGTGCCCAGCGCGAGCACCACCGCCACGCCGAACAGCGCCATGAACCACAGGTTCACGTTGGCGGCCTCGGCCAGCGCGGCGCCGGCGGAACGGGCGCCGGCGGAACGGGCGCCCGCGGCGGCGGCCCTGGCCGCGGGCGTCGCGAAGCCGACGTCGATCATCTGGCGAAACGCGATCGGCACCACCAGGGTGGCGGCGGCGGCCACCAGCAGCGCGGCCGCCGCCACCGCCACGCGCGCGCGATAGGGGGCGAGGAACGGCAGCAGCGCGCGCAGCACCGACAGCGTGCTGCGCCGGGGAGCCACGCGCGGCGTGGAAGCGGGCGCGTCGCTCACGCGTGCGGACCGAGCATGTCCTGCGGACGCACCCAGGCGTCGAACTGTGCCGCGTCGACGTAGCCGAGCGCCAGCGCCGCCTCGCGCAGCGTCGTGCCCTCGCGGTGCGCCTTCTTCGCGATCTCGGCCGAGCGTTCGTAGCCGATGTGCGGATTGAGCGCCGTCACCAGCATCAGCGAGCGTTCGAGCAGCCCGCCGATGCGCTCGCGATCGGGCTCGATGCCGGCGGCGCAGTGGCGATCGAAGCTCGCCATGCCGTCGGCCAGCAGGCGCAGGCTCTGCAGCGCGTTGTGCGCGATCAGCGGCTGGAACACGTTGAGCTCGAAGTTGCCAGAGGCCGCGCCGATGCCGATCGCCACGTCGTTGCCCGCCACCTGCGCGCACAGCATGGTGAGCGCCTCGCACTGCGTCGGGTTGACCTTGCCGGGCATGATCGAGCTGCCCGGCTCGTTCTCGGGGATGCGGATCTCGCCCAGGCCCGAGCGCGGCCCGCTGGCCAGCCAGCGCACGTCGTTGGCGATCTTGGTCAGCGCTCCCGCCAGCGCGCGCAGCGCCCCGTGCAGGGCCGCCACCGGCTCGTGGCCGGCCAGCGCCGCGAAGCGGTTGGGCGCCGGCGCGAACGGCAGCGCCAGGCGCTGCGCCAGCTCCGCGCACACCCGCGCGCCGAAGGCCGGATGCGTGTTCAGGCCGGTGCCGACCGCCGTGCCGCCGATCGCGAGCTCGCACACCGCGGGCAGCGCCCGCTCGATCGCGGCGCGCGCGCGGCCGAGCTGCGCCGCCCAGCCGGACATCTCCTGGCCGAGGGTGAGCGGCGTGGCGTCCTGCAGATGCGTGCGCCCGATCTTGATCACGTCGGCGAAGGCCTGGGACTTGGCCTGCAGCGTCGCGCGCAGCGCATCCAGCGCGGGCAGCAGCCGCTGCGACACCGCGCTGGCCACGGCCACGTGGATCGCGGTCGGCACGACGTCGTTGGACGACTGGCCGCGGTTGACCTCGTCGTTGGGATGCACGCGCCGCTGCGGGCCGCGCTCGCCACCGAGCAGCTCGGAGGCGCGATTGGCCAGCACCTCGTTCAGGTTCATGTTGCTCTGCGTGCCCGAACCGGTCTGCCAGACCGAAAGAGGGAACTCGTCGGCGTGCGAGCCGGCCAGCACCTCGTCGGCCGCCTGCACGATCGCACCCGCCTTGGCCGGCTCGAGCAGGCCGAGCTCGCTGTTGGCGATGGCGGCGGCCCGCTTGACCTGCGCCAGCGCGGCGATCAGCTCGGCCGGCATGCGCTCGGTCGAGATCGAGAAGAACTGCAGCGAGCGCTGCGTCTGCGCGCCCCAGAGACGCTCGGCGGGAACCTCGATCGGCCCGAAGGTATCGCGCTCGGTGCGGTGGCGGCCTGTGTTCGACATGGGGATCTCCGATGGGCGGTCCAGGCCCGATCGAATCGATTGTCGCCCTTTTTCGCCCTGCGCCCCGGGGCGCCCCTTGCCGCGTGCCGGGTGCCCGGGCGTAGCGCGCGCGCCACATCGGGCGCGAGGGCACGACGACGTTCGTCCCCCTACGGGCGACGCTTGTTCGGGCGGGGCAGGCGGCGCCCCTTCGCCGGTCTAGGGTGGAGAGGTCCCGAAAGGACGAGGAGATGCACGATGGAGACGATGCAGGCGCAGCGTACCGGCGCCGATGCGGACGACGTGTTCTCGCTTCCCACCCTGCTCGATTCGTCGGCTGCCATCGCGGCCGCGCGGCGGCTTTATGCCCGCAACCGCGCCGGCGTGCGCTTCTACTGCGAGAACCGGCGCGTCGTGCCGGTGCAGGAGATCGACGAGGCGATGGAGGAGGGATCGGAGCCGGACGGCGGCTAGATTGTGGCTACGGCCGCCCGCTACGCGGGCTTGACCTGCCGCTGCGCGCCAGGTCAGCCTTCGCCGCGCTGGTCCTGCTGACGCAGCTGAGGGATTGTGGCTACGGCCGCCCGCTGCGCGGGCTTGACCTGCCGCTGCGCGCCAGGTCAGCCTTCGCCGCAATCTGGTCCTGCTGACGCAGGACCAGATTGTCTCTATGAATCAGTTCGGGGTGTTCCATGAAGCCCAGGATGGCTTCGATCTCCGAGGAGGGGCGGCGCATGATCAGGCGCGTCTCGGCGCTCGAATAGTTGATGAGGCCGCGCGCGATCTCCGTACCTTCGGGGTCGCAGATCGCCACCGCCTCGCCGCGCGAGAAGTCGCCGCTGACCGCGGTCACGCCGATCGGCAGCAGGCTGCGCCCGCCGGCCACCAGGGCGCGCGCGGCGCCCGCATCGAGACGCACCGCGCCGCGCAGCTGGAGATGATCGGCCAGCCAGGTCTTGCGCGCGGCCAGCCGCGGCGTCTGCGCGACGAACAGGGTGCCGATCGCCTCGCCGGCGGCCAGGCGCACCAGCACGTCGCGCTCGCGGCCCGACGCCACCACCGTGTGCACGCCGCCGCTGGCGGCGCGCCGGGCGGCCAGCACCTTGGTGATCATGCCGCCGCGGCCGATCGACGAGCCGACGCCGCCGGCCATCGCCTCGAGCGCAGGATCGCCCGCCACGACGCGCTCGAGCAGCCGCGCATCCGGGTCGCGGCGTGGATCGGCCGTGAACAGCCCCGCCTGGTCGGTGAGGATGATCAGCGCGTCGGCGTCGATCAGGTTGGCGACCAGCGCGCCCAGCGTGTCGTTGTCGCCGAACTTGATCTCGTCGGTGACCACGGTGTCGTTCTCGTTGATGATCGGCACGACGCCCAGCGCCAGCAGCGCCAGCAGCGTCGAGCGCGCGTTCAGGTAGCGCTTGCGGTCGGCGAGGTCTTCGTGCGTCAGCAGCACCTGGGCGGTCTGAAGGCCATGGGCGCGGAAGGCGGATTCGTACACCTGCGCGAGCCCCATCTGCCCGACCGCGGCCGCCGCCTGCAGCTCGTCCATCGCGTGCGGGCGCCTGGTCCAGCCGAGCCGCTTCATCCCTTCGGCAACCGCCCCCGAGGACACCATCAGCACTTCCCGGCCGAGCGCGCGCAGCTCGGCCAGCTGGCGGCCCCACTGCGAGATGGCGTCCGCGTCGAGCCCGCGTCCGTCGTTGGTCACCAGGCTCGAGCCCACCTTGACCACGACGCGCCGGGCCTCGCGCACCGGGGCCTCGGCGCTCGCTGCCGCACGCCGCCGCGCGCCGCGCTTCTCAGGCATGGCCTGCCTCCCGCGAGCCGGCATCCTGCGCCTGCTGCTCGAAGCGCACGTCGAACCCGGCAGGCTCGGGCACGCGCAACGACTCCAGGTAGCCGTTGACCGCCAGGCACAGCGCCTCGCAGCCTTCGCGAGTGACCGCCGAGATCGCGAACACCCGCTCCACCGGCAAGGCGTTGCGGCCGCGTCCGCGATAGCGCTTGACGAAGTCGGCGATGCGCGCCTCGCGCTCGTCCGGAGGAATCGTGTCGATCTTGTTCAGCACCAGCCAGCGCGGCTTCTCGGCCAGGGCGGGATCGTAGCTGCGCAGCTCGCGCACGATGGCGCGCGCATCGCGCGCCGGGTCGGCCTGCGGATCGAGCGGACCGAGGTCGACCAGGTGCAGCAGCAGCCGCGTGCGCTGCAGGTGGCGCAGGAACTGGTGCCCGAGCCCGGCGCCCTCGGCCGCCCCCTCGATCAACCCGGGGATGTCGGCCACCACGAAGCTCTTGCCCGGTCCCACCCGTACTACCCCGAGGTGCGGGTGGAGGGTGGTGAACGGATAGTCGGCGATCTTCGGCCGCGCGTTGCTCACCGCCGCGATGAACGTCGACTTGCCGGCATTGGGCATGCCGAGCAGGCCCACGTCGGCCAGCACCTTGAGCTCCAGCACCAGGCGGCGATGCTCGCCCTCCTTGCCCGGCGTCGACTGGCGCGGCGCGCGGTTGGTGCTGGACTTGAAATGGAGGTTGCCGAGGCCGCCCTCGCCGCCCTTGGCGAGCAGCGCCACCTGTTCGTGCTGCGTGAGGTCGGCGATCGTCTCGCCGCTGTCCTCGTCGCGGATCTGCGTGCCCACCGGCACGCGCAGCCGGATGTCCTCGGCCGCGGCGCCGTACTGGTCGGAGCCGCGGCCGCGCTCGCCGTTCCTTGCGACGAACTTGCGCTGGTAGCGGTAGTCCACCAGCGTGTTGATGTTGCGGTCGGCCACCGCCCAGATGCTGCCGCCGCGACCGCCGTCGCCGCCGTCCGGGCCGCCCCGCGGAACGAACTTCTCGCGCCGGAACGACGCCGCGCCGTTGCCGCCGTTGCCGGCAGTGACCTCGATGCGCGCTTCGTCGATGAACTTCATCGCGGGTTCCCCGAATCCGGCGCCCGGCGCAACGCCGCAGCGCGCGCCGCCGACAAAAAAGCCCCGCGCGGCGGGGCTTCCTGCGGCGCCGCCGGACGCGTCACTGCAGCGGTTCGACGTTGACCGTGTTGCGGTTGCGCGGCCCCTTGACGGCGAACGTCACGCGGCCGTCGACCAGCGCGAACAGCGTGTGGTCCTTGCCCAGCCCGACGTTCACGCCGGGATGGAAGCGCGTGCCGCGCTGGCGCACGATGATCGAGCCGGCGCTGACGGTTTCGCCGCCGTAGGCCTTCACGCCCAGCATCTTCGGCTGGGAATCGCGGCCGTTGCGCGTCGAGCCGCCGCCTTTCTTCTGTGCCATGGTCGCTACTCCTGCCTGTTGCTCACTCGCCCTGGCCGGCGACTTCCCCGGAGCCGGCGGCTGCGGGGGTCGCGATCGCCGGCACCGCGGCCGTGGTCTCGCCCATCGCCGAGGCGATGCGGCTCACGAACAGCTCGGTGTAGTTCTGGCGGTGGCCCTGCTGCTTGCGATAGTGCTTGCGGCGACGCATCTTGAAGATGCGCACCTTGTCATGCCGCCCGTGGGAAAGCACCGTCGCCGAAACCGTCGCCCCCGCCACCAGCGGCGCGCCGACCGAAAGCTGGTCGCCCGCGCCGACCGCCAGCACCTGGTCGATCGTGATTTCCGCTCCGATGTCCGCCGGCATCTGTTCTACCTTGATCTTGTCGCCGGCAGCCACCTTGTACTGCTTGCCGCCGGTTTTTATGACCGCGTACATGGGAACCTCTCGAAGGAATGCCCTGGAATCCGGTGTCCTGAGAACCGAAAACCGTAAATTATCCGACAACTGGCCTCCCCAGTCAAAACGGGCCGCCCACGACTATAATCGCCGGTCTGAATGGGCGCCCGATGAAACCCGCCGAACTCTTTCCCGTCCTGGCTTCCGACCTGGCCGAGACCGACCGCGTGATCCGGCACCGCCTCGGCTCCGAGGTGGCGCTGATCAACAGCGTGGCCGACTACATCATCGGCGCCGGCGGCAAGCGGATGCGCCCGCTGCTGCTCCTGCTGATGGCGCGCACGCTCGGCTACCGGGGCGCGCAGCACCACTACCTGCTCGCCGCGGTGATCGAGTTCATCCATACCGCCACCCTGCTGCACGACGACGTGGTCGACGAATCGGCCCTGCGGCGCGGGCGCCAGACCGCCAACGCGGTCTTCGGCAACGCCGCCTCGGTGCTGGTGGGCGACTTCCTCTACTCGCGCTCGTTCCAGATGATGGCCGAGATCGACGACATGCGCGTCATGCGCGTGCTGTCCGACGCCACCAACACCATCGCCGAGGGCGAGGTGCTGCAGCTCATCAACTGCAACGACCCCGACACCAACGAAAGCCGCTACATGCAGGTGATCCAGTACAAGACGGCACGCCTGTTCGAAGCCTCGGCGCAGCTCGGCGCCATCCTGTGCGACGCACCGCCCGCCGTCGAGCAGGCCGCCGCCGAATACGGCCGCCGGCTGGGCACCGCATTCCAGCTCATCGACGACGTCCTCGACTACTCGGGCGTGACCGGCGACATCGGCAAGAACGTCGGCGACGACCTGCGCGAAGGCAAGCCCACCCTGCCGCTCATCCACGTGATGCTGCACGGCGACGCGGGCGAGCGCACGCTGGTGCGCCATGCCATCGAGCGGGGCTCCACCGACGACTTCGAACCGATCATGGCGGCCATCCGGCGCACGGGAGCCCTCGAAGCCACCCGCGAGCGCGCCCGCGGCGAGGCTGCCGCCGCGCGTGCGGCGGTCGCCGGCCTGATGCCGGCCGGCGCGGCTTCCGCGCATCGGGACGCGCTGCTATACTTGACGACTTACTCGATCGAGCGCGACCGCTAGGCCGCGCCGGCGGTTCCCGGCAATCCCGACCTGGCCGGAAACGTCGCGAGCATCGGGTTCCATCCGCCGTCCCCTCTCCGGGGCGCGCGATTCGGGGTGTAGCTTAGCCTGGTAGAGCGCTACGTTCGGGACGTAGAGGCCGGAGGTTCGAATCCTCTCACCCCGACCAGTAAAATCAATTACTTACCTGTCTCTCGGCAGTTGGAGCGAGAAGCCGTAACAGCCTGATAACAGCAGATCGGCAAATTGCCCACGAATTACGTCGCGCCTTACGCCGGGCTTGGCGTTTCGGACGTGTTTTGCTACCATCATTGACTACTACCCCGATGGCTTCGGCTGTCGGGCGCAGGGCCCCTCACGGGGCCCTTGCTTTTGGGGGTTGGAGAATAAAACAAGATGTCCGCTCCCCTTCGGACGATCGTCTACATCGACGGCTTCAACTTCTACTATGGGGCGGTCCGAGGGACACGCTGGAAGTGGCTCGATCCGGTCGCCCTTTTCCGCAAGGTTCTGGGCCCCCAGAACGAGCTGTGCAAGATTAAGTACTTCACGGCACGAGTCCAGCCTTCGCCGAACGATCCGAACGTCAACGTCCGGCAAGATACTTACCTGCGTGCATTGCAGGCCCATTGCCCTCAGGTCGAGCTGCACTTCGGTCATTTCCTGCGCCATCGGGTTTGGATGGAGCACGCGAACCCGCCACCGCCAAGCGCTGAGGTATGGAAGAACGAAGAGAAAGGTTCTGACGTAAACCTTGAATCGCCCCGGCTTCTCTAGACACATTCGAGCCGGTTAGT
>MKUQ01000022.1 GCA_001898645.1 Burkholderiales bacterium 70-64
CGACTCTCGCCGGTCGAGTTCGAACGGCGCCACACTAACCGGCTCGAATGTGTCTAGAGAAGCCGGGGCGATTCAGTAGACGGTTCGCCGGCTGATGCCCAGCCGCTTGGCTACCTCGGCTTTGCTAAGCCCTTGCTCCAGATAGTGACGCAACAACACTTGCTGCTCCCTCCCATACATGGGCGGCTCCACGATCGCTCATGAGGTGAGCAGCGTGGATGAGTGTGCAAATTACGCCCGCCAGATCTGTGCAAATTACGCCCGCCACCGACACTCCTGGCGAGAGAAGGCTCTAGCAGCTGCTCCAGGTGGTTGCGCGGCGTGCATTGGGGCTGCCTGCTCAGCAACTGCGAGAATGATCCGATGCCCCGCGTGCCGTCTTTCGAGAGCCCTGTTCTGGTCACCGACGACGCTGCGCGTGCACAAGGTTAAGGAAGTGACGCACCTACGAATCGAAGCTCTGGATATTTGATATAAATCCTAGTATAATCTATTCACTTAGACAAGGATATGTATCAATGGAGCGCAGCCGCTCAACGAGCCAACGCAATCTTGCCGTCGCGCATCTGCGCGCCGCCGGCATGGCCCGCCTGGGCGAGCTGATGGCCCAGGGCATCACCGCGGCGACCGTCTCGCGGCTGGAGCGGGAAGGGGCCATCGTGCGTCTGACCCGCGGCCTGTACCAGCTCCCGGATGCGCCTCTGGACGTCAACCATACGCTGGCCGAAGCCGCCAAGCTCGTCCCCAAGGGCGTCGTCTGCCTCACATCGGCGCTGGCCTTCCATGGCCTGACCGACCAGATCCCTCCGAAGATCTGGATGGCGATCGGCCTGAAGGATTGGCGCCCGAAGCTCGACTATCCGCCCATCCGGTTCGTCCGTTTCTCCGATGGCCGCCTCGCAGAAGACGTGGAGCGGCATGCCATCGATGGCGTCTCGGTGCCGATATTCGGTGTTGCGCGAACCATTGCCGACCTGTTCCGCTACCGGCGGACGGTCGGGCTCAACGTCGCGCTGGAAGGGCTGCGCGAGAGCCTGAGGCAGAAGAGGGCGCGGCCCGCCGAGATTGCCAGGCAGGCCACCAAGGCGAAGGTCTGGAAGGTCATGGAGCCGTACGTCATCGCGTTGACCGCCGATGCCTGAACCGAGGAAGCATCGCGACGTCGGCGCTTCGGTCCGGGCGCGCCTGCTCAATCTGGCGAAGCAGAAGGGCCAGCCCTTCGACCTGCTGTTGACGCGCTACGGCATCGAGCGGTTGCTGCATCGGCTGAGCATTTCGCCTCATCGCAACCACTTCGTGCTCAAGGGCGCGATGCTGATGACCACGTGGTTCGATGATCCGCACCGCCCCACCCGCGACGTGGATCTGCTGGGATATGGCGATCCGGCGCCCGAGTCCATGGTGGCGACGTTCCGTGAGATCTGCGCGATAGGCTTCGATGACGGCATCACATTCGACGTCGACGGCTTGCGTGCAGAGCCGATCCGCGAGGAACTCGACTATGGTGGACTGCGGCTTCGGACCACCGCCCAGCTCGCCGGCGCACGCATCACGATCGTGATCGACATCGGCTTCGGCGACGCGGTCGAGCCCGGTGTCGAAGAAGTGGAGCTGCCGGTCTTGCTCGACCTGCCGCAGCCGAAGCTACGTTCGTACGCCCGCGAGACGGTGATCGCCGAGAAGTTTCAGGCGATGGTCGCACTGGGTCTGGCCAACAGCCGGATGAAGGACTTCTACGACATCTGGATATTGAGCCGGCACTACGACTTCGACGAGGACCGACTGGCGCGAGCGATCGCGGCGACCTTCGAACGTCGAGGCACAGCCATTCCGGCCAACGGAACCGAAGCACTGAGCCCGGCCTTCCCGAACGATGCGACGAAGCAGCGGCAATGGACGGCTTTCGTGCGCGATCTGGGCATCGAAGTTCCGCCGCTCGATGAAGTCGTCGCGGACCTTGCCGGGTTCCTGCTGCCCCATGCCTGCCGAGCGACGAACACGGCGTTGCGCGAGCCTTCCGCGGGACGCCGGTCGTGATTGCGACGAGGCCGGGCGTTACGGGTGAGCTGCTCATTGAGTGGGAGTAGGGGGCTCTTCGCTGGCGATCGCGCGCAGCCTACGACGCGCGGCGGCGACGGGGAGGGTCAAGATGCCGCTCTGACGTCCATGCGGCCTACGCTCTTCGGAGGCTACCTGATGGCGGGCAGCCTCCTGGACGATGGCCCCCGTGCAGCACGAACGAACACGACAAGCTGCTGGCGTTCAGCTGCAAGCGCCGAGGCTGCTCTCCTCGCCAGGCACGGTACTCCGCAAGGACCGCCGACGGGCCGGATCGGCGATACCAGGGTGCGCGGCGGCGCGTCGTTTTGATCGCGCCGACCTTGCACGGGTGTCGCATTGCCTCAAGCAAAGTGTTACTGCGCGGGGCTCGTTGCCTCACGTGAACTGCTACCCGTGGAGGCGGATGCCAGGATGATGCCTTCGCGTTCAGGGGGGCACCATGCACAAGAGAATGACATCAGCCGGGCGTGCAGAACTCGCCGATGCTGTCCGGCCTCGGTACTGCAGCTCCGCCCAGGGAGAAGCGCAGGATTCTGGAAGAGTTCGTCGCGGCGACGGGCTATCACGAGAAGTCTGCGATTCGCGTGCTGAACAGAGCTCCTGCCTCACGCAGCCGAACGCGTCAAAGGCCGCTGCTCTATGATGAGGCCACTCGGGGTGCGCTGATCGTGTTGTGGGAGGCCTCCGATCGAGTGTGCGGCAAGCGCCTGAAGGCGCTGCTTCCCTTCCTGCTACCGGCGCTCGAGCGCAACGGGCATCTGAAGCTCGATGACCAGATACGCCCGAAGATCCTGTCGATGAGCGCGGCGACGATTGACCGACTGTTGCGAGCACCGCGAAACGCGGGGCAAGCGAAGAAGCCCAGACGGGCCGAACCGGAGCCACGCCGGCGCATCAGAATGCGCACCTTCGCCGACTGGGATGATCCGTCTCCAGGCAGCATGGAAATGGACTTGGTGGCGCACTGCGGAAACGTCAACCGAGGCAGCTACGTTCACAGCCTGGTCCTGACCGATATCGCCAGCGGCTGGACCGAGGCTGCCCCGAGCGTCGTTCGCGAGGGCGCTCTGGTGGTCGAGACCCTCGAGCGCATTCGATCCAGTCTGCCCTTCGCACTGCGAGCGCTGGATGTGGACAACGGCAGCGCCGTCGTTCACGCTGGCTACCAAGCAGCGCGATGGCGCCAGGGTGACCAGGCGCTATCACCCACCGCAGACACCCTGTGAACGGCTCCTTCAGTCGGACTGCATTCCGATGACCGTCAAGAGCAAGCTGCGCGAGGTCTCGACGACCCTCGATCCCCTGAAGCTTCTGGAGGAGATGCGAGCGTTCCAGGCTTACCTGGCAGCGTTGGCCGACGGTGAAGTGCCGCCACCGACGATCTGCGGGCCACCCGATCTCGCAGCGTTCGTGGCTAGCCTGTCGAGCGCCTAGCATATGGGCGAGATCCGTCCGACGTTCTCCATCGACGCCAAGCCGCGGTATCTGCGGGGCCTGGAAAGGATTCCGGAACAGGCCCGGATCGTCATCCCCGCCACGGCATCCCCGCCGGCGGCACTGTCCACCGTTACCCCTGTTTCCACGTCATCGCAGGAGAAGCTGCAACCTGTCTACGCTGAACCTGGAACGGCTCATGTCCAGGCGCTTCGCATGGTATGGCCGATCGTTTGCCGGCGACTGGAAGGCTTCCCCAGCATCAACGCCAGGCAGTTGTTCGACGAGTTGTGTCTCCAGTTCCCCGGGCGATTTACCCGATGGCAGTACAAGACCCTCTTGCGGCGAGTCAACCTCTGGCGTCAGGACGCCCGCGCGCGCGGCGTCATCATCGGATCCCGAACGTATCGGCTCGGCACCAAACCGCGGGGACGTCGTCCTGACACCTTCAAAGACCACTGGGAAGAGATGACGGACTGTCTCGAGGACCGCCCCGATCAGACCGCCCTTGAATTGCTTGTCGAATTCCAGGCCCGTTACCCTGGCCAGTACAGCTTGCGCCAGCTCAGCACGCTGCAGAGGCGGGTCAGGGCGTGGCGACAACAGGCTGTCCAGCGCCTCCTCAACGAAGTGACGAGTAACATCCTTGGTGAGGCAGCTGGTAACAGAATTACGTGAGGCAACACGACAGAGGCCGAGAACGCCAAGCTCAAGCGCATGCTGGCCGAGCGCGAAATGCCATCGACACGCTGAAGGAGATCAACCGGCGAAAGTGGTGAGCTCGCAGATCCGGCGCGACCAGGTTGCCTTCGCCATCGAGGGAGGGCACCCGAAGCGCCGCGCTTGCGAGCTGATCGGTATCGCACGTTCGATATTGGGCTACGAGAGAAAGCTGCCGCTGCGCGACGCGCCGGTGCTCTCGGCGATGCGCCGCCTGGCGCAGCAGTATCCGCGCTACGGCTATCGCCGCATCCGCATCTTCCTGAAGCGCGAGGGTCACGAGATGAGCTGGAAGCGCGCACATCGGCTCTGGCAGGCCCGCCGCGTTGCAGCTGCCAAGACGCAGGCCCAGAAGGCGCGTGGCGGCCTCACGCCCACGCCCCTTGCTGCCGACCGGCCCCAACAGCGTCTGGGCCTACGACTTCGTCTACGACGCCTGCGCCAACGGCCAACAGATCAAATGCCTGACTGTGATCGATGAGTTCACCCGTGAGTGCTTGAGTATCGACGTGGCCGGCAGCATCCGCTCGCAGCGCGTCGTCGATATCCTCACCCGTTTGATCAGCGAGCACGGTGCGCCGCGCATCCTGCGCTCGGACAACGGCCCCGAGTTCGTCAGCAAGAAGATCCTCAACTGGATCGTCGAGTCCAGGATCG
The DNA here is from genome assembly GCA_001898645.1 of Burkholderiales bacterium 70-64. GTDB lineage: Bacteria > Pseudomonadota > Gammaproteobacteria > Burkholderiales > Burkholderiaceae_E > Zeimonas. Next base: position 4,873 of record MKUQ01000022.1, read on the forward strand.
ACATCGCCCATATCGATCCCGGCAAGCCTTGGCAGAACGGCACCGACGGGAGCTTCAACGGACGCCTGCGCGACGAGTGCCTGAGCCTGGAGTGGTTCCGCTCGCGGCTCGAGGCGCGCGTGATCATCGAGCAATGGCGACGCCACTACAATGAGGTGCGCCCCACTCGAGCCTGGATTACCGCACTCCCGTCGAATTCCGGCAACATCACCATTTTCTTCAACCCGGAGCCGCTTTCAAGTAATTCCGTGACCGAAGTTTCGGGGGCAAGTCACCGGTTCGCTGTTCCATCGGTCGTCGAACAGCGCGTGAGCGCGCAGGCGGCTCGCCCGGGCAAGAAGGCTGTTGAAGCCGTCCGCGTCAAGCGGCGTCATCATCCGTCACCTCCCGGCACGATCGCAGGCGGCCGTGCCGCTCATCCGCTGACCGCCCTTTCCGCTTCGCAACCATTCTGATCGACGGGGCATCCCGCCCCGACCGGCGAGCCGCGCGCGATGCGCGGCGACGGTTCATTCTCGACCAAGGAGTCAGACGATGAGCTCGATCAGTTCGATCGGCATGCGCGATCCGACTGCGATGCAGGCGATGCGCGCGCAGATGTTCAAGACCGCCGACCAGGACGGCAGCGGCGGCTTGAACGTCGATGAGTTCCAGGCGCTGGTTTCCAGCAGCCCGACCGGCGGCCTGCCGGGCGGCGCCTCGGCGACCGACAGTTTCCAGACCTTCGACAGCGACGGCGACGGCAACCTGACGCAGACGGAGCTCGACTCGGGAATGAAGTCGCTGCTCGAGGCCGCCTTCCCCGACACGATGTCGTTCGTCCGGGGCAGCAATGCCGCGCGCCCCTCCGCCGACGAGCTGATGAGCTCGCTCGACACCGATGGCGACGGCGCCTTGTCCAAGGCGGAACTGGAGACCGCGCTGGCATCGCTGGACGCCGAGGACAGCGGCACGCGCGCGATGGACGGGTTCCAAGGCATGGGCGGCATGCAGCGGATGCGCCGTCCGGATGGGCCGCCTCCCGGGCCGCCGCCCAGCGGCGGCCGGACCGGGGATGCGACCCGGCAGTCGGAGACGGACACCGACTCGCTGACCAGTGACGCATCGGCCACGACGAGCAGCGAATCGCTCGGTTCCCAGGGGCTCGTTGCGCTGCTGCAGGCATTCGCCGCGTATCGCGCGTCGGCTGCGTCGACTCAGTCGCTTCAGACGCTGCAGTCGGCATGAGCCAGGGGTCCGGCAACGCCGCCGGAGCCGGACCCCGACGGCAGGCTGACGCCGATGCCGAAGCGCCCTCCCGATTCACGACGGGTGATCACGCGGCCGCCGTATCGCTCCGCGATCTGCGTCACGATCGCCAGGCCCAGGCCGGTATGGCCGAGCGCCGGCGAGCCCAATCTGACGAAGGGCCGCAAGGCGGTCTCGACGTCGGCTTCCGCGATCCCCTGGCCGCGGTCGTACACCAGAAGCTCCAGCCGATCGCCGCTGCAGCCCAGTTCGACTTCGACGGGCGCTTGCCCATGCCCCAGTGCGTTGTCGATCAGATTCGAGAGGATCCGGCGCAGTGCCAGTTCGGGAAACGCACGATCTTCCTGCGCCAGCATCGCCAGGGCCACCGGCTGACCGACGAGCCGGTATTCATCGACCACCACGGAAACGGTCTCCCTCAGCGAATGTTCCGCGCCGTCGTCAGCCGCCTCGAGCTCGCCCTGCGTGAATGCGAGGAACTGATCGATCATTCTCTCGAAGGCTTCGAAATCCGGAATGGCCCGTTCCAGCACCTCCTCGGAACATTCGAGCTCCACGCGCAGCCGCAGGCGCGCCAGCGGCGTCCTCAGGTCATGCGACAACCCGGCGAGCATGCCGCGCTGATTGACCTGCGCTGCCTGCAGCGCCCGCACCAGCTGGTTGAATGCGCGCACGACGTCGCGCACCTCGCTGCCCGCGTCCACCGGGTCGGCGATGGGCTCGAGCCGCTGCTGCCGCTCGAGCATCGCGGCCGACAGACGGGACAAAGGCCGGGCAATCGAGCGGACCCCGAGGACGATCGCCAGTGCCGCCGCCGCTGCCACGAAGCCGAAGGCCGCCACCAACGGCCAGGCCAGGTCTCGCTGTGGCGGCTCCGGCAGCTTCAGATCCGCTTGCCACCATTGGCCGCCGGCATCGATCGCGAAGCGCAAGGCGTGTCGAGGGCCGGGTCCGGCCCCCGGCGAGGGCTCCGGTCCGCCGCCGTCGGTACCGGCGGCACCGAGCGGGCGCACGCCGTCGCCGAGCAGTGCGGCCACGTCGGCGAGCATCGGATCGATCGGCGGCGGCCCCCCGCCGGGGCGCCGTAGTCCGAACAGCGACGGTGGGGTGGCGTGCCGAGGCGGCCGACCTTTGGTCGGGCCCGGTCCGGATCCCGGGGGTAGCGCGGCAGTAGCCGGCGCGTCAGCGAGCGGCGTGAGGCGCCAACCTCCGGCGGCCAGTATCGACGTCAGCGCCGGCTGGCCTTCCGGGGTCGCGCCGGCCAGCGCCTGACGCGCAAGTTCGAGCTCGAACGCGATCGAGCGCGCGAAGCGATTCTCCTTGGGCCGCATCGCAGTAGCGATCAGCATGCCGTGCAACAGCAGCGACAGCAGGCCGACTGCGAACACCAGCAGCGTGATACGGCCGACGATCGTATAGGACCGCCGCGGCTTCACGCGGCATCCCGCGAGTCGAACGGCACGAACACGTAGCCGTGCCCGCGTACGGTCTGGATGTAGCGCGGCTCCGCCGGGTCCGGCTCGATCACCTTGCGCAGCCGCATGATGGCGGCATCGATCGCGCGTAGCAGTACGGTGTCCTGGCGCTTGTGAGACGCAGCGAGCAGGCGTTCCCGCGAGATGGCTACGCCGGGACTGGCCGTCAGTTCTGCCAGCAGCGCATACTCGACCGTCCGAAGCATGCGCACCTCATCGCCGCGACGCAGGCAGCGGGCCGCCGCGTCGAAGCGGTAGTCGCCGACCCGTACGCTTTCGGCGCGATCCTGCGGCGTTCCGGGCACGAAGCTGGTCCGCCGCAGGACGGCGTTCACGCGCGCCAGCAGCTCGCGCGCCGAAAACGGTTTGCCCAGATAATCGTCCGCGCCCATCTCCAGCCCGAGCACACGGTCGATCTCCTCGCTGCGCGCCGTCAGGAGGACGATCGGAATCCGGTCACCGTTCGCCCGCATCTTCTGGCAGGCCTGCAAGCCGTTGATGCCCGGCAGGCCTACGTCCAGGACGATCAGGTCGGGCCGCAGCCGATCGATCCGGTGCAGCATGTCCTCGGCGCTGCGCATCGCCGTCACCGCGAATCCGTGCTTCCTGAAATAACTGCTGAGCATGTCGCGCAGCGCGGGATCGTCCTCGACCACGTACAGGTGGTACCGAATGGGCTCGTTCATGGCTTCCGTTCTCGACATGACACAATCATCCCTCGCGCTGCGTCCGAGGTCCGCGTCCGTCGATGAGCAGCCGCGCGCCGGGCGGGCGATACGTCACACAATGTCACACATGGTTGCCGACCGGATCGGTGTCGTAGCCCGGCGCGCCGGGGCTCGATGCGCAGGCGCGGGCGCGCCCATGCGAGGTCGGCGCGATCGAAACGACGCGCCGCCGAGAAGTGCCTCAGGTCTTCGGGCAAGTGCCGCGGCAGGTCGTTGCCGGCGCCGATGACGCCGCCACGCGCCCGGGCGACGATAAATCGTGACGCGCGGGCCCGCGACTGCCGTCGGCTTCTCCGGCCTTCGACCTGGCCCGCGCGGAACGCCTGTTCGCACAACGCTGTGCAGTGTGCCACGGGGCCGACCGCGGTGGCTACATCGGCCCGGCGCTGAACCGCGACGAGACGAAGCTCGGCCCGGGGCAGGTGGCCGAGATCATCCTGAGCGGCAGGCCGCCCACGCTGATGCCGCAGCATCCGTCCTGGCGCGGCGTGCTGTCGGCGAAGGATCGCGACCTGCTGGCCGAACTCATCACGACGCAGCCGAAGACTACGCCGTCCTGGGGCATCGACGACGTGCACAAGTCGCTCCAGGTGCTCGTCGCCGACGAATCCGCGCTGCCGCCGGCGCCGAAATACCGGATCGACCGGATCGACGACCTGATGGCGGTAATGTCGCGCGGACGCCAGGCGGCCGGAAGCGACGCGAAAGTGCTGTTTTTCGACGGCAGGACGCACCGCAAGGTCGGCGAAGTGCCCACAGGCTTCGCGCCGCACCTGATGGACTTTCACCCGACCGACCCGCGCTGGGCATACGTGCGCGACGACGCCGGGTACGTCCACAAGGTCGACCTGTATTCGAGGTGGAGGCCGACGCGGGCATGATCACCGCGACGCCCCTCGCGAACTGGTTCGTGGTGGCGCTCGAGCAGGCGGGCCAGGTGTGGATCGTCGATCTCGACCGGCGCGGGATGCCGATCACCGGCGTGGGACGCCACCTGCACGACGCGTTCCTGTCGCCCGATGGCCGGCACCTGGTGGTCTCGTCATATGACGATCACCTGAACGCGGTCATCGATCTCGCCGAAGCACGCATCGTGCGCAAGATCCCGGCCGGCTGCAAACCGCACCTGGGCTCGGGCGCGGTGGTGAAGTCGAACGGCCGCCTGCTCGGGATCGGCACCAACATCGGCGAGGCCGACTGCAAGTCGTTCGAAGTGCCCGTCTTCGACATGAACATCTTCGACGTGGTGAAGCGGATCCCGGTCATCGGCCCGACCGAATCGCCGGCGGCGCACCCCGATGCGCCCTATGTGATCGTCGACATCGTCGGCACCGGCCCGGATGCGAACAAGATCCAGTTCATCGACAAGAACACGCTCGAAGTGGTGCGCACGATCGAGGTGGCGGGCACGCTCGGCCACTCGCACTTCCCGGAGTACACCGCGCGCGGCGACTTCTTCTACGTGAGCGCCCGTTACCGCGGCGACCGCAGCCTGGGCATCCCGGCGGGGCATCTCGCGATCTTCGACTCGCACACGCTGCGGCAGGTGAAGTCGATTCCGGTGGAGGTGCCGGCAGGCGTGTTCTCGTACGCGCGGGCGCGCACCGTCGTCGTGGGGCTGCAGCCGACGGCCCGGTAGGATCCTCGCAGGACCTCCAGGGCGCCCGGAACGTCCCGCCCGGCCCGGGTTCGGGGCCGGGACGCCGGGTAGTGCCGGCCGATGTGCTTGCGCCAGATCTCTACTGATGATCGAGTGGGAGTAGGGGGGATCTTCATATGGCATCGCAGGACACCATAGAATCGAAAATCAGGAGCTTTGACCTGTTGCCGGCCGATCTCTGGTGATCCGCTGATTACGACGTGGGTGTCCGCTGCGTCCCGACGGGAATGAAATCAAACCGTATCTCTCTGGAGATCATCTCATGAGACAGGCGTATTTCCTGACAGGCACCGATCTGGAAGTCGGCAAGTCGCTGATTGCGACCGGGCTGCTGTATACCGCCTCCCAGTCCTGGGATCTCAAGGTCCTCGGCTTGAAGCCTGTCGTCGTCGGCAGCGGCAATGACATGGAGGAGCTGATCGCGGCGAGCAACGTCGAAGCGCCGCGCAGATACCTCAATCCCTATCATTTCACGGAGCCGGTCGCGCCCAATATCGCTGCCAAGGGCGCCGGCCAGGTGATCGATCTCAACCACATCCAGTACTGCTTCGATGAAGTACGCACCCGGGCCGATCTGGTCATCGTCGAGGGAATCGGCGGATTCTGCGCGCCGCTCAACGATACACAGACCGGAGCAGACCTCGCCGAGCTGTTGGGACTGCCGGTGATCGTGGTGGTCGGCCTGAGACAAGGCTGCCTCAGCCACACGCTGCTTACGGTCGAGGCGATCGAGGCGCGCAACCTGCCGATCGCAGGCTGGGTCGCCAACGAAATGGAGCGCGACATGATGTGTGTTTCCGAAACCGTCGGCACACTCAAGGATTATCTGGATATTCCCCTGCTCGGTTTCATCCGTTACCAGGACCACCCGCACGGACAAGCCCTGGTCAAGCAGCTGGCAATGCCGGACTGACAAGGCCCGGAACCGGGAACGTGTGAATCAATCGGGCGCGCTTTACCGGCAGGTGAATTGCGCGGCCAGGCCGGCTTCGACGGCGAAGCACTCGGATTGTTAAAGCTACATACGGAACAGAATACTAGCGCAACAAGCCTGGTTCTCGTGCTTTGGCAACGGATTGCGTGCGCGTGCGGCAGTCCAGCTTCTGGTAGACGCGCCGAAGGTGGGTTTCCACTGTGTTGTCCGAGATGCCCAGGGTGCGGGCGATCTCCTTGTTGGCCTTGCCGTCGGCGACCAGCGCGAGGATCGTGGTCTCGCGCCGGGTCAGCAGGGTTTGGCGGTGGCGCCATCGCGGAACTCTGCGACAGGTTCTTCCGCATCAACGCATCAACGGGCAGCCGCCTCGCCGCACCCAACTTCTCCGGAACTCACGACGGCTCCTGCGGCGAGGGCGGCTGTCCACCGGCGGCCAGCCCTCACAGCAGCGCCGCCACCTGCTCTGCCGTCGCCTTGGCCGACATGGGGTTCTGGCCGGTCACCAGCCGGCCGTCGACGACGACCTTCGACACGAACGGCAGCCATGCCTTCTCGTAGTGCGCGCCGCGCCGCTGCATCTCTGCTTCGGCGTTGTAGGGCATCTTCGCAGCCACGCCGGCCAGCACTTCCTCGCGCCACGAAAAGCCGGTGACGCGCCGCCCGGCCACCAGCAGCGTGCCGTCCGAGAGCCGGGTGTTCAGCAGCCCGCAATAGCCGTGGCAGACCGACGAGACGATGCCGCCGCGTTCATGGATGGCGCGCGTGATGCGCTGCAACCCCTCGCTGTCGGGGAAGTCCCACATGACGGCGTGCCCGCCGGTGAAATAGATGGCACCGAAGTTCGCCGGGTCGATGTCGCCCGGCCGCGCGGTGGACGACAGCAGCGCCATCCGCGATGCGTCGGCCAGCCAGTCCTTCACGGAGGCATCGGCCAGCGGCCACTTGAGCGAGCGGGGTTCCAGCGGCGAGACGCCGCCCCGGGGGCTGACGATGCGCTGCTCATATCCCTTGGCGGCGAAGACCTGCCACGCATGGGTCAGCTCCGACAGCCACAGGCCGGTCGGCTGCGTGGGGTCCTGGTAGTGGGCGACGTTGCTGACGACATGGAGGATGCGGGGGGTCATGCCTTGACCTGACGAGTTATCGGCCTTTCTGGCGCTGGTGATCGGCCTTCGTCGCCAACGCCGGGATCGCCGCCGCCCCACCATCTGCCTGCGCCAGCTCAGCTTGAGCGCCCATACCGCATCGTTGGAGTAGCTTAACCTCCTTTTGCACACACGAGGCGCAACTTCGCAAAGGCGGATGGAATGCAGACGGTATTGGGGGCGAATGGCCAGATCGCCACGGAACTGGCGCGGGAATTGCGGCGCAGCTGCACGAGCGATGTACGGCTCGTGAGCCGCAATCCGCGCAAGGTCAACGAGACGGACAGCCTGGCGTCCGCCAACCTCCTCGATGCGAAGCAGACCCTTGATGCGGTCAAGGGGAGCAGCGTCGTCTACTTCACGGCCGGCCTGCCACCGGACACCGGGCTGTGGGAAAGGCAGTTTCCCGCGATGCTGAGGAACGCCCTGGACGCGTGCCGGGCGCAGGGTGCCCGCTTCGCCTATTTCGACAACACCTACATGTACCCGCAGGACGACCGGCTGCAGACGGAGGAAACGCCCTTCGCCCCGGTGGGGCGCAAGGGCAATCGGCAAGTGGACCCTGGCCATTGCCGGGCTTTTCTCGAAGCAGGTGAGCGAGATCAGGGAACTGCTGCCCCGCTACGAGCAGGACAACCTCTTCGATTCCACGAAGTTCAAGCGCCGGTTTCCCGAGTTCGAGGTGACCACTTATCGGGAGGGCCTGGAACTGATCCGGCGAGAGTGGGCGGGCAGATAGGTGCTCCAGCGTGGCACCCTTCATTCCCGAGGGCGATGCAAGGCCTGCTGGAAGGACTGCGCGAGAGCCTGAGGAAGAGGGGCGCAGCCCGCCGAGATCGCCAGGCAGGCTGCCAAGGCGAAGGTCTGGAAGGTCAGGGAGCCCTACGTCATCGCGTTGACCGCCGATGCGCGATCTCACCGCCTGCCGAGGGCGCACAGCTCGTGCTGCAGCGACAAGGCATCGAGCCGCTGGAACGGCAGCGACAGGAACAGCTCGATGCGCCGGCGCAGCGTCAGCGCGGTGTCCATGAACGCTTTGCGCCGTTCTTCGTCGCTGCCCTCGATCGCTGCCGGATCGGGCACGCCCCAATGGGCCGAAACCGGCTTGCCCGGCCAGACGGGGCAAACCTCGCCGGCGGCGTTGTCGCAGACGGTGAAGATGAAATCGAACACCGGCGCGCCGGGCGTCACGAACTCGTCCCAGCTCTTGCTGCGGTAGCCGGTGCCGGGCAGCCCCATGCGCTCCAGCGTAGCGAGCGCCAGGGGGTGGACTTCGCCCTTGGGGTGGCTGCCTGCCGAGCAGGCGCGAAACCGCCCCCGGCCCAGATCGTTGAGGATGCCCTCGGCCAGAATGGAACGCGCTGAATTGCCCGTGCAGATGAACAGCGCGTTGTAGGCGGTTATCGTCGTCATGCCGTGCAGGCGCGGAAGGAGTCGTTGGCCTCGCACACGCCGCCTCGGCAGCAGTGCTCGGTCAGGTAGCCGAGCAGCCCGTTCATGTGGGCGAAGTCGGCGCGGTAGTTCAGGTTGCGGCCCTGCTGTTCGATCGTGACCAGGCCGGCATGGGCCAGCTCCTTCAGATGGAAGGCCAGCGCCGTGCCCGCCGGGAGCGGCAGGCCGCTCCCGGCGCGGGTCGAGCAACCCGCGCAGGCACGAGGGCACGACGGGCGAAGCGCGATGCCTACTTCTTCATCTCGTCCTTCTTCATGCCATTGCCCTTGGACATGGCGTCCTTGCCCATCGCGTCTTTCGCCATCGAGTCCTTCTTCGTCGAGCTCTTGCCCATGACATCCTTCTTCATGCCGTCCTTGGCCATCGAATCCTTGGCCATTCCATCCTGCTTCATCTCGTCGGCCGCGAAAGCCGACACGGAGCCGACGGCCAGGCAGGCGGCGACGAGGGTTGCGCACAACTTGTTCATCTGGAAGTCCTTGTGAGTCGACATGAAAAGGCACGGTTCGCGAGGAACGCGGCCGCGTTTTCAGCTGCGTTGAGCCCTGTGGGTCCTCAACTGCCGCCGAACCAGTTGTAGCCCTGGTCTTCCCAGTAGCCGCCGGGATAGGTATTGGTGACGAAGATCGCCTCGATGTGTTTCGGGTTCTTGTAGCCGAGCTTGGTCGGCATGCGCAGCTTCATCGGGAAGCCATACTTCGGCGGCAGCGGCTGACCGTCGTACGTCAGGGCGAGCAGCGTCTGCGGATGCAGCGCGGTCGGCATGTCGATGCTGGTGTAGTAGTCGTCGGAGCACTTGAAGCCGACGTACTTCGCATCCGGATCGGCGCCCACGCGACGCAGGAAATCGGCGAAGCGCACACCGCCCCATTTCCCGATCGCGCTCCAGCCTTCCACGCAGATATGGCGCGTAATCTGGTCGTGCTGCTGCATGGCGCGCAGTTCAGGCAGCGTCCAGCTACGCTTGTCGGCCACCCTGCCGGTGACTTCGAGCCTGTAGTCCGCCTCGTCCACTACGTGCACCTCGCTTTCGTCGTAGTAGGCGTTGAAGGGGAAAGGCCGCGTGATCATCGAATCGGGATAGGTCGGCGCGAGTTGCGCCGGATCGAAGATCCAGCCCTGCACACGGTCGTTGAAGCGCGAGATGGCCGCAAGCGCGGCTTCCACGCTTTCGTTGTCGCTGATGCCGCAGCCCGTGAGCAGCGACAGGCCGCCCATCGTCAGCGAATGCTGCAGGAAGGCACGGCGCGCCGGCTGTTCGATCTTGCGGCCGATCAGCTTGCGGGCCTCTTCGAGCACGGAGTCCGCATCGACGTCGGCGAGGGCGGGGCGTCGTGGGATCGTCATGATTCGATTCCTGTGCGGCCGCTCAGCATGGCGGGCAGGGTGCGGGGCACCAGCGCCACCATCACCAGGTGCACCGCCACGAAGGCGACCAGCGCGGCCATGGTAAGGAAGTGGATGCGGCGCGCGAGCTCGTAGCCGCCGAGCAGGTCTCGCAACAGGCCGAACTGCACCGACTTCCAGAGCACGAGACCCGACAGCACCAGTAGCGTGATGTCGAGCATCACGAACAGGTAGGCAAGGCGCTGTACGCTGTTGTAGTGACGGGGGTCGGCGTGCGAGAGCTCGCCGCGCAGCGCAGCGAGCGCGTCACGCCGGATGCCGGCGGGCGAAAGCGGAAGGAACCTGGCGAAGAGCCGGCCGCTCGCGATGTTCAGCGTGAGGTAGATCAGCCCGTTGGCGGCCAGCAGCCACATCGCCGCGAAGTGCCACTGGAGCGCGCCGCCGAGCCAGCCGCCCAGGGTGATCGTGGCCGGGATCTCGAACGGAAGGAACGGCGCGGCGTCGTAGATGCGCCAACCGCTGGTTGCCAGCACCAGCACGGCGATGGCGTTGAGCCAGTGCGTGACGCGCACCCATGGCGGATGGATCGGCCGGGTCGCGATGTCGCGAGGGGCGGTAGTGATCGGGGCGGCGCTATGCATGGCTCGGATTGTCGGGCGCGCCCGCTCGCGGATTCATCACCGAGAGTTCAATTAATCGTGACAACTCCGATCGGCGGAATGCGAGACAATCCGCTGTCATGGAGCCCGTCAAACGCGTGCTGATCGTCGAGGACGATGCGCACATCGCCGATTTGCTTCGCATGCATCTGCACGATGAGGGCTATGCCGTGACGCACGCGGCCGACGGCAATGCGGGCGTGCGAGAGCTGGAACGCAGCAGCTGGGACGCGCTGATCCTCGACCTGATGCTGCCGGGCGTCGATGGCCTCGAAATCTGCCGCCGGGCACGGGCTGCGGCACGCTATATCCCGATCATCATCACCAGTGCCCGATCGAGTGAAATGCACCGCATCCTCGGGCTGGAACTGGGTGCCGACGATTACCTGGCCAAGCCGTTCTCGGTGCTCGAGCTGGTGGCCCGCGTGCGCGCGCTGCTGCGCCGCAGCGAGGCGATGGCGCGCAACGCCCGCATGGAGTCGGGCCGGCTCGACCTGGGCGGCCTGGGCATCGACCCGCTGGCCCGCGAGGTGCGGGTCGACGGCAGGCAGATCGAGCTCACGCCGCGCGAGTTCGATCTGCTGTACTTCTTCGCGCGCCACCCCGGCCGCGTGTTTTCTCGTCTCGACCTGCTCAATCAGGTCTGGGGCTACCAGCACGACGGCTACGAGCACACGGTCAACACCCACATCAACCGGCTGCGCATGAAGATCGAGGCCGACCCGGCACAGCCGCGCCGCATCCTCACCGTATGGGGCCGCGGCTACAAGCTGGCCGGCAGCGGTGCCGACGAGGCCTCCGCATGAGGCCGCTCTCGCGCTGGAGCCTGTCCCACCGCCTGTCCGCGGTGTTCGCGTTGCTGTTGCTGGCCTGTTGCGGCGCGTCGGCCTGGTTGCAGATGGCGGCGAGCGGGCGATACGAGCAGGAGGTGACGCAGCGCCTTTCGGGCGGCCTGGCCGCGCACATCGCGGGCAGCGCGGAGCTGATGCGCAGCGACGGCCTGAACCAGGCCGCCGTCAAGGCCCTGTTCGACCAGTTGATGGCGGTGAACCCGAGCGTCGAGGTCTACCTGCTCGATCCGGAAGGCCGTATCGTGGCGCAGGCCGCGCCGCCCGGACATCTGAGGCGGGACCGCGTCGATCTGGAGCCGGTGCGACAACTGCTGGCCGGTGCGCCGCTGCCCGTGCTCGGCGACGATCCGCGCGGCGAGGTTGGCGAGCGCAAGATCTTCAGCGTGGCGCCGATGGAGGTGAACGAGCGCGATACCGGCTATGTCTACGTCGTGCTGTCGGGCGAGGAGCGCGAGGCGCTGGTCGCCAATGCCGCCGCGAGCAACGTGCTGCGCACCATGCTGTGGTCGATGGCGCTGGTCGCCTCGCTCGGCCTGCTGGCCGGGCTTGCTGCGTTCCGCCTCATCACGCGGCCGTTGCGCGAGTTGACTGGCGCTGTGCAGCAGGTCGACGCGGACGGTGTGGCGTCCTTGCAGCAGGCGGCCCCGGCGATCGACCGGCTCGCGAACGAGGGCGGCGGCGAGATCGCCACGCTCGGCCGGGCCTTCCGCCAGATGACGCAGCGTATCGCCGATCAATGGCGCGAGCTTGCCGCGCAAGACCAGCAGCGGCGCGAACTGTTCGCCAACATCTCGCACGACCTGCGCACGCCGCTCACCTCGCTGCATGGCTACCTCGAGACGCTGCTGATGAAGGCCGACATGCTGGAGCCTGCCGAGCGGCGCCGCTACCTCGAGATCGCGCTCGGTCAGAGCCGCAAGGTCGGTCGTCTCGCGCAGGAGCTGTTCGAGCTTGCGCGTCTGGAATATGGCGTGCTCAAGCCGGAGAAGGAGAGTTTCGCGTTGCCCGACCTGGTGCAGGATGTACTGCAGAAGTTCGAGCTTGCAGCCGAGGCTCGACGCCAGCGCCTGGTGGCCGAGATCGCCCCGGGTTTGCCGGCGGTCACGGCCGACCTGGGGATGATCGAACGTGTGCTGACCAATCTGCTCGACAATGCCATTCGTCACACGCCTGAAGGCGGAGAGATCGCCGTCTACCTGGCACGCGACGGCGCCGGCGTTCGTGTAGAGGTCAGCGACACGGGCCCGGGTATTCCGCAGGAACTGCGGCCGGTGATCTTCACGCGCCCGGCTTTCGCGTCGAGCGGCGATCGCGGCGGCGGACTGGGATTGATGATCGTGCGGCGGATCCTGCAACTGCACGGCAGCGACATCCGCCTGGTTCCGCGTTCCGGGCGCGGAGCGGTCTTCTCCTTCGAGCTCGAGTAGTCGGAGGCCGCGAACGGGTTGACCTGAACCTCGACCGCCCGGGTCTCCCCTGCCGGAGCTTCCATCCCGGGAGTGACGCCTTGTCGAGCCACAGGCGATCACCTTGGCCTGCGTGCAGGACGATTCAGGCGGCCCGTCGACGATGGAGTGAGCCTTGCACTCGCACCAGGCCCGGCTCGCCGCCGGGAACGATGCGCCATGTCCGTGCTGCCACGGTTGTCCCGTGCCGGGTCCGATAGGTCGGAAGCTGCAAAACGGCCATGTTCGGCTGGACTTCCAGCAATTGCCCGCTGGCGAGTACGCTGTCGCTGAATTCCACCAGCAACTCATCGCCTGCCGACAGTCGTACCTCGTCGGGTGCATCGAGGCTGCGCAACAAGGCGCCCGGGTAGAGGTGGGTGTTGTTGGCGGAGAAGTGCCAGGGCATGGAAGCTCCTCGTCGTGCCGGGGACATCGTCCGCGCCAGGCGATGCGCCCGTCCTTCATGGCTTCCGGGATGGCGTTGCGCCCGGGCGGCTTCGGGAACGTCCGCCTGCCTTGATCGAGGCGCCGAGATTCGCCGACAGCCCGCGGATCATCTGGATCACCAGGTCGGCCGTAGGGGACAGTCGCCGGCCGGCCAGGGAAGTCATGACCAGATCGGCGGGAAAGCGGGTTGCGTTGCCTGCCATTCCGAGCTCGACGATCGCGCCCTGGCGGCATTCCTGCATGACCATCGCATGGCTGGTCAGCCAGATGGCGTCCGTGCGCTGCACGACGACCTTGAGCGTCTGGAAATCGTCGCAGGTGAATCCGGCGTTCAGCAGATACGACGCCGGGCCGAGCAATCTCCTGGATTGCGGAACGCTTCCGGCCATGAACGGGTACGCCCGCAGGTCTTCCTCTTTCACTCTTCTCTTTCCTGCCAGCGGGTGGCCGGCGCGAACGAAGAGCGACAACTGCAGCTGGCCGATCCGCTCCGTGGCGATGCGCGGATCGGGCGCAATCTGGCGGCCGGTATGGACGAAAAAATCGATCCGCTCGGCGAGCAGGGCATCCCGCAGCTGCTCGGCACCGTTCACCGAAGAACGCACTTCGATCCCCGGATAACGGTTGACCAGTCGGGTCAGGACGTCGGCCATGAAGATCGCTGCCGACAACGGACCCATGCCGAAGCGTACTTCGCCGAGCTCTCCCTTCTTCGATAGATCCATCTCGTGACGCAGGCCGTTGAGCGTCAGGCGAACCTGGTCCGCCCGCTCGACGAGCAGCTTTCCCTCTCTCGTCGGACGCGCCCCGTGGCGGCCGCGATCGAACAGCCTCGTGCCGAGCTCGTCTTCGAGCGATTGGATGCTTCGACTCAGCGTTGGCTGGGTGATATGCAGCCTCTCGGCTGCTTCCACGAAACTGCCTGTCTCGGCAAGCACGATCGCATGGCGCAGCTGTCTCAATTCCATAGATGTAATGTATGGAAAGTTGATCAATTATTCATTAGACAGAATACACCCCGAAGCAAACAATCTCGTCGTTCCGAGGAGGGCGGCAGGTGAAGAGACCGGTCTATTTCGACAAGTACCCGACGATCGCCTTCGAGCGCGACGAGCTCGGCATCCTGGTGATGCGGCTTCATTCCGAGGACGGACCGGTGGCCTACGCCCCGCAGCATCATGTCGACTGGACCAACGCTTTCTACGATGCGGGCTCCGATCCGGACAATGCGGTGGTCGTCATCACCGGAACCGGCGATTCCTTCATCGACCAGTTCCAGTGGTCGGCCTGGGCGACGAGGGAGAATTCCCGCCCCCTGGGGTTCGAGCTCATACACGCCGAGGGCAAGCGCTTGTTGCGCAACCTGCTGGACATCGAGTGCCCGGTGATCGGCGCCGTCAACGGTCCGGCCACCATCCATGCCGAGCTGGCCGTCCTTTCGGATATCACCCTCGCCTCGGAGAACGCCACGTTCGCGGACAAGGCCCACGTTCCCCTGGGGGTGGTTCCCGGCGACGGCGTGCACGTCGCGTGGCAGGAACTGGCGGGGCTCAACCGTGCCCGCTATTTCCTTCTCACGGGCCAGGTGCTGAGCGCCCGGCAAGCGCTGGAATGGGGGGTGGTCAACGAAGTCGTGCCGCGGGATCGGTTGATGCCCCGCGCCATGGAGCTGGCCAGGCAGATCGCGGCATTGCCGCCGCTCACGCGCCGCTACTCCAAAACCTGCCTCACCCAACGCATGAAGCGGCTGATGGACGAGAGCCTGGGCTACGGCCTGGCCCTGGAAGGCCTCGCCTCCGTAGATGCGCAGATCATGCGCCAGCGAAATGCAGGCAAGTGAGTTCGACGATGAGCTTTTCGACGAATCAATTTCTTCTCGACGGCAAGGTCGCGGTCGTCACGGGAGCAGGCGGGCGGGGAAACAGCATCGGGCGGGCCTACGCCCTCGGTCTTGCGAATGCGGGCGCGGCGGTGGTCCTGGCGGATATCGACGCGGACGGGGCGGAAGCCGTGTCCGAAGAGATCGTTTCGGCGGGCGGGAAGGCGGTGGCGGCGGGCGTCGACATCACCCAGCCGGATTCGGTTTCGCAAATGGTCAGGGCGGCAACGGAGGCGTTCGGGGGAATCGACATCCTGGTCAATAACGCAGCCTTGATGGTCGAATTGACCCAGGGCGCCACGGCCGTCGACATCCCGATCGAGGAGTGGAACCGGATCATGAACGTGAACGTGACCGGCGCGCTGAATTGCGTCCAGGCGGTCGTTCCCGTCATGCGGAAGCGAGGCGGCGGCAAGATCGTCAACCAGGTATCCGGCGGTGCCTTTCCTGCAATTTCCATCTACGGCATCAGCAAGCTGGCCCTGGTCGGGCTGACCACCACGCTCGCCCGCCAGCTCGGGCGCGAGAAGATCAACGTCAACGCGATTGCGCCGGGGAACGTGATGAGCGATGCCGGACGCCAGTTGACGCCCGATGGTTCGCCCTTCGTCAAGTTCCTGGAAGCGACCGTCGCCATGCGCGTGCGCGGTGCGCCCGGCGAACTGGTCGGCGCGCTGCTGCTGCTGTGCTCGCCCGCGGGTGAATGGATCACTGGCCAGGTGCTGCACGTGGATGGGGGCTGGGTCTTGCGTCCTTAGGAGGCATCAGAACAGCCCGTGCAGCCGCCGCCGGCGATCGCCGCGCCGGCGCCGCCGCGGCGGGCATCGCGTGGGCAAAGCCGGGGGCGGTATATTGTCGGGTTAGGCGCTCCATGCGACAGGCGCGGGTATCGTCGCCGACGCCGGCTTTCAGCCTTGGGAGGGACAGGATGCGGCTGTCGCGTATATCGGGCAGCAGTGCGGACGGCAGTGAATTCTTTCGCCCGTTTTTCTGGGTCGACGGCCATCTCCGGGTACTCGCCTGGCCGGAGGCGACAACCCGGGCCCTGCGCCGCCCGGCACGCACCGCGATAGGTCGGCATTGCTGGGAGGTTCTGAACGACGATGCGCGCACGCCCCCGCCTCACTGCCGGTATTGCCCGCTGTTTCCGGTCACCGAGGCAGCAGCCCCCGGCGCCGCGTGTCCCGGCCCGGCCGCGCACACCGGCCCATGCGCCGTCCTGCCGCTCTGGGGCGCGGTTCGTGAAGCCATCGTGTGGCTGCCCTTCTCCCGCATCGTAGCGGGCCCGGCGACGAGTGCCCGGCTCGAAGGCCTGATGATTCGTGGCGCGCTTGCCGAACGGCTCGATTCGATCGCCGAGACGCTGGACGGCGTGCGTTGCGCCTGCGCCGCAGACGACTGCGAGCTCTTCCTGCTCGATCCGGCTCGCCGGGAAGTCGTCCTCGTCGATTGCAAGGGCGAGGATCGCGACGCGTTCCTCGAACGGACGCGCATGCCGCTCGGTGCGGGTTACCCCGGAAGCGTCACGCTGCACCAGCGGCCGCTGTTCACGAACCGGTTCCAGAGCGAAGCGCTTTTCCTGCGCAGCGAGCCGAAGCGGCGTGGTCTGCGCTCGTTTCTCGGGGTTCCGCTGCAAGCCGGCGGGCATGCGCTCGGCTACCTCGGCCTGGGGTGGAGAGACGACGCGGTGCCGCCGCAGTGGGGAATCCCTGTCCTGGAGCAGATCAAACCGCTCGTGATCCGCGCGCTGCAAAGCGACCGGGCGACGATTCGATCCCTCGAACGCCTGCGCGAGCCGCGCCTTGTCGTTCGCTGCTTCGGTCCGCTGGAGATCGTCTGCGGCGGCCGCACGATTCTTCCCGAGGCGTTTCCGAGGCGCAAGGCCATCGCGCTGCTGCGTATCCTGCTGCTCGCCAAGGGCTCGCCGATACATCGCGACAGGCTCATCGAGCAGCTCTGGCCCGATGCGCCGCCGGGCCGGGGAGCGAATCGCCTGCATTCCACGCTCAACGCCCTGCGATCGACGCTCGAGGCCGGACGCCGCCAACGGGCATCCGACTACATCGTTTGCCGGAACAATCGCTATCATTTCAACACCGAAGCGCCGCACGCAGTCGATCTGTTCGATTTCCTCGATCGCCTCTCCGGCGCCCGCGCCGCGCAACGTGCCGGCGCCGAGGAGCGCGCCCTCGCCCTGTACCGCGAAGCGATGGCGCTCTACCGCGGCGACCTGTTCGCCGATGATGCCGAAGACTCCTCGATCGAGGCGCATCGCGTGAGCCTCAGACATTCGTGCGCCGAAGCGGCGCGCGAGCTGGCCGGCATCCTGACCCGACGCGGCGAGGCCGGCGAAGCGATCCGGCTGCTGCGCGCGATGCTGGACCTGGAGCCTGCCGCGTACGATCTGCACGAATCCCTGATCGTCGAGCTGGCGCGCGACGGCCAGATCGTCGAAGCGCGCCAGCAGTACGAATGCTGCCGCGCCGCGCTGCGTTGCCACCTCGACATGGAGCTGCCGGCGCGCGCGCGGGCGCTGGAGAAACTGCTCTCAAGCGCTTCCGTTCCGGCCTCGGGGAACGCCTCCCCGGACGCCGCCGAACACGCCTAGCGCGCAGGCGAGTGCGGCCGCCCCCGGTGCCGCGAGAAGCAGCATGCCCCAGTCGATCCGCATCGCGCCGGTCTTCGGATCGAACGCGAAGCAGGCGAGCGGCGCCTCGCCCTCGGCCCGGTACGACGGGATGAACCTGCCGCGCAGCGTCCACAGCAGCTCGCGCAGACGCCGCGCGCTGTCGGGCGTGCCGGTGATCGCACCGAGGACGCGCCCGTCATCCAGCGCGACGAGCAGCGCGCCGTGATCGTACTGGCCACTCGCTGCATCGTAGCGGTACCAGAAATCGAGCGCACCGGTCACGCGGGCGAGGTCCTCGCGGCTCGTGGTCGCGAACTTCCAGTCCGGATCGGCGGCCATTCCCATCGCTTCGGCCTGGGCTCGCAGCTCCGCTGCCGTATCGGTCTGGTCGAAGCTCAACGCAAGCACGCGGTAGTCGCTGCCGAGGCCGCCGACCTCGCGCGCCGAGTCGCGCAGCCATTGCAGAAAGGGGGTGCAGATGCCGGTGCAGCGCCGATAGAAGAAGGCGACCAGCAGCGGCTTGCCGTTCGCGAGCGCCGACAGCCGCGCGCTGCTGCCGTCGGCAAGCCTCAAGGGGATGTCCGGTATGCTGCGCCCGACCAGCCGGCCTTCCTGGCGTTGCGCGCTGACGCCCGGGTCGGGCGTCGCGCAAGGCGCCGCGGTTGCCAGCAGCAGGAGCAGGATCGCGAAAGCGACGCGCACGTCCAGGTTCAGGCGGCTTTGGCGAACGCGCCGAGCCAGCGCCTGCCCATCTCCCTCAGATAGGCGAGGAAGCCCACGAGGAACAGCGTCGCGAATCCCGCCGCCACCGCCGCGAATCCGGTACCCAGACGCAGCTCGGAGGGATAGAGGGCATAGCGTCGCGGAACCGAATAGGCGCCGGAAAGGTAGAACATCAGAAGGAAGCCGTAGGCGCCGGCCAGCATGGCCACCACCGCGAAGACCTGCAGGCCTGCGCGTTCGGGCAGCCCGACGGCCTGCTGGCAGCGATGGTAGAAGTAGCCGATGCACAGCAGCGCGAGGCCGCCGACCATGTAGGTGTGGAAGTGCGCCGGCACCCACAGCGTGTTGTGCAGGCGGACGTTGGCGCTGATCGTCGAGTCGATCACCGCGCCGATGCCGCCGATCGCCCATCCCATGAGCCCGAGGATGAACAGCAGCGAAGCCAGGTTCCAGCGCATGCGCGCGCGGTACAGGAGCAGCAGCGCACCGAAGATCGTGACCACCGAGGAGGGGATCGCGCTCGCGTACGAGGCGATCTGGCCGATGTACTGCACCGCCCCGGGCTGCACGAAGTCCATGTACAGGTGGTGGAAGTACGCGACCAGCACGATCAGCAGCACGGCGTTCCAGGCGATCGCGACGATGCGGTTGGTCTTCCACGGCCGGCCGGCGTAGTCCGGCAGCGCGTCGTAGACGAGCGCGACGCCCAGGTACATCGCCAGGTTGACGATCGTGTGGCCGAAGAAGAAGGTCAGGTTCTTCATCAGCAGCGCGTCGTTGCTCACGCCGGCGAACAGCTCGGCGTAGAACAGCACCAGCACGATCACGCCCGAGAGCAGCCCCGCGACGCACGCGATCAGCGACACGGTGATGATCAGCACCGCGGGAGGCACCGCCGGCTCGCTGCGGCCGGCGAGGTAATGCCAGCCCAGCGCCTGCGCGAGCGAGTACTTCTTCGCGATCGCGCGCAGCAGATCGAGCGTCCAGACGAGCCAGGTCGCGCCGAGCACCGTGAGCGAGAGCAGGAACGTGATTGCCGACCACGCCGGCCACTCCCCTTTGAACGGCAGCGGATAGAGGAAGTACCAGCCGGCGGCGAAGCGGCCGGCGAACACGCAAACGAGCAGCAGCGCCACGCCGATCACCGTGCCGACGAGCGCGAACCGCCCGATCGCGGGCGAGGGGTCGCAATAGCGCCCGAGCGCGTCAGCGGCGCAGGCCATCGAGGCCACGTACCACACTCCGACCATGCCGACACCGTGCAGCGTCATCATCGGATAGAACCACGACTGCAGCGTGCCCAGGCCGCCGCCCTGCACGGTGCGCATGAAGATGCCCAGCAGGATGAGGACCGGAAACAGCACGAAGGTGATCGCCATCCAGTGAAGCATGTTCTTGTCGACTGCGCGCATCGGCTTGCTCCCTCGTTGCTTACTTGACGGTCAGGTTGGTTTGCATCAGGTGGTGGCCTGCCGCGCAGTATTCGAGGCAGAGCACCTTGTAAGAGCCAGCTTCGGGCAGCTGCACCAGCAGCCGGTTGAAGTAGCCGGGCATCGCCTGCGTCTGCGCGACCAGCTCGTGCCGCGGACCGTAGATGCCGAAGCCGTGGGTGACGTCGAGGCCGGTCACGCGGAATTCGACCAGCGTCCCGGCCGGGATGTCGAGCTCCCTGCGGGTGGCGACCCGGCCCAGGTCGGCAACGCTGGTGACCGGTTCGTCGGAGAACACGAATTCGAACTGGCGCGCCGCGACGTAGACGATGCGGTCGGCCTTGGCGCTCGCCGCGGCGTAGGGCGCGCCGGGCAGCGTCACCGCCAGGATCGCGACCACTACGACAGTCGCCGCGACGAACAGGCCGGTGCGCAACGAGTAGGCACGCTTGACGTCGACCTCGGCCGGGTTCCTCGTGCTCAGGCCGATCCACAGGAACACCACCGCGATGACCGCGCTGATGATCAGGAAGGCGGTCAGCATCTTCGACTGTGCGGCGCCGAGCGCCTCCGGCTGCAGCGGAGCGGCCGGTGCGGCCTTCGCCTGCGATGGCGCTGCCGCGCCGGCGCTGCGCAGGAACGCGAACAGCGCTTGCGCTTCGTCTTCCTTGAGGTCCAGGCTCGGCATCACGATGCGGTTGTATTTCTCGTACAGCCGGACCGCGACCTCGTCCTTCGCCTCGATCATCTTCTCGGGTGCGCTGACGAAGCGGATGAACCATTCCTGCGACCTGCGCTCGGTGACGCCGGCGAGATCGGGGCCGACGCGATCGCCCGCGCCCACGCTGTGGCAGGCGGTGCACTTCTGCTCGAACAGGGCTTTGCCCTCGGCCGCGGGATCGGCGACCGCGGATCTTCCGGCGGCGAACGCGGCTACGAGAATGAGCAGAACCAGGACGCGACGCATCGAGTGGCCTCCCGAAGGCTTGGTGGTCGGCACATTGAACCGCATCGCTCTGACAAGTCTCTTACAGCCGCATTCACGCTCTCCCTGCGCCGGAGTTTGCAAGCGCGCCGGATCGAACCTTCATGCCCGCCTTCGCGTCGACGCCTCCGCCTCGTGCAGATACGTCGTGAAACCCTCGATCGAGGCGTTGACGCACAACGCGGTGCTGCACTATTCCAAGACGTTCTCGGACGAAGCGATGGAAGCGCTCATCGATGAGAGCGCGCGCCTCGTGACCGGATTTCTGACGGGTTGGGGCCGAAGGGCGAGCCCAGGCCGAGCGCCTTTTGTGCCAGCGCGAGGAATTGCCCTCGCTCGACGGCGGACAGTGGCGCGAGGATCTTTGCCTGCAGCGCTTCCACCACGGGCCGGCTGGCCGCCAGCAGCCGTTCGCCTTTGGCCGTGAGGCGCAGCAGGCGCGCGCGGCGATCCCGCTCGCTGACGGATCGCAGCAGGAGGCCCTTGGCCTCCAGCCGGTCGATTACGCCGCCGATCGTCGCGCGGTCGAAGCCGATGGTCGCGGCCAGGCCGGCCTGGTCGATGCCGGGCTGCCGGGAGATGGCGTCGAGCGCGGCGAACTGCACCGAGGTCAGCTCCAGACCCGCAGCCTGGGTCTGTGCCTGGAACACCTGCGTCGATTGCTGGTGCAGGCGCCGGATCAGATGTCCGGCCATCTCGATCCTGTCCATCCGTGCCTCCGGCTGTTGCCCGCTCGCCGCAACGACGTCGCGAAGGCGCGCTTGATCTTTATCGTATGTATTCATATCATATGCAATCATACCAATTGTGATCGACGAACGCCTCGCTCCCAGGAGACACCGTGCAATACCACGTCAACGGCTTCCAGCCCGGCGATCCCGATGTGCATCCGGCGGCGCCGGGCCACCGTCGCGCGGGCGACCCGTTGCCGCAGACGGTGGACGTGCTGATTGCCGGTTCCGGACCCGCAGGCCTGTGCCTGGCCGCCCAGCTGGCCCGCGTGCCGCAGATTCGCACGATGCTGGTCGAGCCCAAGCTCGTGCCGATGGTGAAGGGCCAGGCCGACGGCATCAGCGTGCGGTCGATGGAGATGTTCCAGGCCTTCGGCTTCGGCGAGAAAGTGATGCGCGAGTCGGTCTGGATCAACGAGACGACCTTCTGGGCCCCCGGCGTGGACGCGCCGCTCGACCGTGTCGCCCGCGTGCAGGACGTTCCCGACGGCATCTCCGAGATGCCGCACGTGCTCATCAACCAGGCGCGGGTGCATGACATGTTCCTGGACATCATGCGTCGCTCGCCGACCCGGCTCGAGCCCGACTACGGCCTGAAGGTGGCGGACCTCGCGATCGATCCCGCCGCCGCGCAGTATCCCGTCACCGTCACGCTGGAGCACACCGCTCCCGGCCGCGAAGGCCAGACCGCCCGGGTGCGCGCCAACTACGTGATCGGCTGCGACGGCGCGCGCTCCAGTGTGCGCAGCGCCATCGGCGGCAAGCTGCACGGCGATGCGGCGCACCAGGCCTGGGGCGTGATGGACATGCTGGCCGTCACCGACTTCCCCGACTGGCGCATGAAGTCCTTCGTGCGCTCGCAGGACGAGGGCATCCTGATGGTGCTGCCGCGCGAAGGCGGACACCTGGTGCGCCTTTACGTCGAGCTCGATCGCCTGGACGAGCATGAGCGTGTCGTCGATCGCGGCATGGGCGCCCAGGACATCATCGCCAAGGCCCAGCGCATCTTCCGGCCGTTCGAGCTCGACGTGAAGGAGGTGGTGTGGTGGTCGATCTACGAGATCGGCCATCGCCTGACCGACAAGTTCGACGACGTGCCCGACAGCGAGGTGGCCATCCGCGCGCCGCGCGTGATGCTGGCCGGCGACGCGTGCCACACGCACAGCCCCAAAGCCGGGCAGGGCATGAACGTGTCGATGGGCGACACCTTCAACCTGGGCTGGAAGCTGATCTCGGTGCTCACCGGCCGCGCCGACGCATCGCTGCTGCACAGCTACTCCGGTGAGCGCCGCGCTGCCGCCAAAGGCCTGGTGGAGTTCGACCACAAGTGGGCGCGCGTGGTGGGCGCCCGCGCCGAGGACGATGCCACGGGCGGCCTGCCGCGCGTGGCGCGCGAGTTCGTCAATAACCTGCCTTTCACCTGCGGCCTGACCATCCAGTACGAGCGCAGTGCGCTGACCGGCGCGGCCACGCACCAGGCGCTGGCCACGGGCTTCGACATCGGCAAGCGTTTCCATTCCGCGCCCGTCGTTCGCCTGGCCGACGCCAGGCCCACGCACCTGGGCCACTGCATCGAGGCCGACGCGCGCTGGCGCCTGTTCCTCTTCGCCCCTGCCGACGACGCGGGCGGCCCCGGCGGCGCCGTCGCGACGCTATGCGACTGGCTCGAGCACGATCGGACCTCGCCGCTGCGCCGCCATGCCGCGCCGGGCGAAGACGTGGATGCCGTGATCGACACCCGCGCCGTGTTCCAGCAAGGTCTGCATGACCTCGACTACGCCGCCATGCCGACGCTGCTGCGCCCGCACGTGGGTCGCTACGGGCTGTGCGACTACGAGAAGGTTTTCTGCGTCGACTTCAAGCGCGGCGAGGACATCTTCGCGATGCGCGGCATCGACCGCGCCTCGGGCTGCATGGTCGTCGTGCGGCCGGACCAGTACGTGGGCCACATCCTCCCGCTGTCGGCGCGCGACGAACTGGCGGCGTACTTCGCGGGCGTGCTGCGCGTGCGCGACTGAGTTACGCAAATCGCCTATGCCGCGGCACGATCCCTGGTGGCGGCGCCCTCGAGGAACGCGCGTTCCACCAGCGCCGGCAAGCCGGCCCGGGCGATCCGGCCGCGGCGTTCGGCTTCGACCAGCCCGAGCAGGATGGAGACCCAGATCTCGGTCAGGGCGGGTGCAGGAACATCGATCCTGAACACGCCCTCCTGCTGCCCGCGCAGGAAGAACGCATCCAGCGCAGCCTCCCAGTCGATATGGGGACACGCTTCCAGGGCCGAGTCCGGTTTCCAGTAGTAGATCAGGAACGCGGTCAGTTCCCGGTGTTCCACGTTGTTGGCGGTCAGGCGCTTGAGCGCCTCCAGCGGTGGGCCGGCGTCCAGCCCTGCGGCCTGGATGGCTTCGCCGATGAGCCGGGTGGCATGTGCCACCAGACGTTCGACCAACTGCTCGCGGGTCCGGCAGAAACGGTAAAGGGTGGCCTTGCTGACCCCGACCGCCCGGGCCAGTTCCTGCAGGTTGGCCCGCGGCTGATCGACCAGTGCCAGCGCCAGGGATGCCAGTAGTCGGTTGTCTTCTGTCTGGGCGGCAATGGCCATTGCTTTGGAATCCGGATGATCCTGGTAGCGTCAAATTGAATCATATTTGATTCAATTCTGCACGCATCGCCGAAAGACCCCCGTGAACGAGGCGAATCGTCGAGCTGTCTCTCACCGAGAGTAGATCACTATGGATCTATGTGAATCTATATTGACTCATTAAGATCCATGGCGCATCATGCGTGCCTGCTCGAGCCGACCCTTGGCTCAGGAACCTCGAAACGAAGGAGAAGGCCATGCTCATCGGCGTCACCGGCGCCACCGGACCATTGCGCGCCTGAGAGACAGGACCATGAACGACCATCCGCGAAGCGCGTCGCAGGAAGCCCTCCCGCCGCCGAAGCCCTGGCGCGCGATCGCCCTTGCCGTCATCCTCCTGGCGGTCGTCGTCGCAGGCCTGTGGTTCTGGCGCGCCAGCCGCGGAGGCGGGCCCGGCTACACCCCGCCAGGGGCCATCGATGTCGTGGCCGCCACCGTGAAGGCCGAGCCGGCGCCGGCCAGCGTCGAGGCGTTGGGCGAGTTGCGCGCGGTACGCCAGGTGACCCTGGCAAGCGAAGTCGCCGGCCGTATCACGGCGATCTCTTTCGAGCCCGGCCAGCGCGTGAAGACGGGAACGGTGCTGGTCCAGCTCGACGACTCGACGGAGCAGGCCGACCTGGCAGCCGCCCGGGCCGGTGCCGCCTTCGCGGAGCAGCAATGGAAGCGCGCCGGCGAGCTGGCGTCGACCGGCGCAACGTCCAGGGAAGTGCTGCAACAGCGTCAATCCGAGCGCGACCGGACGGCCGCGCAGGTCCGGCAACTGGAAGCGCGTCTGCGCAAGATGCGCGTGCGCGCGCCGTTCGCCGGGGAGCTCGGCCTGCGGCAGGTGGACCTGGGCCAGTACCTCAATCCCGGCGACAAGGCGGTCACGCTGACCGACCTCGATACGTTGCACGTGAATTTCGACGTGCCGCAGCAGGAGCTCGCGCGGCTTCGGGTCGGCCAGCGGGTCGAGGTCAGGAGCGACACGCCCGGCGCGGCGCCGCTGGAGGCGAAGGTCACCGCGATCGAGCCGCAGGTGGGCCGCGACACGCGCAACGCGACAGTCCAGGCGCTGCTGGCCAATCCGAAGCGGACGCTTCGCCCCGGCATGTACGTCACGGTCGCCGTGGCCCTGCCCGACGAGCCCGACGCGCTGCTGGTGCCGGCGACCGCGATCATCACCTCCGCCTCGGGCGATACCGCGGCCGTCGTGCGCGAGTTGTCCGCGCAGCAGGCGGGCAAGGCGGAGATCGTGCCGATCGTGGCCGGCCGGCGCATCGGCGACCGCGTGGTCGTCGCGCATGGCCTGAAGGCGGGCGACGTCGTCGTCACCGAAGGGCAGTTGCGCCTCCAGCCGGGCGCGGCCGTTCGCATCGTCGAGAAGCCCGCGCCGGGCTCGGCGCCGGCCGCCGACGCCGCATCGCCCGCCGGGAGGTGAGCCGTGAAGTTCACCGATCTGTTCATCGGGCGCCCGATCCTGTCGGTGACGCTGAGCCTGCTGATCCTGCTCACCGGCATCGCCTCGCTGTTCGCGCTGCCGACGCGCGAGTACCCGAAGATGGAGAGCGCGACCATCGTCGTGACGACCAGCTACCCCGGCGCGACGCAGGACGTGATGCAGGGCTTCGTGACCACGCCCATCGCGCAGGCCATCGCCGGCGCGAACGGCATCGAGTACATCGTGTCCACGTCCACGCTCGGCCGCAGCGAGATCAAGGCCAAGCTGGTGCTCAACGCCGATGCCGACCGCGCCATGACCGAGGTGCTGTCCAGGGTGCAGCAGGTGAAGTACCGCCTGCCGCAAGGAGCCGCCGACCCGGTGATCGACAAGATCACCGACGGCGTGTCGGCGGTGATGTACCTGGCCTTCGTCGGCGATCGGCAGAGCATTCCCGAGATCACCGACTTCATCACCCGCGTCGCGCAGCCGCTGATCACCTCGGTGCCCGGCGTGGCCTCCACCGAGATCGGCGGCGGCCAGACCATCGCGATGCGGCTGTGGGTCGATCCGATCAAGCTCGCCGCGCGCGGCCTGACCGCCGGCGACCTCGCCGACGCGCTGCGCGCCAACAACGTGCAGGCCGCGCCCGGCACGCTCAAGGGCAGCGACACGCTGGTGCCGATCACCGCGGCCACCGACCTGCGCAGCGTGCAGGCCTTCCGCGACATGGTGCTCAAGCGCGCCGACAACAGCGTCGTGCGCCTGGGCGACGTGGCGACGGTGGAACTGGGCGGGCAGAACTACGACAGCAGCTTCCTCAGCGACGGCGTGCGCGCCGTGTCGCTGGCGGTCTCGCCGACGCCGGACGGCAATCCGCTGACCATCGTCGCCGGGGTCGAGGCGCTGCTCCCGGACCTGCAGCGCGCCGCGCCGCCGGGCCTGAAGGTGACCAACAAGTTCGATACGGCGGGCTACGTGAACGCCTCGATCGAGGAAGTCCTGCGCACGCTGGCCGAAGCCGTCGTCATCGTGGTGCTGGTGATCTTCCTGTTCCTCGGCTCGCTGCGCGCGGTGGTGATCCCGATCGTCACCATTCCGCTGTCGCTGGTGGGCACGGCGGCGCTGATGCTCGCCTTCGGCTTCTCGCTGAACCTGCTCACGCTGCTGGCGATGGTGCTGGCGATCGGGCTGGTGGTGGACGATGCGATCGTGGTCGTCGAGAACATCCATCGCCACATCGAGGAAGGACTGTCGCCGCCGCGCGCCGCGCTGATGGGCGCACGCGAGATCGTCGGGCCGGTGATCGGCATGACGATCACCCTGGCGGCGGTCTATGCGCCCATCGGCCTGATGGGCGGCCTGACCGGCGCGCTGTTCAAGGAGTTCGCCTTCACGCTGGCCGGCTCGGTGATCGTCTCCGGCGTCATCGCGCTGACCCTGTCGCCGATGATGAGCAGCTTCCTGCTCAGCGATCGCCTGTCCGAGGGACGCCTGGCCCAGCGCATCGAGCACGCGATGGAGGCGCTGGCGGACCGCTACCGCCGGCTGCTGGGCCGCACCCTGCATGCCCGGGCAGCGGTGCTGCTGGTCTGCGCCACGGTGCTGGCGGGCATCGTCGTGCTGTTCCTGGGCACCAAGCGCGAGCTCGCTCCCGGCGAGGACCAGGGCTACGTCTTCATCCAGACCAAGGGGCCTCAATACGCCAACCTCGGCTACACCGAGCGCTTCGCGCACGAGGTGGAAGGGTTCTTCCGCGCGCTGCCCGACTACGCAGGCAGCTTCATGGTGAACGGCGCCGGCAGCCAGAACAACGGCTTCGGCGGCGTGGTGCTCGAGCCATGGGCGCAGC
Source organism: Burkholderiales bacterium 70-64 (assembly GCA_001898645.1). Lineage (GTDB taxonomy): Bacteria > Pseudomonadota > Gammaproteobacteria > Burkholderiales > Burkholderiaceae_E > Zeimonas. The sequence continues at coordinate 32,554 of MKUQ01000022.1, forward strand.
GCCGGCAGAGCTCCAACCAGGTCGAGGCCACGCTCAACGGGCGCGCGGCGAACCTCACCGGCGTCTTTCTCACCGCGTTCCAGCCGGCGCCGCTGCCGGCCGGCAGCGGCGGCTTGCCGGTGCAGATGGTGCTGCGCGCGCCCAGCGATTTTTCGAGCCTGTACCGGACCATGGAGGGCATCAAGGGTGCGGCCTGGGCCAGCGGCCTGTTCGCCTTCGTCGACAGCGACCTGGCCTTCGACAGCCCCCAGGCGCGGTTGACGGTCGATGCCGCGAAGGCCGGCGAGATGGGGGTCACGATGACCGCCGTGGCCGACACGCTGGCGACGCTGGTCGGCGAGAACTACATCAGCCGCTTCAACTGGTACGACCGCTCCTACGACGTGATCGCCCAGGTGCCGCAGGCCAATCGCCGCGCGCCAGGCGACTTGGCCGGCTACTACGTACGCGCCCAGTCCGGCAAGCTGGTGCCCCTGGCCACCGTGGTCAAGGTCGACATGCGCCCCGAGGCCAACCGGCTGCCGCAGTTCAACCAGATGAACGCGGTCACGCTCTCGGGCGTGCTGCTGCCCGGCGTGACGATGGGGCAGGGGGTGGATTTCCTGCAAGGCCGGCCGCTGCCGGCCGGCGCGCAGATCGACTGGCTCTCCGACAGCCGCCAGTTCGTCAAGGAGGGCAACCGGTTGACCGTCTCCTTCGGCTTCGCGCTGGTCGTCATCTTCCTGGTGCTGGCGGCGCAGTTCGAGAGCCTGCGCGACCCGCTGGTGATCCTGGTGACGGTGCCGCTGGCGATCTGCGGGGCGCTGGTGCCGCTGTGGCTCGGCTACACGACGCTCAACATCTACACCCAGATCGGGCTGGTGACGCTGATCGGGCTGATCTCCAAGCACGGCATCCTGATGGTCTCGTTCGCCAACGACATCCAGAAGCACGAGGGCGTGGGGCCGTTCGAGGCGATCCACCAGGCGGCGGTGGTGCGCATGCGGCCAGTGCTGATGACCACGGCCGCGATGGTGACGGGCCTCGTCCCGCTGCTGTTCGCCGGCGGCGCCGGCGCGGCCAGCCGCTTCGCCATCGGCATCGTCGTGGTCACCGGCATGCTGATCGGCACGCTGTTCACGCTATTCGTGCTGCCGACGATCTACAGCCTGCTCGCCCGCGACCACCGCGCGCATGCCGCGTCGGCGCGGACGCGGGAACTCGCCGGGGACGAGCTGCGCCATGCGTGATCGTCGCTTCCCGCCTTTGCCGGCCCTACTGCCGGCCCTGCTGCCTGCGCTGCTGCTGGGCGCCTGCGCCACCGGTCCCGACTACGTCGCTCCGCATCCTCCCGAACGGGCGGCCGCGCCGTTCACGAGCACCGGCACGGCCGCCAGCGACGCGCCGCTGCCCGACGACTGGTGGCGGCTGTACCGGGACCCGGTGCTGGATCGACTCGTGCAGCGCGCGTTCGCGGCCAATACCGATCTGCGCGTGGCGGCGGCCAACCTGGAGCGCGAGCGCGCCGTGCTGTCGGAGGCGGGCGTCGCGCGCTTTCCCTCGACGCAGGTATCGGCCGGCCGCACCTACGGGGACAGCACGTCCTCGTCCGGGCAAGGCGGCGCGCTGCCCGATCGGCAATGGACGACCACGGGCGGGCTCACTGTCTCTTGGGAGGTCGACCTGACCGGCCGCGTGCGGCGCACGGTCGAAGCCGCGCGCGCGGACGTCGAGGCGGTCGAGGCGGCCCGCGACGCCGTGCGCGTCACGGTCGCCGCCGAAACCGCGCGCAACTACGTCGCGGCCTGCTCGCTGACCGAATCCGTGGCAGCCGCGCGCGAGTCCATCGCCATCGCGCGGGAAACCCTGGATCTGACCGGACAGCAGGAGCGCGTCGGCGCGGCATCGCGTTTCGACGTCGAACGCGCTGCCGTCACGCTGGCCGGCACCGAGGCCGCGCTGCCTTCGTTGCAGGCCCGCCGGCAGAACGCGCTGTTCGCACTGGCGGCGCTGCTGGGCGCCATGCCTGCGGACGTGCCCGCCGATGCCGCAGCCTGCGCGAAGGCGCCTGCGCTCGCGGCGGCCATCCCGGCGGGCGAGGGTGCCGAACTGCTGCGGCGGCGCCCGGACCTGCGCCAGGCCGAGCGCCGGCTCGCAGCCGACACGGCGCGCATCGGCGTGACGACCGCCGATCTGTATCCGCGCATCTCCCTGGGCGGATCGACCGACTACTTGCGCACCGGCGGCTCGGGCGGCGACTGGACCTTCGGCATCGGCCCCGTGCTGTCCTGGAGCTTCCCCAACGTCGGCGTGGCGCGCGCGAGGGTGAAGCAATCCGAAGCGCAGGTCCAGGCATCGCTGGCGAGCTTCGACGGCAGCATCCTGAACGCATTGCGCGAGGTCGAGCAGGCGTTGACGACGCTGAACGCAGAGCAGCGGCGCCGCGTCTCGCTCGAGCAGGCCGACCGGAGCGCGCGCATCGCCTACGACCTGGCCGATGCCCGCTATCGCGCCGGCAGCATTTCCCAGCTCGAACGGCTGGTAGCCAGCCAGGATCGCGTCGCCGCCCAATCGGCGCTGGCCGAGTCCGAAGTGTCGTTGAACGCGGCGCGCGTGGACGTGTTCAAGGCGCTGGGCGGCGGCTGGCAGGCGGGCGCACCCGATCGGTGAGCGGGGAGCGGTATCAGAACAGCCGCTGCTGCCGCTTTTCCATGCGCTGCTCGCGGGCGGGCAGCGCCTGCTGCCGCAGCAGCCCGGGCGCGATGTCGCCGAGGAAAGGCGAGGGCGGCAGCCTCCGGCGCTCGCCGCGCCAGTGGCGCTCGGCGGCGCGGCTGAGGACGAGCCGGTCCTTGGCGCGCGTCATGGCGACGTAGAGCAGGCGGCGCTCCTCCGGGTCGGGGCCGCTTTCGTCCGCGCCGCCCCACGAGAACGGCACGAGGCCGTCTTCGAGGCCGACCACGAAGACCACCGCGAACTCCAGTCCCTTGGCGGCGTGCATGGTGAGCAGTGATACCCGGTCGGCGCGGGCGTCCCAGAAGTCCGCTTCGGTGGAAAGCGCGACCTGTTCGCGCAGCCGCTCCTCGTCTCCCGTCGCGGCGAGCGCGATGAGCCAGCGCCTGGCCTCGTCCAGCGCCGCCACGTCGGGTGCGTTCTCTTCCTGCCGCAACTGCCCGGCCGCCGCGACGATGCGCGCAGGCAGGTCGCGGTCGCGCAGGTCCGCACCCTGTTTCGCGAGGGCCGCCAGCAGTGCGCATACTGCGGCCTGGCCGGCGATGGGCGCGGGAGAGCTCTTCCCGAACGGAATGCCGGCCCGGTCGAGTGCTTCACGCAGCACGGCCGACTGCGCATCGGTGCGATAGAGCACCGCGAAATCGGCGAAGCCGAGCGGCCGATCGCCGCCTTCGGTGGGTTGCGCCTTGTTGGCCGCCAGGAGGTCGTGTCCGCCCAGCAGGCCCTCGATCGTGTCGGCGACGAATTCCGCCTCCGCCCATTCCGTCGATGCCGTGTGGAGGGTGATCGGGGCCTGCATCGGCCGCGTGATGTCATCGGGCGTTCCGCTGCCGATGACCTGGGCAGCGGCGGTGACGATGGTGCCGGTGGAGCGGTAATTGCGCCCGAGCCGCACCGTGCGGGCCGAGGGGAAGTCGCGCCCGAAATGCGAGAAGCATGCGGCATTCGCGCCGCGGAAGCCGTAGATCGCCTGGTTCGGATCGCCGATCACGCAGAGATTGCCGTCGGGCGCCACGAGCCATCGCAGCAGCCGGTACTGCTGGTTGTCCACGTCCTGGAATTCGTCCACGCAGACATGGCGGAAACGCCCGCGCCACCGCGCGGCGATTTCCTCGTTCGACTGCAGGATCTCGACCGGCAGGTAGACGAGATCATCGAAGTCGACCCAGTTGCGTTCCATCCCCAGCCGGCGGCAGGCGGCGAGGGCAGCGGCGGTTTCCTCGTCTTCGGGCTGTTCGCCCGTGCGCTTGAGCATCGAGAGGGTCTTCAGGAGCCGCGCGGCCTTGCTTTCGGTGAGGCCCTGGTCGACGGCGAGTGCGGCAGCGCGCTCGCGCTCGTCGGCGACGCGGAAGTCCGGCTTCAGGCCGATCGCCGCGCCGTCGGCGCGCAGGAGCGCCAGCCCCAGGGAATGGAAGGTGTGAACCGCGTAATCTTCGGCGCCGCTCGGGATGAGCGCGGACAGCCGTCCCCGCAATTCCTCTGCCGCGCGGCGCGTGAAGGTGATGGCGAGGCAGGAGGCCGCGGGCACGCCGCGCTCCAGCACCAGATGGGCGATGCGATGCGTGATCATGCGCGTCTTGCCGGAGCCGGGGCCGGCCACCACGACCAGCGGACCGTCCACCGCTTCCGCGGCGCTGGCCTGGTCCGCGTCGAGCGCGGCGAGGACGCCGCTGCGACCGGAGGAGATGCCGGCCACAGGCGGCAGAGCGGGCGGCTCCTGCGTTTCGGCTGCCGCCGGCGCAGATTTGACCTTGGTGCGAGTGCGCCGCCGTATGGGCGCGTCGAACAGCAGCCCGCCCCGGGCCATGCGATCGAGCTCGCCTTCCTCGAACAGGCGGATCACACCGTACTGGCCGTCATAGCCCGCCTGCCGGATCACGGTGCCGGCGCGCAGGCGGTTCACCGCCTCGCCGAGCAAGGGGTCGACCCGCCGGATGTCCTCGACGGGCGCGTCTTCCAGCACGGTGAAATCCGAACCCAGCGCGGCGGTGGTGCGGTCATAGGCTCGCGCCACGCCCTGCGAGGCGACGCCGCCGCCGACGATCTCGGCCAGGATTTCGGGCAGCGGCACCAGGCTCGTCACCGCGCCGGCGGTCGGCGGCGGCACCAGGTCGGTCTCCTTGCGGTCGGCCAGCTTCTCCACGCGATGCGCGACGCCCACGGTGACGCGGTTGCCGCAGACCGGGCAGCGTCCGTCGCGGGCAATGGTCTCGGCCGGATCCAGGCACACGCCGCAGGCGCGGTGTCCGTCCAGGTGGTATTTCCCTTCCTCGGGAAAGAACTCCACCGTGCCCACGTAGCCCTCGCCGGTTTCCAGCGCGCGACGGATGGCGAAGAAATCGGCTTCGCAGGAAAAGCGCGTCGCCTCCCGGCCGAGCTTGCCGGGCGAGTGCGCATCGGAATTGGAGACCAGGCGATAGCGATCGAGAGAGGAGATCCGCCAGTTCATCGCCGGATCGGAGGACAGGCCGGTCTCGACCGCGAAGACGTGGCTGCACAGGTCGCCGTAGCACTCGTGTATGGAATCGAAGCCGGACTGCGAGCCGAGCGCCGAGAACCACGGTGTCCAGATGTGCGCGGGAACGAGATAGGAATCCGGCCCGGACTGCAGGGCCACTTCCAGCAGATCGCGCGAGTCCAGGCCCAGGATGGGACGCCCGTCCGAGGCGATGTTGCCGATGCGGGCGAGGCTGGCTGCGAGCCGGTCGGCCGCGCCGAAATCGGGGACGTAGATCAGGTGATGGACCTTGCGGGTGCGCTCGCCCTTCTTGTAGATGGTCGAGATCTCCGTGGACAGCATGAAGCGCACCGGCGTGCGGCAGGCGGGCGGCAGGGTCTTCCAGACCTCGGCCTCGAGCTCGGGCCTCAAGGCGAACAGCCCGTTGCCCGCGGGCTGCAGCTTGTCCTTCATCTCGGCGAGCCAGGCCGGATGCACGCAGTCCCCGGTGCCGACCACCGCGATGCCCTTGCGCGCCGCCCACCAGGCGAGATGCTCGAGGTCGAGGTCGCGGCTGGTGGCCCGCGAGTATTTGGAGTGGACGTGCAGATCGGCGTGGAATTCCATCTGGAGGAGTCGGCTCGATCGAGGGTTCTTCACCGGCGAAGCATCGCACAAGCCGGATGCGCCCTCAGCGTTCCTGCTCATGACGCCGCACTGCTCGTGCCCTGCGTGCTCGAGCTGCCGGCCGGCCGCGTGTCGATGTTCACCACGCTGACCACCTTCGGAACGCCGCGCGACATCACGCTCGAGGAGCTGTGCGTGGAGCTCTTCTATCCCTCCGACGCCGGCAGCGCGGCGCTGCTGCGGGCAATGGGCGCCTGATCACGCCGCTCACCGCCGCATGCACCTTGCACGACTGGTCTGGGTTCAATAAAATGAGAATCATTCTTGTCTAACTCTCGAGCTCGCACCGCGCTCGACCATTGAAGGAGAGGGCGCCGTGCCGACCGCCGAGCTTGCGCTGCAACGGGAAGTCCGCGGCGCCGCAGCATGAACGGGTCCGCCGTCGTCGTGGGCCTGGCCTGTGCGCTGGCGGGCTGCTCCTGCCTCTATCTCGCTTCGCCCCACCAGCTCTGGCGCGCCGTGCCCTGGCCGGCCCGGCCTGCGCGCGCGGCGGGCGCCCTGCTGCTGGCGGCGAGTCTGGCCGCCTTCCTGCAGGCGATGCAGGCGGCGCCCGCGGTATTCACCTTCGTCGCCTGCCTGATGCTGCTGCTCGTGGTGCTGCCCTACCTGGGGGCGCTGGTTTCCCTGCGGCGCGGTTCCGCGCGACGCGGCCACTGACATGACGCGCGCCGGACCCATGACGAACGCCAGGCCTGCTCCCATCCGCCGCGACTGGCTCGCCAAGACGCTGGCCGGCACGCTGCTGGGCTTCACGCTCGCCCTGGGATGCAGCGGCCTGTTCGTGCTGCTCAATCCGGACATGGCCACGCCCGTCAAGGCACAGCTGGCCATGTGGATGGTCGCGCCGATCTGGCTGGGCACGCTCGGCGGCGTGTTCCTTTTCGGCAGCGGCCGGCGCGCATGGCTGTGGCTGGGCGGCGCCAACCTGCTGATCTTCGGCGTGCTGGCTGCGGCACGCATGCATTGACCGCGGGCCGACGTCCCATGCGAGCCGACATCGTTCGCGTCTACAAGTCGGTCCACACCTGGACCGGCATCCTGTGCGGCATGGCGCTGTTCATCGCCTTCTATGCCGGGGCCCTGAGCGTGTTCAAGGAGCCGCTGTCGCGCTGGGTCACGCCGCCCGCGGCGGAAGCGGGCGCGCCCCTGCCGGATGCCGCAAGGCTGATCTCCGGCGTGCTGCGCACGCATCCCGAGGCGGCCAGGGAATTCCGGCTCCACCTCGGGGAGGCCGGGCAGGTGCTCGCCCGCATGAGCTGGAAGGTACGGGAGGAGGGCGCCGACGACCACGACCAGCTGTCGGCGCGCCACTACGTCGCCGCCCCGGATGCGGAGGGCAGGGTGCGCGTGGAGCAGGCGCGCCCGTCGCAGCTGGCGGAGTTCATCGACGTGCTGCACCGGGTCGTCGGGCTGCCGGTGGACAACGACCCCAGTCGCTGGTTCATGGGGCTCGTCGCCATCCTGTACACGGTCGCCCTGGTGTCGGGGGTGATCGTGCTGCTGCCCTCGCTGGTGAAGGACCTCTTCGCCCTGCGAACGGGAAGGAACCTCAAGCGCATGTGGCTGGACGCCCACAACGTGGTCGGCATCCTCAGCCTGCCGTTCCACCTGGTCATGGCGCTGACGGCGGTGGTGTTCGCCTTTCACGACGGCATCTACTTCCTGCAGGACAGGATGATCCACGAGGGCCGGCTGGCCAGCACCTTCCAGGGAGGGCGGGGCGCGGCGGGGCCGGCCGCTTCCCGCGATCCGGAGGCGATGCTGCCGCCAGCCGAGCTGGTGGCCCGCGTGCGGGCACTCTCGTCCGGTTTCGAGCCGACCATGTTGCAGTACCTGCACGCCACGGGGCCGCGTGCCGTCGTGCGGGTGTGGGGCCGCGATCCGGCGGCACTGTCTCCCCGCGCCCTCGGTGGCTTCGCCGCGGTCGATCCCTACAGCGGCCGGGTGGTCGCCAGCGATTACCTGCCCGGACGCCAGGGCCTGCCGTACGCCACCGTCAGCAGCTTCTTCGCCCTGCACATGGCCAGCTACGGCGGCGCGCCGCTGCAATGGACCTATTTCCTGCTCGGCCTGGCGGGCGCCTGGCTGTTCTACGGCGGCAACCTGCTGTGGATCGAGAGCCGCCGGCGCAGGGCCTCCCGCGACGGCGGCGCGCCCCCGGTCCAGAGCCTGGACACCCGCCTGATGGCGTCCGCCACCGTCGGCGTATGCCTGGGATGCATCTGCGGCATCTCGTTGACCATCGTGGCGGGCAAATGGCTGCATGGCCACGTGGACGACCTCAACGCCTGGCACCGCTACGTCTACTACGCCGCGCTCCTCTCCGGCGTCGCCTGGGCGTTCCTGCGCGGCGGCGCCCGGGCCGCGGTCCATCTACTCTGGCTGGCGACGGCGTTCACGCTCGCCATTCCGCTCACCAGCCTGCTGGCCTGGCTCGTCCCCTCGCTGGGCCTGTGGGCGCATGTGGACGCCGCGGCGCTGGGCGTGGACCTGACGGCCTTGGCCGGCGCGCTCTGCTTCGCCTGGCTGGCCCGGGCCACGTCGCGCCGCGTTGGGCTCGGCCCGTCGGACAGCGTGTGGTCGGCGCACCGGGAAGCCGTGAGCGGACGGCTCGGCGAGAGGCACGGCGCGCCGCCGCGCTATGCCGCCACCGACTCGGGCGACACTGCGGGCGCCGAGCTGCGGATCAGGTAGTCGAAGGCCGAGAGGCTGGCCTTCGCGCCGTCGCCCATTGCGACGATGATCTGCTTGTACGGCGACGTGGTGGCGTCGCCCGCCGCGAAGATGCCGGGCAGCGAGGTCTGGCCGCGCGCGTCGACCTCGATCTCGCCGCGCGGCGACAGCGCGAGCGTGCCGGCGAGCCAGTCGGTGTTCGGCAGCAGGCCGATCTGCACGAACACGCCTTCCAGCTCGATGCGCCCGGTCGCGCCGCTGTTGCGATCCTCGTAGACCAGGCCGTTCACCTTCTGGCCGTCGCCGATGACCTCGGTGGTCTTCGCGCTGGTGATCACCTCGACGTTGGGCAGGCTGCGCAGCTTGGCCTGCAGCACCGCGTCGGCGCGCAGCCGGGCGTCGAACTCGATCAACGTGACGTGCGCCACGATGCCGGCCAGGTCGATCGCCGCTTCCACGCCCGAGTTGCCGCCGCCGATCACCGCCACCCGCTTGCCCTTGAACAGCGGGCCGTCGCAGTGCGGGCAGTAGGCCACGCCGCGGCCGCGGTACTCGCGCTCGCCCGGCACGTTCATCTCGCGCCAGCGCGCGCCGGTGGCGAGCACCACCGAGCGGGCCTTCAGCGTCGCGCCGCTGGCCAGCCGCACGCGGGCGTAGCCCTCGGCGTCGGCGGGCTCGAGCGCCTCGGCGCGCTGCAGGTTGACGAGGTCGACCTCGTACTCCCTCACGTGCGCCTCGAGCGCGCGGGCGAGCTTGGGGCCCTCGGTGTGCGGCACCGAGATCAGGTTCTCGATGGCGAGCGTGTCCAGCACCTGGCCGCCGAAGCGTTCGGCGACGATGCCGGTGCGGATGCCCTTGCGGGCCGCGTAGACCGCCGCCGCCGCGCCGGCCGGGCCGCCGCCGACGATCAGCATGTCGTAGGGTTCGCGGGCCTCCAGCCTGTCCGCTTCGCGCGCGGCCGCGCCGGTGTCGACCTTGGCGAGGATCTCCTCGAGCGTCATGCGGCCCTGCCCGAGCGGCTCGCCGTTCAGGAAGATCGCCGGCACCGCCATGATCGAGCGCGCCTGGACCTCGTCCTGGAACAGTGCGCCGTCGATGGTCGTGCTGGTCACGCCGGGGTTGAGCGCCGCCATCAGGTTCAGTGCCTGCACGACGTCCGGGCAGTTGTGGCACGACAGCGACATGAAGGTCTCGAAGCGCAGGCCGCCCGGCAGCGCGCGCACCTGCTCGACGAGCGCCGCCTCGACCTTGGGCGGATAGCCGCCCACCTGCAGCAGCGCCAGCACCAGCGAAGTGAACTCGTGACCCATGGGCAGGCCGGCGAAGCGCACGCGTGCCGCCTCGCCCGGGCGTCCGATCGTGAACGAGGGACGCCGCTCGTCGCTGCCGTCGTCGCGCAGGCTCACCAGCGGCGAGCTCCCGACGATGTCGCGCAGCAGCGCGCGCATCTCCGCCGATTTCGGGCCGTCGTCGAGCGTGGCGACGAGTTCGATCGGCTGCTGGAGCTTCTCCAGGTAGCCCTTCAACTGGGCCTTGATGGCGGCCTCGAGCATGGTTCGTTCTCCCTGTTGTGCGAGCGGATGTGGCGTGCGGGACCGCCCCGCGCCCCGAAGGGCGCGGGTGCGATCACCTTCCCGGTCCGGCCTGGGCCGGGACTGCGGCTCAGATCTTGCCGACCAGGTCGAGCGACGGGGCCAGCGTCTCGGCGCCCGGCGTCCACTTGGCGGGGCACACCTCGCCCGGATGCGCGGCCACGTATTGCGCGGCCTGCACCTTGCGCAGCAGCTCCTTGGCGTCGCGGCCGATGCCGTTGTCGTGGATCTCGCACAGCTTGATCACGCCTTCGGGGTTGACCAGGAAGGTGCCGCGCAGCGCCAGGCCTTCCTCTTCGATCATCACCTCGAAGTTGCGGGTGATCGCGCCGGTCGGGTCGCCGATCATCGGATAGCGGATCGCCTTGATCGTGTCCGACGTGTCGTGCCAGGCCTTGTGGGTGAAGTGCGTGTCGGTCGAGACGCTGTAGATCTCCACGCCCAGCGACTTGAAAGTGTCGTAGTTGTCGGCCAGGTCGCCCAGCTCGGTCGGGCAAACGAAGGTGAAGTCGGCCGGGTAGAAGAAGACCACCGACCACTTGCCTTTCAGCGTCTCGTCGGTGACTGGGACGAACTTGCCGTTGTGGTAGGCGGTTGCGCTGAACGGCTTGACCGGGGTATTGATCAGGGACATGCGTTTCTCCTTGCGTGTCGTGGGTTGGATTGATGCGATGCACAAAGATTAACGTTGGCGATCGCAGATGTACAGTCGATTGTTTTTATAAATAGAATAGGAAGAGGCTATCGGCGACAGGGAGGCTGTACGGATCATCCTGCATTCTATAGAATGAGAATGGTTCGTATCTATAGAACGAGTGCTGCCCGGCCCCCGGGCGACCAGGGGTGCCATGCCAGCCGCTCAGCTTGCGCTTCCACGAGATGCCTTGCGGCAGCAAGTGCAGCTGCTCTATCGCCACCATCACGGCTGGCTGCATGGCTGGCTGCGCAGGAAGCTGGGCTGTACGCAGAATGCGGCCGACCTGGCGCACGACACCTTCATGCGCCTGCTCGCCCGCGAAGAGCCGGTGGCGATCGAGGAACCGCGCGCCTTCCTCACCACCGTGGCGCAGCGCGTGCTGTCGAACCACCGGCGACGCGAGCGCATCGAGCGGGCCTACCTGGAGGTGCTGGCCCAGGTGCCGGAAGCGCTGGCCCCGTCGCTCGAGGAGCGCGCCATCCTGCTCGAGACGCTGGTCGAGATCGACCGGCTGCTGGGCGGGCTGCCGCCGCTGGTCAAGCGAGCCTTCCTGCATGCGCAGCTCGACGGCATGACCCATGCAGGGATCGCCGCCGAGCTCGGCATCTCCGTCACCACGGTCAAGCGCTACCTGGTGCGCGCGGGCACGCAGTGCTATTTCGCGCTGGCGGCCGACTGAGACGGCGGTCCGGATGAACCTGGACGCGGGCCCCGGCACGGGCGGCGAGGCGCTCGACCCGTCCGCTCCCGTGCGCGGCCTCGGCCGCGAGGACGACGACATCGGCCGCCCGCCCGCCGTCTCGCCCCGGGTCGCCGGGCGGGCGGTGCAATGGCTGCTGCGGCTGCAGTCAGCAGCCCCCGGCGCGAGCGCCGAGGCCACCCGCCGCGCTCTCCAGGAATGGCGAGGCCGGCATCCCGATCACGAGCGCGCATGGCAGCGCATCGAGGCCGTCAACGGCCGGCTGCGCGGCATGGCCTCGCCGCTCGCCTCGGCCGTCGCGCACGCCGCCCTGGCGCCGCGGCGTTCGACGCGGCGCCGTGCCGCCCTCAAGACCCTGGCCATCGCGCTGTTCGCCGGCGGTTCCGCCTGGGTGGCGCGGGAAGAAGCCCCCTGGCGCGAATGGCTGGCCGACGAGCGTACCGGGACGGGCGAGCGACGCACCGTGACGCTGCCCGACGGCACCACGGCGGCGCTGAACACCCGCAGCGCCATCGACGTGCGCTTCACGGCCTCCGAGCGGCGGGTGCGCCTGCTGGCCGGCGAGATCCTGGTCACGACGGGAAGAGACGAGGGTGCCGCCGCGCGCCCCTTCGTGCTCGAGACTGCCCAGGGCGAGCTGCGGCCCCTGGGCACCCGCTTCGCCGTGCGCCAGTACGCCGATGCCTGCCGCGTGCAGGTGTACGAAGGCGCGGTCGCCGTCCGCCGGCGTGACGGGGCAGGACGGGAATACGTGCTGCGCGCGGGCGAGCAGCTGCGCTTCACCCGCGGCGCCGTCGGCGATGCCGCGCCCGCGGACGATGCCGACGCCGCCTGGGCGGACGACATGCTCGTCGCCGGCGGCATGCGGCTGGACGAGTTTCTCGCCGAGCTCGGCCGCCACCGTCCGGGCCGCGTGAGCTGCGACCCGGCGGTCGCCGACCTGCGCGTCTCCGGCACCTACCCGCTGGCCGACACCGACCGCATCCTCGCGGCGCTGCGCTCCACGCTGCCGGTGGAGATCCGCTTCCTCACCCGCTACTGGGTGACGGTCGGGCCGGCTTCGACTCCGACAGGCTCCTAGCCGTTCGCATGCAGCCCCGCCGTTCGCCGGCAGGGTGGTCCGTTTTCGATTCTCGCGGGACAAGGGAGGTAGGCAGCACTCATCTCCAATCAGCCGGCGAGGAATCGAACATGGGGCAGGACGGCAGGATACGCATCGACACCGGAACGCCCGCGCGAGGCAGCGCGGGCGAGGGGCGCGGGAGGCCATCCCGCCGGAGCCTCTCCGACGGCACACGGGCGCGTGCCCTGGGACGTGCCTGCGCCGCATCGGCGCTGCTCGCAGCGGTCGCCGCGCCCGCCCTGGTGCCGGCTCCGGCCGTTGCTGCCGAAGCGGTCGCGCCGGCCCCGGCTGCCCGCAGGACCTACGACATCCCCGCCGGTCCGCTGGAAGCGACCCTCAACCGCTTCGGGCGCGAAGCGGGCATCCTGCTCTCCTTTCCCACCCGCATGGCCGCCGGCCTGCGCAGCCGCGGCCTGAGCGGCAGCTACGGCGTGCAGGAGGCCCTGTCCCGGCTGCTGGAGGGTACCGGCCTGGCCGCCGTGGCGCAGGCCGACGGCAGCTATACCCTGATCGAGCAGCCGCAGCCCGCGCCGGCCGCGAAGCCCGCCGCGGCGGAGAGGGAGACGACGCTGCCGCCGGTGCGGGCCACCGCCACGGTGCAGCGGGAGACCGCCACCGGGCACGTGAGCGGGTACGTCGCCAAGCGCAGCGCGACCGGCATCAAGACCGACACGCCGATCATCGAGATCCCGCAGTCGATCTCGGTCATCACCGCCGACGAGCTGGAGGCGCGCGCGGTCGGCAACGCAAAGGAAGCGGTGGGCTACACGGCGGGGGTCACGCCCTCGGCTTCCTTCGACCTGCGCGAGGACCTGATGACCTTCCGCGGCTTCCCGTTCGACTGGGCCTCGTTCTATCTCGACGGCCTGGCCATGCCCTCGACCACCTATGCCATCAGCACCGGCGAGCCCTACGGGATGGAGCGCATCGAGATCCTGCGCGGCCCCTCGTCGATGCTCTACGGCCAGAACTCGGCCGGCGGCATCCTCGACATGGTGAGCAAGCGGCCCCCGGACCTGCCGCTGCGCGAGCTGCAGGTGCAGCTCGGCTCGCATGGCCGGCGCCAGCTCGGCCTCGATGTCGGCGGCCCGCTGGGTGCCGGCGGCGAGTGGTCCTACCGCCTCACCGGCCTGGTGCGCAGGAGCGACACCGAGGTCGATTTCGTCGAGGACAACCGCATCTACCTCGCGCCGGCCCTGACCTGGAAGCCTTCCGCGGCGACCTCGCTGACGCTGCTGGCCAACGCCATGGACGACGACCTCGGCCACAGCGGCGGCACGGCGGCCTTCCTGCCCGCCTCGGGCATCGCGCTGCCGAACCCGAACGGGCGGATCGCACGCAACACCTACGGCGGGGAGCCCGGCTTCGACTTCTACAAGAAGAAGCAGCGCTCGGTCGGCTACGAGTTCCAGCACCGCTTCGACGACACCTGGCAGTTCACCCAGACGCTGCGCTGGCGCAAGGTGGAGGTGGATTACCAGACCGCCTACGGCCTGGGCCTGTCGCCCGCCGATCCCGCGCAGCGCACCCTCGATCGCGGCGCCTTCGGCTCGTTCGGCAGCACCGAGGCGCTGGCGCTCGACACGCGGCTGCAGGCCGCGTGGCGCGCCGGCGCAACCGAGCACACCAGCCTGCTCGGCGTGGACTACCGCCGCACGAAGCTGGACGAAGTGCGCTACTTCGACTTCAACGCGCCGGGCATCGACATCTTCGCTCCGGTGTACGGCGCGCCTTTCGCGCTGCCCGCCACGCCGGACACCGACCAGGCCATCGCGATGCGCCAGCTCGGCTTCTACGCCCAGGACCAGATGAAGTTCGCCGGGCGCTGGCTGCTGACACTGGGCACGCGCTGGGATACCGCCCGCCAGGAGACCGAGGACCGCCTCACGCCCGCCGTGGCCTCCCTGTCGGAGGACAAGCTGACCGGCCGCGTCGGCCTCACCTATTTGCTCGACAACGGCGCGGCGCCCTACGCGAGCATCGCCACGTCGTTCACGCCGACGCTGGACCCGAACTTCTATGGGTCTCCCTTCAAGGCGCGCACCGGCAGGCAGTACGAAGTCGGCGTGAAGTACCAGCCGCCGGGCAGCAACAGCCTGTACACCGCGGCGGTGTTCGACCTCACGCAGCGCAACGTGCTCACCGCCGATCCCGACCAGATCAACCACCCGTTCGGCCAGGTGCAGACGGGCGAGTACCGCTCGCGCGGGCTGGAGCTGGAGGCCCGCACGCAGCTCACCCGGTCGCTCGGCATGATCGGGGCCTACACCTACCTCGATGCCGAGGTCACCAGGAGCAACGACGGCAACGTCGGCAACACGCCCAAGGGCATCCCGCGCCACACCGTCTCGCTGTGGCTGGAGTACCGGGCCCGCCAGGGCAGCCTGAGCGGCCTGGGCGCGGGGCTGGGAGTGCGCTACGTGGACGAACGCCCGAGCGCCGATACTCCCGGCTTCTACATGCTGCCCGCGTTCGCGGTGCTGGATGCGGCGCTCAGCTACGATCTCGGTGCCTGGCGCTTCGCGCTCAACGTCGCCAACCTGACCGACAAGGTCATCTACGACTGCTGGTACGAACGCTGCTGGTACGGCCCCGGACGCAGCGTGCGTGCAACCGCGACGATACGCTGGTAATGAGAACTATTATCATCTATGATGGGGGTTGCACGACTCGAAACCGGCGTTGCCGTCCCGATCATGAGCACCGTCCCCCAGGATTTCGAGAGTCTGGCGCACGAGCATCGCGCATTGCTGCGCCACTACGGCCAGGTCCAGACGCATTGCAGCCGGCTGGTGAGGGCGCAGGCCGCCGAGATCGAGGCCCTGCGGATGCAGGTGATGCACCTGCGCGCAGCGGTGATCATGCGCGACACCCTGCTCGCCTGGGCCCGTGAGGACGCCGCCGCGCTGTGTGCCGGCGACCGCGCGCCATCGCCGTCCAGGCAGGCCGCGCTGGTACGGCGCATCGGCATGCTGCGAATGCGCCTGCGCGGCCTGATGCACCGGCGAACGCATTGGCAGCGCCACCCGGTCTCGCGCACGAGCATCTGAAAGCAGGGCTCGGCCGCACCGGGTCGCACCGGCCCGTTGTGGCAGCATGTGCGCCTGTCCGAACAGCCGGGAGGCCGGTGCGTGAGCGTGGATCCAGCCGCAGTGCAGCCCTGGACGCCTTTCGAGGCGGAGATGATGCGCCTGGCGATCGAGCAGGCCCGCAAGGGGTGGGCGGCCGGCGAGGTGCCGGTGGGTGCGGTGCTGGTGCGCGAGGGCAGGGTGGTGGCGGCCGGCTACAACCAGCCGATCGGCGCCCACGACCCGACCGCGCATGCGGAGATCTGCGCGCTGCGCGCGGCCGGCCGGGATCTGGCCAACTACCGCCTGCCCGAGTGCGACCTGTACGTGACGCTCGAGCCGTGCGCGATGTGCGCCGGCGCGATCATGCACGCCCGGCTGCGCCGCGTGGTCTACGGCGCGCGTGATCCCAAGGGCGGGGCCGCAGGCAGCGTCGTCGACCTGTTCGCGGAGATGCGCCTGAACCATCACACCGAAATCGCCGGCGGCGTGCTGGCCGACGAATGCGGCGCGCTGCTGTCCTCGTTCTTCGCCGAGCGGCGCGCAAACAGAAACTAGCCCCAGCCCCCCAGCCTACGTACGACCCCCGGCCGGCGGATGCGCACGCCGGCCCGGCAAGGCATCAGAACGTGTGAAGGAATCGTAGCGAGCGGTTCGAGGTCGCGCCGAGAAGCGCAGCCGTACCAGGGTACGGCGAGCATCGCAGGCGCGAGATCGGACCGCGCAGTAGATTCCTGCGCACGTTCTATTCGATCTTGGCCTTGGCGCGCAGGTCCTGCTGCAGCTGCTGCACGCGGCGGCGCTCCAGCTCCTGCTTGATCTGCGGGCGCACCTGCTCGAGCGGCGGAGGCGCGGCCTCGCGCACGTCGTCGAGCCGGATGACGTGGTAGCCGAACTGGGTCTTGACCGGGGTGTCGGTGACCTTGCCCTTGTCGAGCTTGACCAGCGCGTCGGAGAACTCCTTCACGAAGGTCTGCGGCGTGTTCCAGTCGAGGTCGCCGCCGGACTTGGCCGAGCCGGTGTCCTTGGATTTCTTGGCCAGCTCCTCGAACTTCGCGCCCTTCTTCAGCTGCTCGATGATCTGCTTGGCCTCGGCCTCGCTGTCGACCAGGATGTGGCGGGCGCGGTATTCCTTGTCGCCGACCTGCTTGCGCAGCTGGTCGTATTCGGCCTTGATCTCGTCGTCGGTGACCGGATGGGTCTTGAGGTAGTCGCGGATCAGCGCGCGGATCATGATCGTCTGGCGATCGTTCTCGAGCTCGCGCTGCACTTCGCTGTTGCGCGCCAGGCCCTTCTTCTCGGCTTCCTGGGAGAACAGCTCGCGCGCGATGAGCTCGTCGCGCACGGCGGCGCGCAGCTCCGGGGTGTCGGGCCGCCCCTGGGCGACCAGCGCCTGGACGAAGTCGTCGACCTTCTGCTTGGAGATCGGCTTGTTGTTGACGACCGCGGCGTTCTGCGCGAATGCGAGCGCGGCCATCGGCAACAGGGCGACGGCCGCGAGCTTAGCCAGCCGCAGCGGCAGGGGGTGATGCAGCATGGTAGGAGATCCTCGTGACAAACGTGGGATGACCCTGCAAACGAACGCAAACCGCATCAGGTGGAGACTTCGGCCGGCGTGCGGGCCTCGATCGCAAGCGCGTGGACGCGCTGGGGCATCCAGTCGAGCACGGCATCATACACGAGCCGGTGTCGGGCCAAGGTGCCGAGGCCGGCAAAGCGCTCGCTGACCAGCCTGACGCTGTAGTGGCCGGCGCCGCCGGCCGCGCCGGCGTGTCCGGCGTGGCGCGCGCTGTCGTCCTCGACCTCGATGCGGGCGCCGGGAAAATGCTCGGCCAGGCGCGCACGCAGCGTCTCGGCGTCCGGGCGCGTCATCAGTTGTCCTCCTGCACGTGGCGCCCGACGTAGAACGCCTGCGCGAACACGAACACGATGGTCAGGCCCATGGTCCCGAACAGCTTGAAGTTGACCCAGGTGTCGGTGGAGAAGCGATAGGCCACGAGCAGGTTCAGCGCCGCCATCGCCACGAAGAACAGCGCCCAGGCGACGTTCAGGCGCTGCCACACCGGCTCGGGCAGCGCGAGCTGCTTGCCCATCATGCTCTTGATGAGGTTGCGCCCGAACAGCGCGCGGCTGGCCGCCAGCACCGCCGCGAACAGCCCGTAGAGCACGGTCGGCTTCCACTTGATGAAGGTCTCGTCGTGAAAGAGCAGCGTCATGCCGCCGAACACGACGATGATGCCCAGGCTCGCCCACTGCATGCCCTCGATCGGCCGGCGCATCGCCTTCAGCCAGGCGATCTGCACCACGCTGGCGACGATCGCCACGCCGGTGGCGACGTAGATGTCGGCCAGCTTGAAGGCGATGAAGAAGAGGATGATGGGGAAGAGATCGAAGAGCAGCTTCATGCCGTCAGTATAAAATGGCAGGTTTGATTCTGCCGATCCAGGAGCTCCCGATGGCCGACCGTACCCGCAACCGCCGCAACACCCTCGAGCGCCGCTGCCTGCCCAAGCTGCTCAAGCGGCTGTTCAACGGGGCGCCGCGCTCGGTGTTCCGGATGCTCGAGAAAGTCAAGAAGGCCTGATCCGCCGGCTGCCGCGGCTCAGGATGCCGGCTCCCCGGCCGGCGGCTGCGCTTCCGGCTCGAAGCGCAGCGAGGCGGAGTTGATGCAGTAGCGCAGCCCGGTGGGGGCCGGGCCGTCGTCGAAGACATGCCCGAGGTGGGCGTCGCAGGCCGCGCACACCGCCTCGATGCGCTCCATGCCCAGGCTCGTGTCGTGGCGGCGCGCGATGCGCGCGTCGTCGATCGGCTGCCACCAGCTCGGCCAGCCGCTTCCCGAATCGTATTTCTCGCCCGAGGCGAACAGCGGCGTGCCGCAGCACACGCACAGGTAGCGCCCGCGTTCGTGGTGGTCCCAGTAGCGGCCGGTGAAGGCGCGCTCGGTGGCGCCCTGGCGGGCGACGCGGTATTCCATGTCCGAGAGCTGTGCGCGCCACTCGGCGTCGGTCTTGCGCAGGGGGGAAGTCATGATGAGCAGCTCACTTGCAGGCCCGAGGCCCAGTCCGGCGGCAGCGCCGCATAGGCCTCGTGCCCGGGTTGTTCGTCGTAGGGACGTTGCAGAACCTTCAGCAGCCGCGCGACCTCGGAGTCGTCGCCTTCGCGCGCCCGGCGGATGGCGATCTCGGCGAGGTGGTTGCGCAGCACGTATTTGGGGTTGACGCGATCCATCGCGGCCGCCCGCTCGGCGTCGCCGCGAGCCTCGAGGGCCAGGCGGCGCCGGTAGCGCGCGAGCCAGGCGTCGAGCGCCGCGCGGTCGATGGCGAGGTCGCGGCACGGCCCGGCGCCGTCATCCGCGCCATCGACAGCAGTGTTGCCTGCGGCGTCGTGCCCGGCATCGGCGGCGCCCGCGCGCACCCGCGAGAGCCGCCGGAAGAACAGCGTGAAGTCGATCCGGTCGGCCTGCAGCCGCTCGAACAGCGCCTCGATCAGGGCGTGGTCGTCGGGATGCGCCTGCGCCAGGCCGAGCTTGGCGCGCAGCGCCGCCCGGTGGGCGGCATCGAACGCCGCGCCCCACCGGGTGAGCACGGCTTTCGCGTCGTCCGGGCCGTGGCCGCGGGCAGCCACCAGCGGCATCAGCGCCTGGGCCAGGCACCAGCAGTTCCACTCGGCGATGCGCGGCTGCATGGCGTAGCTGTAGCGGCCGCTGTCGTCGGAATGGTTGCAGACGTGGCCGGCATCGAACGCATCGAGGAAGCCGAACGGGCCGTAGTCGATGGTCAGCCCGAGGATCGACATGTTGTCGGTGTTCATCACCCCGTGACAGAAGCCGACCGCCTGCCAGCGGGCGACCAGGCTTGCCGTGCGCCGCAGCACCTCGCCGAGCAGGGCGAGATAGGGGTCGGCCTCGCGCGCCAGCTCGGGGTAGAACCTGGCGATCACGTAGTCGGCCAGCTGCTGCAGGTGCGCGGCGTCGCCTGCGGCATAGAAGTGCTCGAAGGAACCGAAGCGCACGAAGCTGGGCGACAGCCGGGTGACCACCGCGGCGCTCTCGACCGACTCGCGCACCACCGGCAGATCGGAGGCCACGATGGCCAGCGCGCGGGTGGTGGGGATGCCCAGCGCTGCCATCGCTTCGGAGCACAGGAACTCGCGAATCGACGAGCGCAGCACGGCACGGCCGTCGGCGCCGCGCGAATAGGGGGTGCGCCCGGAACCCTTGAGCTGGATCTCCCAGCTGCCCTCGGGCCCGGCCACCTCGCCCAGCAGCAGCGCCCGCCCGTCGCCCAGGCGGCCGGCCCATACGCCGAACTGGTGGCCGGCATAGACCGCCGCCAGCGGCTCGGCGCCCTCCGGCACGCGGTTGCCGGCGAACACCTCGGCGAACTCGGGCTCGGCGGCCCGCTGCGCGGCGAGCCCGAGCAGGCGTGCGGCATCGGCGGACACCGCGACGGTGCGCGGGCGGGGCAGGGGCGCGGCGGCCAGCCGCGTATGGAATGCCTCCGGCAGCCGCGCGTAGCTGTTGTCGAAGCGCAGCTCGGGCCAGCGCACCGGCCCGCCGGGCGGGGCGTCCTCCCCGGCGCGGGCGGGCGTGGCCGCCCGCGCGGTGGATGCGGGTCCGTCATCGTCGATCATGCCGTCCATTCTATGGGTGCGCGGCGCGGCACCCGCCAACGGCCCCGGGAGCCTGTAGGACTCGATAGAATTCCCGCCATCGGGACACCAGTCACCGAACCACGAGGAGACGATCCATGCAGGGACTGATGATGGAGATGCCGCTGCTCGTATCGAGCCTGCTGCACCATGCCGCGCGCCACCACGGCGACACCGAGATCGTCTCGCGGCGCATCGAGGGCGATATCCATCGCTACACCTACGCCGAGTGCGAGCGGCGCTCGCGCCGCCTGGCCGACGCCTTCACCCGCCAGGGCGTGGGCATCGGGGAGCGCATCGCCACGCTCGCCTGGAACGGCTACCGCCACATGGAGATGTACTACGCGGTGGGCGGCATGGGCGCGGTGATCCATACCATCAACCCGCGCCTGCACCCCGAGCAGATCGCCTGGATCGTCAACCACGCCGGCGACACGCACCTGGCCTTCGACCTCACCTTCCTGCCGATCATCGAGGCGATCGCCGAGCATTGCCCGAACGTCAGGAGCTGGATCGCGATGGTCGACGAGGACCGCCAGCCGGCCTCCGCCAAGCTGGCCAACCTGGTGAACTACGAGCGCCTGCTCGCCGGCGGCAGCGAGGCGTACCGCTGGCCGGAGCTCGACGAGCG
Organism: Burkholderiales bacterium 70-64; assembly: GCA_001898645.1. Taxonomy (GTDB): domain Bacteria; phylum Pseudomonadota; class Gammaproteobacteria; order Burkholderiales; family Burkholderiaceae_E; genus Zeimonas. The sequence goes on from MKUQ01000022.1 coordinate 53,521, forward strand.
CAGCGCGGTCGGCCTGTGCTACACCTCCGGCACCACCGGCAATCCCAAGGGTGCGATGTACACCCATCGCTCCACCGTGCTGCACGCCTATGGCGCGGCGCTGCCCGACGCCATGGGCGCCTCGGCGCGCGACTGCATCCTGCCGGTGGTGCCGATGTTCCACGTCAATGCCTGGGGCCTGCCGTACACCTGCCCCCTGGTCGGCGCCAAGATCGTGCTCCCGGGCGCGCAGCTCGACGGCAAGTCGCTCTACGAGCTGTTCGAGAGCGAAGGCGTGACCTACTCGGCCGGCGTGCCCACGGTGTGGCTCGGGCTGCTGCAGTACGTCAAGCAGGCCGGCGTGCGCTTCTCGACGTTCAAGCGCACCGTGATCGGCGGCTCGGCCTGCCCGCCGGCCATGATCCGCACCTTCGAGGACGACTACGGCGTCGACGTGATCCACGCCTGGGGCATGACCGAGATGTCGCCGCTGGGCACGCTGTGCAGGCTGCAGAACAAGCACCTCGCCCAGCCGCGGGAAGCCCGGCGCAAGCTGCTCGAGAAGCAGGGGCACGTGGTCTTCGGCGTCGACATGAAGATCGTCGACGACCAGGGCAGCGACCTGGCGTGGGACGGCAAGACCTTCGGCAACCTGCTGGTGCGCGGCCCCTGGGTGATGCGCGAGTATTTCCGCGGCGAGGGCGGCGACCCCCTGAAGTACGACGCCGACGGCCGCGGCTGGTTCCCCACCGGCGACGTCGCCACCATCGACGCCGACGGCTACATGCAGATCACCGACCGCAGCAAGGACGTGATCAAGTCGGGCGGCGAGTGGATCAGCTCCATCGACCTGGAGAACCTGGCGATGGCCCACCCGGCGGTGGCCAACGCCGCGGTGATCGGCGTGGCGCATCCCAAGTGGGACGAGCGGCCGCTGCTGGTGGTGGTGAAGAAGCCGGGCGCCGAGGTCACCCGGGAAGAGCTGCTCGCGTTCTACGAGGGCAAGATCGCCAAGTGGTGGATGCCCGATGACGTGCAGTTCGTCGATTCGCTCCCGGTGGGGGCCACCGGCAAGATCCTCAAGACCCGGCTGCGCGAGCAGTTCCACGACTACAGGCTCCCCGGCGTCTGAGCCTGCGCCCCCCCGGGCGACCGCCCGGGGTGTTTCCCGATTGCGGCGGCCGACCGTTCGGTTATGATCCTCGGGCACCCGGCGCCCGAGCGGCACACGATCGGGGCGGCCGGCCACAACGAGGAGACATCCATGACCGGATTCCGTTCCGCGGCGGCGGCGTTCGCCGTTGCCGTCGTCGTTGCGTCGCCTGCGGCCTACGCCCAGTCGGGCACCGTGAAGATCGCCTGGATCGACCCGCTGTCGGGAATGATGGCGCCGCTCGGCCAGAACATGGTGCGCAGCTGGCAGTACGCGGCCGACCTCGCCAACCAGCAGAAGTGGGCCGGCAACGTGAAGTTCGAGGTGGTGACCTTCGACAACAAGCTCAGCCCCCAGGAGAGCCTGACGGTGCTGAAGTCGATCGTCGACCAGGGGATCCGCTACATCGCGCAGGGCAACGGCTCGGGGGTGGCGATCGCGCTGGCCGACGCGGTGGCCAAGCACAACGAGCGCAACCCGGGCAAGGAGATCGTCTACCTGAACTACGCGGCGATCGATCCCTCGCTCACCAACGAGCGCTGCAACTTCTGGCACTTCAGGCTCGACATCAACTCCGACATGAAGATGGAGGCGCTGACTTCCTACATGGCGAAGCGACCGGAGATCAAGAAGGTCTACCTGATCAACCAGGACTACGCATTCGGGCACTCGGTCGAGAAGGCGGCCGAGGAATACCTGAAGCGCAAGCGCCCCGACATTCAGGTGGTCGGCAAGGATCGCCACCCGCTCGCACAGGTGCGCGACTTCGCGCCCTACATCGCCAAGATCAAGGCATCCGGCGCCGACACGATCATCACCGGCAACTGGGGAGCCGATCTCGCGCTGCTGGTCAAGGCCGCCAAGGATGCCGGGCTGAACGCGAACTTCTACACCTACTACGCGGGAACCACCGGCGTGCCCACCGCGATGGGCGCCGCCGGCGCCGACCATGTCCGGCAGGTGAACTACTGGCAACCGAACGACTCGGTGGTCAATCCGCAGCCGATCGTCGAAGGCTTCAAGAAGAAATTCAACGACGACTACTACGTGATGGCCACCTACACCGCCTTCAAGTTCCTGTCGGAGGCGATGAAGAAGGCGAAATCGACCGAGCCGCTGAAGGTCGCCCTGGCGATGGAGGGCCTGAAGGTGCAGTCGCTCAACGGCGAGGTCGAGATGCGCGCTTCCGACCACCAGGCGCAGCAGGCGGTCTACATCTCGTCCTGGCAGAAGGTGGACGGCAAGACGGTCAAGTACGACCAGGAGAACACCGGCTACGGCTGGCGCACCGAGGCGAAGCTCGACAGCTACGTCGCGGCGCAGCCCACCTCGTGCCAGATGAAACGCCCGGCCGCGCAATAACCGGCTGATGCGCGGGCGCCCCCTTCGGGGCGGCGCCCGCGCGCATCGATTCTCGCCGCTTGGAATTCTTCGTCATCTCGCTGCTGAACGGCATCAGCTACGGGCTGCTGCTGTTCATGCTCGCCTCGGGTCTCACGCTGATCTTCAGCATGATGGGCGTGCTGAACTTCGCGCATGCGTCGTTCTACATGATCGGCGCCTATGTCGCCTACCAGATCAGCACCTGGCTCGACGAGCTGCTGCCGGGCACCGGATACTGGATCGCATTGGTCGTCGCGCCGCTGGTGGTCGGCGTGCTCGGCGCCCTGGTCGAGCGCTACGGCCTGCGCCGCGTGCACAAGTGGGGGCACGTGCCCGAGCTGCTGTTCACCTTCGGGCTGTCCTACATCATCGTCGAGCTGGTCCAGATCATCTGGGGTCGCGCGGCGGTGCCGTACCGCGTTCCTCCCGAGCTCGACGGCTCGCTGTTCACCGTCTACGCGACGCATTTCCCCGCCTACCGCGGCTTCATGATGCTGGTGGCGGCGCTGATGCTGCTCGCGATCTGGCTGATGTTCACGCGTACCCGCATCGGGCTGGTGATCCAGGCGGCGCTCGCCCACCCCGACACGGTCGAGGCGCTCGGCCACAACGTCCCGCGCGTGTTCATGCTCACCTTCGGCGGCGGGACTGCGTTGGCCGGCCTGGCCGGCGTCATCGGAGGCAATGCCTACGTCACCGAGCCCTCGATGGCGGCGCTGGTGGGATCGATCATCTTCGTGGTGGTGGTGGTCGGCGGCATGGGCTCGCTGGGCGGCGCATTCATCGCCTCGCTGCTGATCGGGCTGATGCAGACCTTCGCGATCGGCATCGACTGGGCGCCGATCGCACTGCTGCAGTCGCTGGGATTCGAGATCGTCCCGGCCACGCCGCTCTACAGCCTGTGGTCGCTCAAGCTGTCGCAGGTCGCGCCGGTGCTGCCGTACCTGCTGCTGGTGCTGATCCTGGTCCTGAGGCCCAAGGGCCTGATGGGCACGCGCGAGGGCTGAAGTGGAGACGACGATCCGCTTCGCGCCGATCGACGTCGGGCGCTGGTTCGTCTGGGGCGCGACGGCGCTGCTGTTCGCGGTGCTGCCGCTGGTGTTCTCGAGCGGCTTCGCGATCACGCTGCTGTCGCAGATGGGCATCATGGTCATCTTCGCCCTGTCGTACAACATGATCTTCGGGCAGGGCGGAATGCTCTCGTTCGGGCACGCGGTCTACTCGGGGCTCGGCGCGTTCTTCGCGATCCACGCGCTGAACTGGATCGGCAGCGGGCAGCTGTGGCTGCCGGTCTCGCTGGTCCCGCTGGTCCCGCTGGTCGGCGGCGTGTTCGGCGCGGTCTTCGGCGTCGTGTTCGGCTACGTGACGACGAAGAAGGCGGGCACTCCGTTCGCGATGATCACGCTGGGCATCGGCGAGATGGTCTTCTCCGCCTCGCTGATGTTTCCGGCGTTCTTCGGCGGCGAAGGCGGCATCTCGAGCAACCGGGTCGTCGGCGAGCCGTTCCTCGGCATCACCTTCGGCCCCGGCCTCCAGGTCTACTACCTGATCGCCGCCTGGTGCTTCGCCTGCATGGTGGCGATGTTCGCGTTCACGCACACGCCGCTCGGGCGCATCGCCAACGCGGTGCGCGACAACCCGGAGCGCGCCGAGTTCATCGGCTACAACCCGCAGCGGGTGCGTTTCTTCGTGTTGGTCGTGTCGGCGTTCTTCGCCGGAATCGCAGGCGGCCTGTCGGCGATCAACTTCGAGATCGTCACCGCCGAGAACGTCTCGGCCATCCGCTCCGGCGGCGTGCTGCTCGCCACTTTCATCGGCGGCACGATGTTCTTCTTCGGGCCGATCCTGGGCGCCGTCGTCTTCGTGTTCTTCGCCGTGGCGTTGTCGGACTACACCAAGGCCTGGCAGTTCTACCTCGGCGTCTTCTTCGTCGCGATGGTGATGTTCGCGCCGGGCGGAGTGGCCTCGCTGATCCTGACGAACCTGCGCGTGATGAAGCACCGCCTGTTCGGGCGGCTGCGCGACCCGTACGCCGGGGTGCTGCTCTCCGGGCTGGTCCTGCTGGCCGGTGTCGTGATGGTGGTCGAGATGAGCTACCACCTGACCCTGAACTTCGCGGCCGGCTCGAGGATGCGTCTGTTCGGCTTCGAGGTCGACAGCGCGGCCCCGGGGATCTGGCTGCTCGCGCTCGGCGTGCTCGCGGCCGGGGCGCTCGGCTTCGAGGTGATGCGGCGCCGTTTCGCGCGCGAATGGGGAGCGGTGCAGGCCGAGATCGAGGAGCGCTCGCGGCGCGAGGCGGGGGTCTGACGGTGGCAGCGGCGGCCCTGAACCTCGTCGACCTGCGCAAGAGCTTCGGCAAGACCGAGATCATCCGCGGCGTGAGCCTGTCGGTCGCACGCGGCGAGCGCCACGCGATCATCGGGCCCAACGGCGCCGGCAAGTCGACGCTGTTCAACCTGATCTCGGGGCGCTTCGGGTCGACGAGCGGACGCATCGAGCTCAACGGCGAGGACATCACCGGGCGCCGCCCGTTCGAGATCAACCGCAAGGGCCTGTCGCGCAGCTTCCAGATCACCAACATCTTTCCCCGCATGTCGGTGTACGAGAACGTCCGCTGCGCGACGCTGTACGCGCTCGGCTACCGCTACTCGTGCTGGCACCGGCTCGCGAAGCTCGCCGATGCGGCCGGGCGCGCCGAGGACGTGCTGCACCGGATCGGGCTGCGCAGCCGGCGCGACACCCCCGCAGGCACGCTCACCTATGCCGAGCAGCGCGCCCTCGAGATCGGCATCACGATCGCAGGCGGCGCCGAGGTCATCCTCCTCGACGAGCCGACGGCGGGCATGAGCCGCTCGGAGAGCGACCGGGCGGTCGAGCTGATCCGCCGCGTCACCGAAGGCAGGACGCTGGTGATGGTCGAGCACGACATGAGCGTCGTATTCGGGCTCGCCGACCGGATCTCGGTGCTGGTGTACGGCGAGATCATCGCGACCGACACGCCCTCCGGCATCCGCGGCAACCGGGCCGTGCAGGAGGCCTACCTCGGCACGACGGCTGCCGAGCCCTGAGCGCGACGACGCAAGACGCATGGCCGCCCCCATCCTCGAAGTCGAGAACCTGCACGCCTACTACGGCAAGAGCCACGTGCTGCACGGCGTCGACCTGGCGATCGGTGCCGGTGAGATCGTCAGCCTGCTCGGCCGCAACGGGGTCGGCCGCTCGACCACGGTCAAGGCGATCATGGGCCTGGTCGCGGCAACCGGGCGCGTCGAGTTCAAGGGCCGGACGATCCTCGGCCTCGAGGCCTACCGGATCGCGCATCGCGGCCTGGGCTACGTTCCCGAAAGCCGCGACATCTTCCCGACGCTCACCGTCGAGCAGAACCTGCTCCTGGGGATGAAAGGCAAGCGCCCCGGACGCTGGACGTTCGAGGACATGTACCGCATGTTCCCGCGGCTGCGCGAGCGCCGGCACACCCAGGCCGGCGTGCTCTCGGGCGGCGAGCAGCAGATGCTGACGCTGTGCCGGACGCTGATGGGCGACCCGGAGCTGATCATGATCGACGAGCCCACCGAGGGGCTGGCGCCGAAGATCGTCGAGCTGGTCGCCGATTACCTGAGCGAGCTGAAGAACCGGGGCATCTCGGTGCTGCTGGTGGAGCAGAAGCTGGCGATCGCGATGCGGATCTCGCAGCGGGTGTACGTGATGGGGCACGGGCACATCGTCTTCGAGGGCACGCCGCAGCAGTTGCGCGCGAACGCGCAGGTCCGGCGCGAGTGGCTCGAGGTGTGAGGGTCGCATTCCTCCGAAAGCAGTGGCGAGGTTTCACCCCTGGAGCAGCAGAGTCTTGGCATAGCCCGGGTTCCGGGCGCGGACAATGATCACCCACAGGGCACGCGTCGGGGGATCCATGACGGGCGTCATCGAAAGGCTGCTTGACGAGCACCGGAACCTCGATGGCCTGGTGCGCCTGCTGGATCGCCAGCCCTCGCTCATCGCCGACCCCGGAGCTGCCAACATCTCGTTGCTGGTCGACGCGATCTTTTACCTGACGCGGTTTCCAGACGTTTCGCATCACGCCTTGGAGGACCGCATCGCCGAGCGCCTGCGGCTGATCGGGGCGCTCGGCGACGAATACGTCGACGAGATCGAGCTCCAGCACGCCAGGCTGGCACGCCAGGGCCACGACCTGCTGCGGGACCTCGAATCCGCTGCCCGCAACGAAACGATGCCGCGCGACGTGCTGGCTGCCAACGTGCGCCTGTATGGCGAGCGGCTGCGTCACAACATGGCGGTCGAAGAGCTGACTTTGTTTCCGGCTGCGCTGCGCAGCCTGGACGCGACCGACTGGCAGGCGATCGGCCCGTTGCCCGGCAGCCCGGCGCAGGATCCGCTGTTCCAGATGCCGGTCGACGCGCGCTTCGAACAGCTGCAGCGCGAGATCGAGCGGGAAGCAGGCCGGGCCCGGGAACCCTGAAGCAAGGAGGCGGAGCGGCCATGCCGGCATGAAGCTGAGCCCGTCGCATGCCATCGAGCGGATCCGCCAGGAGATCGTGAAGGGCGGCTCGTAACCGTTCCGGACCCCTTGCCCGGCCGAGGCTGCGGAGCCGGTGCTCCGACGGGTTACACTTGCCCATCACCCGGGTGCGGAGCGACAGAGCATGAACCAGGCGCAATACGCCACGCAAGGCGACATCGCGGTCATCACCATGGACAACCCGCCGGTCAACGGCCTCGGCCATGCCCTGCGCACCGGCATCGTCGAGGGCGTGCGCCGCGCGCAATACGACCCGGCGATCAAGGCCATCGTGCTCACCGGCGCCGGCAAGGCGTTCTCCGGCGGCGCCGACATCCGCGAGTTCAACACGCCCAAGGCGCTGGCCGAGCCGAACCTGCTCACCGTGATCCGCACCCTCGAGCAGTGCGCCAAGCCGGTGGTGGCGGCGATCCACAGCGTGGCCATGGGCGGCGGGCTGGAGCTGGCGATGGGCTGTCACTTCCGGGTGGCTGCGCCCGGCGCGCAGATCGCGCTGCCCGAGGTCAAGCTGGGCATCATCCCGGGGGCCGGCGGCACGCAGCGGCTGCCCCGGCTGGTGCCGCTGGAGATGGCGGTCAACATGATCGTCTCGGGCAACCCGGTGAAGTCGGAGAAGTTCAAGGGCACCCGGCTGTTCGACGAGATCGTCGAGGGCGACCTGCTGGCGGGCGCGGTAGCCTTCGCGCGCAAGGTCGTCGCGGAGGGTCGTGGGCTGCCGAAGGTGCGCGATCTGGCGATCGAGCACGACGACGCCGAGGCGTTCCTGCAGTTCGCGCGCAACACGGCCAAGACGGTGGCGAAGAACTTCCCCGCCCCGGCGCGCTGCATCGATGCGATCGCCGCCGCGCTCGGGCCCTCGTTCGACGCGGGGCTGGCGCGCGAGCGCGCGATCTTCCTCGAGATGGTCCAGACCCCCGAGTCGCGGGCGCTGCGCCATGCCTTCTTCGGCGAGCGCGCCGCGAGCAAGATCCCCGACGTGCCCGAAGACACGCCCACGCGGCCGATCGCCTCGGCGGCGGTGGTCGGCGCGGGCACGATGGGCGGCGGCATCGCGATGAACTTCGCCAACGCCGGCATCCCCGTGAAGGTGCTCGAGGCCAAGCAGGAGGCGCTCGACAAGGGGCTGGCGACCATCCGCGCGAACTACGAGAGCACGGCGAAGAAAGGCCGCATGAGCGCCGAGGACGTCGAAAAGCGCATGGCGCTGATCACGCCGACGCTGCGCTACGAGGACATCGCCCAGGCCGACATCGTGATCGAGGCGGTGTTCGAGGACATGGCGGTCAAGGAGAGCGTGTTCCGCAGGCTCGACCAGGTGATGAAGCCGGGCGCGATCCTCGCCACCAATACCTCGACGCTCGACGTGAACCGCATCGCGGCCTTCACCGGGCGGCCGCAGGACGTGATCGGCACCCACTTCTTCTCGCCCGCCAACGTGATGAAGCTGCTCGAGATCGTGCGCGGGGAGAAGACCGCGAAGGACGTGCTGGCCACGACCATGCAGCTCTCGAAGAAGCTGCGCAAGACCGGCGTGCTGTCGGGCGTGTGCGACGGCTTCATCGGCAACCGCATGATCGAGCAGTACCTGCGCCAGGCCCTGTACATGCTCGAGGAAGGCGCGACGCCGCAGCAGATCGACCGCGCCATCGAGAAGTTCGGCTTCGCCATGGGCCCGTTCCGGATGAGCGACCTGGCGGGCAACGACGTCGGCTGGTACATCCGCAAGCGGCGCTACGTCGAGCACCCCGATCTGAAGTACCCGCGCATCGCCGACCGGCTGTGCGAGCAGGGCCGCTTCGGTCAGAAGACGGGCGCCGGCTGGTACCGCTACCTTCCGGGCAAGCGCGAGGCGCTGCCCGACCCGGCGGTGGACGAGCTCATCGCCGCCTACCGCAAGGAGAGCGGCGTCGCGCCGCGCAAGCTCTCCGACGACGAGATCGTGCACCGGCTGGTGTTCGCGCTGGTCAACGAGGGGGCCAGGATCCTCGAGGAGGGCATCGCGCTGCGCGCCTCCGACATCGACATGATCTATCTCACCGGCTACGGCTTTCCGCCGTGGCGCGGCGGCCCGATGCTCTATGCCGACATGGTCGGGCTGTACAACGTGGTCAACCGGATGGCCGATTTCGCCGCCGGCTCGCACGGCGACGCCGCCTTCTGGCAGCCGGCGCCGCTGCTCGCCAAGCTGGCGGCCGAAGGCAAGGGCTTCAATGGTTGACGCTCGAGAGGAACCGAATCATGCGTGAAGCAGTCATCGTATCGACCGCGCGCACCGGCCTGGCCAAGTCCTGGCGGGGTGCGCTCAACATGACCCACGGCGCGAGGATGGGCGGACACGTCGTGCGCGCGGCGATCGAGCGCGCCGGCATCGAGGCGGAGGAGGTCGAGGACGTGCTGATGGGCTGCGCCACGCCCGAAGGGGCCACGGGCACCAACATCGCGCGCCAGATCGCGCTCGCCGCGGGCTGCCCGGTCACGGTGTCGGGGGTGACGATCAACCGCTTCTGCTCCTCGGGCCTGCAGACCATCGCCATGGCCGCCCAGCGCATCATCGCCGGCGAGGGCGAGATCTACGTGGCCGGCGGCGTCGAGTCGATCTCCTGCGTGCAGAACGAGGCGAACACGCACATGCTGCGCGACGCGGGCCTCATGAAGACCAAGCCCGAGCTCTACTGGCCTATGCTGCAGACCGCCGAGATGGTGGCCAGGCGCTACGGCATCTCGCGCGAGCGTCAGGACGAATACGGCGTGCGCAGCCAGCAGCTCGCGTGCGCGGCGGCCGCCGCCGGCAGGTTCGCCGACGAGATGGTGCCGATCACCGTGCGCATGGCGGTGGCCGACAAGGCCACGGGCCAGCTCGGCACCCGCGAGGTCACGCTCTCCGACGACGAGGGGCGGCGCCCCGACACCACGCTCGAGGGCGTCTCGCAGATCAAGCCCGCCATCCCCGGCGGCGTCATCACCGCGGGCAACGCCAGCCAGTACTCCGACGGCGCCGGTGCCTGCGTCGTGATGGAGGCGAAGCTGGCCGAAAAGCGCGGCCTGAAGCCCCTGGGCTGGTTCCGCGGCTTCGCCGTGGCCGGCTGCGAGCCCGACGAGATGGGCATCGGCCCGGTGTTCGCCGTGCCCAAGCTGCTCGCGCGTGCCGGCCTGAAGATCGAGGACATCGACCTGTGGGAGCTCAACGAGGCCTTCGCCGTGCAGGTGCTGTACTGCCGCGACCGCCTGGGCATTCCGGACGACCGGCTCAACGTGAACGGCGGTGCCATCGCGGTCGGCCATCCCTACGGCGTGAGCGGCCAGCGCCTCACCGGCCATGCGCTCATCGAGGGCCGGCGGCGCGGTGCGAAATGGGCGGTGGTCACGATGTGCATCGGCGGCGGCATGGGCGCAGCCGGGCTGTTCGAGGTCGCCTGAACGGCGGGCCCGCCGTGGAACTGCTGCGTACCCCCGACGAACGTTTCGACGGTCTGCTCGACTTCCCGTTCGCGCCGCACTATCTCGACGATCTGCCCGGCTACGAGGGTATCCGCATCCACTACGTGGACGAGGGCGCCGCGCACCACGGCACCGCCCTGTGCCTGCACGGCAACCCCACCTGGAGCTACCTCTACCGCAAGATGATCCCGGTGTTCGTGCAGGCGGGCCTGCGGGTCGTCGCCCCCGACCTGATCGGCTTCGGCCGCTCGGACAAGCCGGTGGAGGAAAGCGCGCACGGCTTCCACTGGCACCGCACCATGCTCGCGCGCTTCGTCGAGCGGCTCGACCTGCGCGACGTGATGCTGGTGTGCCAGGACTGGGGCGGGCTGCTGGGCCTCACCCTGCCGCCCGACATGCCGCAGCGCTTCACCCGCCTGCTGGCGATGAACACGGCGCTGGCCGTGGGCACCGCGCCGACGCGCGGCTTCGCCGAATGGCGCGACTTTTGCAACCGCACGCCCGACCTGCCGGTCGGCCGGCTGCTGATGCGCGGCAAGCCCGACCTGTGCGCCACCGAGGCGGCAGGCTACGATGCGCCGTTTCCCGACGCGCGCTACAAGGCGGCGCTGCGCGCCTTTCCGAACCTCGTGCCCGACACCCCCGAGGCGCCCGGCAGCGAGGTCTCGGGACGCGCCGGCCAATGGTGGCGCGAGTCCTGGAGCGGGCGCAGCTTCATGGCGATCGGCTTGCGCGACCCCGTGCTCGGCGAGGAGGCGATGATGCCGCTGCGCTCGGTGATCCGCGGCTGCCCCGAACCGATGCGCCTGGCCGAGGCAGGGCACTTCGTGCCCGAGTGGGGCGGTCCGGTCGCGCGCGCCGCGCTCGCGGAGTTCGACCTGCGCGGCTTGCGGCACTGACCTCGAGGGCCAGCGTGCCATCGAACAAGCGCCCAATGGACTAACGTACTATAGTTAGCCCGCCTGACCGGATCGGAACAAGCGCATGCGAAAAGAAGAGCCCGCCAGACATCCCACCGAAGTGGCGATCCGGGAGGCCGCCATCCGGGTGTTCGCCAAGCACGGCTTCAAGGCGGCCAGCCTGCGCATGCTCGCGAAGGAGGTCGGCATCCAGGCGCCGTCGCTCTACAACTACATCAAGAGCAAGGAGCGCCTGCTGTTCGATCTGCTGCGCGACGTCCTCGTCGCACTGCTCGCCGAGATCGACGCAGCCAATCGCGGCCTGACCGATCCGGTCGCGAGGCTGCGCAACTTCGTCCAGATCCACCTGGATTTCCATCTCGACTCGAGGCTCGAGGTCTTCGTCGGGAACATGGAGTTGCGCAACCTCACCAAGCCGCATTACAAGGTGGTCACGGGGCTGCGCGACGGCTACTCGGGACGCCTGACCGCGATCGTCGAGGACGGAGTGCGCACGGGGGTATTCGAGGCCGTCGATGCCCGCGTCCTCACGTTCGCCGTCCTGGCGATGCTCACCGGAGTATGCAACTGGTATCGCCCCGACGGCAGGATGAGCAAGCAGGATCTCGTGCGCATCCATACCGACCTGGCTTTCAAGATGCTCGGCGCCCGGGCGGGCCTGGAAGCGACGGCCGAAGCGCCGGGCGCGGCCCGCCCGCTCATGGTGTGACTACGCGGCTGCCCGGCGCAGAGCTTCCAGTGCTTCGGGGTTGACCAGCCCCGACAGGTCGCCCGTCGGCTCGCGCATCAGCACCGATCGCACCAGCCGGCGCATGATCTTCATCGTCCGGGTCTTGGGGACGTCGGCGACGAACAGCACCGAGCGCGGCCGGAACGAAGAGCCCAGTGCGCCGACGACGGCCATGCTGAGCTCCTCGGCGAGCTCGGGGCCGGGCATGGCCTGCCGGGCCGGAACGCATACGCACACGACCGCCGAGCCCTTCAAGGCGTCGGGAACGCCGACGGCGGCCGCTTCGGCGATCTTGCCGGTGGCCAGCAGCGCCGCCTCGATCTCCGCCGGTCCGGTCCGCTTGCCTGCGATCTTGATGGTGTCGTCCGAGCGGCCGTGGATGTACCAGCGGCCGCGTTCGTCGATCGATGCGAAGTCGCCGTGCACCCAGAGTCCCGGAATCTTCGACCAGTAGCTTTCCAGGTAGCGCTGCGGATCTTTCCAGAACCCCCTGGTCAATCCGATCGACGGGACCGAGAGCGCCAGCTCCCCCACCTGGCCGGGGCCGACCCGATTGCCGGCCTCGTCGACGACGATCGCACCCATCCCCGGGATGGGCCCCGCGAAAGAGCAGGGCTCGGCATCCTCGTGCAGCACGGTGCCGGCGACGATCCCGCCGCCGATCTCGGTGCCGCCCGAGTAGTTGAGCAGCGGCACGCGGTCGCGGCCGACCTCCCTGCGGAACCAGGTCCATGCCTCGGGCGTCCAGGGCTCGCCCGTCGCAGCGGTCACGCGCAGGCTCGAGAGGTCGTACTGCGCGACCGTTTCCGGCGGCTGCTGCATGAAGGCGCGGATCATGGTGGGTGCCACGCCCAGGAACGTGATCCGCCGGTCCTGCACGAGCTTCCACAGGCGTCCGGGTTCCGGATGGTCCGGAACGCCCTCGGCGAGCACCAGCGTCGCCCCCATCAGGGGCACCGCCACGGCCAGGATCGGACCGGTCAGCCAGCCCATGTCGCTCATCCACAGCAGGCGGTCGTCCGGTTGGAGATCGAGGATCAGGCCGAAGTCGAGCGCGACCTTGGTCATGAAGCCGCAATGCGAGTGCACGGTGCCCTTGGGCTTGCCGGTGGTGCCCGACGTGTAGACGATCATTGCCGTCGCTTCCGCCGGCAGCTCCGCGGGAGCCGCTTCGGCGTCGCCCGCCACGAGATCGCTCCAGGCGTGACGGCGGCCGTGCTTCGCCGGCGGGGCATCCGCTGCGTCGCGTGCGGCCACGAAGATGTGCTCGAGCGTGGGCACCGAAGCGGCGGCCTCCTCGATGACGTCGAGCATCGCGATCTTCCTGCCCCGTCGCAGCGTGAAGTCCGCGGTGACGACTCCTCTGGCCCCGGCGTCGCCGAGGCGTTCCGCCACGGCATGCGGGCCGAACCCCGAGAACATCGGCAGGGCGATCGCTCCGATGCTGACGATCGCCAGATAGGCTGCGATCGTCTCGGGAACCATGGGCATGAAGAGGCCGATGACGTCTCCATCGCGATAGCCCATGCGCCGCAACCCGGCTGCTGCACGCCGGACCAGCGAGGCGAGCTCGCGGTAGCTCAGGGTGCGCTCCTCGCCCGACTCGCCGGTCCATTCGATGGCCGGATGCTCTCCGCGCCCCGCCTCGATGGTCCGGTCCAGGCAGTTCCAGGCGAGGTTGGTCGTTCCGCCCACGCACCAGCGGGCCCACTGGGGGCCCTGCGCGGTGTCCACCAGCTGCTCGAACGGCCAGAAGAAGTGCAGATGATGGAACTCCATCACCGCGCGCCAGAACCACTCCGGATCGCTCGCGGCACGCTCGCACAGCGCCTCGTAGCCGGCGAGCCGGTGCTCGGCCAGGAATCTGCCCAGCTGACTTCCGCCGCCGGTGCTCACGATCGATCCTCGTCGACGTCGCACACCACGATGCGGGCGATGTAGGGTGCCATATAGGCCTTCATCTCCTGATGCGTCCGCGAAACCTGGTACGCATCGTGGTCCGCAGCGCTGGCGAAGCTCGACACGATGCCCCAGGGGAGGCCGTTGCTGCGGGATGCGACGTTGCGGCCGAACACGTACCGGGCCAGGTTCGGAGCCGAGCGGCGAAGCTGCTCCGCGTATGCCTCGACCCGGTCGAGGAACCGCTGGTCGGCTTCAGGGGTGAACTCCATCAGGACTACATGGTGGAACATCGCAGCGCCCTTCACATCCGGGCCAGCATGCCGCCGTCGAGGGTCAGCAGGTGGCCGTTGACGAACGTACCCGCGGCCGAGGCGAGGAACACGACGGCAGGGGCGATCTCGGCCGGCTCGGCCCAACGGCCCGCCGGAACCTCCGTGGCAAGAAACCTCTGGAAGTCGGGGTTCTCCTGCAGTGCGCGGGTGAAGGCGGTGCGCACGAAGCCGGGCGCCAGGGCATTGGCCGTGATGCCGCGGCCGCCGTACTCGACCGCGAGCGCACGGGTGAACGATGCCAGGGCTCCCTTCGCGGTTGCGTAGGCGGCGACGTTCGGAAGCGCCGCCAGACCGGCCACCGAGGACATCACCACGATGCGGCCGAACCCTGCGTCGATCATCGCCGGCAGACAGGCGCGCACGCAATTGAAGGCACCGCCGACGTGGACGTCCATCAATGCATGCCATTCCGCCGGCGACATGTCGAGCACCGGCTTGCGATTCTGCGAGCCGGCGTTGGCGACAAGGATGTCGATGGGCACGCCGCTCTCGCGCAGGCGCGCGACGGCCTGCGTGACGGCGTGCTCGTCGGTGACGTCGAAGGGTTCGGCCAGCGCTTCGATGCCGAGGCGCTGCAGGGCGGCAGCCGCTTCGGTGCAGCGAGACGCATCCCGGCCGTTGACGACGACCCTCGCGCCGGCCTTGCCGAGAGCTTCGGCAATGGCGGTCCCGAGCCCGCCCGCCCCGCCGGTGACGAGGGCGGTACGGCCCTCGAGCGAGAACACTTCCTCGAACCACTTCGTCTGCATGGGCTCCTCCGCGTGCGAGGCACGCCGTGACCGCTGCTGCGTCAGTCGTCTTTTCCCTGGAAATAGATGGGGAAGTACTTCCGGACGACCGGACTGTCGACCGACCAGGAAAAGCACTGGTCGATGAAGAAGGGCAGACCGTCCTTGCCGCTCTTCGGCGAGCCCAGCTCGCTCATGAACTGCTCGCGGTACGGCGAGATGGTCTGGAAGGCCACGGTGCCGACGCAGTACAGGAGCTCGCGCAGGTGCGTGCAGCCCTTCCTGCCGCGCATCCGCTCGTCGACCGCCCGGCGCCACCCCGGGCCCACCGATGTCGAAACCAGCGAGGGGGCGCTGCCCAGTGCACCGTGGCAGTGATCGAAGGGCACGTCGGGCATCTCGCACTCGATGTCCCTGACGACCAGGTCGTTGTCGACCGTCACGCGCACGCGCATCTGGTGAATCGGCGCTCCGGGCTGCATCTCGCCGCGCTCGCGGTCCTCGTAGACGAACGGCTTGTGATCGATCAGGTCGGCCTCGATGTCGAAGAGCCCGTCGTCGCGCACGTAGCCGCGGCCGATGATCTGGCGGGTATGGATCTGCCGGCGCGGGTGCGGGGTTCCGATGGCCATCGCGCTGCCTTCCCGACGACTCGCCATGCCTGCTCCTAGAACGCCCGCTTGAAGCCGAAATAGCGCTCGGCGATCAGGTTCCTGCACATCTGGTCGTTCAGCGGCGCGAACACGTAGAGCCGGTGATCGCGGTAGTACCGCTGCATCGGGCTCGAGGTATCGAAGCCGGCGCCGCCCATGATTTCCATGCCTGCATCGGCAGCATGCTTGGCGACGTTCGAGGCCGCGAGCTTCCCCATCGAGCTGGCCACGTCCACCGCCGCACCCTCGTCGTCGAGCCGGGCGGTCTGCAACAGAAAGGTCCACGCCATTTCCATCTCGGTGGCAGCGTTCGCGAGCATGTGCTGAACCGCCTGCAGCTCGGAAAGGGTCCGGTTGAACGCCGGGCGCTCGCGGGCGTACTCCGCGGCATGCTGAAGCGCTCCCTGCGCGATGCCCAGCGCGACCGCTGCCGCGTTGATCCGCTCCGAGTTGAGCGTCGCGAGCACCTGCCGGAAACCGTTGCCTTCGACGCCGAGCAGATTCGCTTCCGGGACGGCGACGTCGTCGAAGTAGACCTGGCAGGTGTCGTAGCCGTTGATGGCGAAGGTGTCGACCTCGCGAGCCGAGACCCCCGGTGCGTCCGCCGGAACCAGCAGCATCGAGACGCCTTCGGTCTTTCCCTCGGCGGTGCGGGCGAGCACCACGTAGAAGTCGGACGTGGTCGCGCCGCTGATCCACATCTTGGCGCCGGAGAGCCGGTACGCGCCGTCGCGCTTGATCGCGCGCGTGCGCATCGCCCGCAGGATATCGGTCCCGCCGCCGGCCTCGGTCAGGCAGAACGACGCCTTCCGTCGCCCCGACGCCAGCGGCTCGAGATAGACCTTCTTCTGCTCTTCGTTCGCATTGTCCTTCAGCAGCCGCGTGATCATGAACTGAACCACGCAGAACACGGCCATCGAGGTCGCGAGGTTTCCGAGCGCCCGCAGCGCGAGGATCTGCTCGATGTTGCTGCCCCCGCTGCCGCCGTGGCGCTCGTCGACGCCGAGCCCCCATACGCCGAGCTCCGACAGGGTCGCATGGAGCCCGTCGTCGAACTTCTTCGCCGCGTCGAGCGCCTGCACCTTCTCCAGCGGGGATGAGCGCTTGATCGCCTTGATCAGCGCATCCTCGAACAGGGTCTGCTCATCGGTCAGGCGAATCATGGTCGGCTCATCGCATCGGTTGACATCGATGCCACGAATGCTATATTAACTAACGTACGTTAGTCAATGGAGCCGATCGGTTCCGGGCAGGGATATGAGCTACAAGACGATCGAATTCGAAGTCGGCGAGCATGGAGTGGCGCGCCTGACGTTGAACCGCCCGCAGGTCAGGAACGCCATGAATGGCGACATGTACGACGAGGCGAGGGCGGTGGTTGCCGCGGTCCATGCCGATCCGGACATCCGGGTGCTCGTCCTCACCGGCGCCGGCGACGCGTTCTGCTCCGGGGGCGACTTCCAGTACCAGCAGAGCCAGCGCAGCCGCCCGCATGCCGAGCGGATCGCCGAGGCGAGCAAGCTCGCCTCATGGCTGCGCGAGCTGGACACCCTGCCCAAGCCGGTCGTCGGCCGCATCAACGGCCCGGCATACGGCGGCGGCGTAGGCCTCGTCTCGATCTGCGACGTGGTCGTCTGTGCAGCGGACGTCAGGTTCTGCCTGTCGGAGGTCAGCCTGGGGCTGCTGCCCAGCATGATCTCCCCATACGTCGTGCGGAAGATCGGCGTCTCGAATGCGCGTTGCGTGTTCCTGAACGCGGCGCCGTTCGGAGCCGAGGAAGCACGCTCGATGTGCCTCGTGCACAAGGTCGTCCCGCGCGAGGAGCTCGACGCCGCGACAGCGAGACAGGCGGCCCGCTTCCTCCGCTGCGCCCCCTCGGCGATCGCGGCGACGAAGCGGCTGGTGGACTTCGTCGATCGCCATGGCCACGAGGAGAACTTCCACTACACCGTCGACCGGGTCGCGGAGATGTGGTCTTCGGAAGAGGCCGAGGAGGGGATCCGGAGCTTCCACGAAAAGCGCAGACCCGCCTGGTTCGTCGCAGGAGGCTAGGGCCTGTTCACGCTGCGATCGACCCCGCGCCGTGCATCGACATTTCCGCCGACTCCTCTAACATACGAACGATTGTTAGTCTAAGAACGGCCATGGCTGACCTGCCCGCTTCCGTCGCTTTGCACGAGGAGGGGCCCCGGGAGGGGTTCCAGATCGAGTCGAGCGACATCCCGACCGCCCGGAAGGTGGCCTTCATCGAAGCGCTTGCCGAGACCGGCGTGCGCCAGATCGATTGCGTCTCGTTCGTCAATCCGCAGCGCGTTCCCGGCATGGCCGACGCCGCCGAGGTGGCTGCGCAGGTGCGCAAGCGCCCGGGCGTGCGCTACACGGGACTGTGGCTCAACACCAAGGGCCTGATGCGCGCGCTGGAGACGCCGCTGGACATCGTCGGTGCGATCCGCCTCACCGCTTCCGAGACCTTCTGCGTCAGGAACACCGGGATGAACATCGCGCAGACCATCGACGAACAGCGCCGCTGGCTCGACGTCTACCGGGAGAAGCGCATTCCGGTGGAGTGGGGCTACGTGATGACCGCCTTCGGCTGCAACTTCGAGGGCTACATCGATCCCGCCAAGGTCGTCGCCATGGTCGGGCAGGTCCTCGATCTGGCAACGGAGTCGGAGGTGTCGCTGCGCGGCGTCTATCTCGCCGATACGGTGGGCTGGGGGACTCCTCTTTCCATCGAGCGGGGAATCGGTGCGGTCCGCGAGCGCTGGCCCGACCTCCCGATCGGGCTGCACCTGCACGACACGCGCGGCACCGGGCTGGCCAACGCCTACGCGGCTCTTCGGCTCGGCGTTCGGCAATTCGACACGACCTGCGCCGGGCTGGGAGGCTGCCCCTTCGCCGGGCACAAGGGAGCCGCAGGAAACATCTGCACCGAAGACATGGTGTTCATGTGCGAGGAGATGGGCATCGCCACCGGAATCGACCTCGAGAAGCTGATCGAATGCGCGCGGATGGCCGAGGAGATCGTCGGCCACCCGCTGCCGGGCAAGGTGGTGCGCGGCGGCAGCCTCGCGCCCTACAAGCGACAGGCGGCCGCTCGATGAGCAGCCACGAGCGGCTGCTGTCGCCGGCTTCCCTCGGGGCGTGGCGGCTGCGCAACCGGATCGCCATGGCGCCGATGACGCGCTCGCGGGCCGGCGCCGGCGGCGTCCCGACGTCATTGAATACACGCTATTACGCGCAGCGGGCCGGCGCCGGCCTGATCATCGCCGAAGCCGCCCAGATCAGCCCGGAGGCACAGGGCTACCTGCGCACGCCGGGCATCCATGGCGCCGAGCAGATCCGGGGCTGGCGGGCAGTGACCGATGCGGTCCACGAGCGCGGCGGCACGATCGTGCTGCAGCTGTGGCACGTGGGCCGCTGCACGCATCCGGAGAACCGCCTGCCGGGCACCCGCGGCGTCGCGCCGTCGGCGATCGCGGCGCCGGGGCGCATCTTCACGCCGAGCGGCTTGCTGCCGATGCCGGTGCCGGTTGCGCTCGACCGTGCCGGCATCGAAGCGATCGTCGCCGACTACGGACGGGCGGCCGCAAACGCCCTCGATGCCGGCTTCGACGGCGTCGAGCTGCACGCGGCCAACGGCTACCTGATCGACCAGTTCCTTCACTCGAGCTCGAACCTGCGGACCGACGAATACGGCGGCTCGATCTCCAACCGGTGTCGCCTGCTTCGCGACGTGGCCGCCCGACTGGCCGAGCGGGTCGGCGCGGACCGGGTCGGCGTCAGGCTGTCGCCGTTCGGCGCGTTCAACGGGGCGGTCGACGACGATCCCGAACATCTGTTCGCCACGGCGATCGAGGGCCTGAATCCGCTGGGCATCGCGTACCTGCACGTGATCAACGTCGAGGTGAGCGGCGACCGGAATGCCGCGCACGCATCGGTGGATGCCGTGGCGTTCGCCCGCAGCCGTTGGCGCGGCTCGCTCATCGCGGCAGGCGGCTACACCGCGGACGACGCCGAAGAAGAGCTCGCCTCCGGACAGGCCGATGTGGTCGCATTCGGCCGCCCCTTCATCGCCAACCCGGACCTGGTCGAGCGCATCCGTTCCGGCCGGCCATGGGCCGAGCCGCAGCGCGCCACGTTCTATACGGAAGGGGAGGCGGGGTACACGGACTATCCGGCTGCCGACCCGATTGCAGCGATCTAGAGTGCGTTCATGAACCCATGGCCCGGGATCACGGGCCATACAGAGGAGGCGTCGATGTTTCTCAAAGCAGTCAACAAGCGGCCGTTTCGCAGGGTGTCGATGATCGCGAAGCTATGCGCGCCTGTCGCGATGATGCTGGCGGCCACGGCCTCGCAGGCGCAGGAGACGATCAGGATCGGCGGAATCTTCGCGCTGTCGGGCCCGGCGAGCTTCCTCGGGGTTCCCGAGGAGCGCGGCTTCCGGATGAAGATCGACGAGATCAACAAGGCCGGCGGCCTCAACGGCAGGAAGATCGAGGCGGTCGTCTACGACACCGAAGGCAATACGACCAAGGCCGCGCAGCAGTTCCGTCGACTCGCCGAATCCGACAACGTCATCGCCGTCATCGGGCCTTCGAGCTCCGGGGAAAGCCTGACCGTCGGTCCGATCGCCAACGAGCTGAAGGTGCCGACCGTCACGCACGCCGGCACCGAGAAGATGACGGTTCCGGTGACGCCGTGGGTATTCAACACGCCCCCCACCGACCGTGTCGTCGCGGCGCACCTGCTCGGCGTCTTCAAGAAACGCGGCATCACGAAGATCGGCCTGATGACCGCTGCCGACGGATTCGGGCAATCGGGCGCGAACGTCGTCAAGGAGCTCGCACCCCAGTACGGCGTGCAGGTCGCCCGCCACGAGGAGTTCAACCGCCAGGATGCCGACATCACCGCGCAGGTGCTGCGCGTGAAGGACTCCGACGCGCAGGCGATGCTGATCTGGAGCGCATTCCCGGCGCCGACGATCATCCTCAAGAACGCGGCGGCAGTCGGCTACAAGAAGCCGATCTACAACAGCTTCGCGGCCGCCAGCAAGGACCTGATCGTGCAAGGCGGCGCCAACGCCGAGGGCACGTACGTCTCGTCGATGCGCCTGCTCGCGCCCGAGACCCTCTCGGCCGACGACCCGATGCGCCAGATCGTCCAGAAGATCTACGCCGATTACAAGGAGCGCTACAAGGAGGCGCCTGCGACCTTCACCGCGCACAGCTACGACGCGTTGCTGATCATCGAGGCGGCCTCGAAGAAGATCCAGGGCCCGATCACCCGCCAGTCGCTGCGCGATGCGATGGAGACCGTCTCGGTAGCCGGCGGCAACGGCCTCTATCGGCTCTCCCCCAAGTCGCACGGACCGGACCCCGAATCGCGTTCGATGATCCTGCTGGTGGTCAAGAACGGCGAATGGAAGGTCGACGAGTGACCGTGACGGCCGCCCCGGAGCGTTGAAGCCGTGCTGGGCCAGATCGTCGTCTCGGGGTTCACGATCGGCGCGATCTACGCGCTGATCGCGATCGGGTTCACGATCGTATTCGCCACCAACCGTCTCATCAACTTCGCCCACGGCGAGTTCGTGATGGCAGGAGGCATGCTGTACGCATACTTCACCGGCGTGCAGCAGCTGCCGATCGTGCCCGCCTTCCTGCTGGCCACCGCGCTCAGCGGAGCCGTTGCCTGGCTCGTCTACCAGGTGGGCCTGTCCGACGTGGACCGGGACAACCACATCACGCAGGTGATGATCACGCTGGGAGCGGGTATCGCGCTGAAGGGGGCGGCTCAGGTCTGGCTGGGCAAGGACACCTTGTTTCCGCCCGCCTTCTCCGGCCAGGCCTCGGTGGCCGTCGGTCCATTGACGGTGTCGTCGCAGGCGCTCTGGATCGCAGGCGGGTTGCTCGCCTTCCTGCTGGCGCTGCACGGCCTGCTCAAGTACACGCGGCTCGGAGCCAGCATGCGTGCCGTGTCGATCGATCACTATGCCGCGACCCTGATGGGGATTTCTCCGGGTCGCGCCGCCGCGATGGCCTTCGTGATGGCCGGCGTGATCGGCGGGGCCGCCGGCGGCCTGCTGGCGCCGCTGGCCTCGACGCACTACGACAACGGAATCTTCCTCGCGATCAAGGGGTTTGCCGCCGCCATCGTCGGAGGTATCGGAAGCCCGCTCGGCGCGGTCGTCGGCGGGCTGGTCCTCGGCCTGACCGAGTCGCTCGCCGCCGGCTACGTCAGCTCCGTCTACAAGGACGTCGTATCGCTGGCGCTGCTGCTGTGCGTCCTGATCCTGCGCCCGCAAGGGCTCCTCGGGCAGGTGCTGCCCCAGAAACTGTAGCCAGACATGTCATCGGCCATCGACCGCAGGCTCACGCTGCTGCTGCTCGTCGTGCTGCCCATCCTGGCAGCGATCACGGACAACAACTTCCACAAATCCATCCTGGTCTTCGGCATCATCAACGCGATCTCGGCGGTCGGGCTATGCCTGATGCTGGGTCTGGCCGGCCAGATCTCGCTCGGCCAGGCCGCGTTCTTCGGGATCGGCGCCTACGTGACCAGCAACCTCGTGATCCGGCTGGGGCTCGAGCCGATGCTGGCCATCGTCATCGCGTCCTGCTGTGCGATGGCGGTCGGGTGGGCGATCAGCCGGCCCCTGTCGCGCCTGCACGACCACTACCTGGCGATGGCGACATTGGCCTTCGGAACGGTCATGTACATCGGTTTCGCCAACGGCCGCGAGTGGACCGGCGGGCTCGATCCGGGCATTTCGGTGCCGAAGTTCAGCATTCTGGGCGCAGACCTGTCGTCCATGAACGCGCTGTTCGCGGTCGCCTGGATCGTTCTGACGCTTTCGGTCATCGTCGCCAACAATATTGCCGGCCACCGGATCGGGCGCACCCTGCGGGCGATGAAGATGTCGGCGCCGGCTGCGGCGAGCATCGGGATCGACGTGGTGCAGGCGAAATCCTTCGTGTTCGCGGTCGGGGCGTTGCTGACCGGCCTTGCCGGCGGCCTGTATGCCCATGTCGCGCGCTCGTTCAATGCCGGCGTATTTGGGGTCGGTTACTCGATCGAGCTGCTGATGATGGTCGTGATCGGATCCTTGAACCGGGTTTCCGGTGCGATCACCGGAGCCTTCATCATCACGGCCCTGCCGATCCTGTTCGACCGCTTCGAGGACTACCGCACGCTGGTCTTCGGGGTGACGATGGTGTTGATCATGAAGTTCATGCCCACCGGGCTGGTGGACGGCCTGTTCTCGCTCGGTGCGCGGCTGGCCGCGGGGCGGCGGGGGTAGGGCGATGCTGGCCACGCGCGAGGTGGACAAGTCGTTCGGCGGCCTGAAGGCGCTGTCCGCCGTCACGGTGGAGATCGCGCCGGCCGCGATCACCGCGATCATCGGGCCCAACGGCGCAGGCAAGACCACCCTGATGAACGCGATCTCCGGATTCATCGCGCCCGATTCGGGGGACATCACGGTCGACGGTGCGTCGATCGCCGGGCTGCGGCCGCACCAGGTCTGCCGCAAGGGTATCGCCCGCACTTTCCAGAACCTGCAGATGTTCTCCGAGATGACCGTGCTCGAAGCCGTGGCCACCGGCCGGCACCTGCATCGGCGGGTGCCGGTCCACGCCGAGCTGCTGATGCTGCCGGGGGCGCGCCGCGCCGAGCGCGTCTCGCTCGAGGACGCGCGCGGGTTCCTCGAGCTGATCGAGGTCGGGAAGACCTACTGGGGACGACGCGCGGGCGATCTCCCCTACGGCCACCAGCGCCGGGTCGAGATCGCACGCGCGCTCGCCACCGAGCCCTCGTACCTCCTGCTCGACGAACCGGCCGCGGGGCTGAACAACGAAGAAACGGCAGCGCTCGGGCGCACGCTGCGCCAGCTCGCCGCGCGCGGCCTCGGCATCGCGCTGATCGAGCACGACATCGAGCTGGTCATGAGCGTGTCCGAGCGCGTCTTCGTGATGGACACGGGCGCGGTGATCTCGTCGGGAACCCCCGGCGAGGTACGCGCCGATCCGGCCGTCGTTCGGGCTTACCTCGGGGATGCGCATGCAGTCTGAGCCGCTCCTGTCGTTGTCGGGCGTCTCGGCCTACTACGGGAACCTCTGCGCGGTGCGCGACATCGCGTTCCAGGCACGCGCGGGCGAGACGATCGCGATCATCGGGCCCAACGGCGCCGGCAAGACCAGCCTGCTGCGCGCGATCTCGGGCGTGATGGACCGGGTTCGCGGCACCATCCGCTTCGACGGTGCCGACATCAGCCGGCGCAGCCCGCAGCAGCGCGTCGGCCTCGGGCTCGCCCATGTGCCGGAAGGCCGGCACATCTTCACGGCGATGACCGTCGAGGAGAACATCCGCATCGGCGGGTTCCTGCGGCGCGATGCCGACCGCCAGGCTTCCTTCGACGAAGCGCTCGCGATGTTCCCGAGGCTGACCGAGCGCCGGCACCAGCTCGCAGGAACCCTGTCGGGCGGCGAGCAGCAGATGCTCGCGATGGCCCGCGCCCTGATGGCACGGCCCAAGGTCCTGATGCTCGACGAACCGTCGATGGGCCTGGCGCCCCTGGTGGTCAACGAGATCTACCGCCAGATCCGCCTGCTGCGGCAGCGCGGCGTGACGATCCTGCTGGTCGAGCAGAACGCCAGGCTCGCGCTCGAGAACTCGGACCGCGCGCTGATCCTGGCGACCGGAACCCTGCGTCACGAAGGACTCAGCACGAGCGTCGCGCACGACCGCTCGCTGGGATCGCTGCTGTTCGGAACCTGATTCGAAAGGAAGCACCGTTGGACATCTACCAGAAACTCGACGAGAAGCGCGGATGGGCTGCCCAGGGAGGCCGCCTGTCCGAGAAGTCCGCGAAGCTGCTGGCCGGCAAGCTCTTCGTTCGCGACCGGCTGAAGCTGCTGCTCGACGACGAGCCGGATTTCGAGGACGGCCTGCTGGCGGGCATCGACAAGGGGGTGCCGGCGGACGCGGTGGTGACCGTCATCGGCTCGATCGGCGGACGGCAGGTCGCGGTGATCGCCAACGACATCACCTCGAAGGCCGGGACCTGGGGATACCAGACCTTCATCAAGATCACGCGGTTCCAGCAACTGGCGTTCGACCTCAAGATCCCGCTGATCTACCTGGTCGACTCCGCGGGCGCGCGGATCGACGAGCAGAAGCTGTGCTACCTCGGGCGCCGCGCCTGGGGCAACATTTTCCACAATCAGGTGAAATTCTCCGGCGCGATTCCGCAGCTGTGCCTGCTGTTCGGCCCGTCCCCGGCAGGCGCCGCCTATGTTCCGGCGCTGTGCGACGTCGTGATCATGGTCGACAAGAAGGCGACGGCGTACCTGGGGTCGCCACGCATGGTCAAGATGGCGATCGGCGAGGACGTGACCGAGGAAGAGCTCGGCGGCGCCCGCATGCACTGCGCCCTGAGCGGCCTGGGCGACGTGCTCGTGCAGAGCGACGAGGAGGCCATCGGCGTCGCCAGGCGCTACCTCTCCTATTTCCCTTCGTCGTACGCGCAGAAGCCCGATGTCTCGGCCGCGTCGCCGAAGGCTGCGGCGGTCGACCTGACCAAGGTCATTCCGCACAACCAGAACGTTCCCTACGACGTGAAGGTGCTGATCGAGGCGCTGGCCGACGACGGCAGCGTCCTCGAGATCAAGCCGCTGTTCGCCAGGGAGATGGTGACCGCCCTGGTACGGATGGGCGGAAGGCCGGTGGGCGTCGTCGCCAACAACTCGAAAGTCAAGGGCGGCGTGCTGTTCAACGACTCGTCGGACAAGGCAGCGCGCTTCATCTGGCTGTGCAACGCCTTCAACATCCCGTTGCTGTTCCTGCAGGACATCAGCGGCTACATGATCGGCAGCTCGGTCGAGAAGGCCGGTATCATCCGGCACGGCGCCAAGCTGTTGTCGGCCGTCTGCGAGGCGACCGTCCCGCGCATCTCGGTGATGGTCAGGAAGGCATACGGCGGCGGCTATCTGGCGATGTCGGGCGCACCGACGCAACCCGATGCGATGCTGGCGCTGCCCACCGCGATGCCGGCGCTGGTCGGGCCCGAGGCCGCGGTCAACGCCATGTACTTCAACCAGATCGCCGAGCTGCCGGAATCCGAGCGTGCCGCCTTCGTGGCAAGGAAGCGCGAGGAGTACGGCGCCGACATCGACGTGTACTCGGCGGCGGCCGACAGCATGGCGGTCGAAGCGGTCGTCCACCCGAACGAGCTGCGCGACGAGCTGATCCGCCGATACGACGCGTATTCGCGCAAGCGGGCCGAGGCGTTCGAGAAGCGCAACCCGGTCCACCCCGTCTGAGCTGGAGCACAGGAATGAAGCATATCGACAGCCCGATGGCGGGCACCGTCTGGAAGATCGTCAAGGCGCCCGGCGAATCCGTCGACTTCGGCGACACGGTCGCGATCCTCGAGTCGATGAAGATGGAGATCCCGGTCGAGTCCAACCATTCCGGGACGATCGCCGAGATCCTCGTGAAGGAGGGCGATGTCGTGGACGAGGGCACCGTCATCGCCAGGCTCGCCTGACGACGCCCTCGCCGAGCGCCCGGGTCAACGAGGACTGCCATGACCACATCGGTTTCCGAACACGTCGCCCGCAACGCGCGCAAGTTTCCGTCGCGCGTGGCCCTGATCGACGAGCGGGGAGCTTTCACGTACGCGCGGCTGGACGAGGCGGCGAGCCGATTCGCCGCCTACCTGCAGGATGCCGGGATCGGCCGGGGCGACAAGGTCGCGCTGCTGGCGATGTCGTCGGCGAACTGGGTCGTCGCCTATGTCGCTATTCTCAGGCTGCGCGCGGCATGCGTGCCGTTGAACTACCGGCTGACCCCGGAGGAGGTTCGCGCGAACGTCGAGGATGCGCAATGCCGGTTCGTGATCACGACTGCCGACTACGTTGCCTCCCACATCCGGGGACGGATCGACCTGCCGGTGGCGCTGATCGACGACTCCGCGGGGGAGAACGGCCTGAGCCGGATCCTGGAACGGCCTGCGGACGGTTTTCGCGCACCCGCTGCCGGCGACGATGACGTCCAGCTGATCATGTTCACCGGCGGCACCACCGGCCGATCGAAGGGCGTCGTGCTGAGGAACCGCCAGGTGTTCTGGAACACGATCCACGAAGCGCTCGACACCGGGATGAACGAGTTCGACAACACCATCCTGGCCACGCCGCTGCACCATGCGGCCGCGCTGAACTGCTGGCTGCTGCCGCATCTCTATCTCGGCGCACGCGCGACCATCATGAGGGAGTACGACGCGGAGCGGATGCTCGACATGATCGCGGCGCACGAGGTGACCAACGGCTTCGCGCCGCCGTCGGTCGCCCGCGAGATCTGCATCGCCGCCGAGCGCCGCGCTCCGGAGAGGCTGGCGAGCTTTCGCCGCTGGTACGTGGGCGGCGGCATCCTTTCGGCGAAGGACCGCGACCGGATGCACGCGCTGGTGCCGGGCTCGAAGATCTTCTACCAGTACGGGCTCACCGAGGCCGGCGTCATCGTGACGGTGCTGAAGGAGGAGGACTACGAAACCGCACCCGATTCGATCGGCCGGCCGTTCCTGAATTTCGAGGTGAAGATCGCGCGCGAGGACCTGTCGGACGCGAGCGTCGGCGAGCCGGGCGAGATCCTGGTGCGCGGCCCCTCGGTGATGGACGGCTACTACAACCGGCCGGATGCCACGGCCGCCGTCTTCCACGACGGCTGGCTGCGCACGGGCGACATGGGAGCGATGGACGAGAACGGCTACGTCTATTTCCACGATCGCCTGAAGGACATGGTCAAGTCCGGCGGCCTGAACGTCTATTCGCAGGAGGTCGAGCGGGCGCTGCAGAAGCACCCGGCGGTCCGCGAGGTCGGCGTCATCGGATTGCCCAGCGAGCGCTGGGGCGAAGAGGTCACTGCCGTCATCGTGCGGCGCGACGGCATGTCGGCCGAAGAGGCGGAGATCATCGCTTTCGCCAAGGAGAGCCTCGCCCACTACAAGGCGCCGAAGCGGGTGGTGTTCATTCCCTACGAGGATCTTCCGATCAACTACTCCGGCAAGATCATCAAGCGCGAGCTGCGCGGGCGCATCGCCCGGCTGCTGGAATCGGAGCAGTAGGACGTTCGACGGACGATCGGGAGAGGTTCACGCAATGGTGAAGCTGGATTTCAGCGGATCGGTCGTGCTGGTGACCGGTGCCGGCCAGGGAAACGGCGAAGCGATCGCACGGGGATTCGCCCGCGCCGGCGGCCGGGTGATCCTGGCCGATCGCAACGCGGACACGGCGAAGCGGGCAGCACAGGCGATCCGCGACGGCGGCGGCGACGCCCGCGCGTACGAGCTCGACGTTTCGGATGCGGCTGCCTGCTCGCGGCTCGCGGAGCGGGTCCATGCCGAAGCCGGCGACGTGAAGGTGCTGGTCAACAACGCCGGCATCCTGATCCGTGCGCCGTTCGGGCAGGGCAAGCCGCTCCAGGACTGGGACGCGACCCTGCGCGTCAATCTCGGCGGCCCGTACTACATGGCGCTGGCCTTCGCCGACCAGCTCGAACGGGCGAAGGGCTGCATCCTCAACGTCGGCTCGATCCAGTCCTTCGTCGCCACGCCGAACTCGGCCGCGTATACGGCCTCCAAGGGCGGGGTGGCGCAGCTGACCAAGGCGCTCGCCTGCGAGCTCGCGCGCCGCGGCGTGCGCGTCAACGCGATCGCGCCCGGCGTCATCGCGACGCCGATGACCGAGTCGACGCGCAGCGATCCCGCCAAGATGGCGGCCCTGCTCGCCCACGTCCCGATGAAGCGATATGCCCAGCCCGACGAGCTGATCGGACCGGCGCTGTTCCTGTGCTCCGAGCTCGCGTCGTACGTCACGGGCACGATCCTGCCGGTCGACGGCGGGTACCTGGCGAGTTGAGCGCCGGCATGCCGCTCGGCACGAGGCAGAAGGCGGACGGCGCACGCCTGGAATTCGGCGGCATGATCGCCTTCGTCACCGGAGGCGGTGCGGGGATCGGTGCCGCCACTGCGAAGCTGCTCGCCGGCGGCGGAGCCGAAGTGGTCGTCGCGGACGTCGACGTCGAAGCCGCTGCCGGGGTGGCGGAGGCGATTCGCTCCGCGGGCGGAGCCGCCGAACCGGTCGGCCTCGATGTCTCCGATCCTGCCGCGATCGAAGCGGTCATGGCCGACCTCGGCGCACGCCACGGCGGGCTCGATCTGGCAGTCAACAACGCAGGGGTCGCCCCCGGGCCGTGTCCGATCGGAGAGTGCACGCTGGAGGGCTGGCGGCGCGTGATGGACGTGAACCTCGACGGCTTGTTCTACTGCCTGCGCTACGAGATTCCGCAGATGCTGAGGCGGGGCGGCGGAGCCATCGTGAACGTCGCGTCGATCGCCGGGGTCAACGCCGTGAGAGGCACCGGGCCGTACACGGCATCGAAACATGGCGTCATCGGCCTCACCAAGACTGCCGCGCTGGACTATGCGAAGGCCTCGATCCGCGTCAATGCGGTGGCGCCGGGCTACGTCGAGACAAGGCTGCTGGGACCGAGAGTGGATGCGGCGCGGGAGGCCGCGGCCTCGACGCACCCGATCGGACGCCTGGCGCATGCCGGGGAGGTGGCCGAGATGATCGCCTTCCTGCTTTCCGGACGGGCGAGCTTCGTCACCGGAAGCGTGCACCTGGTCGACGGCGGCTACTCGGCGCGCTGAGTGCCGGCGCGCTGCGGCGTGTCGACACGCCCTAGTCGCTGCCGACCCAGCTCACGACCTCGCCCAGGGGCGCCCGGCTCGTCCGGAAGCCGTTCGCCGGATGCGCAGTGTCTTCGTATCCGAAGGACACGCCGCAAACCACCCGCCTGTCCTCGCCCAACCCGAAGAAGCGCCGCACGAACCCGGAGTGCGCGGCCAGGGCACCCTGGGCGATCGAAGCCACGCCGAGGCTTTGCGCGGCCAGCATGAAGTTGCTCACCCAGGCGCCGCAGTCGATCGCGCCATAGACGCCGAGCGCCTCGTCGGTCGTGACGATCGCCACGTGCGGTGCCCCGAACAGGCGGAAGTTCTCGCGTTCCTGACGCCTCCTGCCCTCGAGGTCGGCGCGCTCGATCCCGACGCTGCGGTACAGCTGAAGGCCGCTCTCGCGGCGTCGCTGCAGGTGGACGCCGCGATACTCGCGCGGAAAGGGAAGATCGGTGGCAGGTGCGTTCGAAGCCGCGAACGCCAGATATGCCTGCCGGAACCGCTCGGTGGCGGGCCCGGCGGTCACGATCACCTGCCACGGCTGCGCATTGCACCAGGACGCCGTTCGCTGCGCCATCTGCAGGATCCGCTCGATGATCGTCCGGTCGACCTTCTCGCCGCGGAACGCGCGGCAGCTGTAGCGGGCGGCGAGAAGGCTTTCGAGCGTATCGGCCGCGGCCGGGCTCTCCGGACGGGGCTCGGCACCCGGGGAGTATTCAGCCATGGGGCACGGCCGCCGCGGCGAGCAGCGCCTGGTGATGGTCCGTCAGGAATCGGGTGTAGACGCTGCCGGCGGCAAAACCTTCGTGGGCGAGAACCGAGCGCAGGTAGGCGATGTTGTGTCCGACACCCTCGATGCGCGTTTCGGCGAGCGCATCGTCGAGTCGCCGGATCGCTTCGCGGCGCGAGGCCCCCCAGGCGCAGACCTTCATCAGCAGCGGATCGTAGAAATGGGTGACCGCGTTTCCGGCCCTGTAACCGGTCTCGAAGCGGACGTCCTTCGCGGCCGGGACATCCAGCGCCGCGAGCTTGCCCGGGCTCGGGATGAAGTTCTTCGCAGGATTCTCGGCGTACACGCGCGCCTCGATCGCGTGCCCCCGGCATGCGACGCGTTCCTGCAGCAGGTCGTCGCCGGGGGACTCTTCCATCACCAGGCGGATCTGCGCGGCGACCAGGTCGACGCCGGTGATCATCTCGGTGACCGGATGCTCGACCTGGATGCGCGTGTTCATCTCGAGGAAGAAGAATTCCTCCTTCTCCGCGTCGAGCAGGAACTCGATCGTGCCCGCCCCCTCGTAGCGGCATGCCGAAGCGAGCGCCACGGCCGCGCGCGCCATCCTGTTGCGCAATTCGTCGCGCACGCCGGGGGCGAGTGCCTCTTCCACGACCTTCTGGTGCCGGCGCTGCAGCGAGCAGTCGCGCTCGAACAGATGCACGGCTCGCCCGTCGCCGAATCCGAATATCTGGATCTCCACGTGCCGGGCCTGTGCGACGTAGCGCTCGAGGTAGACCGAGCCGTCGCCGAACGCCTTGCCCGCGAGATCCGAAGTCTTGCCCACCGCATCGACCAGCTCGCCGGGTTCGCCGACGGTGCGCATGCCGATGCCGCCGCCGCCGGCGGAGGCTTTCACCAGCAGCGGGAAGCCGACGACCTCGCCTGCCTTCACGATGGCAACGGGATCGTGCGGGAGCTTTCCCGACCCCGGAAGGACCGGTACGCCCGCACTGCTCGCGGCGACGCGGGCCTGCTCCTTGTCACCCATCAGACGGATCAGCTCCGGCGACGGGCCGACGAAGGCGATGCGGGCCTCCCGGCAGCGCTCCGCAAAGGCCGGGTTTTCGGAGAGGAAGCCGTAGCCGGGGTGCAGCAGGGTGGCGCCGGTGTCCCGGGCGGCCTGCAACAGCCGCTCTCCCACCAGGTAGCTTTCGCTCGCGCGCGCCGGGCCGATGCACACGGCCTCGTCGGCCATCTCGACGTGGGGGAGGCCGGCGTCGACCTCGGAATGCACGGCGACCGTCGGAAGATCCAGCGTGCGTGCGGCCCGGATGATCCGGCATGCGATCTCGCCGCGATTCGCGACGAGCAGCTTGTGTCTCGACATTCCACGGCCTGCTTTTCTTTGACTAACGAACATTAGTTTATAGGCGAATATGTCGTGTTGCAACCGTACCGTCCGCGCTGCGGTCGGTGGTATCCTCTTCGGCGAACGCCCGCGTATCGGGCTGCGTCGCCCGGTGTTCCGGCACCGGGACTTTTCGAGGCGACGATGTTCAAGATCATCTACTGCATCAGGAAGAAGGCCGGGCTGACGCGCGAGCAGTTCCTGTCGCATTGGCTGGGCGTTCACGGACCGATCGTCGTCGAGAACCAGGCGGTGCTTCGGATCGCCCGCTATGTCCAGACGGCGCCGCTCGAGCATGATTTCTCGGCTCGTGTCGAGCGCCGCGGCGTGCTCGATCCGGCCTACGACGGCGTGGCGGAGCTGTATTGGGCCGACGAGACCGATTTCCGCCATGCATTCGCCGACGGGGAGGCGCTGCGGATCCAGAAGATCCTGGCGGACGACGAACGCAATTTCGTCGATCATGCGGGATCGGCGCGCTGGATCAGCCGGGAGATCGTGGCCGTTCCCTGCGCGCCGACACGATGACCGGCTTTCCCGCAGCCCTTTCGTCGAGCATCCATCATGACCACGATGAACCGCCAGATCCTGCTCGCCAGCCGCCCCGAGGGCGGCGTCACCCCGGAGAACTTCCGCCTCGTGGAGACGCCGATCCCGGCGGTGGGCGCCGGCGAAGTGCTGGTGCGCAACCATTACCTGTCGCTCGATCCGTACATGCGCGGGCGCATGGACGACGCCAAGTCGTATGCGGCCCCTCAGCCGCTCGGCGAGGTGATGATCGGGGGCACCGCGGGCGAAGTGATCGAGAGCGCCAACCCGAAGTTCGCCGTCGGCGACAAGGTGATCGGCATGCTCGGCTGGCAGCTCTACGGCAAGTCCGACGGCGCCTGGCTGCGCAAGGTCGACACGACGCGCGTGCCGCTCTCGGCATACCTGGGGGTCGTCGGCATGCCCGGAGTCACCGCCTGGTACGGCCTGAACCGGATCATCGCCCCGAAGGCGGGCGAGACGGTGGTGGTGTCGGCAGCCAGCGGCGCGGTGGGCTCGGTGGTGGGGCAGCTGGCCAGGCGGCTCGGCTGCCGTGCGGTCGGCGTGGCCGGGGGGCCCGAGAAGTGCCGCATCGTCACCCATGAGTACGGCTTCGATGCCTGCGTGGAC
The DNA here is from genome assembly GCA_001898645.1 of Burkholderiales bacterium 70-64. GTDB lineage: Bacteria > Pseudomonadota > Gammaproteobacteria > Burkholderiales > Burkholderiaceae_E > Zeimonas. The sequence continues at coordinate 86,295 of MKUQ01000022.1, forward strand.
TACAAGGCCGGCCGGCTGTACGAGGACCTGAAGGCGGCCACGCCGAACGGCATCGACGGCTGCTTCGAGAACGTCGGCGGCGAGGTCTTCGATGCCGTGCTGCGCCGGATGAACGCGTTCGGACGCATCGCGGTGTGCGGGCTGATCGCGGGCTACGACGGCCGCCCGATCCCCTTGCACAATTTCGCCTCGGTGCTGGTGAACCGGCTGCGGGTGGAGGGCTTCATCGTCACGGAGCACATGGACGCATGGCCCGAGGCCCAGCGCGAGCTGGGCGCGCGGGTGGCCGAGGGTGCGCTGAAGTACCGCGAGACGGTTGCCAAGGGGCTCGAGGCCGCACCCGAGGCCTTCATCGGGCTGCTCAGGGGGCACAACGTGGGCAAGCAGCTGGTCAAGCTGATCTGACCCGGGACTGCGCTTCGGCGCCCGGCGGCAGGGCCGGCGAGCGAACGCAGCGGGAGATTTGCACGATGAAGGACTTCGCAGGCAAGGTTGCGGTGATCACCGGCGCGGGCAGCGGGTTCGGACGCGAGCTCGCGCGCCTGCGCGACGTGCTCGGGCAGCGCAACCCGAGCGATCCGTTCACCTACAAGCCGGAAGTCGCGCATCGGGTGGGCTAGGCGCCGAGATCGCACGCTTCGTCGACGATGCCGCTTGATCCGCAGATCGAGAAGATCCTGTACTGGGCGCAGCGCGCCAAGGCGCCGCCGTACCCGCAGCTCGGCGCCGTGCTCGCGCGCGAGCTGTACACCAAGGCATCGGCCACGCTCGACATCATGCCGCCGGCCCTGCACGAGGTGCGCGACCTCGAGCTCGCGCTGCCCGGGCGCACACTGCGCGTGCGCCAGTACGCGCCCTGGCCGCACAGCTGGGCCGAGCCGCGCCCGGCTCTGCTGTACTTCCACGGAGGGGGCTTCACCATCGGTTCGGTCGACACCCACGACCGGGTGTGCCGCATGCTGGCGCTCGGCGCCGACTGCCTGGTCTATTCGGTGGACTACCGCCTCGCGCCCGAGCACCCGTTCCCGGCTGCCGCCGACGATGCGTTCGAGAGCCTGGAATGGCTGCATCGCGAGGCCGGCGCGCTGGGCGTGGATCCGGCGCGCATCGCGGTGGGCGGCGACAGCGCCGGCGGCACGCTGGCGGCCGCCAGCGCGATCCACGCGCGCGACCGCGGCTGGCCGCTCGCCCTGCAGCTGCTCGTCTACCCGGGCCTGTCGAGCCGCCAGGACACCGATTCCTATCGCCGCTACGCGCGCGGCTACCTCCTCGACATCGATACCGTGCAGTGGTTCTTCGCGCACCTGCTGCGCGACGAGCGCGACCGCCACGACTGGCGCTTCGCGCCGCTGCTGGCCGACGACCTGCGCGGCGTGACGCCGGCCTGGATCGGCGCGGCGGAGTACGATCCGCTGGTCGACGAGGATCGCGCCTATGCGCAACGGCTGCGCGAAGCCGGCGTGGCGGTGACCTTCATCCAGTACGACGGCATGATCCACTCGTTCTTCCAGTACGGCGGATTCGTGCCCACGGCGCGCCAGGCGCATGCGGACGCCTGCGCGGCGCTGCGCGAAGCGTTCGCATGAGGAGAGGGCGATGGGCGAGGGCGCGATCGAGCTGCGCACCGGCGACTGGGCGGCGCTCGGCGCGCACGCCGGTGCGCTGCGCCACCAGGTGTTCGTGCTGGAGCAGGGCATCGCCGCCGAGCACGAATGCGACGGCCGGGACGCGCTCGCGGTGCATTGCGTGGCCTACCGCGACGGCCGCCCGGTGGGCACCGGCCGGCTGCTGCCCGACGGGCGCATCGGGCGTATGGCAGTAGTGCGCGACGCCCGCGGCCTGGGCATCGGGCGGCGCATCCTCGCCGCGCTGGCGGCGGTCGCCGCGGCGCGCGGCGACGCGCGCATCGAGCTGAGCGCGCAGCGGCAGGTCGAGCCGTTCTATCGGGCGCAAGGCTTCGAGCGCGCCGGCGAACCCTACGAGGAGGTCGGCATCGCGCACGTGAAGATGCGCCGCACCCTGCTGGCGATCGGGCTCGCCGCGGGCATGCCGCTCATCAGCGCGCTCGTTGCCCGGCCGGCGTTTGCCGGCGCGCTCGATGCAGTCTCGAGCGCCGACGCCGCCGGCGCCCTGCGGGCGGCGCTCGATCGCGGCGCGGCGCAGGCGGTGGCGCAACTCGGGCGCGCCGGCGGCTTCCTGGACAACCCGAAGGTGCGCATCCCCCTGCCCGAGGGCCTGCGCCAGGCCGAGCGGCTGCTGCGCACCATGGGCTATGGGGGCGAGCTGGACGAGCTGGTCACGGCGATGAATCGCGCCGCCGAGCGGGCGGTGCCCGAGGCGAAGCAGTTGCTGGTGGCCGCGGTGAAGTCGATGTCGGTGTCCGATGCGAAGGCGATCCTCACCGGCGGCGGCGACTCGGTGACCCGCTTCTTCCAGTCGCGCACGCAGGCATCGCTCACCGAACGCTTCCTGCCGGTGGTGAGCCGGCAGGTGTCGCGGCTCGGTCTGACGCAGCGCTACAACGCGCTGGCCGGGCAGGCCGCCAAGCTGCGCCTCGTCGACCAGCGCGATGCATCGGTCGAGCGCTACGTCACCACGCGCGCGCTCGACGGCCTGTACCTGATGATCGGCGAGGAAGAGCGCGCGATCCGGCGCAACCCCGTGCAGGCCGGATCGAAGCTCATCGAGCGGGTGTTCGGCGCGATGCGCTGAGCGCCCGGAAGCGCGCGCGGCGGTCGCCGGTGAGGCTGGGCGCCGGCTCGCCCGGCGTCCAGCTGCGTTCGAGAGTATCGATGCGCCCGTCGCGGCGCACCGCGACCAGGGACGAGGCGCGCGTGCCGTAGCCCAGACCGGGCGCCGAGATCATCGCCGGCGCCAGGATGCGCTCGCGCGCCAGCCCGACCCCGGTGTCGGGCAGGGCCTCGTCCGGCGGCACCGAGCGGTCGGACAGCGCCTCCAGCAGCACCGTGTCGACGGGCTCGCGCGGATCGTCCAGCACCTCGCGCAGCCGCCCGCTCAGGTTGCGCACCTTGGGCCAGGGGGTGTCGAGCAGGTGGTTCGACAGGCCGTGCACGCCGGGCGGGATCTCGAGCACGCGCTGCGGATGCCGGTTCGAGACGTACAGTGCCGGGCGCGCTGCGGCCGGATCGAAAAGGACCAGGTTGAAGCCCGCGTAGTCGTCGCCGCGCGCGGCCACCTGCGCGGCATACTCGTCGATGGGGATGGGGCTGCCGACGAAGCCGCTGACCAGCTCGCCGCGCGAACGGCGTCCCGGCGGCATGCCGGGCTCGCGCACGTTGGTCACTGCCGCCAAGCGGCCGCCGCGATCCACGGCCAGCCAACTGCCGCCGGCCACGCGGTCGCGCCCACCCCATACCCCCGGGCGATCGGCCCACCAGGCCGCGGCGTCGGCGGCGCGGCCGTAGAGCTCGTCGCGATTGGCCGCCAGCAGCAGGACGAACTCGTCGTGGGCGTCGAGGGCGAAGGCGATCAGGCACATCGCGGACTCAGGCGCTCCACTCGAACACCTCGGCGAAACGCTCCCCGGTGACGAGCGCGTCGAGCCCGAGGGCGCGGGCGTCGGCCGCGAGCGCCTCGATGAAGGCCGCGCAGCGGTCGGCGGCTAGCGGCTCGTAGGACTCCAGCCAGGTGCGATAGCGGCCCTCGGGCTCGTCGCGCCAGCCGAAGCGCGCCTGCACGCCGTGCGCGGCAGCTGCCCGCCCGACGAGCGCGGCGAGCGCGCGGCGGCATTCCTCGTTACGGGCCGGATCGGCGCGGAACCAGACCAGCACCACGCAGACCGATGGGGTCGCGCTCATGGTGCCCGTTCGCTCGCGTAGGGGAGCGGCTGCAGCAGGATCGGCCGGTCGCCGGTACGCAGGTCCGCCGCGGCTTGCGCGCCCGCCGCCTGGGCCTCGAAGAGGAAATCGGTGCCGCCGCCGGGGGCAGGCGCGGCCAGCACCACCTTGCCGACCGGCTCGCCGCTGCCTGCGCGCACCTCGGCGCCCGGGGCGGGCGGTGCGCCGGCGGCATGCCCGAGGAACAGGCGCCGCTTGACCTTGCCCAGGTAGTGCGCGCGCGCGACGATCTCCTGCCCGGGGTAGCAGCCCTTGTCGAAGCTCACGCCGCCCACGGTGTCGAAGTCGATCATCTGCGGCACGAACTGCTCGACCGTCGCCGGCACCACGCGCGGGATGCCGCTGCGCACGTCGGTCCAGCGCCAGGCCGCCGAATCCACCGGCCGCAGGTGCTCGAGCAGGCGCGCCCACGCGGCCGGCAGCGACTCGACGGGCATCACCGCCAGCCAGCGCGCCAGCGGCGGGGCATCGGGCCCCGCGGCGATGGGCGGCAGGCCGATGGCCGAGATCGTCGCCCCGGCGCCGGCCTGCTCGCCCTCGACGCGGCGATGGGCGACCTCGAGCGGTGCGGGCGCCGGCAGGCCCAGCGCCGCCAGCGCGGCCGGCGCCTGGCGCCCGCACAGGCCGAGCACCGCCGCGGCATCCGAGCGGTCTTCGAGGCGCACCTTGGCGCGCAGCACGAACATCGCCAGCCGCTTGCGCACCGCCTCGGCGAGCGGGCGCGACAGGATGGCCCGGTATTCGGAGCCGTCGCGCCAGACGAGCAGGGTGGCGAGCAGCCGGCCCTTGGGCGTGCAGTAGCCGTGCCAGCGCGCCTGCGCGGGCGGCTGGTGCTCGATGTCGTTGGTGGTCTGGGAGTGCAGGAAGCGCGTGGCATCCTCGCCGTGCACGGCCAGCAGGCCGTGATCGGACAGCGGGGCCACGGCGCCGGCGGCGAGCCGCTCGAGCGAGGCCGGCGTGCCCGCTGCCGCATCCGTGGTGCCGAAACGCGCCTGGGGTCCGTAGTCGTCCTCGTAGCCCTCGGCGCCGCAGGCTGCCAGCATCGGGGGCAGGCGGGTTTCGTCCGGCATGGAAGGAGAAGCGGCGAGCATGGCTGATCCCGGGGGAGGGCGGATTATTATAGGCACCCCCTGCCACGCCGAGGCGATGACCGTAGTGTTCAAAGGCCGATCCGCACGCGTGCTGCTCGCGCTGCTCGGGCTGGCGCTGGCCGTGCTCGCCTGGGGCTGGTACAGCTTCCGCGTGGCACCGCTGACGTTCGCCGCTTCGCCGGTGCGCTACACCGTGGCCAAGGGCGCCAACGTGCGCACCATCGCCGCCGGTCTGCGCCAGCAGGGCATCGCCATCTCGCCGACGCGGCTGTGGCTGTGGTACCGGCTGCGCGGCTACGACGGACGGCTCAAGGCCGGCACCTATGCGTTCGCCGCGCCCCTCACGGTCGACGAGCTGCTCGGCAAGCTGGTGCGCGGCGATGTCCTGATGACCGAGATCCGCTTCGTCGAAGGCTGGACCTTCCGCCAGATGCGCGAGGCGATCGACGCCAACCCCGATCTCGTCCACGACACGCGCGGCGTCGACGAGGCGGAGCTGCTGCGCCGCGTGGGCGCGAGCGTCGCCCGCAGCGTGGATGCGAGCGTCGACCGCGCCGAGGGGCTGTTCTTCCCCGACACCTACGCCTTCTCCCCCGGCGCGAGCGACCTGGAGATCTACCGCCAGGCCCATCGCCGGCTGCAGCAGGCGCTGCAGGCCGCCTGGGACGCCCGCACCGGGCAGCTGCCGTACCGCGATCCCTACGAGGCGCTGGTGATGGCCTCGATCGTCGAGAAGGAGACCGGGCACGTCGACGATCGCGGCAAGGTGGCGGCGGTGTTCGTGAACCGGCTGCGCCGCGGCATGCTCCTGCAGAGCGATCCCACCACGATCTACGGCCTGGGCGAGCGCTTCGACGGCAACCTGCGCAAGCGCGACCTCCAGGCCGATACGCCGTACAACACCTACCTGCGCCCCGGCCTGCCGCCGACGCCGATCGCGCTGCCCGGCAAGGCGTCGATCGAGGCCGCGCTGCGTCCGGCCGACGTCTCGGCGCTGTACTTCGTGTCGCGCGGCGACGGCACCAGCGAGTTCTCCGACGACCTGCCCAGCCACAACCGGGCGGTCTCGCGTTACCAGCGCGGCGGGCGATGAAAGGGCGCTTCATCACGTTCGAAGGCATCGATGGGGCCGGCAAGAGCACCCATATCGGCTGGTACGTGGAGCGGCTGCGTGCGCTCGGCCGGGAGGTGGTGCACACGCGCGAGCCCGGCGGATCGGCGCTCGCCGAGTCGCTGCGCGAGCTGCTGCTGCAGCGCCCGATGCCGCTCGCCAGCGAGCTGCTGCTGGTGTTCGCGGCGCGCCAGGACCACCTCGAGCAGCGGATCCGGCCCGCGCTGGCGGCCGGCAAGTGGGTGGTCTGCGACCGCTTCACCGATTCCACCTACGCCTACCAGGGCGCCGGGCGAGGCGCGCCGCTCGAGCGCATCGCCTGGCTCGAGGCCTGGGTGCACGGCGACCTGCAGCCCGATCGCACCTACCTGTTCGACCTGGACCCGGCGCTCGCCGCGCAGCGGCGCGCGGCGCACGCCCCCGATCGCTTCGAGGCCGAGGACACGGCCTTCTTCGAGCGCGTGCGCCAGGGCTACCGCCGACGCGCTGCCGCCGACCCCGAGCGATTCCGCATCCTGGGAAGCGATCGCAGTCTCGAAATACTTCGTGAATTACTCGAAGAAGATATCGTATCAATCTGTAAATAATGAATTTCGACTGGCTTACCCCGGCCTGGGAATCGGCCTTGGCGCAACGCCGGCGCCAGCATCACGCGCTGCTCCTCCACGGCCCGGCCGGCATCGGCAAGTCGGCCTTCGCACAGGCGCTGGCGCAGGCGTGGCTGTGCGAGGCGCCCCTGGCCGACGGCGCGGCCTGCGGGCGCTGTGTAGCCTGCGGCTGGTTCGCCCAAGGCAACCACCCCGACTTCCGGCTGCTCGCGCCGGCCGCCGCGGAAGAGGCGGAGGCGGCCGACGGCGCGGAAGCGGGCGGCCGGCAGCCGGGCAGGGCGGGTGCGAAGTCGGCCAAGCCCTCGCGCGACATCCGCATCGACCAGGTGCGTGCGCTCGAGCGCTTCGTCGGGGTGGGCGGGCACCGCGGCGGCTGCAAGGTGGTGCTGATCGACCCGGCCGACGCGCTCAACGCCGCGGCGGCCAATGCACTGCTCAAGACCCTGGAGGAGCCCAGCGGGGCCACGCGCTTCGTGCTCGTCACCGATCGGCCCGACGCCCTGCCGGCCACGGTGCGCTCGCGCTGCGCTTCGCTGGCCCTGCCGATGCCGCAGGCCGAGGCAGCGATCGCCTGGCTGGTCGCGGAGACCGGTGCCGACGAATCCAGCGCGCGCACCTGGCTGGCGGCCGCCGGCGGCGCGCCGCTGCGAGCGCGCCGATTCGCCGATCCCGCCGAATCGGCCACCCATCGGCTGATCATGGAGACGCTGGCCGGCCTCCCCGAGACTGGCGTGGTACAGGCGGCCGAGGCGTTGACGGGCATCGAGGCGGCGGTCTGGCTGGGCGTGCTGCAGTGCTGGGTCGCCGACCTGCAGCGAGTGCGCGCGGGCGCCGGGCCACGCTTCTTTCCGGAACGCGCCGGTCGGCTCGGTGCGCTGGCGCGCGCGAGCAGCCCGGCCGCACTGGACCGGCTGGCCATGCAGCTCAGCGCGCTGGCACGAGCGGTCGATCATCCGCTCAACCCGCGCCTGCTGATCGAGGATGCGCTGCTGCGCGTGCGGGCCGCCTTGGCCGGCTGAACGCCAGGAGCAGGACGACGGCACCCCGGAATCGACCGGGGCGTGGGGGAGAGACCGGACCATGAGTACCAGCGCCAACGACGTCTTCGGCTCCCCGAGCGCGCCGGTGCTCGACCCCATGACCGCCCCGCAGACCGGCAGCGGACCCGCGACGGGCGGGATCGGCCTGGCCCCGGCCACCGGCACGCTCGCTCCGGCGGGCGCGGCAGCGGCGCGCGGCGCCAAGCGCCCGGGGGTGGTGCAGCTCGCGATCCGCGAGAAGGCGGCGCTCTACGCGGCGTACATGCCGTTCATCGACGGCGGCGGGCTGTTCGTGCCGACCACCCGCGCGGCCCACATCGGCGACGAGCTGTACCTGATCCTTTCGCTGATGGACGAGCCCAGCAAGCTGCCGGTGACCGGCACCGTGGTGTGGCTCACGCCGGCCGGCACCCCCGGCCGCCAGCAGGGCCTGGGCATCCAGTTCACCAAGGACGAGGCCGGCACGCGTGCGCGCAGCCGCATCGAGGATCTCCTGGGCGGGGCCCTGAAGGCCAACCGGCCGACCCACACGATCTGATCCGGACGCCGCCGGGCGACGCGCCTGTCGGCCGGGACGCGCTCCCGGAGCAGGGCGGAGCGCCGGGGCGCCGCCGCGCACCCGCCGATACAATGTGCGGCGATGCTCGTCGATTCCCACTGCCACCTCGATTTCCCGGAGCTCGCACCGCGCCTGGACGAGGTGCTCGCGCAGATGGCCGCCCACGACGTCGGCCATGCGCTGTGCGTGTGCGTGGCGCTCGACGACTTCGAGCGGGTGCTGGGCGTCGCGCAGCGCGACGCCCGCCTGAGCGCCTCGGTCGGCGTGCATCCCGACAGCCCGCGCACGCGCGAGCCGGACGTGGACACGCTCGTCGGTCTGGCCGCCCATCCGAAGGTGGTGGCGATCGGCGAGACCGGCCTCGACTACTACCGCACGCAAGGCGACACGGAATGGCAGCGCGAGCGCTTTCGCGTCCACATCCGGGCGGCCCGACGCTGCGGCAGGCCGCTCATCGTGCACACCCGGGCCGCCGCCGCCGACACCATCCGGCTGATGCGCGAAGAGGACGCCGGAGCGGCCGGCGGCGTCATGCACTGCTTCACCGAGGACTGGGACACCGCCCGCGCCGCGCTGGACCTGGGCTTCCACATCTCGTTCTCCGGCATCGTGACGTTTCGCAGCGCCGCGGCGCTGCGCGAGGTGGCCGCGAAGGTGCCCGCGGATCGCCTGCTGGTCGAGACCGACTCGCCCTACCTCGCCCCGGTCCCCCATCGCGGCAAGACCAACGAACCGGCCTACGTACGCTTCGTGGCTGCCTGCCTGGCGGAGCTGCGCGCGGTTTCACCGGCCTGCATCGCCGATATCACCACGGAGAATTTTTTCAATCTTTTCATGAATGAACGAAGAATTATGGATGTGAAACATGAGATTTGACCGGGTGCGCCGCCGGCTCTTCGGCGGGGCGCTGGCGCTGGTCCCGCCCCTGTGGGCCGGCGCGCAGGCCGCCCGCCCACCGGCCGCCGCGGCGCGATCCGGCCGCAGCGGCGAGGCCGGTCCCGAGTTCTGGGACGCCCTGCAGCGCGACGACGTCGATGCGGTGCAGACCTACCTGCTGCGTGGGGTCGACACCAACGTCCGTCATCCCGAGCTCGGCCCGGCGATCGTGGTGGCGGCACGCGAAAGCGCCTGGAAGACGCTGGCGCTGCTGGCCGGCCTCACCGGCACGCGCGTCGATGCGACCAATCGCCTGAACGAGACGGCGCTGATGCTCGCCGCCCTGCGCGGCAATCTCGCCGCCGTGAAGCTTCTGGCGAGCCGGGGCGCCGAGATCAATCGCCCGGGCTGGACGCCTCTGCACTATGCGGCCACCGGCGGCAACGTCGAGGTGATCCGCTTCCTGCTCGAGCACGACGCCTACATCGACGCCCAGTCGCCCAACCGGAGCACGCCGCTGATGATGGCCGCCCGCCAGAAGCACCCCGACGCGGTGCGCCTGCTGGTCCAGGCCGGCGCCGACCCGACGGCGCGCAACCAGAACGGCCTGGATGCCGCCGAGTACCTGCAGCGCGAGGGCGAGACCGAGCTCTCGGGCTGGCTGCGCGAGCGTGCCGCCGACTACAACCGGCGCTATGGCACGCTCGAGCGCCCGCGCACGGTCGAGATGATCGAGGAAGAGAAGCGCCGCGCCCGGCAGCCCAGGGAGCCGCGCCTGCCGGGCGTGCGCGACTAGGGCGTATCAACGCGCCCTGCCGGGGCGGACAGGCCCTCGAGCGCGGCCCCGGGGCCGGGGAGGGCTCGCGCGGCCGCGCTCAGAGCGCCGCATCGAGGACGAACATCAGCCCGAAGCCGACGAACAGCGCCGCAGTGGCGCTGTCGCCGAAGCCGCTGCGATGCGTCTCGGGAATCACCTCGTCGCTGATCACGAAGAGCATCGTGCCGCCGGCGAAGGCCAGCGCCCCGGGCAGCAGATGCTGCGAGATCTCCAGCAGGCCCGCGCCGGCCATGCCGCCGACCACTTCCACCAGGCCGGTGAGCGCGGCGATCCCGAGCGCATGCAGGCGGCCGTAGCCGAGGCCGGCCAGCGACATCGCCACCGCCAGCCCTTCGGGGAGATTCTGCAGCCCGATGCCCAGCGTCACGCCCAGGCCGATGGAGGCATCGCCGCTCGCCGCGCCGACACCGATCGACAGCCCCTCGGGGAAGTTGTGTACGGTGATCGCCAGCACGAACAGCCATACGCGCGTCAGCCGCTCGCGCCCGTGCTGGTATCCCTCCGGCCCCTTGGCGAAATGCTCGTGCGGCACCCACCGGTGAGCGGCCGCCATCAGCAGGCCGCCGGCGGCCATCGCCCCCACGACGCCCAGGGCCGCGGGCACGCGGCCGCCGAGCACCCCCTCGGCCAGCCGGAAGCTCGGCAGCAGCAGCGAGAAGACCGTGGCGGCCAGCATCACCCCGGCCGCGAAGGCCAGCATCGCATTGTTCACCCGCGGCGACAGGCCGTGCAGCACCAGCACCGGCAACGCGCCGATCGAGGTCGCCAGGAAGCCGCCGGTCAGGCTGGCGACGAAGGCCAGCAGCAGCGGCGAGGCTGCGGAGAACACGTCGCCGGCGGGCATCGGGGGAGGTCGGCTTGCGCCCGGTGTCCCGGGCGATCCATTATTGGGTTTCGTTCGACGGGCGGTCCACGGCAGGGAGGTTATCAGGAAGCGCCCGATCCGCTAAGGTTTCGACATCTCCCGCGACCGACGGGACCCACCGCGCAAAGGAAACCCCATGGACGCTCTCGAAAAGTACGCACCGCTGATCGGCCGCCTCGGGCTGGCGTGGCTCTTCGTGCCGGCCGGCCTCGGGAAGATCGCCGGCTTCTCCGGCACGGCCGGCTACATCGCTTCCAAGGGCCTGCCCATGCCCACGGTGCTGGCGGCGATCGCGCTGCTCGTCGAGCTGCTCGGCGGCCTGGCCATCCTGGTCGGGTTCAAGACCCGCTGGGCGGCCGCGGCGCTCGCGCTCTTCACGGTGGCGGCCGCGGTGTTCTTCCACAACTACTGGGCTTTGCCGGCGGACCAGGCGATGATGCAACAGATCAATTTCAACAAGAACATCGGCATCGCCGGCGGGCTGCTGTTCCTCGTGGCCTGGGGGGCGGGCGCCTTCAGCCTGGACCAGCGCGGGGTCGATCCGACTCGACGGGCTCCCGGAATGTCGGCATGAAGACCCGGATCGAGGTCAAGCGGGTCTATCAGCCCGCCGATCCGGCCGACGGCTTCCGGATCCTCGTCGACCGGCTGTGGCCGCGCGGCCTCGCCAAGGAGGCCGCCCACGTCGACCTGTGGCTGAAGGACGTCTCGCCGTCGAACGAGCTGCGCCACCGCTTCCATCACGACCCCTCCCTCTGGGAAGAGTTCAAGGCGAGCTACTACGCCGAGCTGGCGCAGGATGCTGCCGCAGTCGAGCAGCTACGCGCCGTGCTGGCCAAGCACCACGTCGTCACGCTGCTGTTCGGCGCCAAGGAGGAACGCTTCAACAACGCGGTGGCCCTGCGCGAATTCCTCACCGAAAGAAAACATTAGAGATCACATGAAATTATCGTCTCAATTATTTGTTTCATAACGAATCTCATAGAGAAATTACCGAGCACCCGCGAAGGTTGGCCACAAGCCTTCCAGTACCGCGACGCTCCGTCGCAGGGCGGATTGGAATCTCATGTGAAACCTTCATTTCGTCCGCCAGTGGATTGTTTCATCAGCGATCTGGCTCGCTGATGATCGAGCTGCCGCGCGGTGGTGCGCCATGGGGTATCCCCATTTCGCGCAAGCTGCGCACAGCAGCTTCATGCTGGAGCTGCAGGAGCTCGGGGACCCACCAGGGCATTTTTCGGCGGCCGGTCAGCCAGTCGCGCACGGTACGAGGATGGCGTCGCAGGCGCCGGGCGATGATTTCGATCGGCACGCCGTTGCAGTAGGCCGCAGCCTGCTCGGGGTTGCCGCAATTGCGCATAATGTGTGTTATGTCAAATCAAGCGATCTCCAGAACCCTCAACCGCGGCCGATGGTATCACCATCGGCCTTTCTTTTTGCCCGGGCATGATCGGACCACCACGCAACGTCCAGATGCTCTTTCGACGCCTCATCGACAACGTAGGCGGCCCCAGAACCGCCGCCAAGATCCTGCACGTCACAGCCCGCACCGTAGGCCGATGGATCGCCGACCAAGCGCCGTACCAAGCCGCAGCGCTGCTATGGTGGACAAGCCCAATCGGACGCGAGTCGATCGGCATTGACGACCGGAACCTGATCACCACCCTGCGCCGACTCACCGACTCGCTCGACGCCGAGCTTGCCACCGAGCGAGAACGATGCGCCAACCTCGAAGCAGCGCTCGACGCCGCCACCGGACGCATCGCAGCCAACGACGGGCACGCCTATGGGCGCGGAGCCATCAACATCGGTTCGACGTTGCCAAGAACAGGATCTCGCGCCGACGCGAGAACCATGCAACAAGCGGCAGCGCCGGATCGAGCAGCCCGTTAGCCAGCTCCACAGCCGACTCCCAACCCGTAAACACACCACCATAGACCTCGCGCGGCGCCTGATCGATCCCCTTGGAGCACCACACACGACGCTCGCCGAGCTCGCCCTCCTCGGCGTTCTTCGCGATGTATTTGCCCATGTACGCTGCGAGCTTGTGCCGCAGTTTCTTTTCACGCCAAGGGTTGCGCACATCGATGTTGCCATTGTCCGCACCGACAACCGAGCGCCACACCGCCCTTACCAACCGATAGTTCTGCCGACCAGACACCGCGACGTGCATATGCCATGCACCGCGCCGCTGCCGCTCATGAGTCGCAACGTATTGGAATCCCGTTACAACGTAACGCCGTAGACGACGGACGAACTCCTGCCAGTCCCGAGCGAGACGCTTGCGGTCCGTCATGCATTCGCGATAGGTCAAGGTCAGCATCCGGTCCGCCTTGATAGCCTTCAGGCGCGCGGCGCACTCCACCCGCGCCCGCCGTGCCGCCCGCTCCCGATGCTCAGCGCGACGGCGATCGAAGTCGATCCGGGCATCGCGCCACGCGCAATACGCCTCCAGATCGAAGGCCTCATCCCACGGCCCGGGGTCGACCAAGCGAGCCGATCCGCGCATGGCCACCGCCGACCCCCTACGAGCCGCCGCAGCGGCCATCAAGGCCCCCTCGGCACACGTCGGCGTCCGACGGTCATAGCGCTGCACCATGACCTCCCGCTCGCCATCGCCAAAATCCCGGATCGATAGCGTGTAGCTATCGACAAAGGCCCTGTGATCGGGCATGATGCCCGTGTCGTCTGACTGCACGTCCAAGCTCGCTCAGATGGCCGCCCCGGCAACTCTCACCCTGCCGGGGCATTTTTTTATCCAAATCAACCGGTTACAAGACCGACCCCGCGATCGGCGTCCTGACGCCGGCCCTGTCGTGTTGGTTTGTGTCCCCCTTTCAAGTCTAGGCGCCGGCCTGCGGCCGGCGCCCGTCGGCAGAGCCGCCGGGCGCCGCCGCTAGCCGCGCCATTTCAACCACCCCCACAGCAGCAGCAGGATCACGCTCAGGATCGACCAGAGCCAGGACCAAAACTCCCCGACGGCGGCGCCGCGCGGCAGCGGCGGCCGCCACGGCTTCGACACCCCTCGGCGAATCCGCGCCGGCTCGCCGAACGCATCGTCCAGCGGACCCTCGATCTCCAACGTCTTGCGAGCGAAGCGCTCGCGGTACCAGTCCCGGTCCATCATGCCCATGGCAGCCTCCAGATCGACGCCAGAGCGATTTTCGGGCGCTGCGCCACGCTCCGCAGGCCTGCGGCGCCCCGAACGGCCCACGGCGGCCGATACGCGGCCAAGAAGAGGCCCCGACATCCACGGTCGCGCACCGCCCCATGCCCTCGACCGGGCTACGGGCTCGCTCCGCAAGCCCTACCGGCCGACCCCTCCGGGGCTCCGGGGCAACATGGGGCGGAAATCGACCTACGGCATACCCGCCGATCGATGGCTCCCAGAAACGGAGCGCAAAAGGCATGCCAGATATTGCGTTACTCGATAACTGTGAGATACCGCACATCGGACGATGATTGGATGTTGCGTTACAAAGTAACGTCATATAAGCTATCGTTACCGGATAACGAAGACGGATATGAAACAGCCCGAGGACGACAAAACCATCGACCTAGTAACCGCCGAGCAACGGATAGCGAAGCGACTAGAGCAACGGCTAGGGCGGCGACTCGCCAACGATCCGTCATATGGACCTACCCCGGAGCAGAAAGAGGCGATGCGCAAAGAGAGGCAGCGCGAACTGGCGGCCGCGCGGCAGGCCAAGTACCGAAAGCGAGCCGAAGCCAAAGGGGACGTGGCCGTAGGACTGATGCTCAGCGGCGACACGGATCGATCGCTCCAGACCCTATGCGTGCACCACGGCTGCGATCGGCGGCAGATGATCGAGGCGTTGATATCGCAGGAATTCGCACGAGTGATCAACGAAGAACTCCCCGGCCAAGAATCCACAGCGCTCATAGAGGAGACGATATTTGCCCGCACCCGCAAGCACCGAGTGATGCGAGTTACGGAGTAACGTGCTTATCGTCACTGGCCGGCGCCGCATCAGCCGCCGGCTGCGCGGGGAACACCGCCCTGAATGGAGAGTACGGGGGAGAGCGCAGCCACGCCCTGCACTCCTCGACCGACAGACCAGCGTCCGAGCCCTGATCCGTTACGCAGTAACAACGTGACTGCGTGGACATGCACCCGACTACGGCAGGCATCGATACCACCTTGCGCAGCCCGTCATAAAGCGGCGCTGACTCGGGTCGCCCGACCAAGCGAGGCGCAAACGATGTCACCGACAACGCCGCCGGCGCAACCGGCGCAGCCCTCGCAGGCAACACACCGCCCTCCCCGGCCTTGTGATCGACCACCGCCCCCGAGTACACCGACCGGCCCGCGATCGCATCGGACACGCGACCGAACATCCGCCAACCGAGCGCCCCGGCGATCGCCACAACGACGACGAACACATAGAGCGCCAACGGAATCCGCCGCGACCGTTTCACGTGCATCGACGCCGACTTGTACAAGCTGAACACCTTGCGCGGCGGCTTGTAACGCACGCGGATCGCCTTCGCCCGATCGGCGGCGCTGCTCGGGTCCGCCGCTTCCGACCACTCCAACAGCTCACCGCCTGCCCAGTGCGATCGCACGTGCAGATGCTTGCCCGTGAGCTTGCGAATGTTGGCGTCGATCATCGTCGGGTGCTGCGTCAACAGCCAGAAGTCGAGGCCCTTGTGCCGATGCCGTTCCATCGCTGCGACATGGGGCGGCACCGACGAGCCCTGCGCTCGCGCCCGGAACGCATTCTGGGCTTCATCGATGATGACCAGCGCGCCATCCGGGAAAGTGAACTCAGGGTAAGAAATCGACGGGTCATCAGGGTGCCGACGGATCACCGTCCACTGCTCGACCGGAGGCACCAGCTCATGCGGCACAGCCAAGTCGCGGATGCCCATGACGAACACCGGCCGACTCGGATTACGCTCACGCTCAGCGAGCAGCATCGACACCGCGAGCGCAGTCTTACCGGCACCCGGCACCCCGCTGATGATGGTCAAGAGAGCGCCGGTGCTCATGCGCTCAGCACCCCTAGACGACGGGCCGCCAAGAGCGACACGGCTGCGGCCAGCGCACCGAGCCAGATGCCCACGGCGTCAATGAAGCCACCGAGAGCCAGCAGCTGGTACACATCACCCGGCAAGCCACCGAGCGAGCCCGTAATCGCGGTCTCGATGCGACCGTTGATCGCGCCCCAACCGGCGTAGGTGATGACGCCGACGCCTAGCGCGGCGACACCCTTTTTCGCCCAGCCGCTGATGCCCGATGCGACAAACGACGCCCAGCTCACCACCGACCCCACAGCCAACCGAAGACAGCACCTACCACGGCGCAGAAGACCATCAGCGCGCCAATAGCACCCTCAGCGCCATCAACCACATCCGCGCACATCATGGGATCGATCACGATGCCCCCCTCCCAACCATGAACAAAAACGCGCCTGCCGACAGCCACGACAACGCGATCACCACCGGCCGCACGCCGCTCGCCAAGTCGCAAAGCGGCGTCCACTCCAACGAATAGCTACGGCCCATCATCGTCACCTGCTTTGCTGCAGGACAGCTCCCCGCAGCCGAGAGCGTCTGATCGAAATCGACATCGCGCGTCTGCTCTTCCAGCTCGATGTCATCGTCATGCTCGCCCAGCGGCTGACAACCCGACGCGTCCGGGTGTTCGACGCATACATCCGGCCCCGGATCCTTCGGCGGCGCCTGATCACCACCAGCCTGCGGTTCGGCCGTCGTCGTCGTCTCCACCGTTTGCGACGCATCCGGGTGAGTCGTCGTCGTCGTGGTCGTTTCAGTGACCGTTACTACGTCACCCTGATAGGTGATGTTGTAGGTGGTCGCCCGCAGCCGGGTCTGCACACCTGCATCCGTCACCGTAGTAGTCGTCTCAGCAGGCCCCGGCAGCGTCGCAGGCCCGGTCACCTGCAATGGCTCGGCCTCCGGCTGTACGTAGTCCACCACCGAGCGCAGCACTTCGGGCGCTTTGTTCGGCGCGGCGATCAGCCCTTGCTGGAATGAAATCTCCATCTGCTGTTCAGTCGCGGGCACGTAGCCCGGAGAACCGACCTTAGCGAGGGCAACGGGGAAATATCCGTCCTGCATCGGGCGAGACGTGCAGTTATTGAACGCCTGCCAACCCGCAGGGGCAGGCTGCCCTTTCAGATACTGCACGCTGAACAACGAGGGCTTCACCTGATTCTGCCACTCCGGAGCCGGCACATATGCATACCCGTGCCCCACGGCGCCGACAGGCAGCTCACAGATCGCAGCGCTATAACCCGTACACTCGGACGCGTAGGGCCCCGACACGTTCCAGCACAACCCACCCTGCGCCGAATCCAACGCTTGCCATTGGCCGTTCAGGTACTGCAACCCCTCATAGGCAAGCCCCGCTAAAGCCAGCGGACCCGCCATGCCAGCAGCGATGCGCGCCGCCCGCGCCAAGCTCGCCACCGACACCAAGCGCGACAACTGCAAGGCAGCCTGATTCGCGGGCACCTTGAGCGCCTGCGCACGCAGCAGCCGCGCCCCTCCTGCGCCGTCGGCCGTCGCCGGCCAACTCGCCACCGGTGAGCTCACCGAGACACCACCAGAAGCCGAGATGTTCGTGCGAATCGTCGCGCCGGGATCGAGCGCCCAACCGGGCACCAACGCCCAGCTCGAGACCGCCCACGCCCCGAGCAGCACCCCCACCAGCAGCGCGCCCCAACGCCTTAGCGCAACACGATCCATGCCGCCCCCACGATCGCGAGGAATCCCGCGACAAAGTACGCATCCGTCATCAGCGCCACGACAGAGGCCTCCGTAACACGTGCACCGACCAGGCGCCCACCCATACGAGCGCCACCAACCAGCCCAACGCCACACCATCGAGCAGATGCCCGGCCTCATCACACGGCCCGAACGCCACCGCCGGCGCGTCCTGCACCGAGAGCACCACACCCGACTGACGCGTCACGATCTGCCACATCCCGCCTGCCAGCTCGACCGTTGAAATGACCGGGGGTGAGCCCGTCGAAACGACCGGACCCACCCCCGACCACATCGCCGCCGCCGCATCGGCAGGCGAGCCGTAGCATTGCCCGCCGAAGAGCGCGCCCATGGCTTAGCGGACGGCCCTGCGCATGTACAGGAACGCGGCGATCGCCACGACGATGCCGATCACCGTGCCGGCGACCGAGACCGCATCGGACTTCGCATCGGTCAGGGCAGTCGTCACCTCCGTCGGCACGGCGGCCATCACCGAGCCCACCGAGCCGGCACCCAGAGCGGCCAGAGCCGCGAGCTTTTTCTTCATTTCAACCTCCAGACGGCCCGAGAAGATCGGACACGCAGCTGGGCCAGTGCTGCGTTACCGGGTAACTGCTAGACGATGACCGCCTGAGCGCGCATCGAAGGCAACCGCGCCTCCAGCTGCAACCGCTCGACCGTGCGATCCATTTGCCGCTGAGCGGCCGCCCTGCCCTCCTGCGTAGGCGGCCACGCCCATTGCGAGCAGACCCACTCGACCGGACCCGGACCACGCGCAGGCTCGCGAAACAACACGAAGCCGTAATGGCCCAGATCGGCCGACAGGCAGACGAAACCGTCATAGGTCATAACCATGACGCGCCCTCTATCGTTACGACGTAACGCTATGCCGCCCGCTTCGACGACGGCTCGGCCGCAACAGCCGGCGCGAGCTTCGCCACCACCGCCTCTACCCTCCCCTCGCGATTGGTCCGCAGGGTGAACAACGCGTCATAGTTGCCCGGCCGGACCTCCTCCTGCCCACGCGGCAGAAGCATCTGCCCGACCGACGGTTCGATCACACCGGTCTCCGGATTCGGCGCGTGATAGACGCACTGCGCTTCGGCCAGCGTGTAGGGATTGCCCGTCTTGCGGGAGGTACCGCGCCGGACATCGACGCGCAGGATCTGGATCGACAGCTGCATAGCTCACCCCTTTCGGTTTAGGATGCTGTTACGAAGCTCGCAATTACGAGCCTCGTAACATTACTAGGAGTGTAACGATGGGTCAACAGGACCTAATCGACGCGGCAGTCCGGAAAGCAGGCAGCAATGCCGCCCTCGCCCGACTCCTCGGCAAAGCGCCACCGCGCATTACCAACTGGAGAAAAGGCGTCGAACCGGTACCCGACGACGTAATCGCAGCGCTGGCGCGCTACATCGGAGAGGACCCAATTACGACCCTCGCCCGGTCCCGGGGCGGACTCTGGGAGAAGGTCTCAACGGGTTTTGAATCGCTGCTGCTATACGCGATCACCAGCTGGAGACGTAGCGTAGCTGGATAGCAGCAGACTATCGATCGCTTGATTTCGATAGCTGTATGTTATGTAAAATAATAGATATCGCCGCAGCTCGCGAGCCGACCATGATCGGACCCCCGCGCACCGCGCCGTTGCTCTTCACGCGGCTCGTCGAGAACGTTGGCGGCGTGCAGCCAGCCGCGCGCATCCTGCACGTGACCCCGCGCACCGTGCGTCACTGGCTCGCCGACCAGGCCCCGCATCCGGCGGCCGATCTGCTGTGGTACGCCAGCCCCATGGGGCGCCACGCGCTCACCATCGATCAGGGCAACCTGATCGCCACCCTGCACGCCCTGACCGACAATCTGTCGCGGCGGCTCGACGCTGCCGAGCGGGAATGCACCGCGCTCGCGGCGGCGCTCGATCGCGCGTGCGGTCGCATCGCGGCGAACGACCCGCGCGCTTAGGTCTCAAGGGCTTGTATGCGGTGCCGAAAGTATCTACAATGTATCTACTTTCAAAGGAGAGTGGATGTGCGCGTCGAAGTCCAGAAGTGGGGAAACAGCGCCGCCGTGCGTGTCCCTGCTCCGGCGCTGAAAGATGCCGGCATGCAGGTTGGTCAAAGTCTCGAGTTGCGAGTCGAAGGAGGCAGGCTGGTCCTGGAACCGGCAACCGAAAGCCTCGAAGACCTGTTGGCGAAGATGACGCCGGAGAACCGCCATGGCTTGGCTCTGGAAGGGTCGTCCGTAGGGGCTGAAGCTTGGTGACGCGAGCTTATGTCCCCGAGCGAGGCGATGTCGTCTGGCTGGACTTCACGCCGCAGGCGGGCCACGAGCAAGCGGGCCGTCGCCCTGCCCTCGTGCTTTCGCCGGCGGCTTACAACGGGAAGAGCGGCTTGATGCTCTGCTGCCCGCTCACCAACCAGGTAAAGGACTATCCATTCGAAGTGCCGGTCACGCCTTCCACCGGCAAGGTCAGCGGAGTTGCGCTGGCTGATCAGGTGCGATGTCTCGATTGGCACTCTCGTAATGCCTCGAAGTTCGCGTCGGTGACGACGCAGTGTGCTCTGGATGTGAGTGCGAAAGTGAAGCTGCTCCTGCCCTGAGTAGTGGCGCGTCGCTTCGCGAGCAACGAAGCCCGGGGCCCGGCTCATTGTCTCTCGCGCCGCGACCGCGCACGCTCGAGCAGCCGCAGCAGCTCGGGCAGCGGGCGCGTGTTGACCACGTCGCCGCGCTCGATCCAGCCGCGGCGCGCCTGCCCGACCCCGAAGCGCAGGTTGGCGAACTGCGCGGTATCGTGGGCGTCGGAGTCGATCGCGAGCAGCACGCCCTCGTCCTTGGCCATGCGGCAGTGCGTGTCGATGAGATCGAGCCGCTCGGGGTGGGCGTTGAGCTCGAGCCATGTGCCCCGCTCGCGCGCCTTGCGCATCACCTGCAGCATGTCGACGTCGTAGGGCTCGCGCTCGCCGATCAGCCGGCCGCTCGGGTGCGCGAGCAGCCTGACGTGGGGGTTCTCGAGCGCGCGCAGGATGCGGGCGGTCTGCTGCGCGCGGCTCAGGTTGAAGCGGCCGTGCACGGCAGCGACGACGAGGTCGAGGCCGGCCAGCGCGCTGTCGGGCAGGTCGAGCGCCCCGTCGTCGAGGATGTCGACCTCGATGCCCTTGAGCACGTGCATGCCGCGCGAGCGCGCATTGAACCGGTCGATCTCCTCGCCCTGCACGCGCAGCCGCTTCTCGTCGAGGCCGTGCGTCATGCCCTGGCGGCGCGAGTGCTCGGTGATCGCGAGGTACTCGAAGCCGAGCGCCTTGGCGGCGGCGGCCATGGCCTCGAGGGTGTCGTGGCCGTCGGTGGCGGTGGTGTGCGCGTGCAGGTCGCCGCGCAGGTCGCCGGGCTCGATGAGCTTCGGCAGCCGCCCTGCCCTCGCCGCGTCGATCTCGCCGCGGTCCTCGCGCAGCTCCGGCTCGATCCACGGCAGGTCGAGCGCCGCGTAGACCGATTCCTCCGTGTCGCCGGCGATGCGCTCGTCGCCGCGGAACACGCCGTACTCGTTGATCTTCAGCCCGCGATCCTGCGCCAGGCGGCGCAGCGTGATGTTGTGCGCCTTCGAGCCGGTGAAGTACACCAGCGCCGCTCCGAAGCTCCCGGGAGCGACCACGCGCAGGTCGATCTGCAGGCCCCCGCGCAGCCGCACGCTGGCGCGCGTGGTGCCGCTCGAGAGCACCTCCTCGACCTCGGCGTAGCGGGTGAGCTGCTCGACCGCCCGGTTCCCCTTGCGCCCCTCGACCAGGATGTCGAGGTCGCCCACGGTCTCGCGCATGCGCCGGTAGCTGCCGGCGACGACCGTGCGCTCGACGCCCTTGGCCCGTTGCAGGTGCGCGACCAGCGCATCGGCGTAGTGCCCGGCCACGGCGAGCTTGACGCGGTGCTCCTTCGACAGGTGCGCCGCGACCGCCGACTCGATCCTGCTTTCGGTCTTCTCGCCGAAACCGGGCAGCGCACGGATGCGGCCGTCGCGTGCGGCGCGCAGCACCTGCTCCGGCGTCTGCACATCGAGGTCGTGCCACAGCACCGCGACCCGCTTCGGGCCCAGCCCGGGCACCTGGAGCAGCTCGGTGACCGCCGGCGGCATCTCGCGGCGCAGGCGCTCCAGCAGCTCGCAGGTCCCGGTGGTGACGACCTCGCGGATCTTGCCGGCGAGATCGGCCCCGATGCCGCGCAGCCTGGGGAGGTCGCGGCCCTGCCCGACCATCTCGCCGACGTCGGCGCCCAGCTCCTGGAGCGTGCGCGCGGCGTTGCGGTAGGCGTTGATGCGGAACACGTTGGCGCCCTGGATCGCGAGCCGGTCGGCGATCTCGTCGAACACCGCCGCGACGGCAAGATTGCGCACCGGCATCTTCCCTCCCTCTGCAAGCCCCTGAATGATCCGGCGCTCGTCGAGGGAGATCAACCCCATGCACCGTGCTCTGCGACGCGGATCGCGGCCGCCCAGCGCTGCCCGATGCGGGCGCCTCCGGCCGGGCGCTTGGCGCCGTACGCAGCCTCGCTGGCCGGCCCGCGACCGCGCTGCTAGACTTCCCGCGCACACGGAGGATCCCGAGATGCTGCGAAGACTCGCCCTCGCCGGCGCCGCGCTGGCGGCGTTCGGCGTCGCGCCGGCCCAGGCGGCCTGCACCACCACGATCGGCAGCGTGATGTCGCTCACCGGCTCGCTGGCCGCCCTCGGCCAGGAGATCGCCAAGGGCGCGCAGCTGGCCATCGCCGACCTGAACGCGGCCGGCGGCGTGAACGGCTGCCAGCTGGCGCTGTCGCTGCTCGACGACCAGACCAACCCGTCGGTGGGGGTCGATGCCGCACGCAAGCTGGTCGACGTGCAGCACGTGCCGGCGATCGTGGGCGCACTCTCGAGCGGGGTGAGCGCGGCCATCCTCGCCTCGGTGACGGCCTCGGCCAAGGTGGTGGAGATCTCGCCCGCCTCGACCTCGCCCTCCTTCACCGAGCTCGCCCAGCAGGGCAAGACGGGCGGCTACTGGTTCCGCACCTGCCCCTCGGACGCGCTGCAGGGCGTGGCCATGGCCAAGCTGGCGAGCGACGCGAAGCTGAAGAAGGTGGCCGTGCTGTACCTGAACAACGCCTACGGGCAGGGCCTGAGCAGGGAGTTCTCCCACGCCTTCGAGAAGCTGGGCGGCGCGATCACCCAGAACGTCGCCTACAACCCGAGCCAGCCTTCGTATCGCTCGGAGGTGAACAAGGCGCTCTCGCCGAAGCCCGAGGCGCTGTTCCTGATCGGCTATCCCGGCGACGGCACCACCATCGCGCGCGAGTGGATCGCCGCGGGCGGCCCGCAGCGCTTCCTGCTGCCCGACGGGCTGCAGTCGCAGGACTTCGCCAACGACGTCGGCGCGCGCTACCTGAAGGACGTCCTCGGCACGGCCGCCGGCTCGGTCGATACGCCCTCGCTCGAGACGTTCAGGAAGGGCTACCAGGCCAGGTACGGCGCGCTGCCCGCGCAGCCCTACATCACCAACGCCTACGACGCCACGGTGCTCGTGGGCCTGGCGATGGCGCGTGCCCGGGCGGCCACCGGAACGGCGATCCGCGACAACCTGCGCAAGGTCACCGATCCCAAGGGCGAGAAGGCCTACGCCGGGGTCGAGGGCCTGAAGAAGGCCCTGGAGCTGGCCGCCGCCGGCAAGCCGGTGCAGTACGTGGGCGCCTCGGGGCCGCTGCAGTTCGACGCCAACGGCGACATCGATGCGCCGATGGTGGTGTGGAAGGTCGACGCCGCGGGCAAGGTCGTTCCGACCGGCATGATGCCGGTCGAGCAGATCGGGGAGCTGCGCGCGCGCATGCGCTGACGATGCTCGAAGTCGCGCGGCTGGTGAAGGAGTTCGGCGGGCTGCGCGCCGTCGACGACGTTTCCTTCACGCTGCGCGAAGGCACGATCACCGGGCTGATCGGCCCCAACGGCGCAGGCAAGACCACGCTGTTCGACACCATCGCCGGCGTGCACCGGCCCGACGGCGGAGAGATCGTCTTCCGCGGCCGGCGCATCGGCGGCCGACCCCCGCACCGCATCTTCGGCGAGGGGCTGGTGCGCACCTTCCAGATTCCGCGCCCCTTCGCCGGCATGACGGTGCTCGAGAACTGCATGCTGGTGCCGCAGGCACAGGCCGGCGAGCGCTTCTGGAACAACTGGGTGGCACGTGGGCGCGTACGCGCCCAGGAGCGCGCGATCCGCGAGCGGGCGCTGGAGACGCTCGAGTTCGTCGGGCTGGCGCGCCTGCGCGGGGAGTTCGCGCGCAACCTCTCGGGCGGGCAGCAGAAGCTCCTCGAGCTGGCGCGCGTGCTGATGGCCGAGCCGCGGCTGATCCTGCTCGACGAGCCGGGCGCGGGCGTGAACCCCACCCTGCTCACGGCCATCGTCGAGCGGCTGCGCGAGCTGCACGCGCGCGGCATCACCTTCCTGGTCATCGAGCACAACATGGATCTGGTCATGAACCTGTGCGACCCGATCCTGGTGATGGCCCAGGGCAAGCTGCTCATGCAGGGCTCGCCCGAGGCGGTGCGCAGCGACGCCCGCGTGCTCGAGGCCTACCTCGGCGGGGCGCCGGCTTGAGCGCGCCGGCGCTCGAGGTGCGGGCGCTGGTCGCCGGCTACGTGCCGGAGCTCGACATCCTGCGCGGCGTCTCGCTCGAGGTGCGCGAGCACGAGATCGTCACCGTGCTCGGCCCCAACGGAGCAGGCAAGTCCACGCTGATGAAGACGATCGCCGGCCTCGTGCCGATGCGCGCCGGCACGATCCGCCTGTTCGGGACCGATCTCCCGGGAGTGGCCGCGCACCGCATGGTGCGCCATGGCCTGGCCTACGTGCCGCAGGTGGGCAACGTGTTCGCGCGCCTGTCGATCGAGGAGAACCTGGCCATCGGCGCATGCGCGCGCACCGACCGCGCGGCGATCGAGGAGGACCTGGCGCGCATGTACGCCCTCTTCCCGCGCCTCGGCGAGCGCCGGCGCCAGCCCGCCGGCACGCTCTCGGGCGGCGAGCGCCAGATGGTGGCCGTAGCGCGCGCGCTCATGGCGCGCCCGCGCGTGCTGATGCTCGACGAGCCGTCGGCGGGGCTCTCCCCGCTGATGGTGGGGACGCTCTTCGCCAAGGTGCGCGAGGTGCGCGAGGTGCGCGAGACAGGCCTGAGCATCCTCGTGGTGGAGCAGAACGCGCGCGCCGCGCTCGCCGTCTCCGACCGCGGCTACGTGCTCGCCGAGGGCCGCGAGCGCATCACGGGCGACGCGCACGCGCTGCTCGCCGACCCCGAAGTGGGCGAGCTGTACCTGGGCGCACGGCGCGCGCTGGCATGATCGCCCAGTACGCCGCGGACGGCATCGTGCTCGGGGCCACCCTCGCGCTGGGCGCGATCGGGCTCACCCTCACCTACAACATCCTGCGCTTCGCCAACTTCGCGCACGGCGAGTTCCTCACCTTCGGAGCGTATTTCGCGCTGGTGTTCGCCGCCCTCTTCGCCGGCGGCCAGACGCTCGGCCCGCTCACCTTCGGCTGGGGCTTCCTGGAAGCAGTGGCCGCGGCCGTGGTCCTCACCGGCCTGCTGGCGCTCGTGCTCGATCGCCTGCTGTTTCGCGCCCTGCGGCGCAGCGACGTCACCGTGACGCTGGTGATCGCCTCGTTCGGCGCATCGCTGATGCTGCGCAACGTGGTGGTGTTCGTCTGGGGCTCGCGTCCCGAGTACTACTCGCGCGAGATCGCCGTGCGCAGCGAGCTCCTGCCGGGCGTGTTCATGAGCGCCGACGAGGTGTTCGTGATCGGGCTCACCGCGCTGGCCATGCTCGCGCTCGCCCTCTTCCTCTCGCGCACGCGCCTGGGCCGCGCCATGCGAGCGGTCTCCGACGATCCCGCGCTCGCGCGCGTGTCCGGCATCGACGTGCAGGCGGTGATCCGCTGGACCTGGCTCATCGGCGGCGGCCTGGCTGCGGTGGCCGGAGCGCTGTTCGGGCTCACCGTCCAGATCTCCCCGGAGATGGGCTTCAACATGATCCTGCCGATGTTCGCCGCGGCCATCCTCGGCGGCGTGGGCAGCATCCAGGGCGCGGTGCTGGGCGGGCTCGTCATCGGGCTGGCGCAGGCGCTCTCGGTGCCGCTGATCGGCGCGGCGTACAAGCCGGCGGTCGCCTTCGCGCTGATGTTCCTGATCCTGCTCTTCTACCCCAGGGGAATCCTCGGAGGACGCACGTGAGCGACCTGGGCGGCCTGCTGTCCTACGGGGTGTTCTTCCTCGCGCAGGCGGCGATCTTCGCGGTCGTGTGCCTGGGGCTGAACCTGCAGTGGGGCTACACCGGCCTGTTCAACATCGGGGTGTCGGGCTTCTTCCTCGTCGGGGCCTATGCCTTCGCGATCCTGTGCGGGCCCGAGTACCCGATGCGCCTGGGCGGCTTCGGGCTGCCCTTCCCGGTCGGGCTCGCAGGCAGCGTCGCGGCGGCGGCGCTGGTCGCCTGGGTGGTCGGCATCCCGACGCTGCGATTGCGCGGGGACTACCTCGCCATCGTCACCATCGGCATCGCCGCCACGCTGCAGCTGGTGGCACTCAACGCTCAGTGGCTCACCGGAGGCAGCCAGGGCACCGGCGGCATCCCGCGCCCGCTGCCGGAGGCGGCCGACACCGTGCTCGGGCGCAACCTGCTGATGCTGGCCGTCGTGGCGGCCGTCGTCGTCGCGGTGTACGCGGCGCTCGAGGCCGTGGTGCGCTCGCCCTGGGGTCGCGTGCTCAAGGCGATCCGCGAGGACGAGACCGCTGCCTCGTCGCTGGGCAAGAACGCCTTCGCCTTCCGCCTGCAGGCATTCGCGATCGGCTCGGCCATCATGGGCGCGGGCGGTGCGCTCCATGCCAGCTTCATCGGCTTCGTGAGCCCGCAGGACTTCCAGCCCGTCCTCACCTTCCAGGTGTGGACCATGCTGGTGGTCGGCGGCAGCGGCAACAACCGGGGCGCGGTGCTCGGGGCACTGCTCATGTGGGCGGTGTGGACGCTCAGCGGCAGCCTCGCCCAGCAATTGCTGCCGGCCGACCTGCAGGTCAAGGGCGGCGCCGCACAGGTGGTGCTGATCGGGCTGGTGCTGATGGCGATGCTGGTGCTGCGGCCGCGCGGCCTGATCGGCGAGGAGGCGGTGGTGTCGCGCGAGGCCGAAGTGGGCCCCGCGCGCGGGGCCGGCCGTTAGCACCGCCGCAACTTGAAGACGTCTTCAGGCGAGCCCTTCCGCCTCGAGCGCGCGCCGCACGGCCGGGCGCTGGGCGACGCGGCCCATGTAGGCGGCGAGGTTGGCGCGCGACGAGATGTCGAGCTTCATCGGCACGGTCCAGCGGGTGACCACGAACAGGTAGGCGTCGGCCACGGTGAAGTCGTCGCCCATGAGGTACTGCCTGCCCGCCAGCTGCCCGTCGACCCAGGCGTAGCGGCCCAGCAGCTTCTCGCGGTTGATCGCCTTGGCCTCTTCCGGATAGGCCGGGTTGAACAGCGGGCTGAACTGCTTGTGGATCTCGGCGGTGACGAAGTTGAGCCATTCCATGACGCGGTAGCGCGCCATCGTTCCTGCCGGCGGCGCGAGCTTCTTCGCCGGCACCTGGTCGGCGATCCACTGCACGATCACCGGCCCTTCGGTCAGCCGCTGGCCGTCGTCGAGCTCGAGCAGCGGCACGTAGCCCTTGGGGTTGACGGTGTAGTAGTCGGTGCCGTCCTGCAGCTTGTGCGTCTTGGTGCTGGCCAGCACGGCCTCGAACGGCAGCCCGGATTCGTGGAGCACAATGTGCGGAGACAGCGAGCAGGCGCCGGGCGAGTAGTACAGCTTCATGAGCAGACCTCCAGGGGAAACCCCGGATGATAGGCTTCTTCACCATCGGACATTCGACGCGGTCGGTCGCCGAGCTCGCAGCCCTGCTGCAGGAGGCCGGCTGCGACCTGGTCGTGGACGTGCGCACCGTCCCGCGCTCGCGCACCAACCCCCAGTTCAACGGCGATACCCTGCCCGCCGCGCTCGCCGCGTTCGGCATCGGCTATCGCCACCTGGCCGCGCTGGGCGGCCTGCGCGGCCGGCGCAAGGACGCCCCGCCCTCGCCCAACGGCTGGTGGGAGAACGCCAGCTTTCGCAACTACGCCGACTACGCGGCGAGCCCGCCGTTTCGCGCCGGGCTGCAGGCGCTGCGCGCGCTGGGCGAGAGCCACCGCTGCGCCATCATGTGCGCGGAGGCGGTATGGTGGCGCTGCCATCGCCGCATCATCGCGGACTATCTGCTGCTCGAGGGCGAGCCGGTGTTCCACATCATGGGGCACGGCAAGATCGAGCCGGCCACGCCGACGCCGGCCGCGCTCCGCCAGGCCGACGGCACGCTCACCTATCCGCCGCACTGAGTCGGCCACGGCCGCTCTCCATCCGTCGAGCATCCGGCGGGGGATGCGCGAACCCGGGACGACTGGGATACCCTCTCCCCTCGATACGGAACGCCGCGCGCCATGATGCCCCGATTCGCCGCCAACCTCACCCTGCTGTTCACCGAGCTGCCCTTCCTCGAACGCTTCGGCGCTGCCGCGCAGGCTGGATTCGAAGCCGTCGAGTTCCTCTTCCCGTACGGCTACGACAAGGACGCGCTGGCCGGGCAGCTGCGCCGCCACCGGCTGGTGCAGGTGCTGCACAACCTGCCTCCCGGCGACTGGGACGCCGGCGAGCGCGGCATCGCCTGCCATCCGGATCGCGTCGGCGAATTCCGGCAAGGCGTGGCGCGGGCGATCGAATACGCCACCGCGCTCGAGTGCCGGCAGCTCAACTGCCTGGCCGGCATCGCGCCGCCGGGCGCGAGCGCGCAACAGGTGCGCGCCACGCTGGTGGACAACCTGCGCTTTGCCGCCGCCGAGCTGGGCCGCGCCGGCATCCGGCTGCTGGTCGAGCCGATCAACGTCTTCGACATGCCGGGCTTCTACCTGAACCGCACCGCGCAGGCGATCGATCTCCTCGACGAGGTCGGCTCGGACAACCTCTTCCTGCAGTACGACATCTACCATGCGCAGCGCATGGAGGGCGAGCTCGGCAACACCATCGCCAGATACCTGCCGCGCATCGCCCACATGCAGCTGGCCGACAACCCCGGGCGCCACGAGCCGGGCACCGGCGAGATCAACTACGCGTGGCTGCTGCGTCACATCGACCGCCTCGGCTACGAGGGCTGGATCGGCTGCGAGTACCGGCCGGCGGCCGGCACGCAGGCCGGGCTCGGCTGGATGCAGGCGCTGGGCGGCTGAGCCGCGCTGCCGCCGGCCCGTGCAACGTCGTCACCTGCAACTCGAACAAGGAGATCGTTCGATGGCGAACCTCGGCTTCAACGGGCCGCCGCGCGCGCTGCTCGAGGCGATGTTCGCCGCAGCGGTGAAGGCGGCACTGCCCGAGCACTGCCTGCGCGAGCACCTGCCCGCGCCGCCGGCCGGGCGCACCATCGTCATCGGCGCGGGCAAGGCCTCGGCCGCGATGGCCCAGGCCCTCGAGCACCACTGGACGGCGCCGCTCGAGGGCCTGGTGGTCACCCGCTACGGCTACGCCGTGCCGTGCCGGCACGTCGAGATCGTCGAGGCCGCGCACCCTGTGCCCGACGAAGCGGGGCATCGCGCGGCCCGGCGCATGCTGCAGCGCGTGCAGGGCCTGCACGCCGAGGACCTGGTGATCTGCCTGATCTCCGGCGGCGGATCGGCGCTGCTTCCGCTGCCGCTACCGGGCGTGTCGCTCGCCGACGAGCAGGCGATCAACCGCGCGCTGCTGGCGTGCGGCGCGAGCATCACCGAGATGAACTGCGTGCGCCGGCACCTCTCGGCGATCAAGGGCGGGCGCCTCGCCGCGGCCTGCCATCCGGCGCGCGTGCTCAACCTGCTCATCTCCGACGTGCCGGGCGACGATCCGATCGACATCGCCTCGGGCCCGACCGTGGCCGATCCGACCACCTGCGCCGACGCGCTGGCGATCGCGCGGCGCTACGGCATCGCGCTGCCGGACGGCGCCCGCGCGCTGCTCGAGAGCGGCGCCGGCGAGACGGTCAAGCCGGGCGACCCGCGCCTGGCAAGCGTGGCCACGCGGCTGGTGGCCACGCCGCAGATGGCGCTGCAAGCCGCCGCGGGCGTGGCCGCCGCCGCCGGCGTGCAGCCGGTCATCCTCGGCGACGCCATCGAGGGCGAGGCGCGCGAGGTCGGCAAGGTGCTGGCCGGCATCGCGCTGCAGGTGCGCAAGCACCGCCAGCCGTTCGCTCCGCCCTGCGTGCTGCTGTCCGGCGGCGAGACCACGGTCACCGTGCGCGGCACGGGCCGCGGCGGGCGCAACGTGGAGCTCCTGCTCGCGCTCGCGCTCGCGCTCGGGGGAGCGCCGGGCGTGCATGCACTGGCCGCCGACACCGACGGCGTCGACGGCGTGGAGGAGATCGCCGGCGCCTTCGTGGCGCCCGACACGCTCGAGCGGGCGTGGGCGCTGGGGCTGCGCCCGCGCGAGCGGCTCGAGGACAACGACGGACATGCGTTCTTCGAGGCCCTGGGCGATTCGCTCGTGACCGGCCCCACGCTGACCAACGTCAACGACTTCCGCGCGATCCTGGTCACCTCATGAGGCGGAACCGCCTCAGCGCGCATCCTGCGACGCCTGGCCGCCGAGCGCCTGTGCCGTCTCGGCGCTGAGCGCCTCGCCGCCGCGACGCGGGCGGGTGAGCGGCGTCGGAGTCATCCGGTTGTTCGACAGGATCAGGTCGCGCGCCCCGGACGAATCGCCTGCCACCTGCAGCGCCAGCCGCTCGGCGTCGCGGCGGCGCACCTCCCGGCATACCTCCCTCGCCTCCTCCTCGCTCACGCCGAGCTGCTGCAGGGCCGCGATGCTGAAGACGATCGCCGATTCCAGGGTCTCGCGGATCTGGTAGTCGACGTTGGCCTTGATGAGCGCGATGGCATGCTGCCGGTCGTAGGCGCGCGCCAGCACCGGCACCAGCGGGAACTCCTGCTTGACCAGCTCGACGATGCGCTCGGTGGCCTCCTTGCGATCGACGCACACCAGGATCGCGCTGGCGTGCTCCGCGCCGCTGGCGCGCAGCACGTCGAGCCGCGTGCCGTCGCCGTAGTAGACCTTGAACCCGAAGGTGGCCGCCGCCCGGATCATGTCGGTGTCGCTGTCGATGGTGGCGATGTCGATGCCGCGCGCGAGCAGCGCCTGGCTGGCGACCTGGCCGAAGCGGCCGAAGCCGATCACCAGCACGGTGCCGCCGATCTCGCCGGCGTCCTCCACCGATTCGACGCCGTCCATGCTCGGCGCCGCCGCCGCCGGGAGCAGGTAGCGCAGCGCCAGCATGACCAGCGGCGTGAGTGCGATCGACACCACCACCGCCGCCGACAGCACGGCGTTGGCCGGTGCGTCGATCACCCCCTGGCCCGCCGCCGCGCCGTAGAGGACGAAGGCGAACTCACCGCCCTGGGCCATCAGCCCGGCGCGCACGATCGCCTCGCGGCGTCCGGCCCTGGCCAGGCGCGCCACGACGTACACGCCGAATGCCTTGACCGCCATGCAGGCCGCCGCCGCGGCCAGGATCGTCGGCCAGTCGGCCAGCACCAGGCCGAGGTCGAGCGACATGCCGACGCTGATGAAGAACAGGCCCAGCAGGATGCCGCGAAACGGCTCGATGTCGGCCTCGAGCTGGTGCCGGAAGCTCGATTCCGACAGCATCACCCCGGCCGCGAAGGCGCCCATGGCCATCGACAGCCCGCCCCACTGCATGGCCAGCGCCGCGCCCAGCACCACCAGCAGGGCGGCCGCCGTCATCACCTCGCGCGCACGCGAGCGCGCGAGCACCCGGAACATGGGGTTGAGCAGCCAGCGGCTCACCGCCACCAGGCCGACGATCGCCGCCAGCGCGACGCCCACCGTCAGCCAGCGCGATCCCGGCGGCGCCCCCGCCGGCGCCGGGGCGAGCGCGGCCACCAGCGCCAGCAGCGGCACGATCGCCAGGTCTTCGAGCAGCAGGATCGAGACGATGCGCTGGCCGCGCCGGGTGAGCAGCTCGCCGCGTTCCTCCAGCGCCTGCATCACGGTGGCGGTGGAGGTCATCACGAACCCCATGGCCGCGACGAACGCCACCGCAGGGGAGAGCCCGGCCAGCATGCCCAGCCCGGTGAGCAGCGCGCCGCCGGCCAGCACCTGCGCCAGCCCCAGCCCGAAGATCTCGCGCCGCAGGTCCCACAGCCGGCTCGGCTGCATCTCGAGGCCGATGACGAACAGGAACATCACCACGCCCAGCTCGGCCACCTGCAGCACATGCTCGGCATCGCTGAAGACGGCCAGCCCGAACGGGCCGATGAGCAGGCCCGCGGCCAGGTAGCCCAGCACCGAGCCCAGCCCGAGGCGCCGGAACAGCGGCACGGCCACCACCCCGGCGGCGAGCAGCACCACCACCTTGATCAGGTCGGGGCTGGTGTGCGCATCCATGGCCGCCAAGAATACGCCTGCGATGCGTGTCCGCAATGCGCCGCTGCGATCCCGCCGTGATCCCCATTTGGAAGCTGCGCCGCCTTGATCGACAATACCGCGGACCCCCTGCCAGCGAGGCCACGATGGATTTTGCCTATACTCCCAAGGTCGAGGAGCTGCGCCGCCGCGTCCGCGACTTCATGGACGATCACGTCGTCCCCCGCATCCGCCAGTGGCGCGACGAAGTGCACGGCGGCCGCTACCCGGTGTCGTTCATGGGCGACCTCAAGGCGCTGGCCCAGGCCGAGGGGCTGTGGAACCTGTTCCTGCCCCACCTGAAGGACGACGAACCGGGCACGCGCCTCACCAACCTCGAGTACGCGCCGCTGGCCGAGATCATGGGGCGGGTGCACTGGGCCTCGGAAGTGTTCAACTGCAACGCGCCCGATACCGGCAACATGGAGCTGCTGCACATGTTCGCCACGCCCGAGCAGCGCCGCCAGTGGCTGATGCCGCTGCTGCACGGCGAGATCCGCTCCGCGTTCGCCATGACCGAGCCCGACGTCCCCTCGTCGGACGCGACCAACATCACCACCTCGATCCGGCGCGACGGGAACGACTACGTAATCGACGGCCGCAAGTGGTTCATCACCAATGCGGCGCATCCGGACTGCCGCATCTTCATCGTCATGGGCAAGACCGATCCCGCCGCCGAGAAGCACCGCCAGCAGAGCATGGTGCTGGTGCCGCGCGACACGCCGGGGCTCGAGGTGGTGCGCAACATCAATATCATGAACCACCACTCGCCCGAAGGGCACTGCGAGGTCCTCTTCCGCGGCGTGCGCGTGCCGGTGGCCAACCTCCTGGGCGAGGAAGGCAGCGGCTTCGCGCTGGCGCAGGCGCGGCTCGGCCCGGGGCGCATCCACCACTGCATGCGCTCGATCGGCGCGGCCGAGCTCGCCCTGGAGCTGATGGTCGAACGCTCGCAGGAGCGCAAGACCTTCGGCAAGTACCTGCACCAGCACGGCACCGTGGGCGAGTGGATTGCCCGTTCGCGCATCGAGATCGACCAGGCCCGGCTGCTGGTGCTCAAGACGGCCTGGATGATCGACAACGTCGGCGCCAAGGCCGCGCGCAAGGAGATCTCGATGATCAAGGCGCTCGTGCCGGGCGTGTACACCACGGTGTGCGACCGGGCGATGCAGGTCTTCGGCGCGATGGGGATCAGCCCCGATGCGCCGCTGGCCGACCACTGGACCTGGGGCCGCGCGCTGCGCTACGCCGACGGTCCGGACGAGGTGCACCTGCAGGCCATCGCCCGCACGGAGATCAGCCTCGGCCAGGCGCGCCTGGGTGCCGGGGCGGCCTACCTGACTCCGCCGTCGACCCTGGACAGCTCGCCGGCCAGGTAGCGCTGCCGGTACTCCTCGAAGGGCAGCGCGTCGCCCTCCTCGATGCGGCGCTGCTCGCGCAGCGACTCGGCGGCCATCGCCGCGTAGCGCGCCGCGATCTCCGGGGCGGGCGGGCGCGCGAGGAATTCGTCGCGGGTGCGCCGCGAGCGCGCCAGCGCGAAGCGCGGAAAGGAATCGCCGAACTCGCGCGACATCTCGCGCAGGCTGCGCGCCGAGGGCGTGAGCGAGGGATCCTCCAGCGCGGCGGCGGCCGCGGCGAGCGCGTCGCGATGCGGGCTACCGGCCGCGCCGGCGGCCGCATCGAGCGCGGCGGCGATGGGCTCGCACTGCGCCAGCAGCGCCCTGCCCCATTGCGCCACGCCGACCTGCTCGGGCCCGCGCCGCAGCCGCAGCGCCGGATCGCGCCCGTACTGGGCCACGCCGTGCTGGTTGCGCGAGATCGCGGCGATCTCCTCGGCGCTGTCGGGCGGGCTGTCGGCGAGCAGGCAGTGCAGCAGGAACACGTCGAGGAAGCGCAGGGTGGCGAGTGAGATGCCCACCGGCTCGAACGGATCGAGGTCCAGGCAGCGCACCTCGACATACTCGACGCCGCGCTCGGCCAGCGCATGCAGCGGACGCTCGCCGGGCCGGATGGTGCGCTTGGGCCGGATGGTGCCGTAGAACTCGTTCTCGATCTGCAGCAGGGTGGTGGCGAGCTGGCGATACAGCCCCCCGCCGTCGTGGATGCCGATGCGCTCGTAGGGCGGATACGGCTCGGCCATGGCGCGCGCGAGCGAGGCCGCGTAGTTCTCCAGGCTGTTGAAGCTGACCGCCAGCGCCGCCTGCGCGTCGCTCTGGTAGCCCAGCGGGCCCATGCGCAGCGAAGTGGCCTCGGGCAGGTACAGGGTGTCGCCGCCCAGCGGCTGCAGGCGGTGGGGCTGCCCTTCCAGGAAGGAGCGGCACACCGCCGGCGAGGCGCCGAACAGGTACAGCAGCAGCCACGAGTGGCGCCGGAAATTGCGGATCAGCGAGAAGTAGGCGGCGGTGCGGTAGTCCTGCTCGCTGCCGGCGTCGCCGTCGGCGCGCTGCAGGCTCGCCCACGCCGAAGGCGGCAGCGAAAAGTTGTAGTGGATCCCCGAGATCGTCTGCATGCGCCGGCCGTAGCGGTGCGACAGCCCCTGCCGGTACACCGTCTTGGCGCGGCCCACGTTCGAGGTGCCGTAGCGCGCCAGCGGAATGCGCTCGTCGGCCGGCAGGCCGCACGGCATGCTGGCCACCCACAGGAGCTCCTGGCCGATCTCGCGATAGACCACCTGGTGGATCTCGGCGAGCTCGGCCAGGCAACCTTGCGCGCCGCTGTGCACGTCGGTGATCAGCTCGAGCTGCGATTCGCTGAAATCGGTGGTGATGCGCGGATGCGCCAGCGCCGAGCCCAGGCCCGCCGGGTGGGGGGTGTCGGCCAGCAAGCCGTCGGATCGCGCCCGCAGGCTCTCCTTCTCGATGCCGCGCAGCAGGCCGCGCAGCGTATCGGGGGCGAGTTCATGCAGACGTCGGATCAGACGGGTCAAGGGCGGGTCTCCGGGGGGCGGTGATGGTTCGAGGGAGGGTTCGAGGGGGGTTCGGAAGGGCGAACGGGTCGATCTTACGCCCTCCGGGTGCCGCCTTGCCCGGCCGGCGCCGCAGCGGATATCCCTGTGCAACCGGAACGTGATCCAATGCGCACCTTCACCGCTCGACCCGGCGGCTGCCGGGCCGGCACCGTGCCCGCACATGGAATCCTGAACATGGCCGCCGATCCGCGCCCGCGCATCCTGAGGGAGTTCTACGCCGGCTTCGTACGCGCGCGCGCCATGACCCGGCACTTCCGGCGGCGCCCGCTGGCGTTCTTCGACGCGGTGTTCCGCAGCGCCGGCAGCCGCGACATCCCGCCCGCGCTCACGCAGGCGCTGGTGCAGGCGTCGCGGCGCGATCGCGAGGCGCTGCTGGCGGAGCTGGGCACGAGCGCCGAGGGCCTGAGCGAGGAGCAGGCCGAGGCCATCCGCGAGCAGGCCGGGCCCAACGAGATCGCGCACGAGAAGCCGCAGCCCTGGTGGGCGCACCTGTGGCACTGCTATCGCAATCCGTTCAACCTGCTGCTGACCGTGCTCGCCTTCGTCTCGTGGGCCACCCACGACCTCAAGAGCACGGCGGTCATCGCGACCATGGTGGTGCTCTCGACGCTGCTGCGCTTCTGGCAGGAAGGCAAGTCGAACCGTGCTGCCGACCGGCTCAAGGAGATGGTGAGCAACACCGCCACGGTGCTGCGCGGGCACGAGCGCGTCGAGCTGCCGATCCGCCAGCTGGTGCCGGGCGACGTGCTGGCGCTGTCGGCCGGAGACATGATCCCGGCCGACCTGCGGGTGCTCTCGGCCAAGGACCTGTTCGTGGGCCAGGCCTCGATGACCGGCGAGTCGCTGCCGGTGGAGAAGTTCGAGCAACCGCGCAACGAGGCGGCGGCGACCGCGCCCGAGCTGGACAACATCCTGCTGATGGGCACCAACGTGGTGTCCGGCTCGGCGCTGGCGGTCACGCTCGCCACCGGCGACCGCACCTACTTCGGCGCGCTGGCGCAGCGCGTCACCGCGGTGGACCGCACGCCGACCGCCTTCCAGGCCGGGGT
The DNA here is from genome assembly GCA_001898645.1 of Burkholderiales bacterium 70-64. GTDB lineage: Bacteria > Pseudomonadota > Gammaproteobacteria > Burkholderiales > Burkholderiaceae_E > Zeimonas. The sequence continues at coordinate 122,419 of MKUQ01000022.1, forward strand.
CAACCGCGTGAGCTGGCTGCTGATCCGCTTCATGCTGGTGATGGCGCCCCTGGTGCTGCTCATCAACGGCCTGACCAAGGGCGACTGGCTGGAGGCGACGCTGTTCGCGCTCTCGGTGGCCGTCGGCCTCACCCCCGAGATGCTGCCGATGATCGTGACCTCGACGCTGGCCAAGGGTGCGGTGACGATGTCGCGCCACCGCGTCATCGTCAAGCGCCTGGACGCGATCCAGAACTTCGGCGCGATGGACGTGCTGTGCGCCGACAAGACCGGCACGCTCACCCAGGACAAGATCTTCCTCGCGCGCCACATCGACGTGTTCGGCGAGGAGTCCGACGCCGTGCTCGAGTACGCCTTCCTCAACAGCCACTACCAGACCGGGCTGCGCAACCTGCTCGACGTGGCGGTGCTCGAGCACGTCGAGGTGCGCGCCGAGCTCGACGTGGCGCGGGCGTTCCGCAAGGTCGACGAGATCCCGTTCGACTTCACCCGCCGGCGCATGTCGGTGGTGGTGGCCGAGCACGACGAGCACCACCTGCTCATCTGCAAGGGCGCCGTCGAGGAGATGCTCGGCATCTGCACCCGGGTGCGCCACGGCGAGGGCGACGAGCCGATCACCGGCGAGATCCATGCCCGCCTGCGCGAGGTGACCGACGCGCTCAACGAGGACGGCATGCGCGTGGTCGCCGTGGCCGTGCGCGAGCTGCCGCCGGCGGAATACGCCTACAGCGTGGCCGACGAGACCGACATGACCCTGATCGGCTACATCGCCTTCCTCGACCCGCCGAAGGAATCGACCGCCCCGGCGCTCGAGGCGCTCGCCGCGCACGGCGTGGCGGTGAAGATCCTCACCGGCGACAACGACCTGGTCACCGCCAAGATCTGCCGCGAGGTCGGCCTGCCCACCGACGGCGTGGTGCTGGGCAGCGAGGTCGAGGCAATGGACGAGCGCCGGCTGGCCGAGGCCGTCGAGGCGCACAACGTGTTCGCCAAGCTCACCCCGGCCCACAAGGAGCGCATCGTGCGCGCCCTGAAGTCGAACCGCCACATCGTGGGCTTCATGGGCGACGGCATCAACGACGCGCCGGCCCTGCGCGCGGCCGACATCGGCATCTCGGTCGACTCGGCGGTGGACATCGCCAAGGAGTCGGCCGACATCATCCTGCTCGAGAAGAGCCTGATGGTGCTCGAGGAAGGCGTGGTGGAGGGTCGCAAGATCTTCGCCAACATGCTCAAGTACATCAAGATGACGGCCAGCTCGAACTTCGGCAACGTCTTCTCGGTGCTGGTGGCCAGCGCCTTCCTGCCCTTCCTGCCGATGCTGCCGATGCAGCTGCTGATGCAGAACCTGCTCTACGACATGTCGCAGGTCGCCATCCCCTTCGACAACGTCGACGCCGAGCAGCTCGAGCGCCCGCAGCGCTGGCGGCCCGACGACATCGGCCGCTTCATGGTGTACTTCGGCCCGATCAGCTCGGTGTTCGACATCGTCACCTTCTGGATGATGTGGAACGTGTTCGGCGCCGATTCGATCGACCGCCAGTCGCTGTTCCAGTCGGGCTGGTTCGTGGTGGGCCTGCTCACCCAGACGCTGATCGTGCACATGATCCGCACGCGCAGGATCCCCTTCGTGCAGAGCCGCGCCGCGACGCCGCTGCTCGCGACCACGGCGACGATCATGGCCATCGGCGTCTTCCTGCCGATGGGGCCGCTGGGCCACTACTTCAAGATGGAGCCGCTGCCGGCGACCTACTTCGCCCTGCTGCCGCTGATCCTGCTCGGCTACATGGCGCTGGTGCAGGCGGTGAAGGGCTTCTACGCGCGGCGCTACGGCTGGCAGTAGCCGGCCCGGCTCAGCCGGCCGCCTCCAGCCGCAGGTCGATGGTCGAGCGCCGGCCGAGGTGCGCGTAGTTGCGCTGCAGCCAGGCGTCGGCGGCCGCGTGGCCGGCACGGTGCAGCTGCGAGAGCGTGGTCCAGTCGGCGGCGAGGCGGCTCGCCGCGCCCAGCCCGGCGATCTCCGCGGCGGCATCGAGCCGGTGCAGCCGCAGCGCCTCCACGCGCTGGAACAGCGGCAGGTTCCAGCGCCGGGCCGGCCGGCCTTCGTCGCGGATCATCTGCTTGAGCAGCGCGATCGAGCGGATCTCCTTGAGCACGCTGCCGTTGAAGGTGATCTCCTCGATGCGCTCGAGGATCTCGGGGGCCCGGCGCGGCACCTGGTCGCGCTGCAGGGGGTTGATCTGCACCAGCAGCAGGTCGTCGGCCACGCTCTCGGCGATCAACGGGAAGAGCGACGGGTTGCCGCTGTAGCCGCCGTCCCAATAGGCTTCGCCGTCGATCTCCACGGCCTGGAAGAGCATCGGCAGGCAGGCCGAGGCGAGCACCGCGTCCAGGCTCAGGTCGGCGTTGCGGAAGACGCGCAGCCGCCCCGAGCGCACGTGAGTCGCCCCGATGAACAGCCGCAGTCCGTCGCAACGGCGCACGGCCTCGAAGTCGACCGCCGCCGCGAGCAGGCTGCGCAGCGGGTTGAGGTTGAGCGGATTGAACTGGTAAGGCGACAGCACCCGGCTGGCCAGGTCGAAGTAGAGCCCCAGCGGCGACCAGCCGGGCATCGCGGTGCCGAGCAGCGTCCCGAACAGGCCGCCCTCGAGCGGGTTCAGGCGCGCGGCCGCCCCGACGCTCGCCCAGAACTCGCGCAGTGCCTCGCGCGCCGCGCGCCGCCCGCCCGTGGCCAGCCCCGAGGCCATCACCACCGCGTTCATCGCGCCCGCGCTGGTGCCGCTGATGCCGCTTAGCTCGAGGCGCTCGTCCTCGAGCAGGCGGTCCAGCACGCCCCAGGTGAACGCGCCGTGCGCGCCGCCCCCCTGCAGGGCGAGGTCGAGGAAGCGGGCGGTCCGGGTGCGGCGGCGCGTGGCGTTCATGGGTACTGGCGCACGTCGTTGCTGCCGGTGATTCAATCGATCGGGTCGTTCGGGCTGCCCGCGATCATAATCGAGCACGGGCGCCGCGCAGCGGGAGGATGAGGCATGAAGCTGTATATCGGCAACAAGAACTACTCGTCGTGGTCGATGCGGCCGTGGGTGCTGATGCGCCAGGCGGACATCCCGTTCGAGGAGGTGCAGGTGCGCTTCGATTCGTTCGCGCCCGGTTCGGAGTTCAAGCGGCATCTGGCCGGGCTGAGCCCCAGCGGGAAGGTGCCCGTGCTGCATACCGAGATCGACGGCGTGCCGCAGGTGATCTGGGACACCATGGCGATCGCCGAATACCTCGCCGAGCGCTTCCCCGAGCGGCGGCTGTGGCCGGTGCAGGCGGCGACGCGGGCGCGGGCGCGCTCGGCCAGCGCGGAGATGCACTCGGGGTTCGGTGCGCTGCGTGCGCGCTTTCCGCTCAACATCGAGGCGAGCCTGCCCGGGATCGGCCCGCGCGCGCTCGCCGAGGAGCCGGCGGTGGCGGCCGACGTCGCGCGCGTCACCGGCCTGTGGCGCGAATGCCTGGACACCAGCGGCGGGCCGTTCCTGTTCGGCGGCTTCTGCATCGCCGACGCCTTCTTCGCGCCGGTGGTGATGCGCTTTCGCACCTACGGCGTGCCGCTCGATGGCGCCTGCGAGCGCTACGCGCAGCACGTCACGCAGGCCGCCGGCGTGGTCGAGTGGATCGCCGGGGCGCTTGCCGAGCACGACTTCCGCCCCTTCCAGGAGCCCTATCGCAGCGCGCCGCAGGCCCCTGCACGCTGAAGCCGCAGGCTGCCGCGCGCAGGAGCGGCGCGCTCCCCGGGGCATGTCCTCCTCGCGCACCCCCGGATACTATCTGGGGTATCATGGTTCGATACACGACGGATCGAAGACCACGCAGCGAAGGAGTAGCGACCGATGAGTGCGGAAGACGTGACAGTGCGCCTGGCGCAGCGCCACGATTACCAGTTCGAGGTGGATTTCGGTGCCGGCACGCCCGCCCTGCTCGGCGACGAGCCGCCTCCGCTCGGCCAGGGCGCCGGCCCGTCGCCGATGCAGCTGCTGGCCTCGGCCGTGGGCAACTGCCTGTCCAGCTCGCTGCTGTTCGCGCTGCGCAAGTTCAAGCAGGCGCCCGAGCCGATGACGGCCGAAGTCACCGCCGAGATCGGGCGCAACGCCGAGAACCGGCTGCGCGTGCTCCGCATCCGGGCGCGGCTGACGCTCGGCGTGCCGGGCGCCGGGCTCGCGCACCTGGACCGCGTGCTCGGCCAGTTCGAGCAGTTCTGCACCGTCACGCAGAGCGTGGCCGCCGGCATTCCGGTGAGCGTCGAGGTGTTCGACTCGGAAGGCACGCGGTTGAAGTAGCGCCCGTCCGGAGCGGCTTCAGCTCCGACGGGCGCCTAGGGCGCCAGCCGGATCGGCTGCGGCCGGGTCAGCTCTTCCGGGCGCATCACCCGGTCGAGCTGCTCCTTCGACATCAGCCCCCTGTCGAGCACGATCTGGTAGACGCTGCCGCCGCTGGCATGGGCCTCGGCGGCCACCGCCGTGGCGTTGGCGTAGCCGATGTAGGGGTTGAGCGCGGTGACGATGCCGATCGAGTTCTCGACCATCGCGCGCAGCCGCTCGCGGTTGGCGGTGATGCCGCGCACGCAGCGCTCGGTGAGCGTCACGCAGCCGTTGTGCAGGTGCTTGATGCTCTTGAACAGGCTGTGCGCGATGATCGGCTCGAAGGCGTTGAGCTGCAGCTGCCCGGCCTCGGCCGCGAAGGTGACGGTGACGTCGTTGCCGATGACCTCGTAGGCGATCTGGTTGACCACCTCGGGAATCACCGGGTTCACCTTGCCCGGCATGATCGAGGAGCCCGCCTGCATCGCCGGCAGGTCGATCTCGTTCAGGCCGGCGCGCGGGCCCGAGGAGAGCAGCCGCAGGTCGCTGCAGCTCTTGGAGAGCTTGACCGCGACGCGCTTGAGCACGCCCGAGATCTGCACGAAGGCGCCGCAGTCCTGGGTCGCCTCGACCAGGTTGGGCGCCGTGGCCAGCGTGATGCCGGTGATCGCCGAAAGCCGCCTGCACACCAGCGCCGCGTAGTCGGGGTGCGCGGTGATGCCGGTGCCGATGGCGGTGGCCCCGAGGTTGATCTCGCAGATCAGCTCGGCCGCCTCGCGCAGGCGCTGCTCGTCCTCGCTGAGCATGGTGGCATAGGTGGAGAACTCCTGGCCGAGCGTCATCGGCACCGCGTCCTGGAGCTGCGTGCGGCCCATCTTCAGCACGTCGGCGAACTCCTCGGCCTTGGCCGCGAAGGCCTCACGCAGCCCGGCCATCGCCTCGATGAGCCGGAAGATGCCGAACCAGGTGGCGAGCTTGAGCGCCGTCGGGTACACGTCGTTGGTGCTCTGGCTCATGTTGACGTGCTCGATGGGATGCAGCGCCGCGTAGTCGCCCCTGGCGTGCCCCATCAGCTCCAGCGCCCGGTTGGCGATCACCTCGTTGGCATTCATGTTGGTCGAGGTGCCGGCGCCGCCCTGGATCACGTCCACCACGAACTGGTCGTGCAGGTTGCCGGTGCGGATCTCCTCGCACGCCTGCACGATGAAGCGCGCGCGCTCGGCATCGAGCATGCCCAGCTCCTGGTTGGCCTCGGCGGCGGCCTGCTTGATGCACGCGAGCGCCCGGATCAGCTCGGGGTAGATCGAGATCGGCGTGTCCGTGATCGGGAAGTTCTCCAGCGCCCGCAGCGTGTGCACGCCGTAGTACGCATCGACGGGAACCGCGCGGTCGCCGAGCAGGTCGTGCTCGATGCGGGTGGTTTGCAGGCTCATGACGGCAGGCGTACGACCGTGGCCAGCACGAAGGCGTCCTCGATCGCGTGCAGCGCGTGCGAGGCCCCGCCCGCCAGGTACATCAGCTCGCCGGCGCGCATCGGCCGGCTCGCGCCGTGCGCACGCACGTCGACCACGCCCTGCAGGCAGTGCAGCGTCATCGGCCCGGGCACCGAGTGCTCGGGCAGCGACTTGCCCGCCGGCAGCAGCAGGCGCATCACCTCGATGTGGCCGTCGCGCACGATCGCCGTGGACGGCGTATCGACGATCCGGCCGCCCGGGGGGCTCACCTCCACCACGTCGCCCGATGTTGCGTGCGGCAGTGCCATGTCGATCTCCTCGCAGGAACGGGTAACGGCATGGTAGCGCAGCAGGGCCAGGCTAGGCCGCCCCTCCCCCCGCATCGGGTCGGGCGGAATCCAGCCTGAAGGAGCGGACGACGTCGGCGAGCCTGGCCGACTGCGCGCTGAGGCTTTCCGCCGCTGCCGCGGACTCCTCGACCAGGGCGGCGTTCTGGCGGGTGACCCGGTCGAGCTCGCCCACGGCATCCGAGGCGCGCCCGATGCCCGCGTGCTGCTCCTGCGTGACCGTATCGATCTCGCCGATCAACTGGGCCACCCGGTCCACATGGCGGACGATCTCCTCCATGGCGCCGCCGGCATCCTCCACCAGGCGGCCCCCCGCCTGCGTCCCCTCGACGCTGGCACCGATCAGCGCCTTGATATCCCTGGCCGCCTCGGAGGCGCGTTGCGCGAGCGCCCTGACCTCCTCGGCGACCACCGCGAAGCCGCGGCCCTGGCCCGCGGCACGCGCTCCCTCCACGGCCGCATTCAGCGCAAGGATGTTGGTCTGCAGCGCGATCCCGTCGATGACGCCGATGATCTCCGAGATCCTGCCCGCCCCGGCGGCGATCTCCGCCATCGTGGCCACCACCTGCCGAACCATGGCGCCGCCTTTCATCGCCACCTCGCGCGCCTCGTTGGCGAGCCGCGCGGCAATGCCGGCATTCTCGGCGCTGTGCTGCGACATCGCAGTGAGCTGCTCCATCGCGGCCGACGTCTGCTGCAGGCTCGCGGCCTGCTGCTCGGTACGCCGGGACAGGTCTGCATTGCCCGAGGCGATCTGCGATGCGCCGGTGGCGATCGATTCGCTGCTGTCGCGTACCTGGCGAACGATCGTGATGAGCTCCTCGTTCATCCGCTGGAGCGCCGACAGCAGCTGCCCGGTTTCGCCCGGGCTCCGGACCTCGATCCGCGAGGTGAGGTCGCCGCGTGCCACCGTCTCGGCGACCGCGACCGCCCGGGAGATCGGGCGGGTGATGGAGCGCGTCATGAAGAAGGCGATCCCGATCGCGAGCAGCACGGCGGCAGCGGCCAGGCCGATCATGGCCAGCCTGGCGTTCCTGGCCCCCCGGATCGCCTCCTCCCCGAACTCCATCATCGCCTGCGCCTGCAAGCGGCCGAACGCCTCGACGGCCGACAGGTAGGCGTTCTGCGCGGGCAGCATGCTCTGGATCAGGTAGACGCCGCCTTCGTCCAGGCTCTGCGCGATCACCAGCTCGACCAGCCGCGCCTTGTGCTCCGCATAGGGCTGGCGGGTCTTCAGCAGCGTCTCGAGCGCGTCGCGGCTCTCGGCGGAATGCTCCATGGACTGCAGCTGCTCGATGGTTTCTTCGATGCGGCGGTCGGCCTCGCCGACCTTGGCCATCTCCTCCTTGATGATCGCCACGTCGGTGGTGATCAAGGCCGTGCGCAGGGCGCGCGCCTGCCGGTTCACCTCGTTCTCGACGACCTGCGTCAGCGCCACCTTCGCATGGCGATCGTGCAGGATCAGCTCGGTGTTGCCGATCACCGCGGCCATGCGGTCGACCCCCAGCCCCGCCAGGACGAGCAGCAGCAGGATGACGGCCGCGAAGCCCAGGCCCAGCCGGCTTCCGATCCTCATGCCGTTCATCGCTTCCATGCATCGTCTCCGGTGTGCGGCACGTGGCGGCCGGTGCCGGGGCGCTCATGGGGAGGTCACGGGGTCGCATGCTCCGGCGGGGTGTCCGGCAGTCTATGAACGGGCGCCCTCCGCGCGGTATCCCGGATCGGCACACCGGCGCGGCCTCGCGCGCCGTCCCCTTCTTCGCTCTAGCGCTCCCTTCCGGCCTCGTGCCAGGCCTTCTTCACCGGCGACAGGAGGTACTCCATCACCGTGCGCTCGCCGAGCCGGATCTCCGCGTGGGTCTGCATGCCCTCGCCGCTGCGGAAGCCCAGCGCCCGGGCCGCTTCGTGGAAGGTGGCGAGCGTGTACGGCGGAGGGAACCGCTGCTCGATGAGCTGCGCATCGAACGGCAGGCGGTACAGGCTGCACAGGCTGCCGAGGAGCCAGTGCAAGTCATGCCGCGCCAATGCTGCACTGGAAATCTGCATGCTCCGGGTAGCTTCGATGGCCACCCGGCATTCTTGTGACGCCGCTGCAACAGCGTCAACCTACCAAAAATGGGTAATGGACAGGCGGAGGTTTTTCGGGTGCAGACGGCGCCCGCCTGGATTGTCTGAAAAGGCTCTTATGAGGCGTCCCCCGGCCTTATGCGTCCTTCCAGGGGTTGATGACGGCCACGCCGGCCGCTTCATAGGGCGATGTGTCGCGTGATGCCACGAGGAAGCCTCGCGATGCTGCAACGGCCGCAATGTAGCCGTCCGGCGTCGGGAAGCCGCGCCTGCCGTTCCTCGCCGTCACGGCCAGGTCGGCATAGCGGCGCGCCGCATCCGTGTCGAACGGCAGGACCCGATCCTTGAACAGCCCCAGCAATTCGGTCAGGGCGCGGTCGAGCAGGTTCTTGCGCCTGCCCGCCGGCAACGCCCGGATGCCAAACAGCAACTCGGCCAGCGTGATGCTGGACAGGTACAGGGTTTCCGCCGCCTGATCGTTCAGCCAAGCTCTCACGGCCGCGTCCGGCTCCGGTTTCATCGCCTCGGAAACGACGTTGGTATCCAGGACGATCATTCAATCGAAGCTCAACGGTTTGGCCGGCGTCTTGTCGCGCACACGCTCGAAGACGGCGAAATCTTCATTGGTCAGCCCGATCTTGCGGCCGATGGCGGCCAGGGCTTCGCCCATGCGCACGCGCTTTTCCGGCTTGACCGCGGCTGCCAGGATCTCGCGCACCTCCGCTTCCGTGCTGCGGCCGTGCCGGGCCGCCCGCACGCGCAAAGCGCGATGCACGTCATCCGGCACGTTCCTTACGGTCAGGATTGCCATGATTCAAAACCCATCATTTGCTTTCCATGACTGCAATTATAGCTCAATGCAGTCACCCATGCAGATATCGAACGCCGCGCCGCTATGCGTGGCCTACGATGAAGTGCGGCCGGTACGGCGCTTCGAGCGCCTTCACGTCGTCGGGTCCGAGCACGAGATCCAGCGCCTTGACGGCCTCTTCCACCTGCCAGGGCTTGCTCGCGCCCACGATCGGCGCCGTCACCCCGGGGCGCTGCAGCAGCCATGCGTAGGCGAGCGTCGCATTGGAGACGCCCAGGGCGGCCGCCCGCTCGGAGAGGGACTGCACGACCTCGAAATCCTCGCTGCGGTAGTAGTACTGCTGCGCCAGATCGTCGGTCCTGGCGCGCGAGTCGCCGCCGCCCTGGCGGTCTTCCGGCTTGCGGTTGCCGGCGAGGAACCCGCGCGCGAGCGGGCTCCACGGGATGATGCCGACGCCGCTGTCGCGGCAATAGGGAATCATCTCCCGCTCCTCCTCGCGGTAGGCGAGGTTGTAGTGGTTCTGCATCGACACGAACTTCGCGCCGCCGCTGCGCTCGGCCGCGCGCTGCATCTTGGCGAACTGCCACGCCCACATGCTGGAGGCGCCGAGGTAGCGCACCTTGCCGGCGCGCACCAGGTCGTCCAGCGCCGCCATGGTCTCCTCGACCGGCGTGGCGGGATCGAAGCGATGCAGCTGGTAGAGGTCGATGTAGTCGGTGCCCAGCCGGCGCAGGCTCGCATCGGCGGCCGCCAGGATGTGCTTGCGCGAAAGGCCGCCCAGGTTCGGCCGCGGCGCGGGAGCCGGACTCGTGCTGCGGCCGCCCTTGAACGCGATGTCCACCGGATAGAACACCTTGGTGGCGACGACGACCTCGTCGCGCCTGGCGAACTCGCGAACGAGCCGCCCCGTGATCTCCTCCGACAGGCCGGCCGAGTACAGGTCGGCCGTATCGAACACGTTGACCCCAAGCTCGATGGCCCGCCGCACGACCTCGCGCGCCGTGGCCTCGTCACGCACCCACGGCCGCCATTCCGGCGTGCCGAAGGTCATCATGCCGAGCGCGATCCGCGACACCTTCAGACCGCTCGTACCCAGATTCACGTACTGCATCGTTGCTCCCGTTGCGGCCGGCGACCGCAGCATGTTAGCCCGGCGTGAGGATGTCGTCCGACCGTGTGGTCCGACGGGCTCGATCGTGGAAGAACATCCTTCCGGAATCCGGAATCGAGGAAATTTCTTCCAACGAGCGGCGAGCCGGACAGGCAAAAGAGGATCTTCTTCACGTCGAACTTCGATACAGTAGCGCTGGCGGGCGGAGCGCGGCGGCGGAGGCGGGATGGATCTGGGGATTCGAGGCAGGAAAGCGATCGTGTGCGGCGCCAGCCGGGGGCTGGGCAAGGCCTGCGCGCTGCGTCTCGCAGCCGAGGGCGTGAACCTCGTTCTCGCCGCTCGCGATGCAGCGGCGCTCGAAGCCTGCGCGGCGGAGATACGCGCCGCCAGCGAGGTCGATGTGCGTACGGTCGCCGTCGACCTTTCGATGCCCCGGGGCCGGCAGGATCTCCTCGCGGCCTGCGGCGACCCCGATATCCTCGTGCACAACGGCGCCTGGCCGGAAGAGAATCCGGATTTTCGCCAGTGGACTCATGACGACTGGGTGCGCGCGCTCGATGCGATGATGCTCTCCCCGGTCGAGCTCATCACGGGTGTGGTGGACGGCATGATGGCGCGCCGCTTCGGCCGGATCATCGCGGTGACGTCGCGGTTCGTGAAGGAGCCGCGCATGGAGCACATGCTCTCGGTCAGCCCCCGCCTGGGCCTGGCGGGCTTCATGAACGGGATCGGACGCGAGGGCGTGCGCTGCAACGTCACGGCCAACGCCATGCTCACCGGCATCTTTGCCACCGAGACGCAGATCGAATTCGGGCGCTCCCTCGCGCAGCGCAGCGGCAGGCCCTTCGACGAGGTCTGGAAGGAGCGCGAATCGACCAACTGCGCCGGCCGTTTCGGGCAACCGGAGGAGTTCGCCGCCCTCTGCGCCTTTCTCTGCTCGACGCACGCCGGATTCATCACGGCGCAGAACATCCTGATCGACGGCGGCGGTTATCCGGGGGTTTTCTAGCGGGGCGCGCACCGGGCGCCCGACAGTTCCAGGAAACGAAACGAGGCAGAGGAGAGGTCATGCTGAAGAGACTCATGGTGGCATTGGCGCTGGCAGTGCTGGCGATCGGCGGCGCGCAGGCGCAGGAGTGGCCCAACCGGACGATCAGGATCATCGCGCCCTTCGCTCCCGGAGGCTCCGTGGACATCGTGGCGCGCATCCTCGCGCAGAAGATGACGGAGTCGTTCGGGCAGAGCGTGGTGGTCGAGAACAGGTCCGGCGCCTCGGGCATGATCGGCGCCGAAAGCGTGGCAAAGGCCGCGCCCGACGGCTACACGCTGCTGGTGAACTCCTCCATCCACGTGATCGTGCCGAGCCTGTTCAGCAAGATCACCTACAACGCCATCGACGACTTCGTGGCCGTGGGGCAGGCCACCGAGGTCCCGATGGTGATGCTCACCGGGTCGGGCAACAAGGCGAGGACGGTGGCCGACGTCATCGCCTGGGCGAAGGCCGAGCCGGGCCTGGCCTATGCCTCCGCGGGCAACGGCTCGTCGACGCATCTCGCCGGGGAGGTGTTCAAGAAGGTCGCCAGTGTGAACCTCACGCACATCCCGTACAAGGGCAGCGGAGCGGCGATGGCCGACGTGATCGGCGGGCAGGTGCCGCTGATGTTCGACGCGCTGACGGCGGCCATGGGCAACGTCCAGAGCGGACGCATGCGTGCCCTGGCGGTTTCCTCGAAGAAGCGCTCGCCGATCCTGCCGGACGTGCCGACCTTCCAGGAGATCAACATGCCCCAGATGAATCTCTCGACCTGGCACGGCATGTGGGCTCCCAAGGGAACGCCGCCGGAGATCGTCAGGAAGCTCAATGCCGAGATCGTGCGCATCGTGTCGCTGCCCGACGTGGCCGAGAAGATCCGCGGCCTGGGCGGCATTCCGGTGGGCAACACCCCGGCGGAATTCGACGCCTATCAACGCTCCGAGTTCGAGAAATGGAGCAGGATCGTCAAGGAATCAGGGGCGAAGGTCGACTGAGAGGCTCCCTTCATGACGATCCTGGTCCTGGGCGCCGGAGTCATCGGCGTGAGCAGCGCGTGGTTCCTGCGCGCAGGCGGCCACGACGTGCGCGTGCTGGAGCGGCGCGATGCAGCCGCACTCGAATCCAGCTTCGCCAATGCGGGGCAGGTCTCGGCGCACCTGGCCGATCCCTGGTCGAACCCCAGCACGCTGCGCCGGCTCCCCCGCTGGCTGCTGCGCCCCGATGCGCCCCTGGTATGGCGGCCGCGCCTGAGCATGGACCAGTGGCGCTGGCTGGTCCTGTTCCTGCGCGAATGCTCGCTGCCGCGCTACTCGCGCAACCTCATCCACCTGGCCGACTTCGGCCTCTACAGCCGCGAGACGCTGCGCGCCCTGCGCGCCGAGACGGGCATCCGCTACGACTTCCACCAGGGCGGAATCCTTCTCTTCCATACCGACCCGGCGGAATTCGAACGCGCGGCTGCCGCGGCGCGGCGGCTCGAGGCGCATGGCCTGAAGCGCAGGGTCTGCGATCGCGAGGAATGCGCATCGATCGAGCCGGCGCTCGCGCACATGCGCGAGCGCATCGCGGGCGGCATCTACTCGCCCTACGACGAGACGGGCGATGCCCATCAGTTCGCGCAGGCGCTGGCCGGGCTCGGAGCGTCGCGCGGCATCCGCTTCGACTACGGCATGGCCGTTCGCCGCCTGATCGTCGAGAACGGCGAAGTGAAGGGCGCGGAGGTCGAGCACGGCGACGGCCGAAAGGAATCGATCCGTGCCGACCAGACCCTGGTATGTACGGGCCCGCACGCGGCGCGGCTGCTCGCGAGCGTCGGGCTGCGGATGGACATCTACCCGGTCAAGGGATATTCGGTCACCCTGCCGGTGGTGGACGAATCCGCCGCGCTTCGCATCGGCATCACCGACGCGGGCTCGAAGGTGGCGTTCTCGCGGCTGGGCTCACGCATCCGCGCCACCAGCACGGCGGAGATCGGCGACTACGACCTGAGCATCGACCAGCGGCGCTGCAAGGCGCTCGTCGAGCACGCCCAGCGACTCTTCCCGGGCGCGGGCGACCCCGAACGCGCAACCTTCTGGGCGGGCCTGCGTCCGACGACGCCGAGCAACCTGCCCTGCATAGGGCGAACGAAGATCCCCGGGCTCCTCGTCAACGTCGGCCACGGCACCGTGGGATGGACCCAGGCCTGCGGATCGGGCCGTGCGATCGCCGACATCGTCGCGAAACGCCGGCCGGAGGTCGAATTCCCCTTCCTCGGCGTGGCCTGAGCAACCGCTCTCAGGCAGCTGCCCGGACGGCCTCGCCGACGGCATGCAGCAGCTCGTCGGGCGTATCCGGGTTGATCGAGCAGTCGGGGCCGAGCAGATGGAAGCGGCCGCCCATCTCGGCAAGCGACGAGCGCGCCCGGGCCGCCAGCGCTTCGCGGGTCATCGACTTGATCGCCGGCTTGGCGGGCAGGCCCCCCAGCACGGCGCGACCGGTGCGGCGATGCACCTCCGTGAGTGACGGGTTGTCGGGCGTGACGGCCCAGCTGAAGACGCTCACCGGGTAGTCGGCGAATTCCTCGAAGAGGATGCCGCCTCCGCACATGTGGACGATGTTGAACGGCAGCGCCGCGGCAGCTTCCAGGATCCTCCGGTCGTAGGGCTGCTGGAAGCGCCGGAACTCGTCGGGGCTCAGGAGGTTCCTGGTGGCGACATTGGTGGCGTAGAAGACGCCGTCGACCCCGCATGCGGCGAGCAGGCGGGTGAACGCCTCCTGCGTCACGGCGATGGCCTCGAGGCCATGCTCGAGGGCGGCCGCATCCTCCCGGGCCAGCTGCAGGACGGCGTCGACCCCGCCGGGCACCAGGAACTGCGCGACCATCAGCGGCGCGAACACCGTGGCGACGACCGGGACCTCGGGGCCGACCGCCGCGCGGATGGCCGTCATCGCCTGCACCTGCTCGGCGAGAGCGCCTTTCGCCGGATCGGCCGGCTGCAGGGTCGCGAGGTCCGCCGCACGGCGCAGGGGCAGCTTCGTGACGACCGGCCACTCCGCCCGGTCCGGCGCCTGGGTGTACTCGAGCCCCCACATCTCCGCGAAGCACTGGTAGCGCGACTGCGGCTTGAGGAAATCCCAGTCGAAAGTGCGGTGCAGCCGCAGCGTCTCCTCCACCAGCGCCTGGGCGGAGCCTTCGCGGGCGAAATTGTGCAACCAGAAACTGAACGGCACGCGATCGACCTGCTCGCCGCGAACCGCTGCCATGACGCGTTCTCGTTTGTTCACGACTCCCCCTGGGGTGGCGGCAGGTTCGCGGAATGGGCGGGCGTGGCGCAGCTCAGCCGGGCTTGCCGTCGAGCCGCGGGCGCGTGAGCACCGGCCAGTAGCGCACGAGGTACACCACGAAGGCGGCCACCCACAGCAGCGCCGAGATCTCGATGAAGGCCAGCGAGAGCCCCGGCGCCAGCATCGGCCCGAACACGCGCACCAGCGCCGCGGCGAACACCAGCAGGTAGGCGGCGGCCTCGTAGCCGTCGGCCTTGAGCGGGCGGCCGGTGTGGCCGCGCGCGGTGCGCGTGATCATGCCCAGCGTGAGGCCGCCGATGCCGCCGACGGTGAGCGCGTGGAAGGACAGCGACTCGTCGGCCAGCCCTGCCGCGGCAAGGGCGCGCAGCGCGAGATGGATGACCACCCACAGGTAGGCTCCGTGCAGCACCCACACCAGCGGCGTGCGCAGCGTGCGCCAGGGCTGCCACAGCGCGAGCCGCGCCGCGTGCGCGACGGCCGCCACCGCGGCCACCGTGCCGGCGAGCAGCGGCATGCCTTGCGCGAGGTCGGCCAGGAAGAGCACGATCACCGAGCCGAGCGCGACCTTCTCCAGCCACGGGCGGCGCGTGGCATTGGTGCCGGGCACGCCGTTGTTGGTGAACATGGGCACGACGCGCCCGGCCATCACCGCCATGATGAAGAGCACGACGTCGAGCGCCAGGCGCAGGCCGAACAGCGGCGAGACGTCGACCGCGCCCAGCAGCGCCGCGTGCACCGCGCCGGTGATCATGCCCAGCAGCACCAGCAGGCCGACGAAGAAGTAGTTGCGCTTGTTGCGCGAGCGCACGATGGGCACGCCGATGCCCACCGCCACGGCAATGGGAAATGCGGCGTTGACCAGCGCGGCGGCCGCGCCCCAGGGCGAGAGCACCAGCACCCTGCCCGCCACCCACAGCGCCGCCAGCGCCATGAGCGGCACGCCGGTGGGCGTGGGCCGGTTGGTCCAGTTGCGCACGGCGGTGAGGAGGAAGCCGGCGATCACCGCCACGGTGTAGCCGAACAGCATCTCGTGGGCGTGCCACAGCGGCCCGCGCAGGTAGGCGTGGCCGAGCAGGCCCGAGTACTGCAGCGCCCACAGCGCGATGCTGAGCGCGCTGAAGAGGCTCGCCAGCAGGTAGAAGGGACGAAAGCCCAGCTGCCAGAGCGCGAAGGACGGCACCACGGGCGCGGGCGCGGCCTGGCGGCCGGGGCGTTGCAGGTTCAGTTCGTTCATGGCCGGGGGGCTCTCGGCGGTTTCAGTAGAGGATGCGGCAGCGGATGGTACCGTCGATGGCGCTGATCTCGTCGAGCGCCACCTGGCTGGCGGTGGCATCGACGTCGATCACCACGTAGCCCACCAGCGGGGTGGTCTGCAGGTACTGCGCGGCGATGTTGATGCCGGCGCGCGAGAAGCGCTCGTTGATGTTGGCGATGATGCCCGGCACGTTGCGGTGGATGTGCAGCAGGCGGCACTTGCCGGTGTGCTCGGGCAGCGACACCTCGGGGAAGTTCACCGCCGACACCGTGGAGCCGTTGTTGCTGTAGCGCAGCAGCTTGGAGGCCACCTCGGCGCCGATGTTGGCCTGCGCCTCGGAGGTCGAGCCGCCGATGTGCGGGGTGAGGATGACGTTGTCGAACCGCGCCAGCGGCGACTCGAACACGCCGTCGTTGCCCTTGGGCTCGGCCGGGAACACGTCGATGGCCGCGCCGCGCAGGTGATCGCGCTCGAGCGCGTCGACGAGCGCATCGATGTCGACCACGTTGCCGCGCGAGGCATTGATGAGGTGGCTGCCCGGCTTCATGCGGGCGAGCTGCGCGGCGCCGATCATGTTGCGGGTGGCGGCCGTCTGGGGCACGTGCAGCGTGACCACGTCGGCCTCGGCGAGCAGCGCATCGAGCGACGCCGCCTGCCGCGCGTTGCCCAGCGGCAGCTTGCTCTCGATGTCGTGGAACACCACCGCCATGCCCAGCTGCTCGGCGAGGATGCCGATCTGCGTGCCGATGTGGCCGTAGCCGATGATGCCCAGCGTCTTGCCGCGCGCCTCGAACGAGCCGGCGGCGCTCTTGCTCCAGCCGCCGCGGTGCAGCTTGGCGTTCTTGGCCGGGATGCCGCGCATCAGCATGATGATCTCGCCCAGCACCAGCTCGGCGACGCTGCGCGTGTTCGAGAACGGCGCGTTGAACACCGGGATGCCGCGGCGCGCGGCGGCGTCGAGGTCGACCTGGTTGGTGCCGATGCAGAAGCAGCCGATGGCGCTGAGCTTGTGCGCCTGCGCCAGCACCTCCTCGGTGAGCTGCGTGCGCGAGCGGATGCCGACGAAGTGCGCGCCCTCGATGGCCGCGAGCAGGTCGTCCCCCGAGAGCGCCTGCCTGCTGGCCTCGATGTTGGTGTACCCGTCGGCCCGCAGCGCTTCCTCGGCCGAGCGATGGATGCCCTCGAACAGCACGAACTTCAGCTTTTCCTTGGGGACGGACAGGCGGTTGGGCGGCATCGTGGCTGGAACCCCGGCGCGAAGGAAGGAACCGGATATTCTACGGCTGCACGCGCCCCGATCCCCTTGTGCGGGTATTCGGGAACCCCCGTACGGAGGTACCTCATGCCGACCATCTTCGAGCGCCTGTATGCAGGCGAGCTGCCCTGCGCCCGCGTCTACGCCGACCAGCACGTGTTCGCCTTCATGGATGCCGGCCAGGTCAACGACGGGCACGTCATCGTCGCCTCGATCCGCCCCTACGAGACGCTGATGGACGCCGACGAGGACACGGCGGTAGCGATGATGCGCGCGGCGCGCCGCATCGCCATCGCGGTCGAGCGCGGGTTCGCCGCCGACGGCGTCACCGTGCTGCAGGCCAACCGCGTGGCCGGCTGGCAGACCGTGCCGCACCTGCACCTGCACGTGCTGCCGCGCCTTCGCGGCGACGCGGTCACGCTGGGTTGGCCGCGCCGCGATCCGCCGTTCGAGGCGCTGCAGGCGCTGGCCGCGCGCATCCGCCTCTGAGCCCGCACGCATCCGCCTGTAAGCCTGCGCCCCTTCAGCCGCTGCACACGGCCTGGCCGGCGAGAAAGCCCGAGGCCCAGGCCCACTGGAAGTTGTAGCCGCCGAGCCAGCCCGTGATGTCGACGACCTCGCCGATGAAGTGCAGGCCCGGCACCCGGTGCGCGCGCAGCGAACGCGGATCGAGCTCGTCGGTGGCCACGCCGCCGGCCATCACCTCGGCCTTGCGCCAGCCCTCGGTGCCGCCGGGCACGATGCGCCAATCGGCCAGCACGGCAGCGAGCGCCGCCAGGTCGCGGTCGGCGATCTCGGCCAGGCGGCGCTGCGCCAGCGCGGCGTAGCGCGCCTCGGCGAGCCAGCGCGCGGCGAGCCGCCTGGGCAGCAGCGCGGCGAGCGCGCCGGCCAGCTGCTGGCGGCCAGCACGCTTGGCCGCGAGCAATGCTTGCGCCAGGTCGCGGCCGGCGGCCAGGTCGATGGCCAGCGGCTCGCCCGGGCGCCAGAAGGTCGAGATCTGCAGCACGGCCGGCCCCGACAGCCCGCGATGCGTGAACAGCAGGTCCTCCTCGAATGCGGGCGCGCCCGCCGCCGACGGGGCACGCACGACGACCGGCAGCGCCACCCCGGCGAGCTCGGCATAGCCGCGCCACTGCCCGGGGTCGAAGGTGAGCGGCACCAGCGCCGGACGCGGGGCCACGATGCGCAGCCCGAACGAGCGCGCGATGCGCAGGCCGAGGTCGCTCGCGCCGGTCTTGGGCGCAGCCAGGCCGCCGGTGGCCACGACGACGGCCTGCGCGCGCAGCTCGCCCTCGGCCGTACGCACGACGAAAGCCGGTGCACCGGGTGCGCCGCCGCACGCGCCCGGCGCGAGCGCCTCCACCGCTTTCACCTGCACCGGCCTCGCCCAGTGCACGCCGGCCTGGTCGCAGCCGGCGCGCAGCATGGCGATGATCTGCTGCGAGGAGCCGTCGCAGAACAGCTGCCCGCGGTGCTTCTCGTGCCAGGCGATGCCGTGGCGCCCGAGCAGCTCGATGAAGCGCGCCGGCGGATATGCCCGCAGGGCATGGCGCGCGAAGGCCGGGTTCTCGCCCGCGAACCGTTCGATGCGGTCGGCCTGCAGGTTGGTGAAGTTGCAGCGCCCGCCGCCCGAGATGCGGATCTTCTCGCCCAGCCTGGGCCAGTGATCGAGCAGCGCCACGCGCAACCCGCGCCGCCCCGCCTGCGCGGCGCAGAACATGCCGGCGGCCCCGGCGCCGATCACGATCGCGTCGAAACGCACGCCGGGGTCAGCGTTCGAGCGCCGCCAGCCTGAGCGCGAGCAGCAGGAACACGGTGCCGGCCAGGCGGTTGAGCAGCCGCGTCGCGCCGGGGGCGCGCCGCAGCCACTGGCCGAGCGCGCCGGCGAACCACGCGATGGCGCCGAACACCAGCAGCGCGGCGGCGATGAAGAGCAGCCCCAGCAGCACCACCTGCTGCCAGACCGGCCCGCGCGCGGGATCGGTGAACTGCGGCAGGAAGGCGAGGAAAAAGATCGCCACCTTGGGGTTGGTGAGGTTCATGATCACGCCGCGCCGGTACATCGCCCAGCCGTCGCCGGCCGGCGCGGCCTCGCCCGCCGGCTCGCCCGCCGGAGCGCGCCAGGCCTGCCAGGCCAGCCACGCGAGATAGAGCGCGCCGATCCACTTCACCGCCGCGAACGCCGCGGCCGAGGCGGCGAACAGCGCCGCCAGGCCGGCGGCCACGGCGGCGGTATGCACCACCAGGCCGGTGCACAGGCCCAGCACCACGCGCAGGCCGGCGCCGCGCCCGCGCATCGCCGACTGCAGCAGCACGAACACGTTGTCGGGGCCGGGCGCGAGCGCGAGCAGCACCGCTGCCGCGAAGAACGCCAGCGCCGTCGCCGGGGCGATCATGCGCGCAGGCTCAGCACGTAGACGCCCAGCCCGACCAGCCCGATGCCCAGCCACTCGCGCGGCAGCGGCCGCTCGCCGAGGAACAGCACCGCGAACAACGCCACCAGCACGACGCTGAGCTTGTCGACCGGCGCCACCCGGGCGGCCTCGCCGAGCGACAGAGCACGGAAGTAGCACACCCACGAGGCACCGGTCGCGAGCGCCGACAGCACGAGGAACAGCAGCGGGCGCACCGGCAGCGCCGCCGGATTGCTCCATTTGCCGGTGGCGGCCACGAACGCGCCGAGCACCGCGACGATCACGAAGGTGCGCAGCAGCGTAGCGAAATCGGGGTCGATGCCCTCGAGGCCGATCTTGGCGAAGATCGCCGTGAGCGCGGCGAACACGGCCGAGCCGAGCGCCCAGGGCAGCCACGCCGAAGATTGTGCCATCGCTTTCCTCCTCCAACGCGGCAGGGATCCGGACATCCGGCCGTCAGGATAGCGTGCCGCCGCGCCGGCCTACAATCGATCGCCGCCCCAACCACCGGAGACACCATGCGCCTGCCGGAGTTCGCCGACATCCAGGCCGCCGCCGGGCGCCTGCGCGGGCATGCCCACCGCACCCCGGTGCTGCGCTCGGCCACCGCGGATGCGCGCACCGGCGCTTCGCTCTTCTTCAAGTGCGAGAACTTCCAGCGCATGGGCGCGTTCAAGTTCCGCGGCGCCTACAACGCGATCGCCTGCCTGACGCCGGCGCAGCGCGCCGCCGGCGTGATCGCGTTCTCCTCGGGCAACCACGCGCAGGCCATCGCCCTGGCCGCGCGCCTGCAGTCGGTGCGCGCGACCATCGTGATGCCCTCGGATGCGCCCGCTCCGAAGCTGGCCGCCACGCGCGAGTACGGCGGCGAGGTGGTCACCTACGACCGCTGGGCCGAGGATCGCGAGGCGCTCACACGGCGGCTGGCCGCCGAGCGCGGGCTCGCGCTGGTTCCGCCCTACGACCATCGCGACGTGATCGCCGGCCAGGGCACGGCGGCGCTGGAGCTGCTCGAGGACGCGGGCCATCTCGACGCGCTGTTCGTATGCCTGGGCGGCGGTGGGCTGCTCTCGGGGTGCGCGCTGGCGGCGGCCGCGCTGTCGCCTTCGTGCGCGGTGTTCGGCGTGGAGCCCGAGGCCGGCGACGACGGACGCCGCTCGCTGCGCGCCGGACGCATCGTGACGATCGCCGTGCCGAAGACCATCGCCGACGGGGCGATGACCACGCACCTGGGCGAGCTCACCTTCCCGATCATCCAGCGGCACGTGCGCGACATCCCCACCGTGTCCGATGCGCAGTTGATCGAGACGATGCGCTTCTTCGCCGAGCGCATGAAGATGGTGGTGGAGCCCACCGGCTGCCTGGCCGCCGCCGCGGCCTTCGCCGAGGCGCATGCCTGGCGCGGATGCCGCGTCGGCGTGGTGGTGAGCGGCGGCAACGTCGATCTGGCGCGCTACGCGCAATGGCTCGCGGCGGCGTGACGGCCGCGCGGCGCGCGCGGTAGCGCTGCTGCGAGGTAGCGCTGGCGCGGGGGACGCGCTGCGGCGATCCGGTGCGGCGGTACGCTGCGGCGCCGGGCTCAGCGCGTCTGCAGGACCTGGTCGAGCGCGCGTCCGTTCGCCTCGGCGATGCGCAGGCGCAGCGGCAGCACGCGCGCATCGAGTGCCAGCCACACGTCGACGGCCGGGTCGTCGGCGCCCGAGGCGGCGCGGCTCAGGCGCAGCGCGGGCTGCGGGCCGTCGCCGGTGTCCACCAGCTCCTCGCCCAGCACGCGCCAGGTGGCGGCAGCCACCTTGGAGCTGGCCAGCACCGGCAGCACGATCTCCGAGCCCGGGGCGAACATCGCCGGGCGCGCATGGCGCAGCAGCGCCAGCTGCACCAGTATCGAGAGGCGGTCCTGCAGACCGGGCGGCGCGACCTCGCGCACGCCCGAGGAGAACAGCACCTCGCCGCGCCCCGCGTCGATCGAGACCTCGCGCGGCGCGCGCTCGCCGCGCCGCTCCCGGTACGTCGACGGCGCCAGCCCCTCGTCGGTGACCGCGCCGATGCTCTCCTGCACCAGCGTGCCGCGCCAGAACCACGACACCACGCCCTGGGCGCGCCCCTCGCTGCGCAGGCGGTAGCCCTCGGGGCCGAGCTCGAAGGACTCGGACATCGTGGCCACCACGTTGCCGTCGGCCGGGTCGCCGTAGTGCACCCGGTACAGCGCGCTGCCCGATTGCGGCGCGACCCGCACCGGCGGATCGGAAGGTGGGGCGGACGCCGCTTGCGCGGGTGCAGCGAGCGCCACCTGCGCGGGCGTCTCGCCGGGTCGCTCCCGGGCGGATGCCGGCGGTGCACCGGATGCCTGGCCGGGCTGCGCCGGCGCGGTTGCGGTCGCAGCGGCAGCACCGGTCGACGCATCCTGCATCGCGTCGTCCGGCGGCATCGCCTCGGCCTGCCGTAGCGCCTCGGCCTGCGCGAGGAACGGGTCGGCCGGTACCGCAGCGGCGGCGGCCGTCGCCGGTGCCGCTGCGGGCGGCTGCGCAGGCGTGGCCTTCGGCGCCGGCGCGACGCGCGGGCGCGGCCTGGCCGCAGGCCTGGGCGGAGGCCGGGGAGCGGGCTGCGCAGCGGGGGCGGTGGCCACGGACGCCGCAGGTGCGGCGGGCGCCGCCGCCGGAGGCGCGAGCAGGGCCACCGACACCGTCGGCGCTGCCTGCTGCGGCGCGCGCGGCCCGCCTGCCCCGCCCGCCCAGGTCAGCACGGCGAGATGCCCGGCCAGCGACAGCGAGAGCGCGCCGACCGCCATCGATACTCGGGCGGCCGGTCGTGGAGGCCAGGGCATCGCGGGATCCTCGACGGCGCCGCCTTCAGGCGCTGCGCAGCCTCGCCAGCCGCACCAGCACGATCGCCGCCAGCGGCACGAGCAGCGCGAGCAGCGTGGCGACGATCATCAGCGTGCCGAGCTGGCTGTAGTCGGCCGGCACCTTCACCGCCTGGGTGACCGGGTCGCGCACCTGGCGCGTCACCAGGAACCACTGGTTGAGGTATTTGGTGCCGAGCTGCGAGGCCGACAGCGCGAGGTTGGTGAAGGAGGCCATCACCGCGAAGTAGGTGGCCTTGAGCCTGTCGGGCGCCGAGTTGGCGATCCAGGCGAGCATGGGCACCATGGCGATCTGCCCCAGGGGCGATTCCACCGCGGTGTCGACCACGGCGATGAAGCGCGCATCGACGATGCCGGCGGTGTGCGCGGCGGTCCATTCGTGCAGGCCGTAGTACATGCCGACGATGGGCAGCGCGAGCAGCACGCCAGCCAGCGTGAGCGCGCCCACGATGTAGTAGATCGAGCGCTCGGCCATGAAGCGCCGGAAGACGAACAGGCCGGCCAGCGTGAGCGCGCTGCCGATGAGCGAGAGCACCGAGAGGAACTGCTGGTCGAAGCCCAGCTCGTCGATCATCCACCAGGTCTGCCCCGCCCCCGGCAAAGGCACGGCGCGGAACGCGAAGATGACGATGGCGGTGCCGACGAGGGTGGCGCGGGCCTGCGGCTCGAGCTCGCGCACCAGCCGCCACATCAGCACGAGGACGATGGCCATCGAGGCGCCGAACACCATCTCCTCGCCGCCGGCGAAGTCGCCCAGCCCGATGCCCAGCGACACCACGGCGAACGCCAGGCCGCCGCCCAGCACCCACGGGTTGACCGGCGGGCGCTGCACGTGCACGGCGGTGCGCAAGGCGATGTCGGCCTCGGCGACGCCGGCGCGGCGCAGCCTGGCGCGCTCGCGCCGACGCAGCCAGGCGGCGAACACCACGCCGGCCACCGACACCGCCGGGATGAGCAGCGCCAGCTCGTGCACCCGCACGTAGACGGCGAGGCGGGCGACCTCGGGCAGCGCGTTCACGCCGCGCAGCAGGAACACGTTGGCGAGCGCCACCAGGACGCTGCCGCCGATGATCGCCACCCTGCCGAGCGTCTGCATGGTGGTGTGCATGGCGCGCAGGCGCGCCTCGTCGATCGGGCGGCCGGCCTCGTCGTGATGCGGCACCGCCTCGACCGTCATCGCATCGGCCACCACGTCCTGGGTGACGTAGCCGACCGGCGCGAGCATCACCGACAGCACGTACCAGGCCTCGGGGCGCATCACCGCGGCCATGCGCTGCGGGTCGGCCAGCAGGCCGATCATGATGAGCAGGCTGACGGCGATGAGCGAGGCGCCGAGCCAGACCATCCAGGCCTTGTAGCGCCAGACGAGGTCGACCAGGTGCCCGAGCGGCATCTTGAGCGCCCAGGGCAGCCCGGCCCAGAAGCCCAGGGCCGCCAGGAACTCCGCCGACAGGCCGAGGTAGTCCTTCACGAAGAAGGTGCCGACGATGGCGGTCAGGCCGGAGATGCCCGCGGCCAGGTACACCATCAGCGGCGGCAGGTAGGACAGCCGCATGTCGCGGCCGAGGGCGGCGACGTTGCGGTCGAACCAGTGCGCCAGCCGCAGCGCGCCGTTCACGATCCGGAGCCGCGCTGCTCGCGCTGGATGTCCTCGACCGTCCAGAAGGACAGCGCCGCGATGGCCACTCCGCACGCCAGGGCGTTGGCCAGCGCGGCGGGCTCGGCCTGGAAGCCGAGCAGCCAGGGCGAGGCCGCCAGCCCGATGCCCAGCGCGAGACTGCCCCACTCCTCGACGATCTCGGGATAGTAGAAGGCATCGACCGCCAGCGTGACCACCGCGACGCCGGCGAGCATCGCCGCCCATGCCGCCCCCTGGTGCCGCATGCCGAGCACGAAAGGCGAGGCCACCAGCCACAGCCCCAGCGCCACCTCGATGCGATCCTGCCAGTGTGCCCTGATCATCGCCGTCCCTTCCTCTCGCCGCGCATCCGCGCGCAACGCCCACTGTAACGTAACATCGCTGTCCCATGCCTGCCCTCGTCCCCCACCCCCCGATCGAGTTCGATGCCGGCGGCGCGCCGCTGAGCACGCTGTACGGCGACGTCTTCCGCAGCCGCAGCGGCGCCTGGGCGGAGGCGCGCGAGGTGTTCGTCGAGGGCTGCGAGCTGGCGCGGCGCTGGGGCGAGCGCACCGGGCGGCCGGCCTCCTTCACCGTGCTCGAGCTGGGCTTCGGCCTGGGCGTGAACTTCCTCGCCACGCTGCAGGCCTGGCGCGAGAGCGCGCCGCCCGGCCTGCGGCTGCACTACGTATCGATCGAGGCGCACCCGCTGTCCGCGGCCGACCTGCGCCATGCCCTCGGGGTGCTGGAGGCGCCGCCCGCCGATGCCGGGCAGCTGGCGGCGCAGTGGCCGCGACCGCTGCCCGGGTTGCACCGCCTGGCATTCGTGGACGGCGCGGTGACCCTCACGCTGTGCCTGGGCGAGGCCCAGGCGCTGCTGCCGCGGCTGCGGCTGGGCGCGGATGCCTTCTTCCTCGACGGCTTCGCGCCGGCGCGCAACCCGGCGATGTGGCAGCCCCCCTTGATGCGCGCGCTCGCCCGCCTGGCACGGCCCGAGGCCACGCTGGCCACCTGGTCGGCCGCCGGGGCGGTGCGCGATGCGCTGGCCGAAGCCGGCTTCGCCGTCGAGCGCCTCGCCGGGCACGGAGGGAAGCGCCACCGGCTGCGTGCCCGCTACGCGCCGCGCTGGCGCAGCTTCGAGCCGCCGGCGCCACCCCCGTCGCGGCCCTCGCGCAGCGCGCTCGTGGTCGGCGCCGGGCTGGCGGGGGCCGCGGTGGCCGCGGGCTTCGCACGGCGCGGCTGGCAGGTCACCGTGCTGGAGGCGGGCAAGACGGTTGCCAGCGGCGGCTCGGCGCAGCCGCTGTGCGCCGACCACCTGCACCTGTCGTCGGACGACAACGTGCTGGCGCGCCTCACGCGCGCCGCCCTCGCCTTCGCCGCGCGCGACGGCTCGCGCAGCGGCTCCCCGATCGGCAAGCTCGCGGTCGACCGCGACGAGGCGAACACGGCGCGGCGGCGCGCGATGATCGAGCGGCTCGGCTTTCCGGAGGGCTTCGTGCGCCACGTGTCGGCGCAGGAAGCGGGGGAGATCGCCGGCATCGCCGTGCCGCACGCGGCGCTGTGGCTGCCGGATTGTGATGCATGCGATCCGCGCGCCGCGATCGGGGCCTGGCTCGAGCACCCTGCGATCGAGTTGCGCACCGCCTCGCAGGTGCACGCGCTGCGCCGCGACGACGGCCACTGGAGCGCGCTCGATGCCGGCGGCGCGCCGCTGGCGCATGCAGCCGTGGCAGTGCTGGCCAATGCCGGCGATGCGGTGCGGCTGGGCGGCCTGCGCTCGTTTCCGATCCGCGCCATGCGCGGCCAGAGCACCTGGCTGGCGCGCGAGTGCGTCGGCCCCCTGCGCACGTCGCTGAGCGGAGGCGCCTGGGCGGTGCCGGCCGGCGAGCGCATCCTCATCGGGGCGAGCTTCGACGACGACGCCCGCATGATCCTGTCGCGCGCGGCCGACCTGGGCAACCTCGACCGGCTCGCGCGCATGATCGGCGGCGACCCGCAGCGCTGGATCGCGCACGCGCGCTTCGCCTCGCTCGGCCTGCGCGTGGCCACCACCGACCGGCTGCCGGCGATCGGCGAGCTGCCCGACGAGGCCGCGGTGGCCGCGAACGCCGAGGCGCTGGCGCGCAACGAGCGCATCGCGCTGCCGCGCGCCGACGGCCTGTACGGCGCCTTCGCGTTCGGCTCGCGCGGGCTGCTGTGGGCCTCGCTCGCCGGCGCGCTGCTGCCGGCGATGGCCGAGGGCGAACCGATGCCGCTGGAGGCCGACCTGCTGCGCACCATCGATCCGGCGCGCTTCGTGCGCCGCCGGCTGCGGCAACGAGATGGAAGGACCTGAACGAGGCGCCCGGCGGGGCGCTACGCGATGCCCTGGCTGTGCAGGTATTCCTCGTAGTCGCCGCGGTAGTCGATGATGGTGCCGCCGGCGCGCACTTCCAGCACCCGGGTGGCCAGCGCATCGACGAACTGGCGGTCGTGCGAGACGACCAGCAGCGTGCCCGGGAACTTCTCGAGCGCCAGCTGCAGCGACTCGATCGACTCCATGTCGAGATGGTTGGTGGGCTCGTCGAGCATCAGCACGTTGTGCCGCCCGAGCATCAGGCGCCCGAAGCTCATGCGGTGGCGCTCGCCGCCCGAGAGCACGCGCACCGGCTTGCGCACCTCGTCGCCCGAGAACAGCAGCCGGCCGAGCACGCTGCGCAGCGCCTGGTCGTCGTCGCCGGCCTTCGCGTAGCGGGCGATCCACTCGGTGAGCGTCTGGTCGGACTCGAACTCGGCGTGCACGTCCTGCGCCATGTAGCCGACGTCCGCGTTCTCCGCCCAGCGCACGGTGCCGCGCGTCGGGGCCAGTCCGCCCAGCGCCGCGCCGGCCAGGCAGCGCAGCAGCGTGGTCTTGCCCGCGCCGTTGGCGCCCACGATCGCGATCCGGTCGCCGGCCTCCACCTGCGTCGAGAAGCCCTCGAACACCGGTGCCGCGGCGCCTTCGTAGCGGTACGACAGCTCTTCGGCCACCAGCGCCTGGCGGTGCAGCGTGCGCGCCTGCTCGAAGCGGATGTACGGGTTCTGGCGCGACGAAGGCTTGACCTCGGCGGTCTCGCCGCGGATGCGCGCGATCAGCTTCTGGCGCGAGGTGGCCTGGCGCGCCTTGGCCTTGTTGGCCGCGAAGCGCTGCACGAATTCCTGCAGCTCGGCGATGCGCTCCTTGGCCCGGTCGCTGGCGGCGACCTGGCGCTGGCGCGCCTGCGCCGAGGCGAGCATGTAGTCGTCGTAGTTGCCGGGGTATACGCGCAGCTCGCCGTAGTCGAGGTCGGCCATGTGCGTGCACACCGCGTTCAGGAAGTGGCGATCGTGCGAGACGATCACCATGGAGGAATCGCGCGCGTTCAGCACTCCTTCGAGCCAGCGGATGGTGTCGATGTCGAGGTTGTTGGTCGGCTCGTCGAGCAGCAGCACGTCGGGGTCGGCGAACAGCGCCTGCGCGAGCAGCACGCGCAGCTTCCAGCCCGGGGGAACCTCGCGCATCGGTCCCTGGTGCCGGGCGGCCTCGATGCCCAGCCCCAGCAGCAGCTCGCCGGCGCGCGCCTCGGCGGTGTAGCCGCCGTACTCGGCGAAGCGCGCCTCCAGCTCGGCCGCACGCATGTAGTCGTCTTCGCCGGCCTCGGGGTCGGCGTAGATCGCGTCGCGCTCGCTCATCGCCTGCCACATCTCGGCGTGGCCCATCATCACCACGTCGAGCACGCGCCGGTCCTCGAAGGCGAACTGGTCCTGGCGCAGCTTGCCGAGCCGCTCGCTGGCGTCGAGCACCACCTGGCCGGCGCTCGGCTCGATCTCGCCGCCGAGGATCTTCATCAGGGTGGACTTGCCCGAGCCGTTGGCGCCGATGAGGCCGTAGCGGTTGCCCTCGCCGAACTTGACGCTGACGTTCTCGAACAGGGGCCTGGCCCCGAACTGCATGGTGACGTTGACGACTGAAAGCATTGCGATCGGCGCCGGCGGCGCTCAGGCGATCCAGACGCGCGCGTTGCGGTACAGGCGCATCCAGGGCGAATCTTCCCCCAGCGAGGGGTCGCGCCAGCTCATCTGGACGCTGCGGAACACCCGCTCGGGGTGCGGCATGAGGATGGTGGCGCGGCCATCGGCGCTGGTGAAGCCGGTGAGCCCGCCGGGCGATCCGTTGGGGTTGGCCGGATAGGCCTCGGCCACGCTGCCGTCGTTCTCCGCGAAGCGCAGCACCGCGGCGGCGCGCCCCTGCTGCGCGGGCGTGTCGAAGGCGGCGCGGCCCTCGCCGTGGGCCACCGCGATCGGCATGCGGCTGCCCGCCATGCCCGCGAACAGGATGGACGCCGAGGGCAGCACCTCGACCATGGCCAGGCGCGCCTCGTACTGCTCCGAGAGGTTGCGCAGGAAGCGCGGCCAGTGCTCGGCGCCGGGGATGATGGCCTTGAGCTGCGACATCATCTGGCAGCCGTTGCACACGCCCAGGCTGAAGGTGTCGGCGCGCGAGAAGAACAGCGCGAACTGCTCGGCCATCGCGGCGTTGAACAGGATCGATCTCGCCCAGCCGCTGCCGGCGCCCAGCACGTCGCCGTAGGAGAAGCCGCCGCAGGCCACCAGGCCGCGGAAGTCGGCCAGGCGGTGCCGGCCCTCGAAGAGATCGGTCATGTGCACGTCGAAGGCATCGAAGCCGGCGCGATCGAAGGCCGCCGCCATCTCGGTCTGGCTGTTGACGCCCTGCTCGCGCAGGATCGCCACGCGCGGGCGCGCGCCGCGCGCGATGTACGGCGCCGCCACGTCCTCGGCCGGATCGAAGCCCAGCTCCAGGTGCAGGCCGGGGTCGTCGTCGCGCCCGATGCGCTCGAACTCCTGCGCCGCGCACTCGGGGTTGTCGCGCAGCGCGGCGATGCGGTGGCTGGTCTCGCTCCAGATGCGCTGCAAGGCGGCGCGCGGGGCCGAGTACACGCAGCGCGCATCGCGGTAGAAGGCGATCGCGTCGGCCGGCTGCGGCGCGCCGATCACGTGCGAGCACTTCGACAGGCCCGCCTCGCGCAGCACGCCGAGCACTGCGTCGCGATCGGCCGCGCGCACCTGCACCACCGCGCCGAGCTCCTCGTTGAACAGCGCCTTCAGGGTCAGCTCCTCGCGCTGCACCGAGACCTGCTCGGGGCGGATCTTGTAGTCGCCCCAGTCGGCCGCGTGAGGGTCGATGGTGAGCAGGTCGAGGTTGACCGCCACGCCGCAGCGCCCGGCGAAGGCCATCTCGCACACCGTGGCGAACAGCCCGCCGTCGGAGCGGTCGTGATAGGCGAGCAGCCGGCCTTCGCCGTTCAGGCGCTGAATGGCCGCGACGAAGCGCACCAGCAGCGCCGCGTCGTCGAGGTCGGGCGCCTCGTTGCCGACCTGGCGCGTCACCTGCGCGAGCGCCGAGGCGCCCAGGCGCTGGCGCCCCTGGCCGAGGTCGACGAGGATCAGCACCGAGTCGACGCCGCGCGCGAGCTGCGGCGTGAGCGTGCGCCGCACATCGCTCACCGGCGCGAACGCGGTGACCACCAGCGAAACCGGCGCGCTCACCGACTTCTCACGTCCGCCCGCGGCCGGCTCGCCCGGCACCGCCTCGCGCCAGACGGTGCGCATCGACAGGGAATCCTTGCCGACCGGGATCGACACGCCGATCTGCCGGCACAGCCCGGCCGCGGCTTCGACCGCGTCGAACAGGTCGGCATCGTCGTGCGCCGTGCCGCAGGCGGCCATCCAGTTGGCCGAGAGCTTGATGTCTTCGATCGACCCGATGGGCGCGGCCGCGAGATTGGTCACCGCCTCGGCGATCGCCATGCGCGAGGCCGCGCGCGGATCGATCACCGCCAGCGGGGTGCGCTCGCCCATCGCCAGCGCCTCGCCGCGGTAGCCCTGGTAGTCGGACAGGCCCACCGCGCAATCGGCCACCGGCACCTGCCACGGCCCGACCATCTGGTCGCGCGCGCACAGCCCGCCCACCGTGCGGTCGCCGATGGTGACCAGGAACGCCTTGCTCGCCACCGCCGGCAGGCGCAGCACGCGCTCGGCGGCCTCCTGCAGCGCCAGCCCCGCGATGTCGAGCGCCGGCAGGGCGCGCGCACGCCGGCGCGCTTCGCGGAGCATGCGCGGCGGCTTGCCGAGCAGCACCTCCATCGGCATGTCGACCGCGCACACCTCCCCGCCCTTCGCGTCGGCGCCCTCGACCACCAGCTGGGGGGCGTCCGACACGGTGCCGACCACCGCATAGGGGCAGCGTTCGCGCCGGCACACGTAGTCGAAGAGGGCGAGCGCCTCCGGCGCGATCGCGAGCACGTAGCGCTCCTGCGATTCGTTGCACCAGATCTCGGCCGGCGACAGGCCCGAGGCTTCCAGCGGCACCTTGGCCAGGTCGAAGCGCGCGCCGCGTCCGGCGCCGTGCACCAGCTCCGGGAAGGCGTTGGACAGGCCGCCCGCGCCCACGTCGTGGACCGAGAGGATGGGGTTGTCCTCGCGCATCGCCCAGCAGCGATCGAGCACTTCCTGGGCGCGCCGCTGCATCTCGGGGTTGCCGCGCTGCACCGAGTCGAAGTCGAGCTGCGCGGTGTTGGTGCCCGCGCCCATGCTCGAGGCCGCGCCGCCGCCCAGGCCGATGCGCATGCCCGGGCCGCCGAGCTGCACCAGCAGCGTGCCCGCCGGCAGATCGAGCTTGGCGGTATGCGCGGCATCGACCATGCCGACGCCGCCGGCGATCATGATCGGCTTGTGGTAGCCGTACACGGTGCCCGCGACGTTCTGCTCGTAGGTGCGGAAGTAGCCGAGCAGGTTGGGCCGGCCGAACTCGTTGTTGAACGCCGCCCCGCCGATCGGCCCCTCGATCATGATCTGCAGCGGCGTGGCGATGCGCTCCGGCACGCCATAGGGGGCGGCAGTTGCCTGCGCGGCGGACGGCGCGGTCACGTCGTACGCGTTCTCCCACGGCTGCTCGAAGCCGTCGATGCGCAGGTTCGACACGGTGAAGCCGGTCAGGCCGAACTTCGGACGCGCGCCGCGCCCGGTGGCGCCCTCGTCGCGAATCTCGCCGCCGGCGCCGGTGGCCGCGCCCGGAAACGGCGAGATGGCGGTGGGATGGTTGTGCGTCTCGACCTTGAGCAGCGCGTGCGTGAGCCGCTCGTGGGCGCGGAAGTGCCCGTTCTGCGCGAGCACCGGGTGGAAGCGCAGCGCCGGCCCGCCCTCGAGGATGGCCGCGTTGTCGGCATAGGCGACAATGGTGCCGCGCGGGTGGGCGGCATGCGTGCTGCGGATCATGCCGAACAGCGTTTCCTCGCGCGGCGCGCCGTCGAGGGTCCAGCGGGCGTTGAAGATCTTGTGCCGGCAGTGCTCGGAGTTGGCCTGCGCGAACATCATCAGCTCGACGTCGGTCGGATCGCGTCCGGCGCGCACGAAGGCCTCGAGCAGGTAGTCGATCTCGTCGGCCGACAGCGCCAGACCGAGCTCGGCGTCGGCCCGCACCAGCGCGGCGCGCCCGTCGCGGCCGACCGGCACGTGCTGCATCGGCTTGCCGGGCAGCGCCGCGAAGATCGCCGCGGGATCGGGGGGCTCGAGCAGCGCCGTCTCGGTCATCCGGTCGTGCAGCGCAGCAGCCATGGCCGCCAGCTCGGGGGGCGCGAAGCGCGCCCGCCCGGTGAGCCCGGCCAGCACCCCGGCGCGCGCCTGGATGCGGTACTCGATGCCGCGCTCGATGCGGCGCACGCCGGCCATGCCGCAGTTGCGTGCGATGTCGGTGGCCTTGCTCGCCCACGGCGAGACGGTGCCCAGCCTGGGCACCACCCATACTCCCTGCCCTTCGGGCGTGCGCGCCTCGGGCTCGGCCTCGAGCAGCGCCGCGAGGCGCGCGCGCGCGTCGGGCGTGAGCGGCTCGTCGCTCCATGCCAGGTAGACGAGGTGCGCCTGCAGCCCGCCGGCGCGCGCGTCGATGCGGCGCAGCTGCTCGAGCAGGCGTGCGAGGCGGAAATCGGACAGGGCGCGCTGTCCGGCAAGCATCAGGTAGGCGGGCATACGGGGAAGGCTCGGAAGAACCTGCCATTATAGGGACCGCGCCCGCCGCGCCCGGGCTCCGCACGCAGCGGGATGGCCCGGGCCGTGCGCTCGACGCCTGCATTGCCTGACATTATCGTAGCGCCGATGAACGAACTGCTGACCGCCGCCTCGATCCGCCGCCTCGAAGCCGCCGCCCTCGCCGCGCTGCCGGGCGGCATCCTGATGGCGCGCGCGGCCGAAGCGGTGGCCGAGGCCACCGCCCGCCTCGCGCGCACCCTCGAGCCGGGGCGGCCGGTGCTGGCCCTGGTCGGGCCCGGCAACAACGGCGGCGACGCCCTGCTGGCCGCACTGCGCCTGCGCGAGCGCGGCTATGCCTGCCGCGCCATCGCCCTGCGCCCGGCGGGCGCCTCGCACGGCGACGCCGGCGAGGCGTGGCGCGCGGCGCGCACCGCAGGCCTGCGCATCGACGGCGTCGAGGCGCTGCGCGAGGCGCTCGAGGCGGCGCCGATCGCCATCGACGGGCTGTTCGGCATCGGGCTCGACCGTGCCCTCGACGGACCCGCGGCGGCCCTGTGCGGCGCGCTGCGCGAGGCACGGGTGCCGGTGGTCGCGGTCGACGTGCCCAGCGGCATCGATGCCGATACCGGCGCGATCGTCGGCGGACCGGGCGCGGCGGCGGTGCGCGCCGTCTGCACGGTCACCATGATCGCCGACAAGCCCGGCCTGCACACCGGCGCCGCGCTCGATCACGCCGGCACGGTGCAGGTGGCCGGGCTGGGGCTGGAAGCGCAGCGGGCCGCGCTGGTCGACGAGGAGATGCTCGCCCACCGGCAGGCGCTCACCGGCGAGCACGCGCTCCTCCACGAGCGGACGCCCGCCGGCGGCCGGGCACCCGGTGCCGGCCCGGGGCTCGCCGCCGGCCGCCTGTTCGGCGCGGCACAGGCCGCGGCTGCGCTGCCCCGGCGCGCGCGCGACAGCCACAAGGGCAGCTACGGCGCGGTGCTCGCCTATGGCGGCGACACCGGCACGCGCGGCGCAGTGCTGCTGGCCGCGCGCGGCGCGCAGGCGCTGGGCGCGGGCAAGGTCTTCGTCGCCACGCCGGCCGGCGAGCTGTTCGATCCGGGGCAGCCGCAGCTGATGACGGCCGATGGCGATGCGCCCTTCGATCGCTTCGACGTGGTGGTGATCGGTTGCGGCCTGGGCACCTCGGCGCGCGCGCACGCCCGGCTGGCTGCGGCGCTCGCGCAGGCGCGCGCGCTGGTGCTCGACGCCGATGCGCTGAACCTGATGGCCGCGGACGCCACGCTGGCGACAGCGGGCGTGGCCGGCCTCCGCGAGGGGCATGGCGCGCGCCGCGTGGTCATGACCCCGCATCCGCTCGAGGCTGCAAGGTTGCTCGGCTGCGATGCGACGCACATCCAGGCCGATCGCCGCGGCGCGGCGCTCGAGTTGGCGCGCCGCTTCGGCGCGGTGGCCCTGCTCAAGGGAGCAGGCAGCATCGTGGCGACGCCGGAGGGCGCATGGGCCGTCGTCGATGCCGGCGGCCCGGCCCTGGCCACTGCAGGGACCGGTGACGTGCTCGCCGGCATGATCGGGGCGCGCCTCGCGCAGGGCGACGACGCGGCAGACGCCGCCTGTGTCGCGGCGTGGCTGCACGGCCGTGCGGCGACGATGTGGGAAGCCGCGCGCGGGCACGCCGAGGGGCTGAGCGCAGCCGAGCTGCCCGCGCTGGCGCGCGAGGTGCTCGGGACGCTGGCCGCGTGAGCCGGACCGGGCGCAGCCGCCGCCGTTTCACCGGGAGTGAGTCATGAGTCGCAGCCCATCGTGGTCGCGCGCCTGGGACGAAGTGGCCCGGCTCGCCGCCGCCTCGTCCGATGCCTCGATCGCGGCGCTGCTGCGCGACGAGGCGGATCGCCATCAGCGCCTCACGCTGGAGGCGGCCGGCGTGTATCTCGACCTCACCCATCATCGCCTGCCGGGCGGCGCGCTCGACGCGCTGCTGGCGCTCGCCGATGCCGCGCAGGTGGGCGAGCGGCGCGCCGCGATGTTCTCCGGCGAGGCGGTCAACTTCACCGAGGAGCGTCCGGCGCTGCACGTCGCCCTGCGCGGCCCGGTGCCGGAGCTGTGCGACGGCGGAGCCATCGCCGCCGAGGTGCAGGGCACGCTGGCGCGCATGGCCGGGTTCGCCGGGGCGGTACGCGAGGGCCGGTGGCGCGGCGCCACCGGGCAGCCGATCCGCGACATCGTGCACATCGGCATCGGCGGCTCGCACCTCGGGCCGCAGCTGGTGGTCGAGGCCCTGAGCGAGGCGGGCTCGCCGGTGCGCTGCCGCTTCCTCTCCAACGTCGATCCGCGCGCCTTCGAGCGCGCCCTCCAAGGGCTGGAGCCGGCCGGCACGCTGGCGATCGTGGCATCGAAGTCGTGGCGCACCGACGAGACCGCCCGCAACGCCTCGGCCGTGCGGCGCTGGTTCGCCGACGGCGGCATCGCCGGCACCGCCCTGCACGGCCACCTGGTCGGGGTCACCGCCAACACCGCGGCCGCGCTCGAATCGGGCCTGCCCGAGTCCTCGCTGTTCCCGTTCCACGACTGGGTGGGCGGGCGCTACTCGCTGTGGTCCGCGGTCGGCCTGCCCGCCATGATCGCGATCGGCCCGCAGCGCTTTCGCCGCCTGCTCGCCGGCGCCCACGCGATGGACCGCCACTTCGTCGAGGCGCCGCCGGCGCGCAACGCACCGCTGCTGCTGGCGCTGGTGTCGCTGTGGAACTCGCTCGCGCTGGCCAGCGATACCGAGGCGGTGGTGGCCTACAGCGACGCGCTGCGCAGCCTCACCGCGTGGCTGCAGCAGTTGCAGATGGAAAGCAACGGCAAGCGCATCGACCGCGACGGCGAGCCGGTGCCGTGGCCCACCGCGCCGGTGATCTGGGGCGGCGCGGGCACCGACGGGCAGCACTCGTACTTCCAGGCGCTGCACCAGGGCACCGCCGCCCATCCGGTCGACTTCGTGGTGGCGCTGCCCGATGCCCGCGACCCCGAGCGGCGCGGCCGCGCGCTGGTGGCCAACGCGCTGGCGCAGCGCGAGGCGCTGCTGGTCGGCCGCGACGGCTCGCCCGCCACCGCCGATGCCCGCGCGGCCGGCGCCGATGCCCGCGGGCGCCGGCTGGCGGCGCACCGCGCCTGTCCGGGCAACCGGCCCTCGACGCTGCTGCTGCTGGAGCGGCTCGATCCCGAGCGCCTCGGCGCGCTGCTCGCGCTCTACGAGCACAAGACTGCCGTGCTCGGCTGGCTGTGGGACATCGACTCCTTCGACCAGTGGGGCGTCGAGCTGGGCAAGGTGCTGGCGGCCGACATCGAGCCGCTGCTCGACCCCGGGCAGCCCCTGCCCGACAGCCTGCCCGCCGCGCGGCGCGAGCTGCTCAGGCGGCTGCGCGCGGCGTGGCCGGCTCGATGAGCCGCCCGCCATGCAGCGTCAGGCGCTGGCCGCAGCGCCCGGCGAGCTCACTGTCGTGGGTGACCAGCACCAGCGTCGCGCCCGCCTCGCGGTTGAGCTCGAACAGAAGCTCGATCACCCGCGTGCCGGTGGCCGCATCGAGGCTGCCGGTCGGCTCGTCGGCGAACAGCAGGCGCGGCGACGGGGCGAACGCGCGCGCCAGCGCCACCCGCTGCTGCTCGCCGCCGGAGAGCGTCTTCGGGTAGTGCCCGAGGCGGTCGCCCAGGCCGACGCGCTCGAGCAGCGCGCGTGCGCGCGCCGCGGCCTGCGGGGCGCCGGCCAGCTCGAGCGGCAGCATCACGTTCTCGAGCGCGGTCATCTGCGGCAGCAGCTGGAACGACTGGAACACGAAGCCGAGGTTGCGTGCACGCCAGGCCGCGCGCCCGTCCTCGTCGAGCGCGAACAGCGACTCGCCGAACACCGTCACGCTGCCCTCGCTGGGCAGGTCGAGGCCGGCCAGCAGCCCGAGCAGGGTCGACTTGCCCGAACCCGAGGCGCCGGCAATGGCCACCGTCTGCCCGGCCGGCACCGCGAACGAGAGGTCGTCCAGGATGCTCAGCCAGCCATCGGCGTCCCGCACGCGCTTGCTCAGATGCTCGACGATAATCGCGTCCATGCTCGATCGTTCCCTGTTGCCGGGCCCAGCGGGCCCTGTCGATGCGCATTCGCGCCGCCGCGCCCTGCTGCGGCTGGCCGGCGCGCTGTGCGCCGGGGCGAGTCTACCGGCACTCGCCCGCGCAGCCCCTGCGGCCGCGCCCGCGGGCGCGCGCACCCTGCTCGTGCTCGGCGACAGCCTGTCGGCCGAATATGGCCTGCGGCGCGGCTCCGGCTGGGTGGAGATGCTGGCGCGCCGGCTCGCCGCGCATCGGCCGCCGTGGCAGGCGGTCAATGCCAGCATCAGCGGAGAGACCACCGCCGGCGGGCGCAGCCGCATCGCCGCCCTGCTCGCGCAGCACCGGCCGGCGGCGGTGGTGATCGAGCTGGGCGCCAACGACGCGCTGCGCGGCCTCGACCTCGCGGCCACCGAGGCCAACCTGGCGGCGATCGCGCAGGCTGCGCGCGCCGCCGGCGCCCGCGTGCTGCTGCTCGGCATGCAGGTGCCGCCGAACTACGGCCGCGCCTACACCGAGGCCTTCGCCACCCTCTTCCGCAGCGTGGCGCGGCAGGAGCGCACGGCGCTGGTGCCGTTCTTCCTCGCCGGCGTGGCCGATCGCCCCGAGCTGTTCCAGCCCGATCGCATCCATCCCAACGAGGCCGCGCAGCAGCGTCTGCTCGAGAACGTCTGGCCGTCGCTGCAGCCGCTGCTGGGTTGAGAGTCAGCGCCGGCGCAAGGCGGCCATCGCGGCGCCCGCGGCTGCCCGCACCGCGCGCGCATCGGCCACGCTCACCTGCAGGCGCCGCAGCAGCCACGGCAAGCGGTCGCGTGCCGGCGGCAGGGCCGGCAGCGGCAACGGCGCATCGAGCGCAGCCGCCTCGGGCGGGATCGGCGCTCCGGGCGTCAGGCACGCCTGCAGCGCGGCATCGGCCGTGCGCAGGGCGGCCTCGGCCTGCGGGAGGGCGAGATCGCTGCCGTGGCGCGCCAGCGTCAGGCGGATCACCGACAGGTGCGCCATGAGGCGCTGGCCGTGGTCGAGCAGCATGGTGAGCTCGCGCACCGGCGGGCG
The DNA here is from genome assembly GCA_001898645.1 of Burkholderiales bacterium 70-64. GTDB lineage: Bacteria > Pseudomonadota > Gammaproteobacteria > Burkholderiales > Burkholderiaceae_E > Zeimonas. Next base: position 159,448 of record MKUQ01000022.1, read on the forward strand.
CACCCGCTGGGGCTCGAAGGCGCCGCGCTGCACGGCCGCCGCCAGCGCCCCGAGCGCGTCGTAGGCACGGCGGCGCGCCAGCCGCTGGGCCACTGCCGCGCCCTCCTCGCTGGCCAGCGCGCAGGCGGCATACTCGCGCAGCGCGGCGAGCGCGCGCGCCACGTTGGTCGGCACCGCGCGCCGCTCCCACGACGGCAGCACGTAGCTGAACGCCCACGCCAGCAAGGCGCCGAGCACCGTGTCGGCGAGCCGCTCGGCCACGGCGAAGCCCGAGCCCGGATCGACCAGGTGCGCCTGCAGCAGCGCCATCACCGTACCCGCCATGGCGGTCAGCAGGTAGCGCACCGCCACGAAGGCGTGCGCCACGCCGGCCGAGACGATGAAGATCGCCGACAGCAGCGCGTGCTGCGCGACGAAAGCGAGCCCGAGCACGACGAGGCAGCCGAGCGCCGTGCCCAGCACGCGCGCATTGCGCCGCGACAGCGTCTGCTCGAGGTTGCCGCGCAGCACCACCGCCACGCTGAGCACCAGCCAGTGCGGATGCGAGGCCCACGGCAGCGCGAGCCCGATGAAGTAGGCGCAGCCGAGCGCCACGCCCGAGCGCAGCGCGTGGCGGCACACCGGCGAGCGCAGGCTGAGCTGCGCGGCGACGATGCGCAGCGGCCAGCCGTCGGGCGCGACGAACTGCTGCAGCTCGTCGCGCGACAGCGGCAGGGCCTCGTCGGCGCCGCGCAGCAGCGCGTGGATCGCCGCCACGTCGTCGGCCAGGGTGCGCAGGCGCGAGTCGATCACCGGCATCAGCCGGGCGCGCGCCTCCCCCGCCGGCCCGATCGCCTCGGCGGGCAGCTCGGCCGGCGCGAAGCACGCCTCCCCGCCCGCCGGCACGGCCTTCGGGTCGAGCACGCCATCGCGCGCCGCCTCCAGCCCGGCGGCCACGCGGCGCAGCCCTGCCGCCACGTGCGCGCGCACCCTGCGCCCGGCTTCGTCGTCGCCGAGCAGATCGACGTCGAGGCGGCTGGCCAGCAGCACGTCGCGCAGATCGATGGTGTGCAGCAGGACCGCGGTGTGACGGCGCACCCACGCCGTGTCGCGGGCGGCGAACAGCAGGTCGCGCGCCGCCTGCAGGCGCTCGGCCAGCACCGCCTCGCCGGCCACCCAGGCGCGCAGCAGGTCGTGGTGCGCGCCGTCCACGCGCGCCTGCTCCAGCACCTCGGCGCGCAGCCGGAACAGCCGCGCGGTGGCCTCCAGCGCCGCGGACAGGGCGAGCGTGCGGTAGCGGCGCTGCAGCAGCGCCGCGGCGGCGATCGACCACAGGAAGTAGGCGGCGGCACCCGCGACGTTCCAGGCGAACAGCTCCAGGGGCGGCTGCGCGCCCACCGGCGAGGCCATGGTGAACACGATCGCCAGCACCGCTGCGAACGAGATCGGCCCGGCGCGCGGACCCCAGGCGAGCGTCATCATGGCGAGGAACACGATCGGCACCAGCGCGGCCCCGCGCGCCACCGGATGCGGGGCGAGCAGGGCCATCACCAGCGCCGTGGCACTGCCCAGCAGCGCCGCGCCGAACACGCGCCGCCACGAACGCCCGACGGTGTTGGGCAGGTCGGCCAGGCTCGCGTACACCGCGCCGCTGGTGGCCAGCAGCCCCGCGTGCGTGCCCGCGAGAAGCGCGAATGCGGACTGCACCAGGGCGATCCCGAGCGCGACGGTGATGCCGTTGACGACGTAGGAAGGAAGGCGGCGCATCGGCGGGCATCATACGGCCGGGCGGCGGGACGCCGCACGAGCCGGCCCGGATCGGCCTTCGCGGCCCCTCGGACGGATATCGCTATTTTTTGGAGGCGGAGGTCGGAATCGAACCGGCGTACACGGCTTTGCAGGCCGCTGCATAACCACTCTGCCACCCCGCCGGGTGTGCGCGGCGCCCGACGGGGCCGGCGCGCCTGCAATGAAAAAGGGAAGCCGCGGCGCTTCCCTTCAGGAACTGGAGCGGGTGAAGGGAACCTCATCGTGTTCCCAACTCGTTGATTGATAACGAGTTTTCCGCACTCGGCGAACCGAGATGGACATGATTATGGACTGAAAAACCACCCCTGGTCAACGCGCGCTCCGAGCAGGTCCAGTGCGAGCCATGGACAGCCAGCAACAGCCAATGTACCTGAGCGCTCAACGTCACGAGGCCGGTTCATCTCCCTTTGGCAGGAACTCCTCGCGGGCGCGCTGCAGGAACCGCTTCATGGGCTCAGAGGGTTCGGCGCGGCGGCGCAGCAGGTAGGTGGACAGCATGGGCGGCGTGCCGGCCAAGGGGCGGACGGTTATGTCGGGGCGATTCAGGGTCTGCACCTGCGAAGCAATGGCGAAACCGATGCCGTAACCGGCACCGACCAGAGTCAGCATCACGCCTAAGCTCGTTACCTGGTCTACCAACTTGAGCGGCAGGGACGCACCTTGTAGTACCGCCTGGATTTGATGGTGGCAGCCCGATCCCGCATCCGGATGGCACAGCACCAGCGGAAACTTCAAGGCTTCATCCAGCGGTACTTCCGCGTGCGCCAGCAAGGGGTGGCGCACGGGCACGATCACCGACAGCGGATCGGTCCACACGGGTTCGGCGACAAGGCCTTCAGTCACCGCGTCCGACAGCGCAAAGCCGATGTCCAGCAGATCGTTGTGCAGGCCCTTGAGCTGCTGCGCGAAAGGCAACTCGAAGACGCGAATCTCCAGTTCGGGCTCTTCCTCGCGGCTGCGCGCCAACAAGGTTGCAATGTGGGGCTGCGCCAAGCTGTCGCAGATGGCGATGCGCAGATAACCCTGATAGCCCTGCGCCGCCGCCTTTGCGGCACTCACCGCCTGCTCCACGGTGGCCAGCACGCGCCTGCACTCACCGAGGAACACCTGACCGGCCCAGGTCAGTCGCGTCTGGTGCGCACTGCGGTCGAACAACTGCACGCCGAGTGTGGCTTCAAGATTGCGCATTGCGCGCGACACAGGTGATTGCTCGACGCCAAGGCGCTCGGCCGCTCGCGCGAAATGCAGTTCCTCCGCGACCGCAACGAAATAGCGTAGTAGTCTGAGTTCCAATGCGGCCTCCTATTTGCCCCGTTCTTGGCCTGAGTCGTCCGCCTCATGCGGATTGCGCCTCGCTTTCTCTTTCGGTAATGGGGGGCTCTGGCTCTGCTCTTCTTAGGGCGCAAATTTGTCCCAGTCCTGCCTTATCCCATCAACACCACAGACTTCACCTGTACCCACGGCGTCGCGACGATGCCGGTCAAATGGTGGGCCGCGCGATGCGCAATGCCCTGCCGCAGTGCTCGTGCTGCTGTCCCGGTTGGGGTCCGCACTCCTGCTCTGGCGTTGACAGGTTCAGATCAGCTTCTTGCGCACCTGGGCCGTGACCCATTCGCTGACCAGCACCGTCGCGAAAATGGCGATCAGCAGCATCGTGACCTTGGGCCAGGCCAGCGTGCCTAAAGCGGCTTCGAGCTTGACGCCGATGCCGCCTGCACCTACCAGGCCGAGCACGGTGGATTCGCGGATGTTGATGTCCCAGCGGAACACGCTGATGCCGGCCAGAGTGGGCGCGATCTGCGGCGCCACGCCCCAGGCCATGACCTGGGCGCCCGAGGCGCCGGTGGCTTGCACCGCTTCCACCTGCCGGGGGTCGATTTCCTCGATGGCCTCGTAGAGCAGCTTGCCGACGAAGCCGATCGAGCGCAGCGCGATGGCGATGATGCCTGCCAGCACGCCGGGACCCAGGATGGCCACCAGCAGCAGGGCCCAGATCAGCGAGTTGATGGAGCGCGAGCCAACGATGGCCAGCAGCGCCAGCGGGCGCACGAAGCGCGCGCTGGGCGTGGTGTTGCGCGCCGCCAGAAAGGCCACCGGCACCGCCAGCATGACGCCCAGCAGGGTGCCCAGGGTGGCGATGTTGAGCGTTTCCCACAGCGGCCACCACAGCTCGCCCATGAAGGACCAGGCCGGCGGCAGCATGCGCGAGCCGATGTCGACGACCTGGGCGGGCGCGTCGGCGACGAAGGCCCAGATGGTGTCCTGGGTCATGACCTGGAAGGTCCATGAAACGAAGGCAAGCGCCAGCACCCAGGCCATGAAGACGATGGCGTCCTGGCCGGGCGTGCGCTTGCGCCAGAGGGGTGCGCTCATTGGATGCGCTGCCTGAGCCAGCCCGAGGCGTACTCGGCCAGCATGACGATGGCGATAATGACGAGGATGACGGCCGCCGCGGTGTCGAACTCATAACGATCCATGGCGGTGTTGAGTGTGGCGCCAATGCCGCCCGCGCCCACGATGCCGATGACCGCCGACTCGCGGAAGTTGATGTCCAGCCGGTACAGCGACAGGCCGATCAGGCGCGGCAGCACCTGCGACAGCACGGCGAAGTCCAGCAGCTGCGGGTAGCTCGCGCCGGTGGCGCGCAGGGCTTCGAGCTGGCCAGGCGCGATTTCCTCGATGTCCTCGGCCATCAGCTTGGCCATGAAGCCGATGGTGGCGAAGGTCAGCGTCAGGAAGCCGGCGAAGGGGCCGAAACCGAACATGGCGACCAGGAAGATGGCGACGATGATCTCGTTGAGCGTGCGCGAGACGGCGATGAAGCCGCGGCACAGCAGGTAGATCCAGACCGGCGCTAGGTTGCGCGCCGCACCGACCGCGACCGGAATCGACAGCGCCACGCCCAGCGCGGTGGCGGTGACGGTCATGGTCAGACTTTCCTGGAAGCCGATCACGATGTCGCCCCGGCGGGAGCCGAAGTCGGGTTGCAGGAAGGCGGCCACGAAGCGCCAGCCGCGCGCCAGCCCCTCGCTCACGCGCGCCCAGTTGACTTCCAGCGAAGCCAGGGCGAGCACCAGGTACAGCGCCCCGCCGAGGATCAGCCCCCAGCGCCACGCCGGGCTAGCGATGAAAGGCGGGCGGCGCCAGTGCCCGGGCGCGGAGGCGGCGGCCGTCATGCGGCCGCCGCCTCCAGGCGAGCGGCCGGCAGCGAACGCGGCGCCTCGGCATCCGACGACTGCATCTGCCGCGTGATGGCGCTCCAGTCCTCGTCACCGTAGATACGGGTCAGCACTTCGCGGTCGAGGCCCGTGGCCGGGCCGTCGTAGACCACGCTGCCGGCGCGCAGGCCGACGATGCGCGGCAGGAATTCGGTGG
>MKUQ01000023.1 GCA_001898645.1 Burkholderiales bacterium 70-64
AAGCTCGTGACCGACCCGCGCCTGAAGCAGAAGCTCAAGGACACCACGGGCATCGGGACCGAGGCCACGCGCGCCAACATCATTGGCGGGCTGTTGGCCCGCGGTTATCTGTTGAAGAAAGGCCGGACCATCCGCGCGTCGGATGCCGCTTTCACACTGATCGACGCCGTGCCGGTGGCCATCGCCGACCCGGGCACCACGGCGGTGTGGGAGCAGGCGCTGGACATGATCGAGGCCGGCCAGATGACGCTGGACACCTTCATCGCCAAGCAATCGACCTGGGTCGCCCAGCTTGTGCGGCAGTACCGCAGCGCCACGCTCGCCATCAAGCTGCCGCCTGCGCCGAGCTGCCCGCAGTGCGGCGCACCGATGCGTCAGCGCAGCGGCAAGAGCGGCGCGTTCTGGTCTTGCAGCCGTTACCCGGACTGCAAGGGCACTCAGCCGGTCGAAGAGGCCGCGGTAGGCAAACGCGGCGCATCCAGCCGTAGCTCCAGCCCAGCGCGTCGGTGCCCCAGGGCGAACTGACGCCCAAGTCTCCCTCTGCCACGCCGGCTTCTGCCGACGGCGGGGCAAACCTCCCGCGCCCCGCGGGACTCCCCAGCGCGCGTTCCCTTCTGCAACGGTGTGCGCGTCCTGTACAGGCCAATCACGGCTTGCAGGGCGAGAAGGTCATTGCTCCGTCGAATCGCGCTCGCCGCGATTCCGCTGATCGAAGTGCTTCCGTCCATCCGCGAGCGGTCTCCTGACGCCTTGGCCCGTAAGGCTGCGAGGTGCCGGGAGACCGCTCGCGGTCGACGGTATTCGGTGCCGGTGCCCGCCGGTGGAACAACGGGCTCCCTTTGTGTGTGGATACATGCCAGAGGATGCCGGCCCCAGCCACGAAACGGGCCGGGTGAGATTGCTGACGCAGCGAATGGCTTTGACGACGGCCTGGCCTGCTTGCAGCCCACAGGTGGATTGATTCCTCTACAGCCGAAGGTCCGAGTGACCTTCGGCGTTTGTTCCGTCTACAGGCTTATCCCCGATCCAGCATCTCGGTGTGAAATTGCGCTTTGCCGTACTCGCTGCTACAGCACCTCGGCGCTTTCCTGGCGCTCGCTGTACCGATCCACCAGGTACGGCGCCACGTTGAAGGTCAGCAGCGTGAACTTCATCAGTGCTTCCATCACGTCCACCACGCGGTCAGCATCCAGGACAACTTGATCTGACTGCGTTCAAAGGGACTTTTGCGCTCAGCCACCGATGTAGCTCATCTCAGGCTTTTGTCGATTGCTTTCTTTGGTCTTTCGACTCTCGCGTGCACGCATCTGTGAATAACGATCCGTGCGTGCATGCCACAAAGCGGCGATGGCTCTGACGAGCTGTTCATCATTTGCATTGGGTGAGCTGACGAGGATGCGGCGAAGATCAAATCCTTGCTCAGCAAATAGGCAGGTAAAAAGACGTCCGTCAGTGGACAGTCTGGCCCGGTTGCAATCCCCGCAAAATGCCTGTGTCACACTGCTTATGACGCCGATCTCGCCCAAAGATGGATCGTGTTGGCCATTGGATCCCGCATAGCCCCAGCGTTGCGCGGTTTCGCCTGCGGCGCTTGCGGGAAGACGAACCAGCGGCATGTGCTCGGAGATCATTCGGATCACTTCCTCGCTGGACAGCACGGCATCCATGTCCCAGCCGTTGGTGGTCCCGACGTCCATGAATTCAATGAAACGCAGCGACACACCGGTGCCCTGAAAGAAGCGCGCCATGGGCAGGATCTGTTGGTCGTTGACGTCGCGCTGGGTCACCATGTTGACCTTGATGTTGGAAATGCCGGCGGCCTGGGCCGCTTCAATGCCTTCCAGCACCCTGGCGACCGGAAAATCCACATCGTTCATGCGCTTGAACACGCGGTCGTCCAGCGCGTCAAGGCTGACCGTGACGCGATTGAGACCCGCCGCTTTAAGTGCCACCGCCTTGCGCGCCAGCAGCGACCCGTTGGTGGTCATGGTCAGATCGATCGCTTCGCCATCGGTGGTGTTCAGCGTTGCGAGTTGAACCAGCAGTTCTTCGAGGTTCTTGCGCAACAGCGGTTCGCCACCGGTCAGTCGAATCTTCCTGACGCCCAAAGCGATGAACTGCCGTGCTACACGGGTAATCTCTTCGAAACTGAGCAGCGACGAATGGGGAAAGGTATTTGTAATCACTACCAAAGACCTCCTTGGGCATGCAGTAGGCGCAGCGGAAGTTACAGCGGTCGGTCACACTGATGCGCAGGTCGCGCAAGGGTCTTTGAAGTCGATCCCAGATCTCTCCGTTCGGCAGCAGCTCCGCGACCGAATGTGCCAGTTGCCGTTCGGTGAACTGCCGATGGTCCATCAAGGGGATCACACGCGCCAGCAATGGCTCACCCATGGCATGGCTCCGTCGGAGACACTGAGGGAAGTCGGTTCTGTGTATGCGAACCGGTCACAGCGTGCTCACAAAGCTGCTTGCCTCAGGGTGCAGACGCTGAGTTTTGCGTTTCGAGATAGTGCCGATGTTCAGGAAGCAGACCGCTTCTTCGCCATCTGTGAGTCCGAACAGTCGTCGCATGCCGGGTGACTGCATGGCCTGGCCGCTGGTCAGGCTGCTGCCGAAGCCCAGGCCATGCGCCATCAGCAGCATGTTCTGCACCGCTGCGCCCACCGACATCATGCGCTCTAAGGTCGGAATGGGCGGCTCGCAGGCACCTAGCCGAGCCACCACGAGCATCAACACCGGGGCGCGATGCGCCTTCTCCCGGGCTGTCTCAATCTGTTCCGGCGTCGCGCCCGGGTCCCGCTCGACCAGCGCCAGTGCAAAGACTTCGGCCAGCAGGGCGCGTTTGTCCAGTGGTACGGTGACAAACCGCCATGGCTTGATAAGCCCATGGTCGGGTGCTGAGGCGGCTCCGCGAAAAATCTGATCCAGCTGTGAAGCGTTGGGGCCGGGTTCGACCAAGCGCCTGGGAGAGATGTTCTGGCGGGAAGTGATCAAAGCGTCTGCAAATGAAAACGCCGAGGCCTGTGGTTCTGTAGTTTGAAAGAGTGCCAGCGGGGGGGCAGAAGTGGAGGTTCCCTGCTCGAAATGGCCCATGCGTTATTGCTCCAAACGAGGAGGCCGACGAAACATCGGCATCTTCAACAGATCACTTGCTGGAAAGAATCCATTTGGCCAGGGTCTTCGCATCCTCTTCACTCAGTGCGGTTTGAGGTGGCATGGGAACAGGGCCCCATTTGCCCGAGCCGCCCTTTTTGATGTTGGCAACCAGAGTGGCTTCGGCGTCTTTCTGGCCCGCATATTTCTTGGCTACATCGGCATAGGCAGGGCCGACCAGCTTCTTGTCCACCGCGTGGCAGGCCATGCACGCGTTCTTTTGTGCCAGCTCCATGCTGGCATGGGCCGCGGTGGGCAGGAAAGCAGAAAAACCGAGTGCTATCACCGCGCCGAACTTGCGAATCATGTTGTCTCCAGAATTCTTTCTCGTTAAAAAAAGCGGGCAGCCACCGGTGCTCGCAACCCCGCCATCCTCAAGCGAACCGACGGTCCTTGAAGGAGATGGATTTCCTGTAGTCGTCCACCGTGCCCACTCGCTTGATGCCACCCCAGGTGCCCTTGTAGTAGGGCACCACGTTCCGGTCCACCCAGGATGTCACCACGTCACCGGCCACGCCCTTGATGTAGCCAAAGAGCATGAAGGTTTGGCCTGGTTTGAGTGCCTTGAGCGGGTAGGCCATGGCGTAGGTGCTGCCAAAGTCGTTGTAGATCTCGACCACGTCGCCGGCCGCTACCCCCAGTGCCTTCGCATCGTCCGGGTTCATCTCGATGTAGGCCATTGGGTAGCGGTCACGCACGAAGCTGTTGTACTGGTCGTGATAGGCGGTTTGCCAGACCTCGTTGGCCCGGCCCTGGTTGATCCAGAACTTGTACTTTGCCTTCTGGTCCGCCACCATCTTGGGCAAACCATTCCACGGAGCGGGCTTGAAATGGGCTTTGCCATCGCCGGTGCTGAACTTGCCATCGGCGTACTCCATCTCGGTGCCGATCAGCTTACCGTCTTTGACCGCCTTGATGGGCAGTTGAACGCCGTTGTTGCCGGCCTTGCGCAGCAGTTCGTAGGTGGCCAGATAGCCGGTGTCACCACCCTGGCTGTCGATGGGTTCCACGCCCGGGCGCCCGGCGCGGCGGAAACCGTCGTTGAAGGCGTCCTCTTCGGTTTCCCAGTTGAAGCCGTCGAAGCGCTTGACCATGTCGGCCTTGCCGTCTTTCTGGTACATCGCCTTGAGCGTGTTCGCGATGTCGGCGGCGATCAGGCAGTCGGGTTTGGCCGATCCGGGCGGGTCCATGAATTTCTCGGACAGGCGTAGGCGTCGCTCACCGTTCATGGAAGTCAGATTCATCTCGCCCGGATGGGTCGCCGGAAACAGCAGGTGCGCGTCGTCGGCGAGTTGTGTGGGGTAGAGGTTCATGGCCGCCACGAACATGCCGCCCTGGTACTTGCAGGCGTTGTAGATCACATCCACCAGTTGCTCGGTACTCGCTCCACGGGCCCGGGCAATCGCCTCGTCCACGATCTTGGCGCGCTTGCTCAGCATCAGGCGATGCTGTTCGGCGTTCAGCGTGGTCTGGTAGGGGTTGGTGCCCCATAGCGTGTACATCAGCCCCTTGCCAGCGATGACTTCCTGGTCGATATAGATCTTGCTGTTGCCGGGGTAAGGTGGGCGGGTGTAGCCCTCCTGGTGGCCGCCGAGGCGGCAGACGCCGGTGCCACGGCGACCCACGTTTTCGGTCGCCAGCACCAGACTCACCAGTGCGCTCTGGATAACGTAGTTGTCGTTGCCCCAGATGATGCCCTTCTCATAGGGGTGGAAGGTGCGCGGGCGGTGGCCGCTAGCCTTGGGCTTGTAGGCCCATTCGGCGGCTTGCCTGATCTGGGCCGCGGTGAGGCCAGTGGCCTTGGCGCCGTCTTCCAGACTCATGCGGTTGGTCTTGACCGCATCGTCGTAGCCGCTGGTGTGTTTGGCGATGAAGTCCTTGGCGATCCAACCCTGCTGCACCACGTAGGTAAACAGCGTGTTGAACAGCGCCGTATCGGTGCCGGGCTGGATGTCCAGATGCAGCACGTTTTCCTTGCCGGCCACCTGTTCGCAAATCGCCACCGTGGCGGAGCGGCGTGGGTCCACGATGATGATCTTGGCAGCCGCCGCTGTTTCACCCGGGAACCATTTCTTCTTTTTGTCCACCGTGGAGCCGGAGAGGTTGGCCACCCAGTGGTTCAGGAAGTAGTTGGTCTGCGTCTCGTAGGGGTTGGCACCGGTGCACAGGATGCAGTCGGCCAACTGGGCGTCCTCGTAGCTGTTGTTCAACTCGCCTACACCCATGTCGCGCGTGGCGTGGCACTCGGAGTTGTAGGCCGGGCGGTTGTGGATGCGTACCATGGGCGTCTTGAGCGCGCTGAACATCAGCTTGCCAGTGCCCCAGGTGTTTTCAAATCCGCCGCCCGCACCACCGTGGTCGAAGCAATCGTAGAACAGTCCGTCAGGGCCGTCGTTGTCGAGGATCTTCTTGGTCAGGCCGGCATAGATCGCCAGGGCCTGTTCCCAACTGGTGTCCAGCCACTGGTCGCCGCGCTTGATGCGCGGGTGCTTCAGGCGCTCGCGGCCGATGCCGTCGTGCGTGTACATGTAGCTGGCCATCTTGCCGCCACGGGTGGACGACAGACCGCTGTTCACGACACATTCCTTGTCGGGAACGATCATGATGTTCCACTTCTTGCCGGCCTTGTCAGTGATGGTGTTGGTCATCGCCCGGGTCAGCGTGGTGGCGAACGGCGGCAGTTGGGTGCGAAAGTCCAGACCCAGCGCGTTCTGGTCCGGGGCGCGGCCGCCTTCGGTGTTGTGGTCCCATTTGTAGGCGTGGTAGCCACAGCCGACGATGCAGAAGTGGCAAGTCATGTTGGTCTTCTGCGCGTCTTTCGGGGGCAGCGCGATGCGGTCGTTGATCTGGGTGCTCATGCTGCTCTCCTTAAAGGACGTTGGACTGGCGGCCGTAGATCAGGCCGTCGACGCCAACGGCGTGGAGGTTGCCGGTCTTGGCGTCGTACTCCAGCAGAATGCGCGGCAGGTCTTCTGTCGCCTGGCCGGTCACCATCTGGCCGCTGTTCTCGGGGTCGAAGATGGAGAAGTGGCAACCGCACTTGAAGGTCTTGGTGCCGGGTTCGTAATTCACCGGACAGCCCATGTGGGTGCAGAACGAGCTGTAGGCGACGATGTCACTATTGGGGCCGACGCCACCAGGCACAGGCGAGCCCATGCGGATGGCCAGACAGGCCGAGCTGTCATCGGGGTAGGCAAAACTCACCGCCTGATTCAGCGGCATGTCCTTGGCTGAGCCGACGGCTTTCTTGGGATAGGGCAAAGTGGTGCCACTAGCAACCGCCGGGGTGGCGGCATTGGCGTTCCGAATGGGAATGACCACTGATCCAGCGACTGCTGCGGCGGCGCCTCCGGACTTTAGAAAGAAGCGGCGGCCGATCTTGACGTCGTCCATGTTGTTGTCTCCTGGTTAAATAAAGCCGTTGCAATAACGCAATGGACATGCCAGGCCTATATTCCATAAAAATCAACAACTTGCGCGTCTAGGGTTTGTTCTGTGTTAATTTTTCGTAACCATGGTCAAAATCAACGTTACGAAAACGTAACGCATAAAATACGTGAATCGAAGACGCACCCTGACCGCGGGCCTCTGCGGCGCAGCCACAGCGGCCGTATCCCTGCCGAGTTGGGGAGCGGACCGGCTGCGCATCGGTTTGACCCCGGTGATCTTGGCTGACCAAGTCGCTTTCCTGGCCCGCTGGGGGCGCTACCTGAGCAGCCGAGTCGGCATTGATGTGGAGTTTGTGGCCCGCGAGTCCTATCAGAGCATCCTGGACCTGCTCTTCTCTGGACAAATCGACGCTGCGTGGATCTGCGGTTACCCCTTCGTGCGATTCGAGAGCGAACTAACCCTGCTCGCAGTCCCGCTGTACCAGGGCCAGCCGTTCTACCAGTCCTATCTGATCCGCCCGAAGACGCCCGCCCCGGAGGTGCAGGGCTGGGCCGACCTCAAGGGGCGTGTGCTGGCCTATTCCGATCCGTTGTCCAACTCGGGCTGGCTAGTCGCCCAGGCCCAACTGAGCAAGGCTGGGGTGCCAACACGAGAACTCAAACGCAGCTTCTTCACCCACGGCCACCGCAACGTCGCCGAGGCCGTGGCCGCCCGGTTGGCCCAGGCCGGGTCCATCGATGGCTACGTCTGGGAGACCATGAGGGTGCAAGGCATGTCCGCCATAGCCAAAACCGAGGTGATCTGGAAGTCGGAACCTTTCGGGTTTCCGCCGCTGGTCGCGCGCAAGGGGCATAAACACCCGCAGATGGAAGCACTGCGCCAAGCCCTGCTGCGCATGGGCGACGACAAGGTGGGACGAGACCTGCTGACCTCCCTTAACCTGTCGGGTTTCACGACAGGCCAGGTCAGCTTGTTCGACTCCATCCGGCGGCAAGCCCAGCAGGTGCAAGGTAGTGGGGTGAGGGGCTGATGCTCCGGCGCTTGCCCTACCGGGTCCAGATTCCGCTGGGCTTGTCCCTAGCTGTGTTGCTCGCGGCCGTGCTGGTCACGGCCATCACCGCTCAGGGCCAGGCCCAGAACTCGCGCCGGGACACCCTCTCGCTGCTGGATAGGGCCGTGGTGCTGGTGATCGCGCAGGTGCGCCCGCTGCTGGCAGCCGACGACACCTGGCGCGTGTTTTCGTTGCTGCGCGACACGGCCCAGCTCGTCCCGGGGGCGGATGCGAACCTGGCGCGGCTGGCGATCCTGACACCTGACGGCGCCGTGTTTGCCGCCTCGGACCCGGTGAAGCTAGAGACCGGTCGCCAGATCCTTGGTGAACCCTGGCGCGGGCAGCCGCTGTTGTCGGCGCCGGATATGGAACGGCGGCAGCAGCTGGGTTTGCCAGATGGTTCAGTTGTGCTAATCGATCCGATCCGCAGCGAGGACGGACAGCCTCTGGGCTTCGTGTTCACCGAAGTGGAGGCGGCCGCCTTCGCACCGGACTGGGCATCGCTCGCGCGCACAGCCCTGATTGGCATCGTGCTGGCGGTTACGGTGCTCGGACCGCTAGGGTGGTGGGTCGGCAAACGCATGGCCCGCCCGGTGGGGCGGTTGGTGGCGGTGATTGAGCGCATCGGGCGGGATGATCCTGGGGTGCTGCGCGACGATGTACCCAAGACCACCGACCCCGAGTTGAGCCGCATAGGCGATGCGATTTCGCAACTGATGAGCGAACTCGAACGCCGCAAGGCCGCGGAAGAGCGCGCGCTGTCGGCCGAGCGGCTGGCGGCGGTAGGCAAGATGACGGCAGCCGTCGCGCACGAGATCAATAACCCCTTGGCGGGCATGCTGACCGCCACCCAGACGCTGCATCTGCACGGCAGTACGGAGGCGATCCGCTTGCGTACCATCGATCTGCTGGACCGGGGTCTTCAGCAGATCCGCACCACCGTAGCGGCTTTGTTGCCGCAGGCGCGCATAGAGGACCGGCCGCTGGAGCCGGGCGATCTCGAAGACATCGTGGCTCTGCTGAGGGGCACGGCCGACAAGCAGCGGGCAGAGATTCGGGTTCAGGTCGATGTCGAGTCGGCCCTGCGGGTGCCTTCGGCGCCGCTGCGCCAGGTCATGCTTAACTTGCTGCTCAACGCGCTCAAGGCGGCGGGCGAAGGTGGCGTCGTTGCCGCGCGGCTGCAGGCCGACGAATCCCGGGTGCGCTTGTGCATCAACAACAGCGGGCCGGTGCTGAGCGAAGACCGATTCAAGCGCACGCTGGCTGCTGAAAGCGGCAATGACCCACGCGGCTTTGGCCTCTGGGTCTGCCAGGAACTAGCCAACCATTTGCGCGGCCGATTTGAGCTGGACACCACCGAAAACACACAAACCTGCCTCCTGTTCGAAGTGCCGAACCGTGAAGCGCCCGAAGGCCAGACATGACATCCATCCTGTTGATCGAAGACGACCCCATCATGGGTGAATCGCTGCTGCAGCGTTTCGAACTGGAGGGCTTGCAGGTGAGCTGGTGCCGGCGGATCAGCGAGGCGCGCGACGCATTCGCCGTCCTGCCGTCGGCCGTGGTCAGCGATGTCCGGCTGCCCGACGGTCTGGCCACCGAATGGTTCGTGGGTTTGCCCGCAACCGTCAGGGCCTTACCATGGTTCTTTCTCACGGGTTATGGCAGCGTCAACGATGCGGTCGCGGCGGTCCGTGCCGGCGCCCGGGAGTACCTGACCAAGCCTTTCGATATCGAAAGGCTCGTGGCCAAGATCAGGGAAGCGGTAGACCTGTCCGTCGCGCCCGACGATGACGCGCTGCTCGGCGTGTCGGCCGCCATGCGCCGAGTGGAGGGCATGGTGCGCAAGGTGGCCAGCCAGCGCGTGTCGGTGCTGCTGACGGGTGAATCCGGCGTCGGCAAGGAGGTAGCGGCCCAGCTCATTCACAGCCTGGACCCCCGAGCGAGCAAGGGCGACTTCGTTGCAGTGAACTGCGCCGCAATCCCTGAAACCATGATGGAGGCGGAGTTCTTGGGCTACGAAAAGGGCGCGTTCTCGGGGGCCGTGCGTACCCACAAAGGCTACTTGGAACGTGCCCACAAAGGTACGTTGTTCCTGGACGAGGTGGGTGAACTGCCCGCAAACATGCAGGCCAAGCTATTGCGCGCCCTACAGGAAAAGTGCTTCTTTCGCCTGGGAGCTGAGCGCACCACGCAGAGCGAATTTCGCATCCTGGCCGCCACCAACCGCGACCTGTATGCGGACATGAACGCAGGCTCGTTCCGCGAAGACCTGTTCTACCGGCTAGCGGTCATCAAGATCGAGTTGCCACCGTTGCGCGAGCGACCGGAGGACATCCGGTGGCTGACCGAGAAGCTGCTCGCCCAGATCGTAGTGGAGCAAGGGCGTCCCCTGGCCATGTCCGAACCTTTTGTACGCGACCTGATGGGCCGCGAATGGCGGGGCAACGTGCGGGAGTTGCGTTCGTTCCTAGAGGAGGCCGTGGTGTTCAGTGACGGTGGTGTGCTGGACCTTCCCGAAAGTCAGACCTCCATCTCTTTCACGGCAGCTGATGCTTCCGCAGATGGGATCGTGACCCTGCAGCGCGTGGTCGAAACCGTGGAGCGGTCTCACATCCAGAAGGCGCTGCAGCATTGCGATGGCAGCGTCGGCAAGACCGCCGAGGTACTGGGTATCAGCCGCAAGACCTTGTGGGAGAAAATGAAAAGACTCGCCATCTCCGCATGAGTGGCGATCTGTTCCTTCACCACGAGCAGACATGCTTCTATCCTCGATTCAGCATCTCGGTGTCAAATCGCGCTTTGCCGTACTCGCTGGGACAATGCCTCGGCACTTTCCTTGCGCTCGCTGTAGCGATCTACCAGATATGGCGCCACGTCGCGCGTGAGTAGCGTGAACTTCATCAGCTCTTCCATCACATCCACGATGCGGTCGTAATAGGCCGAAGGCTTCATGCGTCCCGCTTCATCGAACTCCTGGTATGCCTTGGCGACCGAGGACTGGTTCGGGATGGTCAGCATCCGCATCCAGCGGCCCAGCACGCGCATTTGGTTGACGGCGTTGAACGACTGCGAGCCGCCCGATACCTGCATTACCGCCAGCGTCTTGCCCTGCGTCGGGCGCACCGCACCGGACGACAGCGGAATCCAGTCGAT
>MKUQ01000024.1 GCA_001898645.1 Burkholderiales bacterium 70-64
GGATCGAAGTCGGACGCATTTTCCTCACCGGCCTGGCGGTATTGCTTTACTGGCAGCACTGGATGCCAGTGCAAGCACTGTGGGCGGCCGTCGCCATCGGTTTGTATCCCCTCGTCAAAACCGGACTGCTCGACCTCTTCCACGAACACAAGATCGGTACTGAGATTTTCGTGACCATCGCCACGCTGGTCGCAATGCTTGGCGGCGAAACGGTTGCCGGTGCGGTGCTGATGGTGATTATTCTCATCGCGGAATTCATCGCCGGTTTGAATACCGATCGCGCCCGCGCCTCCATCAAGGCGCTCATCGGCTCGGTGCCGCAGGTTGCGCTGGTGCGCGGGGAGGGGGTTGAGCGCGTTGCCCCTATCGCCGAATTGCGAGCGGGCGACGTGGTGCTGGTGCGTGCCGGGGAAAAGATTCCAGTGGACGGCAGCGTCGTCGGCGGCGAGGCATCGGTTAACGAAGCACCTATCACCGGCGAGAGCATCCCGAAGGACAAGAACGTGGGCGCGGGGGTTTTCGCCGGCACCATCGTCGAATCCGGCGCGCTGGATATCCAGACCGAGAAAGTCGGCGGCGACACCACTTTCGCGCGCATTGTCGCGTTGGTCGAAAATGCCGAAGCGATGCAAGCGCCGGTGCAGAAACTCGCCGATAAGGTCGCAGCTTGGCTGATTCCAGTCGTCTTCGTCTTTCTGATCGCGGTTTATCTCTACACGCGCGACGTGCGAATGATTGTCACACTGCTGATTTTCACCTCCCCTGCAGAGCTCGGTCTGGCGACACCGCTGGTCATGATCGCCGCCATCGCCCGTGCGGCGCGCACCGGAATCTTGATCAAGGGCGGCATTTACCTCGAATCGCTGGCGAAAGTGGACGTGATGGTGTTCGACAAAACTGGTACGCTGACGGCGAACAAACCCGAAGTCGTGCGTGTCGAATCGCGGGACGCAGCGTTATCAGAAACCGACTTGCTAAGTCTGGCCGCCGCCGCCGACCGGCGTTCCGCGCACCCACTCGCCAAAGCGGTTGTGAATTACGCCGTACGCAAACAAATCGCCGTGCCGGAGCCGGACGAATACGAGCAGTTGCACGGGCGCGGCGTGAAAGCGACCGTCGCAGGACGCGCAGTGCTGGTCGGCAACCCGGCGCTGCTGCGTGACAATGGCGTGCAACTTTCAGCTGCGGTCGAAGACGGCGGACAAACGCCGGTTCACGTGGCGGTGGATGGACGGCTCGCGGGTGTGATTTTCATCGCCGACCCCCTGCGTCCGGGTGCGCGCGAGGCGTTGGCGATGCTCAAAGCCAGCGGCGTCAAACGCATCGTGATGTTGACCGGCGATAACGCGGCAACGGCGCGAGCGGTGACGGCCGGGCTGGGGGTGGACGAAGTACGTGCCGACTTGATGCCCGAAGACAAAGTGAAGGCCATCGCCGAGCTTCAAGAACAAGGCCATCACGTAGCAATGATTGGCGATGGCGTCAACGACGCGCCCGCCTTAGCGCGTGCCGACGTAGGCATTGCAATGGGCGGCGGCGGCACGCAGGTGGCGCTCGAAGCCGCCGACATCGCGTTGATGACGGATGATTTATCCAAAATCGTCAGCGCTCGTGCCATTGCCCGACGCGCTTACCGCACGATTCAAGAAAATCTTTTCGTGGGCGTTGGAGTGGTGCATGT
>MKUQ01000025.1 GCA_001898645.1 Burkholderiales bacterium 70-64
GGATTCAACCGACATCCGAACCGGCTGCCGAGGCCGCTTAGGCGGCGTGTCCGTCAGATCAAGTCTCGACTAGGACAGATCAGGCGCAGACCTTCGCGCAACACTTCGCTGGCGTTCTGGTAACGCCCTGATTGCTCCATAGCTTCGTCAACCGCCGCCATAGCCGGACGTGCGCGCAAGCACGATCGCCTGCGCGCGATTCTCCACCTGGAGCTTGGCGAACACGCTGGTGATGTGGTTGCGCACCGTCTTGTCGGTCAGTCCCATCACCGCGGCGATCTGCGCGTTGTCGCGACCCTGCGCGATCAGCTCGAGCAACTCGCGCTCGCGCGGCGTGAGCGCGACGAAGCGCGGATCGGGCGGCGAGTCGGTCGATCCGAGGAAGTCGCGCACTTCTTCGCGCCAGCGCGGCCACACTGGGTCGGTTGCGAGCATCAGATGGTTCGCGCTGTCGAGCGGCACGAGCCGGGCGCCCTCGATGCCGCCTGCCATCCGCCGCCCTTCGGCGAAGGGTATCCGACGGTCGCCGGTCGCATGGAGCAGCAGCGTCGGACACCGGATCTGCGACAGCAGCGGCGTCACGTCGACGTCCGCGAATCCGCGCATCAGGCGGACCGCATTGGCGGGCGAGGTCGAGATGCGCTGCAGCTCGTTGAACCAGTCGTGCTGCTCCCTGCTGCCGCCCGGAATGAACTGGCTGGTAAAGAACTGTCGCCATGCCGGGTCGTTCTTGCCCCAGCCGAGCTCCATCAGCTTCATCGTCGTCTCCTCTTCCTCGAGATAGGTCGGGTCGGCGCTGCGCCGGCGACGGCCGCGCGCGGCACCGCCGTGCAGGATCAACTGGCTGACTCGATCGGGATGACGAACGGTGAAGGCGATGCCGACGGTCGTGCCCTGCGAGATGCACAGGAGCGGAAAGCGGCCGAGGTCCGCAGCCGCGACGACGGCCTCGAGGTCCCGGACCTGGTCCTCGAAGGTCATGCTCTCGACGTCGCGGTCCGACAGGCCCGTGCCGCGCTGGTCATAGCGCACGAGCGTCCGGTCCTGGGACAGCGCTTCGATGAGGTATCCCCAGACCGGGCTCTGCAGGTCGAGCTCGAGATGCGTCAGCCAGTTGCCGACCTTGACCAGCGGCGGCCCCTTGCCGCTGACCGCGTACGCGAGCCGCACGCCGTCGTGTGCGGTGCAGAGGCGGATCTTCTGCCGGAGTGCCATGCGGGGCTTCCTCGCCAAGCCCGCATGCTACGCCTCTCCGGAGAGTACGACCCGCCTCCGCCGCGGCCTCGAAGCGCCGCGATGCGCCGGCGCAAACGGTCGACGACCGCGGCGCGCCGATCGGCATCGGGCACCTGCAGGGCAATGCTCATGACATCGCCCGCTGCATGGCCAGCGGCCGCGCGTACATCAGCGGCGTCAGGGCGTCGAGCACCCGCTTCATCTGCGTCTCGTCGATCAGGCTGCCGAGAATCTCCTGGAACCGCGGCTCGAGCGCGCCGGACACGATGTACTGCCAGCGATAGGCCTTGAGCAACGTGGCGCCGACCGAGGCGGCCCGGGCCGTGTCGCCCGCCATGCCGGTCTGCCGCAGGAAATAGGCGGCGTCGGACCCGGCCTGTGTCTGGAGGATGCCGTCGACGCCGACCACGAGCGCGATCAGGTCGTCGACGGCGGCATCGCGCTGGGCCTTCGAGAGCTTGCCGTCCTCGCGGGCCCACTCCAGCTCGTGGCGGAAAAGGCAGTGGCTTGCATGGCGGCTCCTCGACAGGGGTTGCGTCGGATGACGTGAGGGAATTGTCGAGGCCCGGCCGGATGCAGGCACCGTGGCCCACGCCCCGGATTTCGGCGGGCCGCATGCAGCGCGTGCGAAGCCCTGGGGCCGAGGTCCCGACCGCTACGCTCCGGTTGCGTTTGCCGGCCTGTACTCCGCCTGCGGGATCGAGCATGATTCAATTACCATGTCGCATTTTCCGCGACGCAGTACGCGCGCATTGCCCGCCATGACCCAACAGCTTTTCGACTACACCCGCCAGGACGCCAGCGGCGACAGCTGCACGATGCGCGCCTGGGCCAAGGTGCCCGAACCGCTGAGCCCGGCGCAGCGCACCGAGCTGCGCACGCGCGCCGCGCAGCTGCTGAAGGCGCACGACGCGGTGCTGGTCGCGCACTACTACGTCGACGGTGACCTGCAGGACCTGGCCCTCGAGACCGGCGGCTGCGTCGCCGATTCGCTGGAGATGGCGCGCTTCGGCCGCGATCATCCGGCCACCACGCTGGCGGTGGCCGGCGTGCGCTTCATGGGCGAGACGGCGAAGATCCTGTCGCCGCACAAGCGGGTGCTGATGCCGGACCTCGACGCCACCTGCTCACTCGATCTCGGCTGCCCGGCCGATGACTTCGCCCGCTTCTGCGACGCGCATCCCGATCGCAGCGTGGTCGTCTACGCGAACACCAGCGCGGCGGTCAAGGCGCGCGCCGACTGGATGGTCACCAGCTCGTGCGCGCTGGCCATCGTCGGCCATCTCGCCGCGCGCGGCGAGAAGATCCTGTGGGCGCCCGACCGCCATCTCGGGCGCTATATCCAGGAGCAGACCGGCGCCGACATGCTGCTGTGGAACGGCGAGTGCATCGTGCACGACGAGTTCAAGGGCGTGGAGCTGGAGCTGCTGCGCGAGAAGCATCCGGGCGCCATGGTGCTGGTGCACCCCGAATCGCCGCAGAGCGTGATCGCGCAGGCCGACGTGGTGGGCTCCACCTCGCAGCTGCTGCGGGCGGTGGTGGAGGGCGACGCCCGCGAGTACATCGTCGCCACCGACCGCGGCCTGTTCCACCGCATGCGCCAGCTCGCGCCCGGCAAGACGCTCATCGAGGCGCCCACCGCGGGCAACAGCGCCACCTGCAAGAGCTGCGCGCATTGCCCTTGGATGGCGATGAACGGGCTCGTGGGCTTGGTGCAATGTCTCGAGACCGGCAGCGGCGAGATCCGCGTCGACGAGCCGGTTCGCACGCAGGCGCTGGGCTGCATCGAGCGCATGCTCGACTTCGTCGCGAAGAACCCGGCATCGACCGCCCGCCCCGCGAGCGGCTTCGTGCCGAACATCGGCGCGGCTTGACGCCGCGCGGCCCGATCCCGCCGATCCGTTCCCTGCGCTCCGCTTCCGTCGTCTCCATCCGTCGCCCGGCGCCATGTTCGATCGCAACGAATCCCTCGAAGAAGCCCGCGCCCGCAACGTGCGCGATGCGCTCGCCGAAGACATCGGCCGCGGCGACTGGACCGCGATGCTGGTGCCGGCCGGCCGCCGCGTGCGTGCGCGCGTGGTCGTGCGCGAGCCGGCGGTGCTGGCCGGGCGCGACTGGTTCGACGGCTGCCTGCGCACGCTCGATCCGGCGGCCCGCATCGACTGGGCCTGGGCCGACGGCGATGCGATGACGGCCGGCTCCACCGTGTGCGACATCGAGGCCGAGGCGCGCGCGCTGCTGTCGGCCGAGCGGCCGGCGCTCAACTTCCTGCAGCTGCTGTCGGGCACGGCCACCGTCACGCGCGCCTACGTTCGGGCGATCGAAGGCGCGTCGCCCAATCCGCGCGGCTGCGTGGTGCTCGACACGCGCAAGACGCTGCCGGGGCTGCGCCAGGCGCAGAAGTACGCGGTGCGCGCCGGCGGCGGGACCAATCACCGGCTCGCGCTGTGGGACGGCATCCTGATCAAGGAGAACCACATCGCCGCGGCCGGCGGGGTAGGCGCCGCGCTGCGCAACGCCATGGCGCTCGGCGCAGGGGTCCAGATCCAGATCCAGATCGAGGTCGAGTCGATCGCCCAGCTCCAGGAGGCGCTGGACGCCGGCGCGACCAGCGTGCTGCTCGACAACTTCGATCTCGCCGCGATGCGCGAGGCGGTCGCGCTCACGCGCGGGCGCGCGCTGCTGGAAGTCTCCGGCGGCGTCACGTTCGAGCGGCTGCGCGAGATCGCGCTGACCGGCGTCGACCGCATCTCGGTCGGCAAGCTGACCAAGGACGTGGCCGCGGTCGACTTCTCGCTGCGGCTGCTCGAGCGGCCCTGACGCGGCCGTGGGGTGAACAGGCCCTGATCCCCGTCGCTGCGCCGTGACGCGTGGCGGGATCCGGAGGAAGCTTCAGCCAGCGAGGTCCAGCGTGCCCCCCTTCGCGTCGCGCACCAGCACGGTGGGAAAGCCCACCGGCAGGGTCAGCGGGAAATCACGGCTGTAGTGCAGGCCGCGGCTCTCGCGGCGGCGCAGGGCCGATTCGACGATCAGCCCGGCGCAATCGACCAGGTTGCGCAGCTCGAGCAGGTCGCGGCTGACGCGGAAGTTGGCGTAGTAGTCGTCGATCTCCGCCTCGAGCAGGCGGATGCGGTGCAGCGCGCGTTCGAGCCGCCGCGTCGTGCGCACGATGCCGACGTAGTTCCACATCAGCAGGCGGAGCTCGTCCCAGTTGTGCGCGATCACCACCTGCTCGTCGGCGTTCTCGACCTGGCTCTCGTCCCACGGCGGCAGCGCGGCCGCGTGCGTGAATCCGCGCACGTGCTGCAGCACGTCGGCCGCGCAGGAGCGGCCGAGCACCACGCATTCGAGCAGCGAGTTGCTGGCCAGCCGGTTGGCGCCGTGCAGCCCGGTGTAGGCGGCTTCGCCCACCGCATACAGGCCCGGCAGGTCGGTGCGGCCCGCGAGGTCGGTGACCACGCCGCCGCAGGTGTAGTGCGCCGCCGGCACGACCGGGATCGGCGTGCGCGCGATGTCGATGCCCAGCGCCAGGCAGCGCGCATGGATGGTCGGGAAGTGCGCCTTCAGGAACGTCTCGCCCAGGTGGGTGGCGTCGAGCAGCACGTAGTCGAGCCCGAGCCGCTTCATCTCGAAGTCGATGGCGCGCGCGACCACGTCGCGCGGCGCCAGTTCGAGCCGCTCGTCGTGCGCCTGCATGAAGCGCGTGCCGTCGGGCAGCTTCAGCTGCGCGCCCTCGCCGCGCATCGCCTCGGTAATCAGGAAGCTGCGCTCCTGCGGGTGGTACAGGCAGGTCGGATGGAACTGGATGAACTCCATGTTGCCGACGCGGCAGCCGGCGCGCCACGCCATGGCCACGCCGTCGCCGGTGGCGGTGTCGGGATTGCTGGTGTAGCGGTAGACCTTGCCCACCCCACCGGTGGCCAGCACCACTGCTGCCGCGGGCAGCGTCTCGACCCGCTGGTGATCGATGTCGAGCGCGTAGACGCCGTAGCAGCGCGGCGCCTCGTCGCGCTGCAGGTGGCGCGTGGTGACCACGTCGACGGCCATCCAGCGTTCGCGCAGGGCGATGCGCGGGTGGCGCCGCGCCCGCTCGAGCAACGCCGCGTGGATCGCCTTGCCGGTGGCGTCGGCCGCGTGTGCGATGCGCCGCACCGCATGGCCGCCTTCGCGCGTCAGGTGCAGGCCGAGCGGCCCCGCCGGATCGGGCGAGAAGGCCACGCCGCGCTCGACCAACCACTCGATGGCCTGGCCGCTGCGCTCGGCGATGAAGCGCGCCGCCGCCTCGTCGACCAGCCCGCCGCCGGCGTCGCGGGTGTCGCGCACGTGACTGTCCACGCTGTCGTCGCTGCCCAGCACGCCGACGATGCCGCCCTGCGCCCAGGCGGTGGCGGCCTCTTCCAAGTCGCGCTTGGCCAGGACCACCACCGGCCGGTGGTCAGCTAACTCGAGCGCGACGGCGAGCCCCCCGAGGCCGGCCCCGACGACGACCACGGGCAGTGCGGCGGGTTCGGGGGAGGTGGGAGTCATGGCGGAGGGCAGAAGCGTCGCATTCTACCGACGTCGAACTGTGACCGGCTGTAGGGGGCGAGCATCGATCACGTACCCCCCGCGGCTGGACACCATACCGAATTCTAATGATAATGGTCATATCGATCATTATGACCATCTAAACACCATGATCACCGAAGTCAGTGCCGTGAACTTCCGGCAGAACTTGGGCGAGATGCTCAACCAGGTGCAGTACCGCAACGACAGCATCGTCATCAACAAGGATGGAAAGCCGGTAGCTGCTCTGGTGGATGCCGAACTGTTCGCCCGCATCCGGCGCATGCGGGAGCGCTTCGACCAGCTGAGCAATCGGATTGCCCAAGCGTATTCTGATCTGTCGGTCGAGGAAGGTCTGGCCGAGATCGACGCGGCGGTGGCGGCCGAGCGCAAGCCACGCTGATGCTGGGATTGCGCGTTGTGCTCGATACCAACGTGTTGGTATCGGGCCTGGCCTACCCGGGTAGCGTGCCGGGCCGTATCGTCACCGCCTGGCGCCAAGGCAGCCTGGAGGTGGTGTTGTCGCGCTACATCCTGGACGAATTGGTCAGGGTGTTGCCCCGCTTGCCGCGGATTCGCATGACGCCCGCGGAAATCCGCGACCTGGCCGACAGCTTCATGTTTCTGGCCGATGTCGTCGAGCCCGAGGGCACGCAGGATGCGACCCTGCGCGACCCTGCCGACCAGCCCGTGTTGCTCACGCTTTCGGCGGCGAAGGCCGACTATCTGATCACCGGCGACAAGGACTTGCTGGCGCTGGCGAATCAGTACCCCATCCTCACCCCCTCAGAGTTCTGGGCACGCCACGGGGCCTGATTCGCTGGTCGCGACGACACCCGCGCTCCGCCGCTTCAGGCCACCAGCTCGACCTTCAGCTCGTCGACCACCCTGAAGCGCGAACGGTCGGGGCGCACCGTCGGGCCGGCGCGGCGGATGCGCGGGAAGCGCTCGATCAGCTTGGCGAAGGCGACCTGAGCCTCCATGCGCGCCACCGCGTTGCCGGCGCAGAAATGGATGCCGTGGCCGAAGGCCACGTGCTTGTTCGGCTCGCGGGCGACGTCGAAGACGTCGGGATGGTCGAACTGGCGCGGATCGCGGTTGGCCGCGGCGATGGCGAGGTGGAAGAACGTGCCCGCCGGCACCGTCTCGCCCTGGATCGCGACCTCGACGGTCGGGCGCCGGTTGCCGATCTGCAGCGGGCTCTCGAAGCGCAGCATCTCCTCGACCGCGGGCTTGAGCAGCGAACGGTCTTGCCTGAGCCGCTCGAGCTGCTCCGGGAAGCGCAGCAGCAGGTCCATGCCGTTGGAGATGAGGCTAGTGGTGGTGTCGTGCCCGGCGTTGAGCAGGAAGATGGAGTTGTGGATGATCTCCAGCTCGGTGAGGCCGCCGCCGGCGTCGGCCGACTGGATCAGCGCCCACAGGATGTCGGTCTCGGCGTTGCGCGAGGGATGGGCGCGCTTGCGGGCGATGAGCTCGCCCAGGTAGGCCTTGAATTCCTCCACGGCGCGGTTGCCGGCGGCCAGCTGCTCGGGCGTGCGCACCGGCTCGAGGCCGCCGAGGATGAGGCCGGCCCAGGTGCGCAGTGGCTCGCGCTCGCCCCGGGGCACGCCGAGCAGGTCGCCCACCAGGTTGAGCGGGATCGCCAGGGCGAACTCGCTCATGATGTCGATGACGCGTTTCTCGGCGGCCACGTCGAGCAGCTCGTCGACCATGCGCGCCACGCCCTGCTCCATCTGGCGCAGCGTCTGCACGGCGAAGAACGGCTGCAGCAGCTTGCGCACCCGCGTGTGGTAGGGCGGGTCGTTGAACACCAGCGAGGTGGTGTGGTGCTCGTAGAGCGGGCTGTCGCCGAACTTCGGCTTGAAGTCGACCCGCTTGTCGGAGGAAAAGCGCGCCGCGTCGGTGAGCGCCGTGCGCACGTCGTCGTAGCGGGTGAGCAGGATCGAGCCGTCGGGCTGGCGGCACAGCGGCGCGTGCTCGCGCAGCACGGCGAAGTCGGGGTAGGGGTCCTGCGCGAATTCGTGGCCGACGCGCGAGAGCACGAACTGGCTGGCGGTATCGGGGGTCAGGCGCATGTCGGCTCCTGGCGGGCGCAGGTGGCATGCATTCTAAGTCCGTCGGGGTCGAATCGAGCCTGCGCCGCCGGGCTCCTCGCATGGCCCCGGCGTGGTCCGGCCGGTCGGCAGCCTGTCCACCGCCGGGGCGGCCGTGCGTTATAAATAAGTTAAATTCGGCCCAGGGGCGCAAGGCTGTCCCGTCGGTGCCGAGATGCAGGAGTGCTGGCATGATCTCCCGAACGAGCAAGGCGCTGATCGCCGTCGCGCTGGCGGCGCTGGCGGGCGGCACCGCGTGGGCCGATCGCGGCGATGGCCGCGTCCGTGGCCATGTCACGGTGGGCATCGGCACGCCGGTGGTCGGTGTGCACCACTACTGGGGCGGGCACCGCTACTACCCGCACTACGGCGCCAGGGTCTTCATCGGGCCGGGGCCGTTCTACGACCCGTTCTGGTACTCGTACGGCTGGCCCTACTATGCGCCGCCGGTGGTCACGGTGCCGGCGACTCCTCCCACGTACATCGAGCAGGCGCCCGCGCAGGCGGCGTCGGGCTACTGGTACTGGTGCAACGACCCGCAGGGTTACTATCCCACGGTGCAGCAGTGCCCGGGCGGTTGGCAGCCGGTGCAGCCGCAGTGAACGCCGCAAGTGGCCGCGGAGGGATGACCATGAAGAAAGCTTTCGTTCGCCTGGGTCTGGCGGCCGTTCTCGCCGGCGCGCTGGCAGCCTGCGCGACGGTGCCCAGCGGGCCGAGCGTGCTGGTGCTGCCGGGCACCGGCAAGACCTTCGACCAGTTCCGTTCCGACGACCTGTCGTGCCGTGATTTCGCGATGGTCCAGATCGGCGGGCAGTCGGCGCAGGCGGCCTCGGAGCAGAGCGGCGTACGCAGCGCCGCCATCGGCACCGCGGTGGGCGCGCTCGCCGGCGTGGCCATCGGCGGATCGCGCGGGGCCGGCGTCGGGGCCGGCACCGGGCTGATCGTGGGAAGCGCGGCGGGTGCAGATGCGGGCCAGTCCTCGGCCTACGGCTCGCAGCGGCGCTACGACCACGCCTACATCCAGTGCATGTACGCCAAGGGGCACCGGGTGCCGGTATCGGGGCAGATGGGCCGCGCCTACCAGCAGCCGTACTACTCGGAGGCGGCTCCGGGCACCGTGGCTCCGCCGGCCAGGGCGCAGCAGCCACCTCCGCCCCCGCTGGGCGCGCCGCCCCCGCCTCCCCCGGGAGTCAGCCCGCGGTAGTGCGGGTACACGATCGCAGGGTGAAGAGGCCCCGGAGCGGGCACGGGCGCGTCCCGATCACCGATTCGCCAGCAGATCGAAGCGCAGCGCCGTGTCGCCGGGACGCGCGAAGCTGCCGAGCAGCCGGGGCCAGCGATCCGCGCCTTCGGTCGCCGGTCCGCTGCCGCGATGCTGGCGCAGCAGGTAGCGGCACGTTGCGGCTGTCTGGGGCGCGCGTTCGATGCGAATCGTCTCGAGGCCGGCGTAGTAGTGCAGCAGCCCGCGCTCGCTCTCGCCGAGGCCGATGCTGGCCACGCAGCCGTCGCGGGGAAGCAGGCGGGCCAGCTCGGTGTAGGGCTCGGCGAAGCCGGTGGTGCGCTCCAGGCCGCGTTCGAACGTCCCCACGAACGCCGCCCACCACACCGTCAGGCACACGGCCCAGGTGACCGCGGGGGATCGCAAGGACGCCAAGCGGCCGCGCAGGACGAGGAAGGCAGCCAGCGCCACGACGGCGGCGGCGATCAGCCCCGGCTGCGCGCCGCTTTCCAGCACGATGCGCAGGTCGGCGCGCCGGACCATGGACGACGGAATGCGATCGAGCGCCGCCAATGCCGCCAGCCCGAGGATGGCGAGCGCGATCATGGCCCGGCCCGTGGCTGGGCCTGCGGCCTGGCCGGCGATGACCGGCGGGTCGGCCGCCGACGGATCGGCTGCCGGTCGCCGGCAGCGGCCCGCCAGCAGCGCGAGCGGCACCAGCATGGGCAGGAAGTAGACGCTGCGCACCTGCGCCGAGGCGCCCAGCACCAATGCCCATCCCGCGACCATGGCCCATGCGCCGCGAGCCGGTGAAGCGAGCATCGCGCGGCCCCGCTGCGCCGCGGCGAGCAGGGCCACGGGCAGGGCGGGCGAGAGCAGCAGCGGCGCCTCGAGCAGCAGCCGCCACGATTTCGACGGGCTGAGGTCGTTCAGTCCGAGGAAGCGCCCGACGTTGTCGACCCAGAACCACTGCCCGAGCAGCTGCGGGGAAGTCCAGGCGAGCGCGGCCGGCCAGGCGGCGAACCAGGGCGCCGCGGCCAGCACGAACACCGCCAGGTTGCGCCGCGTCAGCACCGAGCGGAAACGCGCATCGGCGCCCAGCAGGAGCAGGCCGATGCCGTTGGCCGCCGGCGAGACGAAGCCCTTGGTCATGAAGGCGGCGCCGAGCCCGGTCGCGAGCCAGGCGGCGCCGATCGCGTCACCGCGGCGCAGCAGCCGCAGCAGCCCGTAGGCGGCAACCGCCTGGAAGGCGAGCAGGCCGACGTCGCACACGAGGAAGCGGCTGGCGTAGAGCCAGGCCGGGCAGCCGGCGAGGATCAGCGGGGCGCATGGCGGTCCGTCGTCGCGATCGATCTCGCGGGCCGCGAGCCAGGTGAATCCGAAGGCGGCGACGGCGCAGGCGACGCTGGCCATGCGCGCGCCTTCGTGCAGGGGCAGCACGCCCCGCAGCGCGTCGGCGAACCCGGCACCCAGCCAGTAGACGAGCGGCGGCTTCTCCATGAATGGCTCGCCGGCGAGCGTCGGGACCAGCCAGTGCCCGTCGGCGAGCATCGAGTAGACGACCCCGAAGGTGTAGCCCTCGTCGGCTTTCCACGGGCTGCGGCCGAATTGCCCGGGCAGCAGCCACAGCAGGGCCATCGCCAGGCACAGGACGGGCATGGCCATGCGCACGAGCATGGCCGCGCGCCGGGCATGCCGCTCGCTCAGGGGAGCGGCACCGCCCTCCGGATTCGTCGTCGGCCTCGGCATCGGCCTCGCAGGTATCCTCGCGGCGCCCTTATGGTGCCTTCATAGGGTGCCTTCATGGCGCCTTCGTGTGCGGGCCATGTTACTGTAGCCAAGGACAGCCCTGTCCGCAGCGCGCAGGCCGGTGCGGCAGCGCGCACCGGTGACGCGTGATGCCCGATTCCCCGACTCCAGCCGCTTCGAGCCGTCCCGCGCCGGCGGCCGCGCAGCGCGCCTTCGCCGAGCGCGCCTTCCTGCGGGCGGCCGGCGCCGATCCCATCGACGGCAACGCGGTGCGCGTGCTGCTCGATGCGCAGGAGAACTTCCCCGCGTGGGAGCAGGCGATCGATGCCGCCCGGCGCCTGATCCTGTTCGAGATGTACATCTTCGAGGACGACCCGGTCGGGCGCGCCTTCGCCGAGCGGCTGGCGGCCAGGGCGCGCGCCGGCGTGCAGGTGTTCGTGCTGTGCGACTGGCTGGGATCGTGGCGTTCGGGCGCGCTGTGGCGCACGCTGCGCGCCGCGGGGGCCCAGGTGCGGCTGTTCAATCCGCTGCGCTTCGCGAGCCCGTTCGGCTGGCTGTCGCGCGACCATCGCAAGACCATCGTGGTCGACGGCAGCGTCGGCTTCGTGAGCGGGCTGTGCGTGAGCGCCAAGTGGTGGGGCAACCCGGCGCGCCGGCTCGAGCCCTGGCGCGACACCGGCGTGGAGATCCGCGGCCCCGCGGTGGCCGCGCTCGAGAGCGCCTTCGCGCAGGCATGGGAGGCCTGCGGCGGCACGCCCCTGGCGCCTTCGCCGCCGCAGGACATGGCACGCCAGG
The DNA here is from genome assembly GCA_001898645.1 of Burkholderiales bacterium 70-64. Lineage (GTDB taxonomy): Bacteria > Pseudomonadota > Gammaproteobacteria > Burkholderiales > Burkholderiaceae_E > Zeimonas. The sequence goes on from MKUQ01000025.1 coordinate 11,638, forward strand.
GCGACATCCGGCTGCGCGTGGTGGCCGGCGCGCCGAGCGCCACCGGCACGTTCCGGCTCGACCTCTCCATCGCCTCTCTCGCGCGCCAGCACCTGTGGCTCACCGATGCCTACTTCGTCGGCAGCGCACCCTACGTGCAGGCGCTGGCGGCGGCCGCGCGCGACGGGGTGGACGTGCGCCTGCTGGTGCCAGGCGCTTCCGACATCCCGGCGCTCTCGCCGCTTTCGCGCGCCGGCTACCGTCCCCTGCTCGAGGCGGGCGTGCGCGTGTTCGAGTGGAACGGCACGATGCTGCACGCCAAGACCGCCGTGGCCGACGGCGTGTGGTCGCGCATCGGCTCGACCAACCTGAACATCGCGAGCTGGATGCAGAACTACGAGCTCGACGTGGCCATCGAGGACGCCGGCATCGGAGCCTGGATGGCCGGGCAGTACGAGCGCGACCTCGAGCGCTCGACCGAGATCGTGCTCACGCACCACAACCGCGTGCGCCGCAGCGGGCGCCGCAATCCCTTGCCGGTGCGCCGCGCCCACTCGGGCAGCGCCGGTCGCGCCGCGGCCGGAGCGGTGAGCGTCGGCAGCGCCCTCGGCGCGGCCCTGACCAACCGGCGCGTGCTGGTGCCCACCGAGGCCGGCCTGATCGCCCGCCTCGGCGTCGCGGCCATCGCGCTCGGCGGCATCGGCGTGGTCTGGCCCGCGGTGGTCGCCTGGCCGGTGGCCGTGCTCTCCGTCTGGTTCGGCCTGGCCTGGCTCACGAAGGCCGCGGCGCTGCGCCGCCAGCGGCGCGCCGAGCAGGGCGAGCAGGCGCAGGCGCTGCCGCGACGCGACTCCGCCGCGCCTTGAGCAGGAGCGAACGAGCGCGCCGGGTTCATTCGCACTCCCGGAGCGGTTTTTCGCTACGCTTGGCATCTCGTCCCGATCCGAGGAGCATCACGATGAGCGCCCGCACCACTCCGCCCTTTCGCGCCGATCACGTCGGCAGCTTCCTGCGGCCGAAGTACCTGCTCGAGGCCCGCGAGCGCGCCGCCAAGGGCGAGATCACGGCCGGGCAGTTGCGCGCGGTGGAGGACAAGGCCATCACCGAGATCGTCAGGTTCCAGGAGGACGTGGGCCTGCGCAGCATCACCGACGGGGAGTTCCGCCGGACCTATTTCCACATCGATTTCCTGCAGCAGCTCGGCGGCGTGCAGACCGACCTGCCGGTGATGGTGAAGAAGCCCGACGGCACCGAGGAGCTCGCCCCGCCGGTGATGCGCGTGGTCGACAAGGTCCGCCACGTGAAGGACATCCAGCGCGCCGACTTCGAGTACCTCAAGAGTCAGGTCTCGCCGGGCCTCACCCCGAAAGTCACGATTCCGTCGCCGACCATGCTGCACTTCCGCGGCGGGCGCGCCGGCATCAGCCGCGAGCACTACCCCGAGCTCGAGCCCGACTTCTACGAGGACGTGGCGCGTGCCTACGGCGACGAGCTGAAGTCGCTGTTCGACGCCGGCTGCCGCTACGTGCAGATGGACGACACCAACCTCGCCTACCTGTGCGACGACAAGATGCGCGAGGCGGCGCGCCAGCGCGGCGACGACCCCGACGAGCTGCCGCACCGCTATGCGAAGTTCATCAACCGCGTGGTGGCGCGCAAGCCCGCCGGCATGACCCTGGCGGTGCACCTGTGCCGCGGCAACTTCCAGAGCCACTGGGCCGCGCAGGGCAGCTACGAGCCGGTGGCCCAGGCGCTGCTCTCGGAGATGGACGTCGACGCCTACTTTCTCGAGTACGACGACCAGCGCTCGGGCGACTTCAAGCCGCTGCGCTTCCTGCCCAAGGGCAAGACGGTGGTGCTGGGCTTGGTGACCACCAAGTTCGACAAGCTCGAATCGAAGGACGTGCTCAAGCGCCGCATCGAGGAGGCCACGCAGTACGCGCCGCTCGAGCAGCTGTGCCTGTCGCCGCAGTGCGGGTTCTCCTCCACGGTGCACGGCAACGACATCGCGGTGGAAGCGCAGCGCGCCAAGCTCGCGCTGGTGATCGAGACCGCGCGCGAGGTGTGGGGCGGCATCTGAGCGATGGGTGCGGAAGTGAGTTCGCCGCCTGGGCAAATCTTAATGCCCCGTATCTCTGACCCGCCATCAACTCTACGAGCAACAATCTTTCGCGGCCCATGATCGGGTCAACGAGACGCGACGAAGACGAGCTGACGGTGTCAGGCGAAGTACGGAGCGTGGCCGAGCTTATGGACCAGGTCGCCGGCGTTGGCAAGCGCCTTGGCGATGAGCGGCGGCAGTGCTGCTGTCATTGTTCCACCTGGAGTCCAGCCCAGCGTACCTGGTTCCACTCCAGCTTGCGGCTGCGCCAATGCGTGTCGATCTGAGTGAAGTCTGCACGCACCAATTTGCCGCGGGTCAGCAGCCAGTCATCGTTTTCGCGACGCACTACCACACCTTCCAGTGCACCGTCGCGGAAGCGGCTGTGCTCCGCGGCGACCAATTGCTTGAGTGAAGCCACGGTCTGTTTCCCTTCGGCCAAGCGCGGAACCGTTGCCAAGTTCAGTGTTTTCGCCAGCGCATCGCGGCGGCGAGTGCTCCAGAACTTTCGCTCGCGGCGGTCGTATACGTCGAACAGCAACCACCAGTCCGGCAACGCCGGATAGTCCAGCGAGTGCCGCACAGCGCACCATTCTCCGAAGGCGATGCGATGGTCGCTCAGCGCTGCGGCAAGACCATCTTTATGCAGCGCCATCCATTCGGGCAGGCGCTGGAACTGCCCTGCGTAGGGCTCGGTCAGGTACTGGCCGCGGTTCTGGGCACGCAAGCGACTGTCCGTGCCGATCGAAAAGCCGAGGTTGGCACCGTCCAACTTCTCTTCCACCACGACCGGACCGTCCAGCAACGCCCGCACCTCGGCGAGTGAGAGCACCTTGTCGTCGCGTGGCGTGCCTTCGCCCAGCCAGGCGATATGGTGGGTATGGGGAAAGCGAAAGAAGTCAGCGCTGCTCATGCGTCCGGGAGGGTTGGTTCAGGATGTTTCGGAAATTTCCTCTGATAGAACGTGCGCGCGTCGTTCGGGCAAAGGAACTTCACCATTACGCCATGGGCGCGTAGCGCCTGCCACCAATCCAACCACTTGCAGTCTGCTGCCTGCCATATCTCCGGCTTCTCGGCATGGGCGTGGGCCACCGCAGCAAACATCCGATCGGACGCGTCGAACTTTGATTCGAGTCCGGGATCCGGAAATTCGGCGTAATGGTACTCGGCTTGCTCAGTGAGGCTCACCAGTTCGACACGCCGACCGCCGGTCGCTTCGCGCAACAACCATTTGAGGAACACATCGCCGACGCCCTTAGGCGGCTTTAACCGGGTCTTGTGCTGGTACTCGCCAAGGATGCGAAAGCCATCGTCGATAACGACGATACCGGATCTCTGCATCGCCCGCAGCCCATCCACGCAGGCATCCACGCAATCGGGGGAGACGTCATCATGTCGACCATTGGCAACCAGCAGGACATTGGTATCGATTACGGCCCTCACGATTTCGATTCCTGCGACAACCCCCGCTTGCGCTGCATGGCTGCTTTCGTACGTGCGGCGATATCTTCCATCTCGTCGCCAAAGAAATTGACCGGCCAGTTCTCGATCTCGCCGAATGTGTTCAGTCGCAGCGGTTCCAGTTCCGTGCCAGAGCGTGTGTTCCTGCAGAAGTAAACCGCAACGTCTTTCGAGGAAACCAAACACTCGGCCACGCGACGCTGCAGGCGATTGAGGAAGTGCTCCGAGTGGCTCTCCACAATCAATTGGACATGCCGTGCCCGGCCGCTCTCACGTGACTGGATGGCGGAGATGAAGACATCCGCGAGCGCCGATTGAACTTGCGGATGGAGGTGAATTTCCGGCTGCTCCATCCACACCGTGGAGTCGGGGGGGCAATAGAAGGCCTGAACAAGCGCGGGCAACACCTGTGAGATACCAAAACCCACATCGGTGATCTTCACTTCCGGCGCATGAGTATGCGTACGCACCAGCACTTCGTACTCTTTACGGCCCTTGGCGACAGGACGAACCGAGAAGTCTTGGATGACACCCAGATCCTTCAACCAGGCCGCAATGAACGGCATGAACTCATGAGTGGCCTTCTTCGGACCACGATTCATCTTGCGCCCCTCGGCCTGCGCCGCGAGGAGGGCGGCAATGGCGTACTCCCCCATCTGTCCTACGCTCGAAGGTGTATCGCCGGACCATTGATAGATCCGCTCGGGCGGCTTGCGCAAAGGCCCAAGGTACGAAAGGCTCGCTAGCATCGACTCGGTCGCCAGCGCGAAATCGGTCATGAACCCAGCATTCTTGAAACGGGCCATGCTGATGTCCGACAGTCGATAGAACTTTTCTGGCTCTTCCAGCGGCCATTTCCTGCCGTCGGCCATCTTGAAGTCATAGTGCTTCGAGCTGAGTTTGAGCCTGCGTTGAGCATCGCGCTCCAGCGTGACATCGAGTACGTCGTCGCTGTTCTGGCGCAACAGGTACTGCATGCGTGCGACTTCCGGCTGACCGGCCTTGCCTGCAGCAAGGCGCACGTCCAAGCGCATACCATCGCCTTCGTAGCGCCGGGTGGTCAATGGGTCGAGCACGTTCAGTGTGCCCGAAAGCTCCCAGCCCAGCTCAAACTCGAGTGCGGACTGGAGGTCGTGCCCATGGAGGCAGTCGGAGAAGGTTCCAAGGTCAATGAGCGTGGTGCTGTCGCCCAGATGCAGGGCTCGTCGGCGATCCGTTGATTGCGCTGTCTGCTGCAAAGCCAGCAACAAGTGCCCCAGGCTGCTCTTGCCGGCGCTGTTGGCACCGAAAATGACGGTCAAAGGAGCCAGGCGGATGGGGCCGGTGTCTTTCCAGGCCTTGAAGTTTCGGATTCGCAGGTGTGTGAGCATGATGACTAGTCAGTTTTCATGAATTCAACGTTCGATGCCAAGTCAATCAAAACAGTGACGCTTCATGTGATCCGATCCTCGACGTGCCCGATCGGTGCCACGTGACTATATGCGCCTTGGCTCCACGACGCTGTTTTCGGCGCTCGACATCGCCACGTGCGAGGTCATCTGGCAATTGCGCCGGCGCCGTCGCGCCAGCGGGTTCCTCGCGTCACGCCGACTTTGACCTCCTGGCCGAGCCAAGTCGAGCGCTGGTTCGCCACGCTCACCGACAAATACATCCGGCGCGGCGCGCATCGCTCCATGCGCTAACTCGAGCAGACAATCCGCCATTATCTGTCTGGACGCACATAACGCTGACCCAAAGCCGCCGTTCGTCTGGACCAAATCTGCCGATGACATCCTTATGAGCATCCAGAATTCTTGTATGAGAATTTCAATCTCACGATCCTAGCCCGTCGTCCTGCGCCCGAGCGCGCGCGCCGCGAAGCGCATGCGCTGCGACAGCGGGAAGCGCCGGAAGGTCGATTTCGCGGTGCCGCTGGTGAAGGCGGTGCGGCGCGAATAGTCGATGCGTACGTCGACGATCACCGGGCGGCCGCCCCTGGCCTGCTCCCTCGCCTCGATCATCGCCACCGCGATGCGCGCGTCGCTCTCCATGCCGACCCAGGCCGCGCCGGTGGCGCGCGCCACGCCTTCGAGATCGAGCGCGCCCAGGGCGGTGCACGGCTTGCGCCCGTAAGGGATCTCCTGCGCCTGGGCGATCTGCGACAGCTCGCCGTCGCTGAAGACGAAGTAGACGATGCCGAGCCCGCGCGCGGCGGCGGTGACGATCTCCATGCAGGTCATCATGAAGCAGCCGTCGCCGACCACGGCGAACACCTCCTTGCCGGGCTGCGCGAGCCTGGCGCCGATGGCCGCCGGCACCGCATAGCCCATGGCGTTGAAGTCGGTGGGCGTGAGCAGCCTGCCGCCGCGGCGCATCGGGAACAGCTCGGCGGCGAGGTAGGTGTGGTTGCCGTCGTCGAGCACGGTGATCGCGTCGTCGGGCATCTGGCGGCGCAGCTCGTCGAAGAAGCGCGCCGGGTTGACGCGCCCGCCGCTGTCGTGGGCCAGCCACTGCTCGCGGTAGAGGCGCTTGTCGCGCGCGATGCCCTCGACCAGGGCGGTGGCGGGAGGGCGCGCGCCGCGGCCGCGCAGCTCGCCGAGCAGCGCCTGCAGGACGGTGCGGGCGTCGCCGGCGATCTTCACCGCGCTCGGGTAGTTGGCGTCGAACACCGTGGGGTCGATGTCGACGTGCACCAGGGCGGCCGGCACGGTGGCGGCGAAGCTTCCGGTCGGGATCTCGCCGAAGGCGGTGCCCACGGCGAGCATGGCGTCGCAGTCGCGAAAGGCGTTGCGCGCGGCCGGCACGGCCGAGGGGCTGAAGCCGAAGCCGGCGTGCAGCGGGTGGTCGGCCGGGAACGCGCCGAGCCCCTGCAGGGTGGTGGCCACCGGAGCCTGCAGCAGCTCGGCGATCGCAGCGACCTCGTCGATTGCGCCGCGCGCGCCCCAGCCGACGAACAGGCCGACCTTGCCGGCATGCGCCAGCACGTCGGCCGCCGCGGCGACGAGCCCGGCATCGGGCGCCGCGAGCGCGGCCGGGGGCTGCCAGCGCGGCAGCTCGCCGGCTTCGCCCGGGAACAGCTGCAGGTTCACCGGGATCTCGACCAGCACCGGTCCGGGCTTGCCGGAGGTGGCGATGCGCCAGGCCTCGAAGAGGGTCGGCACCACCTCGGCGTGGCGCTCGATGCGGAATGCCGCCTTGGTGAGCGGACGCGCCAGCTCGAGCTGGTCGATCCCGTGCAGCTTGAAGCGCTGAGGGGTGTCGGTGCGCACGCCGCCGGTGATCACCAGCATCGGGATGCCGTCGAGCAGCGCCTCGCCGATGCCGCTGGCGGCGTGGGTGAAGCCGGCCGCCGGCACGATGGCCAGCGCGCCGATGGTGTCGTCGGCGGTGCGGCTCACCGCGTCGGCCATGAAGGCCGCGCAGCCTTCGTGGGTGACCAGCACCGGCGTGATCGCCGCGGCGTTGTTCAGCTCGTCGTACAGCTCGGTGTTGTGCACGCCCGGTATGCCGAAGGTGTAGCGGATGCCGAGCTGCTGCAGCGCATGCACGGCGAGCCAGGCCGCGGTCTTCTTCATGGTGCGTATCCCATTGGGGTCGAGTCGATCTGCCGGTGTCGGGTCGATCTAGCGCGCGATCGCCCGCGCGGCGCGGCGCGCGCCGTAGATGCAGCCGCCGAGGAAGGTGCCCTCGAGGCCGCGCAGCCCGTTTATGCCGCCGCCGCCGAAGCCGGCCGCCTCACCGGCGGCGTACAGGCCGGGGATGGGCCGGCCCACGGTGTCGAGCACGCGCGCGTCGAGATCGGTCTGGATGCCGCCCAGGCTCTTGCGGCTGATGATGAACTCGCGGATGGCGATGAGCGGCCGCGCGCCGGGGTCGTCGATCCTCTGGAAGCGGCAGGTGCGCATGCGGTCGCCGCGCCAGCGGCGCAGGTGCGCGATGCGGCGCAGCTGCTCGTCGTTGTGCAGCGCCGGGCCGCGCTCGATCTCGGCGTCGTAGCGCCGCACCGCGGCGCCGACCGCTTCGAGGCTGACCGCCTCGTCGCCCTGCAGGGCGTTCATCTTCGCCACCAGCTCCGGCAGCGAGGCGGCCGTCACGACGTCGGGGCAGTGCCGCGTGACCTCGTCGAGCAGCCAGCGGTTGCCCAGCAGCGAATCGCGTAGGAAGCCGGCGATGCTGCGCTCGCGCAGCGACGGGTTGAACTCGGCGCCCGAGATCGCCAGCTCCTTGAGCGCGATGCGGCGGTTGAGCACCTGCCAGGAGTACTGGCGCTCCTGCCGGCAGACCTGGGTGACCAGCTCGCGCGTATCGAAGCCGCTGACCAGCGGCATCGGGCCGATGCGCTCGCCGCGCCAGTTCAGCCACAGCGCCGAGCGTGGCGGCACCAGCGACAGGCCGTGGCCGGGCTTGCGCGGCTTCCAATGGTGCACGCCGGCGGCGTAGTTCCACATGCGGTCGAGGAAGGTGAGGTTGCCTCCGACCGCCTGCACCGCGTCGTGCAGGGTGCCGTCGGCGTAGCGGTGCGAGCCGTTGAGGATGGTCGGCGGCGGCGTTCCCCAGTCGGCGTGCCAGTGCCGGCGCACGCGCTCGAGGCTGCCGTTGATGCCGCCGGCGGCGACCAGCACCGCGCCGGCGCGCGCCACGAATTCCTCGCGCCCCGCCGGCTGCGCCCCGTTCTCCTCGAGGGCGCCGTGGCAGCCGCACACGCGCCCACCCTCGTCGAGCAGCGCCTCCACGCGGTGGCCGAAGGCGAGCGTCAGCGCCGCGCGGCGCGGATGCGCCTGCAGCGCGGCGATCAGCTGCGTGGCCAGCACCTGCCCGGTGCCCCAGGTGACGTGCCAACGCGGCACCGAGTTGCCGCCGCCGAACGAGCCGCGCTCGACCCACAGCGGCAGCGGCAGGAAGCGGATGCCGCGTGCGCGCAGCCACTGGTAGATCTCGTCGTGGCTGTCGTTGACATAGGCCTCGGCCCAGCGGCGCGGCCAGTGTTCGGCGCGCTCGTCGCGCCCGAACTCGCCGAAGGCGAGCCAGTCCTGCAGCGCCAGCTCGGGCGTGTCGCGGATCTTCGAGCGCCGCTGCTCGGGCGTGCCCACCAGCAGGATGCCGCCGAAGCTCTCCCGGGCGAGGCCGCCGAAGCTGGCTTCGACATCGCGATCGAGCAGCGTGACGCGCCTGCCCGCCGACAGCAGCTCGAGCGCTGCCACGATGCCGGCCAGCCCCCCTCCGATGACGACGACATCGCTCTCGTATTGGCGCATGGCTTGCCCGGAACCGGAATGCCCGGGATTCTCGCCCAGGCGGCGGGGTGGCGCCATCCCCGTGCATTCGGCCTCGTGTGTTCGACCGCGCGTTCGGTCCCGTGCATGGAGCCCCGCGTGTCCGGCTCCGTACCCTGCATTCAGCTCCGGTTCAGCCGCCCGGCCCTATCCTGCGATCCGATTCCGACCGAAAGACCTCCGTAACCATCATGACGACGGCAACGACGACTGACGCGCCCGCGCATTTTTCGCGCTGGCAGATCCGCCTGCACTGGCTGACCCTGCTGGCGATCGCGCTCGCCTACGGCGCGATCGAGGCCAAGGGCTTCATCCCCAAGGGAATGGCGGCCCACGACATCGTGAAGCGGCTGCACTTCGACTTCGGTGTGCTGGTATGGGTGCTGATGCTGGTCCGGCTCGGCCTGCGGCTGCATCGTCCCGATCCGGCCATCGTGCCGGCGTTGCCGCGCTGGCAGGCGGTCGCGGCGCGGCTGGCGCATGGACTGCTGTACGTCACCTTCCTCGCGCTGCCGGTGCTGGGCGTGCTGGCGCTGGCTTACGGCGGCAAGCAGTGGTCGCTGCTCGGCTTCGCCGTGCCCGACTTCGTGACGCCCGACCGCGCCACCGGGAGGACGCTGAAGGAGATCCACGAGGCCTGGGCCGAGGCCGGCTACTTCTTCATCGGGCTGCACGCCGCCGCGGCGCTGCTGCACCACTACGTCCGGCGCGACAGCGCGCTGCTCGGCATGATGCCGGCGCACTGGGCGACGCGCGGCCGGCGCGGCAGGATCTCTTGATCTGGCGCATGGACGAGGCGCGGCGCCCGGCGCCATCGTGATCGTCTGTCCGGCTGCCGCGTTGCGGCGCGGCCCGGTCGCACACACGGGGGCGCCGCATCATGCAATCCGGAATGAACGCCGCCGCGGCGCTGTTCGAGCGCGGCGATGCACAGCGCATCGCCATCGTCTGCGGCGAGCGGCAGATCACCTACGGCGAGCTTGCCGACCGGGTGGCGCGCGCCGCCCAGGCCTGGCAGGCGGCCGGGCTGGCTCCCGACGATCGCGCGATGGTGCTCGCCCCGGACGGCATCGAATGGACCGAGGCCTACCTGGGGGCCATCTGGGCCGGCGGCGTGCCGATCGGCGCCAACCCGCGCGTCCCGCTGCCGGAGCTGGCGCCCATCCTCGCCGAATCGCAGGCCCGCTACGCCTGGGTCGCGCCGGCGCTGGCGTCCGGCGTGCAGGCAATGGCCGGCGCGATGCAGGGCGGTCCCGCGGTCGTCACCCCGGCATCGGTGCCTGGCACGATCGACTGGAACGCACTGCTCGCCGCGGCGCGGGCTATCGCGCCGGTACCCCGGCGGCCGCACGACGCCGCCCTGTGGATCAGCACCTCGGGCACCACCGGCCGGCCCAAGGCGGTGATCCACATGCAGACGGTGACCGCGCCCTGCGACGCCTTCGCGCGCGAGCTGCTGGGCGCGAGTGCCGACGATCGCCTCTACGCCACCTCCAAGCTTACCTTCGCCTACGCGCTGGCCAACAGCTTCTTCGCCGGCCTGCGCCTGGGCGCGACGGTGATCCTCGACGAGGAGTGGCCCAATGCCGAGCGCGTCGCGGCCATGGCCGAGCGCCATCGCCCGACGCTGCTGTTCAGCGTGCCTACGCTGTATCGCGGCATGCTGCAGGCGGGCGTGGCCGAGCGCCTGGCGCGCTGCGGCGTGCGCCACTACGTCTCGGCCGGCGAGGCGCTGCCGCCGGTGCTGTGCGACGGGTGGCGCGAGCGCACCGGCAGGGCGCCGTGGTCGGGCTACGGCACCTCCGAGACGCTGTGCCTGATGCTCTACAGCGAGGACGGCCGGCGGCTGCGGCCGACGCCGCTGACGCAGATGCGCTTCCCGGATGCCTCGACGGGCCTGCCGCAGCGCATCCTGGTCGAGCATCCGGCCGTCGCCGCCGGCTACTGGCAGCGCCCCGACGACCAGCGCGACGCCTTCCACGACGGCGCGTTCCGACCCGGCGACCTGTTCCTGCGCCACGATGACGGCCTGGAGTTCGTCGGCCGCAACGACGACCTGCTCAAGGTCGCCGGCCAGTGGGTCAGCACGCAGTGGGTCGAGCAGCATTTGCAGGGCGCCTGCGGCGATGCGCTGCAGACGCTGGCCGCGGTGGGCGTGACCACGGCCGAGGGCCTGGGCGGCATCGCGGCGTTCGTGATCGCCGTGCCGGGCCTCGAGGCGCAGGCGCACCAGCGCCTGCAGGCGGCCATCGCCGACCTGCCGGGCCACAAGCGTCCACGCTGGGTGCACTGGGTCGAGAGCCTGCCGCAGACGGCCACCGGCAAGCTGCAGCGCTCCCGCTTGGTCGAGCTTCACCGGCGCGCCGTCGAGGACGGCAACTCACCGCGGCGGGCACACGCGGGCGCCCCCGGATAGACGACCGGCAGAACGTGTGAAGGAACCGTAAATTCCTTCACACGTTCTGGCGGATGCAGATCTTGCCGAACTGCCTCCCGCTCTTCAGCCGCTCGAAAGCAGGCACCAGCTCCTCGAAGGCGAACGTCCGGTCGATCACCGGCGCCACGCCGTGCTGCTCGATGGCGCGGCACATCTGCTCGAAGTCGTCGCGATTGCCTACCGTGATGCCCTGCATGCGCACCTGGCGCGTCACGATATGCCCCAGCGAGGCCTGCAGGACGCCGCCCGAGAGCACGCCGATCATGGAGATGGTGCCGCCGGGGCGGATGCAGCGCAGCGACTGCGGCAGCGTCTTCTCGCCGCCGAGCTCGATGATCTGGTCGTAGCCGCGGCCGCCGGTGATCTCGCGCGTGGCGCGCGCCCATTCGGGCGTGCGCACGTAATTGATCGCGGCGTCGGCGCCCATCGCGCGCAGGCGCTCGATCTTCTCGTCGCTCGAGGAGATCACGGTGATGTGCGCGCCGAACAGGCGCGCGAACTGCAGGGCGAACAGCGCCACCCCGCCCGAGCCCTGGATCAGCACGTGCTCGCCCGGGCGGGTGGCGCCCAGGACGGCCAGCGCGCGCCACGCGGTCACGCCGGCGCAGGGCAGGCAGGCCGCCTGCTCGGGGCCGAACGCCGCCGGCACCCGCGAGACGGCCGATTCGGGCACGCACATGTACTCGCTCATGGTGCCGTCGAGCGGGCCGCCGAGCGACTGCGTCAGGCGCGCGAGGTCGGGCTCGCCGCCGATCCAGTCGCGGAAGAACATCGGGCAGACCCGATCGCCGACCGCCACCCGGCGCACGCCGTCGCCCACGGCCACGACCTCGCCGGCGCCGTCCGACAGCGGCACGATGGGCAATGAACCGGTGAAGCTGCCGTAGCCGCCCTCGAGCACGACCAGGTCGCGGTAGTTGAGCGAGGAGGCCTGCATCCTCAGCAGGACCTCGCCCGGCCCGGGCTGCGGGTCGGGGCGCGTCGTCAGGCGCAGGTTGGCCAGTCCCCAGTCGCCGTGGATCTCGTATGCCCGCATGGCTGCTCCCGTCCCGATGCCGATGGACGGCACTGTACCGCCAGGAGTCGCCCGACGTTGAGCCCCGGGCTCGATTCAACCCCATGGCCTCCCGGGGCGATCGCGGCGCGGGTCATGAAGAAAGATATAGTATCGATCTTCTTGCCCGATCTCCGGAGATTACGCCATGACCCACGTCGTGAGCGAAGCCTGCATCAAGTGCAAGTACACCGACTGCGTCGACGTGTGCCCGGTCGATGCCTTCCGCGAGGGCAAGAACATGCTGGTGATCGACCCCGACGAGTGCATCGACTGCGGGGTGTGCATCCCGGAGTGTCCGGTCGAGGCGATCTCCACCGAGGAGGACGTACCGGCCGGGCAGGAGGCGTACGTCGCGCTGAACGCCGAGCTGGCGCCGCAGTGGCCGGTCATCACCAAGACCAAGGCGGCGCTGCCCGAGGCCGACCAGTGGGCCAAGGTCGCCGACAAGCAATCGCTGCTGGACAGGAGGGGAGCCGACGATGACAAGTGACGCACCGATCCCGCGCGCGGCCGCGCGCTCCGCGAGCCGGAAGGCCGCGTGATGGACAGCGCGATTCTCAGCCTGCTGGGCGCCTTCATCCTGTCCATCCTCGGCCTGTTCGCCTTCATCTGGTCGCTGCGCAAGGGCCTGCTGGTGGAAAATCCCGCCGGCGCGGGGGTGATCTTCGGGCGCGGCGAGATCGGCCGCATCGACGACCCCGCGCTGGCCGAAGGCGCCCGCGGCGAGCTGCAGCAGGCCGCGTCGGCCGCCCACGGAGCGCCCGAGGGCGCCGATTCCGCGGAGGTGCACGAGCGTATCGAGGCCGACCGCTCGAGCGCCTTCCCGGTGTTCATGTTCGTGGCCTTCGCCTGTCTGTGGCTGCTGGTCGGCTCGGCGGCCGGGCTGGTGTCGTCGATCAAGCTGCACGCGCCCGACTGGCTGGTGAGCGAGCCCTGGCTGACCTTCGGACGGCTGCGCGCGGTGCACACCAATGCGGTGTTCTACGGCTGGGCTTCCAACGCCTGCCTGGCGGTGATCCTGTGGCTGCTGCCGCGCCTGCTGCGTACGCGCCTGGTGGGGGCGGGCTGGGCGATGCTGGGCGGCACCTTCCTGAATGCCGGCGTGGCCTCGGGGCTGGGCGCGATCGCCGCGGGCTGGTCCGACGGGATGGAGTTCCTCGAGATCCCCTGGCAGATCGACGTGTTCATCTTCGCCGGCTTCGCGCTGGTGATCCTGCCGGCGCTGTTCACGCTGGTGAACCGCAAGGTCGAGCACCTGTACGTGAGCGTCTGGTACTGCGTCGCCGCGCTGCTGTGGATCGCTGTGCTGTTCCTGGTCGGCAACCTGCCGGGCGTGCATTTCGGCGTGCAGCAGGCCACCACCAACTGGTGGTTCGGCCACAACGTGCTCGGCCTGTGGTTCACACCGGTGAGCGTGGGGGCCATCTACTACTTCCTGCCCAAGGTGCTCGGGCGCCCGGTCGTCTCGTACAACCTGTCGCTGCTGGGCTTCTGGACGCTGGCCTTCTTCTATCCCCAGGTGGGCGGCCACCACCTGATCGGCGGCCCGGTGCCGGGCTGGCTCACCACGCTGTCGATCGTGCAGAGCGTGATGATGGTGATCCCGGTGGTCGCCTTCAGCATCAACCAGGGCGGCACGCTGTGGGGGCGGATGCACCTGGCGGTGCATTCGCCGACCCTGCGCTTCATGATGTACGGCGGCCTGATGTACTTCGCTTCCTCGGTCGAGGGCTCGATCGAGGCGCTGCGCAGCGTCAACCAGGTGGCGCACTTCACCCACTTCACCGTGGCGCACGCCCACCTGGGCGCCTATGCCTTCGTCTCCATGGTGCTGTTCGGCGCGATCTACTTCATGATGCCGCGCGTGCTGGCCTGGGAGTGGCCCTACCCGCGGCTGATCACGCTGCACTTCTGGCTGGCGGCGATCGGCGGGCTGGTCTACGTGATCCCGCTGTCGATCGGCGGCTGGCTGCAGGGGCTGGCGATGCTCGACGCCTCGCGCCCCTTCATCGAGTCGGTCACGCTCACCCTGCCCTGGCTGCAGTGGCGCAGCGTCGGCGGCGCGATGCTCACCCTCGGGCACCTGGTGTTCGTCGGCCATTTCTTCGCCATGGCCCTGCGCTTCGGCCCGGAGCGTACCGGGGCGGCGCTGTTCTGGCTGCCGCGGGGAGAGCTGTCCCATGGAAAATGAGATCAAGCTGACCGCCGGCGCGGTGGCTTCGCTGGGCATCGCCACCGCCGCGCTGGTGGTGCTGCCCTACGTGCAGGTGCGCGACATCGCGCCGCCGGCGGGGCTCAAGCCGTATACCGAGCAGCAGGCGCGCGGGCGCCAGCTGTACGTCTCCAACGGCTGCGTGTACTGCCACAGCCAGCAGCCGCGCGACCGCAACTTCGGGCCCGATTTCGAGCGCGGCTGGGGGCGCGCCTCGGTGCCGGCCGACTACGTGTACGACCGCCCGCACCTGCTGGGCACGATGCGCACCGGCCCCGACCTGTTCAACATCGGCGCCCGCCAGCCGAGCGAGGACTGGCACCTCGGCCACCTGTACCAGCCGCGCGCCTACGTCGAGGAGTCGAACATGCCGGCCTACCCCTTCCTGTTCGTGCAGAAGGACGCGGCCGAGGACGGCGACCGCGTGGTGGCCCTGCCGCCGGCCTATGCGCCGCCCGGCAAGGTGGTGGTGGCCACGCGCGAGGCGCTCGACCTGGTGAGGTACCTGCAGTCGCTGGTCCACACCTACCCGGTCGTGCCCGCGGCGGACAGGCCCTGAGGAGCGGCGGCCATGCTGAACGAACCCGGAGCCAAGACCGGCGCGCAGCGTCGCGAGAACGCCGAACCTTCGGAGTACATCCGCCCCATCCCGCTCGCCGCGGTGGGCGTCACGCTGGTCATGGTGCTCTTCGGGGTGGGTTACCTGCTGTTCTCGGAGTCCTTCGGCAGCGCCGCGCTCGGCGACCGGCGCACGGTGGCCGACCTGACCGGGGCCCCGGCGGTGGCGGCGGGCGGCGCCGACGGCAAGGCGCTGTTCGCCGCGCACTGCGCGGCCTGCCACCAGGCCAGCGGCGCGGGGGTGCCGGGCGTCTTCCCGCCGCTCGACGGATCGGAATGGGTAAATGGTAGTTCGCGGATACTTTCGAATATCCTGTTGCACGGTGTCAGCGGCGAGATCGAGGTGAAGGGCGTGACCTACAAGGGTTCCATGCCCGCCTTCGGGCAGCTTGCCGATGCCGAGCTGGCGGCCATCGCCACGTGGGTCCGCGGCCAGTGGTCGAACCGGTCCGACGCGATCGAGCCGGCGGTGTTCGAGGCCGCACGCAAGGCCGACGCCCGCACGACGCCCTTCACCGGGGGCGCCGAGCTGCGGGCGCTGGCGGGCGGGGGGCACTGACCGAGGCAATGAGAAAAGGGGACACGAGATGCGCCTGACCATGATGACCGACTATGCGATGCGCCTGCTGATGTACGTGGGCCAGCACCCCGAACGGCTGTGCACCATCGCCGAGGTCGCGCGTGTCTACGGGATCTCCGAGGCGCACCTGATGAAGGTCACCCACCAGCTCGGCCTGAACGGCTGGATCGAGACCGTGCGCGGCAAGGGCGGCGGCATGCGGCTGGCGCATCCGCCCGAGAAGATCGGGCTGGGCGCGGTGGTGCGCAGCATGGAGTCCGATTTCTATCTCACCGAGTGCCTGGGCACCGGCAACCACTGCATCCTGACCGGCAGCTGCCGGCTCACCAGCATCGTCGACGAGGCGCTCGGCAGCTTCCTGCGCACGCTCGACGGCTATACCCTGGCCGACATCCTGCGGCCGCCCACCTCGGGGGGCGCCCCGGAGCTGCATGAGCGTCCGCTGGTGCGTCAGGGCCGGGTGCGCGCCGCCTGAACGTGAACGTGCGAATGAACCTACTGCGCGGCCCGATCTCGCGCTTGCGATGCTCGCCGTACACTAGGGCCTGTTCACCCTGCGATCGACCCCGCGTGAACCCGAAAACGGCGCGCAATCAAGGCGCAAAGCGCAGCCGTGGCGGGGCCACGGCGAGCATTTGCAACGCCGAGTGCGCGCTGTTTTCGGGTTCACCCTTCGGGCCGGGGTCTGGCGAGCCGCCACACTTCGTTGCCGGCTCCTTGCGTGGCACCGCCACGCGCGTCGCCGGCGCCTCGCCAGGCCCCGGCGCGGGGTCGATCGTAGGGCGAACAGGCCCTGGTACGGCTGCGCTTCTCGGCGCGACCTCGGGCCGCTCGCTACGGTTCCTTCGCACGTTCTGAGCTTTTCGAGGGGTGGGATGCTGCGCACGGCAGTGGCGACCGTTTGCCTGGCCTTGGCGTGCGCGTTCGCGGGCGGCTGGCTGACCCACGGTTTCCGCGTCTGGACGGCCGAGGGCGCGCGCCGGCTCGAGGTGGTCCGCCATCCGGTGGCGGTGCCGGCGGTGCGCGCCGTCGGGCCGGGGATCGATGGCGCACGTCCGCTGCCCGAATGGCTGGGCGACGACGGCGGCGTCACCCTGGTCGACTTCGTCTACACGCGCTGCCGTGCGGTGTGCGCAGCGCTGGGCAGCGGTTTCCAGCAGCTGCAGGCGCGCATCGGCGCCGCGCCCGCCGGCTCTCCCGATACCCGCGTGAGGCTGCTTTCGATCAGCTTCGACCCCGGGCACGACGATGTCGCCGTGCTGCAGCGCTACGCGGCCGAGCTCAAGGCCGATGCGCGCATCTGGCGCTTCGCGACCGTCCCCGACGCCGGCGAGCTGCGCCGGCTGCTCGGGCTGTTCCAGGTGGTGGTGATCCCCGACGGGCTCGGCGGCTACGAGCACAACGCCGCCCTGCTGGTGCTCGACGGGCGCGGCCGGCTGGTGCGCATCTTCGACTACGCACGCATCGACGACGCGCTGCATTTCGCACGCGCGCTTGCTGCCGATGAGGAGCGCGGATGATCGCGCACGGCCTGCGGCGCGCCGGCGCGGCGCGGCCGGCCCGGCGGCCTCGGTCCCGGCCCCATGCCCGGTCCTGGTCTCGATTCCGGCCCCTCTCTTGGCTCCGGTCCTGGCCCAGGCTCCGGCATTGGCGCGAGCTCCAGGCGCCGGCCGGCCTGGCCGTGCTCGCGCTGCTCGCCTTGCCGCCGGTGCGCGGCGCGATGGAGTCGGGCATGGCCAGCCACATGCTGCTGCAGTTCCCGCTGCTCGTGGCTGCCGGTGCTGCGCTGGCAGCGGCCTGCCCTGCCGCCTGGCGCGCGGCCCTGGCGCGCTGGAACGCGCTCGGCATCGCCGGGCTGGCGGCGAGCGCCGGCGTGCTCGGACTGGCGATGGTGCCGCGCCTGCTCGACCTGGCGCTGGTCGATGCGCGCGTCGAAGTCGTCAAGTGGCTGGCGCTCGCCGCCTGCGGGGCGGCGCTGCGCCTGTCCTGGCGCGCCGCCGGCGTGGTGGTGCAGGGCTTCTTCCTCGGCAACGTGCTGCCGATGACCGCCGTGGCCGGGATGCTCTACCAGGACGCGCCGCAGCGCCTGTGCAACGGCTACCGGCTCGACGAGCAACTGCTGGTCGGCCAGGCGCTGGTGTGGGGCGCGCTCGCCGTGGCCGCGGCCTGGCTGGTCCTCGCCGGCTGGCGGCTGTCGCGCGCGCCGCGCTAACCGGCGATTCGTTGATCGATATCGGGTTTGCGCGGCGCCGCGGGCGCGGCCCCGGCATTTTGCCGACGAAGCTGACGATAGACTGCGCGCATGAATCTCGCCGTGGTCCAGCGCGCTCGCATCGCATGGCTCGTCCTCGCGGCGATGCTGATGTCGGCGCTGGCGCCCGGCATCTCGCACGCGCTGCTCGCCGGCCCGGCCGGCCCGTCGCTGGCCGTCCTGGTGAGCGGCGACGTCTGCAGCATCGACGCCGCCGGCGGCGCCGGGGCAGCGCAGGTAGCGGGCGGGCAAGCCGCACCGCATGCGCCGTCCGGCGAGCACGACGGCGACCGCCTCGAGCACTGTCCCTACTGCCTCACCCACGCGTTCCAGCACACCCTGCCGGCCGGGCCGTCGGCTGCACCGCCGGCGGCGGCGGCCACGCTGCTGGCGCTCCCCCGGCTGCATCCTCCTGCGCCTGCCACGCCGCTGGCATGGCGGACGGCGCACCCGCGCGCCCCGCCGCTCTCCGCCTGATCCTGCCCTGACCGAGCGCTCGCCTCGCGCGAGCCCAAATCGAATATCCCGGCGCGCGCTGCCGTGCGCGGTTGCGCCCGCGCGTGTCGATCCCGATCCGGAGAAAACATGCTTTCCCGCCATTCCCGCATCGCGGGCGCGCTGGCCGCGTTCCCGCTCGCCACCCTTGTCACCGGTCCGATCGAGGAGCGGAAGCAATGAAGACCTCTCCTCTGTCCAGCCGTCTTGCGTTCGCGTTGCTGGGCGTCCATGCCTGCATGGCGCCCGCACACGCCGAGCCGGCCACCGGCGAGAACGAGCACACCCTCGACGCCGTCGTGGTGACCGCGCCCCTCAGTACCGAGGCGCTCACGGTGGTCACCGACCCGAAGGCTCCGCGCCAGCCCATTCCCGCGCATGACGGCGCGGACTTCCTGAAGAGCATTCCGGGCTTCTCGGTGATCCGCAAAGGCGCGACCGACGGCGACCCCGTATTCCGCGGCATGTCCGGCTCACGCCTGGGCATCTTCCTGGACGGACAGGAGATCTACGGCGGCTGCGGCGGCCGCATGGATCCGCCGACCGCCTATGTGTATCCCGAATCCTACGACCGCGTGACGGTGCTGAAGGGCCCGCAGACGGTGATCTACGGTGCCGGCATGTCCGCCGGCACCGTGCTCTTCGAACGCGATCTGCGTCCGCTCGAGCAAACCGGCTGGAGCCTGGACGGCAGCCTCACGGCGGGCAGCTTCGGGCGCAACGACCAGGTCATCGACGTACGCGGCGGCACGCCGCAGTTCCAGATCCGTGCCGGCGGCACCCACGCGGATGCCGACGACTACAAGGACGGCGATGGCACCCGCATCCACTCGCGCTACACGCGCTGGAATACCCAGGCTTCACTGGCGTGGACACCGGACCGGAACACCGCGCTGGAACTTTCCGGCGCGCGCAGCGAC
The DNA here is from genome assembly GCA_001898645.1 of Burkholderiales bacterium 70-64. Taxonomy (GTDB): domain Bacteria; phylum Pseudomonadota; class Gammaproteobacteria; order Burkholderiales; family Burkholderiaceae_E; genus Zeimonas. The sequence continues at coordinate 30,998 of MKUQ01000025.1, forward strand.
GGCGAGGCCGCCTATGCCGATCGCAGCATGGACGGCTCGCGCTTCGCGCGCGAAAACGTCGCACTGAAGTTCGAGAAGCGCCGGTTGTCGCCGCTGGTGGAGAAGATCTGGGCGCAGGCGTACCGCAACTACGTGGATCACGTGATGGACAACTACAGCCTGCGCGATCAGTTGCTGACCAACGGATTCTCCGCGATGAACCCGGACCGCACCACCGTGGGTGCGCGCGCCGGCATCACGCTGGCCCCCGGCGAGGCATGGAGCTTCGCCCTGGGTGCCGATGCCAAGCGTGATACCCACCGCACCCGCAATGCCATGGGCCAGGCCAGCGGCGATGCCGCGAACGCTTTCTTTCGCAGCCTGCCGTACGAGGAAGACATGAGCTTCCGCCAGTTCGGCGTGTTCGGCGAGGCGGCCTACGCGCTGGAAGACGGTGCCCGGGCGGTGGGCGGTCTGCGCATGGATCGCCACTCGGCCGAGGACGGCAGGCGTTGCGTGGCCGGCATGTACATGAACGGCATGTGCATGATGGCGCCGGTCAACCAGACCCGGGGGAAAACCGATCGTGACACGCTGACCAGCGGCTTCCTGCGCTATGAGGGCCTTTTCGCGCTGGGCGACTGGTACGCCGGCCTGGGCCACGCCGAGCGCTTCCCCGACTACTGGGAGCGCCTGCTGCGCGACGAGACCACGCTCAACAGCGCCTTCCTCACCATCGAGCCGGAAAAGACCACCCAGATCGACGCCGGGCTGAACTGGCGGCGGGGCGAGTGGAGCGGGTCGGCGTCGGCCTATTACGGCAAGGTGCAGAACTATGTTCTGCTGACGTGGATCGCACCCACCCGCGTGCGCAACGTCGACGCCACCGTCTACGGCCTGGAAGCCGACGTGATCTGGCGCTTCGCGCGCCACTGGAGAACCACCGGCACGCTGGCCTGGGTGCGCGGCTCCAACGATACCGACGGCAAGGCGCTGGCCCAGCAGCCGCCGCTGGAAGGCCGTCTGGCGCTGGAGTACGACGACGGCGCCTTCTCCTATGGCGCCCTGCTGCGCCTGGTGGCGGCGCAGAACCGCGTCGACATCGGCTCCGGCAACATCGTCGCGAACGGCCAGGACATCGGCAGGTCTTCCGGCTTCGGCGTGCTGTCGCTGAACGCCGGCTGGCGGCCGAAGAAGGGCATGCTGCTGACCGCAGGCATCGACAACGTGTTCGACCGCACCTATGCCGAACACCTGTCGCGCACCGGAGCCTCGCTGCCCGGCTTCGTGTTCCCGGCCAACACGCGCATCAACGAACCGGGCCGCAACGCCTGGGTAAAGGCGCAAATCGCGCTGGACTAGGGTGAACAGGCCCTGGCGCGCGAGCCGTCCACGCCGCGGATGCGGCATGATTCGCCGATGTTCAGCTATCGACACGCCTTTCATGCCGGCAACCACGCCGACGTCCTCAAGCACGTGGTGCTGGTGCAGCTGCTGCGCCACCTGGCGGCCAAGGACACGCCGTTCTGGGTGATCGACACGCATGCGGGCGCCGGCCTGTACGCGCTCGAAGGCGAGTGGGCCGCGCAGCGGCGCGAGTTCGCCGACGGCGTCGGGCGGCTGTGGGAGCGCACCGACCTGCCGCCGGCGGTCGCCGACTACCTGGCGGTGGTGCGGGCGTTCAACCCCGACGGGGTGCTGCGCCACTACCCCGGCTCGCCCTTCATCGTCCTGCGGCACCTGCGCGAGCACGACCGGCTGCGCCTGTTCGAGCTGCACCCGAACGAGCACCGCGTGCTGTCGCGCAACCTCGAGGAAGCCGGGCGCGAGGCGATGCAGCGCGCCCGGGTGCAGGCCTCCGACGGCTTCGACGGGCCCAAGGCGCTGCTGCCTCCGCCGCCGCGCCGGGCGCTGGTGCTGATCGATCCGGCCTACGAGGACAAGCGTGACTATGCGCGGGCGTTCGGGACGCTGCGCGACGCGCTCGGCCGCTTCGCCACCGGCTGCTATGCGATCTGGTACCCGCAGGTGCAGCGGCGCGAGTCGCTCGACCTGCCGCGCCGGCTCGAGGGCCTGTCCGGCGCGCGCTGGCTGCATGCCAGCCTGACCGTGAGCCGCTCCTCGCCGGGCGGCTTCGGCCTGCACGGCAGCGGCATGTTCGTGGTCAACCCGCCCTGGACCCTGCGCGCCGCGCTCGAGGGCTGCCTGCCGTGGCTGGCCCGGACGCTCGGCCAGGATGCGCACGCACGCGCCGGCCTGCGCGAATCCGGCGATCCCGGCGCGTTCCGCCCGCCCGGCGCGCCGCGCTATCCCGCGCGCCCGAGGTAGTCCTGCTTGCCGATCTCCACGCCGTTGTGCCGCAGCAGGTTGTACGCGGTGGTGAGGTGGAAGTAGAAGTTCGGCAGCGCGCGATGCAGCAGGAAGTCGATGCCCTTCATCTCGAGCTTGCGCTCGCGCATCGGGATGACCACGTCGCGATCTTCCTGGCCGTCGATCGAGCTGCGCGGCACGCCGGCGATGAAGGCCAGCGTGCGGGCGATGCGCTCGCGCAGCTCGGCCAGCGTGCGCTCGCTGTCCTCGAACTTCGGCGCCTCGATGCCCGCCAGGCGCGCGACGCCGAACTTGGCGGCGTCGCAGGCGATGCGCACCTGCATGGCGAGCGGGTACATGTCGGGGAACAGGCGCACCTGCATCAGCGTGTCGGGGTCGAACTTGCGTGCCTGGGCATGCGCTTCGGCCTTGGCGAGTATCGCGTCGAGGCCGCCGAGCAGGCGGGTGAACACGGGGACGCTGGCATCGTAGAGAGTGATCGGCATGGGTATCCTCGGGTGACGTGCACACCGCGCATGCTACCGCCCCGGCGCGCCGCCGGCCCGGCGCGATGGCGTACCATCGATCCACCTCGATGCTCCCCGGGAGGATGCGCCCCATGGACGTACGCGCCGCTGTCTCGTACGAAGCCGGCAAGCCGCTGGTGATCGAAACCGTCCGGCTCGACGGGCCGCGCGCCTTCGAGGTGCTGGTCGAGGTCAAGGCCACCGGGGTCTGCCACACCGACGAGTTCACCCGCTCGGGTGCCGATCCCGAGGGGCTGTTCCCGGCCATCCTGGGCCACGAGGGCGCGGGCGTGGTGGTCGACGTCGGGCCGGGCGTCACCTCGGTGAAGAAGGGCGATCACGTCATCCCGCTCTACACGCCCGAGTGCCGGCAGTGCAAGTCGTGCCTGTCGCGCAAGACCAACCTGTGCACGGCGATCCGCGCCACCCAGGGCCAGGGCGTGATGCCCGACGGCACCAGCCGCTTCTCGATCGGCGGCCGGAAGATCCACCACTACATGGGCTGCTCCACCTTCGCCAACTACACCGTGCTGCCGGAGATCGCGGTGGCGAAGATCCGCGAGGACGCGCCCTTCGACAAGGTCTGCTACATCGGCTGCGGCGTCACCACCGGCATCGGCGCGGTGATCAACACCGCCCGGGTCGAGCCGGGGGCGAACGTGGTCGTGTTCGGCCTGGGCGGCATCGGCCTGAACGTGATCCAGGGCGCCCGCCTGGCCGGCGCCAACATGATCGTCGGGGTGGACCTCAACCCCGCGCGCCGCGCCATGGCCGAGAAGTTCGGCATGACCCACTTCGTGAACCCGAAGGAGGTCGGCGGCGAGCTGGTCGCGCACCTGGTCGAGCTCACCGGCGGCGGGGCCGACTACTCCTTCGAGTGCATCGGCAGCGTCGACGTGATGCGCCAGGCGCTCGAGTGCTGCCACCGCGGCTGGGGCGTGAGCGTGATCATCGGGGTGGCGGGTGCCGGGCAGGAGATCCGCACCCGGCCGTTCCAGCTGGTGACCGGCCGCGTCTGGAAGGGCAGCGCGTTCGGCGGCGCGCGCGGCCGCACCGACGTGCCGAAGATCGTCGACTGGTACATGGACGGCAGGATCGACATCGACAGCCTGATCACCCATACCCTGCCGCTGGCGCGCATCAACGAGGCGTTCGACCTCATGCACCGCGGCGAATCGATCCGCAGCGTGGTGACCTACTGACGCCGGGCGTCGGCCGGGGCGCCACCCCCTGCTGCGGGGGCCCGGCATTGTGTAACATCGCGTCCATTCTTCAATGACCGGATGGCCGATCGAGGATGAGTCTGCTGGAAGTTCGCGGGGTGACGCGCCGTTTCGGCTCCCTGGTCGCGGTCGACGACGTCAGTTTCTCGGTGGGCGCAGGCGAATTCTTCACGCTGCTCGGCCCGTCCGGCTGCGGCAAGACGGTGCTGCTGCGCATGATCGCCGGCTTCGACCTGCCCGATGGCGGCGCCGTGCTGCTCGACGGCCGCGACCTGGCCGGCACGCCCCCGGAGCGGCGGCCCATCCACACCGTGTTCCAGAGCTACGCGCTGTTCCCGCACATGACGGTGGCGGCCAACATCGCCTTCCCGCTGCAGATGGCCGGGCGCCCGCGCGAGGAGGTCGAGCGCCGGGTCGCCGAGGCGCTCGACCAGGTGCACCTGAGCGACAAGGCGCGCCGCTACCCGAACGAGCTCTCCGGCGGCCAGCGCCAGCGGGTGGCGCTGGCGCGCGGGCTGGTGAACCGGCCGCGCCTGCTGCTGCTCGACGAGCCGCTGGGCGCGCTCGACGCCAAGCTGCGGGTGCAGATGCAGTACGAGCTGATGTCGCTGCAGCGCGACGTCGGCATCACCTTCGTGTTCGTCACCCATGCGCAGGACGAGGCGCTGTCGCTGTCGCACCGCATCGCGGTGATGAACGCCGGGCGCGTCGAGCAGATCGACGAGCCGGCGCGGCTGTACGGCTATCCGCACAACCGCTTCGTCGCCGGCTTCATCGGCAGCATCAACCTGTTCGACTGCGAGGTGCTCGAGGCCGGCGACGCGACGATGCGCCTGCGCGTGGACCGGCTCGGCGAGGTGCAGGCGCCCGCGCGCGCCGGCTTGCGCGCCGGCCAGCGCGGCGCCTTCGCGATCCGGCCCGAGCAGGTGCACCTGGCCGCGCCCGGCGAGCCGCGCCGCCGCGCCAACCGGGTGGAGGGCCGCGCGCGCGAGTTCCTCTACGTCGGCGAGGTCACCACCTACGTGCTCGAGCTCGAGTGCGGTGCCACCTTCTCGGCCCTGCTGCCCAATGCCGCGCCGGGCAGCGCGCGCGCGGTGGGCGCCGGCGAGCCGGCGGCCATCGAGTGGGACGCCGACTGCGGCCTGTTCCTCGAGCAGTGAAGCCATGACCCGATCCGCCGAAGCGGCGCTGCGCGAGCGCCAGCGCAGCGCGCAGTTCGAGGGCCGCTTCGGACGCTGGGCCAGCGCCGGCGCCCCGATGCTGTTCCTGCTGGTGTTCTTCGTCGCGCCGGCGCTCATCATGATCGTCGCTTCGGTGCGCCATCCCGGCGAGTTCGGCGGCCTGGCGCCGCTGGTGGGCGCCCACGGCGAGGCCGAGACCGGGCTCACCCTCGAGAACTACCAGGTCTTCTTCGGCGATTCGATCTACGCCCAGGTGTTCGCCAAGTCGTTCGGGGTGGCCGCCACGACCACGCTGGCGTGCCTGCTCATGGCCTACCCGCTGGCGCTGCTCATCGCGCGCAGCCCGCAGCACTATCGCAACCTGCTGGTGCTGCTGGTGGTGCTGCCGTTCGCCAGCAACTTCCTGGTGCGCGTCTATGCCTGGATGATCATCCTCGGCCCGTGGAACCTGCTGTTCACCCGCTTCGCGGTGATCGTCGGCATGGTCTACGCGCACCTGCCGTTCATGATCCTGCCGCTCTACACCAACCTCGAGAAGCACGACCCGGTCCTGCTCGACGCAGCGCAGGACCTCGGCGCCAACGCCTGGCAGCGCTTCTGGCGCGTCACCTTCCCGCTGTCCCTGCCGGGCATCTTCTCCGGCTCGGCGCTGGTGTTCATCCCGGTGCTGGGGATGTTCGCGATCCCCGAGATCCTCGGCGGCAAGGACGACTGGCTGGTCGGCAACATGATCAAGGAGTCGTTCCTCGGCACGCGCGACTGGCCCTTCGGCTCGATGCTCTCGGTGATGCTCACGCTCGCCGTGCTGGCCGCCGCCGGGCTGGCGGCCTGGGCCGGCCGCAGGGGGCTGCAGCGTGCGTAGGACGGGCTGGCTGTGGGTCTTCGCGGCGCTGGTGTACGCCTTCCTGTACGTGCCGCTGGCGGTGGTGGTGGCGTTCTCGTTCAACGATTCGCGCCTGAACGCCGAGTGGGTCGGCTTCACCCTCGACTGGTACCGCACGCTGGCGCGCGACGACGAGATGCTGGTGGCCGCGCGCAACTCGGTCATCATCGCGCTGACCGCCGCGAGCGCGGCGACCCTGCTGGGCACCATGGCGGGGCTGGCGATCCACCGCTACCGCATGCGCTGGATGATGCCGGTGGTCATCACGCCGGTGGCGATGCCCGAGATCCTGCTCGGCGTGTCGCTGCTGATCTTCTTCGTGTCGGTGTTCGGCCCGACCTCGCTCGGCCTGACCTCGGTGATCATCGCGCACACCGCCTTCTGCATCGGTTTCGTGGCGGTGATCGTGCGCGCGCGCCTGAGCGGCATGGACGAGAGCGTGTTCGAGGCGGCGCGCGACCTCGGCGCCACCCCCTGGCAGACCTTCCGCCTGGTGACGCTGCCGCTGATCCTGCCGGCGGTGATCGCCGGCTTCCTGATGTCGTTCACCCTGTCGATCGACGACTTCGTCATCACCTTCTTCACCGCCGGCGTGGGCGTCAAGACGCTGCCGCTGACGATCTACTCGATGATCAAGATCGCGGTCACCCCCGAGGTCAACGCGATCTCGGCGCTGCTGCTGGCGGTCACGCTGGCGATGATCATCGCCGCCTCGCGGCTCGCGCCCGACGCGCTGCGCGCCAGGAGCTGAGGGGCATGCGGCGCGCCGCCATCGCATCGCCGTCGCGGCGCGGCTTCGCGCAGGCCGCCGCCCTGGCGTGCGCCGGGCTGGCGATGCCGGCGCGCGCCGCGCGCGATCGCGACGTGCTCAACCTCTACAACTGGAACAACTACATCTCCGAGGCGACGCTGCAGCGCTTCGAAGCCGGCTGCGACTGCCGGGTCATGCAGGACTACTACTCGAGCAACGAGGAGCTGCTCGCCAAGCTGGCCGCGGGCGCGGTCGGCTACGACCTCCTGGTGCCCACCGGCAACGCGGTCGAGACGCTGATCCGCCAGAACGCGCTGCGTCCGCTCGACAAGACCCAGCTGCACAACCTGGGCAACATCAAGCCGGAGTTCCTCGATACGCCGTTCGACCCCGGCAACGTGTACTCGGTGCCGTACGCCTATTCGATGACGCTGCTCGGCTACAACGAGCAGCGCCTGCGCGAGGCCGGCGTCCCGACCGACTCGTGGGCCGCGGTCTTCGAGCCGCGCCATCTCGAGCGGCTCGCCGGCAGGGTGACGGTGCTCGACGACCAGCGCGAGGTGTTCGCCGCGGCCCTGAAATACCTCGGCATGTCGGTCAACGAGCGCAGCGAGGCAAAGCTCAAGCAGGCGCGCGACCTGATCCTGCGCGCCAAGCCGTACTGGGCGGCCTTCAACGCGTCCTCGTACATCAAGGAGCTGACCATCGGCAACGTGTGGCTGGCGCACGGCTACTCCAACGACATGTTCCAGGCCCAGGCCGATGCGCGGCGCGCGCGCCGGCCGTTCACCATCGGCTACTCCATCCCCGAGGAGGGCGCGGTGCTGTCGCTGGACTCCATGGTGCTGCACCGCACCGGGCGGCGCCCCGACCTCGCCTACCGCTTCATCGACTTCATGCTCGAAGGGCGCAACTCGGCCGACCTGACCAACCTGATCGGCTCGGGCAACCCCAACGCCGCCGCCATGCCCTACATCGAGCCGGCGATCCGCGCCAATCCGGGGGTCTTCCCCGATGCCGCGCATCGCAGCCGCCTCGAGATGATGCGCGACTACGATCGAGCCACCCGGCGGCTGGCCAACCGCCTGTGGATCGAGGTCAAGGTGCGCTGATGCTGCACGGCGCGCTGAACGTGCAGCAGCGCGCAGCGGCCACCCACGGCGAGCGCGACGGCGCCGGCCGCTTCGGCGCCGGGCCGCTGCTGGTCATCGCCGGCGCCGGCACCGGCAAGACTGCCACGCTGGCGTACCGGGTCGCCCACCTGGTGGCGCAGGGCGTCGATCCGGCACGCATCCTGCTGCTCACCTTCAGCCGGCGCGCCGCGCAGGAGATGGAGCGCCGTGCGCAGCGGCTGCTGGCGCAGGCGGCCATCCTGCCCTGGGCCGGCACCTTCCACGCCATCGGCGCGCGCCTGCTGCGCATCTACGCCGGGCGCATCGGGCTCGATCCGGCATTCGGCATCCTCGACCGCGGCGACGCCGCCGACCTGCTCGACGTGGTGCGCCACGAGCTCGGCTTCTCGTCGGTGCGCCAGCGCTTCCCGCGCAAGGACACCTGCCTGGCGATCTACTCCCGGCGCGTCAACAGCGGCCGGCCGCTCGAGCAGGTGCTGCAGGAAACCTTCCCCTGGTGCGCCGGCTGGCGCGAGGAGCTGGCATCGCTGTTTCGCCGCTACGTCGAGCGCAAGCAGGCCAGCGGCGTGCTCGACTACGACGACCTGCTGCTGTGGTGGCACGCCGCCATGGCCGAGCCGGCGCTGGCCGCGGAGATCGGCGCGCGCTTCGACCACGTGCTGGTCGACGAGTACCAGGACACCAACGCCCTGCAGGCGCAGATCCTGCTCGCGCTCAAGCCCGACGGCCGCGGCGTGACCGTGGTGGGCGACGACGCGCAGTCGATCTACGCGTTTCGCGCCGCCGAGGTCGGCAACATCCTCGACTTCCCGTCGAAGTTCGATCCGCCGGCGCGCTGCGTCGCGCTCGAGATCAACTACCGCTCGGTGCAGCCGGTGCTCGATGCCGCCGGTGCGCTGATCGCGCAGGCTGTACGCCGCCATCCCAAGGCGCTGCACGCGCACCGCGCGGGCGGTGCGCGCCCGCAACTGGTCACGGTGATCGACGAACGCGCCCAGGCCGACTGGGTGATCGACGCCGTGCTGCGCCACCGCGAGGCGGCCGTGCCGCTGCGCCGCCAGGCGGTGCTGTTTCGCAGCGCGCACCACAGCGCCGGGCTCGAGATCGAGCTGACGCGGCGCAACGTTCCGTTCGTGAAGCACGGCGGCCTGAAATTCCTCGAGGCGGCCCACGTCAAGGACCTGCTCGCGGTGCTGCGCTGGGCAGAGAACCCGCGCAACAGCATTGCTGGCTTCCGCTCGCTGCAGCTCATGACCGACGTCGGGCCGGCCACCGCGCAGCGCTGCCTCGATGCGCTGCACGGCGCGCCGCGGCGCCTGCCCGAGATGCTCGCGGCGTTCCCGCCTCCGGCGGCCGCGCGCGAGGAATGGATCGCCTTCGCCGCGCTGATGCGCGAGCTGGTCGAACCGTCGGCGCGCTGGCCGGCGCAGATGGAGCCGCTGCGGCGCTGGTACCAGCCGCTGCTCGAGCGCCGCCACGACGACGCAGCGGTGCGCGCGGCCGACCTGGACATGCTGCAGTCGGTCGCCGCGCAGTTCGGCACGCGCGAGCGCTTCCTCACCGGCCTGGCGCTCGATCCGCCGCAGGCCGGCAGCGACCTGGCCGGCGATCCGCTGCGCGACGAGGACTACCTGATGCTGAGCACCGTGCACTCGGCCAAGGGACAGGAGTGGGATGCCGTGTACCTCATCAACGTGAGCGACGGCAGCTTCCCCAACGAATACGCCACTGGCACTCCGGAGGAGATCGAGGAGGAGCGCCGGCTGCTCTATGTCGCGATGACGCGCGCACGCGATGCGCTGTACCTGGTGGAGCCGCAGCGCTATTACCTGACCGCCCAGCCGCGCCGCGGCGACGTCCACGTGTACGGCGCGCGCAGCCGCTTCCTCGACGAGGCCGTGCTGGCACGGCTGGACCGGATCGCCCCGGACGGCTGCGGCGCGGTGGAGAGGGCCGGACCGGCGGCCGGAAGCGGGCAGGCAGCCGGGGCCGGGGGGCAGGCGGCACCCGGGGTGCCTGCGCCGCGTGCCGACAGCCCGCTTCCCGTCGACGTGGCCGCGCGCGTGCACGGGATGTGGTGAAATCGACGCTCCGCCGCAGCGCGGGGACGCCTCGCTGCTCCATGCGCCCACCCTGATCGGCATGGCGCTCAGCGCGGCAGGGTGATCGTCACCTCCAGCCCGCCGCCGTCCCGGTTGGCCGCGCCGATGCGGCCGCCGTGCGCCTCGATCGCGCGCTTGGCGATCGCCAGCCCCAGGCCGAAGCCCTGCGTGCCGGCGCCGCTGCGCGCGCGGTAGAACGGCTCGAAGATCGCCTCCAGATCGCCGGGCGGCACGCCGGGCCCGCGATCGGCCACCGTCAGGGTGAACGGGCCGCGCTCGCCGCCGGGGTCGGCGCGCACCTCGACCGTGGTGCCTTCGCCGGTGTACTTGACCGCGTTGCGCACCACGTTCTCGAAGGCCCGGTACACCAGCTCGGCGCGCACCGCGGCCGATGCGCTGCCGCTCGCCGCCAGCGTCACGTCGCGCCCGCTCGCGCGCGCCTCGAAGCGCGCGTCGTCGACGATCGCCGTGGCCAGCTCGACCAGGTCGACGGTCTCGAGCGGCCCCAGCGGGTTGCCCGACTCGAGGCGGGCGAGCGCCAGCAGCTCGCCGACCAGGCCGTCGAGCCGCACCGCTTCGCGCTCGATGCGCCCGAGCATGGCCTCGGCGCGCTCGGGGTTCTGGCGCGCCAGCCCGATCGCCGCCTGCAGGCGCGCCAGCGGCGAGCGCAGCTCGTGCGAGACGTCGTGCAGCAGCCGGCGCTGCGAGCCGATCAGCTGCTGCAGGTGCAGGGCCATGCGGTCGAAGTCGCGGCCCAGATCGGCCAGCTCGTCGGCGCGCCGTCCCATGGCCGGCGCCACCCGGGTCTCGAGCCGGCCCTCGGCCACGGCCGACACGGCACGGCGCAGCTGCCGGATCGGCTTGGTCAGCGACCAGGCCAGCAGGGCGCTGAAGGCCAGGCTGGCCAGCAGGCCGATGGCGCCGAGCAGCACCGGCGGCAGCGGCTCGGCGACCGGCCCGCGGCGGCCGGGGTGCGGCATGGGGCGGATCGGGGCCTCGCCGGCCAGCGGCACGAACAGCAGCAGGCCGCTGGCCGCATCGAGCCGCACCGCGCGGGCAGCGCGCCGTGTCGCCGGCTGCTCGGCCAGCTCGCGCGCGCGTTCGAGCGACCCGGCGGGCACCTCGCGGCCGAGCACGTCGCGGCCGTCGCCGTCGACCGCGTAGACCACCGAGGCGCGCGGGCCGGTCTCGTCGCCGAGCAGCTCGCGCAGCGCCGGCACGCCGCCGTGGCGCAGCGTCGCGGACGCGGCGCGCAGCGCCAGCTCGGCGCGCGGGCCCGCTGCGAGCACCGGCTCGTCGCGGCCGGCCTCCTGCTGATGCAGCCACACCAGCACGCCGACCGCGGCGGCGGCCACGATCAGCGCCAGCCAGAAGGCGAGGAAGAACTTCCAGAACAGTCGCCCCATGGCCGCGCCGTCAGTCGATCAGCAGCTGGTAGCCGCGGCCGCGCACCGTCTCGATCCACGAGCGGGCGTCGTCGCGCGGGCCGAGCTTCTGGCGCAGGCTGCTCACGTGCACGTCGATGCTGCGGTCGAAGCGTGCCAGCGGACGCCCGAGCGCCTGCTCCGAGAGCTCGGCCTTGCCGACCACGCGGCCGGCATGGCGGGCGAGCACCTCCAGCAGGCTGAACTCGGTGCTGGTGAGCGCGAGCGTCCGGCCGTGCCAGGTCGCCTGGCGCTTGCCCGGCGACAGCCACAGCGGGCCCGCCGTGAACGCCTCGTTGCCGGCCGCGGCGGCCTCGTGTCCGCGCGCGCGCCGCAGGATGGCGCGCAGGCGCGCGGCGAGCTCGCGCGGCGTGCACGGCTTGGGAACGTAGTCGTCGGCGCCGAGCTCCAGCCCCACGATGCGGTCCACGTCGTCGCCGCGGGCGGTGAGCATGAGCACCGGCACCGCGCTGGCGGCGCGGATGCGCCGCAGCGCCTCCACGCCGTCGAGGCGCGGCATCATCACGTCCAGCACGACGATGTCGTAGTCGCCGGCGAGCGCGCGTTCGGCGCCGCTCGCGCCGTCGTGCACGGCATCGGTCTCGAAGCCTTCCTGCTGCAGGAATTCGCGCAGCAGGTCGGTCAGCTCGACGTCGTCGTCGACCAGCAGGACGCGGGGCATCGCGGCAGGGGCAGGGTGGGCATGGCGTCGATCATATCGGCCGCGCCGCCGCGCGGCGCACCGGCATGCAAACCGATACCGATCTTTACCGGCTTTTACATGGTGCGAACGGCGGTTAACGCGCCGGGCGCGCATCGTACGGTCGTGGCGGCGCCGCGGCGGTGCCGGCCCGGACAGCAACCGAAAGGAGTTCACGATGAAATCAGCACGTCTCGCCGGCCTGGCCCTTGCGGGCGGCATGGCCCTCGCGGTCCCGTTCCTGGCCTCGGCGCAGCCCGGTCCCGGCCCCGGCGGTCCCGGTCCCCGCATGGGAGGCGATTTCCATTCCATGCATGCGCGCCACGGTCACGGCGGGCACGGCGAGTGGGGCATGGGCGGCGGCTTCCTGCGCGGGCTCGACCTGACCGAAGCGCAGCGCGACAAGGTGTTCAACGTGATGCACGCCAATGCGCCGGCCATGCGCGAGCAGGGCAAGGTGCTGCACGCCGCGCGCGCCGATCTGGCGAAGCTGGCGCTGTCGAACGACTACGACGAGGCCAAGGCCAAGGCGCTCACCGAGCGCAGCGCTCAGGCGATGGCCACCATGGCCCAGCTGCGCGCGCGCGGCATGAACGAGATCTTCCGCGCCCTCACGCCCGAGCAGCAGGCCAAGGTGCTCGAGCGCCAGGCCCGCTGGGAGCAGCGCGGCCAGGGACGCCGCGGTCCCGGTGGGCCCGGCCCGGGTGCACCCGGCCGCCCGGGGAGCCCGGCCGCGCCGCGCGGCTGAAGGCGCAAGACGGGGCGACCGCGCGCCGCGCCTGCGGCGCGCGGCCGTTCCGGTACAGTGCCGCATGGCACTGAAAGCCACCATCTACAAGGCCGAGCTGTCGGTCGCGGATATGGACCGCGGCCACTACGGCGATCATTCGCTGACCATCGCGCGGCATCCGTCGGAAACCGAGGAGCGGATGATGATGCGCGTGCTCGCGTTCGGGCTGCACGCCGACCCGGCGCTGGCCTTCGGGCGCGGCCTGTCCAGCGACGACGAGCCGGACTTGAGCCGCGCCGACCTCACCGGCGCGATCGAGGCCTGGATCGACGTCGGCTGGCCCGACGAAAGGCGCGTGCGGCGCGCGGCCTCGCGCGCCGGCGCGGTGACCGTGCTCACCTACGGCGGCGCCAAGGCCGATGCCTGGTGGGCGCAGAACGGCGGCGCGCTCGCCCGCTGCGGCAACCTCGAGGTGCTCGAGGTGCCGCCCGGGGCCACCGCCGAGCTGGCCGCGCTGGCGCGGCGGGCCATGCGGCTGCACTGCTCGATCCAGGACGGCCACGTCCTGTTCGGCTCGGACGACGGACAGGTGGCGTTCGAGCCGGCGGTACGCAAGGCGCGGGCCTGACGCGGCCGCGGCCCTGTCGCCGCTTCGCCGCCAAGCCGCCGCGGCGGTACGCCGAGAGGCGGAGCCGGCAGGGCGGGATGGGAGCGCCGAGCGCGTAACATCCGGGCCATGATCACCGACATCCTTGATGCGTCCGGTCAGCCGGACCTGGGCGAGGCCGACTTCGACCGCCTGGACGAGCTGCTCGCGGCGCTGGACGACGACGACGCGATGGTGGTCGAGGAGCTCGACGGCTTCCTCGCCGCGCTCGCCTGCGCGCCCGAGCCGGTCTCGGCCGCCGACTACCTGCCGGTGGTGCTCGGCCTCGAGGAACGGCCCGACGCGGCGGCCCGGATCGCGCCCGACGATGCGCTGCCGTCGCTGGTGCGCCGGCACGCGCGGGCGATGAGCGCGGCGCTCGACGCGCAGGCCTACGCCCCCGTGCTGGCCTATGACGAGCACGGGCAGCCCGACGGCAGCGCCTGGGCGGTGGGCTTTCTGCGCGCCGTCGAGGCAGCCCCCGAGAGCTGGGAGGCGATGCTCGAGGAGAAGGAGTTCGGCGATGCGCTCGACGCCATGGAGGCGCTGGCCGCCACGCTCGACGCCGATGATCCGGCGCGCCAGCCGCCGCTCGCGCGCCGCGAGCGCGATGCGCTCATCGACCGGATGATCGCCGACGTGGCCGACATCCACGAGTTCTTCCGGCCCTACCGGCAGACGGGCACCACGCCGCAGGCGATGCGGGTCGAGACCGTGCGCCGGGAGCAGCCCAAGGTCGGCCGCAACGAGCCCTGCCCCTGCGGCAGCGGGCGCAAGTACAAGGCCTGCTGCGGCGCGAGCTGAGAACGTGCGCAGGAATCTACTGCGCAACCTCGGGCCGCTCGCTACGATTCCTGCGCACGTTCATCACGTGCTGCCCGGGCTTCAGGCGCCGTCGGCCACGGCCGACACCACGTAGCGCAGCGGCCCGCCGGGGCGGATGGCGTCGAACGGCCAGCAGGTCACCAGGGTGAGCTCGTCGATGCCGCGATCGGCGACCACGCCCAGGTCGCGCCGGTCGACGACGCGGGTCGCCACGACGCGGTACGTCCGGTGCCGTCCGTCGAGCCGCTCGACCTCGACGTGCTGGCCCGGCGCGACCTGCTCGAGGATCCGGAAGTGGGTGTCGCGATGGCCGCTGACCACGCTGTTGCCGGCGCTTCCCGGCAGCGGCGAGCCGGCGCGGCGGCCCGGCCCGAAGGCGAGCACGCGGCCCGAATCGCCGTCGAGCACGATCAGCGAGCGCGCCTGCTCGACGAAGGTGATGCGCGCCACTGCCGTGGTGTCGGCCCAGGCCCAGGGCCGCGCATGGGGCCGGGCCTCGGCGAGGTTGCGCTGCCACGCCTGCTCGATGAGCGTCTGCGCGAGCCAGGCCTTGGCGTGCAGCGCCAGCCCGGCGCCGAGCTGCCACAGGCCCGCCGCGGCCAGCGCGGCGATCACCAGCCGCCGGCGGTTGCGCCGTGCCCACAGCGCGCGCCAGCCGTAGCGCAGGTCGATGCGGCGGTCGATGAGCCACAGGCGCAGGGTCTGGATCATCGCGCGCCTCCTGCCGGATGCGCGGCGAGCCGCGCGCGCAGCGCCGGGGCGAGCGCCGGGAGCAGCGCCAGGGCGAGCAGCAGCAGGCCGGCGGCGACGTGCAGCGCGGCCGGCGTCGCGCCCTGCGCGAGCTCGCCCTGGCCGAGCACTGCCTCGAGCTCCCAGCCGTCGGGCAGGTGCGTGGGTACCGTGGTCGATGTCAGCGGTGCATCGGCGGGGCGTGCCGGGGTGACATCCACCGCGACCAGGCTGGTGTAGGCGGTGACGAGGTGGTGCGCCAGCCCGAGGTCGCGCACCTGCGCACGCAGCCGTTCGATGCTCGCGGCATCGCCCGAAGCGCGCGCGATCTCGTCGCCGAGCGTCTCGATGCGCTGGCGCGCCCAGGCCGCATGCAGGCCGCTGCCTTCCCCGGGCGCCGCGGGGACGCGGCTTTCCCAGCGGATGCCGCCGGCGGTGCCGGACACGATGGCCGCCGACGGGGCCGAAGCGAAGCGTGCCTGCACCACCACCGGCTCGCCGGCATACAGCTCGCCGGGCAGCGCGACCGCCTCGAGCGGCTGCGCGCCCTCGAAGCGCAGCTGCAGGTCGCCCACCATCGGATGAGCCAGCTTGGCGTAGAGCTCGCCCATCCTGCGCTCGACCTCCTCGACGCGGCCGATGTAGGTGTAGCTGCCGCGGCCGGCCGCCGCGGCCTTGCGCATGAACCAGCCGTTAGGCGCCGAGCCGATGCCGACGGTGAAGAAGCGCCGCGCGCCGAGCCTGCGCTCGATCAGCGTCAGCATGTCGGCCTCGTAGCCGACCGCGCCGTCGGTCATGAACACGACCTGCGCCACGCGGCCGGGCGCGGCCGGCGCACCGAGCGCCTGCTCGATGGCGCCGCGCATCTCGGTGCCTCCTTCCGCGCGCAGCCGCTCGATCCAGGCCAGGGCCTCGCGCCGGCTCGTCTCGTCGAAGGGGCGCGGGGCCGGATACAGGCTGGAGTGGCTGTTGGCGAAGCGGATCACGTTGAAGCTGTCGCCCGGACGCAGCTGCGCGAGCCCGAAGCGCAGCGCGCGCAGCGCCTGCTCGAACGACGCGCCGGCCATCGAGCCCGAGGTGTCGATGACGAAGGTGGTCTCGCGCGGCAGCCGCGCCTGCGCGCCGTGCGCATCCAGCGGCGGGGCGAGCACCAGCAGGCCGTACCACGCGTCGTCGAGGCGTTCGGTGCGGAAGGCCGCGGCTGGCGCAGTGCCCGGCTTCGGCGCCCATTCGAGCTCGAAGTCGCGATCGGCGACCGCGCCCCCGGCCAGGGCGATCTCGTGCAGGTAGGGCGCCGCGCTGCGTACGCGGATCGCATGAGTCGAGGAGACCGGCGTCGTGACGGGCACCCCGGCATCGAGCCGGACCGTGATGGCGACCGGGTTCACCGCGTCCTCCGCGCCGCGCGCGGCCGCCGGCAGCAGCAACGGCGTGACGCCCGGCCCGAGGACGCTGCCGTCGGGGTCGTAGCGCGGCGCGACCACCGTGGGCAGGCGCAGGCGCCACACGCCGTCCTTCAGGGCGAGCGTCTGCTGGTACTCGATGCGGATCGCGATGCGCGCGCCCGGCGCGATGTTGGCCACGCGCGCGGTGAACAGGTTCGGGCGCTGCTGCTCGACGAGCGAGGCGCCATGGCCGGCCGCGGCCGCCTCGCGATACTGGCGGCGCGCGGCGTCGCGTTCGCGGATGCGGCCTTCCACGATGCGCTCGCCCACGTGCATGCGCAGCCGGTCCACCGCGCCGTCGTCGGGCAGCGGGAACACATAGAGGCCTTCCAGCCAGTCGCGGCCGGGATTGTGGAAGGTCTGGGTGACGGTGGCGCGCACCACCGGCCCGGTGACCTCGATGTGCATGTCGCTCTTCTGCAGCGGCGCCGCCTTCAGGCCTTGCGTGGTGCGAAACAGCAGTGCCCCGCGATCGCTGTCGTGCGCCGAGGCCACGCCCGGCAGCCGCTCGATGGCCGGATCGCCCGGCGCCGGCGCCGGCGCCGGCGTCTGCGTCTGCGTCTGCGTCTGCGCATTGGCCTGGGTGCTCACGATCAGCACCACCGCCGCCAGCACCAGCGAGACCAGCAGGGCGGTGCCCAGCACCGAGCCGACGAAGGCGAGCCAGTCGCGCCAGTCGAAGCGCGGCGGGGCATCGGCCAGCGGGGGTTGGCGGGAAGCGGCGTGTCGCGACATCTTGTGGTTCTCCTCGGGGCATCGCAGCAGCTCGCTGCGACACGCATTGCGCGCCCGCGCGGCGGCGCCCGGCGGGCACGAATCGGATCGAAGGCGGCACGATTCGGGCAATCCGCGGGCAGGCCGGCGGGGTGCCCGGGCCGCGCGCACCTTTGCGCTACAGTGCGCGCATGAGCCGCCGCATCGCGATCGTCGAGGACGAGCCCGCCATCCGCGAGAACCTGCGCGATGCGCTGGTGCGCCAGGGCTTCGAGGTGCAGGGTTTCGCCGAGCGCAGCTCGGCGCAGGCGGCGCTGTCGTCGCGGCTGCCCGACATGGCGATCATCGACGTGGGGCTGGGCAGCGAGCCCGACGGCGGCTTCGAGCTGTGCCGCTGGCTGCGCGGTCACGCGCCTGCGCTGCCGATCGTGATGCTCTCGGCGCGCGATTCGGAGATCGACATCGTGTCGGGCCTGCGACTGGGCGCCGACGACTACCTGACCAAGAACGTGAGCCTGCCGCACCTGCTGGCGCGGGTCACTGCGCTGTTCCGGCGCGTCGACGCGCTGGCGCAGCCGCAGCGCCAGACCGAGCAGCTGGTGCGCGGCGCGCTGCGCCTGGACGTCCCCCGCTTCGAGGCGAGCTGGCGCGGCCAGTCGATCGAGCTGACGGTGACCGAGTTCTGGATGCTGCACGCGCTCGCCCGCCACCCCGGGCACGTGAAGGATCGCGAGGCGCTGATGCGCGAGTCCAGCCTGGTGGTCGACGACCAGACGGTGACCTCGTACGTCAAGCGCATCCGGCGCAAGTTCGAGGCGGTGGATCCCGGCTTCGACGCCATCGAGACGATCTACGGCCTGGGCTACCGCTTCGTCGAGCGCGGATAACTAGGAGTCTGTCGGAGTTGAATCGAGCCCGCGCAGGCTCCCGGC
The DNA here is from genome assembly GCA_001898645.1 of Burkholderiales bacterium 70-64. Taxonomy (GTDB): domain Bacteria; phylum Pseudomonadota; class Gammaproteobacteria; order Burkholderiales; family Burkholderiaceae_E; genus Zeimonas. Next base: position 49,232 of record MKUQ01000025.1, read on the forward strand.
GCCGCTGGCGCCCGACGATCGGGCTGCGCTTCACGCTGGCGCTGGCCATGCTGCCGCTGCTCGCGATGCCGCTGATCGCCCTGCGCTACGCGGAGGTGATGACCGAGCTGGCGCGCAACGAACGGCTGGAGAACCAGGCGCAGGCCGCGCGCAACCTCGCCGCCTCGCTGCACGAGCGGCGCGAGCTGTTCGAGGCCGAAGCCGGCGGCCAGCGCCCGGGCGTCGAGCCGCTGCCGGTCGAGCTGCTCGCCGACGTGGCGGTCGACCAGGACCCCGGCGAGTGGCTCGAGGCGCCCGGGCGCGCGCTGCCCTTCCGCGTGCCGGAGGGCTCCCCCGAGGGCACGCCCGCTCCGGCGCCGCCGGTGCGCCTGGCCGCGGCCCGCGCGCAGGAGCGCCCGGGGCGCTTCTTCCTGCTCGTCGATGCCGACGACGAGCGGCTGGTGGTGCCCGAGCAGCGCGACGGCGTGGAGCTGCCCGGCGACGAGCTGATCGTCGAGTACGGCCCGGCGCCCGACGCCATGCAGACGCTGCGCGTGCAGCCGGTCGAGCGTCCGGGAGGCTGGCTGGCGGAGATCGGCTTCGACCAGGAGCCGGCCCTGCTGCGGGTGCGCGTCACCGACGTCGACTACCTGGGATCGCGCCGCGTCGAGGGCCGGGCCGATTCCGGGCTGCTGGCGCCGGTGCGCCCGATCGACGCGCGCCGGCGCGACGAGCGCCACGCCGCGCGCTGGGACGAGGCGCTGCGCGGACTGGCGCGCGCGAGCGGGCGGGTGTCGGTGTACGACGCCGGCGGCGCGCTGCTGGCCCAGGCGGGCCGGGTGTCGAGCGAGCTGGCGCCGGCCGGCGACTGGCAGGCCGGGCTGGCGCGCCGTCTGCTCTCGGCCACGCGCAGCCTGCGCCCGCAGCGCTTCGTGGAAGAGCCCGGCGGCAGCGGCGATTCGACTCTCACGCCGCTCACGCGCGCGCTGTCGGGCGTGGCGGCCCAGCAGTCCGAGCGCGTCGCGCTGCAGGCTGGGCTGCCGGTGTGGCTGCTGACCAGCGCGCAGCCGGTGTGGGTCGGCGACCGCGTGGCCGGCGCCCTGGTGCTCGAGGAGAGCACCGGCTCGCGGCTCGGCCCGGGTCGCGCTGCGATCGAGCGGCTCACGCTGCTGACCGCGGCCGCGATGGCGGCCAGCGCGCTGGCGCTGCTGGCGATCGGCTCGATCACGGTGGCGCGCATCGTGCGCCTGCGCCGGCAGGCCGAGCAGGCGATCGACGCGCGCGGCAGGGTGGTCGGCACCGTCGATGCGCCCGGGGTGCGCGACGAGATCGGCGCGCTGGCCGAAAGCCATGCCCGCGTGCTGGAGCGGCTCAGGCAGCACCAGCAGTACGTGGGCCAGCTGCGCGCGCGCCTGATGCACGAGCTGCGCACGCCGATCATGGTGGTGCGCTCGTCGCTCGACAACCTGGCCGCCGAGGACGATGCGCAGCGGCGCGAGGCCTACCTGGCGCGGGTGCGCGAGGGCGCGCAACGCCTCGAACGGCTGGTCGCCAGCATGGGCGAGGCCTCCAGCCTGGAGACCATGCTGGCGCAGAGCCGGCTCGAGACCACCGACCTGGTCGCGCTGCTGGGCGCCTGCGCCGAGGGCTATCGCGGCGCGTTCGCGCCGCGGCGCTTCGTCGTGGAGTGCGAGCCGCGCACCGCGTCGTGCCCGGTAGTGCCCGAGGCGATCGTGCAGGCGCTCGACAAGCTGGTCTCCAACGCGGTCGACTTCGCCGAGCCGGACACGCCGGTCGTGCTGGCGCTGCGCGCCGCGCGCGAGGGCGCGACAGGCGCCGCGCAGTGGGAGATCGCGGTGCGCAACCAGGGGCCGCCGCTGCCGGCGACCATGCGCGAGAACCTGTTCGATTCGATGGTGTCGATCCGCGAGCATCGCGCCGGCGCCGACGCCCACCTCGGCCTGGGCCTCTACCTGGTGCGCCTGGTGGCCGAGTTCCACGGCGGGCGCGCGTTCGCGCGCGACGTGGCCGGCGGCGTCGAGGTCGGCTTCCTACTGGCCCGCAGCGCCTGAAGCCGGCGAGCGTTCCCCGCGCGCGCCATCGCGCCGGGCCGGCAGCACGGCTGCCACCACCGTGCCGCGGCGCGCCTCGTCGCCCGTATCAGGGGTGGAGATGCTCACCGGCTGGTCCGCGTCGTCGCTGTCGGGAAGGCGCACGCCGATCGACCAGGCCACGGCCGTGGTCATGAGGAGTGCGTGCACGACGGGGCGTTTGGAAATCCTCATCGGTCGGTTGCTCCTGTGGGTGGGTTCGGGTACCGCCCGGCTTCAGCCGAGCCGCACCGGTACGAAGATGCGCACGTCGCCCCGCTGCACCAGCAGGGCCAGTTGCCGCGCATCGCCGTTGACCAGCGAGCGCAGTTGCTCCACCGTGGCGACGGCCGTGCCGTTGACCGACAGGATCACGTCGCCCGGCTCGATGCCGGCGCGCGCGGCCGCGCCCGTGACCTGCTCGACCACCAGGCCGCCGCGCAGGTGGGTGACTTCGCGTTCCTGCGGCGCCAGCGGGCGCACCGCGATGCCCAGGCGCGCCTCGCTGCGTTCCGGGGCGTGCTGGGCGAGCTCCTCGCTGCCGGCCGGCGCTTCGGCGAGCACGGCGGTGAGCTTCTGGCGCTTGCCCTGGCGGATCACCTCCATCACCACGCGATCGCCCGGCTTGGCCTTGCCGACCATGGCGGCCAGGTCGCCGGAGCGCTCGATGCGCACGCCGTCCAGGCTCAGCACGACGTCGCCGGCGCGCAGCCCGGCTTTCTCGCCCGCGCTGCCCTCGGCGACGCTGGAGACGAGCGCACCGTTGGGGCCGTCGAGCCCGAACGACTCGGCCAGGCCCTGGTTGAGCTCCTGCACGGTGACGCCGAGCCGCGCGTGACGCACGCTGCCGGTGGCCAGGATCTGGTCGCGGATGCGCACCGCCACGTCGATCGGGATGGCGAACGACAGGCCCTGGTAGCCGCCGGTGCGCGAGTAGATCTGCGAGTTGATGCCGATCACGCGCCCGCTCGCGTCGAACAGCGGGCCGCCCGAGTTGCCGGGGTTCACGGCCACGTCGGTCTGGATGAACGGCACGTAGGCGTCGCCGGGCAGCGCACGGCCCTTGGCGCTGACGATCCCCGAGGTGGCGCTCTGCTCGAAGCCGAACGGCGAGCCGATGGCGAGCACGTAGTCGCCCACCGCCAGCTGCGAGGGGTCGCCCAGCTGCACCGTGGGCAGGCCGCTCGCGCGGATGCGCAGCACCGCCACGTCGGTCGCCGCGTCCACGCCGAGCACCCGCGCCTCGAACTCGCGCCGGTCGGCCAGCTTCACGGTGACCGTGCGCGCGTCGCGCACCACGTGCGCGTTGGTGAGCACCACGCCGTCGGCGCTGACGATGAAGCCCGAGCCCTGCCCGTACGTCGGGGCGTCGCCGCGCGGCATGGGCGGGATCGGCAAGCCCCGGTAGAAGCGGAAGAAGGGGTCGCCGCCGGGATCGGGGGCGTTCTGCGGGCGCGCCGCCGGCGTCGAGCCTTCGACCGTGATGCCGACCACTGCCGGGCCGAAGCGCTGGAAGATGGCGCGATAGTCAGGCGCGCCGATGGTGGCCACCGGCGCGGGGGTCGCGGCCGCATCGGCCGCGGGGACCGGCGGGGTCGTCGCGGCCGAGCCGAACCAGCGGGCCGGATTCAGGCTCCAGCCCCAGGCGGTACCCGCGGTGACCGCACCGGCCGCGGCCAGCGCGACGATCAACGACCTGGCTTTCATGAGCTCCGACAGACTTCCGGGGGATAGGGGCTTGCGCCCGGATCGGCCACCTTAGGGGCCGCGTCTTAGGCGATGCTTAAGCCCGGGCGCAAGGGCTCACGCCGGCGCGCCGCCCTGGCGCGGCATGCTGACCAGCACGCGCAGGCCGCCGAGCGGCGAACGGTCGAGCTCGATGCTGCCGGCGTGGCGCTCCACCACCGCCTTGGCGATCGCCAGCCCCAGGCCGCTGCCGGCGGCGTCGCCGGCGGTGCGTCCGTAGAAGCGGTCGAACACCCGTTCGCGTTCGTCGACCGGGATGCCGGGCCCGTCGTCGTCGACGCTCAGGCACACCGCGCCGCCGCGCTGGGCGACCTCGACCGCGATGCGGCTGCCGGCCGGCGTGTGGCGCAGCGCGTTGTCGACCAGGTTGCGCACCAGGCTGTGCAGCGCGCTGGCATCGCCCTGCAGCGGGGCTGCTTCGGGCGCCTTGTACTCGATGTGCGAGCCGTGCGCCTCGCCGAGCGGCAGGATCTCGGCCACTGCGTCGCCGGCGATGCGCGCCAGGTCGACGTCGGCGGCCTGCGCTGCGGCGGGCGTCGCACGCGCCTGCGGCTCGCTGCGCGCGAGCGTGAGCAGCTGGTCGACCAGGTGCGCCGAGCGGTCGATGCCGGCGTTGAGCTCGCGCAGCGCCTCGCTGCGCGAAGCCTCGTCGCGCGCGCGTCCGAGCAGGCCGGCCTGCAGCTTGAGCGCCGCGATCGGGGTGCGCAGCTCGTGCGCGGCGTCGGCCACGAAGGCGCGCTGCGTCTCGAAGGCGCGGCGCAGGCGCTCGAGCAGGCCGTTGAGCGAGCGCACCATCGGCTCGACCTCGGCGGGCAGGCGGTCTTCGGAGACCGGGTCGAGGCGCTGCGCATCGCGCCGCTTCAGCTCGGAGGCGATGCGCTCGACCGGCTCCAGCGACTGCCCGACCAGCCACCAGATCGCCAGCGCCACGATGGGCGCGAAGATCAGCAGCGGCGTGATGCTGCGCAGCGCCGCCGAGGCGGCGATGCGCTCGCGCACCTCGAACGGCTGGCCGACCTGGATCACGCGCCCGCGCGCCAGCGTGCTGTAGACACGCCAGCGTTCGCCGTCGGTGACCACGTCGGCGAAGCCCAGCGTGGCGCGCTCGGGCAGCCGCGCGCGCGAGCGGGTGTGCGAGAGGTAGATCTTGGAGCCGTCGGCGCTCCAGATCTGCACCACGAAATCGAACTGCTCGCGGTCCTCGGGCGGCCCCGGCGGCGGCAGCACGGCGCCCTGGTCGCGCAGCGACAGCGCCATCTGGCGCAGGTGGTAGTCGAACAGCTCGTGGCTCTCGTTCAGCACGTAGCGGTAGCTCACCGTGCCGATGACCACCTCGGCGAGGATGAACAGCGGCAGCAGCGACAGCAGCAGCCGCGCGCGGATCGACGTCCCCTTCATCGATCTTCCTGCGCGTCGGTTCTCGGGACGAAGTAGCCGACCCCGCGCACGTTCTGGATGAAATCGTGCCCGAGCTTGCGCCGCAGGCCGTGGATGTAGACCTCCACCGCGTTGCTCTCGATCGATTCGCCCCAGCCGTAGAGGCGGTCCTCGAGCTGCGAGCGCGAGAGGATCGCGCCCGGGCGCAGCATGAGCGCCTCCAGCACGGCGAACTCGCGCGGCGACAGCGTCACCGGCTCGCCGTCGCGGCTGACCTCGCGCGTGGACGGATCGATGCGCACGCCGCGATGCTCGAACACCGATTCGCCGCGCCCGGCGCTGCGGCGCAGCAGCGCGCGTATGCGCGCGCCGAGCTCCTCGAGGTCGAACGGCTTGACCAGGTAGTCGTCGGCGCCGGCATCGAGGCCGGCCACCCGGTCGGACACCTCGTCGCGCGCGGTGACGATCAGCACCGGCGTCGTGTCGTGGCGCCCGCGCATGGTGCGCAGCAGCCACACGCCGTCGCGCCCCGGCAGGCCGAGATCGAGCAGCACCATGTCGAAGCGGCCGGCCGACAGGGCGGTGTCGGCCGCCTCCGCATCGCGCACCCAGTCGACTGCATAGCCGTCCTGGCGCAGGGCGGTCTGCACCGCCTGTCCGATCATCCGGTCGTCTTCGACGAGAAGCACTCTCATGTCATCCGCCACAAGCCACGCGGCTCCGTCCGTGCAGGCGGACGGCCGTCACGTCCGGCCCTGGCCACTCTCCGGAGGATACCGTGTCCGGCGGGGTGAGCATGCCCGGCGCGGGGACGATCGGAGTGTTGACACGCCCTACGCCGACAGCGGCCGGAAGCGCAGCCGGTGCGGGCGGTCGGCCTCCTCGCCCAGCCGGCGGCGCCGGTCGGCGAGGTAGTCGGCGTAATTGCCCTCGAACCACACCACCCGGCTGTCGCCCTCGAACGCCAGCATGTGGGTGGCGATGCGGTCGAGGAACCAGCGGTCGTGCGAGATCACCACCGCGCAGCCGGGGAAGTCGAGCAGCGCCTGCTCGAGCGCGCGCAGCGTCTCCACGTCGAGGTCGTTGGTCGGCTCGTCGAGCATCAGCAGGTTGCCGCCGGCGCGCAGCACCTTGGCCAGGTGCACGCGATTGCGTTCGCCGCCCGAGAGCTCGCCGATGATCTTCTGCTGGTCGCCGCCCTTGAAGTTGAAGCGCGCCACGTAGGCTCGGCTGGGGGTCGAGTAGCTGCCGACCTGGATCACGTCCTGGCCCTCGGAGATCTCCTCCCACACCGTCTTCTTCGCGTCGAGCGAGTCGCGGCTCTGGTCGACGTAGGCCGCCTTCACCGTGTCGCCGATGCGCAGCGTGCCGGCGTCGGGCTGCTCGCGGCCCATCAGCATGCGGAACAGCGTGGTCTTGCCGGCGCCGTTGGGCCCGATCACGCCGACGATGCCGCCCGGCGGCAGGCTGAACGACAGGTCCTCGAACAGCAGCCGCTCGCCGAAGGCCTTGCGCAGCCCCTCGGCCTGCACCACCAGGTCGCCCAGGCGCGGGCCGGGCGGGATGTAGATCTCGTTGGTCTCGTTGCGCTTCTGCGTCTCGCTCGAGGCCAGCTCCTCGAAGCGCGCCAGGCGCGCCTTGCTCTTGGCCTGGCGCGCCTTGGGGTTGGCGCGCACCCATTCGAGCTCGGTCTGCATGGCCTTGATGCGCGCCGATTCCTGCTTCGCCTCGATCTCCAGGCGCTGCTCCTTCTGCTCGAGCCACGACGAGTAGTTGCCCTGCCACGGGATGCCGTGGCCGCGGTCCAGCTCGAGGATCCAGCCGGCGACGTTGTCGAGGAAGTAGCGGTCGTGGGTGACCGCGATCACCGTGCCCGGGAAGCGCTCGAGGAACTGCTCGAGCCACTGCACCGACAGGGCGTCGAGGTGGTTGGTGGGCTCGTCGAGCAGCAGCATGTCGGGTTCGGACAGCAGCAGCCGGCACAGCGCGATGCGCCGGCGCTCGCCGCCCGAGAGCGTGGTCACGTCGGCCTCCCACGGCGGCAGGCGCAGCGCGTCGGCGGCCACCTCGAGCTTGCGCTCGATCTCCCAGCCGCCGGCCGCGTCGATGCGGCCCTGCAGCTCGCCCTGGCGCTCGAGCAGCCGGTTCATCTCGTCGTCGTCCATCGGCTCGGCGAAGCGGTCGCTGATCCGGTTGAACTCGTCGATCAGGGCGATGATCTCGCCCAGGCCCTCCTCGACGTTGCCGCGTACGTCCTTGGCCGGATCGAGCTGCGGCTCCTGCGGCAGGTAGCCGACGCGCAGGCCGGGCATGGGCGTGGCCTCGCCCTCGTACTCGCGGTCGACGCCGGCCATGATGCGCAGCAGGGTCGACTTGCCCGAGCCGTTGAGGCCGAGCACGCCGATCTTGGCGCCGGGAAAGAAGGACAGCGAGATGTCCTTGAGGATCACCCGCTTGGGGGGCACGACCTTGCCCACCCGGTTCATCGTGTAGACGTACTGGGCCATCGAAGCATGTTCCTGTCGAATCGAGAGAGCCGCCGGGCGTGCGCCGGTGCCCGCCGGGCCCGGCGCCCGTGCGCCCGGACGTATCGACGCGTCCTAGCGGCGGTGGCGATCGAGCACCGACAGGCGGCGCAGCACCACCAGCGCGACGATGGTCACGCCGACGGCGACGATCAATTGTCCCATGGCCACCGCCATGCCGACCGCTGCCGACAGCCAGATGGTGGCGGCGGTGGTCAGGCCGCCGACCTTGCCGCCGCTGCCGCCGTCGCTCCTGAAGATGGTGCCCGCGCCGAGGAAGCTCACCCCGGTGACGATGGCCGCGGCCACGCGCAGGGGGTCGATCTCGACGCTGCCGTGCGCATGCAGGTAGTCGGGCGACGCCACGGCGACCGCCATGAACAGCGCGGCCGCGCCTGCCACCAGCGTATGGGTGCGAAAGCCCGCCGGCTTGTTGGCCAGCTCGCGCTCGAAGCCGATGAAGCCGCCCAGGACCATGGCCAGCACCACCTGGCCGATGATCACCAGCTGGGTCAGCCAGTCGTGGTCGATCAGCATGAGCTGTGACATCGGATTTCCATGTGATCGATTATGCCGCCCCGCTACGCTCTGGCATATTCGCAGCGGAAAGGAGGAATGAGCGATGAAGATGCTGTTCCTGGGCGCCGGCGGCGTCGGCGGCTATTTCGGCGGGCGCCTGGCCGAGGCGGGCGCCGACGTGACCTTCCTCGTCAGGCCGGCGCGCGCGGAGAGCCTGCGGCGCGACGGCCTGCGCATCCGCAGCCCGCTCGGCGATGCGCAGCTGGCGGTGAAGACCGTGACGGCCGATGAGCTGGCGCCGCAGTACGACCTGGTCGTGCTGGCGCCCAAGGCCTACGATCTCGACGATGCCATCGCGGCGGTGGCACCGGCCGTCGGTGCGCACACCCACGTCCTGCCGCTGCTCAACGGCATCGCCCACATGGACGCGCTGGACCGGCGCTTCGGGCGCGAGCGGGTGCTGGGCGGAGCGGCGCACATCGGCGCCGTGCTCGAGCGCGACGGGACGGTGCGCCAACTCGGGGAGCTGCACGTGCTCATCGCCGGCGGCCGGGATGCGCAAGCCGCGGGCGCGGCGGCCGAGTTCATCGCGGTGTGCGCGCGGGCGCGCTTCGATGCGGTGCTGTCGGCCGACATCGAGACCAGCCTGTGGGAGAAATGGGTCCTGCTCGCCACGCTGGCGGGCATCACCACGCTGGCGCGGGGCTCGATCGGCGAGATCATGGAGACGCGCGACGGCGAGCGCCTGATCCGGCAGCTGCATGCCGAATGCGCAGCGGTGGCCGCCGCTGCAGGCGTCGCCATCGCGCCGCAGGTGCACGAGCGCACGCTGGCCATGCTCACGCGGCGCGGCTCGAGCTTCACCGCCTCGATGCTGCGCGACCTGCAATCGGGCCGGCGCACCGAGCACGACCACGTGTTGGGCGACATGCTGGCGCGCGCCGACGCCTTCGGGCACGACGCCCCGGTGCTGCGCGCCGCCTACTGCCACCTGCAGGTGCAGGCGGCGCGGAGGGCAGGCAATTGAAGCGCAAGGACTACGAGCAGGCGCTCGAGCCGCTGCAGCTCGAGCTCAACGACCTGGCTCACTGGCTGCAGCACACCGGCCGGCGCATGCTGGTGCTTTTCGAAGGGCGCGACGCCGCGGGCAAGGGCGGGGTCATCCAGGCCATCGCGCAGAACCTCGAGCCGCGCCAGGTGCGCGCGGTCGCGCTGCCCAGGCCGGGCGAGCGCGAGCGCACGCAATGGTACTTCCAGCGCTACGTCGCGCACCTGCCGGCCGCCGGCGAGCTGGTGCTGTTCGATCGCAGCTGGTACAACCGTGCCGGAGTCGAGAGGGTCATGGGCTTCTGCAGCGACGCCGAGTACGCGCTGTTCCTGAAGCAGGCGCCGCTGTTCGAGCGGATGCTGGTCGACGACGGCATCCTGCTGTACAAGTACTGGCTCGCCGTGGACCAGGTCCACCAGGAGGAGCGCTTCGCCGAGCGCGCCGAAGATCCCTTGAAGCGCTGGAAGCTCTCGCCGATCGACCTCGAGGCGCGCCGGCGCTACGTCGAGTACGGCAAGGCGCGCGACGCCATGTTCGAGGCCACCCACACGCGGCATGCGCCCTGGCACGTGGTCGAGTTCGACGACCAGCGCGTGGGGCGGCTGAACCTGATCCGCCACCTGCTCGACCAGGTGCCCGACGTGCGCGTGCCCGAGACGCTGCTCGATTTCCCGCCGCTGCCGGGCAAGCCGGCGAAGGAGCGCTTTGCCGGGCCGGTCAAGCCGATCAGGGGGCGCTACTGAACCCGGCGGCGGAGTCGAGCCCGGCGGCAGATTCCGCGGCGGTCTTCCGCGTGCGCGGGCTGACCCGCGTGTTCCGCATGGGCGAGGTGGAGATCCATGCGCTGCGCGGCGTCGACCTTGACCTGTACGCGGGCGAGTTCGTGGTGCTGCTGGGCGCCTCGGGCAGCGGCAAGTCGACGCTGCTGAACATCCTCGGCGGCCTCGACCGGGTCACCTCGGGCGAGGTGCGCTACCGCGGCGAGGACCTCGGCAGCGCCGACGAGGCGGCGCTCACGCGCTACCGCCGCCGGCACGTCGGCTTCGTGTTCCAGTTCTACAACCTCATCGCCAGCCTCACCGCACGCGAGAACGTGGCGATCGTGACCGAGATCGCCGATGACCCGATGGACCCGGCCGAGGCGCTGGCGCTGGTCGGCCTGGCCGAGCGGCTCGACCACTTCCCCGCGCAGCTCTCGGGCGGCGAGCAGCAGCGCGTGGCGATCGCGCGCGCGATCGCCAAGAACCCGGCGATCCTGCTGTGCGACGAACCGACCGGCGCGCTCGACTCGGCCACCGGGGTGCGCGTGCTCGAGGTGCTCGACGACATCAACCGGCGGCTCGGCACGACCACCGTGATCATCACGCACAACGCGGTGATCGCCGGCATGGCCGATCGGGTGATGCGCCTGAGCGACGGGCGCATCGTCGAGACGCAGGCCAACCCCCGGCGGGCCGCTCCGCGCGAGCTGCACTGGTAGATGCGCGCGCTGGAACGCAAGCTGCTGCGCAACCTGTGGGCGCTCAAGGCGCAGGCGCTGGCGATCGCGCTGGTGGTGGCCGGCGGCGTGGCCACCTTCGTGATGTCGCTGGCCGCCGTCGATTCGCTGCGCGCGACCCAGGCCGCCTTCTACCGCGAGCAGCGCTTCGCCGAGGTGTTCGCCACCCTGAAGCGCGCCCCCGAGTCGCTCGCCGCGCGCCTGCGCGAGCTGCCGGGCGTGGCCACCCTGGAGACGCGCGTGCGCGCGCCGGTGAACCTGCAGGTGCCCGGCTACGACCAGCCGGTGACCGGCCTGGCGCTGTCCATCCCCGACGGCGAGCAGCCGGCGCTCGACCGCCTGTTCCTGCGCGCCGGCTCGCTGCCGCAGCGCGACCGCGCCGACCAGGTGCTGGTCAGCGAGGCGTTCGCCGAGGCGCACCGGCTGGTGCCGGGCGATCGCCTGCGCATGATCCTCGGCGGGCGCGAGCAGGCGATCGTCATCGTCGGCGTGGCGCTGTCGCCCGAGTACGTCTACCAGATCCGCCCCGGCGACCTGTTCCCGGATTTCCGACGCTACGCGGTGCTGTGGATGAACCGCACGGCGCTGGCGGCCGGCTTCGGCATGGACGGCGCGTTCAACGACGTGGTGGCCTCGCTCGCTCCGGGCCAGCCGGCCGCCCCGGTGGTCGATGCGCTCGACGAGCTGCTCGCGCCGTGGGGCGGGCTGGGGGCGCACGACCGCGAAGTGCAGATGTCGCACCGCTATCTCGAGCAGGAGCTCACGCAGCTCGAGGCGATGGCGCGCTTCGTGCCGCTGGTGTTCCTCGGCGTGGCGGCTTTCCTCCTCAACGTGGTGGCCGCGCGCCTGATCCGCACGCAGCGCGAGCAGATCGCGGTGCTCAAGGCCTTCGGCTACGGCGATCTCGCGGTGGCCGGCCACTACCTGATGATGGTGCTGGCGATCGTGCTGCCGGCCGCGCTCGCCGGCGTGGCGGCCGGCGCCTGGCTCGCCGACGGGCTGGGCGGCATCTACCAGGAGTTCTTCCGCTTTCCCTGGCTGCGCCTGCGCCTCGATCCCTCGACCATCGTCACGGCGATCGCGGTAGCGGCCGGGGCCTCGGTGATCGGGGCCCTGTTCGCGGTGCGCGCGGCGTTCCGCCTGCCGCCGGCCGAGGCGATGCGGCCCGCGCCGCCGGCGCGTTACCGGCGCGCGCTGGTCGAACGGCTGGGCATCGGACGCTGGCTCGGCCAGCCGTCGCGCATCGTGCTGCGCAACCTCGAGCGCCAGCCGCTGAAGTCGGCGCTGTCGGTGCTCGGCATCGCCCTGGCCGTGGCGCTGCTGGTGCTGAGCGGACTGCAGGAGGGCGCCGTCGGCTACATGATCGACGTGCAGTTCCGCCTCGCCCAGCGCCAGGACGCGACGGTGGTGTTCAACGAGCCGGCCTCGCAGCGCGCGGTGCACGAGCTGGCGGCGCTGCCCGGGGTGCGGCGGGTGGAGGGCTTTCGCGCCGCGCCGGCCATCCTGCGCAACGGCCATCGCGAGTACCGCACCAGCCTGCAGGGCTACCAGCCCGGCGGCGAGCTGTTCCGCCTGCTCGACCGGCGGCTGGCGCCGATCCCGCTCGACGAGGGCGGGGTGATGCTCACCGACTATCTCGGCCGGCTGCTCGGCGTCGGCGCGGGCGACCGCATCCAGGTGGAGATCCTCGACGGGCGCCGCCCGCGCTTCGACCTGCCGGTGGCCGGGCTGGTCAGCGAGTTCGTGGGCGTCGGCGCCTACCTGCCGCAGGCGTCGCTCGAGCGTCTGCTGCGCGAGGGACCCTCGGTGAGCGGCGCCTTCCTCGCCGTGGCGCCGGAGGCGCTGGCCGGCCTGCCGCGGCGGCTCGAGCAGATGCCGCGGGTGGCCGGTGTGACGCTGCGCGAGAACACCGTCGCCGCCTTCGACGAGCTGATGGGCGAGACGCTGCTGGTCTATTCGCTGTTCGTGATCGTGCTGGCCGGGTCGATCGCCTTCGCGGTGGTGTACAACACCGCCCGCATCTCGCTGGCCGAGCGCAGCCGCGAGCTGTCGAGCCTGCGCGTGCTCGGCTTCACGCGCGCCGAGGTGGCGTACGTGCTGGTGGCCGAGCTGGCGCTGCTCGCCGTGCTGGCGATCCCGCTCGGTTTCGCGCTGGGCGCGGGCTTCGGCTGGCTGCTCACGCAGGCGCTGCAGAACGACCTGTTCCGCGTGCCGCTGGTGTTCGCTCCCTCGGCGTTCGCCACCGCCGCGGCGGTGGTGATCGGCGCCACGGCGCTGTCGTCGCTGCTGGTCGCGCGCAACCTGTACCGTCTCGACATGGTCGCCGCGCTCAAGGCGGCGGAGTAAGGTGGCTGAATGAGGCGGCGGACGATGTCGTATCTTCCGGGGCATCCATGAAGATCCCACGCTTCGGTCGCCGCACCGTCCTCACGATCGCGCTTGCCGCGCTGGCGGCCGCGGGGCTCGCCTTCGGGTTTCGCACGCCGGCGCCGCTGGTCGATACCGCGGAGGTCGTGCGCGGCCCGTTCCGGGTCTTCTTCGAGGAGGAGGGCCGCACCCGGGTGAAGGATCTCTACGAAGTGTCGGCGCCGATCGCCGGCCGCCTGCGCCGCGTGCAGCTCGAGCCGGGCGACCAGATCGCGCCCGGCGACCTGCTGTTCACGATCGAGCCGCTGGTGGCGGCGCCCCTCGACGCGCGCGCCCTCGCCCAGGCGCAGGCGAGCCTGGAGCGCGCCGAGGCGGCGCTGAACGAGGCCGGCACGCGCCGGCAGGCCGAGGAGGCGCGCGCCGGGCTGGCCACCGCCGAGCTGGCGCGCATCCGGCCGCTGGCCGCCGACGGCCACGTCTCGAAGTCGGCGCTCGATCGCGCCCGCACCGAGGCCGACGGCGCGGCCGCTGCGCTGCGCTCGGCACGCTTCGCCGTCGAGGTGGCGCGCCACGAGCGCGACGTGGCGCGCGCGGCGTTCACCAGCGGGCGCAGCGGCGCGGCGCAGGCGATCCGGGTCACCTCGCCGATCGAGGCCACCGTGCTCAAGCGGCTGCGCCAGAGCGAGGGCACCGTGGCCTCGGGCACGACGGTGCTCACCCTCGGCGATCTCGACAGCCTGGAGGTCGAGGTCGACGTGCTCTCGCCCGACGCGGTGCGGCTGAGCCCGGGCACGCCGGTCGAGCTGGAGCGCTGGGGCGGCGACGGCGTCCTGCCCGGACGCGTGCGGCGCATCGAGCCGGCCGGGTTCACCAAGGTGTCGGCGCTCGGCGTGGAGGAGCAGCGCGTGTGGGTGATCGTCGAGCTCGACGGCGCGCGCGAGGCATGGCGGCGGCTCGGCGATGCCTATCGGGTGGAGGCGCGCTTCGTCGTCTGGCAGGGCGACGACGTGCTGCAGGTGCCGGCGGCGGCGCTGTTTCGCGAGGGCGAGCGCTGGGGCGTCTACGTGCTGGAGGGCGGGCGGGCGCGCTACCGGGCGGTCACGCCGGGGCGGCGCAGCGGCCTGCTGGCCGAGGTCGCCGAGGGCCTGGCGGCCGGCGAGCAGGTGCTGCTGCATCCCGGCCAGGAGATCGCCGACGACGTGCGCGTGCGGCCGCGCCGGCATGCCGCCGGCAGCTGAACGCCGGCGTCCGCTGGCGATGGCGGTAGTCGATCGCGGTCGACAGGGGTCGGCGGCGATGGTTACCGGTGATCGGTATCGGTTGACGGTGACCGTCAGGAACGCCGCGGCCGCGCTCGGTTGATCTGAATCAAGAACATCGCGCCGGAGCGCAAAAACCATGGCCGGGAGGCGCGCGCCGATCTTGTGAGGATCGGAGCCATAATGGTAAAACGGTACCGAAATACCGGAGCCGCCCCATGGGTATGCACATCGTCGTCTGCATCAAGCAGGTGCCCGACTCGAGCCAGATCCGCGTCCACCCGGTGACTAACACCATCATGCGCCAGGGCGTGCCGGCCGTGGTCAATCCGTTCGACCTGATCTCGCTCGAGGAGGCGCTGCGCGTCAAGGACGCCTTCGGCGCGCGCGTCACCGTGCTCAGCATGGGCCCCAAGATGGCGGTCGACGCCCTGAGGAAGTGCGTGTCCTACGGCGCCGACGACGCGATCCTCATCACCGACCGCGTCTTCGCCGGCTCCGACACGCTGGCCACTTCGTACGCGCTGTCGTCGGCGATCCGCACCATCGGCAGGCAGCAGCCGGTCGACATGGTGTTCTGCGGCAAGCAGACCATCGACGGCGATACCGCCCAGGTCGGCCCGGGCATCGCGCGCCGGCTCGGGCTGCAGCAGCTCACCTACGTCTCGCGCATCGAGCAGGTCGATCCGCAGGCGCGCGAGATCGTCGTGCACCGCCGCGCCGAGGGCGGCGTGCAGGTGATGAAGACCAGGCTGCCGTGCCTGGTCACGATGATGGAAGGGGCCAACACCATCCGCTTCGCCGACATGGACAACATGTTCCGCGCCGCGCGCTGCGAGGTGCTCGAGTGGGACCACAAGGCCGCCGGCATCGAGGAGCTCACGCGCTGCGGCCTCAAGGGCTCGCCGACGGTGGTGAAGAAGGTGTTCGCGCCGCCGCCGCGCGCGAACAAGGCGGAAGTGCTCGATGCGGCCGGCAAGCCGCCGCGCGAAGTCGTCGACGCGCTGCTGGGCAAGCTGTTCGCCAAGCGGCCCGACCTCGAACAGGAGATGCATCCATGAGCAGCGAAGAGCAAGCGGCCACGCCGGCTGCCGCCGCCCCGCGCCGCGGCGGGGGCATCGACCTGGGCGCCTGGAAGGGCGTGTGGGTCAACATCGAGCTGGAGCGCGGGCGCGTGCACCCGGTGTCCTGGGAGCTGCTGGGCGAGGGCCGCAAGCTGGCCGACCACCTCGGCGTGCCGCTGTCTGGCGTGGTGCTCGGCCCCGGCGAGCCGGCCACCGACGATGCCTGCGTCGAGGCGTTCCGTCACGGCGCCGACACGGTCTACGTGGTGCGCCATCCGGTGCTCGCGCACTACCGCACCGATCCGTACACCCAGGTGCTCACCGAGCTGGTCCAGCGCCACCGGCCGGAGATCCTGCTGCTGGGCGCCACCACGCTCGGGCGCGATCTCGCCGGAGCGGTGGCGACCACCCTCGGCACCGGCCTGACGGCCGACTGTACCGAGCTGCGCATCGACGACGAGACGCGCAGCCTGGCGGCCACGCGCCCGACCTTCGGCGGCACCCTGCTGTGCACCATCCATACCCTGGAGTACCGGCCCCAGATGGCCACCGTGCGTCCGCGGGTGATGGCCATGCCGGCGCGCGACGCGCAGCGCAGCGGCACCGTCGTGGCCGAGGAGGTGGCGCTCTCCGAGGACGACGTGATCACCAAGATCCTGTCGTACATCCCCGATGCGGACGCCGACAAGGCGCAGCTCGCCTATGCCGACGTCGTCGTGGCCGGCGGGCGCGGCATGGGCAAGCCGGAGAACTTCCGCCTGGTGCGCGAGCTGGCCGAGGTGCTGGGCGCCGAGTACGGCGGCTCGCGCCCGGTGGCGCAGGCCGGCTGGGTGAGCGGCGATCGCCAGATCGGCCAGACCGGCAAGACGATCCGCCCCAAGCTCTACATCGCCGCCGGCATCTCCGGGGCGATCCAGCACCGGGTCGGGGTCGAGGGAGCGGACGTGATCATCGCGATCAACACCGATCCCAAGGCGCCGATCTTCGAGTTCGCCACCTATGCGGTCGTGGGCGACGCGCTGCAGATCCTGCCGGCGCTCACCGAGGCGCTGCGCGAGCGGATCCACCGCCGCGCGGTCGCCTGAAGCCGCCGGCGCGACCCCCCACGAGGAACCAGCCATGGCCGAGAAATTCGATGCCATCGTGATCGGCGCCGGGCCGTCCGGCAACACCGCCGCCTACCTGATGGCCAAGGCGGGCATGAAGGTCCTGCAGCTCGAGCGCGGCGAGTACCCGGGCTCGAAGAACGTGCAGGGCGCGATCATGTACGCCGACGCGCTCGAGGCGGTGATCCCCAACTGCCGCAAGCAGGCGCCCTTCGAGCGCGCCGTGCTCGAGCAGCGCATGTGGCTGATGGACGACCGCTCGCACGTCGGCTCGCACTTTCGCGGCACGGTCGACGCCGAGGAGCAGCCGACCCGCTACACGGTGATCCGCGCCAACATGGATCGCTGGCTCTCGGGCAAGGTCCAGGATGCCGGCGCCCTGCTCATCTGCGAGACCACCGTGGTCGAGCTGCTCAAGAAGGGCGAGCGCGTCATCGGCGTGCGCACCGACCGTGCCAACGGCGACATCTATGCCGGGGTGGTGGTGATCGCCGACGGCGTGAACTCGCTGGTGGCCACGAAATCGGGGCTGCGCTCGCCGGTCAAGGCGCACGACGTGGCGCTGGCGGTCAAGGAGATGCATTTCCTGCCCAAGCACACCATCGAGGAGCGCTTCAACATCTCCGGCAACGACGGCGTGGTGATCGAGATGTTCGGCAAGATCACCAAGGGGATGGTCGGCACCGGCTTCCTCTACACTAACAAGGAATCGATCTCGCTCGGCATCGGCTGCATGGTCGATGACTTCAAGGCGGCGAAGGTGAGCCCCTACCAGCTGCTCGAGGAGATGAAGAACCATCCCTCGGTGAAGCCGCTGATCGCCGGCGCCGAGGTCAAGGAGTACTCGGCGCACCTCATCCCCGAGGGCGGCTACAACGCCATCCCGACCATCCACGGCGACGGCTGGGTCATCTGCGGCGACTCGGGCGGCTTCGTGAACTCGGTGCATCGCGAGGGCTCCAACCTCGCCATGACCACCGGCCGGCTGGCCGCCGAGACCATCATCGCCCTGCGCGACGAGGGCAAGGACTACACCGCGGCTCACCTCAAGCGCTACCGCAAGACGCTCGAGCAGAGCTTCGTGATGAAGGACCTGAAGAAGTACCGCGACGTGCCGGAGATCCTGCACGACAACCGCCAGTTCCTCACCACCTACCCCGAGCTGCTCACCCGCGCGGCCCACACCATGCTGAAGGTCGACGGCGTCGACAAGCTCAGCAAGGAGAAGCAGATCAAGCGGGATTTCGTGGCCAAGCGCTCGCGCTTCGGCCTGTTCGGCGACGCCATCAAGCTGATGAGGGCCATGCGATGAGCATCAAGGTCGAGGAGAAGCTGTTCGAGAACCGCTACCGCGTCGACGAGGGCCGCGCGCACATCTTCATCAAGGAGCCCGACGTCTGCCGCGACAAGTGCGAGACGCCCTCGTGCACCTGGACCTGCCCGGCCGGCTGCTACACCCTGGGCGAGGACCACAGCGTGACGCTCTCGACCGACGGCTGCCTGGAGTGCGGCACCTGCCGGCTGCTGTGCAACGAGCACTTCAATGTCGACTGGTCGTACCCGCGCGGCGGATACGGGGTCCTCTACAAGTTCGGCTGACCGCGCAGTAGACTCCCTCACACGTTCTCGAAACGAATGCCCTGTGCGAGCGGAAGCTCGCGCGAGTAGTTGACGGTGTTGGTGGCGCGGCGCATGTAGCTGCGCCACGAGTCCGAGCCCGATTCGCGGCCGCCGCCGGTTTCCTTCTCGCCGCCGAAGGCCCCGCCGATCTCGGCGCCCGAAGGGCCGATGTTGACGTTGGCGATGCCGCAGTCGCTGCCTGACGAGGACAGGAACGCCTCGGCCTCGCGCAGATCGTTGGTGAAGATGCACGAGGACAGCCCCTGCGGCACGTCGTTGTGCAGGGCGATCGCTTCCTCGAGGGTGTCGTAGCGCAGCGCGTAGAGGAGGGGCGCGAAGGTCTCCTCGTGCATCTCGGCGCCCTGCGCGTCGACCTCGGCGATGCAGGGACGCACGTACCAGGCGTCGGGGAATGCCTCGGCCAGCATGCGCTCGCCGCCGGTGATGCGCGCGCCGGCGGCCGCCAGCCGCGCGATCACCGCCTGCATGCGCTCGAAGGCGTGGCGGTCGATGAGCGGCCCGACCAGGGTGCCGGCCTCGAGCGGATTGCCCACCCGCACCGACGCCCAGGCCTGCTTCAGGCGCACGAGCAGCGCGTCGGCGACGTCGCGATGCACGATCAGCCGGCGCAGCGTGGTGCAGCGCTGCCCGGCGGTGCCCACGGCGCTGAACAGGATCGCGCGCACGGCCAGATCGAGGTCGGCCGAAGGCGCGACGATCATCGCGTTGTTGCCGCCCAGCTCGAGCAGGCAGCGGCCGAAGCGGGCGGCCACGCGCGGGCCGACCTCGCGGCCCATGCGGGTCGAGCCGGTCGCGCTCACCAGCGCCACGCCGGGATGATCGACCAGCGCCATGCCGGCCTCGCGCCCGCCGACTACGACCTGCACCAGGTTCGCCGGCGCCTGGCCGAAGCGCGCCGCGGCGCGCTCGAACAGCGCCCGGCAGGCCAGCGCGGTGAGCGGCGTCTTCTCCGACGGCTTCCACACCACCGGGTCGCCGCACACCAGGGCCAGCGCGGCGTTCCAGGCCCATACCGCGGCCGGGAAGTTGAACGCGCTGATCACGCCCACCACCCCGAGCGGGTGCCAAGTCTCCATCATGCGGTGGCCGGGGCGCTCGGAGGCCATGGTCAGGCCGTAGAGCTGGCGCGACAGGCCGAGGGCGAAATCGCAGATGTCGATCATCTCCTGGACTTCGCCCAGGCCCTCCTGGAGGATCTTGCCGGTCTCGAGGGTGACCAGGCGCCCGAGCGGATCCTTGTGCGCGCGCAGCTCCTCGCCGAACAGGCGCACCAGCTCGCCGCGCCTCGGGGCGGGCACGCCGCGCCACTCGAGGAAGGCGCGCTGCGCCGCGCTCACGGCCGCGGCCACCTCGGGCGCCCCCTGCATGGGCAGCCGCGCCAGCGTGCGGCCGTCGATCGGCGAGACCACGCACAGCTCGCCCTCGGCCAGCGCGGCCGCTTCCAGGCCCAGGGCGCGCAGCAGTTCGTTCATGCGTTCTCCATCGTATCCCTGACTCACGACACCAGCTCCCGCACCAGCAGCACCAGCGCGGCGGCGGCCGACACCGCCAGCACGACCGGACGCACCCGGCCGCGATCGATGTAGCCGATCGCGTGGCGCGACAGGCGGTAGCCGAGCAGCAGCGGCGCGAGCAGCCACAGGCTGGCGAGCAGCTGCATGAGGTCGAGGTGGCCCACCGCCGCCAGCGATGCCAGCGAGACGGTCGATCCGAGCACGAAGAACGCCCCCATGGTGGCGCGGATCGTCGGGCCGGGCACGTTCTGGTAGACCAGCGCCATCGGCGGCGAGCCCACCGAGGTGATGGTGCCCATGTAGCCGGAGGCGAGGCCGGCTGCCACCAGGTTGCCGCGCGTGGGCTGCACCCGCCAGCCCACGACGCTGAGCGCGATGGCGGCAAGGATCATCAGTGAGAACACCGTGGCGAACAGCGACGGCGGCAGCAGGGCGATGGTCGCCCCGGCGCCGGCCGCCCCGAGCGCGCGCCCGACCGTGGCGAAGCCCAGCCCCGGCACGTCGATCGCGCCGCGCTCGCGCAGCGCCGTCATCACCGACAGCAGCAGCGACAGCAGCAGCAGCGAGCCCGGCACCAGGCGCGGGTCGAGCATCACCGCCACCGGCGCGGCGAGCACGCCGAAGCCGACGCCGGTCGAGGCCTGCAGCATGGCCGCCGCGGCGACGGTCGCGGCCAGGGCGAGCACGACGGGCCAGTCCATGCCGGCGCTTCCGGTCCGGGCGGGACGCGCCGGCGGGTCGTCAGGCCGCGGCGCGCACCGGCACCCGCGCCGGGGCGCCGGCGCGGGCGGCGAACACGTCGGTGAGACCGGCCGCGGCCACGCGGGCGCGGATGCTGGCGACGTCGGTGGTGTAGGTGCCGCGCGCCTTCATGCGCTCGAAGTAGACCGAGCCGCAGAAGGTGAACTTCAGCCCCAGGCCCTCCTCGGTCTGCATCTGCTCGCGCACGTGGCTGATCGCGTCGCCCACCGCCAGGCTGTCGGGCAGCACCAGCGGCGGCTCGCCGAGGGCGAGGCGGACGGCGTTGTAGCCGGCCAGCACGCCGGTGGTCACCACCTCGGTGTGGCCGACCAGCAGCCCGGCCTTCTCGCCGGCGCAGAACAGGTTGTCCACGCCGTCGACCTTGAGCGCGTCGTCGCGCGGCGCCATGCCGAGGTAGCGCACCGAGTTGCCGATGCCGCCGGAGTAGGGGTCCTCGTAGCGGGCGTTCTCGAAGCCGGGCACGCTGCGCAGCTCGGCGAGCGGGATGAAGGGCGTCATCAGCTTGGCGTGGCCGGTGTCGAGCAGGACGATGTTGTCCTTGTAGGCGGGCAGCGCGTACTGCTGGCAGGCCTTGAAGCTCAGCTTGTCGACGGCGCCGGCATCCTGCTGGCCCTCGGGGATCGGCACCACCGCCACGCCGGTGCGCTCGAGCTCCTCGCGCAGCGCCGGGGCGAGCGACTCCTTGTGCAGCTTGCACGATCCGCTCATGGCGCCGGTGCGGCCCAGCTTGCGCCCCGCGATGTCGGGCACGCCGGCGCGGCCGGAGATGCTGACGCGGTTGCCGAAGGTATGGCAGCGCAGCACGCACATGGCGCAGCCGTTGCCGTGCGCGTTGCACACGTTGGGCACGCCGGCGCTGCCGGTGGTCTCGATGAAGGCATCGGCCGCGAAGCGCCGCGCGCCTTCGCTCTTGTGCGTCGAGACGGCGGCGATGCGCCGCCCGGCCATCTCCACGTCGGTGATGCGCACGTTGTAGTGCACCTGCACGCCGGCGTCGGCCAGCACCCGCCGCACCGCCGGCTCGATCGCGGCCACGTTGTACAGCGAGGCGTGGCTGTGGCCGGGGAACTCGACGCCGGTATGCAGCGCACAGGCGTCCATGGCGGCGAACATCTCGCCGCCGCCCATGGCGATCATCTCCTCGGCGGCGGTGAAGCGGCCGTTGTTGCGGAAGATGCCCCCCACCAGGCCGGTGCCCAGCAGCATGTCGGAGCGCTCGAGCAGCAGCACCTCGGCGCCCTGTTTCGCGGCGGACACGGCGGCGGCGCAGCCGGCCCAGCCGCCGCCGATGACGACGATCTTCATGTTCATGCTTCCTCTCGTTCGGTGGCATCGGCCATGGCGGGGCGGCGCAGCGGGTCGCGCCCGGCGGCCTTCAGCCACGAGTAGACCGGCGGCAGATCGCTCATCAGCGGCTCGGTGACCACGTCGAGGAAGGCCGGCCCGCGGTGCGCGAACGCCTCGTCGAGCGCCGTGCCCAGCTGGTCGGGATCCTCGACGCGCCATGAGCGGATGCCGTAGGCCGCGGCGACCCGGCTCATGTCGCCGGGGGTGAAGTCGACCGACATGAACTTGCTGCGGCTGTGCAGCGACTGCAGCGTCTTGATCCAGCCGAAGCAGCCGTTGTTGAAGTGCACCAGCACCGCCGGCACGTTCAGCCGCACCAGTGTTTCGAGCTCGCCGGCCGACATGCCCAGCGAGCCGTCGCCGAACAGCGCGACCGGGCGTGCGTCGGGGCGCGCGAACCAGGCGCCGACCACCGCCGGAATCGCGTAGCCCAGGCCGCCGAACGAGCGCGGGATCAGCACCCGCGAGCCGTCGCCGCCGAGCCGCAGGAAGCGGGTGATGTGCGGGGTCGGCGTGCCGGCATCGGCGATCACGATCGAGGGCGAGGGCAGGCGCCGGTTGAGCTCGTGCACCACGCGCTGCGCCTTGAGCGGCGTGCTGCGCGCGTGCAGCACCGCCTGCGAGTCGGCCCAGAAGCGGTCGCGGTCGACGTTGAGCTCGCGCACCCACGCCGAGGGCGGCACGGCCGGGCCGGGCAGCTGCGCGAGCAGGTCGTCGAGCACCAGCCGGGCGTCGCCCGCCACGCTCAGCGTGTTCTCGAAGTTGTTGCCGAGCACCGTCGGGTCGAGGTCGATCTGCAGGATCCGGCGGCCCGGGCGCGGTGAGGGGAGCGTCCACTTGATGGTGGACACCGAGCCCATCTTGCAGCCGACGTACAGCAGCACGTCGGCCTCCTCGACGGCGCGGTGCGCATGCGGGTGGAAGCCGTTGTCGCCCACCACGCCCAGTGCCAGCGGGTGGTCGTCGGGCATCGTGCCCTGGCCGGAGATGGTGGTCACCACCGGCGCGCCGAGACGCTCGGCGAGCCGGCACACCTCGGTGTTGGCCCCGGAATGGTTCACTCCGCCGCCGGCGACGATCACCGGCCGCCATGCGTCGGCCAGCTGCGCGGCCAGCGCGGCGATGGTCTCGGCGCTGCCGCGCGTGCGGTAGGCCGGATAGCTGCGGCACTCGGGCTCGGCATGCAGGCCGACGCGCTCGGGCGCCACCGGCCCGGTCATGGTCTCGGTGGGGAAGGCCAGGTGCACGGCGCCCGGGCGGCCGCTGGTGGCGATGCGGAAGGCCCGGCGCACGGTCTCGGGGATCTTT
Source organism: Burkholderiales bacterium 70-64 (assembly GCA_001898645.1). Classification (GTDB taxonomy): domain Bacteria; phylum Pseudomonadota; class Gammaproteobacteria; order Burkholderiales; family Burkholderiaceae_E; genus Zeimonas. The sequence continues at coordinate 72,382 of MKUQ01000025.1, forward strand.
TCGGCCGTCTTGAGGAAAGAGGAGAACTTGGTGACCGGCTCGAACAGCTTGTGGTGCTCCATCTCGGTGATGGTGCCCTTGCCCTCGCCGGCGAGCGACACGCCCGAGGTGAACAGGATCACCGGGATCGACGAGGCATTGGCTTCCGCCACCCCCGGCACCGAGTAGAGCGCACCGGCGCCGCTCGGGCATTCGCATACGCCGGGACGGTGGGACAGGCGCGCGTAGGCGTCGGCCATGAAGGTGGCCGAGCGCTCGTCGCGGGCCATCACGTGGCGGATGCGGTCGCCGGCGTCGTACAGCGCCTCGTAGAACGACAGGCTGGTGTCGCCGGGCACCCCGAACACCACTTCGACCCGGTATTCGAGCAGCATGCGTACCAGCGCCTGGGCGCCGGTGAGCCGGCCCCCGGCAGCGATTTCGGACATCGCGCCCTCACGGGTTGGATTGCGGTATGCAATACTGTATGCAATATACAATCACGTCAAGAGGGCCGCGCAGTAGATTCATTCACGCGTTCAGCGGCTGGAGGCGGCTTCGAGGCGTAGCGGCGGCGGGGCGGGCGCAATGTCCGGCACGGGCTCGTGGGCGGACGCATGGGAGATGCCGACGCTCATCACGTGGCGGCTCGCCAGCAGGGCGGCGAGCTCCTCGTCTCCCTCGGCCACCGCCCGCAGGATCGCCGCATGCTCGGCCCACGACTGCCGGGCGCGCCAGCTGAGGCTGGTCGAGTACAGCCAGCGGGTCTTGTCGCGCAGCGACTGCACGAAGCCGTTGAGGTGGCGGTTGCGCCCGATGCGCGCCATCAGGTCGTGGACCTCCGTGTGCAGCGCCGCCAGCGTTTCTCCGTCGTCGGCGGCGCTGGCCGCTTCACCGCGGGCGATCAGCTCCGCGATCTCCTCGCGCTCGGCCTCGCCGCAGCGGCGGGTGGCCAGGCGCGCGCACAGGCCCTCGAGCGAGGCGCGCAGCTCGACGATCTCGCGCGCCTCCTCGGCCGACACCTTGGTGACCGAGGCCCCGCGCCGCGGACTGATCTCGACCAGACCCTCGGCCTGCAGCACGCGCAGGGCCTCGCCCACGGGATTGCGCGACACGCCCAGCTCCGTGGCCACCTGCTCCTCGACCAGCCGTTCCCCCGGGCGGAACCTGCCGCTGAAGATGGCCTGCCGCAGGGCGTCGGTCACGGCCTGACGCAGCGTCAGGTGGGTGGCGCCGAGCTTCGGGACGGGTCTGGCGGGCAGCGTGTTCACCGTTGGATGAAAAACCCTTGATCTATGTCGTCTACAGTATACAAAAAACCACCCAGGATATCCGGAAGACCGCGACCGGACCGAGCGCGGCAGCAGCCCCACCGGGAGGAGCACCGTGACATTACGCCAGATCGTCCGCGCCGCCGTCGGCGCCGTCCTGCTGGCCGCGCTCGGCCATGCCGCGCAGGCGCAGCAGATCACCATCGCCCTGGGCTCCGAGCCGACCACGCTCGATCCGCAGGTGCGCGAAGACGGCAGCGAGCGCGCCGTCAACGACAACATCTACGAAACCCTGATGGCGCGCACCCGCGAGGGCGCGCTGGTGCCGGGCCTGGCCGCCGAGGCGCCCAAGCTGGTCGACCCCACCACCTGGCAGGTCAAGCTGCGCCCCGGGATCAAGTTCCACGACGGTACGCCGCTCGATGCCGCGGCCGTGGTCTACAGCGTGCAGCGCATCATCGATCCCAAGCTCAAGTCGGAGCAGGCTTCCTTCTTCTCCACCATCACCGGCGCCAGCAAGGTCGACGCCCTGACGGTCAGGATCACCACCAACGGCCCCGATCCCATCATGGCCGCGCGGCTGTACTGGCTCAAGATCATGAGCCCGGCGCACGGCGCCTCCAAGCAGGTCGGCGCCGTGCCGATGGGTAGCGGCCCCTACAAGTTCGTCGGCTGGAACCGCGGCCGCGACATCACGCTCGAGGCCAATCCCGACTACTGGGGCGACAAGCCGAAGATCCGCAAGGTCGCCTACCGCTTCGTGTCCGAGCCCGGCACGCGCCTGGCGGGGCTGATGGCCGGCGAGTTCGACCTCATCACCAACCTGCTGCCCGAGTTCGCCGGGCGCGTGCCCAAGGCGGCCCACGTCCAGGGGCTCGAGCACCCGATCGTGATCCTCAACGCCGACGGCGGCATCACCCGCGATCCCCGGGTGCGCAAGGCGCTCAACCTGGCCGTCGACAAGCAGGCGCTCGCCGAGGGGCTGTTCGAGGGGCGTGCCCGCGTCTCCACCGGGCAGCTGCTCAGCCCTTCGCACTTCGGCTTCAACGACAAGCTGAAGGGCTATGCGTACGACCCGGCGCAGGCGAAGAAGCTGCTCGCCGAGGCCGGCGCCGCCGGCAAGAAGATCCAGCTCGTCGGCACCTCGGGGCGCTGGCTGAAGGACCGCGAGGTGATCGAGGCGGTGGCCGCCTACTGGGAGGCGGCCGGCATGAAGGTCGAGGTCAAGATCTACGAGTTCGGCGAGTACCTCAACCGGCTGTTCGACCGCAACACGCGCGCCGACGCCATCTTCGTGGTCAACTCCAACGAGATGATGGACGCCGACCGCAGCCTGTCGGCCTACTACAAGCCCGGCGGCGTCGGCGCGTCGAACAAGGACGCCAGGCTCGGCCAGCTGATCGACGCCGCACGCACCGAGGTCGATCCCGCCAAGCGCAAGGCCATGTACAACGAGGCGGTGCAGCTCGCCTACGACAACGCCTATTTCGTGTGGCTGCTCAACATCGAGGACGTCTACGGCCTGAGCAAGCGCCTGGAGTGGACGCCGCGCGTGGACGCCAAGATCCTGGTGCGCGAGATGTCGGTCAAGTAAGGCGCACGGCGGACGGACGCGGCGAGGCGGAGGCAGCATGGGGCGTCATCTGCTGACCCGGCTGTGGCACGGCCTGATCGTCGTGTTCGGGGTGACGGCGATCGTGTTCGTGGTCACGCGCATGGTCGGCGACCCGGTGGCCATGATGCTGCCGCTCGAGGCCACCGCCGAGCAGCGCGCCGCCTTCGAGCACGAGCTCGGCTTCGACCGGCCGATCGCGGTGCAGTTCGGCGACTTCCTGGCCGAGGCCGTGCGGCTCGACTTCGGCGACTCGCTGTGGCAGCGGCGCCCGGCGATGGAGATCGTGCTCGAGAAGCTGCCGGCCACGCTCGAGCTCACCCTCCTGGGCGTCGGCCTGGCGATCGTGCTGGCGATTCCCATCGGCATCCTGGCCGCCCTGCGTCCGGGCCGCGCGCTCGACCAGTCCACCGTGGCCTTCAGCCTGGCCGGCCTGTCCATCCCCCAGTTCTGGCTCGGCCTGCTGCTCATCTACGTCTTCGCGGTGCGCCTGCAGTGGCTGCCCACCTCGGGCTCGGGCACGCCGGCGCACGTGCTGCTGCCCATGATCACGATGGCGCTGCCGGCGCTGGCGCGCCTGGTGATGACGGTGCGCTCGGCGATGATCGACGAGCTCAACCAGCAGTACGTGAAGACCGCGCGCGCCAAGGGGCTGCCGCTCGCGCGCGTGGTCGGCGTGCATGCGCTCAGGAACGCGCTGGTGCCGGTGCTCACGCTGGCCGGCTGGGAGGCGATCCGCGCCCTGGCCGGCTACTCGGTGGTGGTCGAGACGGTGTTCGCCTGGCCCGGCCTGGGGCTGGCGACCATGCAGGCGATCGAGCGCCACGACCTGATCCTGCTGCAGGCGGTGGTGTTCACGGTGGCGGTGCTGGTGGTGCTCACCAACATCGCGCTCGACGCGGTCTACCAGCGCGTCGACCCGCGCATGAAGCTCGCATGAGGCTCGCATGAGCACCGCTGCCGAAGCCCTGCGCGGGCGCCCGCACGAGCTGTTCGCCAGCCTGCGCGGCTGGGGCCGCGAGATCCTGCACGACCGCGCCGGCCTCGCCGGCCTGGCGCTGGTGGTGCTGCTGGTGGCGGTGGCGCTCGCCGCGCCGCTGATCGCCCCGCACGACCCGGCGGCGCAGGACCTGCGCGCGCGCCTGCTGCCGCCGGTATGGCTGGACAAGGGCAGCTGGAACCACCTGCTGGGCACCGACCATCTCGGGCGCGACGTGCTGTCGCGGCTGATCCACGGCTCGCGGGTGTCGCTCGCGGTGGGCGTCGGGGTGGTGCTGCTGGCCGGCGGCTTCGGCACGGTGATGGGCCTGCTCGCCGGCTATTTCGGCGGCCGCACCGACGGCTTCATCATGCGCTGGGTCGACACCCAGGTGGCCTTCCCCGGCCTGCTGCTGGCCCTCGTCATCCTGGCGGTGGTCGGCCCGAGCATCGTGTCGCTCATCGTGGTGCTGTCGATCAACGGCTGGATGGTGTATGCGCGCATGGTGCGCGGCTCGGTGCTGTCGGTGCGCCAGCTGCCCTATGTCGAGGCGGCCGAGATGATCGGCTGCCGCTCGCGGCGGGTGGTCTTCCGGCACATCCTGCCCAACCTGGTCTCGCCCCTGCTCACGCTGGCGATCCTCGAGTTCGCGCGCATCGTGCTGGCCGAGGCGGCGCTGTCCTTCCTCGGCCTGGGCGTGCAGCCGCCGGCCACCTCGTGGGGGCTCGACGTGGCCAGCGGCAAGGAGTACATGTTCCGCGCCTGGTGGCTGGTGACCTTCCCGGGCGCGGCCATCGCCGCCACCGTGCTCGGCATCAACCTGCTGGCGAGCTGGATCCGCATCGCCTCCGATCCGCAGGAGCGCGAGAAGAGCTTCGCGCGGCGGGCGGTGCGCGCGCGCCGGAGGCAGGCATGAACGCTCCCGTGCTCGAGGTCGAGAACCTGAACGTGCGCTTCACCACGCGCCGCGGCGTCGTGCAGGCGGTGCGCGAGGTCTCGATCCGCGTCGGCCACGGCGAGACGCTGGGCATCGTGGGCGAGTCGGGCTCGGGCAAGAGCGTGGCGATGCAGGCGGTCATGGGCCTCATCGCGCCGCCGGGCGAGATCGCCGGCGGCGACATCCGCTGGCGCGGCGAGAGCCTGCTCGGGCCGGCGGGCCGGCGCCGGCTGGAGAAGGTGCGCGGCAAGGAGATGTCGATGATCTTCCAGGATCCGATGACATCGCTGAACCCCGTGCTCACCGTGGGCGCGCAGCTCACCGAGGTGCTGAGGCACCATCTCGGCATGACCCGCACCCAGGCGTGGCGCCGCGCCGAGGAGCTGCTCGACCTGGTGCGCATCGCTGCGCCGGCGCGCCGGCTGCGCCAGCATCCGCACGAGCTCTCGGGCGGCATGCGCCAGCGCGTGATGATCGCCATGGCGCTCGCCTGCGAGCCCGAGCTGCTGATCGCCGACGAGCCGACCACCGCGCTCGACGTCACCATCCAGGCGCAGATCCTCGAGCTGATCGCCGAGCTGCAGCAGCGCCTCGATCTCTCGGTGATCCTGATCACGCACGACCTGGGCGTGGTCGCCCAGGTCTGTCACCGCGTCGCGGTGATGTATGCCGGGCGCATCGCCGAGACGGGCGATGCGCCCGAGCTCTTCGCCCGTCCCGGCCATCCCTACACCCAGGGGCTGCTGCGCGCCACGCCGCGCCACGACGAGGTGGCCGAGCGCATGATCGCCATCGACGGCGCGCCGCCCGACCTGGTCGCGCCGCCGCCGGGCTGCGGCTTCCAGTCGCGCTGTCCGGTCTACGGCATCGAATGCGACCGGCCGGCTCCGCCGATGGCCTATGGAGACGGCCGCACGCTGGCCTGCTGGCACGCCTTCGAGCCGGCCTGGCCGTCCTCGCCGCCCGGCTGCGCCGATGCGATCCATGCCCTCGATGCAAGCGTCCCCGGGCTCTGAGCCGGCGGCCCGCGCCGTGCCTGCCGCTGCGCCGGGGCTCGCCATGCCGCCCCTCGCGCCTGCCGCTGCGCCGGGGTTCGCCACGCCGCCGCCTGCCGCGCCGGCCCTGGTCGAGGTCGAGAACCTGACCGTGCACTTCCCGGCCGGGCGCGCCGGCTTCTGGGGCGGCCGGCGGCTCACCGTGCACGCCGTCGAGGACGTCTCGTTCGCGATCGGCGCCGGCGAGACGCTCGGGCTGGTCGGCGAATCGGGCTCCGGCAAGACCACGGCCGGCCGCGCGATCCTGCGGCGGCTGCCGGCCACCCGCGGGCGCATCCGCTTTCGCGGCGCCGACATCACCGAGGTGCGCGGCGAGCCGCTGCGCAACCTGCGCGAGCACATGCAGCTGGTGTTCCAGGATCCCTACGCCAGCCTGAACCCGCGCATGCGCGTGCTCGACATCGTGGCCGAACCGCTGCTGGTGCACGGCCGCGCCGCCACGCGGCAGGAGGCCGCCGACAAGGTCGGCGACCTGCTGCGCCGTGTCGGGCTGCCGGGCGATGCCGCGCAGCGCTATCCGCACGCCTTCTCGGGCGGGCAGCGCCAGCGCATCGGCATCGCCCGCGCGCTCGCGCTGAACCCCGAGTTCATCGTCGCCGACGAGCCGGTCTCGGCGCTCGACGTCTCGGTTCGCGCGCAGGTGGTCAACCTGCTGCAGGACCTGCAGCGCGAGTTCGGCCTGAGCTACCTGTTCATCGCGCACGATCTCGCCGTGGTGCGGCACATCTCGCACCGCATCGCGATCATGTATGCGGGCAGGCTGGTCGAGCTGGCCGGGCGCGATGCGATCTACGACGACCCGCGCCATCCGTACACCGAGGCGCTGCTGTCGGCGATCCCCGTGCCCGATCCGGCGATCCAGCGCCGGCGACAACGCATCACGCACGTGGGCGAGCCGCCCGACCCTCTGCAGCCGCTGCCCGGCTGTCGCTTCCAGACCCGCTGCCCGCTGGCCGAGGCGCAGTGCCGCGCGGTCACGCCGCCGCTCGCCGAGCGGGCGCCGGGGCACTGGGTCGCCTGTTGGCAAGACGCGTGAGGGAACCGTCGCGACCTCGGGCCGCTCGCGACGGTTCCCTCACGCGTCTTGTGCGTTGGCGAGATGGGAAGGTGGCACCTGCATGTCGACGAGCTACTTGCTGGATTCCTTCACACGTTTCTCGTGGTGTGCTGAGCGAGCGCCTGTGAGGGGTCGACGAACGTCCGGCCGAGCGCGGCGGCCACTTCCGGGTGCGTGATTCGGCCGGCCAGCACGTTCAGGCCGGTGCGCAGCGCGGCGCTCTTGCGCAGCGCGTCGAGCCCGCGATCGGCCAGCGCGAGGCCGTAGGGCAGGGTGGCGAGGTTGAGTGCTTGGCTCGAGGTGCGCGGCACCGCGCCCGGCATGTTGGCGACGCAGTAGTGCACGATGTCGTCGACCTCGTAGGTCGGCTCGGCGTGCGTGGTCGGGCGCGAGGTTTCGCAGCAGCCGCCCTGGTCGATCGAGATGTCGATGATCAGCGAACGCGGCTTCATGGTGCCCAGCATCGCGCGCGTGACCAGCTTGGGCGTGCCTGCACCGGCCACCAGTGCCGCGCCGATGACCACGTCGGCGCGGGCGATCTCGTGCTCGATCGCGTCGCGCGTCGACGGGCGCGTGCGAATGCGCCCGGGCATGAGCGCTTCGAGCGCGCGCAGCCGGGCCAGCCCGCGGTTGACCACCGTCACCTGGGCGCCGGCTCCGGCGGCCATGCGGGCTGCCTGGCTGCCGGCCACGCCGGCACCCAGCACCAGCACGCGCGCCGGCGCGACGCCGACCGCGCCGCCCAGCAGGATGCCGGCGCCGCCGGCGTGACGCATCAGTAGATGCCCGGCGATGGCCACCGACATGCGCCCGGCCACCTCGCTCATCGGCGCGAGCAGCGGCAGCGAGCCGTCGGCCTCCATCACCGTCTCGTAGGCGATCGCCGCGCAGCCGCTGGCCAGCAGCGCGTCCGCCTGCCGGGCGTCGGGTGCGAGATGCAGGTAGGTGAACAGCAGGTGGTGCGGCCGCAGCATGGCGAGCTCGGCCGGCTGCGGCTCCTTCACCTTGACGATCAGCTCGGCGCCCTCGAACACCGCGCGCGCATCGGGCACCACCACGGCGCCGGCACGCCGGTAGGCCGCATCGTCGGCGCCGATGGCGGCGCCGGCCTGCGTCTCGACCAGCACCGTGTGGCCGTGCGCCACGTACTCGCGCACCGATTCGGGCGTCAGCCCGACGCGGTACTCGTGGGTCTTGATCTCCTTGGGGACGCCGACCTTCATCTGCCCTACCCCTGTTGCGCAGGTGTCCGTGCATCGTAGGGGATCCGGCGTTCGTGCGAAAGCGGCGGCGCGCCGTCGCCGCCGCACTGCCGGTGCCGACCGGCGGCAGTCGCGCGGGCATGGGCGGCCGCGCCGCCCGGGCGGGAGTCTGTCAGAGTCGAAGCCGGCCTGCGCGAGCCGCGGCCGTATCGATCCCGACAGACTCCTGGATGCCAGCGCATGCGTGATGCGGATTCCGCGATTCGCCGACCCGGCCTGCACCGATCCCGCCTGCTCCGACCCGGCCTGCTCCGACCCGGCCTGTTCCGACCCGGCCCGCACAGGTCCGGTCCACGCCGGCCGGGTCCGCGGCGCGGCCGGTCGCTGGCGCTGCTGTCGCTCGCCGTGCTGCTCGCCGTCGGCTGCGGAGGCTGCGGAGGCGGTGGGGGGAGCGGCGGTGATGCCGGCGGCGCCGGTGTCGGTGCTGCAGCTGGAGCCGGCGGCAGCGGGGGAGGCGGCGCGGGCGCCGTGGCGCCGGCCGGCACGCCGAAGTACGCCTCGATGGCCGGCGCCGGCCTGGGCATCGGCGCCAGCCTGAACGGCGCGACCCCCTTCCCCGCCGACAACCCGTGGAACCGCGACGTGTCGGCGCTGCCCGTCGATCCTCGCTCCGACGCGCTGATCGCATCGATGGGCCTGTCGCGCGGCCTGCATCCCGACTTCGGCGCCGGGCTGTACGACGGCGCGCCGATCGGCATCCCGTACGTGGTCGTGGCGGGCGCGCAGGCGCGGGTGGCTATCGTCTTCACCGCCTATGGCGACGAGAGCGACCCGGGCCCGTACCCGGTGCCGCGCGATGCGCCGGTCGAGGGCGAGCAGCCGGGCATGCCGGGCTCGGGCGGCGACCGCCACGTGATCGTGATCGATCGCGACAACGACCGGCTGTACGAGCTCTACCGGGCGTTCCGCAACGACGACGGAAGCTGGAACGCCGACGCCGGCGCGGTCTTTCGCCTCGACGGCAACGACGTCCGGCCCACCGCCCGGCCGGGCTGGACCAGCGCGGACGCCGCCGGCCTGCCCATCTTCCCCGGCCTCGTGCGCTACGACGAGGCGGCCTCGGGAGCGATCCGCCACGCGCTGCGCTTCACCGCACAGCGCACGCGCCGTGCCTACCTGCCGCCGGCCACCCACTGGGCATCGTCGTCCACCGACCCGGACCTGCCGCCGATGGGCATGCGGGTGCGCCTGAAGGCCGCCTACGCCATTCCCGCGGGCTTCAGCGCCGAGACGCGCGCGATCCTGCAGGCGATGAAGACCTACGGCATGCTGCTGGCCGACAACGGCTCGAACTGGTACGTCAGCGGCGCCCCCGACCCGCGCTGGAACAACGACCGGCTGGTGAGCGAGCTGGCGCAGGTCAGGGGATCGGACTTCGAGGTGGTGCGCATGGACGGGCTGGTGACGCCCTAGAGTCGATCGCAGGGTGAACAGGCCCCGGCGCCTCGACGGCGAGAGCGCTCTACAATCGGACGTCATCCGCTACGCATCTCACGGAGGGCGACATGATCGTCGAGCGCATCTGGACCGGCAACGCCTATCGCAACTTCAACTACCTCGTGGCCTGCCCGGAAACCGGCGAGGCGCTCGCCATCGACCCGCTGGACCACGTGAAGTGCCTGGCAGCCGCCAAGGAGCGGGGCTGGCAGATCACCCAGATCCTGAACACCCACGAGCACCACGACCACACCGGCGGCAACGAGGCGATGGTCGCGGCCACCGGCGCCAAACTGATCGCGCACCACCGCGCGGGCGGGCGCATCGCCGGGGTCGATCGCGGCGTGAAGGCGGGCGACGTGATCAAGGTGGGGCGCACCGTCGAGCTCGAATGCCTGGACACGCCCGGCCACACCCTGTGCCACATCTGCCTGCGCTCGCACACCGAGCAGCCGGCGCTGTTCAGCGGCGACACCCTGTTCAACGCCGGCGCCGGCAACTGCCACAACGGCGGCGATCCGCTCCAGCTGTATGCCACCTTCGTCGAGCAGCTCGCCAAGCTGCCCGAGGACACGCTGATCTACCCCGGGCACGACTACATCGAGAACAACCTGAAGTTCACGCTGTCGCGCGAGCCCGACAACGAGGCCGCGCGCGAGCTGCTTCCGGAGGTGAGCGGCCACGACCCGGCGGTCTCGCGCGTCGGCACGCTGGCCGAAGAGAGGAAGATCAACACCTTCTTCCGCCTGGGCAGCGCGAGCATCATCGCGCACCTGCGCGAGCGCTTCCCCGACCTGCCCGAGCAGCCCGACGCGCGCACGGTGTTCGTGAAATTACGCGAGCTGCGCAACAGCTGGTAAGAACGCGTGAATGAATCTACTGCGTGTTCAGCGGCTTGCCACGCCGCAGCTGCCTTGCGGGCAGGGCAGGTGGTAGTAGCGTTCGTTCAGGTACGAAGCCACGGCATCGATCTCGTCGCGCGTCCATACGCCGCCCAGCTCACGGTCCCAGCGGTACACGTAGGCGCGGATCTGCTCGAAGGTCTGCGCGGCGCGCGGGTTGCGCGTGTGCACGCTGCGGTCGTGGCAGCCGGTGCAGCGGCTCTCGTAGAGGGCGCGTCCGAGCGTGGTGTCGGGGGCCGCATGCGCGGCCGGCGGCGCACCCGTGCCCAGGGCGACGAGACAGGCCAGTGCCGCCAGGCGTGATGTGCGCACCATGCGATCCTCCGGAAGACGCGGGTGCGACAGAGTACCCGATCGGGTCATTGTCGATCAGATAAGATTCAGCGAGAAGATTCACCAGGCGGGTGCCCTAGTACCCCGCCCGTTTTCCCTTTTCATGGAGGGCGACATGCCCGGCCTGCTTCCCGACGTCGACCCGGACGGCCTGCTCGAATACTCGGTGGTGTTCACCGACCGCGCGCTCAATCACATGTCGCGCCGCTTCCAGGCCGTGATGCACGACATCTCGGGCGTCCTGAAGGAGGTCTACGGCGCGCGATCGGCGATCGTGGTGCCCGGCAGCGGCACGTTCGGCATGGAGGCGGTGGCGCGCCAGTTCGCCGGCGGCCGCAAGTGCCTGATCGTGCGCAACGGCTTCTTCAGCTATCGCTGGTCGCAGATCCTCGAGATGGGCGGCATCGCCTCGGAGACGATCGTGCTCAAGGCGCGCCCGGTGCAGGCCGGCCGCCAGGCGCCGTTCGCGCCCGCGCCCGTGGAGGAAGTGGTGGCCGCCATCGCGCGCCAGCGGCCCGACGTGGTGTTCGCGCCCCACGTCGAGACGGCCAGCGGCATGATCCTGCCCGACGACTACCTGCGCAGCGTCGCCGAGGCCGTGCACGCGGCGGGCGGCCTGTTCGTGCTCGATTGCATCGCCTCCGGCGCGATGTGGGTGGACATGGACGCCATCGGCGTCGACGTGCTGGTCAGCGCGCCACAGAAGGGCTGGAGCGGCTCGCCGTGCTGCGCGCTGGTGATGCTCGGCGCACGCGCGCGCGAGCGCATCGAGAGCACCACCAGCACCAGCTTCGCCTGCGACCTGCGCAAGTGGCTGCAGATCATGGAGGCCTACGAGGCCGGCGGGCACGCCTACTACGCCACCCTGCCCACCGACGCGCTGGCGCGCGTGCGCGACGCCATGCTCGAGACGCGCCGCCATGGCTTCGGGAAGGCGCGCGCCGAGCAGCAGGCGCTCGGCGACAAGGTGCGCGCGCTGCTCGCGCGCAAGGGCTTCCGCAGCGTGGCGGCGCCGGGGTTCGAGGCGCCGGGCGTGGTGGTGAGCTACACCGACGACCCCGGCATCCATTCGGGCGCGAAGTTCGCCGAAGCCGGCCTGCAGACCGCCGCCGGCGTGCCCCTCATGTGCGACGAGCCGGCCGACTTCAAGACCTTCCGTATCGGGCTGTTCGGGCTGGACAAGCTCGGCGACGTCGATGCCGCGGTCGAGCGGCTGGAGGCGGCGCTCGCGCGGATCCTGTAGCTCCCGCTGCACTGCCCGCTACGCCGCCGGGCGCATCTGCCGCGCCGCGAGCGCCGTCGAGGCGAGCACCGCAGCCAGCACCAGGAAGGTTTCGCTGAAGGCGGCGAGCGGCTCGCTCGCATTTGCCTGCAGGCGCCATTCGAGCAGCGTGCCGGCCAGCCCGACGCCGATCGCGCCGCCGAGCTGGCGGAAGTACGACGCCATGCTCGCGGCCTGCGGCAGGTCGGGCAGCGGCAGCCCGCGCACCGCGCCGATGGTGAGCGAAGGCATGATCAGGCCCAGCCCGATGCGTCCGGCCACGATCAGCACCACGATCACCAGGTAGGCGGTGGCCGGCCGCACGGCGGCCATCGCGGCGAGGGACAGCGCCAGCACCACGATGCCGGCCGTGACCAGCCGCGCGGGCAGCACGCGGTCGGCCAGGCGCCCGGCGATCGGGATGGTCGCCGCCAGCACCAGGCCCGCGGGCAGCAGCGCCAGGCCGGCCGCGGTCGGCGTGTAGCCGAGGGCGATCTGGAGGAACACCGGCAGCAGATAGGTCGAGCCGAACAGGCCCATGCCGTAGCCGAAAGCGACCACCGCACCGGTGGAGAACTGCCGGTAGCGCATCAGCTTCACGCGCAGCAGCGGATCCTCGCGCCGCAGCTCCCACCACGAGAAGAGCGCGACGCACGGCACGGCGGCGGCCAGCGCCGCGAGCGCCGGCGCCTTGCTCGGCGCATGCAGCCCGACCACGCCGTTGAGCAGCAGCAGCGTGGCCACCGTCAGCAGCGCCAGGCCCGGCCAGTCGAAGCGGCGGCCGGGTTCGATGAACGCCGACTGGCGGGGCAGGTAGCGGTGCGCGAGCGCCAGCGCGGCCAGGCCGAACGGCACGACGAAGAAGAAGATCGCACGCCAGCCGAAGGCCTGGACCAGCAGGCCGCCGAGCGTCGGACCGAGCGCCGGGGCGAGGACCACGCCGAAGCCGAAGAATCCCATCGCGCGGCCCTGCTCGTCGGGGGCGAAGGCGCGCAGGATCACGATCGACGGGATCGGCTGCAGCGCGCCGGCGGCCAGCCCCTGCAGCGCGCGTGCGCCGATCATGAATTCGAAGCCGGGGCTGAAGCCGCCGGCCACCCCGCCGGCGAGCAGCACCGTCACCGCCCCGATGTAGGTTCCGCGCAGGCCGAATCGCTGCAGCAGCGAAGGCGTGAGCGACATGGCCAGCGTCATCGGCACCATGAAGCCGGTGGCGACCCATTGGGCGCGATCCTGGCCGACTTCGAAGGCGCGGCTGATGTCGGGCACCGCCACGTTGACGATGGTCGAGGAGATGATTGCGGCCATCATGCCGACCATCACGGCGACCAGCACCCGCCAGCGATAGCCGGCGCCGTAGCGCTTGCGAAGTTCTTCGGCGTCGGTCAATGGATCTTGGCCGGCGGGATCGCCGGGCGCCCGCGATCAGGGAGGAGCCTCCTGCAGGGCTTCCGGACGCCACTTCGCCAGGCGTTTCTCGAGGAAGGTCACAGCATACTCGGCCGCGAGCGCGACGACCATGATGATCACGATCGCCGCGTACATCCCGGCCGTGTCGAAGGCGCCGCCGGCCACCTGGATCAGCACCCCCACGCCGTGGCGTGCGCCGACGAATTCGCCCACGATCGCCCCGACGATGGCGAAGCCGAAGCTCACGTGCAGCGAGGCGAAGATCCAGCTCATCGCCGAGGGCACGATCACCGAGCGGGTGAGCTGCCACTTCGAGGCGCCCAGGATGCGCGCGTTGGCGATCAGCGAGCGGTCGGCCTCGCGTACGCCCTGGAAGGCATTGGCGAACACGATGAAGAACACCATCACGAACGACAGCGCCACCTTCGAGGTGAGCCCGAGCCCGAAGATCAGGATGAAGATCGGCGCGAGCACCACGCGCGGCACCGAGTTGAACACCTTGATGTAGATGGTCAGCACCTCGGAGGCCATGCGGTTGCGCCCCAGCGCGACGCCGGCCAGGATGCCCAGCACGAAGCCGCTGAAGAAGCCCAGCAGCGCTTCCTCGAGGGTCACCCACACGTGGTACCACAGGGGCGCCCCGTTGGCGCCCTGGGTGATCCACTCGTACAGCCGCGCGGCGATCGCCGACGGGCTGGAGAAGAAGAAGGTGTCGATGATCTTCGCGCGCGCCAGCAGCTCCCAGCCGCCCAGCAGCGCCGCCAGCAGCAGCACCTGCCACGACCTCACCGCAAGCCGGTGCCTGCGCTCGGCGCGCGCCGCGGCGGCCTCGATCTCGGCGTCCGAGGTGCCCGGCCGGTAGGGCGGCGCGGCTGCGCGGGTCGTCGATTCGCTCATCGGCGGCTCCGTTGCGCTCACGCCGGCGCGTCGCTGCGCGCGGCGCCCTTCATCACCTCGTCGCGCAGGTCGTTCCAGATGGTGTGCGAGATCTCGATGAAATCGCGCTGGTAGCGGATCTCCGCGGCGATGCGCGGGCGCGCGAGATCGATGCGGTACACCGATTTCACCGTCGCCGGACCGGCGGTCAGCACGTAGACCCGGTCGGCCAGCGTGATGGCTTCCTCGAGGTCGTGGGTCACGAACACCACCGAGGCGCGCACCTCGCTCCACAGGGCCAGCAGCGCGTCGTGCATCAGGACCCGGGTCTGCACGTCGAGCGCCGAGAACGGCTCGTCCATGAGCAGGATGCGCGGCTCGTTGATGAAGGTCTGCGCGAGCGAGACGCGCTTGCGCATGCCCCCGGAGAGCTGGTGCGGGTACTTCGCCTCGTGGCCCGCGAGGTTGACGCGGGCCAGCCAGCGGCGCGCGGCCGCGTAGGCTTCGGCCTTCGGGCGGCCGCGGAACAGCGGGCCCGCGACCACGTTGTCGATCACGCTGCGCCAGGGAAAGAGCGCATCGGTCTGGAACACGAAGCCGATGCGCGCGTCGATGCCCGCCACCGGACGGCCGAACAGGCGCACCTCGCCGCCCGAGGGCCGGTCGAGCCCGGTGATCAGGTTGAGCGTGGTCGACTTGCCGCAGCCGGTCGGGCCCACCACTGCGACGAACTCGCCGTCCTGCACCGACATGTCGAAGTCGCGGATCGCGGTCATCGACTTGCCGTCGGGCGTCACGAAGCGCCGGCTGGCGTGGACCAGCTCGATCGCCGGGGTGCTCGCGTCGTGCGTGCCGGGCATGGTGCCTCCTGTCCGCGGCAGCGAGGTGAGGGCGGCGGCTACTTCACGTTCTTCACGAATTCCGTGGTGTAGGTCCGGGACAGGTCGACCTTCTGGCCCTTGATGCTGCTCTTGGCCTGCAGCACCGCCAGCACGGTTTCCGGGCCGCCCTCCGGCATCACGCCGTCGGCCGTGAACATCGCCTTGCCGTCGGCCAGGGCCTTGATGTAGGCCTCCTTGTCGGCGGCGTAGAAGCCGGTGGGCAGCCTGGCGGTGATCTCTGCCGCGCTGTGGTCGTGGATGTAGCGCAGCGTCTTCACGAAGGCGTTGGCGAGCTTCTGCACCAGCGGCTTGTGGCTCTCCACGTAGGCGGTCTCCATGTAGAACGCCGCCGCCGGATAGGTGCCGCCGAGCGCCGCCCGGGTCTTCTCGACGCTGCGCATGTCGACCAGGATCCTGGCCTCGCCGGTGGCGAGCAGGCGCGAGATGGTGGGCTCGGTGGTCATGCCCGCCTGGATGCGGTCCTGCTGCATGGCGGCGATGAAGGTGGTGCCCGCGCCGACCGGCAGCACCGTGTACGCGCCCGCCGGCACGCCGGCGCGCGCGGCCAGGTACTGGGTCAGGAAGTTGGTCGAGGAGCCCAGGCCGGTGACGCCCAGGGTCTTGCCCTTCACGTCGGCCATCGACCTGATCTCCGGGTGCTTGGCGGAGACCAGCTCCACCTCGCCGGGCGCCTGGCTGAGCTGCACCACCGACTCGACGAACTTGCCCTTGGGCTGCAGGTCGACGCAGTGGTCGTAGAAGCCGACCACGCCCTGCACCGCGCCGGCGAGCAGCTCCTTCTCGGCGTTCACGCCCGAGCCCTCGTTGAGCAGCTGCACGTCCAGCCCCTCTTCCTTGAAATAGCCCAGGGCTTCGGCGAGGGCGGCCGGCAGATAGATCTGCTTCTCGATCCCGCCCACCATGATGGTGAACTTCTCCTGGGCGGGCGCGGCCTTCGGTGCGGCCAGCGCCGCGGCGGCGCCCAGCGCAGCCGCCAGCACGGTGCGTCGGTTCGGCATGACAGGTCTCCTCGTGGAAGGATGCCGGCATTCACGCTATGCCATCGCGCATGCGGCGCCCATCGGGGAATCTCGACAGCTGCTGTAGGGAAGCCTTGATCGCCCGCGGCGCGGCGGCTGCGTAGAATGCGGCGACGATGGCCCGCAGCGAACCGCCCTACGCCCGGCTCACGCCCGAGCGCATCCTCGATGCGCTCGACGCGGTGGGGTTGCGCGGCGACGGCCGCTTCCTCGCCCTGAACAGCTACGAGAACCGCGTCTACCAGGTGAGCCTGGAGGACGGCCGCACCGTGGTCGCCAAGTTCTATCGCCCCGGGCGCTGGAGCGATGCGCAGATCCTCGAGGAGCACGCCTTCGTCGCCGAGCTGGCCGGGCGCGAGATCCCGGTGGTGGCGCCGATGCCGCTGCAGCCGGCCGCAGCCGGGCACGCCGGACCGGTGCAGCAGCGGCCGGCCGAAGGCGGAGGCGCCGCGCCGGCGCGGGCCGATCCGCCCGCCGCGCAGCCCGCGACGCTGGCGAGCTTCGACGGTTTCCGCTTCGCCGTCTATCCCCGCCGCGGCGGGCGCGCCCCCGAGCTGGACGACCCGGCCACGCTCGAATGGATAGGCCGCTTCATCGGACGCATCCACGCGGTCGGGGCGATCGCGCCCTTCGTGCACCGGCCTGCGCTCGACCCCGTCGCTTTCGGCGAGGAGCCGCGCGACTGGCTGCTGGCGCACGAGCGGATCCCGGCCGACCTGCTGCCCGCCTGGCGCGGCATCGTGGACCAGGCGCTGCAAGCGGTGCAGCGCGCCTTCGATCGCGCCGGCCACGTGCGCACGCTGCGCCTGCACGGCGACTGCCATGCCGGCAACGTGCTGTGGACCGAGCAGGGCCCGCACTTCGTCGATTTCGACGACGCGCGCAGCGGCCCGGCGGTGCAGGACCTGTGGATGCTGCTCTCCGGCGATCGCGCCGCCATGGCGCGCCAGCTCTCCGACGTGCTGGCCGGCTACGAGGACTTCGCCGAATTCGACCGCCGCGAGCTGCAGCTCGTCGAGCCGCTGCGCACGCTGCGCCTGATCCATTATTCGGCTTGGATCGCGCGGCGCTGGGACGATCCGGCGTTCCCGGCCGCGTTTCCGTGGTTCGGCAGCCAGCGCTACTGGCAGGACCGGGTGCTGGAGCTGCGCGAGCAGGTGGCCGCGATGCAGGAGCCGCCGATCGACGGGGTTTGATCGGGCGCAATTGTCATCACCCCTACGTTACGGTATATCTACTGGGCCCGCTCCACAGGAGGCAAGCATGGCCGAAGCGACCGTACCGCGCATCGACTGGCAGGCGATCGAGCGAGACCCCCGTTTCCATGCCCTCCACACCCGCAAGACCCGCTTCCTGTGGGGCCTGATGGTGTTCTCGATCGTCTTCTACTTCCTGCTGCCGATCGGCGCGGCGTACACGCCCGGGCTGTTCGCGACGCGCGTGTGGGGCCCGGTCAACGTCGGGCTGCTGTTCGCGCTGGCCGAGTTCGTCGTGGCATGGTCGATCGCCTTCGTCTATTCGCGCCGCGCCAACACCGAGTTCGACGCCATGGCCGACGAGCTGGTGCGCGAGGCCGAGAAGATCGGAGGCTGGCCATGAACCGCCTGCTCGCCTTCGGCCTGCTCGCCGCGCTGGCGGCGGTCTCCGTGCCGGCCCTCGCGCAGGGGGCGGTGCACGAGGAATTCCGCTGGCTCACCTTCGTGGTGTTCGGCGCGATCATCGCGCTCACCATGTACGTCACCTTCCTCGCGGCCAAGCGGGTCAAGAGCGCGGCCGACTTCTACACCGCGGGCGGCGGCGTCTCGGGCCTGCAGAACGGCTGGGCGATCGCCGGCGACTACCTCTCGGCCGCCTCCTTCCTCGGCATCGCGGGCCTGATCTCGCTCTACGGCTACGACGGCTTCATGTACTCGGTGGGCTGGCTGGTCGCCTACATCACCGTGCTGCTGGTCATCGCCGAACCGTGCCGCAACATCGGCAAGTACACGCTGGCCGACATCCTCGCCTACCGCAACAATCCCAAGGCCACCCGCATCGTCGGCGCCATCTCGGTGATCACGGTGTCCACGTTCTATCTCACCGCGCAGATGGTCGGCGGCGGGGTGCTGGTGAAGACGCTCATCGGCATCGACTACGAGATCTCGGTGGTGGTGGTGGGCATCCTGATGCTCGGCTACGTGCTGTTCGGCGGCATGGTGGCCACGACCTGGGTGCAGATCATCAAGGCCATTCTGCTGGTGATCGCCTCCATCCTGTTGGTGATGTTCGTCTGGACGCCGTACGGGTTCAGCCTGCCTGCCTTCCTGCAGGCGGTGGTCGGCGACGCCAAGGTGCAGGCCCAGGTGGCGGCGCTGCTGGGCGACGCGGCGCGCAACATGACGCCCGAGCAGCTCGGCCAGCGCTTCCTCGAGCCCGGCCTGTACTTCAAGGCGCCGATCGACCAGATCTCGCTCGGCATGGCGCTGGTGTTCGGCACCGCGGGGCTGCCGCACATCCTGATGCGCTTCTTCACCGTGCCCACCGCCAAGGAGGCGCGCAAGAGCGTGATCTGGGCCATGGCCATCATCGGCGGCTTCTACGTGCTCACGCTGTTCCTCGGCATGGGCGCGGCGATCGACGTCGGCCCGGCGCAGATCCGCGCCATCGATCCGGGCGGCAACATGGCCGCGCCGCTGCTGGCGCAGTACGTCGGCGGGGGCGCCGACTCCATGCTGGGCAACCTGTTCCTGGCCTTCGTCGCGGCGGTGGCGTTCGCCACCATCGTGGCGGTGGTGGCCGGGCTGGTGCTGGCCGCGGCATCGGCCATGGCGCATGACCTGTACGTCGGGGTGATCCGCTCCGGCCACGTCACCGCCATGGAGCAGGTGCGCGCCGCGCGCATCGCCACGGTGTTCGTCGGTGCCGTGGCCATCGTCATCGGCATCCTCGCCAAGGGGCAGAACGTCGCGCACCTGGTGGCGCTCGCCTTCGCGGTCGCCTCGTCGGCGAACTTCCCGTGCGTGCTGCTCACCCTCTACTGGAAGCGCTGCAACACCGGCGGCATCGTGCTCGGCATGATCGTCGGCACGCTGGCAGCCATCCTGCTGGTGCTGGTCTCGCCCAACATGACCTATCCGCTGGCGGCCAAGGCTGCGCAGGAGAAGATCGTGGCCACCCAGACGGCGAACCTGGAGCGGCTCCAGGGCGAGCTGGCGGCGGCCGGCGAGCCCGCCGCGCAGGAGAAGGCACAGGCCGCGATCGCCGCCGCCGAGAAGGTCAAGGCGCTCGCCGAGGCCCGCATCCGCGAGATCGGCGATGCGCGCACCTCGCTGATGGGCCTGGAGAAGCCGCTGTTCGAGCTGCGCAACCCGGGGCTGGTGTCGATCCCGCTCGGCTTCCTCGCCGTGGTCCTGGGCTCGCTGCTGTACCGCGACCGCCGCTCGGAAGAGATGTGGGGCGAGCTGTACGTGCGGCAGAACACCGGCATCCTGGCGGCCAAGGCATCCGCGCACTAGAACGCCTGAAGCGTTCTGACATGAACGACTTGGCTGAGCGTCCTTCCTTCGGCGAGATGGACGAGACGGCGCCCGCCTTCACCACCCGCCCGCTGGGCGAGCTGGTGCGGCGTGCGCCGGTGGCCTGCGGTGCCGGCGCGCCGGTGCGCGAGGCGCTCGAGCGGATGTCGGCGGAGGGTGTGCGCACGGTGATCGTCGTCGACGGCGGGGGTGCGCCGGTCGGCATGTTCACGCTGGTCGACCTGCTGCGCCGGGTCGCGCTCGCCGAAAGGCCCCTCGCCACGCCGCTGGCCGAGGTGATGAGCGCGCCGGCGGTGACGCTCGCGGCGTCGGCGAGCGCCTACGATGCCCTGCAGTGCATGGCCGAGCGGGGCATCCGGCAGATCGTCGTCGTCGACGGACGCAGGGCGGTCGGGGTGGTCAGCGAGCGCGATCTGTTCGCGCTCTCGCGCGCCTCGATGAGACAGGTGATCGAGGGGCTGCGCCAGGCCGATACGCCGGCGGCGCTGCGCCGCGCGGCCGACGACATCGCGGGCCTGACGCGCAGCCTGCTCGCGCAGGGCGTGGCCGCCGAGCCGCTCACGCGCACCGTCGCCACGCTGAACGACGCCCTGACGCGCAGGACGATCGAAAGCGTGGCCGCTGCCCACGATCTCTCGGGGCTGGACTGGTGCTGGCTCGCCCTCGGCAGCGAGGGGCGCGGCGAGCAGACCTTCGCCACCGACCAGGACAACGCGATCGTGTTCCACTGCGGAGCGCCCTCACCGCCCCGAGCGACGGCTCCCTCCGGTGCGGCCCCCTCCGCGGCCCCCTCCGATGCGGCCGCCCCGTCCGGTGCGGCCGCTGCGCCCGAGGCGGCACGCGCACGCCTGCTCGCCTTCGCCGGCGAGGTCAACGAGGCGCTCGCCCAGCTGGGCTTCCCGCTGTGCCCGGGCCGGGTGATGGCCGGCAACCCCGAGCTGTGCCTCACGGTGGAGGAATGGAAGGCGCGCTTCCTCGAGTGGATCGCCCACCCCACGCCCGCGGCGCTGCTGCAGGCGAACATCCTGTTCGATTTCCGGGCCCTCTACGGCAACGCCTCGCTGGCCGACGGCCTGCGCGAATGGCTGTTCGCCTACACGCGCGAGAATCGCGCCTTCCTGCTGCTGATGGCGCGCAACGCCCTGCAGGCGACGCCCCCGCTGGGGCTGATCCGCACCTTCGCCGTCGACGACGGCCCGGGCGTGGCCGGCACGCTCGACCTCAAGGTGCGCGGCTCGCGGATCTTCGTCGACGCCGCCCGCGTGTGGGCGCTCGAGCTCGGCATCGCCGAAACCGGCACCGCCGCGCGGCTGCGCGCCGCCGCCCGCGCATTCGGCATCGACGAGCGCGAGGTGGAGGCGACGCTGGAGGGTTTCCACTTCATCCAGCAGCTGCGGCTGCGCCGCCAGGGCCGTGCCGCCGGCGAGGGCGACGCGAACCGCATCGACCCGGCCGCCCTGAACGAGGTCGATCAGCACATGCTCAAGGAGGCCTTCCGCCAGGCCCGCAAGCTCCAGCAGGTGCTCGAGCAGCGCTTCCGCTGAACGAGGGGCGGGCCCGGCCCACCGAACTAGCGAGCGCGGCGCCGCGCCAGGCCCGCGCCGGCCAGGCCGATGCCGAGCAGGGCGAGCGCGGCCGGTTCCGGCACCGTCGTGACGCGGTCCGCGGTCATCAGGATGTCGAAGCCGGTGCCGCCGCCGTGGTCCTCGCGCAGGATCTGCAGGTAGTGCACGCCGGCGCCCAGCGTTCCGAGGTTCAGGTTGTATTCCCCGAGCGAGGCGCCGCCCGGCGCCATGGCGCCGAACTTGTAGACGCCGTCGAGCCAGATGTACAGCCCGTTGTCGACGCCGAGGGCGACGTTCACGTTGCCCAGGCCGGTGCCGGCGTTGATCGCATAGACGATCGCGGTCTCGGTGTTCACCGTCCAGCTGGCGGGGATCGCCATGGGCGCGGCCGACCACGTGCCGCCGCTCGGCGGCGCGGCGGTGAGCCAGATGCCGAGGTTCGCCACCGACGAGACGTTCGGCGCGGTCGCGATCGGGGGAACGGTCGGATCGCCACCGCCGCCGTTGGCCGCCGGGAAGAGCGAGAAGCCGCTGGCGCCGTCGGTCTGGCCGCCCAGGGCCGGGGCGAGGTCGCCGAGGCCGCTGTTGTAGTAGCCCTGCGTGGTTCCGTCGACGATGACGGCGGCGTGCGCCGCCGCGCCGCCGAAGACCAGTGCTGCGCCGGCGCCGATTGCGCCGAGTAGCTTCGCGATGCTCATGTTTTCCTCGCCCCAGAAATTCCGGGTCGAGGAAGCACGATTTGTGCCGAGGAGAGAAGGCCTTGTAAATCAACCGCCTGCAGAGGCGTCGTGGAAATACTGTAAAGATTGCCGACAGGCTCCGCGTGGCCGGCGCAATCCGGGTGGCGCTACGCCGAAACCCTGCGCTCCGCGTGCTCGCGCACGTGCGCCGGTAGCCGGTTCAGCATCCAGCGGATCGCAGCCGGGATCAGCACCAGGTCATCGACCACGCCGAAAAAGGGGATGGTGTCGGGGATGAGATCGACCGGCGAGAACAGGTACAGCAGCAGGAGCGCCGTTCCCGCCTTCAGCCAGAAGGGGGCGTCGGGATGGCGCAGCGCGAACCACAGCCGCCTGGCATCGCCCTTCACGGCCAGCCACAGCATCGAGAACCGCTTCCACATCACATCGCCCTCCTGCGCAATGCCGCCACCCACGCCGCTCATGAGCGCTGCCCGGGAACATACCTCTTCGCCGGCTCGAGGGTCGGCTTTCGCTGCGGCTGCCCCGTATCAGCAGCCTTTGATATGGGGCCGCCGCCTCGCCGCGACAAGGCGGGGCGGCGCGCGGCCATGGCTGCGTCTCGTTGCCCGCCGGCGGCCGCACGTCTCATCGCCCGCCTGCGGCATCTCGCGCCGCGCAGCGGCATCCCGTCGCATCCCGGTCGCCGGCCGCGGCACGCCCCGGCACAGTGCACGGGTGGCTGGCGCCGGTCGGTCGGCACCGCCACTCGCAAAGTCCATGGAGAATCATCATGCTGCTACAGATCCTCATGGGTACCCCGAAGTGGGTGTTCGGTCTGTTCCTCGCCCTGCTCTGGCTCGGGGTGTCGCAGCGGCTCGACCGGGAGGTCGCGCCGTGGCGGGCCGCGGCGATGCCCGCGGCCATGCTCGGCCTGTCCGGCTGGGGCGTGGCCTCCGCGTTCGGCGCGAGCCTGCTGGGGCTGTCGTGCTGGGCCGCCGCCGGCGTCTTGGCCTTCGCGCTCGTGATGCGGCGCGCGCTGCCTGCGCGGGTCCGCTACGACGCCGCGAGCCGCCGCTTCGTCGTGCCCGGCAGCTGGGTGCCGCTGGCGCTGATCATGGGGATCTTCTTCACCAAGTACGCCGTCGGCGTGTCGCTGGCGTTCCATCCGGAGCTGGCGCGGCAGGCCGCGTTCGCCGCGGCCGTGTGCACGCTGTACGGCGTCTTCAGCGGCGTGTTCGCCGCGCGCGCCGCCCGGCTGCTGCGGGCGGCACCGGGCGCCGGCCAGGCCCGCTCGCCGGAGGCGGACGGCCGCCCCGAACCGGCGGGCAGCCGCGCAACCCTTTCTTCTTCCTGAAGGAGCCGAGATGGACATTTCCGATCCCGATGCCCGCCTCGAGCGCGCCGCGCGCCGGCGTGCCGGAGCGAAACTGGGCTGGTACCTGCACGCCACGGTGTACGTGCTGGTCAACGTATTCCTCGCCGCGCTCTCGGGCTACAGCGGCCGGAGCTGGGCGCTGTTCCCCGCACTGGGCTGGGGCCTGGGCCTGCTGATCCACGGCGCGGTGGTGTGGCTGCTCCTGCCGGGCGGCAGCATCCATGCGCGCCTGCTCGAGCGCGAGCGCGCGGCGCTGCGGCGGTCCGGCAGCGAACGGCCGTGACGGCCGTCGCGCCGCGAGCCGTGCCGTCAGCCGTCCCATCGGCCGCATCGCCGGCGTATCGCCGGCCGTACCGCACAATGCCGTGATGACGGCGAACCGCTCCCCTGGAACGATCGCGGGCCCGGCGGGGTCCGCGTTCCACGGCTTTCTCGGACGCGGCCTGACCACCGCCGCGTTCTGCTGCCTCGTGGCGGCGGCGCTGAGCATCGCCGGCGGCCGGCGCTGGGACATCGCGCTGGTCTATTCGGAAGCGATCGGGCTCGTCACGTGGCTGGTCATCGACCTGGGCCGGCGGGCGCTGCTGCGCCCCGACCCGCAGACATACTGGCCGCATGGCCTGCGCGGCGTGCTGCTGGTGGTGTTCGCGATCGGGCTCGGCTTCCTCGTGGGCACGATGATCGGCGATGCGTACTGCGGCTGCACCACCTTCGAGTGGTCCGGCGGCGGCCGGCACGATCTCGCCCAGGCGCTGGTGATCACAATCGCAGCCGGCGCGGCAGGGTCCTGGTTCTTCTACAGTCGCGGCAAGGACCGTTACCTGCAGGCGCGCGTCGCCCTGGCCCGGCGCGACGCCGCCGAGGCGCGCCTGAAGCTGCTCGAGGCGCAGCTCGAGCCGCACATGCTGTTCAACACGCTGGCCAACCTGCGCGCGCTCATCGCCGCCGATCCGCCGCGCGCGCAGCACATGCTCGACCACCTGATCGCCTACCTGCGCGCGACGCTGGGCGCCTCGCGCGCGACCATGCATCCGCTGGCCGACGAGTTCGAGCGGCTGCGTGACTACCTGGAGCTCATGGCGGTACGCATGGGTCCGCGCCTGCGCTTCGAGCTGGATCTGCCCGATGCGCTGCGCGCGGTGCCGGTGCCGCCGCTGCTGCTGCAGCCGCTGGTGGAGAACAGCATCCGGCACGGGCTCGAGCCCGCGGTCGCGGGCGGCACGGTGAGCGTGCGCGCCGGCACGCGCGGCGACGGAGCGCAGCGCGTGGTGCTTCTCGAGGTCGACGACTCCGGCGTGGGGGCGCGCGCGGCCGGTCCCATCGAGCCGGGCTTCGGCCTGGCACAGGTGCGCGAGCGGCTCGGCAGCGTCTACGGCGCAGGGGCGACGCTGTCGATCTCACCGCGGCCCGGCGGCGGCACGCGCTGCACGATCGCCTTGCCGCGGCAGCCATGACGGCGCCCTTCGATGCCGGTGCCGCCGACGGCGCCGATGCCACCGCCCTCATCGCCGAGGACGAGCCGCTGCTCGCGCAGGCGCTGCGCGCCGAGCTGGCGCAGGCCTGGCCGGGCCTGCGGGTGCTCGCCACGGTCGGCGACGGGCAGTCCGCCGTGGACCAGGCACTGGTGCTGCAGCCCGACGTGCTGTTCTTCGACATCCGCATGCCGCGGATGAGCGGCCTCGAAGCGGCCGCTCTCCTCGCCGAGGAGTGGCCCGCGCAAAGGCCGCTTGCGGTCCTCGTGTTCGTGACCGCCTACGACCAGTACGCCGTGCAGGCCTTCGAAGCCCAGGCCGTCGACTACCTGCTCAAGCCGGTGCAGGCGGCGCGGCTGGCCAGGACCGTTGCGCGCGTGCGCCAGGCGCTGGCGGGCAGGACCGCCCAGGGCGGCGCGTTCGAGGAGGCGATGCTCGCACGCCTGCGAGGCGTGCTGGAGACGCTCGCGCCCGTCGGCGTGTCGTCGGCCGGCAGCCCGCTATCGCCTGGCGGCCCGTCGTCGGCCGACGGCACCCCGCCCGCCGCCCGCCTCTCGGTGATTCCCGCCGGCATCGCCGGTACCCAGGGGGCGGTGGTGCGCATGGTGCCGATCGAGGAAGTGCTGTGCTTCGAGGCTGCCGACAAGTACGTGCGCGTGCTGACCGCGGGCGAGGAATACCTGATCCGCACGCCGTTGCGCCAGCTGCTGCCGCAGCTCGACGGGGAGGATTTCTGGCAGGTGCATCGCGGCACGCTGGTGCGGGCGAGCGCGATCGACGCGGTCACGCGCGACGAGTCCGGCCGGCTCGGCCTGACGCTGCACGGCCGCCCGGAGCGGTTCGTCGTGAGCCGCCTCTATGCACACCGCTTCCGCGCGATGTGATCGGTTTCGCGTTCGTTCGCATCACTGCGTTGGGGCGCCTTGCCGTGCTGCAGCACTGTCTGCGGCGCCCCGCCTTGTTCTGCGAACGAACGCGAAACCGTATCAGAAGATCCGGTTGAACCACAGCATCGACAGCAGCGCGGCCAGCACCGCGGCGAGCGCGCCGGCCGCGGAGAACAATGCGGTGATCTCGGTCTCGCGCCGCTCCAGCACGATCTTCGTCGTCATCGACGAGTAGATGGTCTTCAGCTCGTCGGCCGTGCCGGCGTAGAAGTACTCGCCGTGCGTGGTGCGGGCGATCTCCTTGAGCGCATCCTCGTCGAGCCGCACGCGCATCGACCAGCCGTCGCCGACCAGGATCTCCCCGTTCTGCGTGCCGATGCCCACGGTGTAGATCCGCACGCCGTGCTCGGCGGCGATGCGCGCGCTCTCGATCGGATCGGGGCCGGTGGTGGTCTGGCCGTCGGAGAGCAGGATGACCACGGCCGACGAATACGAGCCGGGCGCCACCGGCTTGTCGGGGCCGGGGGTGGACTGCTTGCCGTTGCGCGGCGGATCGAGCGGCGTGCCGCGGCGCGCGCGCGGCGATTCGCGCGCCTGCGCCTGGGCGTCGAAGTCCTCGTCGGGAAAGATCGTCTTGAGCGCCGTCAGGATGCCGCTGCCGACGGCCGTGCCGCGCTGCAGCTCGAAGCGCTCGATGGCCGCCAGCAGGTCGTCGCGGCTGTGCGTCGGCGGCTGCACCAGCGCCGCGCTGCCGCCGAAGGTGACCACGCCGATGCGGGTCTTGCGCGGCTGCTCGGCGATGAAGGCGCGCGCGGCCGCCTGGGCGGCGGCCATGCGGCTGGGGGCGACGTCGGTGGCGCGCATGCTGCCCGAGACGTCCATGGCGAGGATCACGATCTCGTGCTGCGAAGGCAGGGTGAGGGTGGCGCTCGGGCGCGCGATGGCGAGGATCATCGCCGCCAGCGCCACCAGGAAGAGCAGCGGCGGCAGGTGGCGGCGCAGGCCCTGGCCCCGCCCCATCGCCTCTTTCACGATGGACAGCCCGGCATAGCGCAGCGCCGCCTTCTTGCGCCGGCGCAGCGCCCACACGTACGCCCCGACGAGCAGCGGCAGCGCCAGCAGCAGCCACAGCATGTCGGGCCACAGGAAGCCGAGGTTCATCGCATCCCCGCCAGGTGTGGAGGCAGGCCGCCCCCGGTCGCGAGGCGGCTGCGGCGCTTGCGCAGGTCGGCGAAGCGCATGATCGCGTCGACCAGGTCGTCGTCGGTCGACAGCTCGAGCACGTCGACGCCGGCCCGGGCGAAGGCGGCACGCAGCCCGGCCTCGCGGCGCTGCGCCAGCGTCGCGAAGCGACGCCGGAACGTGCCGTCGTGCGTATCCACGAACAGCTGCTCGCCGGTCTCGGCGTCCTGCATCACCACCAGGCCGACATCGGGCAGCGCGCGCTCGAGCGGATCGACCAGCCGCACCGCCACCACTTCGTGCCGCTGCACCAGCTCGCCCAGCGGCTGCGTCCAGCCCGGAGCGCTGAGGAAATCGGACACCACGAACACCAGCGAGCGCCGGGTCATGACCTCGGCGCCGGCACGCAGCAGCACCGCGAGGTCGGTGCCCGCCGAACGGGCCGGCGCCGTCCGCGTGGCCATGCGGTGCAGGATCTGCAGCACCTGCGTGCGGCCGCCGCGCGCCGGGATCACGCTCTCGACCTTCGTCCCATAGAACACCGCGCCGACGCGGTTGCCGTGGCGGGTGAGCAGGCGCGCGAGCACGATGACGAAGTCGCGCGACACCGACTGCTTGGTCACGCGCTGCGAGCCGAAATCGACCGAGCCGCTCAGATCGAGCAGCATCCATGCCGCGAGCTCGCGCGCCTCGGCATATTCGCGCACGTAGGGCGTCTGCAGCCGCGCGGTGACGTTCCAGTCGATGTAGCGCACGTCGTCGTGATGCTGGTACTCGCGCAGGTCGGCGAGGTCGAGCCCACTGCCGCGAAACAGCGTGCGGTAGTCGCCCTGCAGCAGGCCGTCGAGCCGCCGCAACACGGTCCATTCGAGCCGGCGCAGCGCCTGCTCGGCGGCGGCCGGCCGCACCGGCAATGCCGCCGGGGCTGCAGGCTCAGGCATTCGCGGCGATCTCGACATGGCTTTCCAGGGGACGCTCGGGCGCCGGCACCTTGTCCATGATGCGATGGATCAGCTGGTCGGCGCTCACCGATTCGGCGAGCGCCTCGTAGGAGAGTACCAGCCGATGCCGGAGTACGTCGGGCACGAGGTCGCTCACGTCCTCGGGCAGCACGTACGAGCGGCCGCGCAGGCACGCCAGGGCGCGCGCGCCCTCGATCAGGTGGATGGTCGCGCGCGGGCTCGCGCCGAAGGTGATGAAGCGCGACAGCTCGGCCAGCGCGCAGCGTGCCGGATCGCGGGTGGCGCTCACCAGCTTCACTGCGTACTGCAGCAGCGAGGGATCGACGTAGACGCGGCGGCACTCGCGCTGCAGCGCCCCGAGCTGCTCGGTGCTGGTCACCGCCGACACCGTCGGCTCCGGGCCGGTGACGCGCTCCACGATGACGAATTCCTCCTCCTCGTTCGGATAGTCGACCAGCACCTTCATCATGAAGCGATCGACCTGGGCCTCGGGCAGCGGATAGGTGCCCTCGGTCTCGATCGGGTTCTGCGTGGCCATCACGAGGAAGGGCTCCGGCACCCGATGGGTGTGCCCGGCGATGGTGACCTGCCGCTCCTGCATCACCTCGAGCAGCGCGCTCTGCACCTTGGCCGGCGCGCGGTTGATCTCGTCGGCGAGCAGCAGGTTGGTGAACACCGGCCCGAGCGAGGTCGAGAACTCGCCGGTCTTCTGGTTGTAGATGCGCGTGCCGACCAGATCGGCCGGCACCAGGTCGGGCGTGAACTGGATGCGCCTGAACGTGCCCCGGATGGTGCGCGCGAGCGTCTTCACGGTGAGCGTCTTGGCCAGGCCCGGCACGCCCTCGACCAGCAGGTGGCCCTGCGCGAGCATCGCGACCAGCACGCGCTCGAGGAAGTGGTCCTGGCCGACCACCACCCGCTTGACCTCGTAGAGCACGCGCTGCATCAGGGCCGCGATGTCGTCGCCGTCGGCGCCGGGAGTGCCCTCCCGGAGGGTGTCTTCGCGAGAGTCCATGGCTGGTTTCGGCTCCTGGAGCTAGAACGGGGACGAGCCCACGGCGGCGGCGGCCGTCTCGATCGGCACGGCGAAGCCGATGCCGACGAAGACGCGCTGCTCGGTCGGATTCATGATCGCGGTGACGATGCCCACCACCTCTCCGTCGGCCGTGACCAGCGGCCCGCCGGAATTGCCCGGGTTGGCGGCGGCATCGAACTGGATCAGGTTGGTGATCACGCGCTTGCCTTCCGGAGAGCGGAACTCGCGGCGCAGGCCCGAGACGATGCCGGCCGTCGCGCTCGGCCCGATGCCGAACGGAAAGCCCACCGCCACCACCCGGTCGCCGACCGCGAGATCCGCGGTCGAGCGCAGCGTGGCGGGCACCAGGTCGTCGGGGACGGTCCTGGCCTGCAGCACCGCGAGGTCCTGGTCGGGCTGCAGGCCGATCACCGACGCGTCGCTCTCCGAGCCGTCGGCGAACTCGACGCGGATGCGCGGCGCATCGGCCACCACGTGCAGGTTCGTCAGGATGGTGCCGGTATCGAGGATCACCACGCCGGTGCCGACGTTGCGCTCGGTGTCCGCTTCCCCGCGCTTGGCGGCCTCGAGCCCGCGCACGCGCACGACCGAGGGGCGGATCACCTCCCAGGCTTTCGCGGCCGGCGAGGGCAGCGTGCGGGTCTGCAGCGTGTGCAGCACGGCCGCGTCGATGTCGTCCTGGGTGAGGGCGCGCTGGGCGTGCGGCGCCAGGAACGCCTGCATACCGAGCGTGGCGAGCGCGAGCGCCACGATCGCGCCGCCGAGCACGGCGCGCCCGCGCCGCCGGCGCCAGGCACCGAAGCGTTCCCGCCAACGCGCGGCCGGCCTGGTCGCCGCGCCGGCGGCCTTGCCGCCGGCCGTACCGGGCGCTGCCGCGGCGGCGCCAGCGCCGCCGCGCGGTGCGGCGTCAGGCGCAGCGCCAGACGAGGCGCCCGGGGCGGCATGCGCGTCGGTGCGTGCGGCGGCACGCGTCGTGGAATCGTGCGCGGCGCGCGCTGCACCGGCACTGCTGTAGAGCGGCATTCGTCGCATGAAGCACCTCCGTTTGCCATCCCCGCGTGAAGAAAATAGCATGCCTGCGGGGAGGTCGCAGCGATGGACTGGAAT
The DNA here is from genome assembly GCA_001898645.1 of Burkholderiales bacterium 70-64. Classification (GTDB taxonomy): domain Bacteria; phylum Pseudomonadota; class Gammaproteobacteria; order Burkholderiales; family Burkholderiaceae_E; genus Zeimonas. Next base: position 102,458 of record MKUQ01000025.1, read on the forward strand.
GCCTTGTTTCCGTTCGGTTATGCCCACTATCTGGGTGGTGGATTGATCATCGGCTGCGGCGTCGCGCTGCTGTTCCTGACCACCGGCCTGATCGGCGGCATGAGCACGGTATTCAGCTCGACCTGGTCCTTCGTCTCGCGCCTGCCCTATTTCGCGCAGGCGCGTTTCCGCGACAGCCGCGGCTGGCGCCTGATCTACGCCGCCGGCCTCATCCTGGGCGCCGCCCTGTGGTGGGCGCTGGGCGGCGGCGACGCGGCCTACCGCGTGACCATCCCGTGGTGGCAGCTCGCTGCGGGCGGATTCATCGCCGGGTTCGGGGCGCGCATGTCCAACGGCTGCACCTCGGGGCACGGCATCTGCGGCATGGCCTCGCTGCAGGCGCCCTCGCTGCTGGCGGTGCTCACCTTCCTCGCCACCGCGATCGCGACCGCACACCTCGTGCTCGCGCTCGGCGGGCGCTGAGCGCCATGAAGCCCCTGTCGTGGCTGATGGTGCTGGCGAGCGGCGCGCTGTTCGGCTTCGGGCTGGCCTGGTCGACGATGATCCGGCCCGAAGTCGTGCTGTCGTTCCTGCGCCTGCAGGACTTCGGCCTGCTGCTGGTGCTCGGCGGCGCGGTGGTGGTGACCTTCCTCGCCTATCGCTTCGGGCCGCGCCTGCTCGAGCGGCCGCTGCTCGGCACCGTGTTCGGCCGGCATCCGTCGGTGCTGGATGCGCGCACCATCGGCGGTGCCGCGCTGTTCGGCATCGGCTGGGGGATCTCCGGCGTGTGCCCCGGCCCGGCCATCGCCGGGCTCGGCGCCGGCCAGTGGGAGCTGCTGGTGTCGGTGGCCGCGATGCTGGCCGGTGCCTGGGTGCAGGGCAGGGTCGGTGGCGCCTCGTGAGCGCGGCGCCGTGATCGGGTTCGACGAGGTCGAGGCCGCCGCCGCGCGCATCGCCGGGCACGTGCAGGACACGCCCTGCCTGGCCTCGCGCACCCTGTCGGAGCTGGTCGGCGCGCAGGTCGTGCTGAAGTTCGAGAACCTGCAGTTCACCGCCTCCTTCAAGGAGCGCGGCGCGCTGAACCGGCTCGCCCGGCTCGATGCGGCGGCGCGTGCGCGGGGCGTGCTCGCGGTGTCGGCCGGCAACCATGCCCAGGGCGTGGCCTGGCATGCCAGCCGGCTCGGCATCCCGGCCACCATCGTGATGCCCGGCTTCACGCCGGCGGTGAAGATCGAGCGCACGCGCGCCTTCGGCGCCGAGGTCGTGCTGCACGGCGAGCGCTTCGACGAGGCCTGGGTCCATGGGCAGGCGTTGGCGGCCGAGCGCGGCCTGACGGCCATCGATCCCTTCGACGACGACGACGTCATCGCCGGCCAGGGCACCGTCGGCATCGAGATGCTGCGCGCGCATCCGGACCTGCAAGAGCTGGTGGTCCCGGTCGGCGGCGGCGGCCTGCTCGCCGGCATCGCCACCGCCGTGAAGCACCTCGCCCCGCACGTGCGCGTCACCGGCGTGCAGACCGAGCGCTTCGCTCTGGTGTACGACGCGCTGCACGGCACCCGGCATCCGGTCGGCGCGGGCTCGATCGCCGAAGGCATCGCCGTGGACCGGCTCGGCATGCGCACCCTGCCCGTCATCCGGGCGCGCGCCGACGACGTGCTGCTGGTCGAGGAGGGCGACATCGAGCAGGCCATCCTGATGCTGCTCGAGATCGAGAAGACGGTGGTCGAAGGCGCCGGGGCGGCCGCCCTGGCGGCGCTGCTGCGCCACCGCGAGCGCTTCCGCGGCCGCCGCGTCGGGCTGGTGCTCTCGGGCGGCAACATCGACCCGCTGCTGCTGGCATCGATCATCGAGCGCGGCATGGTGCGCTCGGGCCGGCTGGCCCGGCTGTACGTCGAGGTGCGCGACGTGCCCGGCGCGCTGGCGCGGGTGGCCGCGCTGCTGGCCGAGGAGCGCGCCAACGTCGAAGAGGTGCGCCACGAGCGCGCCTTCGGCAGCATCGGCGCGCAGCGGGCCGAGATCGAGATCGTGGTGCAGGCGCGCGGACCCGAGCACGTCGCCGCCGTGCTCGCGCGGCTCGCCGCTGCCGGTTTCGCCGCGCGCGCCGGCTGAAGCCGGCGCCGCGCCCGCGCGGGTAAGGCACGTTCGAGCAGGGCAGCCGGCCGAGCTTTTTCGCCCGCCGTGTCCACGGGGGGTAAGGCGGGCGATTCCGCCGGCGACTATCGAGTAGCCGACGATGCCCGGGTATCGGCGTGGAGTGGATGTACCGGCTGTCGTCGCGCCGACGAGGAGCACGCACATGGCCGAGATCACATCCGGATCGCCGGCGGAGCCAATGCGCCCGCGCGGTGGAGAGACCGTTCTCGCAGAGACGGCGGGGGCCCCTGACAGGAGCGCAGGAGATGCCGTCGGCGGCGTCAGCCGCGCCGAGATCGCCGAACGCACCCGGACGATGCGCTGGATGCCGCTGGCGATCCCCCTGATGGCGGTATCGATGCTGGCCTGCATGGCGCTGGTGCTGTCCGAGACCTGAAAGAGAGGGGCGGCCGGCCCCGATAGAATCCTGGCTGGACCAAGCCAACGAGGAAATCCAGCATGACCATCAGGACAGTGGGCATCATCGGTGCCGGCACCATGGGCAGCGGCATCGCGCAGGCCTGCGCGGCCGCCGGCATCGATGCGGTGATGCAGGACATCGACGAGCGCGCGCTCGAGCGCGGCAGCAAGGCCATCTCCGGCTCGCTCGACCGGCTGGTCAAGAAGGGCTCGCTCGACGAGGCCGGCCGGGCGACCATCCTTGCGCGCGTGCGCACCACCCCCCGGCTCGCCGACCTTGCGAGCGCCCAGCTGGTCATCGAGGCGGCCACCGAGAACGAGGCGCTGAAGGCCAGGATCCTCGGCGAGGTCGAGGCCATCGTCGACCCCGGCGCCTTCATCGCCACCAACACCTCGTCGATCTCCATCACCCGGCTGGCGGCGACGCTGAAGCTGCCCGAGCGCTTCGTCGGCATGCACTTCTTCAACCCGGTGCCGGTGATGGCCCTGGTCGAGATCATCCGCGGGCTGCGCACCGCCGACGTCACCGTCGAGGCCGTCGCCGCACTCTCGCGCCAGCTCGGCAAGACCCCCATCGGCGTCAAGAACAGCGCCGGCTTCGTGGTCAACCGCATCCTGTGCCCGATGATCAACGAAGCCGTCTTCGTGCTGCAGGAGGGGCTCGCCACCGCCGAGGAGATCGACGCCGGCATGAAGCTCGGCTGCAACCACCCCATCGGGCCGCTGGCGCTGTGCGACCTGATCGGCCTCGACGTCGAGCTGGCGGTGATGGAGGTGCTGCACGACAGCTTCGCCGATCCGAAGTACCGCCCGGCGCCCCTGCTGCGCGAGATGGTCGATGCCGGCCGCCTCGGGCGCAAGACCGGCCGCGGTTTCTACCGCTACGACAAGTGAGCGCTGGTTCGCGCGACGCGCCGGCCGGCCCGTCGCCCGACTTCTGGCAGGAGCGCTTCGCCTCGCACCGCACCCCGTGGGATCGCGGCGAGGTCAATCCGGCGCTGGAACCCCTGATCGCCCAGGGCCTCTTTCCGGCCGGTGCGCGGGTGCTGGTGCCGGGCTGCGGCGCCGGGCACGAGGTCGCGCGGCTGGCCGCCGCCGGATGCCGCGTGCTGGCCGTCGACTACGCGCCGGCGGCGGTGGCGCTCACCCGCGAGCGGCTCGCCCGCGCCGGCCTCGTGGCCGAGGTGATCGAGGCCGACCTGCTCGCCTGGACGCCGCCCGCGCCGCTCGACGGCGTGTGGGAGCAGGCCTGCCTGTGCGCCCTGCATCCCGATCATTGGGTGGCCTACGCCACGCGGCTCGCCGGCTGGATGGCACCGGGCGGCACGCTGGCATTGCTGGCCGTGCAGGCCGAGCGCGAAGGCCGTCGCGAGGGCCTCGTCGAAGGGCCGCCGTACCACTGCGACATCAACGCGATGCGCGCGCTGTTTTCCGCGAGCGCATGGACCTGGCCCAAGCCGCCCTATCGCGGCCGCACGCATCCGTCCGGATTCGCCGAGCTGCAGATCGTGCTCGTGCGCGCGGGGGCATACAATATTGTGTAAGTCTCCGCACAAAGAGGCGCACATGGCCACCAATCTCGCGATCGATCCGGATCTCCTCGACCGGGCGCTCGAAGTCAGCGGCGAACGTACGAAGAAGGCGGCTGTCACCAAGGCCTTGCAGGAATTCATCGCTCGCCGCGAGCAGCGGCGCATTGCCGATCTGCTGGGCAAGCTCGAGTGGGACGAGTCGTTCGACTACAAGGTCGAACGGTCCCGGCGCACATGACCCTTCTGGTCGACACCAGCGTCTGGTCTCTGGCACTTCGCCGTGACGCCGATGCTTCGGAACCCGAGGTGCGCCAGCTCAGGGATGCCTTGTTCGGCTCGGATGTCGTCGTCACGACCGGCCTGATTCTCCAGGAGCTTCTGCAGGGCTTTTCGGGCCCGAAGGCACGGCTTTCGATCATCGAGCGTTTCGCCGCCCTGCCACTGCTTCAGCCGGATCGCAGCGACCATATCGGTGCTGCAGCACTGCGCAATACGTGCCGGCAGGCGGGTGTCCAGATCGGCACCATCGACGCATTGCTGGCGCAGCTCTGCATTCGGCACGATCTGACCTTGCTCACCACGGACAAGGACTTCACGCACGCCGCCAGGCATTGCCCGCTTCGGGTGTGGCCGGGTACGTCGCGAATGTGAGTATCCGGCATGTGCACGACTGCGGCGCGCCGGCCCGGGGGCGCCGCTCGTCGCGGCACCGTGACGATCTGTCCGGTCGTGTGACGGCATGCAGGAAAGAACGACGCAGAATGCCGCAAAGAGGCGCGAAAGTGCGCGCGCCGATCGCGGCGGCACGGCAGGCAGAGCTCAAAAGCCACTACGCATACGACCCATGTTCCCTCCATTGCGCCACTTCGTTTCTTCGCTCGTGGTTCCGATCGGCCTGGCTCTTGCTTCCGGCCACGCGTTCGCGGCCGAGAAGGAAGGGGAGCCTCCGGCTTCTTTCGGCTCGCCGGAGTTCATGCTCGCAAGAGCGGAGCATGCCCAAGGCTTCGGGCTATCGAACCAGCTCTATTTCCTGATGGTGCAAAAAGGGTTGGTGGCCGAGGGGGAGCCGAGGCGAGGCAGCTACACGGACCATGACCTGAAGCAGATCATCGACAGGTTCGATCGAATCCAGACGGACCTCGCCTCTGCCACCAGGGACCTGATCCTCCCGGATGCGGAGGAAATACATCGGACCTTCATCCGTGACCTGAACAAGAGATTGCCGGAAGAGGCACGGAATTTCTTTCTGAGCAAGGAGGTCCTGGAGTGGTCGAAGAGAAACGGCGCGTTTCTCGTCGAAGCGCTCCCGCTGAGCACATTCGTCAATATCGTCGCGATTCTTTCGCCCGAAAAGTTCACGCTGCCCGCGCCTGAGGAGAGGCTGAAATCCGGATTGATCTCGGGGGGAATGGCAGATGGCGGTCACGTGCTCTTGATTTCGGAAGCCTTGAACTCGGATGCATTGAAACCATTCATTCCTCCGCGGTTCGATCTGGCGAGGCTGCGGAAGGAAGAGGCGATCATCCGGGCGGACGCGAAGAGGATTTTCGAGAGCGCACCGGCAAGCAAGTACTACTATGCGGTCGACATGTCCCTGCGTGAGAGCGAGCGGCCTTACAGGCGCAAACTGGAAGCCGCCCTCAAGCAGAGGAACGCCAATGTCTTCGACGAGCTACAGACGCTGGTGACCCGGATGTCCTATGTCGTGGACCCGCACCTGACGGGCGTGTGCGATGGTTTGAAGAGATTGCTCGACCCGGGCACGATCGAGAAGAGCAATGAGCGCTGGGAGAGCGTGAAAACCCCCGCTGGAGCACAGATCGATCCTGCCGGCTATGAAATGCAATTCCTGGCCATGGCATACGCCAGAGGGTGCTACGTGAAGAAGAACACGGCCGTTGCCCGCAGGGTTCTGGAGAAATGGGCCAACTCGCATCATGAAGGCGGCAAGAAGGCCATTGCATCCTACTGCACGCTGGCGGAATGGTACCGATTCGGCATCGGCGGCCCGAAGGACGAGGCAACCGCGATCCGATGGGAGGGACGTCTCACGAGTGAATTGAGTGGAGGGCACCCTTGCAGTGACTTCGCACATAAACCACTGATCGATCCCGCCGATCCGTGGAGGGTTCTCCAGTGAAACCCGCTGCTTCCTTTCAGGCGGACATGGGTGCCGGCACGCCGTGCCGCTCGAGGTTATGGCAAGCTGCTTGGCTCGAGCCGCATTCTGCCGGGAGTAGCCATGCCAAGCACCTTCGAGACACTTCGTTCTGAAGCGAAGCAGGCCCGAGAGGCTGCGGAACTCCATCAGCGCAGCGCCTGATTCCCCGCCATGGCCGTTCGCAGACTCTCCCGCACAACCACCACCGCCAGGAAGCTCGGCGAGCTCGGGCTCGCCGCGCCGCAGGTGGCCGCGCACAGGCTTTCCCGGATGGCACTCAACGGTCCCGTCTACTCGGTCAGGGACCAGAGAGAGTTCATCGGCATGATTCAGGAAAAGCAGGTCGCCTTCGTGCAGTCCTGGATGGCCATGTTCTGGGAGGGTGTCAAGGTCCAGCAGGGGCCGTGGCGCGCATGGGCGACCGCCTTCTCGTGGTGGACATCGCCGCGACGACGTGCTCCTCTTTCGCCGGACACCCTTCTGCGCATAGCGAACAAAGGGCTGGCGCCCGTGCATCGGCGGGCGGTCGCCAACTCCAGGCGGCTGGCCCGTACCCGGCCGCGCTAGAAATTCGGCCGCCATGAATGGAGGCCCCCGGAATGCTGCGTACCTACCGAGCGAGCTGCCACTGCGGCAGGGTCGTCGTCGAGACGGATCTCGACCTGACGCAACCCAGTTATCGATGCAACTGCTCCATCTGCCGGCGCAATCGATTCTGGCCGGCCGTTGCCACGCCGGACCGCTTCCGCATGATCTCGGGCGAGGGCGAGCTGACCCGCTACGTCTTCGGCCGGGAAAGGAATCACCACTACTTCTGCCGGCACTGCGGCGTCAGGGTCTTCGGGGTCGGCAACGAGACGCCCATCGGCAAGATGTACGGCATCAACATCGGCTGCCTGGAGGGGGTGACGGAAGAGGAGCTGTCGGGCATTCCCATCGTGTACGTCGACGGCATGCACGACCGCTGGGACGCCCGTCCGGAGTTCTTCCGCCACCTGTGAGCGGCCCGGCCCGGCTCTCCGGCCGGCTCAGCCCTCCAGCTTCTGCAGCCCCTCCAGCGAGAGCACCGTGACGGAGCCGTACTGCACCGCCAGCAGCCCGTCGCGCTCGAGGCGCTGCAGCGCCTGGTTCACGGTCTGGCGCGACAGCCCGGTGAGGAAGCCGAGCTCGCCCTGGGAGATCTCCAGCCGCGAGCCCACCCCGGGGTAGAGCAGGGGGTTGAACAGGTGCGCGAGGCAGCGCGCCACGCGCGCATCGGGGCCGAGCAGCCGGTCGATCTCCACCGTGCCGATGAACTGGCCGAGCCGCTCGTTGAGCTGCAGCAGCAGGTAGCGGTTGAAGGCGATGCTGCCGTCGAGCAGCCACTGGAAGGTGGCGCGCGGCATCAGGGCGATGCGGCTGTCGCGCAGCGCCACCGCGTCGTAGCGGCGCGGCTCCTCCTTGAGCATCGAGCCTTCGCCGAACCAGCCGCCGGCCGGGATGCCGGTGAAGGTGACCGGCTTGCCGGCCACCGAGACGCTGCTGATCTTGACCAGGCCGGCGATCACGCCGACCCAGTGCTCCACCGCCTCGCCCTTGCGGCAGACGTAGCAGCCGGCGCGCACCTCGCGTTCGAGGAGGTCGGCGTGCACCCGTTCTTGCTGCACCGCGTCAAGCGCGCGCATCCAGGGCGACAGCGCGAACAGGTCGTCGAACGCGGACAAGCGTGGCCCCCGGTTTACCCTGAATTTGTCGGACAGGCGACAACTATACTGTGATGGCCGGCGTAGACTGGCCCGCAGGAAGGGGAGCGAGGCGACCTTTGAAGGGCGATTCCACACCGATACTCGAGGTGCGCGACGTGTCGCTGCAGTTCGGCGGCGTCGCGGCGCTGATGGACGTGAACTTCGACGTCCGGCGGGGAGAGCTTTTCTCGATCATCGGCCCCAACGGCGCCGGCAAGACCTCGATGCTCAACTGCATCTCGGGGCGCTATTCGCCCACCGCCGGCCGGGTGGTGTTCAAGGGGCGCGACGTCACGCGCCTGACGCCCAACCAGCGCGCCGGGCTCGGGCTCGGGCGCACCTTCCAGAACCTCGCGCTGTTCGCCCACATGACCGTGCTCGACAACATCATGGTCGGGCGCCATCACCTGCTGAAGAACAACTTCCTCTCGGGCTCGCTGTACTGGTTCGGCGGCGCGCAGAAGGAGGAGCTGGCGCACCGGCGCCACATCGAGGACATCATCGATTTCCTGGAGATCAGCCACATCCGCAAGGCGGTCGCGGGCACGCTGTCCTACGGCCTGCGCAAGCGCGTGGAGCTGGCGCGCGCGATCGCGGTTCGCCCCGACCTGATCCTGCTCGACGAGCCGATGGCCGGCATGAACCTCGAGGAGAAGGAGGACATGGCGCGCTACATCGTCGACCTCAACGAGGAGTGGGGCATGACGGTGGTCATGATCGAGCACGACATGGGCGTGGTGATGGACATCTCCAACCGGGTGATGGTGCTCGACTTCGGGCGCGTCATCGCCAACGGCCTGCCGCACGAGATCATGGCCAACGAGCACGTCAAGACCGCTTACCTCGGCGTCGAAGACGAAGAACAAGGGGTTGCCTGAATGCAGCCCGAATACGCAGACGTCGCGCTCCACGACACCCTTCCGAAGCTGCTGCTCCACAACGCGGCCGGCTGGCCCGCCGAGGTGGCCATGCGCGAGAAGGAGTTCGGCGTCTGGAACGAGTTCACCTGGAGCGACTACCGCGACCGGGTCAAGGAGATCGCGCTCGGCCTGGCGGGCCTGGGCGTGCGCCGCGGCGAGGTGATCGCCCTCATCGGCAAGAACCGGCCCGAGATGGTGTGGGGCGAGGTCGCCGCCCACGCGCTGGGCTGCATGACGCTGGGGATCTACCACGACGCGATGAACGAGGAGGTGGCCTACCTGATCGGCTACGCCCAGGCGCGCGTCGTGCTGGCCGAGGACGAGGAGCAGGTCGACAAGCTGCTGGAGGTCGCCGAGACCGCCGCCTGCATCGAGAAGATCGTCTACTTCGATCCGCGCGGCATGCGCAAGTACGACGACCCGCGCCTGATGAGCCGGGAGGCGCTCAAGGCCGAGGCCGCCCGCGTCGAGGCGGCCGAGCCCGGCCGCTTCGAGGGCGAGGTGGCGCGCGGCCGGGGCGACGATGTCGCGATCCTGTGCACCACCTCGGGCACGGTGTCCAATCCCAAGCTGGCGATGCTGCAGTCCGGGCCCTTCCTCGCCCACTGCCTGGCCTACCTGCGCGCCGACCCCAAGCTGCCGAGCGACGACTACGTCTCGGTGCTGCCGCTGCCGTGGATCATGGAGCAGGTGTACGCAGTGGCACAGGCGCTCATCTCGCGCATCACGGTCAATTTCGTCGAGGAGCCCGAGACGCAGATGGCCGACCTGCGCGAGATCGGCCCCACCTTCCTGCTGCTCGCGCCGCGCGTGTGGGAGTCGATCGCCGCCGATGTGCGCGCCCGGGTCATGGATGCCACGCCGTTCAAGCAGCGCATGTTCGCGCTCGGCATGCGGCTCGGCCTGAAGGCGCTCGACGAAGGGCGGCGCTCGCGGCTGGCCGACTGGATCCTGTTCAGGGCGCTGCGCGACCGGCTCGGCTTCACCTACCTGAAGTCGGCGGCCACCGGCGGAGCCGCGCTCGGTCCCGAGACCTTCCGCTTCTTCCAGGCCATGGGCGTGCCGCTGCGCCAGATCTACGGCCAGACCGAGCTCGCCGGGGCCTACACCATCCACCGCCCGGACGACGTCGACTTCGACACCGTGGGCGTGCCCTTCGATACCTCCGAGGTGCGCATCGACAACCCGGATGCCAACGGGGTCGGCGAGATCGTCGCGCGCAGCGCCGGGCTGTTCCTAGGCTTCTACAGGAACGAGGAGGACACACGCAAGGACCTGCGCGAGGGCTGGATGCACACCGGCGACGCCGGCTACATCAAGCGGGAGAACGGCCACCTGGTGGTGATCGACCGTATCAAGGACCTCGCCGTCACCTCGACCGGCACGCGCTTCTCGCCGCAGTTCATCGAGAACAAGCTGAAGTTCTCGCCCTTCGTGGCCGAGGCGGTGATCCTCGGGCACGGCAAGCCTTTCCTGTCGGCGATCGTGTGCATCCGCTACTCCATCGTCGCCAAGTGGGCCGAGCAGCGCGGCATCGCGTTCACCAACTACACCAACCTGTCGGCCCAGCCGGCGGTGCAGCAGCTGCTGCGCGAGGAGGTCGAGAAGGTCAACGCGACGCTGCCCGAGCCCCAGCGCATCGGCAAGCTGGTGCTGCTCTACAAGGAGCTCGATGCCGACGACGGCGAGCTCACGCGCACGCGCAAGGTGCGCCGCGGGGTGATCAACGAGAAGTACGCCGACATCATCGACGCCATCTACGGCGACCAGCCGACGGTGCACGTCGACACCATGATCACGTTCCAGGACGGCACCAAGGCGCGCATCCGCACCGACCTGGTGGTCGCGAACCTCGGCGCCTGGCGGTCCCCGGCGCACCAGCAGGCGGCCGAGACGGCCCAGGAGGAGGGCTGATGAACACCGACCTGCTGGTCCAGCTGCTGGTCAACGGCATCATCATCGGCACGCTGTACGGCGTGGTGGCGATGTGCTTCGTGCTGATCTACAAGTCGACGCAGATCGTCAACTTCGCGCAGGGCGAGTTCCTGCTGATCGGCGCGTGGGTGTGCTGGTGGCTGCTCACGCGCTGGCAGCTGCCGTTCTGGGTCGGCTTCCCGGTGACGCTCGCCTTCATGCTGGTGTTCGGCGTGCTGCTGCAGGTGATCGTGCTCAGGCCGATGATCGGCGAGCCCATCATCTCGGTGATCATGGTGACCATCGGGCTGTCGATCTTCTTCCAGGCGATGATGAAGTGGATCTTCGGCGTCTTCGCCAAGCCCTACCCGGAGGTGTTCGGCACCCGGTCGATGAACGTCCTCGGCCTGAACGTCCAGACGCCCTACATCATGTCGATGGTGATCTCGCTGGTCATCATGGCCGGCTTCGCCTGGTTCTTCAAGTTCTCCAGGCTCGGGCTGGCGATGCGCGCCACCGCCTTCAACCAGCAGGTCGCCCAGAGCCTGGGCATCTCGGTGAAGTCGGTGTTCGCCATGGCCTGGGCCATCTCGGCGATGGTCTCGGCGCTGGCCGGCGTGGTGGTGGGCATGGTCAACGGGGTGTCCTCGGCGCTGTCGTTCTTCGGCATCAAGGTGTTCCCGGTGGTGATCCTGGGCGGCCTCGACTCGATCGTCGGCGCGATCCTGGGCGGCCTCATCATCGGCGTGCTCGAGAACATGGCGGAGTTCGTCGACGGCCAGTACCTGAACCTGGGCAACCTGTACACGGTCGTGCCGTTCTACGCGCTGATCATCATCCTGATGATCAAGCCGTACGGCCTGTTCGGCACGAAGCAGATCGAGAGGGTGTGACATGGCGAGCACGCCTTCCGCACTGATCCCCTGCGGCCAGTTCAAGACCGGCTACCGCAAGGACACCACGATCTTCCCGACGCCCGCCGCCCGGGCCTTCGCGATCGCGGCGGTGGTGCTGCTGTGCCTGTTGCCGATGAAGATCGGCGGGGTCGAGCTGCTCAGCAAGTACCAGATGAACCTGCTGATCCAGATCGGCTACTACGGCATCGCGGCGCTCGGCCTGAACATCCTGGTCGGCTTCACCGGGCAGATCTCGCTCGGGCACGCGGCATTCTTCGGCTTCGGCGCCTTCGCATCGGCGTGGCTGAACAACTCGTTCGGCGTGCCGGTGTTCTGGGCCATCCCGCTGGCGGGCGTGCTGACCACGCTGGTCGGCCTGCTGTTCGGCATTCCGGCCGCGCGCATCAAGGGCCTGTACCTGGCCATCGCCACCTTCGCGGCGCAGTTCATCCTCGAGGACTTCTTCTCGCGCGCGAACTGGTTCACCGGCGGCTCCGCGGGCACGATGGCGCAGCCGTTCAGCCTCTTCGGCTACGAGATCGACGGCGACCACGGCTACTTCTACGTCGTGCTCGCCTACGTGGTCGTGCTCTATCTGCTCGGCACCAACCTGATGCGCAGCCGCGACGGGCGGGCGTTCGTCGCCGTGCGCGACCACTACCTGTCGGCCGAGGTGATGGGCATCAACCTGACCCATTACCGCGTGCTCTCGTTCGGCGTCTCGGCCTTCTACGCCGGCATCGGCGGCGCGTTGTTCGGCCACTACCTGGGCTATGTGTCGGCGGAGTCGTTCACCATCCTGCTGTCGATCCAGTTCCTCGGCATGATCATCATCGGAGGACTGGGCAGCGTCATGGGCACGCTGCTGGGCGTGGCGTTCATGGTGCTGCTGCCGGAAGGCATCGGGATGCTGTCGAAAAGCGTCGGCGGCGTGTTCCCGGCCATGGTCGAAGGCCTCGCGTTCGTCAAGGAAGGCGCGATCGGCCTGGTGATCGTGCTGTTCCTGATCTTCGAGCCCGATGGACTCGCGCACCGCTGGAAGATGATCAAGGCGTACTGGAAGCTGTATCCGTTTTCGTACTAGCAACGACCCCAAGAGAGAGGAGCAATACGATGAAGGGCACCCTGTTCACTGCCGCTGCGGCGGCCGTCCTGCTCGGCGCCGGTCCGGCCGCTGCGCAAGGCATCTTCGTCGGCCACCTGGCCGACTACACCGGCGCGACCTCCGACGTCGGCAAGCCCTACGGACAGGGCGTCGCCGACGCGCTTGCCTACATCAACGCGCACGGCGGCATCAACGGCAAGAAGATCGAGTTCGAGACGGTCGACTACAGCTACGAGGTTCCGCGCGCGATCGCCACCTACAAGAAGTGGACAGGCGAGAAGAAAGTGGCGGCGATCCAGGGCTGGGGCACCGGCGACACCGAGGCGATGGTCGGCTTCGTGGCCAAGGACCAGATCCCGTACTTCTCCGCCTCGTATTCGGGCCACCTGACCGATCCCGCCGGCAAGGGCACGCACGGCTCCAAGGCGGCTCCGTACAATTTCTTCTACGGCCCGTCGTACACCGACGGCTGCCGTGCACTGGTGCAATGGGCAGCGGGCGACGCGAAGAAGAAGGGCATCGCAGCGCCGAAGTTCGTGCACCTGGGCGACAACCACCCGTATCCGAACGCGCCCAAGGTGGCCTGCGGCGATTACGCTAAGGAGATGGGGTTCACCATCGTGCCGCCGATCCAGTACTCGCTCAAGCCGGGCGACTTCAAGGCCCAGTGCCTGAGCCTGAAGGAGTCGGGCGCCAACTACGCCTTCCTCGCCAATACCGGCGGCTCCACCATCTCGCTGCTCAAGTCGTGCGAGACGGTGGGCGTGAACACCGAGTTCATGGGCAACGTGTGGGCGATGGACGAGAACGCACTCAAGGCCGCGGGCGACGCCGCCAACGGGGTGGTGTTCGTGGTCGGCGCGGCCGACTGGAAGTCCGACGCACCGGGAATGAAGACGGTGCGCGACATCTCGAAGGTCTCCGATGCTTCCGGCAACCTGTACCGGCCGGTGCACTACATGCGCGGCATCTGCTCGGTGTTCTACATGCGCGACGCGATGGTCGCGGCCGACAAGGCCGGCGGCGTCACCGGTCCGAACATCAAGAAGGCCATGGAGCAGATGAAGGGCCACGTCCCGGCCGAGCTGCAGGGCGTATGCATTCCGTCGACCTGGACTGCGGAAGATCACCGCGGCACGACCACGGTCCACATCTACGAGGCCACGTCCAAGGGCGGCAGCCAGGGCATCAAGCAGATCGGCGAGTCGGTCATTCCCCGCAAGCCGGAGTGGCTCGGCTGGTAAGCAGGGAGCCGGCCTCCCGCAGCGGGTGCGGGAGGCCGGCGCCCATCGTCGCGAAACCGGATCCATGATCGAAGCGCAAACGAAACGAGCGGAACCGGCAGAGGACGCCGGCACGCCGATCCTGACGGTCAACAACATCGAGGTCGTCTACGACGAGGTCATCCTCGTGCTGCGCGGCGTCAGCCTCTCGGTGCCCGAGGGGCAGATCGTCGCGCTGCTCGGGCCCAACGGCGCCGGCAAGTCGACCACGCTGAAGGCCATCTCGGGGCTGCTGCGCACCGAGGACGGGGAGGTCACGCGCGGCAACGTCAGCTTCATGGGCGAGGAGATCGCCAACATGGCGCCCGAGCAGATCGTGCGCCGGGGCATCTTCCAGGTCATGGAGGGGCGGCGCATCGTCGAGGACATGACGGTGATCGAGAACCTTCGCCTGGGCGCCTACACGCGACGCGACGGCGGGGTGCGGCGCGACCTCGACATGGTGTTCGACTTCTTCCCGCGCCTGCGCGAGCGCACCGGGCTCGCGGGCTACCTCTCGGGCGGCGAGCAGCAGATGCTCGCCATCAGCCGCGCGCTGATGGCCAGGCCGAAGATGATCCTGCTCGACGAACCGTCGATGGGCCTGTCGCCGCTGCTGGTGAAGGAAGTGTTCGGCATCATCCGCCAGCTCAACCGCGAGCTCGGCATCACCATCCTGCTGGTCGAGCAGAACGCGCGCATGGCGCTGCACGCGGCCAGCTACGGCTACATCATGGAGTCGGGCAAGATCGTGCTCGACGGCGCGCAGGCCGATCTCGTCGACAACGAGGACGTGCGGGAGTTCTACCTGGGCGGGGGCGGCGAGGAGCGCCGCTCGTTCAAGAACCTGAAGTCCTACAAGCGGCGCAAGCGCTGGCTGTGAGCGAGTGATGTCCGAGTACTACGACTCCCTCGAAACCCGTTCCGCCGAGGCGCGCGAAGGCGCGCTGATGGCGGCGCTGCCGGACCTGGTCGCGCAGGCCGCGGCCCGCTCACGCGGCTGGGCGAAGCGGCTGCACGGGGTGGAGCCGGCCGCGATCTGTTCGCGCAAGGCGCTGGCGCAGCTGCCGGTGCTGCGCAAGAGCGAGTTGAAGGCGCTGCAGGAGGCCGACCCGCCCTTCGGCGGCCTGACCACCGTCGAGCACGGGCGCCTGGGGCGGCTGTTCATGTCGCCGGGCCCGATCTTCGATCCGGAAGGCGCGCGCGAAGACCCGTGGCGCACCGTGCGCGCGCTGTACGCCGCCGGCATCCGGCCCGGGCACGTGGTGCAGAACTGCTTCGGCTACCACCTCACGCCGGGCGCCTGGATGATCGAGGGCGCGGCGCGCAAGCTCGGCTGCGCGGTGATCCCTGCCGGCACGGGGCAGACCGAGCAGCAGATCGAGGTGATCCGCATGCTGCGGCCCGATGCCTACGCCGGCACGCCCTCGTTCCTGCGCATCATCGTGGAGCGCGCGCACGAGCTGGCGCTCGACATCTCCAACCTGCGGCGCGCGCTGCTGGCGGCCGAGGCGCTGCCGCCCAGCCTGCGCGCCTGGTTCCGGCAGCAGGGCATCGAGACGGTGCTGCAGTGGTACGGCACCGCCGACATCGGCCTGATCGCCTACGAGTCGCATGCCGTGGAAGGCATGATCCTCGACGAGGACCTGGTCCTCGAGATCGTGCGCCCGGGCACTGGCGAGCCGGTGCCCGACGGCGAGGTGGGCGAGGTGGTGGTCACCAGCTTCAACCCCGAGTACCCGATGATCCGCTTCGGCACCGGCGACCTCTCCGCCGTGCTGCCGGGCATCTCGCCGTGCGGGCGTACCAACGTGCGCATCCGCGGCTGGCTCGGCCGTGCCGACCAGACCACCAAGGTGCGCGGCATGTTCGTGCATCCGGGGCAGGTGGCCGAGATCGTGCGACGGGTGCCCGAAGCCGGCCGTGCGCGGCTGGTGGTCGAGGGCGAGATGGCCAGCGACCGCATGACGCTCAGGTGCGAGGTCGATGCGGCGAAGCTGGCCGCGGCCGGCGGCGCCCAGGCGCTGGCCGCGCGGCTGGCCGAGGCGATGCGCGAGGTCACCAAGCTGCGCGGCGAGGTCGAGCTGGTCGAGCCGGCGAGCCTGCCCAACGACGGCAAGGTGATCGAGGACGCGCGCAAGTACGACTGAAGCGCATGCCGCGGCGCTGCGCAGCCCGGCCACGCACCGTGGCCGGTGCGATCGGGCGTGCGCGGCGCGCAATCTCGGGCTACTGGTCGGGAATCTCGGCCTCGACGAGCTTTGCCAGCAGTGCCAGCGATTCCTGCCAGCCGAGATAGCACGCCTCGACCGGGATGGCCTCGGGAATGCCCTCCTGCACGATGCTCAGATCGGTTCCGCAGGACACCGCCGACAGGGAGATCGTCGTGCGCATCTCTCCCGGCAGGTTCGGATCGTCGAAGCGGTCCGTATGGCGGATGCGTTCCCCGGGCAGCAGCTCGAGATACTCCCCGCCGAAGGCATGGCTGCGGCCGGTGCCGAAGTTGGTGAACGACATCCGGTAGCTGCCGCCGACCTTGGCGTCGAGGTGGTGGACCTTGCCGGTGAAGCCGTTCGGAGGCAGCCACTTGACCATCGCGTCGGGATCGAGGAAGGCGCGATAGAGGCGTTCCGGGGCGGCGCGGATCACGCGGTGGAGTCGGACGGTGTTGGTGGACATGGCAGTCGACCTCCGTTGCAGGGAACCGGAAGAGCATCGTAAGGCCATCTCCGCGCCGACCACCCCGGCGCTACACTCGAGCGTCCAACCCGGAGGGCACGATGCCCCGCTTCCACACGCTGAAGTACGCGCGCGATCGCGCCAATCCGCGCATCGCGCGCATCACGCTGAACCGGCCCGAGCGGCTGAACGCGATCGACGAGCGCATGCCGGGCGAGATCCGGCGCGCAGTGGAAGCGGCCAACGCCGACGATGCGGTGCACGTGATCGTGCTGGCGGGCGCCGGGCGCGCGTTCTGCGCCGGCTACGACCTGCAGGCCTTCGGCGAAGGGATGGTCGACCATCCCTGCCAGCAGGAATCGTCTCCGTGGGACCCCATGCTCGACTACCGCACCATGAAGCGCTTCACCGAGGACTTCATGAGCCTGTGGCACAGCTACAAGCCGACCATCGCCCAGGTGCACGGCCACGCGGTGGCCGGCGGCAGCGACATCGCGTTGTGCTGCGACCTGCTGGTGATGGCCGATGACGCGCACATCGGCTACATGCCGGCGCGCGTCTGGGGCTGCCCGACCACCGCGATGTGGGCCTTCCGGCTCGGGCCGATGCGGGCCAAGCGCATGATGTTCACCGGCGACACGATCGACGGCACCACGGCGAAGGAGTGGGGCCTGGCCACCGATGCCGTGCCGCCCGCGCAGCTCGAGGCGGCCGTGCGCGAGCTCGCCGGGCGCATCGCCGGCGTGCCGCGCGGCCAGCTGATGATGCACAAGCTGGTGGTCAACCAGGTGCTCGATGCGATGGGGCTCGAGCAGACGCAGATGTTCGCTACGCTGTTCGACGGCATCACGCGCCACGATCCACAGGGCCTGTGGTTCCGCCGGCGCGCGCAGCTGCACGGCTACAAGGACGCGGTGGCCTGGCGCGACTCGGGCCGGCCGATACCCGAGGCGGCCGAGGCGCAGGCGCTGGCGGCGCAGATGCAGCGCGAGCTGGCGCGCAAGCCCCGGGCCGGGCGTGCGGGCGGCGCCCGCAAGCGGTGACGACCGGAGTGAGAACAGACTCCTAGACGATCGGCTCGGCCAGGATCTCCCCCAGGCGCACGACGCGGTTGCGTCCTTCGGCCTTGGCGCGGTAGACGCAGTGGTCGGCGTGCACCAGCACGCGCTCGAGCGATTCGGCATCGCCGACCGGCACGGCGCCGATGCTGGCGGTCAGCACGATCACCGCGTCGCCTGAGCGCAGGGGCGCCGCTGCCAGCGCCTTGCGCACGCCGTCGATGATCCGCTTTCCGCCGTCGTCGCTGTGGCTGCGGATCAGCGCGCAGAACTCCTCGCCGCCGTAGCGGCCGACGAAGCCGGACGGCCTGATCGCGCCGTGCAGCACGCGGGCGGCATGGCGCAGCGCACGGTCGCCGACCGAGTGGCCATAGCGGTCGTTGACCGACTTGAAGTGGTCCAGGTCGATCATCAGCAGGTAATGGACCGTCCCGGCGGGATAGGGGCGGCGCAGCCGTTCGCGCGCGAGCTCGAAGAAGTGCGCGCGCGAGTACAGGCCGGTCAGCTCGTCGGTGGTCGCGCGCCGGTGCAGCTCTCCGGATACGCGCGCATGGAGGATCATCTGGACGATCTGTGCGAGCGCGATCGGACTCACCACGAAGATCAGCACGAAGGCGATCTGGCTGGTGCCGGGGGTGAGCGCGCCCCCGGACACGGAGGCGCCCAGCCATACCGTGACGGCGCGCGCCAGGTGGGCGCCCGCGTAGCCGACGAAGAGCCAGCGCAGCGCCAGGGCATAGCCCTGCCGGCGCCACTGCGGCGTGCGTGCGATCATCCAGGCGATGGCGGCCGGCCACAGGGTGTGCACGGCCGAGAAGGCGACGACGCGCAGTCGCGCGCGCTGCGGATCGTTGTCCAGCCACGCCCACAGCAGCGCGAGGCCGGCGAGCTGCAGCACGAACAGCCAGGTGGGCTGCGTGCGTCCGAACAGCCGCATCGTCGCGTCGACGCAGGCCACGATGCCGAAGCTCATCAGCGCGTTGGCGCTGGCGTGGGCCAGTATGGGGGGCAACAAGCCGCGCATGCTCAGCAGCAGCAGTCCGGCCGCGGTGGTCGCCATCGCCGCCGCATAGCGGCGCAGCGACGCTGCGTCGGCCCGGTACATGGGTTGCAGAGCGGCGAAGGTCAGGGCGCCGAGCGCGGCCATGCAGGCACCCACCAGGAAGGCGGTGCGTGGATCGAAAAAAGGAGGCATCTCGGGGCTCAGTATCGTCGCCGTACGGCCATCGGTCCCGGGCGGAATTCACGGCTCCGACGGGCGGGGCCGCCCGTCGGAGGAACGCGCTTCCGGCTGGCGGCCGGCGTCTCGTCGTCGCGACGGGTGCTGCGCCGCAATGGAGGCTGCGCCGGGGCGGGCGTCGCGCCGCGATGGATCATGAAGCGGGCGGATGCTGCAGCGCGACAGGTGCGGTTCGGCGCGGCGATGCCTGGCGCATCCGGATGATAAAGTCGAAAATTCCGCTTCCCTTCGGAGTCCCGCGTGCCAGCCGGTCCCACCGTCTATGCGTTCGAGGGCATCACGCCGGTGATCGACCCTACGGCCTACGTCCATCCGGGCGCGTTCCTCATCGGCGACGTGATCGTCGGGCCGGGCTGCTACGTCGGGCCGGGCGCGGCGCTGCGCGGCGACTTCGGCCGCATCGTGATGGAGCGCAATGCCAACCTGCAGGACAACTGCGTGGTGCATTCGCGACCCGACCTCGACTGCGTGATGGAGGAGGAAAGCCACATCGGCCACGGCGCGATCATCCATTGCGGGCGCATCGGACGCGACGCGATGGTCGGCATGAATGCGGTGGTGATGGACCGTGCCACGGTGGGCGAGCAGGCCATCGTGGCCGCGATGGCCTTCGTCAAGGTCGACATGCAGATCCCGCCGCGCGTGCTGGTGGCGGGGATGCCGGCGCGCGTGGTGCGGACGCTCACCGAGGGCGACATCGCGCGCAAGCGCGCCGGCACGGCGCTGTACATCGAGCTCGCGCGGCGCTGCCGGGAGGGCCTGGTGCCGGCGCTCGCGCTCGAGGCACCCGAGGCCGGGCGCCGCCGGGTGAGCTGGACCTTCGGCGAGCACCTCGGCTGAGAACGTGTGAAGGAATCTGCTGCGCGGCCCGATCTCGCGCCTGCGATGCTCGCCGTACCCCAGTACGGCTGCGCTTCTCGGCGCGACCTCGGGCCGCTCGCTACGATTCCTTCACACGTTCTGTGGGGCGCCGGCCTGCGGCGGCCGCACCAAGCGGCGAAGGAGGGGGCCGAAAGAGGAGGCGCTCAGTGATCGAGCAGCCAGTCTCCGTCGCGGCGTAGCTGGCCCTGCGTCACCAGCTCGTCGGCGGCCCAGGCGAGCGCCGCTTCGTAGGTCATGCCGGCCCTGGCGGCGGCTGCGCGCATCACGGTGGCGTCGCGCACCCGTTCGATCAGTTGCGTCGACTCGATGCGTTCGATGTCGAGCAGCAGGAACTTCACCAGCACCTTCAGCGCGTGGCGCGCATGCTTGGGCGGATCGGCGCGCATCGCCGCCAACCGGCCGAAGGCGCGCGCGAGCGCGCCGCGTACGTCGGTGAAGGCCGGCCCGTGGCCGGGCAGCACCACGTCGACGGGCAGCGAGGCGATCAGCTCGAGCACCGCCTGCTGCTCGGCGAAGCCGGAGTCTCCGTCGAGCTCGGGGAAGATGATGCCGAAGCCCTGCTCCCACAGCGCGTCGGCCGAGATCAGGAGGCGCTCGTGCGCGCAGTGGAAGATCAGGCTCCTCGGGTCGTGGCCGGGTGCGGCCAGCACCTGCCAGGCCAGCCCGCCCAGCCGCAGGGTGTCGCCGGGCGCCAGCGTCGCGCCGTGGCGAAACGGCGGGCAGCGCTGGCCGGTCCCGCTATAGCCGAGGGCCGCTTCGTCCCAGGCGGCCACGTCGGCGGCGCTCGCCTGCGGGATCGCGATCGGGCAGCCGAAGGCGTGCGCCAGCGCGGCATTGCCGCCGCAGTGGTCGGAGTGCAGGTGGGTGTTGACGATGCCGGCGAGCCGCGCGCCGCCGGCATCGGCGAGCAGGCGGCGCATCAGTGCGACGGCGAGGTCGGCGTGCTTGACATAGCCGGTATCGACCACGACGGCCTCGCCGCCGTCGAAGCCGACCACCTGGTTCGAGGACAGCCAGTCGCGCTGGACGAAGCGCAGCGAGGGGGGCAGCCCGGGCATCATGCGGCGTGCCGCTCAGCGCGCGCCGCGGCGCTGCTCGATCGCCGACCAGACCGCGCGTTTGGCATCGTCGTCGAGCGAGCCCCAGGCAGCGATCTCGTCGAGCGTGCGCAGGCAGCCCGCGCACAGGCCGGTGGCCGCATCGATGCGGCACACCGAGATGCATGGCGAAGGGACCGGCGCGGCACGGAGTGCTGCGGCGGCCTCGGCCGTTCCGGTCGGTTCATGCCGTTCGGCCAGGGTGCCGGGCGCGGCCGCTGCGGTCGACGAGCCGGGTGCGGCCGGCCGCATGGGCGATCCCGCGCCGCTCATGCCGGTGCGGGATCGCGCTGGTGCCGGGCGGCCAGCGCGTTGCCGGCGCGCGAGGCGCTGCGCCGGCCCAGCTGCGCGGAGATCCACTGGCCGGTGTCGACCAGCCGGTCGAGGTCGAGTCCGGTCTCGATGCCCAGGCCGTGCAGCAGGTAGACCACGTCCTCGGTGGCGACGTTGCCGGTGGCGCCCTTGGCGTAGGGGCAGCCGCCCAGGCCGGCGATCGACGAATCGAAGCGCGCCACGCCGCACTGCAGCGCCGCCATCACGTTGGCCACCGCCTGGCCGTAGGTGTCGTGGAAGTGGCCCGAGAGCTGCGCCAGCGGCACTTCGCGGGCCACCGCCTCGAACACCCGCGCCACATGGCCCGCCGTGCCCACGCCGATGGTGTCGGCGATGCCGATCTCGTCGCAGCCGAGATCGCGCAGCCGCATCGAGACGTCGACCACCGCGGCTACCGGCACCTCGCCCTGGTAGGGGCAGCCGAAGGCGACCGAGACCGCCGCGCGCACCCGCAGCCGGTGGGCCTTGGCGGCCTGCGCCACCGGGCGGAAGCGCTCGATGCTTTCGGCGACCGAGCAGTTGATGTTGCGCCGGGAGAAGGCTTCGCTGGCCGAGCCGAAGATGACCACTTCGTCGGCGCCCGCGGCGAGCGCCGCCTCGAAACCCTTCATGTTGGGCGTGAGCACCGACAGCTTCACGCCGGAGCGGCGCGGCAGCCGGGCCATGACCTCGGCCGCGTCGGCCATCTGCGGCACCCACTTGGGCGAGACGAAGGAGGTCGCCTCGAGCTGGCGCACGCCGGCCGCGAGCAGGCGTTCGCACAGCTCGACCTTGACGTCGGTGGAGACCGGCTGCTTCTCGTTCTGCAGTCCGTCGCGCGGACCGACCTCGGTGATCAGGACTCGGCTGGGCAGGTTCATGACGACTCCGCGGCAGGCCGCCGGCATACGGCCGGCGAACGGCTTTCCCTTCCAAGCTCCAGTCTAATCCCAAGCCTGCGCGGCCCGCCCCTCTGCTGAACGCGTGAAGGAACCGCAGCAGGTTCCTTCACGCGTTCAGCGGGGCACGAAGTCGATCAGTTGCGCGCCCTCGGCCACCTGCTCGCCGACGCCGTAGCGCACGCTGCTCACCTCGCCGTCGGCAGGCGCGCTGATGGTGTGCTCCATCTTCATCGCCTCCATCACCAGCAGGGGCTGGCCGCGCGCCACCTTGGCCCCGGGCTGGACCAGCAGCGCGATCACCTTGCCCGGCATCGGCGCGGTGAGCTGGCCGCCGTCGTGCGCTTCCTCGCCGACGTGCGCCAGGGGCGGCGCGTAGCCGAGCGCGAAGTGGCCCTCGGGAGTGAACAGGTGCAGGGCCTCGCCCTCGAAGACCGCGCCGGCCTCGAACGCGCGTTCGCCCGCCAGGCCGCGGATGCGGTGCCCGCCGGGTGCAGCGGTCAGGCCGGCCAGGCAGAGGGCCTGCTCGCCGTCGCGCACCGTCCAGCCGCGCGGCGCGTATTCCACCTCGACCGGGCACGCCTCGCCGGCCATCGAGAAGTGCAGCGTGCGGCGCAGCGTCGAGGCCGGCCGCCAGCCGTTGCGCAGGTCCCAGGGATCGTGGCGGCCGCGCGCGCGCGCGGCCTCGGCCGCTTCGCCGGCCTCGCCGGCGAGCACCGCCGCCGCCGCGATCGCGCGCAGCAGCAGCGAGGGCTGCCCGGGGCCGGGCAGCAGTACCGCCTTCTCGCGCTCGATGAGGCCGGTGTCGAACTCGCCGCGCGCGAAGGCGTCGCTGCGCACCACGCGCCCGAGGAAGTCGACGTTGGTCGAGGGGCCCACCACCTCGAAGCCCGCCAGCGCCAGCGCCATGCGCGCCAGCGCCTGTTCGCGGTCGCGGCCCCAGGTGATGAGCTTGGCGATCATCGGATCGTAGTGCGGCGTGATCGCGTCGCCCTCGCGCACGCCGCTGTCGATGCGCACCGCCGCGGGTTCGCCGTCCGCGCCGCCTTCGGCGACCGTGAACGCGACGGCCGGCGGCGTGCGCAGGTGGCGCAGCGCGCCGATCGAGGGCAGGAAGCCCTTGTCGGGGTTCTCGGCGTAGATGCGCGCCTCGATCGCGTGGCCGCGCAGGCGCAGCGCCTCCTGGGCGGCCGGCAACGGCTCGCCGGCGGCCACGCGCAGCTGCCACTCGACCAGGTCGAAGCCGGTCACCATCTCGGTGACCGGATGCTCGACCTGCAGGCGGGTGTTCATCTCCATGAACCAGAAGCGTCCCGACGGCTCGGCGATGAACTCGACCGTGCCGGCGCCGACGTAGCCCACCGCGCGCGCCGCCGCCACCGCCGCCTCGCCCATCGCGCGGCGGCGCTCCTCGGTCATGCCGGGCGCCGGCGCTTCCTCGAGCACCTTCTGGTGGCGCCGCTGCACCGAGCAGTCGCGCTCGAACAGGTAGACGCACCGGCCGTGGGTGTCGGCGAAGACCTGGATCTCGATGTGCCGCGGACGCGTGATGTAGCGCTCCACCAGCACCGCGTCGTCGCCGAAGGCGTTCTTCGCCTCGCGCTTGCACGAGGCCAGCATGGCGTCGAACAGCTCGGCGCGCTCGACCACCCGCATGCCCTTGCCGCCGCCGCCCGCGCTGGCCTTGATCAGCACCGGGAAGCCGATCTGCCCGGCCTCTTGGGCGAGCCGCGCCGGGTCCTGGTCGTCGCCGTGATAGCCGGGCACGAGCGGCACCCCGGCGCGCTGCATCAGCGTCTTGGCGGCCGACTTGCTGCCCATGGCGGCGATCGCCTCGGGCGGCGGTCCGATGAACACCACGCCGGCGGCGGCCGCCGCGCGCGCGAAGGCCTCGTTCTCGGAGAGGAAGCCGTAGCCGGGATGGATGGCCTGGGCGCCGCTGCGCCGAGCGATGTCGAGGATCAGGTCGGCGCGCAGGTAGGACTCGCGCGCCGGCGCCGGGCCCAGGCGCCACGCCTCGTCGCAGGCGGCGACGTGGCGCGCGCCGGCATCGGCGTCCGAGTAGACCGCCACGGTGCGGATGCCGAGGCGGCGCGCGGTGGCGGCGACGCGGCAGGCGATCTCGCCGCGGTTGGCGATCAGGATCTTGCTGAACATTCGCGCTTCCCCGGTTGCGGTGGGATCACTCGCGTACCCACGAGGGCCGGCGCTTCTCGAAGAACGCGGCGATGCCCTCCTGGCCCTCGTCGGAGGCGCGCAGCGCGGCGATGCGCGCGGCGGTGTCGTCGGTCAGCGCATCGTCGATCGGGCGCGCGGCCACGTCGCGGATCAGCCGCTTGGCCTGCCCGAGCGCCTGCGGCCCGCCCAGCAGCAGGTGCCCGAGCAGCGCGTCGACCTTGGCGTCGAGCTCGTCGGGCGCGGCCAGGTCGTGCACCAGGCCGATGCGGAAGGCCTCGGCGGCGTCGAATACCTCCGCGGTGAGGAAGTAGCGCCGCGCGTTCGCCTCGCCGATGGCACGCACCACGTAGGGGCTGATCATCGCCGGGATCAGGCCGAGCTTGACCTCGGACAGGCAGAACCGGGTGTCGGTGCTGGCCACCGCGATGTCGCACGCCGCCACCAGCCCCATGCCGCCGGCGAAGGCGGCACCGTGCACGCGCGCCACCACCGGCTTGGGGCTCTCGTAGAGGGCGCGCAGCAGCCGCGCCAGGGCGGCCGAGTCTTCGCGCGCCTGCTCGGGGGTGAGCTCGCGCGCGCGCTTCATCCAGTTCAGGTCGCCGCCGGCGCAGAACGCCTTGCCGCGGCCGGCCAGCACGATGACGCGCACCTCGCCGTCGTCGACGGCGCGCTCCACGGCATCGGCGAGCTCGCCGATGAGGACGTCGTTCATGGCGTTGCGCAGCTCGGGCCGATTCAGCCGGATCAGGGCGATGCCCCGCTCGAGCGCCGTTTCGATGGTCTGGTAGTTCATGTCGCGTTCACATCCTGAAGACGCCGAAGCGCGGTTCGGGGATCGTCGCGTTGAGCGTCGCCGACATCGCCAGCGCCAGCACCATGCGCGTGTCGGCCGGATCGATCACGCCGTCGTCCCACAGGCGCGCGCTGGCATAGTAGGGGTGGCCCTGGCGCTCGTACTGCTCGAGGATGGGCGCGCGGAACGTCTGCTCCTCCTCGGCGCTCCACTGGTCGCCGCGCGCCTCGATGCCGTCGCGGCGCACGGTGGCCAGCACCGAAGCCGCCTGCTCGCCGCCCATCACGCTGATGCGCGCATTGGGCCAGATCCACAGGAAGCGCGGCGAATAGGCGCGCCCGCACATGCCGTAGTTGCCCGCGCCGAACGAGCCGCCGATGATGACGGTGAACTTGGGCACCTGCGCGCAGGCCACCGCGGTGACCATCTTCGCGCCGGCGCGCGCGATGCCTTCGTTCTCGTACTTGCGCCCGACCATGAAGCCGGTGATGTTCTGCAGGAACAGCAGCGGGATGCGGCGCTGCGCGCACAGCTCCACGAAGTGCGCGCCCTTGTTGGCCGACTCGGAGAACAGGATGCCGTTGTTGGCGACGATGCCCAGCGGCATGCCGTGCACGCGCGCGAAGCCGGTGACCAGCGTGGTGCCGTAGCGCGCCTTGAACTCGTCGAGCGCCGAGTCGTCGACGATGCGCGCGATCACCTCGCGCACGTCGTAGGGCTTGCGCGTGTCGGTGGGGATCACGCCGTACATCTCCTCGACCGGATAGTGTGGCTCCACCGGCTCGCTCACGTCGAGCTGCTGCGGCTTGCGCCGGTTCAGGTTGCCCACCAGGCGCCGCGCGATGGCCAGCGCGTGCGTGTCGTCCTCGGCGAGGTAGTCGGCCACGCCCGACAGGCGCGTGTGCACGTCGCCCCCGCCGAGGTCTTCGGCGCTGACCACTTCGCCGATGGCCGCCTTCACCAGCGGCGGGCCGCCGAGGAAGATCGTGCCCTGGTTGCGCACGATGATCGCCTCGTCGCTCATCGCCGGCACGTAGGCCCCGCCGGCGGTGCACGAGCCCATCACCACCGCGATCTGCGGGATGCCCAGCGCCGACATGGTGGCCTGGTTGTAGAAGATGCGCCCGAAGTGCTCGCGGTCGGGGAACACATCGTCCTGGTTGGGCAGGTTCGCGCCGCCCGAGTCGACCAGGTAGATGCACGGCAGCAGGTTCTCGCGCGCGATCTCCTGGGCGCGCAGGTGCTTCTTCACGGTCAGCGGGAAGTAGGTGCCGCCCTTGACCGTGGCGTCGTTGCATACCACCACGCACTCGATGCCCGCCACGCGCCCGATGCCGGTGATGACGCCGGCGCACGGCGCTTCGTCGTCGTACAGGCCGAGCGCCGCCAGCGGCGAGAGCTCGAGGAAGGGCGTGCCCGGGTCGAGCAGCATCTGCACGCGCTCGCGCGGCGGCAGCTTGCCGCGCGCCACGTGCTTCGCACGTGCCGCTTCGCCGCCGCCCAGCGCCGCCTGCGCCACCTTGGCGCGCAGGTCGCCGACCAGCAGGCGCATGGCCTGGGCGTTGGCCTGGAACTGCGGGTCGCGGGGATCGAGCCTGCTTTCGATTCGGTTCAAGGGGATCTCCCGTCGTGGTCCGGAGGCGCCGCGCCCACGCACTGCATCACCAGCTGCGTATGCACGTCGATCAGCTCGCGCTTGCCGAGCCGCCCGCTCTCGCGATACCAGGCGCCGACGCCGGTGAGCATGGCGAGCACTGCGAACGTGGCCACGCGCACGTCCGGCACCCTGAACACCCGCGCGGCGACGCCGGCGTGCAGGATGCCGGCGAGGATGTCCTCGTAGCGGCGCCGCAGCGCGACCACGCGGCGGCGATCGGCCGGTGCGAGGCTGCGCAGCTCCATGTTGGCGACGAACACCTCGCGCCGGCGCAGCGTGTGGGCGCGGATGTGGAAGTCGACGAAGGCGCGCAGGCGCTCGAGCGGATCGGCGCCGGCAGGCTGCGTGCGCTCCCACTGCCCGAGCAGGAACTCCAGGTGCTCGAGCAGCAGCTCGACCAGCATGCGCCCCTTGCTCGGGAAATAGCGGTACAGGGTGCCCGGCTGCACGCCGACGCGGCGCGCGAGCTCGCGCAGCGTCATCGCCTCGAAGCCGCGCTCGGCGATCAGGCCGATGGCGGCGCGGCGGATGGACTCCTCGGTGCGGCTGCCCTCGGATCCGGCGGTACGGGCCATGGAGGTGGCGGCAGGGGTGGCGCGAAGATCCCCCAGCATATCAGAAGAATTGAACGGTCGCCCGTTTATTTTCCGCCGGCGGCGAGGCGGGCGCGCGGCGTGGCAGGTTGCAGGGCGCGCTCAACCGCCGGGCGCCGTAGCGCGCACGGCTCCGTGCGCCGAGCCGCGTGCCGCCCGTTCCAGGTTGTACGCGCTGCCGATCAGCGCGATGTGGGTGAAGGCCTGCGGGAAGTTGCCCAGCGCGAGCTCGCCGCGCGGCGCCCACTGCTCGCTGAACAGGCCGAGATCGTTGGCGTGGGCCGAGAGCGCCTCGAAGCGCCGGCGCGCCTCGTCGACCTCGCCGCGCAGGGCGAGGTTGTCGCACAGCCAGTAGCTGCAGATGAGGAAGAAGGCTTCGCCGCCGCTCACGCCTTCGATCGCCTCGTTGTTGCGATAACGCCTGACCAGCGGGCCGTACGCCAGGTCGGCGTGCACCGCTGCGAGGGTCGCGCGTGCCGAAGGCGCGCCGGCGTCGATGAAGCCGACCAGCGGAAAGACCAGGCAGGCGGCGTCCAGGCGCGTGCTGCCGAACGACTGCACGAACGCACCGTCAGCGCGCCGGCCCTCGCGCAGGACCGTCTCGCGGATGACTGCGGCCTCGCTGCGCCAGCGCTCCAGGCGTTGCGCTTCCTCCTCCGCGTGCCCGAGCAGCACCGCCAGGCGGCAGGCGCGATCGAGCGCCACCCAGCACATCACCTTCGAGTAGGTGAAGTGGCGCTGCGGCCCGCGTACCTCCCAGATCGAGTTGTCGGGCAGCCGCCAGCGCTGCGCGGCGAAGTCCGCGAAGCGCGCGACCAGCGCCCACTGCTGCGCTCCGAACCGGTTGCCCGCACGCGCGTCGAGCCAGGCCGCATCGAGCACTTCACCGTAGATGTCGAGCTGGAGCTGGCGCGCCGCGCGGTTGCCGATGCGCACCGGCCGGGCCTGGCGGTAGCCGTCGAGCCCGCGCAGGATGCACTCCCTGCCGGGGGTCGAGCCGTCGACGCGATACAGCACCGACGGCTCGCGGTCGTCCACGCACGCCTGCGCCAGCCAGTCCATGAAGGCGTCGGCCTCGGCGCGATAGCCCAGCGCATGCAGCGCGTACAGGGTGAAGGAGGCGTCGCGCAGCCAGGTGTAACGGTAGTCCCAGTTGCGCTCGCCGCCGGGTTCCTCGGGCAGCGAGGTGGTGCCGGCGGCCACGATGGCCCCCGAGGGGTGGTAGGTGAGCAGCTTGAGCGTGATGGCGCTGCGCTGCACCAGGTCGCGATACGGCCCGCCGTAGCGGCTGACCGCCGCCCATCCGGACCAGAACTGCAGCGTTTCATCGCGCCATCGATGCAGCTCGTCCAGCTCGAACAGGCGCCCGAAGGCTTGTGCACGATGCTCCCCGGGGTGCTCCACACCCTCGCCGGCGAGGTCGCCCGCCCCGTGGTCGATGACCACGCCGAGCTCCTCGCCGGGGCCGAGCACGGCCTCGAGGCGGCCCTGGGCATCGTGGATCGGCGCCCAGTCGATGGTGGCGCACAGCGTGACGCGGCGCCGCTCGCGGGGCAGGAGCAGGGTCAGCGCGCGGCGCCGGGCCTCGGGCGGGCCGGCCAGCCACAGGCGCGGCCGCACCCTGCCGTAGCCGGGCCGGGGCACGCAGTGCAGCGCGAAGCGCACCCGGCCGCGCTCGCAGCGCACCAGACGCACCAGCTTCTGGCGGGCGAAGGGGACCGGCGCCGGCAGCGGGCCGGGGCGCCCGACGAGGGCCAGGAAATCGGTGACGACGAGGCTGCCGCCATCCAGCTCGAGGGTGGTCTCCAGGACCGCCGAGCCCGGCAGGTAGCGCCGGCCGGCGGGCGCCAGCCGGCCGGCCGCGAAGTGCAGCGAGCCGCCGCGCCGCCAGTCGAGCAGCCGGCCGAACAGCGCCGGCGCGTCGAAGCGCGGCGGGCACCACCAGTCGATCGAAGCGGTGCGCGAGACCAGCGCGATGGTGCGGCAATCGCCGATCGCCCCGTAGTCCCGGATGGGCGGATACGGCGAGTCGCCCGGCATGGGTACTATTTGCGTCAGGACCCCGCGTCCCCGGCGTCGAGGGCACGGCTGATCAGGATCTTCTGGATGTCGCTGGTGCCTTCGTAGATCTGGCACACGCGCACGTCGCGCCAGATGCGCTCGACCGGGAAGTCGGCGAGGTAGCCGTAGCCGCCGTGGATCTGGATCGCCGCGGAGCACACCTGCTCGGCCATCTCGGAGGCGAACAGCTTGGCCATGGCGGCCTCCTTCAGGCACGGCCGGCCGGCATCCTTGAGGGCCGCGGCGTGGTGCACCAGCTGGCGCGCCGCCTCGATGCGGGTGGCCATGTCGGCGAGCCGGAAGCTCACTGCCTGGTGCTCGAAGATCGGCCGCCCGAAGGCCACGCGCTCCTTGGCGTAGCGCAGCGCCGCCTCGAAGGCCGCGCGCGCCATGCCGACCGCCTGCGAGGCGATGCCGATGCGCCCGCCCTCGAGCCCGGAGAGGGCGATGCGGTAGCCCTGGCCCTCCTCTCCGATGAGGTTGGCCGCCGGCACGCGGCAGCGCTCGAAGAGCACCTGCGCGGTGTCCGAGGCGTGCTGGCCGGCCTTCTCCTCGAGCCGCGCGACGACGTAGCCGGGCGCGGCGGTCGGCACCAGGAAGGCCGAGATGCCGCGCTTGCCGGCCTCGCGGTCGGTGACCGCCATCACGATCGCCACGTCGGCGTTCCTGCCCGAGGTGACGAACTGCTTGACGCCGTCGAGCACCCACTCGCCGCCGTCTCGCACGGCGGTGGTGCGCAGCCCCGAGGCCTCGGAGCCGACCTGCGGCTCGCTGAGGCAGAAGGCGCCCAGCATGCGCCCGGAGGCGAGTGGCTGCAGCCACTGCTCCTTCTGCGCATCGCTGCCCCAGGCCATGAGGATGGAGCACACCGGGCAGTTGTTCACCGACACCACGGTGGAGGTGGCGCCGTCGCCGGCGGCGATCTCTTCGATCACCAGCGCCAGCGACCGGTAGTCGAGCCCGGCGCCGCCCCAGTGCTCGGGCACCGCGACGCCGTAGCAGCCGAGCGCGGCCAGGCCCCGCAGCGCGTCTCGCGGAAAGATCGACTCGCGGTCCCAGCGCGCGGCGTGCGGCGCGATCTCCTTCTGCACGAAGGCACGCACCGCGTCGCGGATCATCGATTGCTCTTCGGTCGGCAGCATCGTCCGGTTCCGGCCTCACCAGGCCAGCGACTGGCCGCGGTAGTCGAAGAAGCCGCCGCCCGGATACGCCAGCGGGTCGGCGATCACGCGCCGCATGCCGGCGATGCTGTCGGCGGTCTCGACCTCGGCGTTGGGGCCGCCCATGTCGGTGCGCACCCAGCCGGGGTGCAGCACGAGCACGCGCACGCCCAGCGCGGCGAACTCGACGTGGGCCAGCTTGGCGACCATGTTCTCGGCCGCCTTGGAGACCCGGTACAGCGCGCCGTGGCCGGTGCCGGTGGCCGAGATCGACCCCATGCGGCTGGAGATCACCGCCAGGGTGCCGCGTGCCGGGCCCAGCAGCGGCGCCAGCACCGGCACCAGGCGCATCGGCGCGAGCACGTTGGTGTGCATCACCAGGTCGAAATCCTCGTTCGAGGGCGGCCGCTGGAGGATGCTGTGGCGCGGCCCGTAGACGCCGGCGTTGAGGATCGCCACGTCGAGCCGCTCGCCGTCGATCTGCCAGGTGAGCCCGGCGAGGTCGGCGGCATCGCGGGCGTCGAACTTCAGGGTGTGTGCGCCCAGGTCGCGCAGCCGCAGGCGGTCGGGCTCGCTGCGGCAGGTGGCATGGACGGTCCAGCCCTCGGCGAGGTATTGCGTGGCGAACTCCAGGCCGAGGCCGCGCGACGCCCCGAGGATCAGCGCGGTCGGCATGGCGCGCCCGGCTCCCCCGAGGCTAGAGCAGCTCGACGGCCACCGCGGTGGCCTCGCCGCCGCCGATGCACAGCGACGCCACGCCCTTCTTCAGGCCCTTGTGGCGCAGCGCGCCGATGAGGGTGACGATCAGCCGCGCGCCCGAGGCGCCGATCGGGTGGCCCAGCGCGCACGCGCCGCCATTCACGTTGACCTTGTCGTGGGGCAGCCCGTGCTCCTTCATCGCGGCCATCGCGACCACCGCGAAGGCCTCGTTGATCTCGTACAGGTCGACCGACTTGCTGTTCCAGCCCACCTTCTCGTAGAGCTTGGCGATGGCGCCGACCGGGGCGGTGGTGAACCACTGCGGCTGCTGCGAATGGGTGGCGTGGCCCACCAGGCGGGCGAGCGGCTTCAGGCCCAGCTTCGTCGCGGTGGAGGCGCGCATCAGCACCAGCGCGGCCGCACCGTCGGAGATCGACGACGAGGTGGCGGCGGTGACCGTGCCGTCCTTGCGGAACGCGGGCTTGAGCGAGGGGATCTTCTCGACGTTGGCCTTGTACGGCGACTCGTCCTTCTCGATCACCACGTCGCCCTTGCGGCCGGCCACCGTGACCGGGGCCATCTCCCACTTGAAGGTGCCGTCGTTGTTGGCCGCCAGCGCGCGGCGGGTGGACTCGATCGCATAGGCGTCCTGCTCCTCGCGCGTGAACGAGTACTTGCCGGCGCAGTCTTCGGCGTACTGGCCCATCGACTTGCCGCCGCCGTTGGGGGTCTTCTCGTAGGCGTCCTCGAGGCCGTCGAGCGCCATGTGGTCGTACAGCGTGGCGTGGCCGTAGCGATAGCCGCCGCGCCCCTTGAGCATCATGTAGGGCGCGTTGCTCATGCTCTCCATGCCGCCGGCCACGACGATGTCCTGGCTGCCCGCGACCAGCAGGTCGTGCGCCAGCATCGCGGCCTTCATGCCCGAGCCGCACACCTTGTTGAGGGTGGTGGCCCCGGACGACGGCGGCAGCCCGGCGCCCAGCGTGGCCTGGCGCGCCGGCGCCTGGCCCTGGCCGGCGGGCAGCACGCAACCCATGATGACTTCCTGGATTTGCTCGGGCTTCAGGCCGGCGCGCTCAACGGCGGCGCGGATCGCGACCGAGCCGAGCTGATGGCCGGCCAGGCCCGACAGCTCGCCCTGCATGGCGCCGATCGGCGTGCGGGCGGCGGAAACGATGACGATAGGATCGCTCATGGTGATCTCCTGCTCGGGGACTGGATGAATCGTGGCACGGATGCCTGTGATCGAAGGATGCGCGATAACAGGGGCGCTTGTCGAGGCGAGCGGCCGCTTCAGGCATCGGCCGGGGCGGCGGTGGCGGGCATCGCCAGCCGATGGCGGAAGCGTAGCGCATCGGGGTAGGGGAACACGTCGTCCAGCTCGCCCTCGCGGATGCGGCGCTGACGTTCCTGCCAGAAGGCGGGCTCGAGCAGGTCGGCGTGGTGCTTCATGAACAGCTCGCGCACGCGCGGGTCGCCCAGCAGGAAGGTGCCGAACTCCTCGGGGAACACGTCGTGCGGGCCCACCGAGTACCACGGCTCGGCCGACATCTCGTCCTCCGGCGTGCGCGGCGGCGGGATGCGGCGGAAGTTCATGTCGGTGATGTAGGCGACCTCGTCGTAGTCGTAGAACACCACCCGGCCCTGGCGCGTGACGCCGAAGTTCTTGTAGAGCATGTCGCCGGGGAACATGTTGGCGCTCACCATCTGCTTGATCGCGTCGCCGTATTCGATGAGTGCGTGCTCGCGCTCGGCGTCGCCGGCGCGCTCGAGGTACAGGTTCAGCGGCACCATGCGCCGCTCGATGTACAGGTGGCGCACCAGCACCGCGCCGGCCTCCTCCTCGATCAGCGAGGGCGCGCACTCGTGCAGCTCGGCCAGCAGCTGCGGGTCGACCCGGTCCTTGGGGAACAGCACGTCGGAGTATTCCCAGGTGTCGGCCATGCGCCCGGCCCGGTCGTGGAACTTGACCAGCTGGTACTGGCTCTTGATGAACTCGCGCGTGATCTCCTTGCCGCGCTTGTCCTTGATCACCTTGAACACGTAGGGGAACGACGGCAGGGTGAACACCAGCATCACCAGGCCCTTGATGCCCGGGGCGACCACGAAGCGGTCGTGCGAATACTTCAGGTGCTGCAGCAGGTCGCGGTAGAACAGCGTCTTGCCCTGCTTGTGGAAGCCCAGCATGGTGTACAGCTCGGACTCCGGCTTGGTGGGCATCAGCGTGGCGAGGAAGCGCACGTAGGCCGAGGGCACGTCCATGTCGACCATGAAGTAGGCGCGCGCGAAGTTGAACAGCGCCTCGATGCGCTCGCTGCCGAACAGGATCGCGTCGAGGTACAGCCTGCCCTGCGAATCGCGCAGGATCGGGATGGCGAACGGCAGCAGCTCGCCGTCGTTGATGAAGCGCCCGATCAGGTAGGCCCCCTTGTTGCGGAAGAACAGGGTGCGCAGTACCTGCAGCTGGCAGTCGGCGGCGTAGGCGAAGCCCGGCGGGAAGTGCTCGCGCGCGGCCAGCTGCAGCAGGGAGAGATCGCGCTCGATGTCCACGAAGGGGCAGGCCAGCCCGAGGTCGATGATCATGCGCCGCAGCGCCGGGCGCCAGCCTTCGCTGAGCGGGTAGTACACCCGCCAGCTCGGGCGCTCGGCGTCGAGGTACTCGGTGGACACCGCCGGGCGCACGAAGATGAATTCGTTATTGTAGTAGGTGCGGTGCAGCAGCTTGCACGAGACCGAGTTGAAGAAGGTCTCGGCCAGCTCGGGCTGGAAGTGGTCGGCCAGCAGCGGCACGTAGTCGCGCTTGACCCGCAGCCACAGGCGGTCGTCGGTGAGCCGCTGGCTGCGCTTGCCGAGCCCGAACTCGCTGGCCAGGCGATCGACCGCCTCGCGCACGCGCTGGTCGTAGAACGCGATGCGGTCGCGCGCCAGCCGGCGGATGCCGTGCCAGTCGCCGCGCTCGAAGCGCGCCTTGGCCTGCTGCGCGATGTAGCGCGACAGCCCGTAGTGACGATCGAAGCCGGCGAGGATGGCTTGCGCGATCGCCGCCGGCCGTTCGGAGCCGTGCTCGGAGCCCACGGCGCCTACTTCGTCTCGCCGAACAGCTCGCGGCCGATCAGCATGCGGCGGATCTCCGAGGTGCCGGCGCCGATCTCGTAGAGCTTGGCGTCGCGCCACAGCCGGCCGGTGGGGTAGTCGTTGATGTAGCCGTTGCCGCCCAGGCACTGGATCGCCTCGCCGGCCATCCAGGTGGCCTTCTCGGCCGAGAACAGGATCGCGCCGGCGGCGTCCTTGCGCAGGCTGCGCACGTCCACCAGGCCGGCGCGCGAGCGGTCGCACTGGCGTCCCACCTCGTAGACGTAGGCGCGCGTGGCCATCATCGTCGAGTACATGTCGGCGAGCTTGCCCTGCATCAGCTGGAACTCGCCGATCGGCTGGCCGAACTGCTTGCGCTCGTGCATGTACGGCACCACCGCGTCCATGCACGCGGCCATGATGCCCAGCGGGCCGCCCGAGAGCACCGCGCGCTCGAAGTCCAGGCCGCTCATCAGCACGTTCACGCCGCGCCCCAGGCCGCCGAGCACGTTCTCGACCGGCACCTCGCAGTCCTGGAACACCAGCTCGCCGGTATGGCTGCCGCGCATGCCGAGCTTGTCGAGCTTCTGCGCCACCGAGAAGCCCTTGAAGCCCTTCTCGATGAGGAATGCCGTGATGCCGCGCGGGCCGGCCTCGAAGTCGTTCTTGGCGTAGACCACCAGCACGTCGGCGTCCGGGCCGTTGGTGATCCACATCTTGCTGCCGTTGAGCACCCAGCGGTCGCCGCGCATCTCGGCGCGCAGCTTCATCGACACCACGTCGGAGCCGGCGTTGGGTTCCGACATCGCCAGCGCACCGACCCATTCGCCGGAGACCAGCTTCGGCAGGTATTTCCACCTCTGCTCGTCGCTGCCGTTGCGGTGGATCTGGTTCACGCACAGGTTGGAGTGCGCGCCGTACGACAGGCCGACCGAGGCCGAGCCGCGCGAGATCTCCTCCATGGCGACGATGTGCGCGAGGTAGCCGAGATCGGCGCCGCCGTACTCCTCGGAGACGGTCATGCCGAGCACGCCCAGCTCGCCCAGCTTGCGCCACAGGTCCATGGGGAACTGGTCGCTGCGGTCGATCTCGGCGGCGCGCGGCGCGATCTCCTTGGCGGTGAACTGCTGCAGCGAGTCGCGCAGCATCTCGACGTCATCGCCGAGGTCGAATTTCAGGCCCGGAATGTTCACCATCGCGAGGATCTCCTGCTGGAATCGGTCCTGTCCATGACGCAACTCAATCGGCGATAGTTTACGTTAACGTCAACGTCAAGCCACGGCACCCGGCGGCTTGTATGTTCAGACCAGGCCAGAACGGTAGAGTCTGAACGCCGATGAGGCGGCCAGACCGGCCCGTG
>MKUQ01000026.1:0-484 GCA_001898645.1 Burkholderiales bacterium 70-64
TGCCGTGATCCACGTGACCTATCGTCCCTACGTTCACGTGCGGCTTCGTGCGCTCGAACTTTCCTTTTGCCATGTCGAACTCCCGGTTCTTCTCTCGATGCTGCCAGCTGGTGATGTGGTGGTGCCCATGGCGCGGATCGAACGCGCGACCTCTCCCTTACCAAGGGAGTGCTCTACCACTGAGCCACATGGGCGAACCGTCAAAACCCGAAAACCCGTTCCCCTCCGGTTTCGTCGTGCCGGGCGACATGCCGGCAGGGGTCTGCTGGAGCGGGTGAAGGGAATCGAACCCTCGTCATAAGCTTGGAAGGCTTCTGCTCTACCATTGAGCTACACCCGCCGGGCCGATACCGGGGCGCAAGCGCTTCCGGCACGTTCCTGCATTCACCTCGATCGTCGCATTCCGACGCGAAACCTGGTGGAGGGGGTTGGATTCGAACCAACGTAGGCGTAAGCCAACAGATTTACAGTCTGCCCCCTTTAG
>MKUQ01000026.1:513-94492 GCA_001898645.1 Burkholderiales bacterium 70-64
AACCGCTGTCAATTTTGCGGCCGTCAGGATCGATGGCCGGCGAACCGCGCCGGCGCGGCCCGGCGCCCCGAACCGCGCTGCGGCACGTGCGACAGCCCGAAACCCTGGGTGTAGCCCGCGCGCACGATGACCCGGAACTTCCACGCTGCGCCGCCGGCGATGGCCGCCAGCCCGGCCAGCGCGCACAGAGCGCCCGAGCCCGCCGGCAGCAGCCAGGCGAGGCCGAGCAGCAGCGCCGGCAGGCCGTGCCCGACGACGTGCAGCACCGGCCCGAGCGCCTCCAGCGAGCGCCGCGCGAGCGGCGGGACACCCTGGCTGCGGGCGCTGCCGACGTAGGCGCGCCAGAGCGCCGCATTGACCCCCACCAGGACCAGGGCTGCGACGCCGATCGAGGCATGGATCGGCGCTTTCATGAGAGTAAGCGCCAACATCAGTACGCCGCACCCCTCGAGCAGGCCGCTCGCCAGGAGCATCCAGGGCATCAGCGGCACGCGCCACGCCGGGATGCCGCGCGCACGATGCAGGATCTTTGCCTGACACAGGAGAAAGGCCGCTGCCGACAGCGAGGCCAGGCCGAAGGGCAGTGGGCCGGGGACCAGCAGGCTGGCGAGCACCGCGGGGAAGAACACCAGCGCGGCGTACAGCTCGCGCGTCATCCACGAGCTTTGCCAGCGCGTGGCGGCGCGCCAGAAGCGCATCTGGCGCCCGATCTTCAGGAAGACGAAGAACAGGCCGGTGGCCACCAGCACCGCCGAGAGCAGGTACAGGAGCGGTGCGCGCGCGCCGTCGAGCGCGCCGGCGGCGAGCGTCACGCCGGTGGCGATCGCCAGGCCGCTGCCGATGCCGCCGAAGATCCAGTTCATGGCTGCGCGCCAGTCCCAGAAACGCTGCAGCGTGCCCACCAGGGGGTTGGCCGGGTCGGCCAGGCGCTCCTCCTCGTCGGCCTCGGCGGGCGTTTCGCGGCCGGGCACGGCCGGAGTGGTGTACAGGTAGCGGATCTGCGGATCGGTGCCGAGCTCCGCGTTCAGCTGCAGGCTGGGCTGCTCGCGCACCAGGCGCGACACCTTGCTCGCCGGATCGTTGAAGTCGCCGAAGTGGATCGCCTGCGAGATGCAGGCGGCCGAGCAGGCCGGCGTGGCCTCGGGGTCGACGCCGGGCACCAGGCCGCGGGCCAGGCCGTCGTCGACGCGCTCCTTGCAGAAGGTGCACTTCTGCGCCACTCCCCGGCGCTCCGGGTGCGCAGTGGCGCGCTCCTGGATGGTGGCCTCGCCGTAGTAGCCCATGGTCTCGTGCACGATGGTGCGCGCCTGGTAGGGGCACGACACGGCGCAGTAGGCGCAGCCGATGCACACGTCGTAGTTCATCGTGACCAGGCCGTCCTCGCGCTGGCGCGTCGCGCCGGTGGGGCACACCGGCACGCACGGCGGATCGGCGCAATGCTGGCAGCCCACCACCAGGAACAGGCGCTCCACGTCCGGGAAGGTGCCCTGCTCGACATCGAGCACGCGGCGCCACTGCACGCCGGGCGGGGTGTCGTTGGCATGCTTGCACGCGATGGTGCAGGTCTGGCAGCCGACGCAGCGGTTGAGGTCGATCACCATGCCCCAACGGGGCACGACCGGTGCGGTACCCGGCTGGCTCACGGTACCCGGCTGGCTCATGTATGCGCCTCCCGGGCTGCGGCGCCGGCGCCTGCCGGGGCGCGGGCAGCGGCGGGTTCAGTGGCGGGTTCAGTGGCGGGTTCGGGGACGGGTCCGGTGGCGGGCGGTGCCGCGGCGGGCGCCGCTGCCGGTGCGGCAGCAGGCCCGGCCGCCGGCACGACGGCCGGCCCGCCGGAGGGGCCGCCCAGCACTTCCCCGGTAGCCACGCGCCGCACGCGCACGCGCGTGACATCGGAGCCGCTGCCGGTGCTGTCAGTGAGGGTCAGGGAGAGATCGGTGAGCGAATTCAGGCTGGGCAGCTTCAGGTCTTTCGCGTAGGGCGACTTCCAGTGGTCGAACTGGCCGATCATCAGCAGCGTGTCGGGGCGGATGCCCTCACGCAGCACCACGTTGCCCTCGGTGACGCCGGACACCGACTCGATCGCCAGCCGCTCGCCCTCGACGATGCCGAGCCGGCGCGCGGTGCTGCGGTTCATGATCAGGCCGCGATGGCCGGCGATGTTGTTGGCGACCTCGTTGATCAGCGGCAGGCCGACGTTGGCGCCCCAGCTGTACTGCATCGAGCGCGCCGTGAGCGCCCAGAACGGGAATTCCTCGGGGTCGCGGCCGTACTCGCGCGCATACTCGGTCCAGATCTCGGGGAAGCGCTCGTAGGTGGGCATGAACTCGTACTCGGCGAGCTGGTGCTCCCACCAGGTCACGCCGATCTCGTGCAGCCGGTTGGCGAGCTGGCGGCCGTGACGCACCACGCGCTCCTGGTAGGGCAGCTCGAAGCGCAGGCCCTGGCGCTCGAGCGCCGGATACAGGTACCAGTCGATCTGGGGGAACGGCCGCAGCAGGTAGCCGTGCTCCTTGAACCAGTCGAGGTCGCGCACCTCCTCGCCGCCGGTGAGCTCGTGGCTGGCGGCCTTGGCGAAGGCGTTCCAGACCTCGTCGCGGGTGGGGCGCCGCGATTCGTCCAGGGCGTAGTCGAACCGCCCGTTGCGATCGCGCAGCGGCGTGCCGGCCGCACCCCGGTTCACCGCCGCGAGGTACTTGTCCAGGATGCCGACGCGCTCGGCGAGCGCGCTGGAGATGTCGGTGAAGTCCATGGTGTCGCACGGCGAATCGACCGCCGGCTGGCGGATCGCCCAGCCCTCGTGCTTCCAGAACTGCTCCATGAACTTGGTGCTGCCGATGCGGATCAGCTGCATGCTTTCGAGGTCGAGCGCCTCGGGCAGCAGGATGTCGGCGAAGTGGTTGGTCTCGTCGTCGGTGTAGGCGAAGGCGACGATGAACGGGAATTCGGCCAGCCGCTGCGCCACCTCCGGGGCATTCCAGGACGAGATGGCCGGATTGGTGCGATAGCAGATCCACATGTCGGGCGGCGAGGTGCGCGGCCAGTTCTCCGGCGCCTTCTTCTGGAACAGCCATGGCAGGTGCGCCGGCCCGAGCGCCGCCGACCACGGCGAATCGCTCACCAGCGGCACCAGGGTCTTGTAGGCGTTGCGGATGTTCGGCTGGCGCAGCCACCCCTCGCGGGAGGTCTCGTTGAACTGGAAGGCCATCAGGCCGTCGGTCTCGCTCGGTATCACCGAGCCGACCCGCGAAGCGGCCGGCCGCACCAGCTTGACCGTGGTGCCGAGGGTGCCGCCGGGCACCTCGAGGGCGCCCACCAGCACCGCCAGCATGGTGCGCGCCCAGCAGCAGTGATAGCCGCCCCAGCCGTTGTTGACGGTCTTGCCGAGCATCACCGCGACCGGGCGAAACGGCAGCGTCCTGCCTTCGATCTCGATGGTTTCGCCGACGCAGGCATGCGCCACGTATTCGTCGGCGACGCGCCGGATGGTCTCGGCCGGCACGTCGCACTCGGCGGCGGCCCACTCGGGCGTGTAGCGCCGCATGTGGTCGAGCATGGTCTGGAACGCCGGGCGGCCGGTCGCGCGCTGGTGCGCGATGCGCTCGCCGTCGACGCCGTGCTCGACGCCGGCCAGCGTGTATTCGCCGTCGAGCGCGGGGTCGCGCAGGTCGGGGTCGTCGTGCGGCTTGGCGCGGCCGTCGGCGAGGTCCCAGATCAGCGGCTTGCTGCTCTGCGCATCGCGCAGGTACCAGCCGTTGGGGCCGACCAGGTAGGGCGAGCTGGTGCGGTGCTTGAGGTAGGGCAGGTCGCATACCTCGCGCCAGCCGCGCTCGTGCAGGATGCGGTGGATGAGGCCGAACAGGAAGGCCGCGTCGGTCTTGGGCCGGATCGGCACCCATTCGGCGGACAGGGCCCCGGTGATCGACAGGTGCGGCTCGACCTGCACCCGCTTGGCGCCGCGCACCCGCGCATCGGCTTCGCGCCAGATGCCGACCACGCCGCCGGAGGCCTCGATGTTGTTGCCGCAGTTGATGATGTAGTTCACGTACGGCGTGTCGGGCGAGATGATGAAGGCGCGGTGCCACAGCTCCCCGTAGAGGTGCTCGGAGTGGTAGCACTTCACGCCCTGCCCGGCGCCATAGCCCTGGTCGATCGGTCCCCAGGCGGCCATGAAGGCCGGGAACGTGCCCATGTACTGCACCGGCGTGCCGCCGCCGCCGGTGGTGCTGGCCAGGCGCGGCACGCCCTCCTCGTTGAGCAGCCCCTTGGCGCGGATCTCGCGCATCCTGGCGGCCACGATGTCGAGCGCCTCGTCCCAGGAGATGGGCACGAAGCCGGGGTCTTCGTTGCGCCCCTTCTTCGGGTTGGTGCGCTTCATCGGCTGGCGGATGCGGTTCGGGTTGTAGGTCTTCTGGATGAGCCCGTAGGCCTTCACGCAGACCCGCCCGCCGCCCGGGTGCTCGCCGCGGATGTCGTAGTTGGACTCGATGCGCGTGGCCACGCCGTTCTCGACCTCGACCTTCATCAGGTCGGGGCCGGCCACGCACTGGTAGCAATAGACCGGGACCTTCTTCACCGGGGCTCTGTTCGTCGTGCTCATCGTTGGCCTCCTCGCCGGCTGCGCGCCGGCGCGTGCGGCGACCCCGCGGCCCGGACGGCCGCGACGTTCAATCTCACATTGTGCCGCCAACGACGGGCACGCAGGGGAGTCCCCATACGCGGCAATGTCGCAGCGCCCGCCGGTATCATCGTCGCAGGCCGCAGGACGCGCCGGGAAAGATGCGACACGCCGCAGGACCGCAGCGGCCGCGGCTCCGGCGCAGGGAGGCAGACATGGCATTCGTCCCCTGGGACAACCCGATGGGCACCGACGGTTTCGAGTTCATCGAGTACGCGGCGCCGGATCCGGCGGCGATGGCGGCCGTCTTCGAACGGCTGGGCTTCAGCGCCGTCGCGCGCCACCGGCACAAGGACGTGACGCTGTATCGCCAGGGCGGCATCAACTTCATCATCAACGCCGAGCCCGGCAGCTTCGGGCAGCGCTTCGCGCGCCTGCACGGCCCCTCGATCTGCGCCATCGCCTTCCGGGTGGCCGACGCCGCGGCAGCCTACCGGCGCGCCCTCGACCTGGGCGCCTGGGGCTTCGACCATCGCAGCGGCCCGATGGAGCTGAACATCCCGGCCATCAAGGGCATAGGCGACAGCCTGATCTACCTGGTCGACCGCTGGAAGGGCAAGGGCGGCGCGCCGGCGGGCAGCATCGGCGACATCGACATCTACGACGTCGACTTCGTGCCGATCCCTGGCGCCGATCCGCAGCCGTTCGGCCACGGGCTCAGCGCCATCGACCACCTGACGCACAACGTGCATCGCGGCCGGATGAAGGAGTGGGCCGAGTTCTACGAGCGGCTGTTCGGGTTCCGCGAGATCCGCTATTTCGACATCGAGGGGCAGGTCACCGGCGTGAAGTCCAAGGCCATGACCAGCCCCTGCGGCAAGATCCGCATTCCGATCAACGAGGAAGGCACCGAGCGGCCCGGACAGATCCAGGAATACCTGGACATGTACCACGGCGAAGGCATCCAGCACATCGCGCTGGCCTCGAACGACCTGCACCGTACGGTGGACGCGCTGCGCGCGGCCGGCGTCAAGCTGCTCGACACCGTCGACACCTACTACGAGCTGATCGACAAGCGCATCCCCGGCCATGGCGAAGACGTCGCGGAGCTGAGGAAGCGCAGGATCCTGATCGACGGCGCGCCGGGCGACCTGCTGCTGCAGATCTTCTCCGAGAACCAGCTCGGCCCGATCTTCTACGAGTTCATTCAGCGCAAGGGCAACCAGGGGTTCGGCGAAGGCAACTTCAAGGCGCTGTTCGAATCGATCGAGCTCGACCAGATGCGCCGCGGCGTGCTCGACGGCCCCCGGCGCGGGCCGGCTTCAACTCCGACGGATTCCCAGACATGACCTTCACGATCCTCGGCTTCTGCCCCAAGACCGGAAAGGCCGGTTTCGCGCAATCGACGAGCACGCCGGCCGTGGGCTGGCGCTGCAGCGACGTCGTGCTGCACCGTGGCATCGTGACCGTGCAGGCGCACGCCGACTACCGCCAGTTGCAGCGGGCGAAGCGGCTCATGGAGTCCGGCCATTCGCCGTCCAGGGTGCTGGACGATCTGCGCGGGGGCGACCCGTACATCGAGTATCGGCAGATCGCCGTGCTCGATCTCGAGGGCCGATCCGCGGTCTACACGGGGCCGAAAGCGCGCGCGTGGGCGGGCGAGGTCGTCGGCGACGACCACGTCGCCACGGGCAACGTGCTCGTGGGCGAGACGGTCGTGCGTTCGATGTCGGAGTGCTTCGCGGCGCGCGGCGGGGAGGCGCTCGAGGACCGGCTCATGGCGGTGCTCGAGGCCGGGCGCGACGCGGGCGGACAGCCCGACGGTCAGACCTCGGCGGCCGTCGTCGTCTACGAGCGGCACGAGTTCCCGATCGTGAACCTGCGCGTCGATGCCGCGCTCGAGCCCGTGGGCGAGCTGCGCCGCATCTACGACTGGTTCAGGCCGCTGATCCCGTACTACGTGCAGCGCACGCTCGACCCGGGCTCCGTGCCGCCGATGCGCACCGTGCTCGCGGAGCTGGGCCTGCGCCAGAATCCCTACGCGGGCTGAGGTGCGCCGGCTGCCGCCGTACCCGCATTCATTCCCGCGATGCGCCCGAACACGGCGCCGTTGGTGAGCCCGCTGCCACCCGGGTAGTTGAACCAGAAGATCCCGCCGACGAGCTCGCCCGCCGCGTAGAGCCCCGGGATCGGACGGCCGTCGGTGTCGATGACCTGCGCGTCGGTGTTGATGCGCAGCCCGCCGAACGTGAAGGTGATCCCGCAGGTCACCGCGTAGGCCTCGAAGGGCGGCGTGTCGATCGTGTTCGCCCAGTTCGACTTCGGGATCGCGAGCCCTTCGGTGCAGCGGCCGTCCTTGACGTTCGGGTTGAACGGGATGTCGGTACGCACGGCGGCGTTGTACCGCCTGATCTCCTCGAGTGCCGCCTTCTGGTCGGTGTCCTCGAGCTGCGCGACGAGGCCCTCGAGCGTGTCGGAGACGCGCCGCGTGACCTGCTTGATGCGGTATTCGTCGCGCAACTGCTGCTTGACCTTCGCGTCGAAGATCTGCCACGCGAACTGCCCCGGCTGCTGCAGGATGACGCGGCCGTAGCGCGCGTAGGTGTAGTTGCGGAAGTCGTAGCCCTCGTCGAGGAAGCGACGGCCTTCGGCGTTGATGCAGATGCCCCACGGATACGAATGCTTCTGGAATCCGTCTCCGACGGCGAGGTCGCCGAACTCGGGCGCGTTGCGCTCCCAGGCGATCGCGTGGCACCCCGACCAGTTGCCCACGGGCGAGGCGCCGATCGCGAGCGCCATGCCGATCGCGTCGCCCGTGTTGAAGCGCGTGCCGCGCACCTTCGCCAACTCCCAGCCCGGGCCGAGATAGCGCGTGCGCCACTCGGGGTTCGCCTGGAAGCCGCCGGCGGCGAGCACGACGGCGCGCCCGCGTACTTCCTGCGTCTTTCCGCTGCGACGCACGCGCACGCCGTGCACGCCGTCGTCGTCGGCGAGCAGCGACAGCGCGCGCGCTTCGTACCAGATCTCGATCCCGTTCTTCTGCGCGATCTGCACGAGCGACTGCACGAGGCCGGGGCCGCCGCCGACGGCCTCGAGCGTGAGCCCGCCCCAGAACTTGAACTTGCCGTCGAGCTTGAACGCCTGACGCCCCCAGGCAGCCGTGAAGCGGACGCCTTTCGTGCGCATCCAGTGCACGGTAGGGAAGCTGCGGCGCACGAGCAGCTCGGAGAGGTCGGGGTCGCAGCGGTACTCGGTGAGGCGGCCGAGGTCGTCGAGGAACTTCTCCTCGGTGTAGTCGCCGAAGTCGGTGCTCGCCATCTCCTGCTCGGTGAGATCGGGAATGAGCTGCCTGAGGTCGTCCACGCCGTTGTAGACGATGCGGAACAGCCCGGCGGTGAAGCGGGAGTTGCCCCCGGCCTCGTCCTCGTTCGCGCGCTCGAGCACGAGCACCTTTTCGCAACGTTCGCGCGCGGCGAGCGCCGCGCACAGGGCCGCGTTGCCTGCGCCGACGACGATCACGTCGTAGTCCGCTGTCATCGGGATCCTTTTCGAGCTGGGATACGTCGGAACGACGTTGTTGATCGCCATTGTATACTTCGGCATACTGAACGCAACCACCGAGGTGACGGCCGTTCCGGTCGTAGCCGCAGAAGACGGAATGCTCCCGTGAAGCCGATCGAACCCGCGCAGTTCCCGTGGAAGGACTTCCGCCGCTACACGTATCCGCTCGGGCTCGACCTCGGCGACTGCGCGTTCCTCTCGGGGATGACGGCCTCGACCTACGACGCCG
The DNA here is from genome assembly GCA_001898645.1 of Burkholderiales bacterium 70-64. Classification (GTDB taxonomy): domain Bacteria; phylum Pseudomonadota; class Gammaproteobacteria; order Burkholderiales; family Burkholderiaceae_E; genus Zeimonas. The sequence continues at coordinate 8,922 of MKUQ01000026.1, forward strand.
CACTCGACAAGGTGGTCGCCAAGGGAACGCTGCGCGAGCAGACCTCGACGGTGATCGAGAAGATCCGCGCGGTGCTGCAGGCTGCGGGCTACGGCGCCGGCGACGTCGTCTCGATCGTGCAATACGTGCCCGCCGCGGCGCTGGGCTCGCTCGCCGAGTTCGACGAGCTGCTGCGGGCGGGCGGCCTCGGCGGCGCGGCGCGCCACGTCGTTCCTGTCGCACGGCTGCTGCGGCGCGATGCGCTGCTGGAGATCGAGGCGATCGCTGCGCGCAGGAGCGGGCGCACGGGCGAGGCCGTGCGCATCGCCTCCAGTGGCGGGAACGCGCTCGCCTTCGGCGGGCACGCCGGCGGAACGATCGAGGCGCAGATCGAGCGGCTCTCGGGCCTGCTGGCGGCCTCGGGAAGCGGGTGGTCGCAGGTTGCACGCCTGCGCGTCTTCGTGGCGAGCGACGCGGCGGCCGCGCTCGACGAAGCCGTCGACGCAATCCGCTCGCGCGTTCCCGTGCTGCCCGCCGTCCCGGCCGTCGGCGTTCCCGCGCTGCCGCCGGGATACGACGGCGCGCAACTCGCGATCGAGTGGTTGACGCCCCCGCGTCCGGGCTCCCGACCGCAGGCCGACCCGTCGGAATCGTTGCAGGCGGTCGCTTCGGGCCTCGTGCGCCGCGCCGGGCCTTTCCTCGTCGCGACTGGGCTGCAAGCGGATGCGGGCGCCGGCGGCCTCCGGGAGCAGGCGCGCTATCTTTACGGCGAGGCCGTCCCGGCACTGCTCGCGCGACACGGTGCGGGCATGGAGCATCTCGTGCAGACCGTCGAATGGCTTCCGCTCGATGCGCTGCCCGAGTACCGGCCGACGGCCGAGATCCGGCGCAGCCTGCTGAGCGAGCCGTTTCCCGTCGCCTCGGGGCTCGTCTGCTCGGCGCTGCCCGCGGGCGCGAAGCTCGCCGTGGATTTCGTGGCGCGCGTGCCCTCGGATGCGGGCGCGGCGCGGGAGTCGGCATCGTGAGCGAACCCGTGAACGAATCAGGGCGCGAATCCGGACACGAGTTCGAGCGCGATTTCGAGCGGCTGAAGTCCCAGCGCGCGATCTATGCCGCCAGGACGCCGCTCGGCCTCGCCAGCTTCGACTGCTTCGCGCGCGCAATCGGCGACACCTGCGCGATCTACGTCGACGACGCGGCCGCCCGCGCGGCCGGCTACGAGCAGGCGATCGCGCCGCCGACCTTCGTCTGCGAGACCGTGCAGTACTCGCGCCGTGAGCCCGACGAGAACGGCTATATCGGGCACGCCTGGGATTTCCCGATGGAAGGCTGGCAGCGCGTGCGCGGCGGCAACGCCTACCGCTTCCACCAGCCGGCCGTGGCGAGCGACGTGCTGCACGTCGAGTGGAGCGTCGAGTCGGTGCGCGCGACGAGCGACTCGCGCGGAAAGCCGATGTGGGTCGTCGTGCAGCTCGCGCTTTACCGCAACCAGCGCGGCGAGCTGCTCGCGGAGAACCGCGAGACGATCGTCTACCGCAGGAGCGCCTGATGTCGTCCCACCTGCCCGACCTCGTCGTCCGTCTCGACCTCCCACGCTCGATGGCCTATGGCGCCGCCACCTGGGACTGGCACCGCATGCACTACGACACCGAAGATGCGCGGGCGCGCGGGTTCGAGGGACCCGTCATCGACGGCCAGATGTTCGGCGCACTGATCGCGCGCCAGGTGCGCGAGTGGGGCGGCCCGCGCATCCGTTTCCTCGAGCTCGAGTTCCGCAATCGCGGCTTCGTCGTCGTACCCTCGACGGTGACGCTGCGCGCGAGCATCGCCGCGCGCAGCGAGACGCCACAGGGCGAGCGGGTCGAGATCGCCACGCAGGTCTTCGACGAGGCAGGCCGCTGCGTGGTCGACGGCGGGCGCACGGTCGTCGAGTTGCCGCGCGCCGGGGGCTGAGGCGCACGGAGAGGCTGAGACGCACCGGGAGCTGGGGCGCGCCGGGAACCGGGTGCCGGAGCCCGCGGCGCCCGACATTTCAGAGCGTCGCTGCGGTCCCGAGGATCACGGTGCTCTGGCTCGACAGCACGCCGCCGTTGCCGTGCGCGATCGCCGTCTCGGCGCCCGCGACCTGGCGCTCGCCGCATTCGCCGCGCAGCTGGCGGGTCGCCTCGATGAGCAGCAGCAGCCCGTACTGGCCGGGATGGCAGTACGAGAGACCGCCGCCGTTCGTGTTGACGGGCAGGCCGCCCTTCGGGCCGATGCCGCGCTCGACGACGAAGCGGCCGCCTTCGCCCTTCGGGCAGAAGCCGAGGTCCTCGAGGAACAGGATCGTGCAGATCGTGAAGGCGTCGTAGACCTCGACGACGTCGATCTCCGAGGGCGAGAGCCCGGCCTTGCGGTAGGCGATCCCGCCCGAGCGCGCGGCGCCCGTCACCGTGAGGTCGGGCATGCTCGAGATCGAGACGTGGCTCAGGTGCTCTCCGCTGCCGAGCAGATAGACGGGTTCCCGCCGCAGCGAGCGTGCGCGCGAAGCCGAGGTGACGACGATCGCGCCGCCGCCGTCGGTGACGAGGCAGGCGTCGCGAACGGTCAGCGGGTAGCTCACCATGCGCGCGGCGAGCACCTCCTCGATCGTGAGCGGCTGCTTCTCCCACGCCGCCGGATTCAGCAGCGCCCACTCTCGCGCCGCGACCGCCACGGCAGCGAGCTGCTCGCGCGTCGTTCCGTACTGGTGCATGTGCCGCGAGGCCGCGAGCGCGTAGGCGCTCGCCGGAAGCACGGGACGGTACGGCGTCTCGTAGGGATTCGGCTCGCGCGGCGAGACGAGGTTCCGGCCCGACGAGCGCTGCGTGCTCGCATAGGCGATGACGGCGACCTCGCAGAGGCCGGCCTCGATCGCCGCCTGGGCGTGCGCGAGCTGCGTCATGAACGACGAGCCGCCCATGTAGGTGACGTCGTGATGGCGCGGATCGATGCGCAGGTACTCGCAGATCGCCATCGTCGTCATGCGCGGCTGCGAGGCGCAGGCGAAGAGCCCGTCGACGTCGTGCGGCGACAGGCCAGCGTCGCGCAGCGCGCGCAGCACGGCCTGCGCCATGAGGTCGGTCGGCGACAGGCCGGCCGCGACCGCGCCGAGATCGGACTCGGCCGCGCCGACGATGGCGACGGAGCCTCGGCGATTCGTCGTCATTTCGCGGAGTCGAGCGGAACGAAGACCGGGTACGGCGCCTCTTCGCCGGGCGCCTCGTGGATGCGGACGCGAACGCGCGTCCCGATCGCGACCGATTCGGGCGCGACTCCCTCGATGCGCGTCATGAGGCGGAATCCCTCGTCGACATCGACGAGCGCGACGTTGTAGGCGTCGCCCTCGCGCGGCCGGATCCAGGTGGTGGCGTATACGGTTCCGAGCCCGCGGCTCACCCGCCACTCGATGCGCTCGCTGCCCGTGTAGGGACAGGCCAGGCGCGGGAAGAAGAATGCGCGCTGCGCCTCGAGGCTGTAGGGGAACGCGAGCTCGCCGCGGCGCAGGTGCTCGCGGAAGGTCTCGAGGGGCGAGATGGTCGCGCGCTCGGCCCAGCCGCTCATGCTTTCACGGCGTGGAAAAGCATCTCGACGCGCTCGCGATAGGCGCCGCGGATGTGCTCGCGCATGTGCGCCTCGGCCGTCTCCGGGTCGCGCGCGGCGATCGCCTTGACGATCTTCGCGTGCTCGCCCGCGGCCCGGCGTGCGCGTTCCTCGTTCGCGAGCGTGCTCGGACCGAGCAGCGCGAGCGAATCGTGCAGGGCGCGCAGCGACTTGAGCAGGAAGCGGTTCTTCGCGGCCGTGTAGATCAGCGCGTGGAAGCGCCGGTTGGCGTCGGCGGCCGTTCTCCAATCGGCTCTTGCCTGCATCTCGGCAGCGACCATCTCCTCGAGCATGCGCAGCTCGATGCGCGAGGCCGATTCGGCCGCCAGGCGCGCCGCCGTGCCCTCGAGCACCTCGCGCATGTAGTAGAGCTCCTCGACCAGCTCCTCGTCGACCGTCGTGACGACGAGGCCCGCGCGCGGCGCCATCGTGAGCAGCCCCTCGGCCTCGAGGCGCTGGATCGCCTGCCGCACGGGCGTGCGGCTCATCTCGAGCCACTCGGCCATCTGGGATTCGCGGATTCGCGTGCCGGGCGCGAGCGTGCCGTCGCGGACCGCGGTGAGGATCCTCGCGTAGGCGCCGTCGGAGAGCCCGCCCGAGCTCTCGGGGGCGATCGAGGGCGGCGCGGGAGTCCGCGTGCCCCTGGCGGACATCCGGGGCCGGGCTGCTGCGGCGCGTGACGACACTGTTCATCCTCCCCTGCGGGACTTTCCGGCGATTCCGGATTCTACGCACGTGCGTGCACGAATGTATACGACTGTACGAGATGATCCGCCGCCCTGCGGCACCGATGCTCCGACCTGCAGTCATGCATATGGCTCTTGCGCAGACGAGCCACCTACGTATACTATCGTATACAGACCTTCCGACATCCCTGACGTGAAGGCAACGCAGATTGCCGCAACGGTGAAGCGTCGTCGCTTCAGAAATCAAAGGAGACGGTTCATGCCCACGATTCGAAACCCGCGCGCTCCCTCCCGCCCGGCCACGGCCGCCGCTGCGGCGGGTGCACTCATGGCGGCGCTCGCGGTCACCACGCCCGCAGAGGCCCAGTCGCTTCGCGACATCAGCTTCGGCCTGCCCGTCGCGACGATCAACGCCGGCTACTGCATGTTCCCGGCCGCGGCCCGGCTCGGCTACTTCAGGGAAGAAGGGCTGAACGTCAAGATCAACAACATCTCGGGCAGCACGACGGTCGTGCAGACGGTCGTCTCGGGCCGGCTCGACATCGGCGCAGCCACACCCGAGCCGATCATCAAGGCATTCTCGCAGGGCGATGACGTCCTGCTCGTCTACAACTACATCCGCAAGCCCACGGGCAGCGTCGCCGTGAAGGCCGACAGCCCGATCAGGACGCTCGCCGACCTGCGCGGCAAGAAGCTGGGCGCGATGTCGCTCGCCAGCGGCAACATCCTGCTCACCAACGGGCTGCTCTCCAAGGTCGGCATCGACGGCAAGAAGGAGGTCACCTACCTGTCGGTGGGCGTCGGCGCGCAGGCCTGGCAGGCGCTGAACACGGGGCACGTCGACGGTCTCGTGCTCTTCGATTCGCTCTACGCGCAGATGGAGAACATCGGCGCGAAGCTGCGCTACATCTACGGCGAAGGGCAGGAATACCTCTTCTCGACGCAGTTCCTCGTGCGCGGCTCGACCGCCGAGAAGAATCCGGATCTCGTGCGCGGCTTCGGGCGCGCCGTGGCGAAGGCCACCCTTTTCGCGAAGCACAATCCCGAGGCCTGCGTGCGCATGCTCTGGCAGGAGTTCCCCACCAGCCGCATCGCCGGCATGTCCGAGGAACAGCAGCTGAAGAACGACGTCGCGATCCTCGTCAAGCGCATGGAGCTGCTCGTCCCGCCCGAAGGCAAGGGCTGGGGCTACTATGACCCGCAGAGCATCGCGTCGTGGAACGAGTTCGCGGTGGAGGGCGGCATCATCGACAAGAAGGTCGAGAACGCCGACAAGCTCTACACCAACCGCTTCGTCGACGACTTCAACAAGTTCGACAGCGCTGCGATCGCGAAGGCCGCGCAGTCCTGGCGCCAGTAGAGGGCCACGTCATGCTGCGCACGCCGATCTGCGAGCTGCTCGGAATCCGCCTGCCGATCCTGCAGGCCGGAATGGGGAAATTCAAGGGCCTGGTGACCCCGCCCGAGCTGGTCGCGGCCGTCTCGAACGCGGGCGGCCTCGGCTGCCTCGGCGCAACGGGCCTCGAGCCCGAGGAGCTGAGGCAGGCGATCCGCAGGATCCGGCAGCTGACCGACCGCCCCTTCGGCGTCAATCTCATCATCCCTACCAGGATGTCGACGCGCACCGGGACGCGCGCAGAGATCCGCGCCGACATCCGCGAGAAATATCCGGCGCACTGGGATCTCGTGCAGCGAATCTTCCGCGAAGAGGGGATCGAGCCGCGCACGATCGACAAGGAATACAGCCTCACCGAGGAGATGACGGCGGCGCAGACCGAGGTGGTGTTCGAGGAGCGGGTCCCGCTCTTCGTGGTCGCGCTCGGCGATCCGGGCGCCGTGAGGCAGCGCGCGCGGGATGCGGGAATGAAGGTGGCCGGGCTCGCGGGAACCGTTCGCAACGCGCAGCGCCAGCTCGCCGCCGGCGTCGATTTCGTCATCGCTCAGGGCGGCGAGGCCGGCGGGCATGTCGGTGTCGTTTCCACCTTTCCCCTCGTACCGCAGGTCGTCGACGCAGCCGGTACCACTCCGGTCGTGGCTGCCGGCGGCATCGCCGACGGACGCGGCCTGGCTGCGGCGCTCGCGCTGGGTGCGCAGGCGATCTGGTGCGGCACCGCGTTCCTTTTCTCCGACGAGGTGGACCTGCACCCCGTGCACCGTGCGCAACTGCGTGCAGGCAGCTCGGAAGACTTCGTGGCGAGCCGCGTGTTCACGGGCAAGCCCTCGCGCACCTATCACAACAGGATTCACGACGCCTGGGCTTCCGCGAAGCTCGATCCGCTGCCGATGCCGCACCAGAAGGTGCTGATGGAGGATTTCCTCGACGCGGCGCGCGCCGCCGGGCGGCTCGACGTCGTGAGCAATCCCTCGGGCCAGATCGCCGGCATGCTCGAGAAGACGCGGCCGGCGGCGCAGATCGTCGAGGAGATGGCCGCACAGGCCGAGGCGGTGATCCGCGGGAGCATGAGCTACCTCGCATGATGAAGCCCGACGCGCCTGCGCGAGGAGAGCGCAACGACCCGTCCGTCCTGTTCGACTTCGAATCGGTCGTGATCGTCGGCGCGTCCGACGATCCGAGGCGCATCGGCGGCGTCCCGATCTTCCTGCTCAGGAAATACGGCTTCGAGGGGAAGATCTACGGGCTGAACCCGAAGCGCGACACGGTGCAGGGCGTTCCGTGCTTCGCCGAGCCCGCGCAGATCCCGGGCGAAGTCGATGTCGCGATCTTCTGCGTGGCCGCCGAGAAGGTCCGCGAGCTGCTGCCCGGACTGAAGCGCAAGGGGCTCAAGGGCGCCGTGATCTTCAGCTCGGGCTTCAGCGAAACCGGCGAGAGCGGGCGCGCGCTGCAGCGCTGGCTCACCGAATACGCGCGTGAGAACCGCATCGCGGTGCTCGGCCCGAACTGTCTCGGGCAGATGTCCTTCGCGATGCGGCGCCCGCTGACCTTCTCGAACCCCTTCGTGGCGCTGCCCGCCTCGCCGCCGGGGCCCGTCGCGCTGCTGAGCCAGAGCGGCGCCGTCGCGACGAACATCTGGGCCGATGCGGTCCACGCCGGCGCGCGTTTCTCGCACGTGATCATGACGGGCAACGAGGCCGATCTCGGGGTGCCCGACTTCCTCGAATACCTGGCCGACGACCGCGGCACCGAGGCCGTCATCGGCTACATCGAGGCGCTGAGCGACGGGCCGCGCTTCTGCGCGGCCGCCGCGAAGCTGCGCAGCCGCGGCAAGCCGCTGGTGCTGATCAAGGTCGGCCGGTCGCCGGCCGGCCAGGACGCGGTCTCGTCGCACACCGGGCAGCTCTGCTCCGACGATTCGGGCTACCAGGCCGCATTCGACCGCTACGGGATCGTGCGCGCGAGCTCGCTCGAGGAGCTCGAGGACTACGCGCGCATCTTCGCGATCGGCGCGATGCAGCCGAAGGTCACGATCGTGACCACTTCGGGCGGCGCCGGCGTCTACGCGACCGACCTCTGCACCGAGCTCGGCATCGCGATGAGCGTGCTCTCGCCCGAGACCGAAGCGGGGCTCGCGCAGATCGTTCCGGCCTACGGCCGGGTGCGCAACCCGGTCGACCTCACGGCGCACGTCGTCAACGACGTCTCGATCCTGAAGACGAGCCTGCGCCTGATGCTCGACGACCCCGAGACCGGCGTGCTGCTCTTCCTGCTGAGCGGAAAGGGCCTGCCCGAGCAGGCGAGCGAAGTCATCTCGGTGCTCACGTCGATCCAGGAGGCGACCTCGAAGAAGATCGTGCTCTGCTGGCTGGGCGTCCCCGAGGAAGTACGACGGCAGGGCCGTGAAGCCGGGCTCGTCGTCTACCGGGACCCGGCGCGCTTCCTGCGGCCGCTGAAGCGGTACTTCGAGGCGGAGGAGATGCCGCCGGCGCCGATGACCGCCGAGGCGCCGACCGCCCTGCCGGACCCGGCGGAGCCGCGGTCCGCGCTCGATCGCGCGTGGGTGCGCGCGCGCCTCGAGCGCGTCGGCAACGCCGCGCCGGTGCTCGGCGAACGCGACTGCATGGAACTGCTCGAGAGGAGCGGCATCGACTGCCCGCGTCGCTGGCACGCGCGATCGGACGAGGAAATCCGCCGCATCGGCGGGCAGGTTCCCTATCCTTGCGTCATGAAGATCGTCGAACCCATGATCGCGCACAAGAGCGACGCCGGCGGCGTCGTCACCGGGATCGCATCGGCCGCCGAGCTGATCGCGGCCTGGGAGCGCATGGCCGGGCGCCTCGGCGCGCGCGAAGTGCTCGTCGCCGAGCAGATCGAGAAGGGCGTCGAGGTGCTCGTCGGCTGCATGCGCGACGAAACCTTCGGCGTGCGGCTCACGCTCGGCGCCGGCGGAGTCTGGACGAACTTCCTGCGCGACGCCGTGACGCTGATCCCGCCCTTCGACGAGGCCTACCTGCGCGCATCGCTCGAGAAGCTCGCCATCTGGGCGCCGATCGCCGGCGCACGCGGCCAGGAGAAGCTCGCCGCCGATGCGCTCGTGGCCGCCGTCTCGAAGATCGCGGCGCTGGGCGCGGCGCTCTGCGAGGAGGTCCGCGAATTCGAGTGCAATCCCGTCATCGTCACGCGCACGCGAGCGGTCGCCGTCGATGCGATCGGCTTCGCCTAGGCCGGCTCAGGCGACGGAGGGCGCGAATGCGCGACAGAGCGATCATCGAAATCCGCGAGGCATCGAAGGAATACGAGACGAACGCCGCGCCCGTGCCCGCGCTGCGCCCGACCACGACCTCGATCGCCGACGCCGCCTTCGTCTCGATCGTCGGGCCCAGCGGCTGCGGCAAGACGACGCTGCTCAAGATGATCGGCGGGCTGATCCCGGCCTCCACGGGCGAGATCCGCATCAAGGACTCGCCCGTGACGCATCCGCGCGAGGACGTGGGCTTCGTGTTCCAGAGCGCCGTGCTGCTGCCCTGGAAGACGGCGCTCGAGAACGTCCTTCTGCCGATCCAGGTACGCCGCCGTGCATCGGCCGCCGACGTACGCCGGGCCGAGGAGCTCCTCGATCTCGTCGGGCTCTCCGGATTCGGCGGCCGCTATCCGCACGAGCTCTCGGGCGGCATGCAGCAGCGCGTCTCGATCTGCCGCGCGCTGATCCAGGACCCTGCGTGCCTGCTCATGGACGAGCCCTTCGGCGCGCTCGATTCGCTGACGCGCGAGAACATCAACGTGTTCTTCAACAAGCTCTGGCTGCAGACGGGAAAGACCGTGGTGATGGTCACGCACAGCATCCAGGAGGCGGTCTTTCTCTCGACGCGCGTCATCGTCATGAGCGAGCGTCCCGGCCAGATCGTGGACGACCTCGTCGTGCCGTTCCCGGCGCAGCGCGCGCCCGAGATCATCGGCTCGGTGGAGTTCGGAGAGCTGGCCAACAAGGTTCGCAAGTACTTCACGAAGGCGAACCTCGACTAGATCGACACTTCCTGATCGCGGCGACCGCCGTCGGCGCGAGGAGAAAGACCATGCGAGACAAGACGAAGTACACGGCACCGCTCGTCTTCCTGGTGCTGTTCCTGTTGTTCTGGCAGTACGCACCCGCACTGTTCTCGATCCAGAGCAACATCCTGCCGCCTTTCTCGGGCGTGATGCGGGTGTTCACGGATTCGCTCACCGTGAACCTCTATTTCGAGCACGCGCTCGTCACGCTCAAGGAAGCCGCCCTCGGTCTCGTCATCGGCGGCGGGCTCGGCCTCGTCACGGGCGTCGTGCTGACCGAGTCGCGCATGCTCATGACGACCTTCTATCCGTACATCGTCGCGCTGCAGTGCATGCCGAAAGTCGCGATCGCGCCGCTGCTCGTGATCTGGTTCGGCTTCGGCATCACCTCGAAGGTCGTGATCGTCGCGCTGCTGTGCTTCTTCCCGGTGCTGGTGAACACGATCACGGGGATCCGCAGCGTCAGCCGCGAGCAGCTCGAGCTCTTCGCCGCGGTGCGCGCCACGCGCTTCAAGACGCTCGTTCACCTGCTGATCCCGGCGGCGCTGCCCAGCATCCTGACCGGCTTCGAGCTCGCCGTCGTGGTGTCGCTGCTCGGCGCGATCGTCGGCGAGTTCGTCGGCGCCGAGGAAGGGCTCGGCGTGCTGCTGCTGCAGGCGCAGTTCCAGATGGCGATGCCGAGCGTCTTCGCGATCCTGCTCGTGCTCGCGCTGCTCGGCGTGATCTTCAACCTCCTGATCCGGACGATCCGCAAGCGGACGCTGTTCTGGGTCGCCGGCGAGTCGGCGCGATAGCCGCTCGCCTCATCCGGAAGCATCAAATGTCGTCGTACCGTCTCACCGAAGAACAGCAGGCCCTGCGGCAGGCTGCGCGCCGCTTCGCGCAGGAAGTGCTGTCGCCACGCGCGATGCAGGTCGAGCGCGAAGGCAGCGACTTCCCGTCCGACATCCTCCAGCAGATGGCCGCGCTGGGCTTCCTCGGCCTCGACATTCCGCAGGCCTACGGCGGGCAGGGGTTCGACACGCTCACTTCGGCCGTGCTGCTCGAGGAGATCTCCGGCGCCTGGTTCTCGGCGGCGAGCTACGCGATGACGCTCGCGACGGGCCCCATCCTCGCGGCAGGCACCGAGGAGCAGAAGCGGCGCTACCTGCCGGCGCTGTGCCGCGGCGAGCTGGTGACGGCCTTCGCATTGACCGAGCCCACGGGCGGCTCCGATGCCGCGTCGATCCAGACCTTCGCGCGGCGCGACGGCTCCGACTACGTGATCGACGGAACGAAGTTCTTCATCACCAACGGTCACCGTGCCGACGTGCTGGTGGTCTTCGCGCGCACCCGGAAGGACGCGCCGCGCGGACAGGGGATCTCGATCTTCCTGGTCGAGAAGGGCACGCCGGGCTTCTCGGTGGGCCAGCGCTTTCGCACGATGGGGCACACTGCGAACCCGATCTGGGAGCTGCGCTTCGAGGGATGCCGTGTCCCGGCCGCCAATCTCGTCGGCGACGAAGGCCGGGGCTTCGGCTACCTGCAGCGCGATTTCGCGAAGATCCGCGCCGTCTACGGAAGCCGCTGCGTCGGCGTCGCGCAGTGGGCCATGGACTACGCGCTGCGCTACGCGCGGGAGCGCACCGCCTTCGGGCAGCCCGTCGCGTCGTTCCAGGGCGTGCGCTTCCGCGTCGCCGACATCCTCACGAAGATCGAGGCCGCGCGCCAGCTTTCGTACCGCGCCGCCGTCATCGCCGACGAAAGCCTGCCGGAGGCGCCGGCGGCTGCGTCGATGGCCAAGCACTTCGCCGCCGACGTCTGCCTGGAAGCGACCGCCGAAGCGATCCAGCTCATGGGAGGGCACGGCTACACGGTCGATCACCCGCTCGAGCGCATGTTCCGCGAGGTCAAGCTGTTCCAGATCGGCGACGGCACGAGCGAGGCATTGCGGATCCTGATCTCGCGCTTCGCGAACCAGGCGATCGCGAACGGGAAGTCGGCGCAGCTCGGCTGAGCGCCGTATCGGGATGACGAGAGGACAAGAGGGACGTCAATGCAGGAGCGCACGAGGACCATCACCTGGGCGGAGACCGACCAGTACCCTCGGTGGATTCAGGAAAAGCCCGGGCTCGAGTTCGTCCAGGCGCTCTGCGACGGAACGCTGCCGAATCCGCCGATGTTCAGCCTGCTCGGCTTTCGCATGGTCGGCGTTCGCGAAGGCGAGGTCACGGCCGAGTGCGAGATCGGCGAGCACCTCTACAATGCCGGCGCCGTCGTCCATGGCGGAGTCGCGGCGACGCTGATCGACACGACGACCGCGCTCGCCGTGCGCAGCTGCATGCCGGCGGGTACGCGCATGACGACGGTCGACCTGAAGCTGAACCTCGTGCGCCTGCTCTCGAAGGATTCGGACCCCGTCACGGCTGTCGGCACCGTCCTGCATCGCGGCCGCAAGATCTGCGTGGCCGAGGCGAAGGTATGCACCCGCGAGGGCAAGCTCGTGGCCGCCGGAATGGCCTCGCTCGCCATCCTCTGAGATGGAACCGCTGCTGTTCTCGGCGATCGAGCTGCGCGGGCTGCGCCTGCGCAATCGCGTCGTCGTGTCCCCGATGCTCAGCTATTCGGCAACGGGCGGCCATGCGAACGACGAGCACCTGGCGCACTACGCGCGCTTCGCGACGGGCGGCGCGGGTCTCGTGTTCCTCGAGGCGACGAAGATCGATCCGCGCGGCTGCTCGACCGCGCGCGACCTCGGACTGTGGAAGGACGAATTCGTCGAGCCGCTCGCGCGCATTGCCGCGCTGGTCAAACGCAGCGGCGCAGCGGTCGGCATCCAGCTGAGTCATTCGGGGCGCAAGGCGCGGCGCTCGTTGCCGTGGGAAGGCAACGAGCCGCTCGCCGGCTGCCCGGGCGTGGATCACGGCGAGCCGTGGGAGCTCGTCGGCCCGAGCGCCGTGGCGCACTCGCCGAAGTACGAAACGCCGCGCGAGCTCGCTCCGGCCGAGATCGACGAGCTCATCGAGCGCTGGGGGCAGGCGGCCGAGCGCGCGCAGCGCGCCGGCTTCGACGCCATCGAGATCCAGGGCGGCCACGGCTACCTCGTCCACCAGTTCCTGTCGCCCGTCGCGAACCGGCGCCGCGACGAATACGGCGGCCCGCTCGAGAACCGCATGCGCTTCGCGCTGGACGTCGTTCGCCGGATCCGCCGATCGTGGCCCCGCGAGAAACCGCTCTTCTTCCGGATGTCGGTCGTCGACGACGCGGGCTGGACGCTCGACGACAGCGTGGTGCTCGCGCGCACGCTGAAGGAAGCTGGCGTCGACGTGATCGACTGCAGCTCGGGAGGCATGCTCGACGCCGTGCGCGGCGGCCCTCCGATCGGCTACGGCTACCAGGTCGAGTACGCGCGGCGCATCCGCGAGCTCGCCGACGTGCGCACGATGGCTGTCGGCCTCATCGTGCACGGCGACCAGGCCGAGACCATCGTGCGGGAGGGCAGCGCCGATCTCGTCGCGCTCGGCCGCGAGTTCCTGCACAACCCGAACTGGCCGCTGGACGCCGCGCAGAAGATGGGCGTCGCGGGCGCCTTCGGGCTCGCGCCGGCGCGCGTCGGGTTCTGGCTCGAGAAGCGTGCGCGCGTGCGCGGGGTCCGGCCTTCGACGTGGGGAAGGGGGATCGACGGGGACGAAGGCGCGCCGCGGGAGCCCGCCGGCGAGCCCGGGGCGAAGCGTCCGTAGGCGATGCGTCCGCTCCGGCGCGGGCCGGGGCGGGGCCGCCGCTTCAGCTGCGCTGCGAGGCCTCGAGCGCCTGGTCGATGTCCCAGACGATGTCCTCGATCGATTCGAGCCCGACCGACATGCGCACCATGTCGGGGGCCACGCCCGCGGCGCGCTGCTCCTCGGCCGAGAGCTGGCGGTGCGTGGTGGAGGCCGGATGGATGATCAGCGTGCGCGCGTCGCCGACGTTGGCCAGGTGGCTCATGAAGGTGGCGGCCTCGATGAAGCGCTCGCCGGCGCGCCGGGCAGCGTCCGCATCGCCGCCGTCCGGCGCCCTGACCCCGAAAGTGAGGATGCCGCCGGCGCCGCGCGGCAGGTATTTGCGCGCCAGGCCGTGGTACGGGCTGCTCGCCAGCCCCGGGTAGTTGACCCACGCCACCAGCGGATGCGCGGCCAGGTGCTCGGCGATGTGCTGCGCATTGCGCACGTGGCGGTCCATGCGCACGGGCAGGGTCTCGATGCCCTGCAGCAGCAGCCACGCCGACAGCGGCGCGAGCGTGGGCCCGAGCGTGCGCGCGGTCTCCATGCGCGCCCTCATGGTGAAGCCGAAGTCTCCGAAGGTCTCGTAGAAGCGCACCCCGTGATAGCCGGGCGACGGCTCGGTCATGCCGGGGAACTTGCCGTTGTCCCAGGGAAAGCGGCCCGACTCGACGACCACGCCGCCCATGGTGGTGCCGTGGCCGCCGAGGTACTTGGTGGCCGAGTGCACGACGATGTCGGCGCCGTGCCGTATCGGCCGGCACAGGTAGGGCGAAGCGAGCGTGTTGTCGAGCACCAGCGGCACGCCGTGCTCGCGGGCGATGGCAGCGACCGGCTCGATGTCGAGCACGTTCAGGCGCGGGTTGGCGATGGTCTCGGCGAACAGCACCCGGGTGTCCGGGCGCAGCGCACGGCGGAAGTTGTCGGGGTCGTCGGGCTCGACGAAGGTGCACCCGATGCCGAACTTCGCGAAGGTGACGCCCAGTTGCGTGACCGTGCCGCCGTACAGCGTGTTGGCCGCCACGATGTGGTCGCCCTGGCCGCACAGCGTGAGCAGGGCCAGCATCTGGGCCGCCATGCCGCTGGCAGCGGCGATGGCCGCGCGTCCGTCCTCGAGGGCGGCGACGCGTTCCTCGAGCACCGCCACGGTCGGGTTGGACAGGCGCGAATAGACGTTGCCGAAGGTCTGCAGATTGAACAGGCTCGCGGCGTGCTCGGCGGAATCGAACACGTAGGAGGTGGTCTGGTGGATGGGCGCGGCGCGCGAGCCGGTGACGGCATCGGGGATCTGCCCCGCGTGCAGGCACAGGGTCTCGATGCCGAAGGTGCGGTCAGCCATCGGGGGTCTCCGGATGCGCGGCGGGCGTTCAGTTCGGCAGCCAGCGCGGCCGCCGCGCCGAGATCACGCCGGTATGCACGCCGGCCCAGTTCAGGCCGCCGAACAGGCGCGCGTGCTCGATCTTGACGCAGCGGTCCATCACCGAATCGAGGCCGTGCTCGCGCACGTAGCGGTCGGCCTCGCGATTGCCCACGCCGAGCTGTTGCCACAGCACCTTCGCGCCGATCTCCACGGTCTGGCGCGCGATCGGCGGCACGTCTTCGGCGCGCCTGAAGACGTCGACCATGTCGACCTTGCCGGGAATCGCATCGAGCGAGGGGTAGCAGCGCTCGCCGAGGATCTCGTCGTATCTCGGATTGACCGGGACGATGCGGTAGCCGTGCGCCTGCAGGTATTTGGCGGCGAAATGGCTCGGCCGGTGCCACTCGGCCGACAGCCCGACCACCGCGACGACGCGGCTGGTGGCGAGGATGCGGCGCAGGGTTTCGATGTCGGGCATGGCCGGGCTCCGCGGAACGATTTCCTGTTATTGTCGTCCATCGGCAGCAGGAGGAGCGAACATGGCGGCAGGCAAGTTCGGTATCGGCGACCTGGCGGCGATGGGTCTGGCCAATGTCGGCATCGGTCCGCTCAACGTGGGCAACGTGCTCGACACGGTCGAGTTCGTCAAGAAGGCCTGGGGCTCGTTCGGCCTGCCGCCGAGCTTCACGCCGACCATCGACCTGGGCGAGCTGGACAAGCGCATCGCCGACCTGAAGGCGGTCGAGCAGTGGCTCATCGTGAACATGAACATGCTCCAGGGCACCATCCAGGCACTCGAGATCCAGCGCGGCACGATCGCGACCCTCAAGGCGTTCGGCGAAGCGGTAGGCGCGCCGGTGGCGGCGGTCGGGCCGGCCACCCAGGTGCTCGCCGGCAAGGCACTGGCCGGCGCGCTGTCGGCGGCCGGCGCTGCCAGCGCGCAGGCGCCGCACGGCAACGGCAGGGATGCGCCCTCTTCGGCGCAGGCGCCGGCCGCAGCCGCGCCGCCGCGTGCGCGCAAGCCCGCCAGGCAGGGGCGCGACAAGGCGGCGTCTGCTGCCGGCGGGGGCACGCACGTCGATCCGGGATTGAGTGCCGGCGCCTGGTGGAACCTGCTCCAGGAGCAGTTCAACAACGTCGCCAACGCGGCGCTGTCCGGCGTCGGCCTGCCCCGGATGCTCGTCCCCCAGGCCCATGGCGCGGAAGCGCCAGCGCACGCAGCCGCGCCCGACAAGCCGGCGCACAAGAAGCCGCGGCGCACGACCGTGGCCCGGCGCCCGGATGCCGGGCAGCCGGCCGGCGGCGGCCGGCGCAAGGTCTGAGCAGACGCGCCGACCGATCGTCAATCGAGACGATTTCATCCATGCACGCGTTCCGGCACGGCCACGCCACCCACCCGAACTGGCGCCAGGCGACCGAGCTCGTGATGGCGCAGCTCGAGGCCGGCACGACGGACGCCGCCGCGACGGACGAGCCCCGGCTCGGCCTGGTGTACGTGACCGAGCGGTTCGCCGAACGGCTCGGCGACGTCGCCACGCTGCTGCGCGAACGCTTCCCCTCGGTGCAGTGGGTGGGCGCCAGCAGCCACGGCGTGTGCGCAGCGAGCATCGAGTACATGCGCGAGCCTGCGCTGGTGGCGATGATCTGCGAGCTGCCTGCCGGCAGCTGGACGCTGTTCTCCGAGCCGGGCGAGCTGCCGGGCGGCGCCCGGGCCGCCGATGCGCCGCCCGCCTGGACGGCGCTGGTGCATGCGGCCCCGGCCTCGGCGCAGCTGGCCGAGGAGATCGCCAGCCTCGCGACGCGCGTCGACACCGGCTTCCTGTTCGGCGGGCTGATCGGCGGCAGCGATCCGCGCAGCCCGCAGCTGGCCGGCCGCATGGTCCACGGAGGGCTGTCGGGCGTCGGCTTCGGCGAATCGGTGCGGCTGCTGTCGCGCCTCACCCAGGGCTGCGCGCCGCTGGCGCGCGAGCACGTGATCTCGGAATGCTCGCTGCATTACATCCATCGGCTCGACGACCAGCCGGCGCTCGACGTGCTCCTCGAAGACCTCGGCGTGCCGGCCGAGGTTCGCGAGTCGCGCGACGGCAACGAGATCCTGCGCGCGCTGCCGCTCGAGCGGCTCTCGCGCGGCCTCATGATCGGGCTGGCGCCGGCCGAGGGCGAGCGCGGCATCGGCTTCGGCGACTACGCCGTGGTCAACGTGCTCGGCATCGATCCGCAGCACCGGCTGCTGGCGGTGGCCGCCACGCCGAGCCAGGGCGAGCGCGCCGTGTTCTGCACGCGCGACCGCCAGGCGGCGCGCGCCGACCTGATCCGCATCTGCACCGAGCTGCGCGAGGAGGTCGAGTCCGCCTCGCTGCAGATCCTCGGCGCGCACTACGTGTCGTGCGTGGCGCGCGGCGAGCACCTGTTCGGTGCGCCGGGCGCGGAGACCGGGATCATCGCGCACAACCTCGGCAACGTGCCGCTGGTCGGTTTTTTCGCCAACGGCGAGATCGCACGTGATCGAATCTACGGCTATACGGGGGTGCTGACGCTGTTCGTCGCCCCGCACGAGGCAGCGAGGACGTGAGCAACGCACTGGTCGGCTTCGAGCACAAGATCATCGATCCGGCGCATGCCGCGGCACAGGCGGCGCAGCTGCCGCGCCCGATGGTGTTCACCAACGGCGTGTTCGACCTGCTGCACCGCGGCCACGTCACCTATCTCGCCGAAGCGCGCGCGCTCGGCGCCTCGCTGGTGGTCGCGCTCAACAGCGACGGATCGGTGAAGCGGCTGGGCAAGGGCGCCGACCGACCGCTCAACCCGCTGGCGGACCGCCTCGCGGTGGTGGCCGCCCTCGAATCCACGACGCTGGCCACCTGGTTCGAGGGCGACACGCCGCTCGAGCTCATCCTCGCGCTGCGTCCGGATGTGCTGGTCAAGGGCGGCGACTGGCCGATCGAGCGGATCGTGGGGGCGAAGGAGGTGCGCACATGGGGCGGAGCGGTGCACTCGATCCCGTTCCGCTTCCAGCGCTCGACCACCGACCTGGTCACGCGCATCCGCGACGCCGCGCGCGGGCTCGATTCGACTTCGACGGCGTCCTAGCCGGAAACCCGCAGGCCCCGGTCCATCCTCAGCCGCAGTCGCGCACCGGCGCGTCGAACTGCGCCGCCAGCGTGCCGGCGGTGCCGGCGCCGGCCGCATCGCGCCAGCGGGCCTGCAAGTGCACCCGCACCGTGAACGGCGCACGCGGGGCCACCAGCGCCCCCGGTTCGCCGAGGGCGGCCAGCCGCGCCACCAGGGCACGCGCGGCCTCCTCGTAGCGGAAGATGCCGAGCGAGATGGCCTGCCGGTAGGGTCCGTCGGGGATGAGGAAGACGTCGCTGCGGCCGATGCGGCGCAGCTCGGCCAACCGCCGCTGCGCCTCGGCCGCTGTCGGCGCGGGCGGCAGGTAGACGAGGTAGCTCGCGCCCTGCTCGCTGCGCGTGGCCTCGATCTCGGCGCCGGCCGCCTCGAGCGCCGACTGCAGGCGCCGCGCGCGCTCCTCGTCGAGCGGCGCGAAGGCCGTGCATACCGTGCGATCGGCCTTCGCGGGCGAGGTTGACGCCGAGGCGGACGAGGACGACGCCGGCGGGAACGAGGGCGACGCGGACGAAGCCGGCGCAGGAGAGGACGACCCGAGGAAGGACGACCCAGTCGAGGACGACGCGGGCGTCGCGGCCGCGGACGGTGCCGCCTCGGGCGATGCGGGCGGCACGACGCGCAGCCGGTCGGCATCGATCTGCCGCTCCAGGCGGCGCGGCTCGCGATCCGCCTGCAGCCACGGTGCCAGCCAGCCGTGCGTCCACGCCCACATGCCCACGTTGGCGAGCACCAGCACGACGAGCAGCCAGCGCACCATGGCCTCGCTCAGCGAGCGGCGTCGAGCCGGCGCAGCGACACCTCGCCGCTGCTGAGCACGCGCAGGCCCGCGGAGGTGCGCACGCGCAGCCCGCCGCCGGGATCGAGGCCGAGTGCGACCCCGCGGTCGACCGCGCGCGCGCCCTCGTGCACGGCGACGCGCTCGCCGGCGAGCGCGTCGAAGCGCTCCCACGCCTCGAGGAACGGAGCGAGCCCCTCGGCGAAGAAGCGCTCGGCCGCCGCGACCACGGCGCCCGCCACCATCCCGATCACCGTTTCGGCGGCATGCGCCGACAACGCGTCGTGGTCGAACAGGCCGCAGGCCGGCTGGCCGACGGCATCTCCCTCGGGCGGCGCGAGCAGGTTCAGGCCGATGCCGACCACGATGCGCTCGAGCGTCATGCCCGAGGCCGGGTGCGGGAGGCCGCGCCGGCATTCGACCAGGATGCCGCCGCACTTGCGCCAGGCGCGCATCAGGTCGTTGGGCCACTTCAGCTGGACGTCGGGCGCCCAGCGCGCGAGCGTCGTGGCGCTGGCGGCGCCGACCGCCACCGCCAGCGCCGCCGGCGGCGGCTCGAGCCGCACGTGGCGCTCGAAGGCGAGCGAGAACGCCGCCGAGCGATCGGGCGGGCTGAGCCAGGCGCGGCCGCGGCGCCCGCGCCCGGCCGTCTGCACGACCGCCGCCAGCAGGCGGGGAGGCGCCGGTGCATCGCCGAGCGGCGCGTCGAGCAGCGCCGCGTTGGTGGAGCCGACCCGCTCGACGGCGTCGACGCGCAGCGCGTCGCAGGCGGCGGCCTGGCGGATCCGTTCGGCATCGAGCTGGTTCATGGGATCCCGATCATAGCCCGAGGCCCGCCTCGCGCAGGGTAAGCTTGCCGCGTGTCGCAGCGCCTCGCCCCGCCCGCCGCCTCGCCGTCCGTGCCCCATGGCCCGGGATCGGGCCTGTGGCTGGCCGTATACGTGGTCGCGGTGGTCTATGCCACGCTGTACCCCTGGTCGGGATGGCGCACGCCGGGCCGCTGGATGTTCGACTTCCTCTCCGAGCCGTGGCCGCGCTGGTGGACCGCCTTCGACGTGATCGTCAACGTCGCGGGCTACCTCCCGATCGGCCTGCTGCTCACCGCCTGGCTGGCACGCCGGCTGTCGTGGCCGATGCTGCCCGCTGCGCTGCTGGCGGGCGCCGCGGCGATCGCCCTGTCTCTCGAGCTGGAGTGCCTGCAGGCGCTGCTGCCGCGGCGCGTGCCGTCGCGCCTGGACGTGCTCGCCAACGGCGCCGGCGCGCTGGCCGGTGCGCTGGCGGCCACGCTCGCGGGACGCAGGCGCATCGAGCGCTGGCCGCAGGCGCTGCGCACAGCGATGCCGCTCGGGCCGCACGCCGGACCGGGGCTGCTGCTGCTCGCCGCCTGGGTGCTGGCGCAAGCCGATCCGCAGCCGATGGCCTTCGCCACCGGCGACCTGCTCTCGGCCTGGCCCGGCTCGCCGGGCGACCCGCTGCCGGAATGGCTGTCGCGCTGGCTGCTGCCGGTGGAGCTCGAGCCTTTCGCCGAGGCGGCCGGGGTATCGATGACGGTGCTCGCCGTCGGCCTGCTCGGGCGCGACCTGCTGCGCGCCCCGGCCAGCGCCGCCACCTGGCCGGTGGTGCTGCCGGTCGTCGCGGCAGTGGCGATCAAGTCGGTGGCGTCGGCCGCCGAGGCCGGGTCGGTCGGCGCCTTCGGCTGGCTCGCCGCAGGTGCCCAGGGCGGCCTGCTGGCCGGTGGCGTCGCCCTGCTGCTGCTCGGCTGGCTCGACCGGCGCGCACGGCTGTGGCTGGCGGCGATCGCACTCGTCGCGGCCACCGTACTGTTCAACCTCACGCCGCCCAACGCCTACTTCCTGTCGATGCGTGCCGGCGGCAGCGGCGGCGCGTGGCTGCACTTCCACGCGCTGCTGCGGGCGCTGGCGCTGGTCTGGCCCTATGCGGCATTGGCCTGGTGCGCGTGGCGGCTTCGCTTCGCCGCGCTGGGCCCGCGTCTATAATCGTCCGCACCATGCCCGGATACTACGAACGCCACATCTTCTTCTGCGTCAACCGCCGCGACGACGGCAGGCCCTGCTGCGCGGAGCATCAGTCGGAAGCGCTGCAGGCCTATGCCAAGGAGCGCGTGAAAGCGCTCGGGCTGGCCGGCCGGGGCAAGGTGCGCGTGAACAAGGCCGGCTGCCTGGACCGCTGCGACGAAGGGCCGGTCGCCGTCGTGTATCCGGAAGGCATCTGGTACACCCTGGTCGATCGCCACGACGTCGACGAGATCGTCGAATCCCACCTGCGGGACGGCAAGCCGGTCGATCGTCTGCGCATCTGACGGCACTGCCATGAACGCCGGCACCCGCACGCTGCTCATCGACGGCCCGGCGGGCGCGATCGACGTGGCGCTCGATACGCCTGCCGTCGCGCCGACCGGCGTGGCCGTCGTGGCGCACCCGCACCCGCTGTACGGCGGCACGCGCGACAACAAGGTCGCGCAGACGCTCGCACGCGCGCTGCGCGACCTCGGCTACCTGTGCTGGCGCCCCAACTTCCGCGGCGTCGGCCAGTCGGCCGGCAGATTCGACGAAGGCATCGGAGAGACCGACGACCTGCTCGCCGTGGTCGATCACGCGCTGGCGCATGCGGCATCGGCGGGGCTGGCGCAGCCGCGGCTGGTGCTGGCCGGCTTCTCGTTCGGCAGCTTCGTGCAGGTGCGCGTGGCGGCGCGGCTGCGCGAGCGCGGGCGTCCGGCGCACCGGCTGGTGCTGGTGGGGACGGCCGCGGCACGCTTCGACGTGGAGGCGGTGCCGCCCGACACGCTGGTCGTGCACGGCGAGAACGACGAAACGGTGCCGCTGAAAGACGTATTCGACTGGGCACGGCCGCAGGACCTGCCGGTGGTCGTGCTGCCCGGCGCAGACCACTTCTTCCATCGCAAGCTCACGCTGCTCAAGCGCGTCGTGCTGGAGGCGTTCGGCGCTGCGGGCGCGCAGCCGCCGCCCGGATCGGACCGTCCCGCGCCGCCGGCCTGACCGCGATGCCGGCATCGACGTCACGGCTGCCCGCGCAACCCGACGAGCGCCTGATCTACGCGCGCACCGCCGACGGGCACGACGAGGCCGCCCGGCCGCGACGTACGCTCGCGCAGGCGGCGCGGCGCATCCTGGTGCTGGTGGACGGCCAGCGCCGCGTCGGCGACCTGTCCGCCTTCGCGCGCCCCGGCGAGATCGGCCCCGTCCTCGCGGAGCTCGAATCGCAGCACCTGATCGAGGTCTGCGGCCTGGCCGACGAACCCACCGAGAGCGAGCGCCGGCAGCGCGCGCAGGCCGAGCAGGCGCTGCTGAACGCGGCCAAGCGCATGCTGCGCGGACTGTTCGCAGCCGAGCTCGGCACGGCCGGCCACGTGTGGGAAGCGCGCGTGGCCGACAGCGTGAGGATGGAGGTCCTGCGCCGCGTGCTGCGCGAGGCGGTCGACGTGGTCCACGAACGCAACGGCGAAGCCGCGGCGCGACGCGTGCTGGCGGCAGTGCGGCCGGTGTTCGAGCAGGCGAGAGACGCCGCGGCGGCGGCGCGACCGCCGCGGGCGTGATGCGAACGGCGCAACGACCTGCGGGCCGGCCTCGACCCCGGCAGGCTCACAGGGGTCGTGTCGAGGCTGGTCCTATAATCCGGGCCTTCGCGTGCGCACCCTTCGCTGCGACGCCCGACACGAGGCCCCCGATGTCGTCCAGGAAGCTCCCGAGCCTGATCGCCAGTGTCCTTCTGTGCGCGTTCATGTCGATGAACGCCGCGCTCGCGCAGATCGCGCCGCCCACCATCGCCGCCCGCTCGTGGCTGCTGCTCGATGCCACCAGCGGACAGGTGCTCGCCTCGCACGACCCCGACCTCAAGGTCGAGCCGGCCTCGCTCACCAAGGTGATGACCGCCTACCTCACCTTCGAAGCGCTCAAGGCCAAGCGCATCACGCCCGACCAGCGCCCGACGGTCTCGCCGGGCGCCTACAAGGCGATCGGCTCGCGCATGTTCGTCGATCCGGCCAGGCCCGCCACCGTCGAGGAGCTGCTCAACGGCGTGATCGTGCAGTCGGGCAACGACGCCTCGATCGTGCTCGCCGAGGCCGTGGCCGGCAGCGAGGACACCTTCGCGCAGCAGATGAACAAGGAAGCGCAGCGTCTGGGCATGCGCAACAGCCAGTTCCGCAACGCCACCGGCCTGCCCGACCCGCAGCACTACAGCACCGCGCGCGACATGGCGATCCTCGCGGCGCGGTTGATCGCGGACTTCCCCGAGTACTACCCCCTGTACTCGAAGCGGGAATACACTTTCAACAACATCCGCCAGCCCAACCGCAACCGGCTGCTGGCGATCGATCCGAGCGTCGACGGCATGAAGACCGGGCACACCGAGGCGGCCGGCTACTGCCTCATCGCCTCGGCGCACCGCGAGCAGCCCGGGGGCGGGCAGCGCCGGCTGGTGTCGGTGGTGCTCGGCGCCGCATCGGAATCGTCGCGCGCGATCGAGTCGCAGAAGCTGCTCAACTACGGCTTCCAGAATTTCGACGCGGTGCGCATCTACGCCAAGGGGCAGCCGGCGGGCAACTATGCGGTATGGAAGGGACGCAGCGACACCGTCGCCGGCGGCTTCGACGGCGAGGTCGTGGTGACCGTGCCGCGCGGCCAGGGCGACAAGGTGAAGGCCGAGATCGAGCGCGTGCAGCCGCTGGTGGCGCCGATCGCCGAGGGCCAGCGCATCGGGACGCTGCGGGTGAAGCTCGGCGATCAGGTGCTCGCCGAACGCGCGCTCCTCGCGCAGGCGGCGGTGGAACCGGCCGGATGGTTCGGCCGCACCTGGGACGGTCTGCGCATGATGCTCGCGAAATAACCCGGCCGGACCGTCGACTCATTCCCCGCGATATCATGAAGCCGAGGCCCCCATGGCACAGACGGTCTACCTGAACGGCGAATTCATGCCCCTGGAGGAAGCGCGCGTGCCGGTCCTCGATCGCGGCTTCATCTTCGGCGACGGCGTCTACGAGGTCGTCCCGATCTACGGCGGGCGCACCTTCCGCTGGCCGCAGCACCTGGCGCGGCTCGAGCGCAGCCTGGCGGCCATCGGCATCGCCAACCCGCTCGACCGCGAAGGCTGGACCGAGCTGGTGGAGCAGATCATCGGCTACCACGAATGGGCCGACCAGTTCGTCTACATGCAGGTCACGCGCGGCGTGGCCCGGCGCGACCACGCCTTCCCCAAGGACGCCAGGCCGACCGTGTTCGCGATGTCGAGCCCGCTCGTGCTGCCCTCGGCGGCGCAGGTGGAACAGGGCGTCGACGCCATCACGCTGCCCGACGAGCGCTGGCTGCACTGCGACATCAAGACCACCTCGCTGCTGGGCAACGTGCTCGCGCGCCAGGCCGCGGTGCAGGCCGGAGCAGCCGAGTGCGTGATGTTTCGCGACGGCTTCCTCACCGAGGGCGCCGCGAGCAACATCTGGGTGGCGCGCGGCGACCGGCTGTTCGCCCCGCCCAGGGACAACCTGGTGCTCGAAGGCGTGCGCTACGGCCTGATCGAGGAGCTGTGCAGGAAGGCGGACATCCGGCTGCAGATCCGGCGCATCCTGCGCGAGGAAGTGCTGGCCGCCGACGAGCTCATGCTCAGCTCGGCCACCAAGGAAGTGCTGCCGATCACGCGCCTGGACGGGCGCCCGGTCGGCGCCGGCCGGCCGGGGCCGGTCTTCGCGCGGCTCCACAAGGCCTACCAGGACGCCAAGGCGGGCCGCTGAGCGCGCCGCAGGCATGCTCCATGAGCGAGGAACGCGATCTTTCGGCGGCCTTCGACCGGCTCGAGGCGCTGCTCGAGTTCCCGGTGGAGTTTCCGCTGAAGATCATGGGCCGGCGGGTCGACGGATTCGCCCAGGCGATCTCCGACCTGGTGCTGGAGCACGCCCCCGATTTCGATCCGGCGACGATCGAGCTGCGCGCTTCCAGCCAGGGCAACTACCTCAGCCTGACCGTGGTGGTGCGGATCGATACACGGGCGCAGCTGGAAACGCTGTACCGCGCGCTCTCGACGCACCCGATGGTCAGCGTGGTGTTGTAGCGCGGGCCATCCGATGACCCCAGATACCTCCAAATCGCTGGCGCCAGTCGCCCGCGGGGTTCCGAAGCGAGCCCCCGCTTCGGCGCAATCCATTGTCGTCGGCTCTTTTGCCTCCGAGCGCGTCGAGGCGGATGCAGCGATCGCCGCGCCGCGGATCAGGCGCTGGACCCGGCGTGCCTACCTCCCCACGCTGTACGCGATGCAGGCCTTCACGCTCGACCGCCGGGCCGATACGCGCGACGAGATCTGGCTGGTCGAGCACCCGCCGGTGTTCACGCTCGGGCATGTCTCGCGTCCCGAGCATCTGCGCAGCCCCGGCGACATCCCCGTGGTGCGCACCGAGCGCGGCGGCCAGGTCACCTATCACGGACCGGGGCAAGTGGTGGCTTACTTGCTCGTCGACCTGCGCCGGCGCAGCCTGGGCGTACGCGAGTTCGTCTCGCGCATCGAGTCGGCGACGATGGAGCTGCTGGCCGGATACGGGGTCCAGGCGGCGCGGCGCGGCGGCGCGCCCGGCGTCTACCTCGAGGAAGGCGAGGCAGGGGCCGGCGCCAAGATCGCCTCGGTGGGGATCCGCGTCTCGCGCGGGTGCAGCTACCATGGCGTGGCGCTGAACGTGGCCATGGATCTCGAGCCGTTCACGCGGATCGATCCCTGCGGCTATCCGGGCCTCGCCGTCGCCGACATGCGCAGCCGCGTCCCCGACATCGACGCCGGCGAAGTGGCGTCGCGTTTCGGACGCCTGCTGGCCGCCCACATCGAAAAGAAACCATGAACCCGACTCCGAACGACCCCTCCCCCTTGTCCCCGGCCGGCCGCGCCGCCCCCGGCGCGCGCGATGCGGGCCTCAAGCAGAAAGGCGCCGAGAAGACCTCGCGCATCCCGGTGAAGGTGGTTCCGGCCGCCGAGGTGCTGCGCAAGCCCGAGTGGATCCGCGTGCGCGCCGGCGCGGACAACGCGCGCTTCTACGAGATCAAGCAGATCCTTCGCGAGCACCGCCTGCACACCGTGTGCGAGGAAGCCTCGTGCCCGAACATCGGCGAGTGCTTCGGCAAGGGCACCGCCACCTTCATGATCATGGGCGACAAGTGCACGCGCCGCTGCCCGTTCTGCGACGTCGGGCACGGCCGGCCCGACGCGCTCGACGCCGCCGAGCCGGAGAACCTGGCGCGCACCATCGCCGCCCTGAAGCTGCGCTACGCGGTGATCACCAGCGTCGATCGCGACGACCTGCGCGACGGCGGCGCGCAGCATTTCGTCGACTGCATCCGCAAGGTGCGCGAGCTCTCGCCGGGCACCCGCATCGAGGTGCTGGTGCCCGACTTCCGCGGCCGCATGGAGCGCGCGCTGGACATCCTCGAATCCGCGCCGCCCGACGTGATGAACCACAATCTCGAGACGGTGCCGCGGCTGTACCGCCAGGCGCGCCCCGGCGCGGACTACGCCCATTCGCTGCGCCTGCTGGCCGAATTCAAGCGCCGCGTGCCCGGCGTGCCGACCAAGTCGGGGCTGATGGTCGGGCTGGGCGAAACCGACGACGAGATCCTGGCGGTGATGCGCGACATGCGCGAGCACGACATCGAGATGCTGACCATCGGCCAGTACCTCGCGCCGTCGAACGCGCACCTGCCGGTGCTGCGCTACGTGCACCCGGACACCTTCCGGATGTTCGGCGCCGAAGCGAGGAAGATGGGCTTCTCGCACGCCGCGGTCGGCGCGCTGGTGCGCTCGTCGTACCACGCCGACGAGCAGGCGCACGCGGCCGGCCTGGGGGAGCGGCACGGCGTGGCCTGAGCCGGCTCCTAGAACGGATACTGCCGCGGCGTCGTCTGCACGCTGATCCAGCGCAGGTCGGTGAACTCGTGGATGCCGGCCTTGCCGCCGAAGCGGCCCATGCCGCTGCCCTTGACGCCGCCGAAGGGCATCTGCGCCTCGTCGTGCACGGTCGGGCCGTTGACGTGGCAGATGCCCGATTCGATGCGCCGCGCGACGTTGATCGCCCGGGCGATGTCACCGCCGAACACCGCGGCGCTCAGCCCGTACTCGTTGTCGTTGGCGCAGGCCACGGCTTCCTCGACGCCCTTCACCCTCACGACGCACTTGAGCGGGCCGAAGGTCTCCTCGTGGTAGACGCGCATCTCGCGCGTGACGCGATCGAGCACGGTGGCCGGCATCAGGGTATCGCTCGCCTTGCCGCCGCATAGCAGCTTCGCACCCTTGGCCAACGCGTCGTCGATGAGCGCGTTGCAGTGCTCGACCGTGCCCATGCCGATCACCGAGCCCAGCACCACCGGGTCGGGCTTGCGCGGATCGCCCACCGGCAGGCTGCGCGCCTTGGCGACGAAGCGATCGAGGAAGGCGTCGGCGATGCGCTCGTCGACCACGAGGCGTTCGGTGCTCATGCAGATCTGCCCTGAGTTCATGAAGCAGGCGAAGGCGGCCGCGTTCACCGCCGCCTCGAGGTCGGCGTCGTCGAGCACCACCATCGGGGCCTTGCCGCCCAGCTCGAGCACCACCGGCTTGAGGTGCTTCGCGCAGGTCGCGGCGATGATGCGCCCCACGCGCGTGCTGCCGGTAAAGTTGACGCGCCGCACCGCCGGATGCGCGACCATCGCCTCGACCACGGTGCCGGCATCGGCCGGCGCGTTGGTGACGTAGTTGACCACGCCGGCCGGGAAGCCCGCGTCCTGCAGCGCCTCGACGATCAGCCGGTGGGTGCGCGGGCAGTTCTCGCTGCCCTTGAGCACGACCGTGTTGCCGCAGGCCAGCGGCGTGGCGATGGCGCGCACGCCGAGGATGACCGGCGCGTTCCACGGCGCAATACCGACCACCACGCCGGCCGGCTGGCGCACGCCCATGGCGAGCGAGCCCGGCACGTCGGAGGGGATCACCTCGCCGGCCACCTGGGTGGTGAGCGCCGCGGCCTCGCGCAGCATGCCCGCCGCCAGGTGCACGTTGAAGCCGGCCCACAGGCCGGTGGCGCCGGTCTCGGCGGCCACCGCCTCGATGAACGCCGGGGTGCGCGCCTCGAGCGCATCGGCGGCCTTGAGCAGCAGCGCGCGCCGCTCGCCGGGGCCGCTGGCGCTCCAGGTCCTGAAGGCCGCGGCGGCGGCCTCCACCGCGGCGACGGCGTCGGCGGCGCTGGCGGCAGGCGCGCGCGTGGCAACGCTGCCGTCGAGCGGATTGCGCCGCTCGAAGGTGGCGCCCTTCTCGGCGCTGACGGCCAGGCCGTTGATCAGCATGGACAGGTCGGACATGGCGTTCTCCTTGCAGGAAGACGGGGAGGAAGCGGCGGGCGAACCCGGGCCCAGGTAGGCGGCGCGCACGATCGCCGAGCGCGCCAGCAGCGAGGCCGGCCCCTCGGCCACCAGCTGGCCGCGCTCGAGCACGTAGCCGCGATCGGCGACGGCGAGCGACTTGCGCACGTTCTGCTCGACCATCAGCACGGTGACGCCCTGGTCGGCGATGCGGCGCGCGATGGCGAGCAGCTCGTCGACCATCTTCGGCGCCAGGCCGAGCGACGGCTCGTCGAGCATCAGCAGGCGCGGCGCGCTCATCATGGCGCGCGCCACGGCCACCATCTGCTGCTCGCCGCCGCTCATGGTGCCGGCCAGCTGGCCGGCGCGCTCGGCGAGCCGCGGGAAGTCGCGGAACGCCTGCTCGAGGCGTCGCGCGCGCTCGGCGGGCGCGACCAGCCAGCCGCCGAGCTCGAGGTTCTCGCGCACCGTCATGTCGGGGAACAGCTGCCGGCCCTCGGCCACCAGCGACAGGCCGCGCGCGACGATCCGGCTCGCCGGGGCATCGGCGGGCAACTCCTCGCCGTCCAGCCGCACCGTGCCGCTGCGCGGCACCAGCCCGGCGACCGCCTTGAGCAGGGTGGTCTTGCCGGCCCCGTTGGGACCGAGGATCACGGTGAGGCCGGGGCGCGCTTCCAGATCGAGATCGCGCAGCACCAGGAAGCGGCCGTAGCCGGCGCTCAGGCCTTCGACCCGCAGGTGGGCCGGCGCGCGGCCGGGAGCCGGAGCGGCGGCGGCGCTCATGACGTGCCCTGCGCCATCTCGTCGCCGAGATAGGCCTCGATGACGCGGGCGTCGCGCACCACCTCGGCGGGCGCGGCGTCGGCGATCTTGCAGCCCTGGTGCAGCACCAGCACGCGCTCGACGTGGCGCAGCAGCGTGGTCACCGCATGCTCGATCCAGATCACGGTGAGCGCCAGGTCGTCGCGCAGGCCGCGGATCAGCCGCGCCATGTGCTCGACCTCGCCTTCGGTGAGGCCGGCGGCCACCTCGTCGAGCAGCAGCAGCCTCGGGCGGGTGGCGAGCGCCATGCCGATCTCGAGCAGGCGCTGCTGGGAGGGCGTGATCGCCGCCGCCGGCTGCGCGGCGTGCGCCGACAGCCCGATCACCTCGAGGATGCCGGCCGCATCCGCCAGGCCGGGCGCGGCAGCGCGCCCGCGTCCGGCGAACTGCAGGCCGAAGCCGATGTTGGCCGCCACCGTCAGCTCGGCGAACACGCGCGGCGTCTGGAAGGTGCGCGCGATGCCGTGATGGGCATAGCGGTGCGGCCGCGCCCCGGTGAGGTCGTCGCCGGCCACCAGCAGCCGGCCCGAGGTCGGCGGGAGCACACCCGAGAGCACGTTGAAGAAGGTGGTCTTGCCCGCGCCGTTGGGGCCGATGATGCCCACCAGCTCGCCGGCGGCGAAGCGGGCGCTGATGCCGTCGACCGCGGTCAGCCCGCCGAAGCGGACCGTGACCGAGCGCGCCTCGAGCAGCGCCGTCCCCATCGAGGCCGCCTCAGGCATCGCGCACCTTTCCCGCACCGGCACGCCGGGCAGGCCGGCGCGCGAGCAGGGCGTCGCGCCAGCCGATCAGGATGCCCGGGCGCAGCGAGGCCAGGCCGCCGGGCAGGTACAGCACCGAGAGGATCAGCAGCAGGCCGAGCGCCATCATGTAGAGCTGCGGCAGCTGCAGGCGCAGCGCCTCGGCCAGCACGCTGAAGACGATGGCGGCGACGAGCGGCCCCCACAGGGTGGCGGCGCCGCCGATCAGCGCGATCAGCACGGTCTGGAAGCCGATGAAGGGATTGAACACCGTCGCCGGATCGATGTAGGTCCAGCGCACGCTCATCGCCGCGCCCACGGCGCCGGCAAAGGCGGCCGAGATCGCGAAGCCGATCACCTTGGCGCGGCGGGTGTCGACACCCAGGGTCTGGGCGCGCAGCTCGTCGCCGCCGATGCCGGCCAGCGCCAGCCCGAGCCGGCTGCGCCGCACCGCGATCGAGGTCACTACCGCCAGCACCGCCAGCGCCAGCACGGTGAGATAGACGGTGCCGGGCTCGGGCACGAAGACGAGCACGCGCCCCACGGTGCCGGCGATCTGCTTCTCCGCGAAGGTGACGGCATGGCGGATCAGCTCGGTCATGCCGAAGGTGAGCACCGCGAAGTAGGTGCCGCGCAGGTGCAGCACCGCGCTGCCCATGACCACTGCCAGCGCCGCCGCAGCCCCGGCGCCGAGGGCGATCGCCGCCAGCCAGGGCAGCTCGCCGAGCGTGAGCGCCCCGGCATAGGCGCCGATGCCGAAGAAGGCCGAGGTGGCCAGCGACAGGTAGCGCGTGGCTCCGCAGAACAGGCTCCAGCTCGACGACAGCGCCACGTACATCAGGCAGGTGAGCGCCATCGAGACGCCGAACTCGTTCACCCAGGCAGGCAGCGCGAGCGCGATGACGGCCAGCACCGCCAGCACCGACAGGTCGCGCCCGAGGATGCGCCGCCCGCTCATCGCTTGAACAGCCCGTTCGGTTTCCACAGCAGCACCGCGATGAAGAGGCCGTAGGACAGCAGCGGCTTGAGCGAGGGGCTGCCGAAGTGGGTGCCGAGCGCCTCGATCACGCCCAGCGCCAACGCGGCGACCAGGCTGCCGGTCATGCTGCCGAAGCCGCCGAGGGTGATGACGATGAGCGCGGTCACCGTGTAGGGCTCGCCGATGGCCGGCGAGATCGCATAGGTCATCGACAGCAGGCTGCCGGCCAGGCCCGACAGGCCCAGGCCGATGCCGAACATCAGCGGGTGCAGGCGGGCGGTGTCGATGCCCACCAGCTGTGCGCCGACGGGCGACTGCATCAGCGCGCGCACGCCCTTGCCGAGCAGGCTCCTCCTCAGCACGACGATGAGCGCCACGCTCACCGCCAGCGCCACGGCGGCCAGCAGCAGCTTGTTGGCGGCGAACTGCGCGCCGCCCACCGACACCGGGTCGGTCAGGTAGTCATAGCCGCGCAGCTCGCCGCCCCACACCAGCGAGGCGAAGTTCTGCACCAGGAACATCAGGCCGAAGGCGACCATCAGCCCGCGCGCCTCGAACACGTCGAGGTCGGGCGAGGTGGCGGCGAGGCGCCGGAACGCCAGGCGGTGGATGAGCAGCCCCAGCACGACCATGAGGACGAAGACGATCGGCGCCGTCAGCAGCGGCGAGACGCCCAGGTATGTGTATGCGAGCCAGGCCGCGAACGCACCGAGCATCAGGAACTCGCCGTGGGCGATGTTCAGGATGCGCATCAGCCCGTACTGCAGGTTCAGGCCGAGGGCGACGAGCGCGTACACGCCCCCGGTGATCAGGCCGGAGGCGATGAGCTCGAGCCATGCGCCGAACGACATCCGCGACGCTTGCCCGCTTATTTCCAGGCCGGCTTGGGCATCACCAGCTGGGCAGTGGCGATGCTCCTGGGCCAGACCACCTCGAACTCGCCGTTCTGCCACTGCCCCACGCTGCCCGGGGTGGCGACGTTCTCGCTGCCCTCGAAGCGCACCGGGCCGATGATGGTCTTGTGCTCGTTCTTCGCGACGTAGTCGCGGATCGCCTTGCGATCGAGGCCGACCTTGGCCACCGCCTGCGTCAGGATCTCCAGGCCGGCCCAGCAGTGGCCGCTGGCCCAGCGATCGGGCTCCTTGCCGCCGAACTTCGCGGTGTGGGCCTGGAAATAGGCCTTGGCCCCGGGGCTGGTCGCGGCATTCCAGGAGCCCATGCCCGACACACCCTCGGCACCGGCGCCGAGCACGTTGCGGTAGAGCTGGAAGGCGGTGCCCACCGAGGCATAGAACAGCTTCGGATTGAAGCCGATCTCCTTGGACTGCTTGCTGGCGAGGATGGTGTCGGGCGGATAGGTGATGCCGATGAAGGCGTCGGGGTTCTGGTCCTTGATGGTGCGCAGCACCGGCGCCAGGTCCTTCACGCCGAGCGGATAGCCCTTGCGCTCGACCACCCGGATGTCGGTCTTCTTCAGCGCGGCGTTGAGCGCGGCGAAGTTCTCCAGCCCGAACAGGTCGTCCATGTACAGGATCGCGATGGTCTTCACGCCGTTGGCCACCAGCATGTCGACCAGCGCCCCCATCATCCGGTCGGGCTGCTGCAGCAGCGAGAAGAAGTACGGCAGGTGCATGTCGATCAGCTTGCGCGACAGCGCGGTCGGCGCGAGCATCGGATAGCCGAAACGGTTGGCCAGCGGCGCTAGGGCGAAGTTGGCGTTCGACCCCCAGGGCGGCAGGATCAGGTCGACCTTGTCGCTGCCCATCAGCTTCTCGTAGCTGCGGATGCAGGTCTCGATCTCGCTGCGATCGTCGAAGCTCACCAGCTCGATGCGCCGCCGCGTGCCCTTCACGTCCAGCCCGCCGGCGGCGTTCTGCTGCTCGGCCCACATCAGGAAGTTGGGCTCCTGGCTGACCTGCGCGCCGCCGGCCCACGGACCGGTGCGGGCGATCGCATAGCCGACGCGCACCGGCGCGGACTGCGAGCGGGCCAGCGAGGGCACGGCCAAGCCGGCGGCACCGGCGGCGAGGGCCTGCACGGTGCTGCGGCGGGTAGAGGACGGGGGCGTGCTCATGACGTTCTCCTTCGGGTCTGCGGCCCGTGCGTGAGGTCTCCGGTACAGGGATGGTAGGGCTCGCCCGGCCGCCCTGCTTCGCCGGCCGTGCAGCGCCGCTTGACGATTTGTGCACAGGCGGATCCGTACTTTCCCGGATACGCGGCCCGGCGCGCTCCGTTCCGATACGGATGGGCCCCGGCCACCGGATAATCGGACCGTCAGCAGGAAACCGGAGGATCCGCATGACCAGCTTCACGCCGACGATGAGCACCGACCAGGTGTCCGCGCGCGACCGCGCCCCCTGCTGGTCGGAGTGGATCAGCCGGCTCTTCTGCGGCCTGCAGTCCGACCTGTACGGCGACATCGACTTCGACGGCCACATGGCCACCGAGCGCGCCGGCGACGTGGTGCTCACCCGGCTGGAAGCCGACCGTCACCGCGTGCTCAAGAACGACCGCCTGGTGCGCGCGAGCGAGATCGGCTACCTGAAGATCGTGGCGCCCTACCGCGGCAGCGCCGAGGTCGAGCAGATGGGCCGCCGCGCCCGGGTGTCGCCGGGCGAGTGGAGCGTCTACGACACCACCGACAGCTACCAGGTGGCCAACCCGACGCGGGTGGAGCACCTCATCGTGATGGTGCCCAAGGCGCCGCTGCTCGAGCGCGGCCTGCCGCTGCGCGAGCTGATGGCGCGGCCGCTGGGCGCGGGCGGCGGCATCTCGCGGCTGGCCCTGCAGGCCATGCGGGGCGCCTGGCAGGAGCTGCCCGCGATCACCCCCGATGCCGCGCGCGGGGTCGGCGAGGCGATCATGCAGCTGGTGCACCTGTCGCTGCTCGAGCTGGCCGGGCACGAGAGCGCCCCCACCCAGCGCGAGGCGCTGCGCGAGCGCATCAAGCAGGTGGTGGCGCGCCGCCTGGGCGATCCGTCGCTGACGGTGGAGGCCATCGCCCTGGCGGTCAACTGCAGCCGCCGCCATCTCTACAACGCCTTCAGCGACGAGCCGGCCGGCGTGGCCGGCTACGTGCTCACGCAGAGGCTCGAGGCCTGTCGACGCGATTTCGAGGACGCGCGCCAGGATGCCGTGTCGATCACCGAGATCGCGCTGCGGCGCGGCTTCAACCACCCGGCGCACTTCAGCCGCGCGTTCAAGGCCCGCTTCGGCACGACGCCCAGCCAGTGGCGGGCCCGCCGCATGCTGGTGACTTGAGACGCGGCCGCGCGCGCTTCGGTTGCTCCACCGTGGGGGTTGAGCTGAAGCCGGAGGAAGGAGGCTCGCTTCAGTACACCGGTTCCGGCGCGTCGCTGCGCACGTCCGGCAGGTCGACCACGCTGCGCGGCACCGGGCAATCGATGGCCGCGGCCACCGCGCGCACGAAGGCCTCGAAGTTCGGCTCGCCCGGGGTGCGCGCAAGCGATTGCAGGACCCGCAGCAGGATGGGCTTGCGCAGCGGCGGCAGCGCGAGCAGCGCCTCGAGCGCCAGGCCCAGCTCGACCGAACCGACCTCGTCGGGCGTGGCCGCCGGCGGCGGCACGTCGAGCAGTGCGGCGGCGTCGGCCAGCGCATCGCGCGTGTTGCGCGCCGACGCCTGGCCGATGGCCGCCGCCATCGAGAACAGCGCCGCCAGCGCGCGGCTCTGCGCGGCCTTCGAGACCGCCGCGCGGCGCTCGCGCGCCGGATGCGCCACCGTCGGCTGCAGGCGATGGCGCGCCAGGGTGTAGTAGATCCACTCCGCCGCCTGCACCCGGCCGTCGCGCTCGACGGCGGCGCGACATCGGTCGAGCAGCTCGCGCCGGTGCGCCGCGCTCCAGCCGCGCACGCGCGCCAGCAGCAGCTCGAGCAGCGGCACGCGCAGCGACGCGCCGGCCGGCGACACCAGCCAATGCAGCGACAGCCGCAGCGTCGCATCGGGCTCGTCGCCGGGCACGCCGGCCACCAGCGCCACCAGCCAGCGGCCGGCCGTCTCGAAGCCGAGCGAGGCCGAGCGGATCTGGGCGATCAGCGCCGAAGCGGGCGAGGAGACGTTGGCCACGGTCTGCGGACCGAGCAGCGCGGTGTCGATCGTCGTCGGCCCTTCGGACTCGAAGGGCAGGCTCTCCAGGAGCGGCGCGCGCGCGGCTGCGAGCGCCTGTGCGCCGCCCGCCTCGGCTGTGCCTTCGATTGCGTCCCCGGCGCCTGCCGCAGCTGCTGCGCCCGCCGTGCCCGTCCGGCCGACCACCCCGCCCGGTCCGCCCGCAGCGCCGGCCGGCTTGATCGGCGCCATGCGCCGCCCGTACAGGCGCCGGATGCGTTGCTCGAGCGACGGATGGGTGTCGAGCCATCCGCCCAGGCCGGCCGGCTGCACCAGCAGGAAGTGGCTCACCAGCGGTGTGTAATGCGAGCGCAAGGGCGCCGCGACCTCGCCCGCGATGCGTCGCAGCGCGCGGCCCAGGCCATCGCGGTCGCGCGTGATCTGCACCGCCAGCGCATCGGCGAGATATTCGCGCTGGCGGCTGATGCCCGCCCTGAGCACCTGCGCGGCCAGCACGCCGAGCAGCCCCACGGCCGACAGCAGCAATCCGGCCACCATCCAGACCAGCCGCGGCAGGCCCCAGCGCCCGAACGGCCCCGGCGGATCGTGCGAGACGGCGGCCGTCAGCAGGCGGAAGCCGGCCAGCCGCAGCGAATACAGGCCGTAGAGGGCTGCGGTCAGCCGCGTGTTCAACGCCGCGTCGCCGCTGACGATGTGTGCGAACTCGTGGGCGAGCACGCCCTGCAGCTCCGCGCGCCCGAGCCGCTCGAGCGCGCCGCGGGTGACCATCACCGCCGCCACGCCGGGACGCTCGCCGGTCGCCAGCGCGTTGATCGATTCGTCGTCGAGCACATACAGCGCCGGCACCGGCACACCGGCGCCGATCGCCACTTCCTCGGCGATGTCGCGCAGGCGCCGCTGCGTCGGCTGCGCCGCATCGAGCGCGCGCGCGCCCAGGCGTCGGGCCAGCGCGGCCCCGCCGTCGCGCAGGCGGCCCAGCTCCACCCAGGCGCCGCCGAACACGATCAGCAGCGTGACGAAGGTATTGGTGGTGAAGAAATATGGCGGCCAGCGGGTGCCGCCGCCCAGCAGTGCCCAGCCCACCACGGCGGCGGCGTCGACCGCGAGCACCACGGCGAGCAGCGCGAGAGCGAACAGGCCGACCAGCCGCCGCGAGGCCGCCCTCGCCCGTTCCTGGTGGGCGTAGAAGTCCATCCCGGCGTGGCCGCCTTCAGAGGGCGACCGCGACGGGCTGCCGTTCCTGCGCCGAAGCGGTCGCGCGCAATACGTTCGCCGTGCCGAATCCGCACCACGAGGCGACCAACGAGGCGGGGAACGACTCGACCGCAGTGTTGTAGCTCATGACCTGGTCGTTGAATGCCTGGCGCGCGAAGCCGATGCGGTTCTCGGTCGTGCCGAGCTCCTCGGTCAGCCGGTGCACGGTGTCGTCGGCGCGCAGCTCCGGGTACTGCTCGACCAGTGCCATCAGGCGAGACAGCGGCCGCGCGAGGGCGGCCTCGGCCGCCTCGAGGGCGACCAGCGCCTGGCCGTCGCGCGGGCGGTGCAGCGCGACCTCGCTCGCATCGCTGGCACGCTGGCGTGCGGCGATCACCGCCTCCAGCGTCTGGCGTTCGTGCGCGAGATAGGCGCGGGTGGCCGTCACCAGGTTCGGGATCAGGTCGTAGCGACGCTTCAGTTGCACGTCGATCTGGGCGTACGCGTTCTGGTAGCGATTGCGCAAGGTGACGAAGCGGTTGAAGACGGCCACGCCCCACATCAGCGGCACCATCAGCACGCCGATCAGCAGCAGGATCGATCCGCTCGACATGAGCTTCACTCCTTCCGGTTGCGCGTGGACGATGTGGAATTGTCCTGCGAAACCGGCGCGCGCACGCGTCGGCGCCGTGCCGCTCGTCGGGCGCACGGCGGCATCCGTCCGCCTGGAAAATCGAGGGCCTGTTCACACTACGATCGTCCCCGGCGTGGAGACGATCGCGGCACGAACGGGCGCTATTCGCGGTGCGCGGTGCGCCCCGCCTCTTCCTCGGTGATGTACTCGAACACCGTGACCACGCGCTGCACGCCGGCGACGCGGCTGGCGACGTCGGCGGCACGCGTGCCTTCGCGCCGCGAGACCAGCCCCATCAGGTAGACGTTGCCCGACTCGGTGACCACCTTGATGGTGTTGGCCTGCAGGTCCTTGGCGTTGAACAGCGCCGCCTTCACGCGCGCGGTGATCAGCGAATCGGCGGTCTTGGTCTCGAGCGACGGCTGGCCGGCGATCTGCAGCTCGTTGTGGATCGAGCGGACGTTGTCGAGCTCGCCGACCACCGCCTCGGCCGTGCGCTTGTCCTTCTCGCTCGCCACCTGGCCGGTGAGCAGCACCTTGCGGTTGTAGCTCGTGACGCTCACGCCGCCGGGCTGCTCGAGCGCGCTGCGCAGGCGGTTCATCGCCTTGAGCTCGATGCCCTGGTCTTCGGTCTGCGCGCCGACGGTGCGCCGGTCGATCGCCGCCATGGTGCCGACGGCGGCCCCGGTGGCCATCACCGGCAGGCAGCCCGGCAGAGTCAGCGTGGCGGCGAGCGCGGCGGCGAGAACGGCAGGACGCAACAGACGGGGCATGGCTACTCCTTCGGGCACGGGTTCACTCGGCTCATTCGTCGCCGAGCAGCGACGCATCGATGCCGTCGCACAGGCAATGGATGATCAGCAGGTGCACTTCCTGGATGCGCGCGGTGCGCTCGTGCGGAACGCACAGGTGGACGTCGTCGGCGCGCAGCAGCGCCCCCAGCCGCCCGCCGCCGCGCCCGGTGAGCGCGATCACCTTCAGGCCGCGCTCCTGCGCGCTCTGCGCGGCCGCCAGCACGCTGGGCGAATTGCCGCTGGTGGAAAAGGCCACCAGCACGTCGCCTTCGCGCCCGAGCGCGCGCACCTGGCGCGCGAACACCTGGTCGTAGGCGTAGTCGTTGGCGACCGCGGTGAGGATGGAGGTATCGGTGGTCAGGGCGATCGCGGCCAGCTCCGGACGCTCGCGCTCGAAGCGCCCGACCAGCTCGGCCGCCAGGTGCTGGCTGTCGGCCGCAGATCCGCCGTTGCCGCAGATCAGCAGCTTGCGATCGGCCGCCAGGGCCGCCGTGACCAGATCGACCGCCTGGGCGATCGGCGCGGCCAGCGCCGCGGCTGCGGCACGCTTGAGCTCGGCGCTGTCTTCGAAATGCTGGCGGATCCGGTCGATGAGGCTCATGGTCGCACCGTCGGTGCGCAGGGGGCCGCGGCGCGGCCCTCGGGCATCGATGGTGCGCGATTATACCGGCGCATATCAGAACGCCCCGCGGATCCACTCGATCGAAGTGCCGTCGAGCGCGCACACATCGAAGCGGCACGGCGGCCAGCGGTCGCCGTAGCGCTGGTTCAGGTAGCGCTGCGCCTCGCGCTGCAGCCGCCGCTGCTTGGCCGGGCCGACCGAGGCGGCGGCCCCGCCGTAGTCGGTGCGGCCGCGGCTGCGCACCTCGACGAACACGATCGCCTCGCCGTCACGCATCACCAGATCGATCTCGCCGAGTCGGCTGGCCACGTTGCGCGCCAGCAGCGCCAGCCCGTGCGCGCGCAGGTGCTCGAGCGCACGCGCCTCGGCGGCATCGCCGAGCGCCTGCGCCGGCGAACGCCGGGTCATTGCAGCGCGAGCGGCACCAGCAAGCCCTCGCGATACTCGGCCAGCACGCCGGAGCGTTCGATGGTGGCCTGCCCCCCTCTTCCGGACAGGCGCAGGCGCCCGGTCACGCCGTCGAGATCGGCCTGGGTGCGCTCCACGATCAGTTGACGGCCGAGCCGGAAGGCATCGATGCCCAGTGCGTACAGCTTCTGCAGTTCCGGGTGCATGTCGGCCGGCTTCGGATAGGCCATCACCGCGGCATTGTCGGGCTGTACCCGCCACGGCATGTCGACCAGCCTCACGCCGTCGAGGCCGGAGGTGCGCAACTGCCCGGCGGAGCCGTCGGCACCGGGGATCTGCAGGGTGCCCGCATTGAGCGTGGAAGTGCCATAGACCGGGACGTCGGGCCCCAGCGCGATGTGCACCGCACGCGCCGCATCGGGCCCGGCGGCGACGAAGCAGACGTCGACGCTCTGGCGCGGCAGCACCGCGCGGGCACGCGCCAGCGTGGGCGTGCCGATGTCGACCGGATCGAACACGTCTCCGCCGAGCTCGCGCCAGCGCGCCGAGAACGCCGCAGCGCTGCGCCGACCCAGCCGCGTGGTGTCCTGGACCACGGCGGCGCGCGGGCGGCGTGAAGCGTTGGCCACCGTGGCCTCCTCCCAGGCGATCGATGCCACCTGCCGCGCATCGGCTTCGATCGGCAGGCCGAAGCCGATCATGTTCGGCGGCAGTGCGACGTCGTCGGGCTGGTTGAGCGCCAGCGTGAACACCGCGGGAGCGCCGGCCTGCGCGACCATGACGACCGCGTCGCGGGTGAGCGGGCCGATGACCAGCGAGAAGCCGCGGCTGCGCAGCTCGTCGTACAGCGCCAGCAGCGTGATCGGATCCTCGTCGATCTCGATGATCTCGAGCGACACGCTGCCGCCGTCGCGCGCGTGCGCCGCGCGCACCCCGGCGATCAGGGCCTGCGCGGCGCGCCGGAAGGCGCCGTTGGCCGGCGGCACCAGCAGGGCGAAGCCGATCGGCCCGTTGCCCACCACCTGGCGCTCGGCCGATGCCGTGCCGCGCCCTTCGGCGTCGGGCGCGCTTGTGTCGGTCTGGGCGAGCGCGGACAATGCCGGCACCGCGCCCGGCACGGCGGCGAGCAGTGCGCGCAGCGCATGGCGGCGCGCCGGTGACATGGATCGAATGACGGAAACTCCCTCGGAAATCGGCGAAAGCGGCGGCGAAAGCGGCCAGGCGGCCGCTGCATCGGCCGGCTCATTATATGTAGTGGCGA
Organism: Burkholderiales bacterium 70-64; assembly: GCA_001898645.1. Taxonomy (GTDB): domain Bacteria; phylum Pseudomonadota; class Gammaproteobacteria; order Burkholderiales; family Burkholderiaceae_E; genus Zeimonas. The sequence goes on from MKUQ01000026.1 coordinate 48,528, forward strand.
CGCCGATCGGACACCTCTCCGACCTGAGCGCGCGCGCCGCCGGCATCCTTCGCACGGTGGACGTGGTGGCGGCCGAGGACACCCGGCGCTCGAAGGTGCTGCTCGGGCACGTCGGCTCGCCGGCGCGCACCCTGTCGGCGCACCGGCACAACGAGCGCGAGGCGGGCGCGCGCATCGTGGCGCTGCTGGCGCAGGGGCGCAGCGTGGCACTGGTCGGCGACGCCGGCACGCCGGCCATCAGCGATCCCGGCGCACGCATCGTCGCCATGGCGCGCGCCGCCGGCCATCGCGTGGTGCCCATCCCCGGTCCATCGGCGCCGATCGCCCTGCTGTCGGCCTGCGGGCTGGTCGAAGGGCCGTTCCACTTCGAAGGCTTCCTGCCCGCGCGCGCCGCGGCGCGCGACACCCGCCTGGCGGCGCTGGCGCGCATGCCGCACGCCTTCGTGCTGTTCGAGGCGCCGCACCGCATCGCGCGCACCCTGCCGGCCCTCGCGCAGGCCTGCGGCGCGGCGCGCTGGGTCGCGCTCGGGCGCGAGCTGAGCAAGCGTTTCGAGGAGATCGAGGTGTGCCGTGCCGGCGAGGCCGCCGCGTGGCTGGCCGCCGATCCCAACCGCGAGCGCGGCGAATACGTGCTGGTGGTGGCCGCGCCCGGCTACGATCCGCGCGCGTCCGCCGCGGACGACGAGCACGCCGCCGCCCACACGCCGCCCGCCGAATGCGGCGGCGGCAGCAGCGAAGCGCCCCCGGAAGACTCCGCCCAGGCCAGCGTCGACATCGCCGCGCTGCTCGGCGCACTGCTCGAAGAGCTGCCGCTGAGCCGCGCGGTCAAGGCGGCGCAGCGCGCCACCGGCCTGCCGCACCGCACCCTGTATCAGCGCGCGCTCGAGATTGCCCGGCGCTGAATGCGCAATAAAGGCTGCCGTGCGTCGCACGCCGAACGCGCCGCGCCGCGCCAGAACGTGTGAAGGAATCGTTCAGCGCAGGGTGGTGAATGGTCGCAACTCGGTGGCCGCGCGGATCCGTTCGGCCACCGCCAGCGCCTGCTCGCGTCGCGGCCATGGCCCCGCCTGCACCTTGTACAGAGCGCCCTCGCGGCGGATGTCGAACGCGGCACCCAGCCAGTCGAGCTGGCGGGCGAACTTCGCCAGCGCGCTCTGGGCGCCGTCGAGCGAGGCGAAGGCGCCGAGCTGCAGCCAGAAGCCCGCGATCGGCGTCGCGGCGACGGGCTCGCGCGCCGGCGGGGGCGCGGATGCGGGCGGGGGCGCGGGCGGGAGCGCAGCCGCAGCCGCGGACGGCTCGGTGCGCGGCGCGGCCGCTGCGACCGGGTAGATGGTCTCCAGGTTCAGGCGTACCGGCTCGCCGGACGCCGACGCGGCCACGGTCTCCCCCTGCGGCGATGCGGGCCCGGCTGCCGAGGCGGGTCCACTTGCCGGGGCGGGCACCGGCACCGCGCCCGTCGAGGGCGCCGACGCGCCCGCGGATGCGGGCATCGCGGCGAGGCTGGGCGAAGACGCGGCCGCGGGCTGCGCGGCGAGCGCCGCCGCGCCGGCCTGTCCGTCGCGCGCCACGGTGGTCGCCGGCGGCGCACCATCGAACTGCGTGATCAGCTCGACCTCGACCTCGGCGCTTCCTGCCTCGACGAAGCCGAGCTTGGCCGCGGCGGTGTAGGACAGGTCGATCACACGATCCTGCAGGAACGGTCCGCGGTCGTTGACGCGCACCACCACGCTGCGCCCGGTGCCCGAACGGGTCACCCGCACATAGCTGGGGATCGGCAGGGTGGGGTGCGCCGCGGTCATCGCGTACATGTCGTAGGGCTCGCCGCTCGAGGTCGGCTGGCCGTGGTAGCGCCTGCCGTACCAGGACGCCATGCCGCGCTCGCGATAGGGCTCGAGCCGCATCATCGGCGTATAGCGGCGGCCGAACACCGAGTACGGCTGCATCGTGGCCGGCTTCAGGGGCTCGGCGCGCGGCACGGCGTCGGGGATCGCCGCCAGGTCCGCCGGCGCATTCTCGCCCGGCCCGTCGTCGAGGTAGTAGCCGCCCTTGCGCGTGCCGGCCGAGGGCGGTGCCGCGGACGCACCGGCCGCGGCACCGCGGGCCTCCGCGCCGCTGCGGCCGGTGCGCGGGCCCTGCGGCCCGGCGCAGGCCGCCAGCGCAAGCACCAGGGCGAGCGGCAGCGCCATGCGCGCCGCGGCGCGCGGCAGGGCCGTCGGTGCAGCCGCAATCTGCGGCAGAGCCGTTGGCAGCGGCATCACCGCCGGCCGCCTGCGTGGAGCGTCCGGCATGGGCCGCGTCGGTGTGTCGCTCATCGCTGTCCTCCGCCGGCCGCAGCCGCATCGAGCGCACGCTCGAGGTTCTCGCGGAACCCGAGCAGGTAGCGCAGCCCTTCGACCGGGCGGCTGCCGTACCAGGAGGCCATCTCGCCGTCGATGGTGGTGCACAGCGGCGCCGGCCTGGCACCGACCCGGATCAGCGCCTCATGCAGCGCCGCGCTGTGCGCCGCCACGAAGCGGTACGGTTCCGACGACAGCAGCACCGCCCGCGCCCCGTCCCCGGCGATCGCCTCGAGCGACAGCACGGGATAGCGCGGCTCGCTCGCCGCGATCGTCGAGACCAGGCCGGCCTCGGCCAGCATGCTCGCGATGAAGGTGTCGCGCCCGATGCTCATCCACGGGTCCTTCCAGACCAGGTAGGTCACCGGCAGCGCGGCGAAGCGGCGCGCGCGCACCGCCTCGCGGGCCGCACGCATGCGCTCGGCGATCGCGCCTGCCGCCTCGCGCACGCCGAACGTCTCGCCGAAGCGCTCGAGCAGCGCGAGGTTGTCGTCGACGTTCAGCGGATGCGTGACCACCACGTTGGGCACGAAGCCGGTGAGCTGCTCCACGGCCGCCCGATCGTTCTCGTCGACGTTGACCACCAGATGCGTGGGCGCGAGTGCGCGCACGCGCTCGATGCGCACGTCCTTGGTGCCGCCGACCTTGGGCACGTCGCGCAGCGCCTCGCGCGGATGGATGCAGAAGCCGGTGCGCCCGACCAGCTGCTCGCGCAGCCCCAGGTCACACAGCAGCTCGGTCAGGCTCGGGACCAGCGAGACGATGCGGATCCCGGCCGGCACCTGGGAGTCCGTCGGCGTTGAATCGAGCCCGCGGCGCGCGTCACTTCGCGCCCTGGCGCTCCCGGGCGACCAGCCAGTCGACGACGCGCAGGGCCGCCTGGTTGGAGCCGGCCATGCTCGGCGCGGTGATGTACTTGCCCGCGACCCCGAACGAGGGCACGCCCTCGATGCCGTAGGCCTCTGAGACCTGCGCGGCGCGGCGCATGGCGGTGCGCACCGCGAAGGAGTTGTACACGTCCATGAACTGCTTGGCGTCGACGCCGTGGCGCGACAGCATGGCGGTCATCTTCTCGGGCGTATCGAGCCGGTCGTTGTCGACGTGGATGGCGTGGAACACCTTGTCGTTCAGCGCCTCGGCCCGGCCCATCGCCACCAGCGTGTAGTACAGCTGCTGGTGGCGGCGATCGCCGAAGGGCACGTGCACGCGGCGCAGCACGACGTCGGGCGGCAGCTTCTTCGCCCACTCCTGCAGGAAGGGCTCGAGCGCATTGCAATGCGGGCATCCGTACCAGAAGAACTCGATCACCTCGATCTTGCCGGCCGGCACGTCGGTGGGCTGCGCCGGCACCACGCGGCGATAGTCGCGTCCTTCGCGGGGCGCTTCCTGCGCGCCGGCCAGGCGGGCGGCGGCCAGCGCAGCGGTGCCGGCCGCGCCGGCGAGCATCCAGTGTCTGCGTGCGCGAATCATCGCTTCTCCTTTCAGCGCTGGCGTACCACCGAGGCCTCGATCCCGTTCTCGGCCAGGCGCGCGCGCGCGCGGTTCATCGTGTCGAGCTGCGCGTAGGGCCCGATGCGGACACGGTACATGGTCTGGCCGTTGACCTCCGCGTCGACCACCCGCGCCTCGAAGCCGATCAGGGCCAGCTTGGCCTTCATGCCCTCGGCCTCCGAGGAGGAGCGAAAGGCGCCGGCCTGCAGGAGATAGCTGGCGGCATCGGCCTTGGGCTCGCCGGGGGCGGCCGGCGCCGCGGGCGCGGCCGGCGGGGCGCCGGCGGGCGCCATCGCCACCGGCGGCGCGGCGGGTGGAAGCGGGGCTGCCGGCGCGCCCTCGGCGGGCCTCGCCTTCGAATGCAGCGGCGCATTGGGGTCGGGCGCCTCGGCCTGCGATTTCGGCTCGAGCAGGCGCTCGGTGGGCCGGTTGGTCTTGTGCACGAAGGGCACCGGCGCGCGCGTGACGACCACCGCCACGATCACCGCCAGCGACAGGCCGAACACCAGGCCGACGAGGAAGCCCAGCAGCGTGCCGCCGCGCATGCGGTGCGACATCGTCGATCCGACGGGGTGGAGCATCACATCCTCTCGGGGGCGGAGACGCCGATCAGCGCCAGCCCGTTGCGTAGCACCTGGCGCGTCGCGAGCAGCAGCGCCAGGCGGGCATTGCGCGTGCCTTCGTCGTCGACGAGGACACGCTCCGCATTATAGTAAGAGTGAAGTTCGGCCGCTAAGTCTTTGAGATAGAAAGCAACGGTGTGCGGCGCGAGCTCGTCGACCGCGGTCGCGAGCATGCCCGGGAACGCCGCCAGGCGAGCGGCGAGCGCGAATTCGCGCTCGCCCTCGAGCGCGCCCAGGTCGAGCCGGCCGACGCCCGCCGCCGCGGCCAGCGCCGCGGCATCGCCGCCCCACTGCGCCAGCACCGAGCAGATGCGCGCATGGGCGTACTGGATGTAATAGACCGGGTTCTCGTCGGTACGCGCCAGGGCCAGGTCGACGTCGAACACGAACTCGCTGTCGGCCTTGCGCGAGACCAGGAAGAAGCGCACCGCGTCGCGCCCGCGCTGCTCGTCGACGTACACCGCGTCGCCCTCGCGCGCCTCGCCGGTCCAGTTGATGAGATCGCGCAGCGTCACGTACGAGCCCGCGCGCTTGGAGATCTTCACCTCCTCGCCGCCGCGCATCACGGTGACCATCTTGTGCAGCACGTAGTCGGGATAGCCGGGCGGGATGCCGGCGCCCAGCGCCTGCAGGCCCGCGCGCACGCGCGCGATGGTGCCGTGGTGGTCCGAGCCCTGCACGTTGATCGCGCGCGCGAAGCCGCGCTGCCACTTGACGACGTGATAGGCGACGTCGGGCACGAAATAGGTGTAGGTGCCGTCGGACTTGCGCATCACGCGGTCCTTGTCGTCACCGTACTCGGTGGTGCGCAGCCACAGGGCGCCGCCGTCCTCGTAGGTCTTGCCGGCGCGCGCCAGCGCCTCGACCGTCGCCTGCACGCGGCCTTCGGCATACAGCGACGATTCCAGGTAGAAGTTGTCGAAGTGCACGCCGAAGGCGCGCAGGTCGATGTCCTGCTCGTGGCGCAGGTAGGCCACCGCGAAGCGTCGGATCGCGTCGAGGTCGTCGGGGTCGCCCGCGGCGGCCACCTCGGCGACGTGCTCGGCGGCGACGCTCCTGCGCGCGAGGTAGTCGGCGGAAATGTCGCGGATGTACTCGCCGCGATAGCCGTCGGCGGGAAAGCGCTCGTCCTCGGGCTCGATGCCGCGCGCGCGCGCCTGCACCGACAGGGCCAGCTTGTCGATCTGCGCGCCGGCGTCGTTGTAGTAGAACTCGCGCGTCACGCGCCAGCCATCGGCCTCGAGCAGCGCCGCCAGCGCATCGCCCAGCGCCCCCTGGCGGCCGTGCCCGACGTGCAGCGGGCCGGTCGGGTTGGCCGAGACGAACTCGACCATCACCCGGCGCTGCGCGCCGCGCTCACCGCGGCCGAAGGCCGCGCCCTCGCGCAGCACGCGGCCGATCGCCGCGCGCTTGGCCTCGGGGCGCAGGCGCAGGTTGAGGAAGCCGGGGCCGGCGATCTCGAGCGATTCCACCAGCGGCACGGCGCCCGGCGCACGATCGAGCGCCTCGACCGCGGCCTTGAGCTGCTCGGCGATGCGGCGGGGATTGGCCTTGAGCGGCCGCGCCAGCTGCAGCGCCAGGTTGCAGGCGAGATCGCCGTGCTCGGCCTGCCGAGGGCGTTCGAGCTCGATCGGCGGCATCGCGACGGCGACGCCCGCCTGCGCGATCGTTCGTGCCGCGGCCTCGCGGAAGAGCGCCGCGAGTTGTGCATTCTGTTCCGGTAGCATGGGCGCGGATTGTACTTGGCTACCCCTCGATGGCGCTGGCCGAGCCTGCCTGCGCACGCAGCAGATGCTTCTGGATCTTGCCGGTCGAGGTCTTGGGCACCGGCCCGAAGCGCACCTCGCGCGGGCACTTGAAGCGGGCCAGATGGGCGCGGCAATGCTCGATCAACTCCTCGGCGAGGGCAGCCCGCGCCTCGGGCGTGGCGGGCATCCGGTCGGCCTTGAGCTCGACGAAGGCCAGCGGCGTTTCGCCCCACTTCGGATCGGGGCGCGCCACCACCGCGCACGACAGCACCGCCGGATGCTTGTACAGGGCGTCCTCGACCTCGATCGAGCTGATGTTCTCGCCGCCCGAGATGATGATGTCCTTGGCGCGGTCCTTGAGCTTGACGTAGCCGTCGGGGTGCACCACGCCGAGGTCGCCGGTATGGAACCAGCCGCCGCGGAAGGCCTCGGCCGTGGCCTTGGGGTTCTTCAGGTAGCCCTTCATGACGATGTTGCCGCGGAACACCACCTCGCCCATCGTCTCGCCGTCGTACGGCACCTCCCGCATCGCCTCGGCGTCCATCACGGTGAGGCCCTGCTGGACCTGGTAGCGCACCCCCTGGCGCGCATTGCGCTCGACACGGCCGGCCAGATCGAGCGCGTCCCAGTCCTCGTGCTTGACGCACACCGAGGCCGGGCCGTAGACCTCGGTCAGCCCATAGACGTGGGTGACGTCCCAGCCCATGCGCTCCATGCCCTCGATCATGGCGGCCGGCGGCGCGGCGCCTGCCACCATGGCCTTGACGCTCCAGTCGATGCCGGCCTTCAGCTCGGCCGGCGCGTTGATCAGCAGGCTGTGCACGATCGGCGCGCCGCAGTAGTGCGTGACGTGATGCTCGCGGATCAGGCCGAGGATGAGCGCCGCGTCGACCTTGCGCAAGCACACGTTGGTGCCGGCCACCGCCGGCAGCGTCCACGGAAAGCACCAGCCGTTGCAGTGGAACAGCGGCAGGGTCCACAGGTACACCGGGTGCCGCGGCAGGCTCCACGACAGCACGTTGCCCACGGCATTCAGGTACGCCCCGCGGTGATGCACCACGACGCCCTTGGGGTCGCCGGTGGTGCCCGAGGTGTAGTTCAGGGCGATCGCATCCCATTCGTCCTCCACCGGCCGCCCGGCGTATGCCGGGTCGCCGGCGGCGATCCACTGCTCGTACTCGATCGCACCGATGCGCTCGCCGGCGCCGTCGTGCACCGGGTCGTCCACGTCGACCACGAAGGGCGCAGGCTGGCCGGCCTGGGCATTCAGCGCCAGCGCCTCGCGCACCACCCCCGAGAACTCGCGGTCGACCACCACCACCCTGGCGCCCGAGTGGCGCAGCTGGAATGCGACGGTGGCCGCGTCGAGCCGCGTGTTGATGGTGTTCAGCACCGCCCCGGTCATCGGCACGCCGAAGTGCGCATCGAGCATCGCCGGGATGTTGGGCAGCACCACCGATACGGTGTCGCCCGGGCCGATGTCGCGTGCTGCCAGCACCGAGGCCAGCCGGCGCGCACGCTCCAGCATCTGCGCCCAGCCGTAGCGCAGCGGCCCGTGGATCACCGCGCAGCGCTGCGGAAACACCTCGGCCGCCCACTCGATGAAGCTCACCGGCGTGAGCGCAGCGTAGTTCGCCGCGTTGCGGTCGAGGTCCTGGCGGAAGGGATTCGGATGGGTGGGCATCGGGGCAGCCTCCGGGCGCGGACGACGACGCTTCGATTGTAGGGATACACAGGCCGGCTCGCGACGATGGACCTGCTGACTTCATCGACAGATGATCTCTCGCCCGGGCCGCGCCGACCGACGAAACGCTCTATACCGGCTTTTGTGCGCCGCAGCATCAGAAGCTATACTGGTCCGTCGGTGGGGGCCCGTCATACCGATCGGGCGTCGCACCGCACCCGCCGCGCCCGTCCCGACCCGGGGCGGGCGCCGGGGTTCCAGGAGGGCATCATGACCACTCCCATCGTGCATCCGCTGTCGGCCAACAGCCGGCCCGAGCTGCTCGCGCACCTGATCCGCCTGTCCACCCATGACCGGCGGCTGCGCTTCGGCGTACCGGTCTCCGACGAGACCATCGCCCGTTACGTCGAGGGCATCGATTTCACCGGCGACACCGTCTTCGGGCTGCGCGACGACGACGGCCGGCTGGTCGGAGCCACCCATTTCGCGCGCATCGACGAGATCGTCGAGCTCGGCCTGTCGGTGGACGAGCGCCAGCGCGGCCGCGGCCTCGCGCAGGCGATGTTCCGCCGCGCGATGCTGCACGCGCGCAACCGCGGCTTTCGCGAGCTGTACATGCACTGTCTGGCGGAGAACGCCGCGATGATGCACATCGCGCACAAGGCAGGCATGCGCATCGTCGTCGAAGGCTCGGATCGCGACGCGCACCTGGCGCTGCCGCCGGCCACCCCGCTGTCGATCGGCGAGGAGATCTACGAGGGCCAGATGGTGCTGCTCGACTGGGCGCTGCGCTCGGTGCGGGCGGCGGCGTGACCCCGCGCCTGGAACGTGTACGTTCTCAGCTCGCCAGCGCGTGCTGCATGGCCTCGAAGCCGTCCTGCAGGTCCGCGATCAGCGCGCGCGGATCCTCCAGCCCGACGTGCACGCGCACCAGTGGCCCCCCGGTCCATGGCCGCACGCTGCGCAGGTGGGCGATGCCGGCCGGCATGACCAGGCTCTCGAAGCCGCCCCACGAGTAGCCGATGCGGAAATGCCGGCGGTGCTCGCACAGCGCGGCGAGCGCCGCGTACGCACGCGTCGGCGCGAACAGCGACGGTTCGAGCGAGAACGAGAACAGCCCGCTCGCGCCGGAGAAATCGCGCCGCCACAGCGCATGCTGGGGATGCGAGGGCAGCGCCGGATGCAGCACCGCCTCGACCTCCTCGCGCCGCTGCAGCCAGTGGGCGACCTCGAGCGCGTTCTCGTGGTGCCGGCGCATGCGCACCTCGGCAGTGCGCAGGCCGCGCAGCACCAGGAAGGCGTCGTCGCCGCCGACGCACTGCCCGAGCTGGCGGGTGGCGACCCACACCTGCGGCCATAGCGCCTCGCGCACCACCACCGCCCCCATCAGCACGTCGGAGTGCCCGCCCCAGTACTTGGTGAGCGCCAGCATCGACACGTCCACGCCCCAGTCGAAAGGGCGCGCGAACACCGGGGAGGCCCAGGTGTTGTCGATCATGGTGAGCACGCCGCGCTCGCGCGCGGCCGCGCAGATCGCCGGCACGTCCTGCACCTCGAAGGTGTAGCTGCCCGGGCTCTCGAGCCAGATCAGCTTCGTCTCCGGCCGGATCAGCGCCGCGATGCCGGCGCCGACGGTCGGATCGTAGTAGGTGGTCCGTACGCCCAGGCGCGCCAGCAGGCCGTCGCAGAAGACGCGCGTCGGCCCGTAGGCCGAATCGGTGACCAGCAGGTGGTCGCCGGGCCCGAGCACCGCCAGCAGCACGGTGGTGATGGCGGCCAGGCCGCTCGGCATGAGCGCCGCGCGCACTGCGTGGCCGCCGCCCTCGATCTCTGCCAGCGCGTCCATCAGCGCCATGGTGGTCGGCGTGCCAGCCGTGCCGTAGGTGGTGGCGTGGCGCTCGCCGCGGCCGACCGCCTGGCCGGCCGCCTCGGCCTGCGCCAGGGTGTCGAACAACACCGTGGAGGCACGATGGACCGGCAGGTTGGCCGTGTTCACCGCCGCATCGATGCGGCGGCCGGATTCGGCGAGGCGGGTACGCAGGTCGCGAGCGGAATCGGGCATGGACGAGCAGTCTACCTGCTCGTCGCGGGGCGCAGCATGCGCGCGGGAAGCTGGCTGCGCAGGCCGTTGTCGAGCCGGACGTTGTACGCGAACTCCGGACCGCCGGCGCCCTGCACGCGCTGCACGCTGTCGATGCGGCCGCGCACCCAGCCGCTGCCGTAGCGGGCCTCGATGACCTGTCCGGCGGCGAACGGAGCGGCGGAGGGTACGCCCGGGGCCGTGCGCGGCACGGCCCCGGGCGGCGCGGCGGAGGGTGCCCGCGGCGCGGGCGTGGGTACGGATACCGCGCGCGACGGCACGGTGCGCGGTGCCGCGGCACGCGACGGGCCCGCCCTTGAAGGGCACAGCACTTCCCACTGCTGCGAGATGCCGAGCCCGCCGCTGGCATTGTCGCGCCCCACGATGCGGCCCGAGGCATCGCGCCAGCGCGTGCGTCCGCCGCCGATGTCGGAGGAGTCCCAGTAGCCGGCCAGGGTGTAGGTGCTGCCGTCGACCGGGGTGATGCGCCCGTGAACGCAGTCGGCCGAGGCGCGATAGAGGGTGCGGGCCACTTCGGGGGTGAATTCGCGATCGACGCAGCCGCGGTCGCCGGGCGACCAGTTCTCGCACCAGCCCTGGATCACGCTGCGCGTCACGCGCGCCTCGGCCACCGCGTGCTCGGTGTCGATCCCGCTCTTGCGGAACACCGTGGGCGCCCAGTGCTTGCTGCCCAGCGACAGCCACTCCCCCTCGCTCGCGGCGCTCGCGCCGAAGGCGCACGTCGCGAGCGCGATGGCGCGAACGATCGTCCTGGCAAGCATGGCGGTTCTCCTCGTCCCGGCGCCGCGGCGTCTCGATGCGCCGCGGCGGCGCCGATACGAAAAAAATACTGCGCCCCGCGCCGAGAAGCTGTCAACGAGCGCGACGCGAACGCGAGGCCGCCCGCACCGCTCCACCGGCGCGGCGCGCCGTCCGCCTCATCCGCGCCGCAGCACCTTCTCGCGCACCAGCCGGATGTGGCTGCGCAGGGCGTACAGCTCGTCGGCGTAGGACAGCGGCACGGTGAGGCGCTCGACGCGCGCGTCGAGCTCGTCCAGGCGCGCGCCCAGGCGGGCCGCGCTGCCCTCGCCTTCCTCCACGTCCTCCTCGATGCGGCGCAGCTGGCCGTACCAGCGGAAGATGCGCGAGCGGACGCGGAACTGGTACAGCGGCGGCACCACCCGCGACAGCGGGATGAGCACGGCGATGAGCGAGAGCAGCACCACCCACATCCGGTCGACCAAGTTGGCGAGCCAGAACGGCAGGTAGCGCTGCAGCCAGGGCGGCCCGCTGCGCAGCGTGCGCTCGGCCTCGCGCGCCAGCGGCCACTCGAGCGAGCGCTCCGAGGGAAAGTCGCCGCGGCGCTGGAACCAGCCCGGCTGCCCGTGGATGGCCTGCGCCGCCTGCACGAACAGCTGCGCCAGCGCCGGGTGGATGTCCTCGCGCGCGATCAGCATGGCGGTCGGCGCGACCAGCGGCACGTTGCGCACAGGCACGCCGCGCCCGAGATCGACCACGCCGCGCGGCAGCACGACCGGGCTGAGGAAGGCATAGCGGCGCGAATAGGCCTCGGCCTGCGGAAAGGGCAGCAGGCCGATGCCGGGCGTCTGCAGCAGCATCTGCACCAGCGGCGCCTCGGGCGCCGAGGCGAACGCCAGCGCGTCGATGTTGCCGTCGAGCAGCGCGGCCGCCGCGGGCGTTCCTCCGAGCGCGCGCAGGTCGATCCCGGCGACGTCGACGTGATTGCCGTCGAGCAGCCGGCCGACCAGGTTGGGCACGCCGCTGCCCGCCGGCCCGACGTCGAGCCGCCAGCCGCGCAGCTGCGCGAGGTTCCCGAGCGCATCGTGCCGCAGCCGCCGGCGGGCGACGTCCTCGCGGTAGAACAGCCACAGCGGCTCGTAGAAGAGGCTGCCCAGCGCCACCAGCCCGTCGTCCTTGAGCTGGCCGGGCGGCAGCGTCTTCGGGTCGGCACCGCCCTGCACGAACGCGATCTGCACGCCCGAGTCGGGGTCGCGCAGCAGCGCCAGGTTCTCGGCCGCACCCTGCGTCGCGCGCAGGTGCACCTCGATGCCGTAGCGGGCGAACCACTCGGCGTAGCGGCGGCCGAACTCCGCGTAGGCGCCCTGCTCCTCGCCGGTGGCCAGCGTCACCGACTTCGGCGGCGTGGGCTGCAGGTACCAGTAGGCCGCGAACAGCAGGCCGGCAGCGATCAGCGCGAACGGACCTGCCGTGACGAGCAGGTCGCGCACGGTCTGGAACGCGAGGCGGACGAAACGGGGCATCGGGAATCTCGCGGTCTTTCAGGAGGGCGTCATGCCCAGCCACAAGCCGAGGGGCACGAAGACGACGGCGGCGAGGTTGCCCAGGAGGACGATCGCAGCGACCTTGTCCGGCTCCTGGTCGAACTGCTCGGCGACGAGGAAACAGAGCACCGCGGGCGGCAGGGCAGCGAAAAGATACATCTGCGCGCGATGCTCCGGGGTGAACGCGAACCAGCCGTCCAGCAGCCAGGCGACCGCGATTCCCGTGAGCGGGCAGACGGCCGCGCCGACCAGGCCGATCTGCCAGCTCTTCAGGCTCACATCCAGCATCCGCACGCCCAGCGCGAAGAGCATCAGCGGAATGCAGGCGTCGCCCAGCATCTGAAGCGACTTGAACAGGGCATCGGGGAACGTGACATGCGTGGCGGCGATCACGATGCCCGCAAGCATCGCGATCATCATCGGGCTCGAGAGAAACCTCCACGACGTGCCGCTGCCGGCGCCGCGACCGCTCTCGATGATCTTGATGCCGGCGGAAAAATAGACGAGGTTGCAGGCCATGAAGACCGCCACCGCGGCCGACAGGCCGGCCTGGCCGAACGCCAGCACGGCCAGCGGCAGCCCCATGTTGCCGCAGTTGTTGTACATCATCGGCGGCACGAAGCTGCGCGCGTCGTAGCGCAGCAGGCGCGCCACGGGCCAGGCCAGCAGCCCGGAGCCGAGCGAGATCAGGACGCCGGCCATGATCAGGTTGGCATTGCGCGCGAGATCGAAATCCTTCGAGGCGAAGGCGGTGAGCACCAGCAGGGGGCATAGGACGTCCATGCTGATGCGGTTCACGGCGGCCATCTCGGCCCTCACGCCCTCCCCGCGCCAGCGGGCGTAGCCGTAGCCCAGCGCGATCGTGATGAACACCGGCAGGATGATGGCGAGGATGCGCTGTACGAGCATGGCGGCGGAGGTACGCGGCGCGCTCCGGACGACCTGCCCGGCGGCTACGGGACGGAGGTGTCTGGAGAACGGCTCTCGGATCGAAAGAATCGAGATTGTGATGGAGCCCTGCTGGTGCGATGGAACTTCAGGGCTTTCACCTCGGCAGGCAGATCTGGATCGGTCTATCAATCATGTCTATAATGGACTCATTACATAGTCATGATTGTCATGAACTGGAGCATCGCCCAAGCCAAGCAGCGCCTTTCGGAAGTCGTTCGCCTGGCCGCCAAGGAACCGCAGCCGATCTACAACCGCGGTCGACTGGTCGGCGCACTCATCGATGCGGATTCGTACCGGGCATTCGAGCAATGGCGACGCGATGCGGCGGGAACGACCGTGGCGGCGCAGTTCGACCGCCTGCGCGCCGAGCTCGCCGCCGCGACCGTTGCACCGGAGGCCGCGCCACTGCCTGCCCCCCTCCCGACCCCGGCGCGCGCGGATCGCGAGAATGCATTCGCCCGGATGCTGCAGGAAGAGTCGGCGCCCGCTTCGCCGAAGAACCCTGATGCAACTCGTTGACACCAACGTCATCAGCGAGCTTTGCCGCCACGAGCCCGACCCGGGAGTGCTCGCCTGGGCTGCAACGCAGTCGGCGCTCACCTTGTCGATCGTCACGGTCGAGGAGATCGCTTTCGGGCTTTCATGGCGCCCGAACGCCGTGCTGCTGGGGTGGTTCGAACGGCTGCTCGCGCAGCACACCGTGCTGCCGGTCGATGCGGACATCGCCCGCCACGCCGGCATGATGCGCGGTACGTTCGCCGCCCGCGGCCTGGTCCGCACCCAGGCCGACATGCTGATCGCAGCCACTGCGCACGCCCATCGGCTCGTGCTGGTCACCCGCAACGTGCGCGACTTCGAAGGCTGCGGCCTCGCGCTGCTGAACCCGTTCTCCGGTGGCCCTCAGGCTTTCGCCGGATAGCCCACCGTCTGCGACAGCAGCACCTGCTGGTCGTGCGCCAGCCCGAGCGCATCGGCGATCGCATCGCGTCCGATCCATGCCCGCAGCACGGTCGCCAACCCGTTGCCGGCCGCGAACAGATAGACGTTCTGCGCGACCGCGCCGGCCGCGACCGACGCGAAGCTCTCGCGCTGTGCAACCGGCACCATGGCCATGCGCCGGTGGTCGGCCACATAGACCAGATCGAGCGGCGCCTCGTCGACGAAGTCCTGGTAGCCGGTGACGCGCCGCAGGTCGGACTGCGCGACCAGGCGCAGCGCATGCTCGCCCGCGTCGTACAGGTAGGCGCCGGTCGGCAGCGCCGCGTAGACGTCGATCTCCTGCGCGTCCAGCGCCGAGGGGGCGGTGCGCCCGCCGTCGGGGCGGTTCCTGCCGTACGCGGCCCACAGCAGGTTCGACAGCAGGGGCAGCGGCAGCGCTTCGTGCGCGAATTCGCGCGACGAGCGGCGCAGCGCGAACGCTTCCATCAGCGGCATGCCGCCGCGCGCTTCGGGCGCCGGCAGCGCGATCGTCGCGGTCGCATCGCCGATTGCCGGGCGCGGGCGCAAGCGGCCCATCATGCCCAGCGCGAACTTGGTCAGGGTAGTGCTGCTCATCGGTAAAAGCCTCGCCTGGCGGTTGCGCACGACGGCGCCACTGCAGCAGCCTACGACGACAGCCGCCGGACACCTTGACCGCGCTCAACCGCAGGCACCCCGGGGTCAACGGGGTTGCCGTAGGGATCCACGCCGCGTTTCCGTCTCCCCGGCATCGCAGGTATGCTGATTCGATTCAAGGCCGATACCGCAATGCCTGATTCACTGACCGGATCGCGATGAACACGCGCCTGCTACGTCCCATCCCTTCGCAATCCGGCTTCAAGCCCAAGCAGCTTGCACTCCTGGCCGCGCTGGCAGAGGTCAAGACGCTGCGTGGCGCGGCCAACCGGATCCACGTCTCGCAACCGGCGGCCACGCGGCTGCTGAGGGAACTGGAGCAGATGCTGGGTGTGCGGCTGTTCGACCGGTCAACGCTCGGTCTGCATGTCACCGCTGCGGGTGAGGCGATGATCGAGCATGCACGCTCGCTCCAAGCAGGCATGCTGAACGCGTACCGCGAAGTCCACGACGCAGCAGCCGGCACCATGGGGACGGTGCGGCTCGGCATATTCGGCTCGGTCGACCCGGTATTCCTGTCACGCGCGATCGCTGCGCTCAAGCAGGCTGCGCCTCGCGTGCATGTCGCCATCAAGGAGGCGCCAAAGGAATTCCTGTTCCAGGCCCTGCGCCACAACGACATCGACGCTGCGATCAGCCGGGTATCGGTCGACAGTGGCGCGCGCTGGGTCAGCCAGCAGCCGCTGTATACGGAGACATTCTCGCTGGTCTGCGGCCGAAGCGGTCCGCGGAAGGGTAGATCCGCAGCCATCGAGCTCCTGCTCGACATACCCTGGATACTGCCCACTGCCGAGTCGCTGATGCGCCAGCGGTTGAGCGCGTTCTGCCTTGACAGGTACGGCCGTGCACCGCAGAGCTACGTGGATTCGGAATCGACGCTGAGCACACTCGCGTTGTTCGACGCCACCCCCTATCCCGGCGTGCTGGCCGCCAGCGTTGCCCGTTACTTCATCAAATCCGGACAACTGCGCCTGCTGGCCGATCGGCTTGCAGGAATAGAGAGCTCGGTGGTCCTGGTGACCAGGGCCGGAGAGGTTCCCCGGCCCAGTCTCGCGGGATTGATCCGCGCGCTGAACGCCTGCTGCTAGGGCCTGTTCACACTACGATCATCCCCGGCCCGCAAGGTGAACAGGCCCTAATCCGCGTTACGGATCGCTGCTTGCATTTTTTCTATTATTCAACAGCCTCGCGCCCATCGTAGAGTCGTTTCGGAAGGCTGCGTGCCGCGGCCCGATCACGATCCACGAGGCGAAGATGAAACTGCAAGGGCGCGCACCGCTCGGAACCACACAACTGCTGCTCGGCCTGATGGCGACGGCAGCGATGGCTCCGGCCATCGCACAATCGAAAGCCTCCGACGCCAGTTCCTCGGTGTCGCTCTATGGCGTGATCGACAATGCGATCGATTTCGCGCGCAGCAGCGGATCCGGCGGCTCGACCGTCCGGGTCCAGCCCAGCGTGGGGCTCGCCTCCCGGTTCGGCATACGAGGCAGCGAGTCGCTCGGTGGTGGCCTGCGCACGGTATTTACCCTCGAGGCGGGATTCAATTCCGACACCGGAGAGTGGCTCTCGTACTCCGGCAATCCGGGCTACAACGGTACCAAGCCGGCCGCTGCCTTGACCGGCTTCGGGCGTCGCTCCTTTGTGGGCCTGGAAGGACGGTTCGGTTCGCTGACTTTCGGGCGCGACTACACGCCGTTCTTCTGGGCACACTTCGGCACCAGCGCAGTCGGATACAGCTACTACGGGAGCACGCAGAGCTACTACGATCTCACCGGTACCGGCCCGGAACGTTCGGCGCGCGCCAGCAATGCGGTGTTCTACGCCACGCCGTCGCTTGGCGGCGTCACTGCGCGTGCGATGTACAGCATGGGCGCCGAGAGCTTCGGCTCCACGGGCGAGGCACCGAAGAGCGCCAACCGCATGTGGAGTACCGGCATCGAGTACGTGCAGGGGAGGCTTACGCTTGCCGCGGCATACCAGTCGCTGGCGCTTGCGGAGATCGGTGGGACGACGGCGGCGCCTGTGTTCACCGGCGCCACCACCGATCGCAAGGACTGGGTCATCGGCGGGCGCTACAACTTCGGCGCATTCTCGCTGGCGGCCGGCCACGCGCGCAGCGATCCCGAAGGCGCCAATAATGCTGGCCGCCAGTCGTGGCTCGGCGGTACGGTGAAAGCAGGCACCGGTACCGCAGCGCTGCAGGTGCAGCGCGTCGACCGCGAGGTCGCCACCGGAACCAAACCCCGAGCCAATGTGATGTCAGTGTCGTACGCATACCCGTTTTCCCGTCGTACGACCGGCTATGTCAATTACGGCGCTGTTTACAACAACGAGACCGCCGCCTTCCGGTTGTACGGTGCAGCCACGAACACCGCCCCCACGGCCAATGGTGCGAACGTGTCAGCCTTCGCGATCGGTATCACGCACTCTTTCTGAAGCTCGAGAGCGGGTGACCTCCCCGCTCGGGCGCAAACCCATGGCCCGCAGGCGTCTCCGGCGAGAGGCGCGGCGTCGACTGCCGTCTTTGGGTTCAACCGATGGCACCGGCGCTGGCCGATTCCTGTAGACAAACATCCGATCGGTCATCATAATGACCGATCGGATGTTTTCTGGGAAATGGGGTATGGAGCTCGTTCAGCGAACCGACCGGCACGACGGCGTTGCTGTGCTGAAGTTGTCCAATGCACCGGTGAACTGCCTGAGCAAGGAAACGAGACGACGGTTGGCGGACGCGTTGCAGGCCGTCGAACTCGATTCGACCGTCACGGCAGTCGTGCTGATGGGCAACGGAAAGGCGTTCTCGGCGGGAGCCGACCTGAAAGAGTTCGACCGCCCCGATGCGTTCATGGATCGCGATCTCCAGCACCTGATACTCGCGCAGATCGAATCGATGACGAAGCCTGTCGTGGCAGCGATTCACGGCGTGGCCCTGGGAGGAGGATGCGAGCTCGCGCTGGGTTGCCACTATCGGGTGGCGAACCCGGACGCGAAGATCGGGCTTCCGGAAATCACGCTGGGATTCATGCCCGGCGCCGGCGGCACGCAGCGTCTGCCGAGGGCAATCGGGCTCGAGCCGGCCCTGAATCTGATCCTGAAGGGCAATCCGGTATCGGGTGACGAGGGTCTCCGGCTGGGTCTGGTCGACGCGGTGATCCACGAGGACATCGAGCAGGGGGCGATCGCCTTCGCGCTGCGTGTCGCGACTTCGCGTCCCCTGCCGCTGCTGCGCGACAAGCCCATCGTCCACCCGAACGCGGTCGGTTTCCTGGATTTCGTGCGTCGCACCGTCAAGGCGGACCCGCACGCGCCGCCCGGGGCCTTGTCCGTCGTCGAGGCATTGGCGGCAGCCGCGACCCTCGGTTTCGACAAAGGTCTGGAGATCGAATTCGACCTGTTTCGCCGCCTGGCCGAATCCGCGGAGGCGAAGGCATTTCGCCATGTCTTCTTCGCGACCCGCGCCGCCGGAAGGGTCCCGAAGCCCGCTCGACGCATGCCCGCATTGGCGACGGCTCTCGTCGTCGGCGGCGGCGCCATGGGCCGGGGCATCGCCGTCAGCCTGCTCGAGGCCGGCCTGACGGTGAGCCTGCTCGAATCCGACGGCGGCGCGCGGGAGGCCGCAGCGAACTGGATACGCGACCACTACCGCCGACAGATGGAACAGCGGCGCCTGTCGCCGGAGCGCATGGAGCAGACGCTATCCCGTTTCGCCTCCGTGCAGCGCTACGAAGAGGCGCGTGACGTCGATCTCGCCATCGAGGCCGTCTTCGAGGACATGGGTGTCAAGCTCGACGTGATGAGAGCGCTGGACAGGGCCATCAGACCCGAAGCCATTCTTGCGACGAATACGTCTTCGTTGGATGTGAACGAACTGGCCGCCGCGACGGGCCGGCCGCAGCAGGTGCTCGGCCTGCATTTCTTCAATCCGGCCCAGGTGATGAAGCCGGTCGAGGTCATCCGCGCCGACAAGACCGCTCCGGAAGTGCTCGAGGCAGCGATCGAACTGGTGCGCCGGATGCGCAAGATCGCGGTGATCTCCGGCGTCTGCGACGGCTTCATCGGCAACCGGATGATGACCCAGTACCTGAACCAGGCGATGTTCATCCTGGAAGAAGGGACCATGCCGTGGGTCGTGGACGACGCCCTCGAGAAATGGGGAATGACGATGGGCCCCTTCAGGATGCTGGATCTCGTCGGAAACGAGGTCCCGTGGGCGGCGAGAAAGCGCAAGTACCTTGCGCATCCGCATGGTGTGTATCCCCGCGTGGCGGACGAGTTGTGCGAACGGGGGTGGTACGGGCAAAAGACGGGACGTGGCTGGTATGTCCATGAGCAGGGGAAGCGACGGCCGAAACCCAATCCGGATGCCGCGGCGTTGATCGAATCCCATGCGCTGAAGCACGGGATCCCGAAACGGGAAGTCGCGCCGAACGAAATCGTCGAGCGTTGCATCTACGCACTGGTGAACGAGGGATCCGCGGTACTCGGAGAAGGAATCGCCGAGAAAGCCTCCGATATCGACGTGCTGTTGACATCCGGATACGGCTTTCCACGCACCCGAGGCGGTCCGATGTTTCATGCGGAAACCGTGGGCCTGACGAACGTCCTGCGACGGATGCGCCGCTTCGCGGCGACAGGGCATGGGGACAAGGATTTCTGGAATCCGCACCCCCTGCTGGTGCGCCTGGCCAACGGTGCGAAGCCATACGCCGAAGCCGGAGAGTGCCGATGAGCGCGGTAGTGATCGTCTCGACGGCACGGACCGCGCAAACGAAATCATGGCGCGGTGGCTTCAACCTGACCCATACCGCAGCGCTGGGCGGGCACGTCGTCGAAGCCGTCGTCGCGCGGGCCGGGCTGGCGCCGGAGGAAATCGAGGACGTCGCGATCGGCTGCGCCGGCCCCGAAGGAGCCAGCGGCTTCAATGTGGGGCGAATGATCGCACTGCGGGCGAGGCTGCCCGTTACCGTGCCGGGGATGACCGTCACGCGCTTGTGCTCCTCGGGCCTGCAGGCGATCGCGCTGGCGGCGCAGCGGATCATCGCCGGGGAATGCAGCGTATTGGTGGCAGGCGGCGCCGAGTCCATCTCCTGCGTTCAGGATCATACGAACATGCACCTGCTGCAGGACAGTTGGCTCGCGAGCGAGCGGCCATCGGTCTACTGGCCGATGCTTCGTACCGCGGAAGTGGTGGCGCAGCGATACGGGATATCGCGGGAGGAGCAGGATCGATTCGGTGTCGAAAGCCAGTTGCGTGCCGCACGCGCGCAGGCGGCCGGTCGTTTCGACGCGGAGATCGTGCCCATGAAGACGACCATGGCAGTGTTCGACAAGAACGGCCACGGTTTCCGCACCAGGGAAGTCGTGATCGCCGCGGACGAGGGCGTTCGGGCAAACACCACCCTGGAGGCGATATCGGCCATCCGTCCGGCTCTGGAGAACGGGGCCGTTTCGGCGGGAAACTCGAGTCAGTTCTCCGACGGAGCATCGGCGTGCCTGCTCATGGACGAGAGGTTGGCGGAGAAGAAGGGCATGCGGCCCATCGGCCGTTTTCTCGGATTTTCCGTGGCCGGCTGCGAACCGGACGAGATGGGCATCGGGCCGGTCTTCGCAGTACCGAAATTGCTCGCGAAGGCCGGACTGAAGATCGACGATGTCGACCTGTGGGAGCTGAACGAGGCGTTCGCGGTGCAAGCCATCTACTGCCGCGACCGATTGGGCATCCCTGAAGACAGGCTGAACGTCAACGGCGGAGCGATCGCCCTCGGTCATCCGTACGGCTGCACGGGGTCTCGGCTGACGGGTCATGCGCTCCTCGAGGGCCGGCGCAGAGGAGCGCGCCATGTCGTCGTGACCATGTGCATCGGAGGCGGACAGGGCGCGGCCGGCCTGTTCGAAGTTCTGTACTGACCGGCACGATCGACGACACCGGAGAAGTCATGTCGCCACCCATTCGGACTGCCCGGTGCGAAACACTGTGCGAGCTCTACCTGCGTTCGACCCAGTGGTGCGGACGAAAGGATCTCCTGGTAGACGAACAGGTGAGATTGAGCGGAATCGAGGCACTCGAGCATTCGCTGAAGGTGGCCGCATCGCTGGCCGCGCTCGGGGCGCGAAAAGGCGATGTCGTCGCCTTCCTGTGCGCGGGATCCGCACGACACGCGGCGGCGTGGTTCGGCGCGATCGTCTCGGGAAGAGTGCCCTGCAATCTTCATGTGCGCGAGACGCCGGCCAAATTGGCCGAGACCCTTCGCTGGCTCGATGCCAGGGTGCTGGTGTACGACGAAGCCCTGGCCGAAGTTGCCATCGAAGCGATCGAAAGGACGGGGAAACCTCTTCCGACGCTGTGTATCGGGAATCATGCGTCGGCACGACGAACCTACGACGAGGCGGTGGACGGCGAGCGACGATACGAAGTCCTGGCAGACCTTCCGGCGCCCGACGATCTCGCCGCGATCATCCTTTCCTCGGGGTCGACCGGCCAACCGAAAGGAGTGATGCATACACAGCGAACCCTGCTCGAGACCGCCAAGGGCGGGCAGTATGTGCTGGGGCAGATCACCGCGCATGATGCCGTCGTGATCCTGATGCAGCCGTCGTTCGCGGCATGGATGATCATCGCATTGCCTTTCGTGGGCGGAAAGGGAAAGCTGGTCTTCGGTAAACAGTTCGTGCCCTCGAGCTTCCTGTCGCTGATCGAAAAAGAAAGAATAACGATGGCTCCCCTGGTGCCGACGATGTGGAGAATGATCTTCCAGGAAGACACGACCCGGTACGATCTTTCCTCCTTGCGGGTGGCGGGCATTTCGGGAGAGGCTCCGGCCGAGGACGACATAGCGAAACTGGACTCGCTGATCTGCAAGAACATGTTCAGTGCGTACTTTTCCAGTGAGGCGTCCACGGCGACCGGCGTCCAGGCATGGCGGCACGATCTGTTCATGCACAGGAAGGCGGGGACCAGCGGCCTGCCCGGCGTGGGAGTCGACCTGAAGATCATCGATCCCGCCGGGAGTTTCGAAGACGAAATGCCGGCGGGCGAAATCGGCGAGATTTCGTTGTCGGGTCCTTCGCTGGCGGTCGGATACTGGAAGGCTCCCGAAGAAACCGCCGCGAGGTTCCAGAACGGCTGGTGGCGCAGCGGGGATCTCGGCCGGCTGGACGAGGACGGATGCCTCTGGGTGATGGGGCGAATGGACAACGTCATCAACACCGGCGGCATCAAGGTTTCCGGCGAGGAAGTCGAGAAAGCGCTCATGGGACACCCGGAGGTGATCCAGTGCGCCGTCGTAGGGCAGCCCGACGAGAAGTTCGGCCAGCGTATCGAAGCCCATCTGGTTTGCCGGAAAGTCTGCACCGCGGCCGAGATGGAAGACTTCTGCCGCCGGACGGCGGGGCTGGCCAGTTTCAAGATTCCGAAGGTATTTCACTTCGTATCCGCATTGCCGACCGGACCGACCGGAAAGCTCTATCGCCGCGCACTGCGGGGCCAGTAGTTCGAGAACGAGCTGACGATGACGATATTTCCCCGCACGCTGTTCTCCGAAGAGCACGAACTGTTTCGTGACCAGGTGCGTCGATTCTGCGAGGCCGAGATCGCCCCCCACCATTCACAGTGGGAGAGGGATCGGCGTGTGCCCAAAGCGATCTGGGAGAAGGCCGGACAGCACGGCATGCTCTGCTGCTGGGTGCCCGAGGTCTACGGCGGGCCGGAAGCGGGAATTCTCTTCGATATCATCGTCGGCGAGGAGTTGGGCAGGATCGGCGCGACGGGGCCGAGTTTTCCGTTGCATTCCGGAATCGTCGCGCCGTATCTGGTGGACTTCGGAACGGAGTCGGTCAAGCGGCGCTATCTGCCCGGGATGGTGAGCGGCGAGAAGATCGCGGCCATTGCGATGACCGAACCGGGAACCGGCAGCGATCTGGCCGCGATCCGCACCACGGCGGTCGAAACAGGCGACGGGTGGATCATCAACGGACAGAAGACCTTCATCACGAACGGACTCAATGCGGACGTGATCGTCCTCGCCTGTTCGACCGACCGAAGCCTGGGTTCCAAGGGCATTTCGCTCTTCGTCGTCGATGCCGGAAGCAAGGGCTTTTCGCGCGGGCGCAATCTCGAGAAGATCGGGCAGCACGCCCAGGACACCGCCGAGCTGTTCTTCACGGACGTCTTCGTTCCCAAGGAAAATCTCCTTGGCGATCCGGGCAAGGGCTTCATCTACATGATGAAGGAGCTGGCCCAGGAACGACTGATCACGTCGGTGCAGTGTCAGGCGCGAGCGGAGGGTGCTTTCGAAACGACCGTGGCCTACGTCAAGCAGCGCAAGGCGTTCGGTCGATCCATCTTCGACTTCCAGAACACTCGCTTCAAGCTGGCCGAGCTCAAGGCCACCTTGCAGGCCGGACGCGCCTATTGCGATCGCCTGATCGAGTTGCGCCTGTCCGGTGAGCTGGATGCGACCCAGGCGGCCGCCGGCAAGCTGTGGCACTCGGAGGCCCTGGGCAGGATCGTGGACGAATGCGTGCAACTGCACGGGGGCTACGGTTACATGACCGAGTATCCGATCGGGCGGGCCTACGTGGACGCGCGCATCGAGCGGATCTACGCCGGCACGTCGGAGATCATGAAGGAGATCATCGCGCGCAGCCTGTGAAGCCGTGCGAGCGCCATCGCGAGCAGGTGCGGTGCTCCCCTCGGCACGAGGCGCGGCGCGCATCGCCGCCGCGATATTCTCCTCGTACGCCGGATGGCGTCAGTCGGCGGTGACGCCCGCCGCCTCGGCGGTCCGCCGCCACAGCTCGGTTTCGGCCTGCAGGCGAGCGATGAACGCCTGCGGCGTGGTGGGCTCGCCGACCTCCAGGCCTCTCGAGCGCAACTCGTCGGCAACTTCGGGCGTGGCGAGCACCGCTTCCAGGTGAGCGCGCAGGGTCTCCAGTACCTCGGGGGGCGTCGCGGCCGGCGCGAACATTGCGTCCCACGCCTGGATCACGATGCCGGGCACGCCGAGCTCGGCGAGCGTCGGCACCTCGGGCAACTGCGGGTTGCGCGCCGTCTCGGGCACCGCGACCGCCTTGATGCGCCCACCTTTGATCATCGGCATGGCCGAGGCCACCGCATCGAACATCACGTCGACCTGCTGCCCAGCCAGATCGGTGAGCGCCGCGACCGATCCCCGGTACGGCACGTGAATCATCGGTGCACCGGTGCGCAGCCGAAGCAGCTCGCCGGCGAGGTGCGACAAGGTTCCGGCGCCGGGTGACGCCACCCGGATCGGCGCATTCGTGCGCTTCGCCTGTTCGAGCAGGTTCGCGAACGCGGGCAGATCGGGGCGCCCGACCAGCACGACCCGCTTGTAGATCGGCCGGCCCAACGGCGCCAGATCGCGGACCGGGTCGTATCCGGCGTTCTTGTACAGCCACGGATTGACGGTGAGGAAGGACGCGCCCAGCAGCAGTTGATACCCGTCGGCAGGGCCGCGGACCACGGCACTCGTCGCGATGTTGCCGGCCGCGCCAGGCCGGTTCTCGGCGACCACCGGCTGGCCGAGGCGCTGGCCGAGCCTCGCCGCGATCAGCCGCGCCGACGTGTCGGACGCGCCTCCGGGCGGGAATGACACCACGAACCGCAGCGGCCGGTTCGGGAACCCGCTGGCCGCCCCGAACGCAGGCTGCGCACGCGTGGCGCCGGCCGTCGCTGCCCCCGCCAGCAGGCCGGCGATCAGCCGTCGGCGGGTGGGGAGCGGCACGCTCGTTTCGGATTGGCCAGCCGGCCGGGTCGACGACTTCGCTCGATGACGGGTTTCGGTCACGTCCGTTCTCCTCGATCAGCACCTGATGGAGCTCGGCGGGGCGTGCCCGACCGGGCGGTGGAGCCAGCCCCGTTCTCCCGATCGTGCCAGTCGCTCAGGCGCGCGATCAGCACGTCGAGCCGGCGGATCAGCCGGACCTCCTCGGCAGGGCTCAGCCGGAATGCGTCCGCGCACGCCGCGTCGATCTTCTCGGTGAGCGCGGCGAGGTGCCGGCGCCCCTTCGGCGTGATCTCGATGCGGGCGATACGCCGGTCCGTCGCGTTGCGCGCATTGCGCACCAGACCGCGATCGTGCATCGCCGCGATCGAGCGGCTGAGCGACGACTGCGGCAGGTGCGTGAAGGCGACGATGCCGTTCAGGTGGCTCGGCCCATGCGTGAGCAGGCACATGTACACGCGCCACTGGGCGATGGTCACGCCGCTGCGGGTGAGCGTCGCCTCCAGCAGCCTCTGCGTCAGGCCCGAAAGCGCCGACAATCGATACGGCAGGAACGTCGCGAGGTCGAACTCGTCGGCGTGGGAACCGGTGCGCGTCGTCATCGGGCGTCACTTCATCTGGTGGATCGGGGAGATATTGGTCCAGGCGCGAGGCGGCAGCGAACGATCCCACGCGGCGTAGCGGGCGCTCAGGTCCTGGAACACGTCCGGGTGCTCCGCGGAGAGGTCGTGCTGCTCGCCGGGATCGGTTTCCAGGTCGTGCAGTCTCGCGATGCCACTGCGGCTCTCGCGCAACAGCTTCCAGCGACCGACGCGCACCGCCGAATATTCGGCGAGCTTCCAGTACAGCGCCTCGTGCGGTGCGCCGGACGCTTCGCCGTTCAGGTACGGCAGCAGGTCCACGCCGTCGAGCGGCAGAGCCTCCGACGTAGACACGCCGCAGGCGGCCGCCACGGTGGGCAGGATGTCGAGCGTGCTCACCGACTGTTCGTAGACCTGGCCCGCGCGGATCCGGTCCGGCCACTTCATCATGTACGGCATCCGGATGCCGCCCTCCCAGGTCGTGAACTTGCCGCCGGAGAACGGCGCGTTGCTGCCCGGGCGGCTGACCGCGTTGCCGTTGTCGCTCACGAAGATCACGATGGTGTCGTTCTCGAGCCCGGCCACGCGCAGCGCGTCGAGCACCGAACCGACGACCTCGTCCTGCGCGAGCAGCATCGCGTTGTAGCCGCGCTGCGCGATGTTGGCGATCGACCCGCTCAGCCGGTCGAAGTAGCGGGTCGGGACCTGCAGCGGCGGCACCGGCGAGTTCATCGCGAAGTACAGCAGGAACGGCTCGTCGCGGTGCCGCTCGATGAACTTCACCGCCTCGTCGCGGAAGAAGAACATCAGGTACTCGTCGACCTCGACGAGCTCGCCGTTGCGCCGCACTCCGTTCAGGCCCTCGCGGGTCCACGCGACGTCCTTCAGTTCGTCGTGGAAATCCACCTTGATGCTGACGATCCCGGCGTCGTCGGGCCGCGTCGACTGCACGCTGGTGTTGCCGTAGAACACGACCGATTCCTCGAAGCCGCGGTTGTGCGGCAGGTACTGCGGTCCGTGACCGAGGTGCCACTTGCCGACGACGCCGGTGCGGTAACCCTGGGCCCGGAACAACTCGCCGATGTTCTTCTCGGTGGTGGGAATGCCGCGTCTCAACATCTCGGCCTCGCCCTGCAGCGGCGCTAGGCTGCCGTCGTCGAGGCGGACCTCGCGCCGCTCGGGAAACGCGCCCGAGGAAACCTGCTGCTCGAAGCCGAAGCGCTGCTGGTAACGGCCGGTGACGAGGCCGGCGCGCGACGGGCTGCACAGCGGAGCCGAGCAGTACCCGTCGGTGAAGCGGACGCCGTCGCGGCCGATGCCGTCGATGTTCCGGGTCTCGACCAGCTTGCTGCCGTAGGACGACAAGTCGCCGTAGCCCATGTCGTCGGCCAGGATGATGACGACGTTCGGACGGCGGGTCGATGATGAGTGCGTCATGGTGTTCTCGCGATCTTCTCGTGAATCCGGTGCGGTGGCATCATATCGTATCCTGATGCATATGCAAGTGGATAATATCTTGATGACAATGCCGGAACCCTCTACCAGCGTGGCCGCGACTGCCCCGACAGGCTTTCATCTGATGGCCAAGCCCAGCGGCTCCACGTGCAATATCGACTGCAAGTACTGCTTCTTCCTTTCGAAGGAGGCGCTCTACCCCGGCGGCAGCCATCGCATGTCGGAGGCGACACTCGAGGCCTACATCACCCAGTTGCTCGAAGCGCACCGCGCCCCTTGGGTCACGATCGCGTGGCAAGGCGGTGAGCCCACGCTGATGGGGTTGCCCTTCTTCGAGCGCGCGGTCGAGCTTGCCGAAAGACTCAAACGCCCCGGGCAGCGGCTGCAGCACACGATCCAGACCAATGGCATCGCGATCGACGACGACTGGTGCACGTTCTTCGCGGCGAGGCAATTTCTCGTCGGCCTGAGCGTGGACGGTCCGCGCGAGTTGCACGACGCTTATCGCGTAACGCGCGCAGGCAAGGGGACGTTCGACCTGGTGATGAACGGCTGGCGGTCGCTGCGCCGACACGGGGTCGAGTGCAACATCCTCTGCACGGTGAACGCCGCGAACGAAAGGCACGGCCGCCGC
The DNA here is from genome assembly GCA_001898645.1 of Burkholderiales bacterium 70-64. Classification (GTDB taxonomy): domain Bacteria; phylum Pseudomonadota; class Gammaproteobacteria; order Burkholderiales; family Burkholderiaceae_E; genus Zeimonas. The sequence continues at coordinate 75,774 of MKUQ01000026.1, forward strand.
GTCTACACCTTTCTTCGCGACGAGCTCGGGGCGCGATTCGTCCAGTTCATCCCGATCGTCGAGCGCGCCACGGAGAACACGATCACCGTCGCCAACCGTGGTTGGAGCGCGTCGCCGCACGGCAAGCGCCCGCTGTATACGCAGACCGGCGATCGGGTCACCGAGCGTTCGGTGACTCCAGAGGGCTACGGACGCTTCCTGATCGACGTGTTCGAGGAATGGGTACGGCGCGATGTCGGTCGCGTCTACGTCCAACTCTTCGACGCCACGCTCGAGGCGATGCTTGGCCGTCATGGCCTGTGCGTGCATGCGCCCACCTGCGGAGATGCGCTCGCGCTCGAGCACAACGGTGATGTCTATGCCTGCGACCACTTCGTCGAGCCCGATTACCGACTCGGTAACATCCACGAGACGCATCTGCTCGATCTGGTCGCGTCGGTGCGGCAACGCAGGTTCGGCGCAGCCAAGCGCGATACGCTGACTCGCCAGTGCCGGACGTGCGAGGTGCGCGAGCTATGCCACGGCGACTGCCCCAAGGACCGTTTCGCGCGCTCGCGCGACGGCGAATCGGGGCAAAGCTACCTCTGCGCCGGGCTGTACGCCTTCTTCACCCACGCGCAACCGGCGATGCGGCAGATGGCCGCGCTGCTTCAATCCCGCCGGCCGCCTGCTGCCATCATGGCGATGACTGCAGCACGTGACGCGGAGGCCGGCCCAGATTCACCTTGTCCCTGCGGTAGCGGCAACAGGCTGGGTCTCTGCCACGGTCGAGCCTGAGACAGTCCTCCTGACGGTGGCTCAGGGGTCATGCCGATCGACATGAGGAAGTCGATCGACGCTCTGGCTTCCGCGAATCATCTCCAACTGGGGCTATCATCCGCCTCTGATCAGACGACCAACCTTTCTGCACGATGGCGAGCGGCAAGAAGAGACCGGCCAAGGGGGCACCTCCTGCGCCCGGGCGTTCCAGGAAGACGATCGCGGGCCGCGCTGCCGTGACTGCGCGGCCCGCGGACGATCGCACCGGCCGCGCACCCAGGCCGGCCGCGTGGCAGAAGCGGGTTCCGGGCAGGCAGGAGCAGAGGGAGTTGAAGGAGCAGGTGCTGTACGAAACCGCGGCGCACTGGTTCAACAAGCACGGATATCACGGCACGTCGCTGGCCGATCTCGCGAACGATCTGGGGATCACGAAGGCATCCCTCTACAACTACGTGTCCGACAAGCGGGAGCTTCTCTACAAGGTCCACGTGCGTTCGATAGAGGCCGCGAAGGCGGCCCAGGATCAGGCGATGGCCGAGGACACCTGGCTCGGCAAGATCCGGAAGATGGTCTTCAACTATGTTTCCGCCATCACGCGCTCCCCGATGGTGACCTTCATCGTCCTCGAGGACGGGGCGCTTGCTCCGGAGCAGGCGGAGGAAATTCTCGCTGCCCGCAGCGCGCTGGATCACGAATTCCGCCGCTGGATCGCCGCCGGCATACGCGACCGGTCCATCGTTCCGTGCGACCCCAAGCTGGTGTCGTTCCTCATCACCGGCGGGCTGGCCTGGATCACCAAATGGTATGACCCCGACGGGCCCTGGACGGGGGAGCAGGTCGCGGAGGCCATGAGCGCGATGTATGCACGCATGCTGAGCCCGTCGTTCGCCGAGGAATTGCCTGCCGACGTGGGCCGGATCCTCACGGAGGCGGGGCTGTTCACGCTCCCCGCGAAATAGGGCCCGGACACACTCGCCGGGCCTGCAACGCATCGATGCAGTAACGTAGCGACGCTCCCCACAGTGCGGCCCCTTCGGGCCGCTGTTTCGTTGATCCCACCTCCCGCCATGGTCCGGCCAGGCAGCGGCGACCGTGGCTTCGTCGTCGGCAGTTGACAAACAACCGATCAGTAGTCAATATGAACGATCGGTTGGAGAGCCGGATCGGAAAGATCGATCGCCGCGCGGCTGCGCAGGCGGGCGGCGGGGGAGAAGGTGCAGCTGCTTCAGCAGGTTTTCAACGGCGTTGCGCAGGGCTGCATCTATGGCCTGGTCGCGATCGGCTTCGTGCTCATCTACAAGGCGACGGAAACGATCAGCTTCGCGCAGGGCGAGCTGATGATGCTCGGTGCCTTCCTGGGGCTGGTCCTGATCACGGTGCTCGGATTCCCCTACTGGCTGGCCATACCGTCCGCCCTGGCCGCGATGGTGGCGTTCGGCTTTCTCGTCGAACGCGTGGCCATCAGCCCCCTCCTGGGCGAACCCACGTTCTCGATCGTCATGCTGACCCTGAGCATCGGTTACGTCGCCCGCGGAGTCGTCCTGATGATCCCCGGGCTGGGAACCGAATTGCAGGCGCTCCCTGTTCCGTACCGGGACCAGAGCGTGGCGGTCGGCGGCCTGGTCATGGGAGTCGAGCGTCTGGTGGTCCTGGCCGCGACCGCGGTGTTGTGCCTGCTGCTGTTCCTGATGTTCCGCTTCACCCGCATCGGAATCGCCATGCAGGCGGCCTCGCAGAGCCAGGCCGCCGCCTACTACATGGGCATTCCGGTCCGGCGGCTCAACGGACTCGTGTGGGGCATGGCCGCCGGCGTTGCCGCGCTCGCCGGGCTGCTGCTGGCACCCATCGTGATGATCGACGCCAACATGGGGTTCATCGGCCTCAAGGCGTTTCCGGCGGCGGTGGTCGGCGGCATGGCGAGCCTTCCCGGTGCGGTCGTGGGCGGCATCACCATCGGGGTCATCGAGTCGCTCGCAGGCTACACGCTGCCCGAAGGCTTCAAGGACATCGCGGCCTATGTCGTCGTGCTGATCATGTTGATGATCAGGCCCAGCGGCCTGTTCGGCGGGCAGTTCCGCAAGAAGGTCTGAGGGCGGAGCCGGAGCATGCGTTTCCTCTTCAAGACCTCCTACGACCAGGACATCCGCCTGGCCAGGCACTCCGGGCATGTCCTCTGGTACGGCCTGCTCCTGGCCTTCCTGTCGGCCGCCCCGCTCGTCCTGCCCAACTACTGGTCGTCGCTGATCACCATGGCGATGATCTACGGCATCGTCGGCCTCGGGCTGATGCTGCTCTCCGGGTACACGGGCCTGTACTCGATCGGCCACGCCGCATTCATGGGCGTGGGAGCCTACATGCAGGCGGTGCTGACCGCCAAGGGATGGCCGTTCCCGCTCGCGCTGGCGGCTTCCATGGCGGCTTCGGCTGTCGTCGGAGCCGTGGTCGGCCTGCCGGCCCTGCGCGTGCGGGGCATCTATCTGGCAATTGCGACTCTCGCCTTCGCCTTCATCGTGCAGGAAGCGCTCGTGCGATGGGAAAGCGTCACGGGCGGCAACCACGGACTGGCAGTCGGAGGGATCGACCTGTTCGGCTGGGAAACCGGTTCTCCGCTGGTCTTCTACTACATCTGCCTGCTGCTCTCGGTTCTGGCCACGCTCGGGATCCTGAACCTGCTGAGATCGCCCACGGGTCGCGCGTTCGTCGCGATCCGCGACTCCGAGATTTCCGCGCAGAGCATGGGCATCGATCTCGCACACTACAAGACGCTCTCCTTCGCCGTCTCCGCGGCCCTCGCCGGACTCGGAGGTGCACTGAGCGCCCACCTGCTCCGCTTCATCACGCCGGACCAGTTCGGCATCGTCCAGTCGATCGACCTGCTGCTGATCGTCACGATTGGAGGACTCGGCTCGGTGCACGGAGCGTTCTTCGGATCGATCTTCCTCATCCTGACGCCGCAGGTGATCGCGCTCGCCAAGGACTATCTGCCGCCGGCCATCGGCCAGACCGTCGGGTTGCAGTCGGTGCTGTACGGCCTGGTGCTGATGGCGTTCGTGCTGTTCGAGCCCACCGGCATCTACGGACGCTGGGTCAAGTTGCGCACCTGGTTCGAGCTGGCCCCGCTGTACCGCAAGGGCCATGCAAAGCGCCAGAGGACCTTCCAGAAGACCGAGCGGCTCGCGTGAACGCATGAGTGCCCTTCTGTCCGTCGACGATCTGGGCGTGCGCTTCGGCGGCCTGGCCGCCGTGCGAGGCATCAGCTTCGATGTCCGGCCCCGCGAGGTCTTCACGCTCATCGGGCCCAACGGAGCCGGCAAGACGACGCTCCTCAACCTCATCAGTCGCCTCTACCAGCCGACCACGGGCGACATCCACTTCGACGGCCACTGCATCACGGACATGAAGCCGAGCCGCATCGCCGGGCTTGGGATCGCCCGCACCTTCCAGAACATCGAGTTGTTCCAGCACGCCACCGTGCTGCAGAACCTGCTGATCGGCCGCCACACCCGCCGGCACGGGAATTTCTGGCAGCACCTCGTCTTCACGCATTCCGTCCGGGAGGCCGAGCGCGCCGCCCGGACGAAGGTCGAGGAGATCATCGATTTCCTCGACCTCCAGCACTACCGGGACACCGTCATCGCGGGACTTCCCTATGGCGTGCGCAAGGTGGTCGAACTGGCCCGGGCACTGTGCCTCGAACCGCGGTTGCTGCTGCTCGACGAGCCCTCTTCGGGCCTCAACACCGAGGAGACCAACGACCTCGCGTTCTGGATCGACGACATCCGGGAGGAACTGGGCATCGCGATCCTGATGGTCGAACACGACATGTCGCTCGTCTCCCGGGTCTCGGACCGGGTCCTCGCCATGAACTACGGCGAGCGCGTGGCACTGGGCACGCCCGACGAGGTCAAGGCTCATCCCGGCGTGATCGAGGCCTACCTCGGCAAGGGCGACGAGGTGCTCGCCTTGCGCAGAGCCCGCCCATGAGCGAGTCGATGCTGAAGCTCTCCAATGTGGAGAGCGCCTACGGCCCGGTCAAGGCGATCAGGGGCGTGAGCCTGCAGGTATCGCCGGGGACGATCGTCGCCGTGCTGGGTTCCAACGGGGCCGGGAAATCGACCATCCTCAAGACGATATCGGGCATGGTCGAGCCGTCGCGCGGGAAGATCGAGTTCCGCTCCCGCGACATCACCGGCATGGACCCGGCGTACATCGTGAGGCGCGGGATCTCCCATGTACCGGAAGGCCGCGACATCTTCCCGCTGCTGTCGGTGCGCGACAACCTGATGATGGGGGCATACACGCGCCAGGACCGCGCCGGGATCGCCAGCGATCTCGAGGCAGCCTACGGCTACTTCCCCATCCTGAGAGAGCGCAGCGCGCAAGCCGCGCAGCTGCTCTCCGGCGGGCAGCAGCAGATGCTGGCGATTGCGCGCGCGATGATGGCGGCGCCGTCGCTCATCCTCCTCGACGAACCCAGTCTCGGCCTGTCCCCGAAGCTGACCATCGAGATCTTCGAGATCGTCATCCGCGTGAACAGGGAACGCGGCACGACGATCCTGCTCGTCGAGCAGAACGCCAACGTGGCCCTCAACGTGGCCGACCACGGCTACGTGCTGGAGAACGGCCGAGTCGTCGCCGAAGACCGGTGCGAACGCCTGCGCGAGAAGGAGGACATCAAGGAGTTCTACCTCGGCATGAGAGAAGCGGGCATCCGCGGCGAACGCCGCTGGAAGCGAAAGAAGACCTGGCGCTGAACCCTCACTGTCGGACGACACATGCTCTGGAACATCGCCCGGATCCGGCCCATCGACGAGATCGTCATTGCCGGCGACACCGTGCCGGAGGTCTTCTGGAACGCGGTGCAGGCGCGCGGATCCCGGGTCGCCCTGCGGCAGAAGGAACTCGGCATCTGGCGCGAAGCGACATGGAGCCAATTCGGCGCCGCGGTGCGGGAGACCGCCATGGGGCTGGTGGCCCTCGGCCTGCAACCCGGCGAGGTCGCGTCCATCCTGTCCAACACGCGCAAGGAATGGCTCTTCGCGGACCTGGGCGCCCTGTGCGCCGGCCTGGTGACGTCGGGCATCTACCCGACCGACTCGGTCGCCCAGTGCGAATACCTGTGCGATGACTCGCATACGCGCGTGGTATTCGTGGAAGACGACGAGCAGCTCGACAAGATCCTGGAGATCCGGGACCGCCTGCCCGCGCTCCTCAAGATCGTGATCTTCGATCTGGACGGACTGGGCCGGTTCTCCGACCCGCAGGCCATGAGCCTCGAGGCGCTGCGGAACCTCGGCAAGGAGTTCGATCGCGCCCATCCCGGCGAGTTCGATCGCAGGCGTCTCTCACGCGCGGCCGAGGACCTCGCCATCCTGGTCTACACCTCCGGCACCACGGGCAAGCCCAAGGGCGCCATGCTCAGCCACCGCAACCTGGTGTGCCAGTGGCCGTCCCTCAACAAGAGCATCCCCCAGGACGAGCGCGATTCGAGGATGGCCTTCCTGCCCCTCTGCCACATCGTCGAGCGCCAGTTCGGAGCGTACTTCGCGCTGTACACCGGCACGGTGCTCAACTTCGTCGAGAACCCCGACACCGTTCCCGAGAACGTCCGGGAGATCAGCCCGACGGTGTTCCTGGCCGTGCCCAGGATCTGGGAGAAGTTCTACTCGGCCATCACGATCGCCGTCTCCGAGGCGGTCCGGCCTCATCGATGGCTGTACCGCTGGGCAATCGCCCAGGGCCACGCGGTCGTGGACTGCGTGCTGGCAGGGCGCCCGGTCCCCCTGCTCCTCGAGGTTCGCTACCGGCTGGCTCGTTGGCTGGCACTCGACAACGTGCGCAAGACGATCGGCATCCACCGCGCCCGCTTCCTCATGACCGGTTCGGCCCCCATCTCACCCGACCTGATCCGCTGGTACCTGGCGCTCGGCATTCCGATGCTGGAGGGATGGGGGCAGACCGAGAGCACCGCCATGGGGACGCTGAATCCCCCTTTGGCGCTGCGCCCGGGAACGATCGGAAAGCCGCTCCACGGCGTCGAAGTGAAGCTCTCCGACGAAGGCGAGCTCCTGCTGCGCGGAGACTTCGTGTTCATGGGCTACCTGAACCTGCCCGAGAAGACCGCCGAAGCCATCGACGCCGAGGGCTGGCTCCATACGGGTGACGTCGGGCGCATTTCCGCCGACGGATACGTGACCATTGCCGACCGGATGAAGGACATCATCATCACGGCCGGTGGAAAGAACATCACCCCGAGCGAGCTGGAGAACGAGCTGAAGTTCTCGCCCTACATCACGGACGCGGTGCTGATCGGCGATCGGCGCCCTTTCGTGACCGCGCTGGTGATGATCGATCACGAGAACGTCGAGAAGTTCGCGCAGGACCGCAACGTCGAGTACTCCGGCTACTCGGGCCTCACGCGCGCCCCCGAGGTGCTGGACCTGATCCAGGGCGAGGTCGCGCGCGTCAACGCCAGGTTCGCGCGGGTCGAGCAGATCAAGGCGTTCAGATTGATCGAGTCCGAATTGACGGCGGAGGACGAAGAGCTCACGCCGACGATGAAGCTGAAGCGGAAACTCGTGAACGAGAAGTACGCGGCTCTCATCGAGTCGATGTATTCAGAGGTTGTTTCATAACTCGCATGTGACAGGAGGAGACTCATGAACTGGAGAATCGTGGCGATCGCGGCTGCCGTCGCCCTCGCGCATGGCACCGCCCCGGCCCAGACACAAGGGGTGAGCAGGAACGAAATCGTGATCGGGACCATCCAGGACCTGTCCGGCCCGATCGCGGCCCTCGGAAAGGCGAGTCGCAACGGCATGCAGATGCGACTGGACGAGCAGAATGAAAAAGGCGGCGTGCATGGGCGCAAGATCCGGTTCGTGGTGGAAGACAACGGCTACGATCCCAAGCGCACCATCCTCGCAACGCACAAGCTGCTCGACCAGGACAGGATCTTCCTGATGCTGGGACACCTCGGCACGGCGACCAATGTCGCGGTCATGCCGCTCCTGTTCGAACGCAACATCATCAACCTCTTTCCCTTCAGCCCGGCGCGGCAGATGTTCGACCCGGTGCACCGGCTGAAGTTCGCGTCGTTCGCGCCCTACTATGACCAGATACGCCAGGCGCTTCCCCTGGTGGTCAAGCAAAAGGGGGTGAAGAAGCCGTGCATCATCTATCAGGATGACGACCTCGGCGAAGAGCACGTGAAGGGAGCCGAGGACGGCCTGAAGACCATCAACATGGAACTGGCCGAGAAGACCTCGTACAAGCGCGGGGCAACCGACTTCTCCTCGCAGGTCGGGCGCATGGCCCGCGCGGGCTGCGATCTCGTCGTGCTGGGCACCGTGGTGCGCGAGACCATCGGGACGGTCTCCGAATCGAGGAAGGCCGGCTTCAATCCCGTCTTCCTGGGCACGACCAGCCTGTACTTCGACCAGATCCACAAGCTGGGCGGCCCTGCGATGGACGGCATCATGGCGGCACACACCGTTGCGGTGCCCTATGCGGATTCGGCTTCCGAGCCGGTGCGCGCATGGATCGGGCGATACAAGGCGAAGTTCGGCGAGGACCCGGCGATGCACGCAGTCTATGGGTACACGAACGCAGACGCGCTGATCACGGCCCTGGAGAAGGCAGGACCCAACCTGACGACCGAGTCCCTGATCGCCGCGATCGAGGGGACGAAATTCCCTTCCGACATGTTCGGAAGCGCGGAAATGACGTTCTCGCCCACCAAGCGCCTGGGATCGAACCGTGCCCGCCTGGCCGAGATTCGCAACGGACGCTGGGTCACGATCTCGGACTACTTCGGCGAAAACTGACTGTGGATCTCGATTTCACCCCGGAGGAGCAGGCGTTGCCAGAAGGCAGGCCGGCGTTCACGTGATGCTGGTCATCGTGCAGACAGCGGGTTCAGGACTCGTAGGTCGTCGTAACCCCGCCCGTCGGCCAGATCTTCGGACCACAGCACGGGGGCGCCCGAGCGCTGAGCGGCGGCAACGATCAGGCTATCCCAGTAGCTCAGCTTCCAGCGCGTCTGCACGTCGAAAGCCGAAGCGAGCAGGGAGCGGTCGTTGTCGATCACCTTCCAGGCCAGGTAGTCGCTCACCCGCCGCCACGAGGCGGAAGGATCGAGCCCTCCCTTTCGAACCAGATTGACGTGCAGTTCCTGCAGCGCCTGCACGCTGATCGCGGCCTTCCCCGGTTCGCCCCACAGGGATTCGACAAGCTCGCGTGCGCGAGCATGGCGCGGATCCGGTGAATCCGTGTTCGCGTAGTACAGCAGGTGGGTATCGACGAATACCTCAACGTTCATGGGCCTGCTCGCGGCTCAGCGGCCCCTCTCGAACCGGCAGCGGCTGCTTCATGGCCTGAAGCGCGCGCCGCCGAGCCGGCTCGAAACTGTCCAACTCGGCCACGGCTCGGGTCACCAGATTCCCGACCCATGCCGAAACGGAGGTCTGCTGATCGACAGCGATATGTCTGAGCCGGCGTAGCGTCTTTTCATCCAGGCGCAGGGTCTGCCACTTCCGAAGATCGGCGACAACCCGGCTCGTAAGCGGGTACCCTGTTGACTCGCAAGCCCGTGGCGTGGGGCCGCGGGAGGCGCTTGCCTTCGTGGATCCTGCCGCAGACGCAACGCCATGAACCCCGGCTCGGGTCTCCTCGACCCGGTACCTCACGTTGCCTCCCGGCCCCTGCCCGCCGGCGTCGCGTTCCTGTCGATCGACGTCGAGTCCCACCCCGGCGAAGGCAACCGCATCTTCCGCCTCGCCGCCGTGCGCTCCGATCGCGAGGCGATCTTCGACGCGCCCGTGCCGCCGGGCGGGCGCGAAGCCGTCGCCCGGCGCCTGAACGCCTACGCCGCCGGCGCCGGCATCCTCGTCGGCCACAACCTGCGCCGTCACGACCTTCCCGCACTCGCTGCGCAGTTGCCCGGCCTCGATGGGCTGCATCTCCCGGTCGTCGATACGCTCGAGCTCTCGCCACTCGCCTTTCCGCGCAATCCGTACCACCGGCTCGTCAAGGACTACAAGCTCGTCTCGGACAGCCGCAACGATCCGGTGGGCGACGCGCACCTCGCCCTCGAGTTGCTGGCCGACGAACTGCACGAGTTCGCCCGACTGCACCTCGTCGATCCCGGCTGGGTCGGCGTCCTGCACTTCCTGCTGCACGACGACCCGGCGCTCGCCCGGCTCTTCGGCAGCCTGCGCGAAGCCCCGCCGCCGACGCTCGCCGAGACGCAAACTGCCGTGCGCGGCGCTTTCCCGCTGTTGTGCTGCGAGACGCGCCTGGATCGCCTCGTTCAGGACGACCTCGCCGGCGACACCGGGCTGCGCTGGCCGATCGCCTACGCGCTCGCCTGGCTGCGCGTGGCCGGTGGCAACTCGGTGTTGCCGCCGTGGGTGCACGCGGCCCACCCTGGTGTCGGCACGCTGATCCGCGAGCTGCGCGAAACCGACTGCAGCAACCCGCAATGCCGGTACTGCCGCCAGCAGCACGACCCCGAATCGCTGCTGCTGCAGCACTTCCAGCTCGACGCCTTTCGCGCGAAGCCTGCCAACGCCACCGGCGGGTCGCTGCAGCGCGACATCGTCGAGACAGGCCTGCAACGTCGCAGCCTGCTGGCCATCCTTCCCACCGGCGGCGGCAAGTCGATCTGCTACCAGCTGCCGGCCCTCGCGCACTACTGGCGCAGCGGCAAGCTCACGGTGATCGTCTCGCCGCTGCAGTCGCTGATGAAAGACCAGGTCGACAACCTCGTGGCGCACGGCGTGCAGTGCGTGGTCACGATCAACGGCCTGCTCACGTCGCCCGAGCGCAAGGTCACGCTCGAGAAGATCCGGATGGGCGACGCGGGCATCGTGCTGGTCTCGCCCGAGCAGTTCCGCAACCGGCGCTTCGTCGAGGCGATCCGGCTGCGGCAGATTGCCACCTGGGTATTCGACGAGGCGCATTGCCTCTCGAAGTGGGGCCACGATTTCCGCACCGATTACCTGTACGTCGCGCGCTTCATCCGCGAGCACTTCGCCGAGCAGGCGGCGCCCGTGGCCTGCTTCACCGCCACTGCCAAGCCCGATGTCGTCGATGACCTGATCGATCACTTCCGCGAGCAGCTCGGCGTAGAGCTGCAGTACCTCCCGGGCGGACACGAGCGCGCGAATCTCGAGTACGTCGTCATGCCGGTGCGCGACGCCGAGAAGGGGCAGCACATCCAGGAGATCCTCGCGCGCGAGCTGCGCAACGGCGGCGCGGGTATCGTCTTCTGCGCGAGGCGCGATCATACGGAGATATGGGCGGAACAGCTCGCACGCTCGGGCATGCGTTGCCGGCACTTCCATGCGGGGCTCGACCCCGGCGAGAAGAAGAAGATCCAGCAGGACTTCATCGCGGGCGGGCTCGACGTCATCGTCGCCACCAACGCCTTCGGCATGGGCGTGGACAAGCCCGACGTGCGCGTCGTCGTCCATGCCGACATCCCCGGCTCGCTCGAGAACTATCTGCAGGAGGCGGGCCGCGCGGGCCGCGACGGCCACCCCGCCAGGTGCGTGCTGCTCTTCGCCGAGCAGGACGTCGAGGCGCAGTTCCGCCTGGCCGCCCGCTCGCAGTTGAACCAGCGCGACTTCGCCGGGCTGCTCAGGAGCATCCGTCGCCGCGCCCAGCGCTTCCGCAGCGACGAGATCGTGGTGTCGGCGAAAGAGCTGCTGCTCGATGCGGAAGGCGTCGAGATCGACGTCGCCGGGCGCGACGCCGCGACGAAGGTGCAGACGGCCGTCGCCTGGCTCGAGCGCAGCGGCTTCCTGAAGCGCAACGAGAACCACAGCCGCGTCTTCCCGGCGAGCCTGCGCATTCCGACGCTGGCCGAGGCGATCAGCCGCATCCGCGCCGCATCGCTGAAGCACGAGGAGCGCGAACGCTACGAGGCGGTGGCTGCCGCGCTGTATCGCTGCGAGACGCCCGAGGGCCTGAGCACCGACGACCTGCAGCTCGCGGCGGGCATCGATCACAAGGATTGCTTCCGCATCCTGTGCGGGCTCGAGCAGCTGGACATCCTCGCCAATGATCTCGGCCTGACCGCGCTGGTGAGCAAGGGCGTGCAGGGTGCGTCCGACCGTGCCTTCGAGCGGCTCGTGCGCTTCGAGCGCGCGCTGCTCGACCTGATGTCCGAGTTCGCCCCCGACGCGGCGATCGACGACGCGCCGCAACTGCTGGGGGTGCGCGCGATGTGCTCGGAGCTGCGGCGGCGCCTGGACCTGCCGGTGGGGCATGCGGACGTCCATCCCGCCCGGCTGCACAAGTGCCTGCGCTCGCTTGCCGAATCCTTCGGCTCCGATGCGAGTCGGCGCGCATCGATGCAGGTACGGCGCGTCGGCACGGACAGCCTGCGCATCGAGCTATATCGCGGCTGGCGCGAGATCCGCGAGATCTGCGAGAAGCGCCAGGCGGCGGCACGCGTCGTGCTTGCCGCGCTGCTCGCCCGGCTGCCGCCCGACACGCGCCAGGCGAACGTGCTGGTCGAGTGCAAGGCCAAGGAGCTGCTCGATGCGCTCGATGCCGATCTCGCGCTGCGCACCAGCCTGCGCGACCCCGCGGCCGCCCTCGAACACGCGCTGCTCTACCTGCACGAGAACGACGTGATCCAGCTCGACAAGGGCCGCACCGTGTTCCGCGCGGCGATGACGATCGAGCTGAACGCGTCGGAGGCGAAGCGGCGCTTCCGCAAGGAAGACTTCGCACCGCTGCAGGAGCACTACCGCGAACGCACGTTCCAGACGCACGTGATGCACGAGTACGCGAAGCGGGGCGCGCAGAAGATCGCCGATGCGCTCGCGCTCACCGCCGCGTACTTCACCTGGCCGCGCCGGCGCTTCGTCAAGGAATGGTTCGCCGGACGCACCGAGCTCATCGAGCTCGCGACCACGGCCGAATCGTACCGCCGCATCGTCGACAAGCTGGGCAACCCCGCGCAGCAGCGGCTGGTGACGAAACCCGACCACGGCAACCACCTGGTGCTCGCCGGGCCGGGATCGGGCAAGACGCGCGTGCTCGTGCACCGCATCGCGTGGCTGTTGCGTGTGCGGCGCGTGGCGCCGACGCGCATCATCGCGCTCGCCTTCAACCGCAGCGCGGCGGCCGAGTTGCGCCGGCGGCTGTTCGTGCTGGTCGGCGACGACGCGCGCGGCGTCACCGTGATGACGCACCACGCGCTGGCGCTGCGGCTGACGGGCACGAGCCTCGCGGGCGCCGACCTGCGCGGCGCCACGATCGATTTCGCGCGGCTGCTCTCGGACGCCGTCGACCTGCTCGAAGGCCGCACCGAAGCCTTCGCCGACGCCGACGAAGCACGCGACCGGTTGCTCGCCGGCTACGAGTACATCTTCGTCGACGAGTACCAGGACATCGACGCCGAGCAGTACGCGCTGGTCAGTGCGCTCGCCGGCCGGCGCCTGCCCGACGGCGACGGGCGCCTGAGCATCATGGCCGTCGGCGACGACGACCAGAACATCTACGCGTTCAACGGTGCGAACGTCGAATTCATCCGGCGTTTCCGTGAAGACTACGATGCGGAAGTCTCCTGGCTCGTCGAGAACTACCGCTCGACGCAGCACATCATCGGCGCGGCGAATCACGTCATCCAGCCGGCGCGTGACCGGATGAAGGTCGACCACCCGATCCGCATCGATGCACGGCGTGCCGACGATCCGGCCGGCGGACGCTGGAGCGCGCTCGATGCGCAGTACGGCGGGCGGGTGCGGCTGATCGACACCCCCGCCGACGCGAACCGCCAGGCGCAGCTCGTCGCCCAGGAGATCGCTCGCATCCGCGGGCTCGATCCGCGAACCGCACTCGGCGACATCGCCGTGCTCGCACGCACACACGAATCGCTCGAGCCGCTGCGCGCGCTCTGCGAGATCGAGGGCATCCGCTGCTCGATGGCGCGCGACGCGGCTGCAGAAATCTCGGTGATGCAGACCCGCGAGGGGCGGCACCTGCTCGATGTGGTGCTCGGGTATCGCCGGCCGCTGCTGCCGGTGGCGGCGCTCGTGCGCTGGTTGCGCAAGCGCCTGCGCGCACGGCCCGCCAATTGCACCTGGCAGGATCTGTGCGCGGCAGGCCTGGACCTGATGCTCGCGTATCCGAAGGCGAAACTGCCGCTGCGCGAGGTGGCCGACTGGTTCTTCGAGAGCGCGGGCACCGCCCGTCGCGACGGGGCGGTCGACGCGCTACGACTGATGACCGCGCATCGGGCCAAGGGACTCGAATTCCGGCACGTCATCGTGATGGACTGCGACGACTGGGGAAGCGGAGACGACGAACGGCGACTGCTGTACGTCGCGATGACGCGGGCAAGGGAGACGTTGACGGTGTTCCGCCGGCAGCGGAACCCGGAGGGGTTGCTCGCCGACCTTCATGAGGTCGATACGGTCGTGGCGCTTCGCCCCGAGGCGGTGCCGCCGTTCCGGCCGGAACTGCAGACGCGCTGTCTCGCGCTGAGCCCGTCCGACGTCGATCTCGGGTTCGCCGGCCGACATCCGCAGTCGCATCGCGTGCATGCCGACCTCGCGGCGCTTGGAACGGGGGATCGGCTGCGCATCGTCGACGGCATGCTCGAAACCGGTGATGGACGCACGGTCGGGCGGTTGTCGAAGGGTGCCGGCCTGCCCAACGGCGAATACGCCGCGAGGGTCACTGCAGTGATGGTGCGCACACGCGAGCAGACGCCGCCACAGTACCTGGATTCGGTACGGGTGGATCGGTGGGAAGTGGTGTTGGCGGAGGCGGTCGCAACAACTCGTCAGGCGTCACCGCGAAAACCGGACTCGATTCGCCTGTCTGGAACGAGCCACATCAGGGCCACCAGGACGTAGATCGTCTGCGCGAGCCACGGCCTCACGAAGGTGAGCAGGATCGCAGTCAGGTACAGAAGCGGCGAAAGCTTGCCCTTCCAATCCCTTCCGATCGCACGGCGCAGCCTGGATCCTTCGCCCTCGGCCGAAATGATGCACTGCTGGAGCATCCAGTAGGCGATCGCCGCAGCGAGAAGGACGACTCCATAGACGATGGACGGTAGCGGGGCGAAGTGATTTTCGCCCATCCATCCGGTTGCGAAAGGGAACAACGACAGCCAGAACAGGAGATGCAGGTTGGCCCAGAGGACCGAGCCATTCACCCTGGTGCTGGCCTGAAGCATGTGGTGGTGATTGTTCCAGTAGATGCCGACGTAGATGAAACTCAGCACGTAGCTCAGGAACACCGGCAGAAGCCCGACGAGACCCTGGAACGAAGCGTCGTGCGGAACCTTCATCTCCAGGACCATGATGGTGATGATGATGGCAATGACGCCATCGCTGAACGCTTCGAGCCTTCCCTTATTCAACGATGGGCTCCTGAGGTTGCCAGGTGCGAGGGCGGCGCGAAGCCGCCTTGCCGATGAGGCGTTTTTCTGGAGAAATCAGGCGCTACTTACGTTGACACACATGACTTTGTCCGGTTGACCGACAGGTCGGACAACTACAGCCTGGCCTCTTTCTTCAGCCCCATGATGGCGACGCCAACTGAATTGGATGCGGCATTGTAGGGAGTGCCTGATCCAAGCATGGCCTCAGCATCGGGAAATCTCCCGTCATTGATGGCTGCAGCAACTTTTCCAGCTTCTACGTGGAACGCCGCGTGCTTGGAAACACATGCCCCATAGCTGGACAAGTTTCCAAACTTCGCCTTGGCCTCGCCATGCAGCCACTTCCCCAGCTCACAGCAATTATCTTTCGAGATAGTCGCCGCATCCAATTTCCCTTTATTGGAAATTGCCCCGCGAAGCTTCACTTTCCATTCGGCATGTTTTCCGATTGCGCTTTCCAAATCCATCAAGATCTCCTTTGGGTGGTGGTACGGCAAGAATAACCTGGAGTCGGCGCCAAGCGGCGGCGCGCCGTAGGCGCGCTGTCCGCTTGAGCAACCTGTCATGCAGATGCGTCGCGGAATGCTCTCAGCACAGCATTGATCCGCGTCTGGTACCCAGGGCCTTGCGCCTTGAACCACTCGATCACGTCCTCGTCCAATCGGAGCGAGATCAAAGTCTTCGGGGGAGCAGGCTTCAATCCGCGACGAACGATGCCGCGCACCACCTTTCCAAGGTCTGCCTCGGGATGCTCCGCCGTCGGCTTCGCCTTGTCCGAAGGATCAAACAGGCGCGACCAATCAGTCTGTGACTTCATGGAAGTAGCGCTGCGCTTCACGCCTTGTCGCTTTACGGAAGGAGATGATGTGGATTTCATGCTCGGTCTCGGTGTGGGCAATCGACACCGGCACTCCTGCCAGGAGTCCCAGCGTGACGAAACGACGTTCACCGTACTCGAACCGATCGTCTTCGAACGTGAAGGTCAGTCCCTCGAAGACGCTCTCGGCATCGACGAAGTCCAGACCATGCTCGCGCATGGTTGCTCGCACGCTTTGGTTCGTGCCAAGTGAACTCCATGTCACATTGTAGCTACATTGCGTAGTTCGCGCAAGAAGCTATCGCCTTCAACAACATAACGTTTAACGTGAGGGCAACCGGGGCCATGATGGTGATGATGATGGCAATGACGCCATCGCTGAACGCTTCGAGCCTTCCCTTATTCAACGATGGGCTCCTCGGGTTGCGAGATGCGAGGGCGGCGCGAAGCCGCCTTGCCGGAAGACATCCGCTCGATGGGAAGGTCTGGCTTCACCCGTCGCAAGCGTATGTCGCTGCAACCCGAAAATGAAACAAAGTAGATGAGTTGCTACCCGCGACGCCGACGTCCATGACGGCTTGCCTCTTCGTCACCCTAAGAAGAACTGCACCATTGACGCTCACAGGGCACTCCATCTCCGTCACCGTCCATTTTTACATTTGGGCAGTTCTGAAGGAAGAATGTAGCCTCTGCGCATGAGGTCATTTGCGAGCAATACGTTCTGCCGTCGCAGCGGTAGGCACTTTGCGATGCATCTGGCCGGGTGTTGACAGATGCCGGCTGTCTCTCGAGTGTACCCATGCGAGCGTAACTATATTGCTTGTACAAGTTGTTGCCGTACCATCCGACGACCACGATTGCGACGATAATGAGCAGCGTCCTCACTTCCGTGCCCTGTCCGGTTGACCGACACGCCAGGCAATCACAGTCTGGCCTCTTTCTTCAACCCCATGATGGCGACGCCAACCGCATTGGATGCAGCGTTGTAGGGAGTGCTTGGCCCAAGCATGGCTTCAGCCTCTGGAAATCTCCCGGCATTGATGGTTGCAGCAACTTTTCCAGCTTCTACGTGAAATGCCGCGTGTTTGGAAACACATGCCCCATAGCTGGACAAACTTCCAAACTTTGCTTTGGCCTCGCCATGCAGCCACTTCCCAAGCTCGCAGCAATTGTCTTTTGAAATAGTCGCCGCATCCAATTTTCCTTTATTGGAAATTGCCCCGCGAAGTTTCACTTTCCATTCAGCATGTTTTCCGATTGCGCTTTCCAAGTCCATCCAAATCTCCTTTAGGTGGTGGTACGACAATAATATCCTAGCATTTGAAGTAACCGGACCTTGCATGTAACGTAAAGCGACGCTTGCAACGGTCCGTGTTGAATTAGGTATTAGGGCGCAGTGGATTCGATCTCATTCCGTTTAAGCATCGAAGACATTATCCCCAGAGGAATCATTCCAGCGAAGCCGAGCGGGAAAAATGCAAGCATCAACCATGACGACCCACCAAAAAATAATACGTAAACAGGGAGGCCAATTACTGCGCCTCCTTGAAGTAGGAACCCAAGGAAGCCAAAGCAATACGCAATGAAAGTTCTCATGGTTTTTCTCACGAGGGACGCCGTAGCTGCAGCCTAAGGAAACGCTGACTTATTCGCTGCCGCGTCATCGCAGCGATAGCGCGATGCGTTGATGACAGAACGCCAGATCAGGCCAACACGACGGTGGCTCATAGATCGGTGTTTCTCTTGCGTTCGACGCGCGAGGCGACGAGTGCGACGTCGACTGGAACGAGTTGTCAGGCGTCGCGCAGCTTTTTTGCACGACGATAGAGACCGCGAACTGATTTTGCACACTTGCTCCAATCATTCAGTGCCTGATCCGCCGAACGCCCTCCCACACGGAGGTACAGGCGCCCTCCCGGTCTTCCCCCATATCCACCCCACCTGTTGCGGGCAAGTGGGTCATCGTTGTATGGCTGGCGATAGATTTCGAACAGTGTTCTGTCCCATTGCCGGGTCCACGGTTCGGTGCCTTGAACCTTGACTCTTGGCGTGAGATTCCGTGCCGCCTTTGAGCGTCGGAAAAGGGGCCAGTCAGCGTCGAAGGCGCAAAGAGGCAGAACGCTTTCTGCGGTAAAGGTGTACTGGAGATTCAAGTCCTCGTTCGCGATGAGCCTGTCGATGGCTTCGTCGACGGAGGTCACTGCAAACGATTCAAAGAATTCTCCGGAGACGCAGTTGTTTCCCGTAAAGATGAGTCCGACACTTACCCGAACCGAGTGGCGCAACCAATGCCGCGGCATTCCGGTCGAAAGCGGGGCGCAGTCTCTGATACCGAGTTGTTCGAATTCGGTATCGTTGTAGGCATCATCTGGCTGACGAGGACACATGGATCTCTGACGTCTAACGTGTTTTGGTTCGGATCGTATTCACGGATAAAACCCGTTCCGTCGACATAGCCTGTCGACACCCATACCGGCAAGCGACTGTCATCACTCGACTTTCTATCACGTCTTCCATTCCAGACCGGACGTAATCCGGGATTGAACTCGGCCCCACGTGCCACCGGTAGTCCGGAGCTGTTGACGCTGCTCCGCAAAGCAGTTTCGAGCAGCCGGCGCCAGATCGGCTACCTCTGGATACAGCGCCGATATCCCGTCATGTCGTTTAATTAGTCGGCCCTGAACAACTCAATTCGTGACGATGGCGAGCCGCAGTGCGTTCGGCGAGTTGCCGATGTCA
>MKUQ01000027.1 GCA_001898645.1 Burkholderiales bacterium 70-64
GGAGAGGCCCAGGGCGCCGTAGTCGAAGACCTTGGGGTCGATGCGGCGCCGGGCGAGCTCGGCGCGCGCGACATGGGCGGCGAACTCGATGCTGTGCAGGTTGGCGAAGCTGCCCTGCCAGCGTGCGAACGGCGTGCTCCAGTACGCGCCGTAGGGGATCTGGGCCTTGTAGGTCATGGCTGTTTCTCGGATGAATGCGGGGCCGCACCGGGGCGGCGAGCAAGGCGGCGCGGCTTCATACTGCCGCCGCGCGTGTACCGTCGATGGTCGGCCGATCGAGGCCGATCGCCACGATGAACGCATGCCTGGCCTGCGCCAGGTGCTCGCGCATGGCGGCGGCGGCGCCGGGGCTGTCGCCGCGGCGCAGGGCCACCGTGACGCGCTCGAGACCGCGCAGCACGATGGCGCGGATCGCCGCGTCGTCGAGAGTGAGGGCGCGGATGCGCTGCATGTGGTCGGCGTATTGCTCGATGACCTTCACCAGGCGCGGATTCGGCACCAGCGCGAGCCAGGCGCTGCGAAACCGCACGTTGGTCTCGCGGAAGCTCTCGGTGTCGCCGGCGCGGTGGGCGGCGAAGGCGGCGGCCAGGGCCTCCTCGATCGGTGCCCGCAGCTCCGGATCGGCGCTGCACTCGGCAACCCGGGCAATGGCTGCCGGCTCGATCAGGAAGCGCACCTCATAGATGTCGTCGACGTCCTCGAGCGTGAGGGACGGCACCACGAAGCTGCGTCCACCCGAAACCAGCAGCCCCTCGCTGGCCAGCCGGGTGAGTGCCTCCCGTACCGGGGTGCGCGAGACGCCCAGCTGCTTGGCCAGCGGGACCTCCTGCAGCGGCTGGCCGGCGACGATCGCCCCGTTGCGCAGGTGCGTGCGCAGGGTGTGATAGACCTGCTCGCCAAGGGCGACGGGGCGATCGACGGGTTCCAGCGACGGCACCAAGAGCAGGTCTCCGGGATGCGACATTCGGGTCAGCGCACCGTGGATACTGTATACACGAAACCTTGAGTTGTAAAGCATTGCCCGCATTCGCGGCCGGCCGGCAACCGTGGGCAAACACCGAGAGAGGGGGCACGCGGCGCTCGGTATAGTCGGCGGAATCCGGAGGAGGCAGGACCCATGTCGACGCCCGAAGTCCTGTGGCGGCCGAGCCGCGAACGCATTGCCGAAGCGGGCATCACCCGCTTTCGCGCCTGGCTGCAGCAGACCCGCGGCCTGACCTTTGCCGACTACGAGGCCCTGTGGACCTGGTCCGTCGAGCAGCTGGAAGACTTCTGGGAAGCGCTGCACGAATGGGCCGGGGTGAGGGCGCATGCGCCCTTCCGGTCCGTGCTGGCCGAGCGCGTCATGCCCGGCGCACGCTGGTTCGAGGGCGAGACGCTCAACTACGCCGAGCAATTGCTGGCGCCGGCGCTGGCCCCCGGCCGTGCGAACCGTCCGGCGCTGGTGTTCGAGTCCGAGCTGCGCCCGCGCACCGAGATCGCCTGGGCCGAACTGCGCACCCGCACCGGCGCGCTCACGGCCACGCTCGAGCGCCTGGGCGTGCAGCCGGGCGACCGTTGCGTGGCCTACATGCCGAACATCCCCGAGACGGTGGTCGCGCTGCTGGCCACCGCCAGCGTCGGGGCCATCTGGTCCAGCTCCTCACCCGACATGGGGCCGGTCAGCGTGCTCGATCGCTTCCGCCAGATCGAGCCGGTGGTGCTGTTCGCCGTCGACGGCTACCGTTACGGAGGCAAGGACTTCGACCGGCGCGAGGTGGTGCGCGAACTGGTGCGCCAGCTGCCGACGCTGCGCACCGTGATCTTCGTGCCCTATCTCGACCCGGATGCCGCCATCGGGGAGGTCGAGGCCGAAGCCGCGCGCGCCGGGCGCCGCGTGACGGCGCTGCCGTGGTCGCAGGCGCTGGCCGAGCCCGCCGAGTGCGCGTTCAGGCCGGTGCCGTTCCAGCATCCGCTCTGGGTGGTCTACTCCTCCGGGACCACCGGCATGCCCAAGGCCATCGTGCACGGCCATGGCGGCTTCGTGCTCGAGACGATGAAGACCAACCTGCTGCATCTCGACGTGAGCGAGCGCGACCGCTACTTCTGGTTCTCCTCGACCAACTGGATCATGTGGAACCTGTGGGTCTCGACCCTGATGTCCGGCGCCACCCTGCTGCAATTCGACGGCAATCCGGGCCATCCGGACCTCGATACGCTGTGGCGGCTCGCCGAGCGCGAGCGGCTTACCTTCTTCGGCACCAGCCCGGCCTTCATCGGCCTGTGCATGAAGGCCGGCATGAAGCCGCGCGAGCGCTTCGACCTCTCGGCGCTGCGCACGATCGGCACGACCGGCTCGCCGCTGACTGCGGGGGCCTGCCGCTGGATCTATGGCGAGGTGCACCCCGACGTCCTGCTCGCCTCGATCTCGGGCGGCACCGACCCCGGCACGGCCTTCCTCTCCGCCTGCCCGATCCTGCCGGTGTATGCCGGCGAGATGCAGTGCCGCGGGCTGGGAGCATCCATCCACGCCTGGAGCGATGCCGGCGAGCCGCTGATCGACGAAGTCGGCGAGCTGGTGTGTACCCAGCCGATGCCGTCGATGCCGCTGCACTTCTGGGGCGATGCCGACGGACGCCGCTACTTCGAGAGCTACTTCGAGGCCTTCCCCGGGCCGCCCAACGTCTGGCGCCACGGCGACTGGCTCAAGCTCACGCCGCGGGCCGAGTCGGTGACGGCGATCATCTACGGCCGCTCTGATTCCACCATCAACCGCCACGGCATCCGCATGGGCACCAGCGAGCTGTACCGCGTGGTGGAGGAATTCGACGAGGTGGCCGATTCGCTGGCGATCGACCTCGAGTATCTCGGGCGCGAGTCGTTCCTGGCGCTGTTCGTGGTGCTGCGCGCCCCGGGCAGCGCCGGCGGGAAAGGGGCGGCGCCCGAAGGTGCGGCCGCCGCGCGCGGCGACACCGGCGTCGACGAGACGCTGCGGCGGCGTCTGCTCGATGCGCTGCGCACCCGGCTGTCGGCGCGCCACGTGCCCAACGAGGTCTACGCGATTCCCGAGGTGCCGCGCACGATCTCGGGCAAGAAGCTGGAAGTGCCGGTGAAGAAGATCCTGCTCGGGCAGCCGGTGGAGAAGGCGGTGAACCGCGACTCCATGGCCAATCCGGCCTCGATCGAATGGTTCGTGGAGTTCGGCCGGGCGCGCGCCGCCTCCTGAGGCGGGGCCCCTGCGTGCTGGGTCCGGTCCGGCAGGCTGCCGACCCGTGTCGCCAGCCGGTCAACGTCACACCAGCAGCTGGTCGCGCCGCTGTCGGCGCGCTTTACACCGAGGCTGAGAGCCGGTCCGGCAAGCGGCCGGAATGTTCGCGGAAACAGTCGCTTGCAGGCCAGGGAACGCCTTTTGCTTGCTCCGCCGGATTGTCGCCGCTACGCACCCCATGGAGGTTCCGATGAGACGCCCGATCCCGCAGACGTTCCACCGCCGCTGGGCGGCCGTGCGCACCGGCCTGGCCGCGGTGCTGCTGGCCGGCGCGAGCTGCCTGGCCCAGGCAGCGCCGTTCTCGAGCGTGTACGTGTTCGGCGACAGCCTCAGCGATGCGGGCAACAACGCGGTGGCCCTGGGCGGCAGCACGACGCCGCTGCCGATCGCGGGCAATTCCTTCGTGCCCGCCTATCCTTACGCCTCGGGGCATTACACCGACGGAGCCGTATGGGCCCAGACGTTCGCGGCCTATTTCGGTACGTCGGCCGCGCCATCGCTGCTGGGCGGCACCGACTACGCCTACGGCGGCGCGCGCACCGGGCCGTCCGGTGCGGGGTTCCCGCCCAGCCTGCTCGACCAGGTGACCCAGTTCCTCACTCCGCTGGGGCCCGGCGGCAAGGTGCCGACCGATGCGCTGTTCGTGATCGCCGGCGGCGGCAACAACGCGCGCGATGCGCTGGCCGCGGTCGCCGGGGGTGCCGATCCGACGGCGACGCTGCTGGCCGCCGCTGCCGGCTTCGTCACCGACACGCTGACCATGGTGTCGCAATTGGCCAGTGCCGGTGCCGCCGACATCGTCGTGTGGACGGCGCCGAACATCGCGCTGGCGCCCGCGGTGCGGGCACTGGGCAACCCCGCTGCCAGCGCCTTCGCCACTGCGCTCGCCGGGGCCATGAACCAGTCGCTGGCCGCTGCGCTCGCGCCGTTCGGCGACGTGCGCATCTTCGACCTGGCCGGCCTGCTGGAGGACGCCGTGGCCGATCCGTCGGCGTTCGGCCTGGCGAACGTCACCGATGCCTGCGCGGCGCTGGTGTCGTGCGACCCGTCGGCTTACCTGTTCTGGGACGGCATCCATCCCACCTCGGCGGGGCAGGCCCTGATTGCCCGGGGCATGATCGCGCTGGTGCCCGCGCCCGGATCGCTGGCGCTGATGCTCGCGGCGCTCGGCCCTGTGCTGCTGTTGACCTCCAGGCGGCGCGCCGCCTGAGGGCCGTCGCGCATCAGGTGCCTCCGCGCCGGGGTCTGCCGGGTCGGGGTACTAGCGCGCCACGCCTGCCGGCAGCGGCCGAGCCGGGCCTGCCGGTACGTGCGTGCGCGCACCGGCGTAGCGCTCGGGGCCCAGCCCGGTGCTGACGATGCCCGGCTGGCGGCCCGCGATCAGGTCGGCCAGCAACCGGCCCGAACCGCAGGCCATGGTCCAGCCGAGCGTGCCGTGGCCGGTGTTCAGCCACAGGTTGCGCTGCGGCGCGCGCCCGACGATCGGGGTGCCGTCGGGCGTCATCGGACGCAGGCCGGTCCAGAACGTCGCGGCGCGCAGGTCGCCGGCACCGGGGAAGAGGCTCTCGACGACCATCTCCAGCGTTGCGCGGCGGCGCGGATCGAGCGACAGGTCGAAGCCGGCGACCTCCGCCATGCCGCCCACGCGGATCCGCTCGTCGAAGCGTGTGATGGCGACCTTGTACGACTCGTCCATCACCGTGGAGACCGGGGCGATGGAGGCATCGACGATCGGCAGGCTCAGCGAATAGCCCTTGAGCGGATATACCGGCAGCGACAGGCCGATCGCCTTCGCCATGGCGCGCGAGTAGCTGCCCAGCGCCATCACGTAGTGGTCGGCGCGGCGCAGGCTGCCGTCGATCATCACGCCCTCGATGCGCTCGCCGCCGGTGCGCAGCGCCTCGACGGAGCGGCCGAACTCGAACTGCACGCCCATGGCGCGGCAGCGCTCGGCCAGCCGCGTCGTGAACAGATGACAGTCGCCGGTCTCGTCACCGGGCAGGCGCAGCGCGCCGACCAGCTTGCCGCGCACGCGCGCCAGCGCCGGCTCCGCGCCCGCGAGCGCGTCGGCGTCGAGCAGCTCGAACGCCACCCCGACCTCGCGCAGCACTTCGATGTCGCGCGCCGCGGCCTCCAGCTGCCGGCCGGTGCGGAACACCTGCAGCGTGCCGCGCTGGCGGCCTTCGTATTCGATGCCCGTCTCGGCACGCAGCGCGCGCAGGCACTCGCGGCTGTATGCCGAGAGGCGCAGCATCCGTTCCTTGTTGACGGCATAGCGCGAGGCGGTGCAGTTCATCAGCATCCGGGTCATCCACTGCAGCTGGAACAGCGTGCCGTCGGGGCGGATCGCCAGCGGCGAGTGACGCTGCAGCAGCCACTTCACCGCCTTGAGCGGGATACCGGGCGCTGCCCAGGGGGTGGAATAGCCGAACGACACCTGGCCGGCGTTGGCGAAGCTGGTTTCCAGCGCCGGCGCCGGTTGCCGATCGATCACCGTCACCCGCATGCCCGCATGGGCAAGGTACCAGGCGCTGGTCACGCCAATGACGCCGCCGCCGAGGATGAGGACATGCATCGCAAACGCTCCTTTCGATGGAGGAATTGTGCGATGGATGCAGCAGAAATGTTTGTCGTATTTATTGATTACGCTAGAATTTCTCGTGTCAAGACATAGACATAGTTGAAAAACCCGTGAAAGCTCAGCCTCGGCAGGGAAGGGAGCTCGACCGCATCGACCGCAACATCCTGCGCCTGCTGCAGGGCGACGGCCGGATGTCGGTCACCGACCTCGCCGAGCGCGTCGGCCTGTCGGTCACGCCGTGCAGCGAGCGCGTCAAGCGCCTCGAGCGCGACGGGTTCATCCTCGGCTACCACGCGCGCCTGAACCCCCAGGCGCTCGGGCAGTCGCTGCTGGTGTTCGTGGAGATCCGGCTCTCGGCGAAGTCGGGCACGATCTTCGAGGAGTTCCGCCGCGAGGTGCGCAAGCTGCCCTACGTGCTCGAATGCCACCTCGTGTCGGGCGAGTTCGACTACCTCATCAAGGCGCGCATCCCGGGCATGGAGGCGTACCGTAAACTGCTCGGCGACATGCTGCTCGCCCTCCCGGGGGCGCGCGACTCGCGCAGCTACATCGTGATGGAAGAGATCAAGGAAAGCCTCGTGCTGCAGGTGCCCGAGCCGGAGCCGCGGCGGTGAGCGCGCCGCGTATCGAGGTCATCGCGCCCTCGGGCGCGCACCTTTCGCTGGAAGCCTTCGATGCGGCGCTCGCCGCCCTGCGCGCGCGCGGCTATGCGGTGCGCTGCACGGTGCCGCGCGAGCCGTGGCAGCGCTTCTCCGATACCGATGCCGGCCGCCTCGAGCAGATCCATCGCGCGGCACGCGCCGAGGACATCGACGCGGTGATGATCGTGCGCGGCGGCTACGGTTTGTCGCGGCTGCTCGATCGCATCGACTGGGCGCTGGTGGCCGCCTCGGCGGTGCGCGGCGTGCGCTGGATCGGCTACAGCGACTTCACCGCGTTCCAGCTGGCGCTGCTGGCGCGCACCGGCGCGGCGAGCTACGCGGGCCCAGGCGTGAGCGGCGATTTCGGCCGCGTGCCGCCGGATCCTTTCATGCTCGCGCAGTTCGATGCCCTGATGGCCGGGCAGCTGCCGGCGGTGCAGTGGAGCGCGGCGGCGGCGGGCACGGTGGACGGCGCGGGCGGTGAGGCGACCGGTGAGGCAACCGGCACCGTGGGCAGCAGGGTGGGCGGCACTCCCCTCGAAGGCACGCTGTGGGGCGGCAACCTCTCGCTGGTGGCCGCGGCGGTCGGCACGCCCTGGCTGCCGCAGGTCGACGGCGGGCTGCTGTTCCTCGAGGACGTCGCCGAGCATCCCTACCGCGTCGAGCGCATGCTGCACCAGCTCCTCTATGCCGGCGTGCTCGCACGCCAGCGCGCCATCGTCCTCGGCGCCTTCTCCGAATGGCGGCCGGCGCCGCACGACAACGGCTACGACCTGCAGTCGGTGATCGAGTACTTCCGCGGCCGGTTGACGGTGCCCATCGTCGCCGGCCTGCCGTTCGGGCACGTGCCGCGCAAGGCGTTGCTCGGCGTGGGCATGCGTTACCGGCTCGAGCCGCGCGGCGATGGCTGGCGCCTGGCGCCGGCCTGATGCGGTTTTGCGTTCGTTCGCATGACTGCGCTGCGCGGCCGGTTCAGCGCGCGGCCAGCCAGCGTTCTGCCAGACGCACCCAGTAGGCGGCGCCGATCGGGATCAGCTCGTCGTTGAAGTCGTAGTTCGGGTTGTGCAGCATGCACGGGCCCAGCCCGTGGCCCCCTTCGCGGTGCGCGCCGTCGCCGTTGCCGATGAGCACGTAGCAGCCCGGCTTCTCGAGCAGGAAGTAGGCGAAGTCCTCCGAACCGAGCGTCGGCTCGAACTCGGACACGTTCGCCTCGCCCACCAGCTCCTTCATGACCTCGCGGCAGAAGTCGGTCTCGGCGGCGTGGTTGACGGTCGGCGGATAGTTGCGCACGAATGCCAGCTCGGCGTTGCAGTCGAACGCCGCTGCGGTGTGCTCGACGATGGCGCGCATGCGCTGCTCGACCAGGTCGATGGTCTCGACCGTGAAGGTGCGCACCGTGCCCTGGATCTCGGCGGTGTCGGGCACCACGTTGGTGGCTTCGCCCGCGTGGATCATGGTGACCGAGAGCACCGCGGCCTCGACCGGGCGCTTGTTGCGCGTGATGATGGTCTGGAATGCCTGCACCATCTGGCAGGCCACCGGCACCGGATCGGCGCCGTTGTGCGGCAGCGCCGCGTGCGAGCCGCGCCCGCGCACGGTGACCTTGAACTCGGTCGACGAGCCCATCACCGGGCCGGCCTTGAGCGCGAACCGGCCCGCGGCGAGGCCGGGCCAGTTGTGCATGCCGAACACCGCTTCCATCGGGAACTTCTCGAACAGGCCGTCGCGGATCATCTCGCGCGCGCCCCCGCCGCCTTCCTCGGCCGGCTGAAAGATCAGGTACACGGTGCCGTCGAAGTTGCGCTGCGTCGAGAAGTGGCGGGCTGCGGCCAGCAGCATGGCGGTGTGGCCGTCGTGGCCGCAGGCGTGCATGCGGCCCGGGTGCCGCGAGGCGTGCGGGAAGCGGTTGAATTCGGTCATCGGCAGCGCGTCGATGTCGGCGCGCAGCCCGATCGCGCGCGCGGAGCTCCCCGCCTTCACGATGCCGACCACGCCGGTGCCGCCCAGCCCGCGGTGCACCGGGATGCCCCAGGCCGCCAGTTGCGCGGCGATGCGGTCGCTGGTGCGGAATTCCTCGAACTTCAGCTCCGGGTAGGCATGCAGGTCGCGGCGGAATTCGCGGATCTCGGCCTGGAACTCGGCGATCTGTTCGACCAGCTTCATGGGGCTACCCGGTACGGCGCATCGACAAGAGGGTAGATTAGCATCGAGTATGTCTGCGAATTTCCTTGGACTTCGCCTCGTGCGGGTCATGGCGCTGGTCGCCGCGCTGCCGGCAACCGCTACCCTGGCAGGATGCGCGGCCTGGACCGACGGGCCCGGCTACTACCTGCAGTCGATCGCCGGACAGCTGGCGATGATGCGTGCGGCGCGCCCGATCGACGACCTGCTGCGCGACCCGTCGCTCGACCCGGACTTGCAACGCAGGCTGACGGAAGTGGTCGGGATCCGCCGCTTCGCCTCGGCCTCGCTCGACCTGCCGGACAACGCCAGCTATACCGGCTACGCCGACCTGAAGCGCCCGTTCGCGGTCTGGAACGTGTTCGCCGCCCCCGAGCTGTCGCTGCGGCTCGAGCAGTGGTGCTTCCCGGTGGCCGGCTGCGTCGGCTACCGCGGCTACTTCGACCAGGGCGCGGCGCAGCGCTACGCCGCGCGCCTTGCTGCCGAGGGCTACGAGACCTACGTGGCGGGGGTGCCGGCCTATTCCACCCTGGGCTGGTTCGACGACCCGGTGCTCAGCACCTTCGTGCGCCAGCCCGAGGCCGAGGTGGCGCGGCTGATCTTCCATGAGCTGGCCCACCAGCTGCTGTACGTCAAGGGCGACATGACCTTCAACGAGTCGTTCGCCACCGCCGTCGAGCAGGCCGGCCTCGAGCGCTGGCTCGCTGCGCGCGAGGCGGCCACCGGCGACCGCCGGCTGCGCGAGGCATGGCAGGCATTCGCGGCGCGGCGCAGCCAGTTCCTGGCGCTGCTCGCGCGCCATCGCCTCGCGCTCGAGGCGGTGTATGCCTCGGACGCTTCCGACGAGGACAAGCGCGCGGCCAAGCAGGCGAATTTCGCCGCCTTGCGCAGCGAATACGAAGCCCTGAAGCGGCAGTGGGGCGGCTACGCCGGCTACGACCGCTGGTTCGCCCAGCCGCTGAACAACGCCCACCTCGCCTCGGTCGCCTCGTATACCGCCGACGTGCCAGCGTTCCGGGCGCTGCTCGCGCAGGAGCACGGCAGCCTGCCGGCGTTCTACGCGGCGGTGCGCCGCCTCGCCTCCCTGCCCAAGGCGCAGCGCGACCAGGCGCTGGCCGCGTTGGCGCCGCCGGCCGCCGTGCCGGCCCCGGGGGCGCCGCCTCCGGTTGCGCCCGCCTCGGATGAGTCCGCCCCGAGCGTATCGACCTTGACCGCGCACAGGCCGGGAAGCGGCGATTGAAGCCACAATTGCCGGCATAATCGTTCACATACGTGGTCCGGGCGAGCATCCGGCCCGCATCCAGCCCCCAAGGAGAGAAGGCGACATGGATCGTTTCTGGCTGAAGCATTACCCGGCCGGCGTGCCGCACGACATCGACCCGTCGCGCTACGAGTCGGTGGTTCAGCTCTTCGACGAGAGCTTCGAGAAGTTCCGCAAGCGCAAGGCCTACGTCGGCTTCGGCAAGGAGATCAGCTACGGGGAGGTCGACGAGATGTCCCGGGCCGTCGCGGCCTGGCTGCAGTCGCGCGGCCTGAAGAAGGGCGACCGCGTGGCGCTCATGATGCTCAACGTGCTGCAGTTTCCGGTGGCGATCGCCGCCGTGCTGCGCGCCGGCTTCGTGGTGGTCAACGTCAACCCGCTGTACACGCCGCGCGAGCTCGAGCACCAGCTGCGCGACTCCGGCGCCAAGGCCATCATCATCCTCGAGAATTTCGCCAGCACGCTGCAGCAGGTGCTCGCGCGTACCGCCGTCGAGCACGTCGTCGTCGCCTCCATCGGCGACATGCTCGGCTTCGCCAAGGGCAACCTGGTGAACTTCGTGGTGCGCCACGTCAAGAAGATGGTGCCGGCGTTCGAGCTGCCGCGGGCCACGCGCTTCAACACCGTGCTGGCCGAAGGCGCCAGGCTGCCCTTCACGCCGGTGCCGCAGACGCACGACGACGTCGCCTTCCTGCAGTACACCGGCGGCACCACCGGCGTGGCCAAGGGCGCCACGCTCACTCACCGCAACATCATCGCCAACGTGCTGCAGGCGGAGGCCTGGATCCAGCCGGCGCTCGTCGACACCCGCAAGGGGCCGGTGCCCGAGCAGCTCATCTGGATCGCGGCGCTGCCGCTCTACCACATCTTCGCGCTCACCGCCTGCATGCTGATCGGCCTGCGCATGGGCGGGCTGAACATCCTGATCGTCAATCCGCGCGACCAGGCGGCCCTGATCAAGGAGGTGCGGCCCTACAAGTTCAACCTGTTCCCGGCGGTGAACACGCTGTTCAACGCACTGGCCAACAATCCCGAGTTCGCCAAGCTCGACTTCTCCCAGCTGCGCGTGTCGCTGGGCGGCGGCATGGCGGTGCAGGAGGCCGTGGCGCAGCGCTGGCTGGCCGTCACCGGCTGCCCCATCTGCGAGGCTTACGGTCTCTCCGAGACCTCGCCGGCGGCCACCGGCAACCCCATCGATACCGACAAGTTCAGCGGCACCATCGGCATACCGTTCCCCTCCACCGACGTGATCATCCTCGACGACGACGGCAAGCCGGTGCCGCTCGGCGAGCGCGGCGAGATCGCGATCCGCGGCCCGCAGGTGATGGCCGGCTACTGGAACCGCCCGGACGAGACGGCCAAGGTCATGACGCCCGACGGCTTCTTCAAGACCGGCGACATCGGCATCATGGACGAGCGCGGCTACACGCGCATCGTCGACCGCAAGAAGGACATGATCCTGGTCTCGGGCTTCAACGTGTATCCGAACGAGATCGAGGCCGTGGTGGCCCTGCATCCCGGCGTGCTCGAGGTGGCGGCGGTAGGCGTGCCCGACGAGAAATCCGGCGAGGCGGTCAAGCTGTTCGTGGTGCGCAAGGACCCGGCCCTCACCGAGCGCGATCTCATGCAGTACTGCGCCGAGAACCTCACCGGCTACAAGAAGCCCAAGTACATCGAGTTCCGCACCGACCTGCCCAAGACCAACGTCGGCAAGATCCTGCGGCGCGAGCTGCGCGACGAGGCGTTGAAGAAGGCGGCCTGATCAGGCCTTCAGCGCGTCGACGACATCGGTTTCGGTGAAGTCGGTGCCCTGGAAAGAGACGCCGGGGCTCAGCCGCTGCGCAGCCGGAACCGCTGCAGCTTGCCGGTCTCGGTGCGCGGCAGCCCGTCGCGGAACTCGATTGCACGTGGGTACTTGTAGGGCGCGATGGTCTGCTTGACGAATTCCTGCAGCGCCGCCGCCATGGCGTCGTCCTCGGCGTGGCCGGGCTTGAGCACGACGAACGCCTTGACGATCTGGCCGCGATCGGCGTCGGGTACGCCGATCACGCCGCACTCGGCAACCGCCTCGTGCATCATCAGCGCGGCCTCGATCTCGGGCCCGGCGATGTTGTAGCCGCCCGAGACGATCATGTCGTCGGAGCGCGCCTGGTAGTAGAAGTAGCCGTCCTCGTCCATCGCGAAAGTGTCGCCGGGCAGGTTCCAGCCGTCCTTCACGTACTGCAGCTGACGCTCGTCGGCGAGATAGCGGCAGCCGGTCGGCCCTTTCACCGCCAGCCGGCCCACCTCGCCGCGCGGCACTTCGCGCATCGCGTCGTCGACGATGCGCGCCTGGTAGCCGGGCACCACCTTGCCGATCGAGCCGCGGCGCACCTCTTCGGGAGTTGACGAGATGAAGATGTGGATCATCTCGGTCGAGCCGATGCCGTCGATCATCTCGATGCCGGTGGCTTCCTTCCACAGCTGGCGGGTGGCATCGGGCAGGGCCTCGCCCGCCGACACCGACTTCCTCAGAGAAGCGAGATCGAAGCGCTGCGCCATCGGTGCCATCTGGCGATACATGGTGGGCGCGGTGAAGACGATGGTGGCGCGATGGCGCTCGATGGCCGCCAGCAGCGATTCGGGCGTGCCGCGCTCGATGAGCAGCACCGAGGCGCCCACCCGCATCGGGAAGCACAGCATGCCGCCCAGCCCGAAGGTGAAGGCGAGCGGCGGCGTGCCGCAGAAGATGTCGTCGGGGCCCGGCTTGAGCACGTGGCGCGGGAACAGGTCGCACATCGCGATGATGTCGCGATGGAAGTGCATCGTGCCCTTGGGCGTGCCGGTGGTGCCCGAGGTGAAGGCGATGAGCGCCACGTCGTCCTGCGCGGTGTCGCAGGCGGTGAAGCGCGTGGGCGCGGCGGCCAGATGCGTTTCGAGCGCATCGGGTGCGCCGCTGCCGTCGTTGAAGAGCATCGCCTGTCCGATCGCGCCGCCTTGCGCGCACAGCGCATCGAGCTCGTCGCGCAACCGCAGGTCGCACAGCGCGGCCGATACCTTCGCCTTGGCCGCCACCGGGGCGAGATCTTTCGCGCGCAGCAGCGGCATGGTCGGCACGGCGACCAGTCCCGCCTTGATCACCGCGAGCAGGCACGCCGCCATCATCGGGTTGTTGCTGCCGCGCAGCAGCACGCGGTTGCCCGGCACCAGCCCCATGCGCTCGCGCAGCACGTGCGCGATCTGGTTCACTCGCACGTAGAGCTGGTAGTAGGTGCAGTTCGCCTCGTCGGTGCGCAGGGCGATCGCGTCGCCGAAGCCGCCTTCGACCATCCGGTCGAGCAACTCCACCGTCGCGTTCAGCCGTCCGGGGTACTGCGTGTCGGGTGATTGCAGCAGCTCCGGCCACTGCTCCGGCGGGGGCAGGTGATCGCGCGCGAAGGTGTCGACATGTGCGGAAGGATGCATCGGGCGTCTCCCTTTCTTGTGTTCGAAGCGGGGTTTACTTCTTCCCGTCACCGGTATGGTGCGCGCGGCGCGCGCGCTCGGCCAGCCCCGGCTTGAGCTTGCCCAGCAGGCGCAGCAGCTCCTGCTGCTCCTCGCGCGACAGGGTATCGAGCAGCTCGATCACGCAAGCCTCGTTGCCGGCGGCCATCTCGGCGAAGCGCCGGCGCCCGGTCGGCGAGAGCTTGAGGCGGATGGCGCGCCGGTCGTCGGGCACCGGCTCGCGGGTGAGCCAGCCCTCGGCCTCGAGCTGATCGGCCAGCCCGGTGACGTTGCCGCCGGTCACCATCAGGCGCTGGGAGAGCTCGCTCATCTTCAGCCCCTGCGGATAGCGCTCGAGCTGAGCGAGCAGGTCGAAGCGCGGCAGGGTCGAATCGAAGCTCGTGCGCAGCATGCGGCGCACCGCGCCCTCGATCAGGTTGGTGCAGGTGATCAGGCGCAGCCACAGCCGCAGCGCCGTATGGTCGCCCGCGCGCAGCCGCGTCTCCGGGTCCGGCGGCAGGGGGACGGTGCTCGCGTCGGGAGCCTGCATGCCAAATAGTTTAAGGCTGAAATTTTTAAACTTCAAAGGGTTTCGTCGGCGGCCGGGAACCGTCGCGGATCCATGCTGCCACGACCCGCACGACGGCCTACACGCACCGGATCGATTCGAACAAAAAAAACGCCGGGCGAACCCGGCGTTTTCAAGCCTGCTTCGGAAACCGGCTCGCGCCGGTCGCCGATCAGAACGTGTGGCGAATGCCCAGGTACAGCTGCTTCTGGTCCTGGCCGGCGGTCGGAACCGGATGGCCGCCCAGGGCTGCGCTGGTAAACATTGCGTAGTTGGCGTTGGTGTCGTTGTTCAGGACCGCATACGAAACACCCAGCGAGGTCCGTTTGGACAGCGGGTAGTCGTAGCCCAGCGAGTACATCTTCGCGCCGGTGTCGCCCAGCTTGCCGGCGACCGAGCTGTCCACGTCGCGAGCCTGCGAGTACGTGAGGAGCACGGTGCCCGGGCCCAGCTTGGCAGTGACCGGAATCGACCATGCGCCACGCTTGGCATCGCCACCTGCGCCGCCGCTCATCACTTTCGACTGGTCGAAGGTGAGGCCGACCTTGGCCACGCCGAAGTCCCACGAACCATAGAGGCGCCAGGATTTCTGGCCGTCGCCGCTCGGCGGCGAGCCTTCGAACTTGGCATCCCAGTACGCCGCACCGACCACGAACGGACCGCCGCGATAGGCAAGGTCAGCCGACCACGCCTGGCCCTTGGCCGGGTCGCCGAGCAGGCCGTCGTTGCCGAACGGGTTGCTCGAGTAGGTCAGCCCACCGCTGAAGCCACCCATGGCCGGCAGGTCGTAACGCAGGACGTTGTTGATCCGCGTGGCGGCCGCGATGGCGGGTACGCCGACGCTGCCCACCCAGCTCAGGATCGAGATGTTCGAAGCCTGCAGGGCCGTGGCGCGCGCGCCGTGCTCGTCGGTGCCGAAGCCGTAGTAGGTGTCCAGGCGACCCATACGGAACGAACCCCAGTTGCCGGCCAGGCCGACGAAGGTGTTGCCGCTGGCCAGCGTGCCGCCGCCTTCTTCCACGCGGAAGCGCGTGTCGATCATGAAGATGCCGCGCATGCCGCCGCCGAGATCCTCGGAGCCGCTGATGATGAAGCGCGAGGAACCGTCATCGAGCGACGTGCCGCTGTCGTTGCCGGCGGCGCCATTCGAGTACTTGGTGAAGGCCAGGCCGCCCTTGACGATACCCGACAGCGTGACGTTCGTCTGCGCGAACGCCGCTGCGGGCAGCGCCGCCGCGACTGCAACCGCGAGAAGTGATTTCTTCATTGAGAGATCTCCTAGGTTTCTGAATCGATCGACGGCCTGCGCGCCGCCGCAACTCCCCGAAGCGGCTGGAAGGCCTTCCCCGGTCAGAAGTCCTGCGTATTCTCGCCAAATTCAGGAGGGGGGGATAGCAACGAGGCGCTTGGGCGTTGTTTTTTTGAGTATGCTGTCGTTCCCGCACAACATTCTTCGCCGGAGTCCATCGTGGACGATTTCCGCCTGGCCACCCCCGCCGACCGCCTGCTGTCCGGGCTTTCCCGTGCCATGGCGGCCCTGGCCGGCGTGGTGCCGGCTGGCCGGCCGGCGCCGGGGGCGGTCAGTGATCCCGCCGAGCCCGCCGAAGCCGGACAGCGGCAGTTGTCGGCGGCGCTCATGCGGGTCAACCACGTTGGCGAGATCTGCGCCCAGGCGCTCTACGAGGGCCAGGCGGCCTCGACCGCCGACCCCGCGCTGGCGCGCGAGTTCCGCCGGGCCGCGCGCGAGGAGGGCGATCATCTTGCCTGGACGCACGGGCGTCTGCAGGAGCTCGGCGCGCGGCCGTCGCTGCTCAACCCGTTGTGGTACGGCGGCGCGCTGCTGCTCGGGCTCGCCGCCGGGCGTGCCGGCGACCGGGTGAGCCTCGGCTTCATGGCCGAGACCGAACGGCAGGTGGAGCAGCACCTGGCAGGCCACCTGGAGCGGCTGCCCGAAACCGACCACCGTTCGCGCGCCATCGTTGCGGCGATGAAGGACGACGAAGTGCGCCACGGCCAGACCGCATTGCGCCTGGGCGGCGCCGAGATGCCGGCCCCGGTGCGCGCGCTGATGCGTGCGGCAGCCAAGGTGATGACGACCACGGCGTATTACATATAGATAGGCAAGAACAGGAATCAGTCCTCCACGACCTCCCAGTCGTGCGTCAGCTCGGCCGTCTTGCCGAGCATGATCGAGGCCGAGCAGTACTTGTCGTGCGACAACCGGATGGCGCGCTCGACGATGCGCGGCGCCAGACCGCGGCCGCGCACGATGAAGTGGAAGTGGATGCGGGTGAACACCTTGGGGTCGGTCGGCGCGCGCTCGGCCTCGAGCCGCACCTCGCAGCCGCGCACGTCCTGGCCGCTCTTGCGCAGGATCACCACCACGTCGGAGGCGGTGCAGCCACCGGCGCCGGCGAGCAGCATCTCCATGGGGCGCGGCCCGAGGTTGCGCCCGCCGGACTCCGGCGCTCCGTCCATGACTACGGCGTGGCCGCTGCCGGCTTCAGCGATGAAGCTCATGCCGCCCTGGCCGGTCCACTTCACTGTGCACTGCATGCCTGCTCCTGTTCGGTGCCGTGGCCGTGCCGCGAATGCGCTCCGCGGCCACGGGCGTGTGATTGTAGGGGGCGGCCGTCTCTGCGCGGCAGATGTGCGGCCATGAGCGCCAGGGGTTGGATGCTGCAATGCCGCAACGGGCTGCGCCGGGAGGTCCTGAATCAGGGATTTCCCGCGGATGGGATCGGGGCCTCGCCAGAAGCTTGGTCCATGGGAATATGTTTAGCTATATCAAATAGATAGGATTTGATTCGACCACCACCCCAGGTGCCCTGAACCCCGGCCAAGGGTGTTTACGCCTCTCTATTGCAATGCACAACGAGTTCGGGTATATTGCGTCTGTCTCCTCCACCCTCCTCCTTTGGTGGATTCAGCCCGAACCCAGCGTTCGGGCTTTTTTTTGGGTTCAGGCGCCGGCACGATCCCGGTCCGGGTTTCTTCCCGACCGCTACGCCGCCCTCCATCGGCGCGAGATACGCCGGTCCCAAAGGCGCCTTTTGACTCGTCCCGGCCGATGGATCTACAATAGAAAGCTTTCCATGGTCGCCGAGGCTGCGTATCGATCCCGGCCGCTCCGTGGGTTTCCGAAGGCGGCGCCTTTCCGTAGAGAGAAGGCGCCCTCCCAGAGAGAATCATGAAGACCTTTTCTGCCAAGCCGCACGAGGTGAAGCGCGACTGGTTCGTGGTCGACGCCTCCGACAAGGTGCTGGGGCGTCTGGCCGCCGAGATCGCGCATCGCCTGCGGGGCAAGCACAAGCCCGAATTCACGCCGCACGTGGATACCGGCGACTTCATCGTCGTGGTCAATGCCGCGAAGATACGCGTCACCGGCAACAAGGCCGAAGGCAAGAAGTACTATCGGCACAGCGGCTATCCCGGGGGCGTGAGCGAGACCACCTTCGCCAAGATGCAGGGGCGCTTCCCCGGCCGTGCGCTGGAGAAGGCGGTAAAGGGCATGCTGCCCAAGGGCCCGCTGGGCTATGCGATGATCAAGAAGCTCAAGGTATACGCGGAGGCCACGCATCCGCACGCGGCGCAACAGCCGAAGGCTCTGGAGGTCTGACCCGATGATCGGCGATTACTACTACGGCACCGGCCGGCGCAAGACTTCCGTCGCGCGGGTGTTCCTCAAGCGCGGCACCGGCAAGGTGGTGGTCAACGGCAAGCCGCTCGACGACTACTTCGCGCGCGAAACCGGCCGCATGGTGGTACGCCAGCCGCTGGACCTCACCGACAACCTGCAATCGTTCGACATCATGGTCAACGTCTCCGGCGGCGGTGAATCGGGCCAGGCCGGGGCGGTGCGTCACGGCATCACGCGCGCGCTGATCGACTACGACGCGGCGCTCAAGCCGTCGCTCTCCGGCGCCGGGCTGGTCACGCGCGACGCGCGCGAGGTCGAGCGCAAGAAGGTCGGCTTCCACAAGGCGCGACGCCGCAAACAGTTCTCGAAGCGCTGATCCGCGCAGTCACGCACGCTTCGAGAACAGGCCGCCGGCAAGGCGGCCTTTTTTCTGTCCCGTCGCCGTCGCGCGCACGAGGGGAGTCGCACCGTAGTACGAGGGGAGCCGCACATGATCAGGATCGGAATCGTCGGGGGCACGGGATACACCGGGGTGGAGCTGCTCAGGCTGCTGGCCCAGCATCCGCAGTCCGAGCTGGTGGCGATCACCTCGCGCAAGGAAGCCGGCATGCCGGTGGCCGAGATGTTCCCGTCGCTGCGCGGGCACGTGGATCTGGCCTTCTGCGAGCCAGCCGAAGCTCCTCTCTCGCGCTGCGACGTGGTGTTCTTCGCCACGCCGCACGGCGTGGCCATGTCGCAGGCGCGCGAGCTGCTCGCCGCGGACGTGCGGGTGATCGACCTGGCCGCCGACTTCCGGCTGAAGGACCCCGCCGAGTTCGAGCGCTGGTACAAGATGCCGCATGCCTGCCCTGATCTCCTCGCCGAGGCGGTCTACGGCCTGCCCGAGATCAATCGCGAAGCGATCCGCACCGCGCGCGTGGTCGGCCTGCCGGGGTGCTATCCCACCTCGGTGCAGCTCGGCTTCCTGCCGCTGCTCGACCCGGCCGCGGCGGCCGCGGCCGGCGGCGACATCGTCGAGCGCGACAGCCTGATCGCCGACTGCAAGTCGGGTGTCTCGGGGGCCGGCCGCAAGGCCGAGGTGCATACGCTGCTGGCCGAGGCGTCCGACAACTTCAAGGCCTACGGCGTGGCCGGCCACCGGCACCTGCCCGAGACGCGCCAGGGACTGGCGGCGATCGCCGGCAAGCCGGTCGGCCTGGTCTTCACGCCTCATCTGGTGCCGATGATCCGCGGCATCCATTCGACCCTCTATGCCCGCCTGACGCCGGCCGGACGCAAGCTCGACCTGCAGGCGCTCTACGAACGGCGCTACGCGAACGAGCCTTTCGTCGACGTGATGCCGCCCGGCTCGACGCCGGAAACGCGCTCGGTGCGCGCCTCCAACGTCGCACGCATCGCCGTGCACCGGCCGCCCGACAGCCAGCTCGCGATGGTGCTGGTGGTTGAGGACAACCTGGTCAAGGGGGCCTCGGGGCAGGGGGTTCAGGCGATGAACATCATGTTCGGGCTGCCGGAAGGCACCGGACTGGGGCAGGTACCGGTGCTACCCTAAGCCGGTGAAATGGAAGCTGCTGGCGCGCCGCCTGTCGGTGAGCGCACCCCGGATGGCCGTCCGCCGCTACGTGCCCTGGCCCGTGCGGCTGCTCACCCTCGCGCTGGCGGCTGCCATCGGCGCGGGTGCGGGCCTGTGGCTGTGGCGCACGGTGCTCGATCGCAATGCCGCGAGCCGGGCGCAGTTGGCGGCGCAGGTGGGCGAACTGCGCGCCCGGTTGGCCGAGGAGAGCGGCGAGCGCGAACGCCTGGCGGCACGTCTGGTCGCGGGCGATAGCGCCCTGCGCGTCGACGAGGCTGCCGCCGAGCGCCTGGCGCAGCAGCTCAAGGCGCTCGAGGCCGAGAACGCCGAGTTGAAATCCGACCTGGCCTACCTCGAGAGCCTGCTGCCTGCCGGCGACGAGCGGGGCCCGGTGGCCGTTCGTCGGTTCGAGGTCCGGCCCGACAGCAGCGATTCCGGCCGGATGCGCTATCGTGCCCTGGTGATGCAGACCGGACGCGGCGACCGGGTCTTCACCGGTTCGCTGCAACTGGTGGTCACCACCGCGCAGGACGGGCGCACCGCTACGTTCACGCTGCCCGAGGCGGGTGCGGCCGAGGCGCGCGAGCGCATGCAGCTGTCGTTCCGGCGCCTGCTGCGCGTGCAGGGGCGCTTCGACGTGCCGCGGGGCGCGACGGTGAAGTCGGTCGAGCTGCGCGTGCTCGAGCGTGGGGCGGTGCGGGCCCGCCAGTCCGTGGCGATGTGAGCCGCGCCGTGCGCTCCCGGGCCCGCAAGAGGGAGGACACGATGTTCGGCAGGAAGAAAACCACTCCCGGTACCATCGACTGCCTGATCGGCGCAGGCACCGCGGTGCGCGGCGACATCCGCTTCAAGGGCGGGCTGCGCATCGACGGCAGCGTGTGCGGCAGCGTGATCGCCGAGGACGGCGCGCCCAGCATGCTGGTGCTCTCGGAAAGCGCGCGCATCGAGGGGGAGGTGCGCGCCGCGCACCTGGTCGTCAACGGCACCATCGTCGGCCCGGTGCAGGCCGACGAGCTGCTCGAGCTGCAGCCCAAGGCGCAGGTGACCGGCGAGATCCGCTATCGGGCCATCGAGATGCACCACGGCGCGGTGCTCGACGGATCGCTCGCGCACCTGGGCGAAGGCCGCGCCGGCCAACGGCTCGAGCTGGCTGCCAGCAACGAATGACCCCCCTGTAGCGCGGGTTTCGGCGCCCGCCTACAATATCCACCTCACGGAGGTTACTTTCATGAGCGCTGTCGCCGAGATGCCCGCCCCGCTGCTGTTCACCGACAGTGCGGCCGCCAAGGTCAAGCAGTTGATCGACGAAGAGGGCAACCCGGCCCTGAAGCTGCGCGTGTTCGTGCAGGGCGGTGGCTGTTCCGGTTTCCAGTACGGATTCACCTTCGACGAGGAAACCAACGAGGACGACACCATCATGGAGAAGGGCGGCGTGACGCTGCTCATCGACGCGATGAGCTTCCAGTACCTGGTCGGCGCCGAGATCGACTACAAGGAAGACATCCAGGGCGCGCAGTTCGTCATCAAGAACCCCAACGCCAGCAGCACCTGCGGTTGCGGGTCCTCGTTCTCCTGATCAGAGAACGTGTGAAGGAACCGTAGCGAGCGGCCCGAGGTCGTGCCGAGAAGCGCAGCCGTACGAGAGTACGGCGAGCATCGCAGGCGCGAGATCGGGCCGCGCAGTAGGTTCATTCATACGTTCAGCACCGCGGTTCGGACAGAACGCCAAGCACCCGTGGGCCGCGCGCACCGGTGACCGAAGCCAGGTTGCCGGGCGCGCCGTCGACGCGCTGCGCGGCCAGCCACGCGAAGGCGGCCGCTTCCACTGCCTGCGGGTCGATTCCCGCTTCCTGCGTCGTCGCCACCGGCGCGGGCGCGGCATGGGCGGCCAGCCGCTGCACCAGGAAGCCGTTACGCGCCCCGCCTCCGCACACCAGGATGCGCTCGGCCCCGTAGTCACGGCAGGCGCGCGCCACGCTGACGGCGGTCAGCTCGACCAGCGTAGCCTGCACGTCGCGCGGCGCGACCGGCGCGTGCCGGCCGAGCGCGCGCTCCAGCCAGAGCGCTCCGAACAGCTCGCGCCCGGTGCTCTTGGGCGGCGCCCGCCCGAACCACGGATCGGCCAGCAGGCTGTCGAGCAGGGCCGCGTCGATCCGGCCGCCGCGCGCCCACCGGCCGTCGTCGTCGTAGTCGCTCCCCGTGTGGCTGCGACACCAGTGATCGAGCAGCAGGTTGGACGGACCGGTGTCATAGCCGAGCACCGGCTCGCCGGCGCATGCGCCCGGCGGCAGCAGGCTCACGTTGGCGATGCCGCCGAGGTTCACGACGGCCCGCCGCTCGCTCGGGTGGCGGAACATCTGCGCGTGGAAGGCCGGCACCAGCGGGGCGCCCTGGCCTCCGGCGGCGACGTCGGCCGCACGCAGGTCGGAGACCACGGCGATGCCGCAGGTCTCGGCGAGTCGCGCCGGGTTGAGCAGTTGCAGGGTGTAGCCCAGGTCCGGACGATGGCGCACGGTCTGGCCGTGCGCGCCTACGGCAACGATGTCCGCCGCGGCGCATCCGGCCCGGGCCAGGAGGTCGGCCACGACCGCCGCGTACGCGTCGGCGAGGCGGTTGGCCGCCACCGCGGCACGCGCCAGCTCGTCGTGGCCCGGGGCCTGCAGCGCGATGAATTCCTGGCGCAGGTCGGCCTCCAGCGGCCGGCTGGCGAAGGCGGCGGTGCGGATGGGCTGCGCGGTCCGCTCCGGGGCGAGCTCGAGGAGGGCTGCGTCGACCGCGTCGAGGCTGGTCCCCGACATGAGGCCGATGAACCGGCGCACGGCGGGGCCTGCCCGTGCGATGCCGCTACTCGAAGCGGGCTGCCAGCTGCAGGCCGTCGAGCTGCGCGATCCGCGTGCGCAGGCCGGCGGTCTGCTCCAGGAAGCGCGTGCGTTCGGCGGCGTCGAGCGGCGTCGAGGCCGGCATCGCTACCGAGATCGGGTCGACCTGCTCACCGTTGACGATGAACTCGTAGTGCAGGTGCGGGCCGGTCGCCCACCCGGTGGAGCCGACGAAGCCGATCACCTCGCCCTGGGCCACCTTGGTGCCCACCGAGAGGCCGGACGCGAACTCGCTCAGGTGCGCATAGAGCGTGGAGATGCCGTTGCGATGGTGCACCACGATCATGTTGCCGTAGCCGCGCTGCTGGCCGACGAAATCGACGATCCCGTCGCCGGAGCTGCGTACCTTGGTGCCGGTGGGCGCCGCAAAATCGACCCCCTTGTGCTCGCGCGTGTACTTCAGGATCGGGTGCATGCGCGCGTTGCTGAAGCCCGAGGAGATGCGGCTGAATTCGACCGGATGGCGCAGGAACGGCTTGCGCAGGCTGCGCCCGTCGAAGCGGAAGTATCCGCCGTGCTCGTCGGCGTCGGCGTTCGCGTCGCGGTCGAACCAGACCGCTTCATGGCGCTTGCCGGCGTTGGCGAACTCCAGGGCGAGGATGCGGCTGACCACGGGCGGATCCAGGCTGTCGGCCTCGCGCACCAGCTCGTAGACCACGCGCAGCGTGTCGCCGCGGCGCAGGTCGTGGTTGAAATCGACCTCGCCGTCGAGGATGTCGGCCACCTGCGTGGCCACCGATTCAGGGATGCCCGCGGCGTCGGTGGCGGCGAACAGCGACGAGCGCACCTCGGCCACGCCTATCGCCACCTGGCGCTCCAGCGCCGCCGGCTCCTCGACGGCCTGCAGCCGGTTGTCGTCGTCGCGGCGGATGGTCAGGCGCACGGGCGGCTGAGCGGCATCGGGAGCGAGGCTGCCGTAGCGATACTGCAGGACGCGCACCCGACCGGCGGCGTCGATGCCGGCGGTCACGGTGCGGCCGGGCTGCAACTGGAGGAGCTTGCGCGCCCTGGGGTCGGCGGCGACGAACTTGTGGAACTCGCTGTCGTTGACCCCGAGGCGGTCCAGCAGCGAGGCGAGCGTTTCGCCGCGCTGGATCCGCTGCGACTGCACGAAGGCCTCGGGGCGCTCGCCGGGGCGGCGCGCCGGCTCGGCCTGCACGGCGACGGCTACCGGCTCGATCACGAACTGCATCAGCGGCGGCGGCACATCGCGCAGCGGCGCCGTGCCGAAGGCCGTGACCGCGGCCAGGGCGAGCGTCACGGCGACCGCTGCCGCCACCTTGGGGAAGCTGGGACGGGGCAACTGGTTCATCGGGTGGCGGATCCGTCCGGTTGGTGGTTCTTGCTGGGCGCTCGTGCGGCTCGGCCGCGAGCGCGGGCCCCTCGGCTAGAATCTGACCCTTCGGCCCGGCGCGCAGCGATGTGCTGCCCGGGCGGCTCGCCCGGCGGATCCGGCAGGATGGGGCGCATTCTAACGGAACATTCCAGGAAACCTGTCACGAAATGGAGATGGACGGCGGCAAGGCCCCGACGGGGGCGGTTTCGGAGCGCATCCGGGAGGCGCTGGCGATCACCCTGCGCGGCTGCGAGGAGCTGCTGGTCGAGTCCGAGTGGCTGGCCAAGCTGGCGCGCAGCGAGGCCGCCGGGACGCCGCTGCGCATCAAGCTGGGGCTGGACCCGACCGCCCCCGACCTGCACCTCGGCCATACCGTGGTGCTGAACAAGATGCGTCAGCTCCAGGATCTCGGCCACACGGTGATCTTCCTGATCGGCGACTTCACCGCCATGATCGGCGACCCCTCGGGGCGCAACACTACCCGGCCACCGCTCACGCGCGAGCAGATCGAGGCCAACGCCCGCACCTATTTCCAGCAGGCCAGCCTGGTGCTCGATCCGGCGCGCACCGAGATCCGCTACAACTCCGAATGGTCCGATCCGCTCGGTGCGCGCGGCATGATCCAGCTGGCCGCGCGCTACACGCTGGCCCGCATGATGGAGCGCGACGACTTCACCCGGCGCTTCCGCGCCGGGCACCCGATCTCGGTGCACGAGCTGCTCTATCCGCTGATGCAGGGCTACGACTCGGTGGCGTTGAAGGCCGACATCGAGCTCGGCGGCACCGACCAGAAATTCAACCTGCTGGTGGGCCGCGAGCTGCAGCGCGAGTACGGGCAGGAGGCGCAATGCATCCTGACCATGCCGCTGCTGGTGGGCCTGGACGGCGTCGAGAAGATGTCGAAGTCGAAGAACAACTACGTCGGCATCACCGATGCGCCGGACGAGATGTTCGGCAAGCTGATGTCGATCTCCGACGTGCTGATGTGGCGCTACTTCGAGCTGCTGTCGTTTCGCCCGATGGCGGCCATCGAAGTCCTGCGCGCCGAGTGCGAGGCGGGGCGCAATCCGCGCGACGCGAAGGTGATGCTGGCGCAGGAGATCGTCGAGCGCTTCCATTCGCGCGCGGCCGCCGAGGCCGCGCTGGCGCGGTTCGAGGCGCGCTTTCGCCAGGGGGCCCTGCCCGAGGATATGCCCGAGCAGGTGCTGCACGGCGCGCCGATACCGGTCGCCCAGTTGCTCAAGCAGGCGCAGCTCGTGCCCTCCACCAGCGAAGCCAACCGCAACATCGACCAGGGCGGCGTGCGCATCGACGGCCAGCGCATCGCCGACAAGGGGCTGGAGCTGCCCGCCGGCACCTATGTCGTGCAGGTCGGCAAGCGCCGCTTCGCGCGGGTGACCGTCCGGGCTGCTTCGTGAAGCGGGCTGCCTCGTGAGCCGGGTCGCCCCTCATGAGCCGGGCTGACTCATGAGCCGAGCCACCCCGTGAGCCGGGCGGCGCCCGGGGCGGGGCGGCGATGATCGCCCTGCTGCAGCGCGTGGCCAGCGCCGAGGTGCGCATCGAGGGCGACGTCGTCGGATGCATCGGCCGGGGACTGCTGGTGTTCCTGTGCGCCGAGCGCGGCGATACCGTCGCCGAGGGCGAACGCCTGCTGCTCAAGGTGCTCGGGCTGCGCTGTTTCGACGATGCGGCCGGGCGCATGAACCGCAGCGTGCAGGACGTGGCCGGCGGCCTGCTGGTGGTTTCCCAGTTCACGCTGGCGGCCGACACCGGGAGCGGAAACCGGCCGGGGTTCTCGCGCGCGGCCGCGCCCGAGGAGGGCCGGCGCCTGTACGAGGAGTTCGTCGCGGCCGCGCGCGCCCGCCACCCCGAGGTCGCCGCCGGCCGCTTCGGCGCGCACATGCAGGTCGGCCTGGTGAACGACGGCCCGGTGACGCTGTGGCTGCGTATTCCCCCACAGCCTTGACCGGCCGCAATTTGCCCCGCGGCGCTTCTGGTCGACAATGCAGGATGTGCCGATGTGTCGCGCCGTCGCGTCGTCCTGCCCGCGCCGCGATTGCGCGGGCGTGAGCCCCAGGGAGAGCGTTCCGATGAAACTGTTCAGTGAATCCTTCGCCGACGGCCGGCCGATTCCGCCGGAGTTCGCCTTCGGGCGCATCGATCCGAAATCGCACGTGGCGCTGTCGTCCAATCGCAATCCGCACCTGGCGTGGTCGGGGGCGCCGGTGGGCACCCGCTCGTTCGCCATCATCTGCCATGACATCGACGTGCCCAGCCGCGGCGACGACGTCAACCAGGAAGGCCGCGAAATCCCGGCCACGCTCCCGCGAGTCGACTTCTTTCACTGGGTGCTGGTCGACCTGCCGGCCGATCTCGACAGCGTGGCTGCCGGCGAGTTCTCCGACAAGGTCACGCCCA
The DNA here is from genome assembly GCA_001898645.1 of Burkholderiales bacterium 70-64. Classification (GTDB taxonomy): domain Bacteria; phylum Pseudomonadota; class Gammaproteobacteria; order Burkholderiales; family Burkholderiaceae_E; genus Zeimonas. The sequence goes on from MKUQ01000027.1 coordinate 25,788, forward strand.
AGGGCAAGGCGGGCCCGGCCACCCGCCACGGCGCGCGCCAGGGCATCAACGACTACACCGCCTGGTTCGCCTCCGACCACGACATGAGCGGCGACTATTACGGCTACGACGGGCCGTGCCCGCCGTGGAACGACTCCATCGTCCATCGCTACGTGTTCACGGTGTACGCCCTCGACGTCGAGCGCCTGCCGCTGATGGGCCGCTTCGGCGGCGCCGACGCGCGCAAGGTGATCGCCCACCACCGGCTGGGCGAAGCGTCGATCACCGGCACCTACACCCTCAACCCGAGGCTCGCCTGAAGGAGCGCCGCGCAGCGGCCGCGGCCCCGCCGGCGCCCACTGCCGGGGCGGTGTCTGCGGCGCCATCGAGGCGCGCGGCCGGGCCGGCACCGGCTGCGGTCACCGAGCTGGTGATGATCCGCCACGGCGTCACCGCCTGGAACCGCGACCGCCGCTTCCAGGGCCAGACCGACATCGTGCTCGACGAGGAAGGATTGGCGCAGGCGCTGCGCACCGGCCGGCGGCTGGCCGACTGGCCGCTCGCCGCCGTCTACACCAGCGACCTGGCGCGTGCGCGCCAGACCGCCGAGCCGATCGCCGCCGCCCACGGCCTGCCTCTGCTCGTCGACGAGCGCCTGCGCGAAAGGCGCTTCGGCTGCTTCGAGGGCCTCACCCACGACGAGATCCGCCTCGAGCAGGCCGGGAGCTGGCAGCGCTGGCAGGCGCGCGAGCCCGATTTCGCACCGCCCGGCGGGGGAGAATCGCTGCGCGCGTTCCATGCGCGCGTCGAATCGGTGATGCGGGATCTGGCGCGGCGCCACGCCGGCCATACCGTCGTCGCCGTCACCCACGGCGGCGTGCTCGACTGCGTGTTTCGCGTCGCCACCGGCCTGGCGCTGGAAGCCCCGCGCGGGCACGAGCTCCTCAACGCGAGCCTGAACCGCATCGCCTGGGACGGCCTCGCGTTCAGCCTGCTGGCCTGGGGCGATGTGGCGCACCTGGGCGGCACGGACGACGCAGGGTAGGCGCCCGGCCCGCCGGCGCCGGTCACCCGCCTCCCGGCTACCCTGCCGTCCGACTCGCGGTCATCCTCCAGTAGAATTCCGTTTGCCGCGTGACTGGCGAAGGGCGCTTCGCGGCGCCCAAGGGTGAAACGACACCGTGGAGCGCGGCGCGGCCGGATCCGTCCGGTCTCCTGCCGATCGCCTGGGCGCTGGGGGAGGGCATGCGCCTTGCTGCGCCTGCTCTCCGATGCGCAACGATCGCCGGCTGCGTCCGGCGCAGCGAGGTTACCCACATGTTCGACCGCAACATCGGCATTTCCCTGACCGACCCGGAGCTCTGGAACGCGATCCGCCTGGAGAACCAGCGCCAGGAGGCGCACATCGAGCTGATCGCCTCGGAGAACTACGCCAGTCCGGCGGTGATGGCGGCCCAGGGCTGCCAGATGACCAACAAGTACGCCGAGGGGTATCCGGGCAAGCGCTATTACGGCGGCTGCGAATACGTCGACATCGCCGAGCGGCTGGCCATCGAGCGGCTGAAGAAGCTCTTCGGCGCCGAGTGCGCCAATGCCCAGCCGCATTCGGGCGCGCAGGCCAATGAAGCGGTGCTCCTCGCCTTCCTGAAGCCCGGCGACACGATCATGGGCATGAGCCTCGCCGAAGGCGGGCACCTCTCCCACGGCATGGCGCTGAACATGTCCGGCAAGTGGTTCAACGTGGTGTCCTACGGCCTGAACGAGGCCGAAGAGATCGACTACGACGCCATGGAGCGCAAGGCGCACGAGCACAAGCCCCGGCTGATCATCGCCGGCGCCTCGGCCTACAGCCTGCGCATCGACTGGGCGCGCTTCGCGCAGGTGGCGAAAGACATCGGCGCGCTGCTCATGGTCGACATGGCGCACTATTCCGGCCTGATTGCCGGCGGCGTCTATCCCAACCCGGTGCCATACGCCGACATCGTCACCTCGACCACCCACAAGAGCCTGCGCGGACCCCGCGGCGGCTTCCTCCTCATGCCCGAGCGCCACGAGAAGGCGATCAACTCGGCGGTCTTCCCCGGCCTGCAGGGAGGGCCGCTGATGCACGTGATCGCGGCCAAGGCGGTCGCCTTCCACGAGGCGCTGCAGCCCGCGTTCAAGGCGTACGCGCGCCAGGTCCTGGTGAACGCGCAGGTGCTCGCGCAGACCCTCATCGAGCGCGGCCTGCGCATCGTCTCCGGGCGCACCGAGTCGCACCTCATGCTGGTCGACCTGCGCGCCAAGAAGATCACCGGCAAGGAGGCCGAGCGCGTGCTGGGCGAGGCGCACATCACCTGCAACAAGAACGCGATCCCCAACGATCCGGAAAAGCCCATGGTCACCAGCGGCATCCGCCTGGGTACCCCCGCCATGACCACGCGCGGCTTCGCCGAGGACGAGGCGCGCCAGGTCGGCCACCTCATCGCCGACGTGCTGGAGAAGCCGGACGACGCGGCCACGCTGTCGGCGGTGCGCGAGCGCGTCGGCCAGCTCACGGCGAAGTTCCCGGTATACGGTTGAACGTATGAAGGAACCTACTGCGCGGCCCGATCTCGCGCCTGCGATGCTCGCCGTACCCCAGTACGGCTGCGCTTCTCGGCACGCCCTCGGGCCGCTCGCTACGGTTCCTTCACACGTTCTGATTCGAGCTGCTACCCCGGCAAGCGCGCCCCTTGCGGTGCGTTGATCCCGCCCTATGCGCTGTCCTTTCTGCGACCATGCCGACACCCAGGTCATCGAGACGCGCGAGTCCGATGACGGCGAGAGCACCCGCCGGCGCCGGCGCTGCCTGAACTGCGACAAGCGCTTCACCACCTACGAGCGGGTGGAGCTCTCGCTGCCGACGGTCGTCAAGAAGAACGGCCTGCGCGCCGAGTTCGACCGGCGCAAGATGCGCGCCTCGATGGCGCTGGCGCTGCGCAAGCGGCCGGTGAGCGCCGAAGCAGTCGATGCGGCGATCCACCGCATCGAGGAGAAGCTGCTCAGCCTGGGCCTGCGCGAAGTGCCGAGCGAGCGCATCGGCGAGCTGGTGATGCGGGAGCTGAAGAAGCTCGACAAGATCGCGTACGTGCGCTTCGCCTCGGTCTATCGCAACTTCGAGGACGTCGACGAGTTCGCCGACGTGATCCTCGAGGTGCAGACGCGCAAGCGCAAGACCTGATCGCCCGCTCCGGAAGCCTCCCGGGCTCGCTACCCTCCCACCCGGATGGCGTCGAGCGTGGCGTTCGGCGTGATCGCCTGCGGATCCACCCTCAGGTGCACCAGCGCCGGCCGGCGCGCCTCGCGCGCGTGCGCCAGCGCCGCGGCCATCGCTGCCTCGAAGTCCTCCGTGCGCTCCACGCGCACCCCGAAGCCGCCGAAGGCCTCGCCGTACTTGGCGAAATCCGGGTTCGCGAGGGTCGTGCCCAGCACGCGCGCAGGGTATTCGCGCTCCTGGTGCATGCGGATGGTGCCGTACATCCCGTTGTCGAACACGATCACCACCAGCCCCGCCTCGTACTGCGCGGCGGTGGCCAGCTCCTGTCCGTTCATCAGGAAATCGCCGTCGCCGGCAAAGCACACCACGGTGCGCTCCGGGCACGCGATCGCCGCGGCCACCGCGGCCGGAACGCCGTAGCCCATCGATCCCGAAGTGCTCGAGAGCAGGGTACGCAGCCCGGCATACGGCCAGAAGCGGTTGGCCCAGGTGGCGAAGTTGCCCGCGCCATTGGTGAGGATCGCGTCGGCGGGCAGCAGCCGCTTGAGCGTCTGCACCAGCTGCCACAGGTCGAGCGCCGGCTCGATCCCGGCCCCGGCGTAGATCGGCGGCCGCGCCTGCCACGCCTCGTATTCCGCCCGCCCCAAGGCGGCCTGGTCGGCCCAGGCCGCGCTGTCGACGCGCACGCCGGCCAGCGCCGAGGCGATCTCGGGCATCCCGGAGGCGATCATCAGGTCGGCCTGGTAGACGCTGCCCAGCTCCTCGATGCCAGGATGCACGTGCACCAGCTCCTGCCGCGGCCGCGGCGCTTCGAGCAGGGAGTAGCCCGAGGTGGTCATCTCGCCCAGTCGCGGGCCGATCGCCAGCACCAGGTCGGCGGCCTGTAGCCGCGCCGCGAGCTTCGGGTTGACGCCGATGCCGACGTCGCCGATGTACTGGGGATGGCGATTATCGAATAGGTCCTGAAAGCGGAACGTGCAGGCCACGGGCAGGCGGTTGGCCTCGACGAACGTGCGCAGGTCCGCGCAGGCCGCCTGAGTCCAGCCGGTGCCGCCGAGCAGCACCAACGGCCGCCGGGCTCGCGCCAGCATCGCGGCCAGCCGTTCGACCTGCGCCGCCCCCGGGCTGGCGCGCACCGGCGCATGGCAGGCGGTGTCGGCCACCTCCGCGCTGCAGGCCAGCACGTCTTCGGGCAGCGCCAGCACCACCGGCCCCATGCGTCCGCTGGTGGCGGCCTGGAACGCATGCGCGACGTATTCGGGGATGCGTTCGACGCGGTCGATCTGGGCGACCCACTTGGCCATCTGCCCGAACATGCGGCGATAGTCGATCTCCTGGAACGCCTCGCGGTCGACGAAGCCGGTGCCGACCTGGCCGATGAACAGGACCATCGGCACCGAGTCCTGGAACGCCGCGTGCACGCCGATCGAGGCATTGGTCGCCCCCGGGCCGCGCGTCACCATCACCACTCCCGGCTTGCCGGTGAGCTTGGCATAGGCGTCGGCCATGAACGAGGCGCCGCCCTCCTGGCGGCAGACCACGAAGCGGATGCGGTCGCGGTACCGGTACAGTCCGTCGAGCACCGCGAGGTAGCTTTCGCCGGGTACCCCGAAGATGGTGTCGACGTCGTGCACCGCGAGCGCGTCGGCAAGGATCCGGCCGCCGGGTCGCGGGCCCGGTGCGGTGGCGAGTCGGCTCACGTCGTGTCTCCTGCTGGATGAACCGGGCGGATTGTAGGGCGATAATGTCGACCCATGTTCACCGCGGCCGATCACGACTTCATGCAGCGTGCGCTGCGGCTGGCCCATCTCGGGTTGACCACGACCACGCCGAACCCGCGCGTCGGCTGCGTCGTGGTGCGCGACGGCACGATCGTCGGCGAGGGCTGGCACCGGCGCGCCGGCGAGCCGCACGCCGAGGTGCTGGCCCTGGCGCAGGCCGGCGAGCGCGCGCGCGGGGCCACCGCCTACGTCACGCTCGAGCCCTGCAATCATCATGGCCGGACCGCGCCCTGCGTCGACGCCCTGCTGGCGGCGCAGCTCGGGCAGGTCATCGTGGCGATGGAGGATCCGAATCCGGCGGTCAACGGCCAGGGGCTGGAGCGGCTGCGCGGCGGCGGCATCGATGTGCGCTGCGGGTTGCTGCAGCAGGAGGCGCACGAGCTGAACATCGGCTTCGTGTCGCGCATGGTGCGCGGCCGCCCGTGGGTCCGGATGAAGGTCGCCATGAGCCTGGACGGCCGTACTGCGCTGCCCGACGGCACCAGCCAGTGGATCACCGGCGAGGCGGCGCGCGCCGACGGGCATGCCTGGCGCGCGCGCGCATGCGCGGTGCTCACCGGCATCGGCACGGTGAAGGACGACGATCCGCAGCTCACCGTGCGCCACGTTCCCGCCGCGCGCCAGCCGCTGCGCGTGCTCGTCGATTCCCGCTTCGAGGTCGATCCGGCCGCCCGCGTTCTCGCGGGCGGCGGCACCCTGGTGGCCTGCGCGCTGGCAGCGCCCGATCGCGCCGCCAAGACGGCCGTGCTGCAGGAGCTCGGCTGCGAGGTGATCACGCTGCCCGGTGCGCGTGGCAAGGTCGACCTGGTCGCGCTGCTGCGCGAACTGGCGCGCCGCGGCATCAACGAGCTGCACGTCGAGGCAGGCTACCGGCTCAACGGCTCGTTGCTGCGCGAGCAGTGCGTCGACGAGCTGCTGCTCTACGTGGCTCCCGCGCTGCTCGGCAATGCCATCGGCATGGCCGACCTGCCTGCACCCGACGAGCTCGAGCAGCGCGTGGCGCTGCAATGGCACTCGGTCGAGCGCATCGGCGACGACCTTCGCATCCTGGCCCGACTTCCCGAGAGGATCTGACCCATGTTCACCGGAATCATCGCGGCGGTCGGCCGCATCGAGAGCGTCGAGACGCTCGGCGAGGGCGCGGGCGTGCGCCTGACGGTCGATGCCGGCGCGCTCGATCTCTCCGACGTCGCCCCCGGCGACTCGATCGCGATCCAGGGTGCCTGCATGACCGCCATCGACATCCAGGCGCCGCGTTTTCGCGTCGAGGTGTCGCGGGAAAGCCTGTCGCTGACCCGCGGGCTGGATCGCCCGGGCGAGGTCAACCTGGAGAAGGCCATGCGGCTGGACGATCGCATCGGCGGGCACCTGGTCTCGGGCCACGTCGACGGCCTCGGCACGGTGGTGTCCTTCGAGCCGGTGGGCGAATCGTGGCGGCTGGTCGTGCGCGCGCCGGCAGGGCTGGCCAGGTACCTGGCCTACAAGGGCTCGATCACCGTCAACGGCGTCAGCCTCACGGTGAACCGCGTCGGCGACGTGCCCGACGGCGCCGAGTTCGAGATCAACCTCATCCCGCACACGGTGTCGGTCACCACGCTGGGTGCGCTGCGGCCCGGGCAGCAGGTCAATCTCGAAGTGGACCTCATCGCGCGCTACGTGGAGCGCATGCTCCCCGCCGCGGCAACGGGCGCTAAGACAGGCCGGTGACGCTCGCGCCGATCGCGACCGTCGCCCCGGCCGCCAGCTCGTCGAGCAGCTCGCGCGCCTGGGCGACCGCCTGCTCGTCGAAATCGACGAAGGCGATCGTGCTGTCGTAGTGCGGGCGCCGCAGCACCACCGTATCGTCGGCCAGCACGAAGCCGCGCGAGAAGCCGCGCACCGATTCCTCGCTGCGCAGGATGCGCAGGCGCGGCGCATAGCGGCGTACCAGCGCCACCAGCCGCGGGCAGCGCTGCTCGACGAACGCCGGATCGTGAAGGATGATCTCCACCGTGCGTTCGGGCCCGCGCCCGAGGAGAGCCTCGAGCGCCTGCGCGAACGCCCTGCGCTCGAAGCCGTAGAACTCGCCGCGATCGTCGGCGATGCGCAGCGAGCGCTGCGCGCGCGAGACGATCCGGTCCAGCTCGGCACGCGCCTCGGCGCGTGTGTCGAGCCGGCGATAGCCTTCGAGATCGCGCGGATCCATGATCGCCGCAGTATCGCAGCACCGCGGCGCCGGCGGCCCGCCGTCCGGCGGCGCAGGCCCCCCGCGCAGCGTAGAATGCCCGCATGACACTCGCCTCCACGCCCGAGATCATCGCCGAGCTCGCCGCCGGCCGCATGGTCATCCTGGTCGACGAAGAGGACCGCGAGAACGAGGGCGATCTCGTGCTCGCGGCCGACTTCGTCACGCCCGATGCCATCAACTTCATGGCGCGCTACGGGCGCGGCCTGATCTGCCTCACGCTCACCGAGGAGCGGTGCCGCCAGCTCGAATTGCCGCTGATGGTGGTCAACAACGGCACTCGCCACGGCACCAACTTTACCGTCTCGATCGAAGCTGCCGAGGGGGTATCCACCGGCATCTCGGCGGCCGACCGCGCACGCACCGTGCAGGCCGCCGTGGCTCGCCAGGCACGGCCCGAGGATCTGGTGCAGCCCGGGCACATCTTCCCGCTCATGGCGCAACCGGGCGGCGTGCTGATGCGCGCCGGCCACACCGAGGCCGGCTGCGACCTCGCCCGCCTCGCCGGCCTGACCCCGGCCACGGTGATCTGCGAGATTCTCAAGGACGACGGCACGATGGCGCGCCTGCCCGACCTGGTCGAGTTCGCGGCCCGCCACCAGCTCAAGATCGGTGCCATCGCCGACCTGATCCAGTATCGAAGCGCCCACGAGAGCCTCGTCGAGCGCGTCGCCGAGCGCGTGATCCAGACGCACTGGGGCGCGTTCCGGATGATCGCCTACCGCGATACCGCGGCGGGCTCGCCGCACCTGGCGCTGGTCCACGGTGAAATCCGGGCCGACGACGACACCCTGGTGCGGGTGCACGAGCCGCTGTCGGTGCTCGACCTGCTCGAGGCCGACGCGACCACTCATTCGTGGCCCCTCGACCGGGCGTTGGCGGCGATCGCCGCCGAACCCTCGGGGGTGGCCGTGCTGCTGAACTGCGCGCAGCCGGCCGACGTGCTGTTCTCGCAGCTGCGCGAGTCGGGCGACGACCCCGCGCAGGCGAGCGCGCGCCGACGCACCGGCAAGTTGGACCTGCGCACCTACGGCATCGGTGCCCAGATCCTCAAGGACGTCGGCGTCGGACGCATGCGCCTGCTCTCGCAGCCCCGCAAGATGCCCAGCATGACAGGCTTCGAGCTCGAGGTCGCGGGTTTCGAACAGGGATACTCACAACCATGAACACCCCCAGGGAAGAGAGCATGCAGATCGAAGTCTTCCAATCCGACCTGGACGGCAGCGGGCTGCGCGTCGGCGTCGTGCAGGCGCGCTTCAACCAGTCGATCGGCGAGGCGCTGCGCGATGCCTGCCTGGGCGAGCTGGGCGAGCTCGGCGTGGCGGCCGAGGACGTGTTCGTGTGCACCGTGCCCGGCGCGCTCGAGATCCCCGTCGTGCTGCAGCAGCTGGCCGCCTCAGGGGAGTTCGATGCGCTGATCGCCCTCGGCGCGGTGGTGCGCGGCGAGACCTATCATTTCGAGGTGGTGTCCAACGAGAGCGCGGCCGGCATCTCGCGCGTCGCGCTCGACTTCAACGTGCCCATCGCCAATGCGGTGCTCACCACGGAGAACGACGAGCAGGCCGCCGAGCGTGCCGCCGAGAAGGGCGCCGAGGCGGCGCGCGTGGCGGTCGAGATGGCCAACCTCGCCTCGTCGCTGTCGGCGCTCGGCGACGACGAGTACGACGAGGACGAAGAAGACGACGACGAGGAAGAAGACGAAGACGACGAGGAGGAGGACGGGGAAGAGGAGGAAGACGAGACCGACGAGGAATCCCGCCGGCGCGCGCGTCGACCGGGTCGCCCGGGAGGCCGCCACGGATGACGGCTGCCGGCAAGCCGCGCACGAGCGGGCCGGGGCAGGCGGGGGCGGGTAGCGGCACGCCGCCCAAGAGCGCGCGGCGCCGCTCGCGCGAGCTGGCCTTGCAGGGAATCTACCAGTGGCTGCTGGCGCACGAGGACGCCGGCGCGATCGAGGCGCACCTGCACGACACGCCGGGGTTCGAGAAGGCCGATCGCGCCCACTTCGAGGCGCTGCTGCACGGCACGATCCGCGAGGCCGCAGCGCTCGATGCGCTCATCGCCCCGCACCTGGACCGCAAGGTCGCCGAGCTGAGCCCGGTCGAGCACGGGGTGCTGATGCTGGGTGCCTTCGAGCTGCTGCGCATGCCGGAGATCCCGTACCGCGTCGTGATCAACGAAGCGGTCGAGATCGCCAAGACCTTCGGCGGCACCGACGGCTACAAGTACGTCAACGGCGTGCTCGACCGCCTCGCCACGCGCGCGCGCCCGCACGAGGCGCCGGCGCGCTAGCCTTCCGCCAGTCGCCATGCCGCTGGGCGAATTCGAGCTGATCCGGCGCTACTTCGATCGCGGGCCGGCGCGCGACGCGATCCTGGGCGTCGGAGACGACTGCGCCCTGCTTGCGCCGATCGATGCGCACAACGTGCTGGCCATCTCCACCGACCTGCTGCTCGAAGGGCGGCACTTCTTCGCCGACGTCGAGCCGGCCGCGCTCGGCCACAAGTCGCTGGCGGTCAACCTCTCCGACCTCGCCGCGATGGGTGCGCGCCCGCGCGCCTTCACGCTCGCTATCGCGCTGCCCGAGGTCGAAGAGGCCTGGCTGGCCGCGTTCTGCGAGGGGATGTTCGCGCTGGCCGACCGCCACGACTGCGAGCTGATCGGCGGCGACACCACCCGCGGGCCGCGCACCGTGTGCATCACCGTGTTCGGGGAGGTGCCCCCGGAAGCGGCGCTGCGCCGCGACGGCGCGCAGCCCGATGACGATCTGTGGGTGTCGGGAACGCTAGGCGCTGCCGCGTTGGCGGTGCGCGCGCGCAGCGAAGGCCGCCGCCTGGCCGCCGACGATGTCGCCCGCCTCCGCCTCGATCATCCCGAGCCCCGCGTGGCGCTGGGCCTGGCGCTGCGTCACGTTGCCCGGGCGGCAATCGATCTCTCCGACGGCCTGCTCGGCGATCTCGGCCACATCCTCGAGCGCTCGCGCGTGGCGGCCGAGCTCGACTGGCCAGCGGTGCCGGTCTCGCCCGCGCTGGCGGCGCTGCCCGAAGCGCAGCGCCGCAGCCTCGCGCTGGCCGGCGGCGACGACTACGAGCTGCTCTTCAGCGCCGCCCCGGAGAACCGGCTCGCGATCGAGGCGATCGGGCAGCGGCTCGACCTGCCGCTGGCGCGCATCGGACGCATCCTGGCCGGCTCCGGGCTGGTGGTGCGCGATGCGCGCGGGCAACCGCTGCACATCGAAGCGCATGGATTCGACCACTTCACGTGAACGCCGGCTGGTGCCGGTGCCGGTGCGCGCCGATGCGCGCTTCATGCGCCAGCGCCTGTCGCGGCTGATCGCCCTGGGCTTCGGCAGCGGCCTGTCGCCGTTCGCCCCCGGCACGGTCGGCACGCTGTGGGCATGGCTGGCCTTTGCGGTGCTCGATCGCTGGCTCGGGCCTGTCGCCTGGGCGGCGGTCATCGTGCTCGGCGTGATCGTCGGCGCCTGGGCGTGCGAGCGCACCGGGCGCGACCTGGGCACGCCCGATCACGGGGCGATGGTGTGGGACGAGATCGTCGCCTTCTGGCTGGTGCTGCTGTTCGTGCCCGCGGGCTTCGGCGCGCAGCTCGGTGCCTTCGTCGTGTTCCGGTTCTTCGACATCGTCAAGCCGCCGCCGATCCGTTATTTCGATACGAGGCTGAAGAACGGCTTCGGCGTCATGCTCGACGACCTGATCGCCGCCGTGTTCACGCTGCTGGTGCTCGCGCTGTGGTATCGCTGAAGACCCCGCCGGCCCATCCCGACCCCGTGGTGGCCGCTGCGGTCGCGCTCGGGCGCGCGCTCGAGGCACGCGGCTGGATGATCGCGAGCGCCGAATCGTGCACCGGCGGTGCCATCGCGCGCGCCCTCACCGAGATCGGCGGCTCGAGCCGCTGGTTCGAGCGCGGCTTCATCACCTACACCGACCAGTCGAAGATCGATATGCTCGGCGTGGCGAGCGACACGCTCGTGGCTTGCGGCGCAGTCAGCCCCGAGGTGGCGCGCGAGATGGCCGAGGGGGCGCTGGCGCGCAGCCGCGCCCGGTGCGCGCTTTCGGTCACCGGCATCGCCGGGCCGGGAGGCGCGGTGCCGGGCAAGCCGGTCGGTACCGTCTGCTTCGGCTGGGCCGCCCTGCATGCCGAGCCGGTCACGGAGACCCTGCGGTTCCCGGGCGACCGGGCCGCGGTGCGGCAGGCCGCCGCCCTGCATGCGCTGCGCCGCGCGCACGAGATGCTCGACAGGTGGCCTACGACCGACAGCTGATTGTTTATACAGTAGTTCTGTGCCATACTCCGGATCAGTCATTCCTCGACCGGACAAGGCCCAGCCATGGAAAAAGTGATCAAGATGGACGACGCAAAATCCAGAACCGAGCGCGCCAAGGCCTTGTCGGCCGCGCTGGCGCAGATCGAGAAGCAGTTCGGCAAGGGCTCGGTGATGAAGTTCTCCGACGCCGACGTCACGCGCGACATCCAGGTGGTGTCCACCGGCTCGCTGGGCCTCGATCTCGCCCTCGGCGTGGGCGGCCTGCCGCGCGGGCGCGTGGTCGAGATCTACGGTCCCGAATCCTCGGGCAAGACCACCCTCACGCTGCAGGTCATCGCCGAGATGCAGAAGCTCGGCGGCACCTGCGCCTTCATCGACGCCGAGCACGCGCTCGACGTGCAGTACGCGGCCAAGCTCGGCGTCGACCTCGAGAGCCTGCTGATCTCGCAGCCCGACACCGGCGAACAGGCCCTCGAGATCACCGATGCGCTGGTGCGCTCGGGCTCGGTCGACTTGGTCGTCATCGATTCGGTCGCGGCGCTCACGCCGAAAGCCGAGATCGAGGGCGAAATGGGCGATTCGCTGCCCGGCCTGCAGGCGCGGCTGATGTCGCAGGCCCTGCGCAAGCTCACCGGCACCATCAATCGCACCAACACGATGGTCATCTTCATCAACCAGATCCGCATGAAGATCGGCGTCATGTTCGGCAACCCGGAAACCACCACCGGCGGCAACGCGCTGAAGTTCTATGCCTCGGTGCGGCTCGACATCCGCCGCACGGGCTCCATCAAGAAGGGCGACGAGGTCATCGGCAGCGAGACACGGGTCAAGGTGGTCAAGAACAAGGTCGCCCCGCCGTTCAAGACAGCCGAGTTCGACATCCTGTACGGCGAGGGCACCTCGCGCGAAGGTGAGATCCTCGATCTCGGCGCCAACTGCAACGTCGTGGAGAAGAGCGGCGCCTGGTACAGCTACAACGGCGAGCGCGTCGGCCAGGGCAAGGACAACGCCCGCGAGTACCTGCGCGAGCGCCCCGAGCTCGCGCTCGAGATCGAGAACAAGGTTCGCGCCCACTTCGGCGTGGCGGCGCGCGGCGCGACGCCTGGGGCCGCCGGGGAAGAAGCCGTCGCATGAACGTGTGAAGGAACCTACTGCGCGGCCCGATCTCGCGCCTGTGATGCTCGCCGTACTCTCGTACGGCTGCGCTTCTCGGCACGACCTCGGGCCGCTCGCTACGGTTCCTTCACACGTTCAGAGACGTATGAGTAATTTCGCTGCGCCGCCCGGCCCTGTCGCCTTGCTGAAGGCGCGTGCGCTGCGCTTGCTCGCGCGCCGCGAGCACAGCCGCATCGAGCTCGCGCGCAAGCTCGCGCGCCATGCCGAGAGCGCCGAAGCGCTCGAAGCACTGCTCGATCAACTGGCGGAGGCCGGCCTGCTGTCGAACGAACGCTTCGCCGAGTCGCTCGTGCATCGCCGTGCGCAGCGCTACGGCGTGGCCACCATCCGGCACGAGCTGCGTACCCACGGGCTCGATGCGCAGCTCGTCGAAGCCCATGTCGGCGCCCTCGAGCGCTCCGAGCTGGCGCGCGCACGGGCTGTCTGGATGCGCCGTTTCGGCGCGGCGCCCGCTTCTGCGGCCGAGCGGGCACGCCAGTCCCGCTTCCTGCTGGCGCGCGGCTTCTCGGCCGAAACGGTACGGCGGGTCGTCGGCGGCGACGCCGACGACACCTGATCCGGTTTGTGTTCGTTCGCAGAACGAGGCGGGGCGACCGCGCTGCCCCGCGGGAAGTGCGTCGTCCCCCTCGGGCGACATGCTAAACTGCAAGGCTTTCCGGTCTGGCGGCGCCTCTGGCAACAAGCGCCGGATCCATTCTTTCCAGCATGCCGCTTCCCGAACCCGACTGCCCGCGCACGCCGATGCACACCCGCTCGGTGCGCATCGATGCGTTCCGCCGCGACGACGGCGCCTGGGATCTCGAAGCGGAGCTGTGCGACGTCAAGCCGCACGACGAGGTCCTGCAAAGCGGCGTGTGGCCGGCCGGTGAACCGATCCACCTGATGCGGCTGCGCGTCACCGTCGACGCCGAGTTCGATGTCATCGACGTGGTGGCCGTCTCCGACGCCGTGCCCTATCGCGGCGTGTGCGAGAACATCGTCGCCGATTACCGGCGGATGCTCGGCCTGAATCTGCTGCGTGGCTTCCGTGCCGGGCTGCGCGAGCGCCTGGGCGGCGTGGCCGGCTGCACGCACCTGACCGAGCTGGCCCAGTTCCTGCCCACCGCGGCCGTGCAGGCCGCTGCCGGCGACGAGCAGCGCCGGCGCACCATGTTCGGGCAGGGTGCCGATGCACCGCGCCCTTTCATGATCGATCGCTGCCATGCCTGGCGCAGCGACGGCCCGGTGGTCGAGCGCTACGAGCCGCGCTGGTATCGGCCGGCCGAAGCAGCGCCGGCACCGAATTCCCCTGTTTCCACAAAGGAACGACCGTGAAGATCCACGAATACCAGGGCAAGGAGATCCTGAAGAAGTACGGTGTCGCCGTGCCGCGCGGCATCCCTTGCTTTTCGGTCGACGAGGCGGTCAAGGCCGCCGAGACCCTGGGCGGACCGGTCTGGGTCGTGAAGGCGCAGATCCATGCCGGCGGCCGCGGCAAGGGCGGGGGCGTGAAGCTCGCGCGCTCGGTCGAGGAAGTGCGCAGGCTCTCCGGGGAGATTCTCGGCATGCAGCTCAAGACGCACCAGACCGGCCCCGAGGGCCAGAAAGTGCGCCGCCTGCTCATCGAGGAAGGCGCCGACATCCGCAAGGAGCTCTACGTCGGCATGGTGGTCGACCGCGTCACGCAGCGGGTGTGCCTGATGGCCTCGAGCGAAGGCGGCATGGACATCGAGGAGGTCGCCGCGCACACTCCCGAGAAGATCCACAAGGTGTTCGTCGATCCGTCCACCGGGCTCACCGATGCCGAATGCGACGATGTGGCGCGCAAGATCGGCGTGCCCGAGGCGGGCCTCGCGCAGGCGCGCACCGTCCTGAAGGGCCTGTATGCGGCGTTCTGGGAAACCGATGCATCGCTGGCCGAGATCAACCCGCTCATCGTCACCGGCGACGGCAAGGTGATCGCGCTCGACGCCAAGCTCAACTTCGACGACAACGCGCTCTTTCGCCACCCCGAGATCGTCGAGCTGCGCGACCTCGACGAGGAGGACCCGGCCGAGATCGAGGCCTCGAAGTTCGACCTCGCCTACATCCAGCTCGACGGCAACATCGGCTGCCTGGTCAACGGCGCGGGCCTGGCGATGGCCACCATGGACACCATCAAGCTGTTCGGCGGCGAGCCGGCGAACTTCCTCGACGTGGGCGGCGGCGCCACCACCGAGAAGGTCACCGAGGCGTTCAAGATCATGCTGCGCAATCCGAACCTCAAGGCCATCCTGGTGAACATCTTCGGCGGCATCATGCGTTGCGACGTGATCGCCGAAGGCGTGATCGCCGCCAGCAAGGCGGTCGGCCTGAAGGTGCCGCTGGTGGTGCGCATGAAGGGCACCAACGAGGAGCTCGGCAAGAAGATGCTCGCCGAGTCGGGCCTGCCGATCATCTCGGCCGATACCATGGCCGAGGCGGCCGAGCGGGTCGTCGCCGCGGCCGCGCGCTGATACGGAGTCACAGCATGTCGATCCTGATCAACAAGGACACCAAGGTCATCACGCAGGGGATCACCGGCAAGACCGGCCAGTTCCACACGCGGATGTGCCGCGACTACGCCAACGGCAAGGCCGCCTACGTGGCCGGCGTCAACCCGAAGAAGGCCGGCGAGGACTTCGAGGGCATTCCGATCTTCGCCAGCGTGAAGGAAGCGCGCGCGCAGACCGGCGCCACCGTCTCGGTCATCTACGTGCCGCCGGCCGGCGCTGCCGACGCCATCTGGGAGGCGGTCGATGCCGGCCTCGATCTCGTCGTGTGCATCACCGAGGGCATTCCGGTGCGCGACATGATCGTGGTGCGCGACCGCATGCGCCGCGCCAACAGCAAGACGCTGCTGCTCGGGCCGAACTGCCCCGGCGTGATCACCCCCGACGAGCTGAAGATCGGCATCATGCCGGGCCACATCCACAGGAAGGGGCGCATCGGCGTGGTATCGCGCTCGGGCACGCTCACCTACGAGGCGGTCGGGCAGCTCACCGCGCTCGGCCTGGGCCAGTCCAGCGCCGTGGGCATCGGCGGCGACCCGGTCAACGGCCTGAAGCACATCGACGTGCTGCGCATGTTCAACGACGATCCCGACACCGACGCCGTGGTGATGATCGGCGAGATCGGCGGCTCCGACGAGGAGACCGCCGCCGAGTGGGTCAAGGCCAACATGAAGAAGCCGGTGGTGGGCTTCATCGCCGGCGTCACCGCGCCGCCGGGCAAGCGCATGGGCCACGCCGGCGCCATCATCTCGGGCGGCAAGGGCACCGCGCAGGAGAAGCTCGAGGTCATGGCCGCCTGCGGCATTCGCGTCACCCGGAATCCGTCGGAGATGGGCAAGCTGCTGCAGAGCGCCCTGTAGGCGCCGGGCCGCCATGGAAGCAGCGATCGATTTCCTGGCGACGATGCACTGGGGGGCAGTCTTCCAGATCATCGTGATCGACATCCTGCTGGGCGGCGACAACGCGGTGGTCATCGCGCTCGCCTGCCGCAACCTGCCCGCGCACCAGCGCATGAAGGGCATCGTCTGGGGCACGGCGGGCGCGATCGTCCTGCGCGTCATCCTCATCGCCTTCGCGGTGACGCTGCTCACCGTGCCCTTCCTCAAGCTGGTCGGCGGTGCGCTGCTCATCTACATCGGCGTGAAGCTCCTGCTGCCCGACGGCAACGGCGAGGAGGAGCACGGCAACGTCCAGGGCGGCACCACCCTGTGGTCGGCGGTGAAGACGGTCATCATCGCCGACCTGGTGATGAGCATCGACAACGTCATCGCGATCGCCGCTGCGGCCCACCAGGCCGATCCCGACCATCAGCTCGGGCTGGTGATCTTCGGTCTGGTGGTCAGCATCCCGCTGATCGTCTGGGGCAGCACGCTGGTGCTCAAGCTGATCGAACGCTACCCGGTCGTGGTCCTGCTCGGCGGCGGCCTGCTCGGCTGGATCGCCGGCGGCATGATGATCAGCGATCCGGTCGTCGTGCGCTTCATCGGCGAACCCGGCCCGGCCCTGCACTATGCCGCCGCCCTGGGTGGCGCGGTGCTGGTCGTGGTGCTCGGAAGGATACTGGGCGCGCGGCGCAAGCCGGCCGGCCAGCTCGACTGAAGACAGTCGCGGGCTGCGATCGTCTCCGCTTGCAGCCCGCCCACGAAGCCCGGGCGGAGTGTCGCGTGCCCGACGCGGCGGCCCCTGGCATGCACGCCGTCCGACCGAGCCGAACGGCCGTTCATGAAATAGTTCCTCGGGGTGATTTCGGCACGACGGTAGCCTGCCTGACATGGCCGACGCCGAATACCCCGGGATGCAGGACCGCGAGGCCGCGGTAGCGATCCGCCTGCTGGTGAGCAGCGGGCAATCGTCGCTGCGCGTTGTGGCCGTCACCAAGGAGTGCCTCACCATCGGCCGTCGACCCTACAACGACATCGAGCTCGACGATCTCACCGTGAGCGGCGAGCACGCCCTGATCCGCACGCGCGGCAGGGAAAGCGTGGTGCACGACCTCGAAAGCCGCAACGGCACGCTGGTCAACGGCATGGCGGTGGCCCGGCGCGTGCTGTGCGAGGGCGATGTGATCGACATCGGCATCTATCGCCTGCGCTACGTGCTCGATCCCCTCCGGCTTGCCGAGCCGGCATCGTCCGATGCCGCGGCGTCCGTGGCCTTCGTCGATTTCCTGAACGGTCCGCAGGGGGGCGACACGCAGCGCCTGGACCGTGCCGTCAACCGCATCGACGGACCTGTCGAGCAGGTGGCGGTGATCGCGCGCCGCCGCAGCGGCTTTCACCTCACGCACCTGGAAGGCCTGGCCTTCCCGCTGGTCAACGGTGAGCCGATCGGCCTGAGCGCCCATCCCCTGTACGAGGGCGACGTGATCGAGCTGGCCGGCGTGATGCTGCGCTTCCGGCTCGGCCGCTGAAGCATGGCAGGGCATCTCCGGCCATGACCTCCCTGCAGCGCTCGCGATTCTGGCGCGTCGCGGCCGGCCTGGTCGTGGTCGCGATCTTCGCCGCCGCGGACCTGGGCCTGCTGCACCTGGGTGGGCTGGGCGCGCTCGATCGCGAGCTCTACGACGGGCGCCAGCGCATGCTCGCGCCGGTGCTCGACGATCGCATCGTGATCGTCGACATCGACGAGCGCAGCCTCGCCGAGCAGGGCCGCTGGCCGTGGGACCGCGCCAAGACCGGCGCGCTGGCCGAGGCGCTCGCCACGCGCGGGCGGGCCGCCGTGGTCGGGCTCGACGTGGTGTTCGCCGAGCCGCAGGCCGGGTCCGACGACGATGCACGGCTCGCCGCGGCGCTCGCCGAGCGCCCGGTCGTGCTGGGCTACTACTTCAGCAGCGACCGCGGCGGCCGCACCAGCGGGGCGTTGCCCGCGCCCGTCTACCAGGGCGAGGCGGCGAGCGAGCTCGCGGCTCGCCTCACCCACGCCAACGGCTTCGGCGCCAATCTCGCCGGCCTGCAGCGCGCTGCCCGCGGCTCGGGCTTCTTCAATCCCTTCCTTGGCGCCGGGCTCGACCCCGACGGCGTGATCCGGGCGCTGCCCCTGCTGGCCGGCTACCGCGACGGCGTCTACGAGTCGCTCGCGGTGGCGGTGCTGCGCGAGTATCTCGGCAATGCCACGCTGGCGGTGCGGAGCGACACCTTCGTGCTCGACGGCGCACGCGGCCGCGTCGAGATCCCGGTTTCTGCGGGCTTCTCCGCCATGGTGCCGCTGGCGGGCCGCGGCGGCGCGAGCGGCGGCCACTTCCGCTACCTCTCGGCCACCGACGTGCTGGCCGGCCACGTCGACTGGAGCCTGCTGCACGACCGTATCGTGCTGGTGGGCACCACGGCGCCCGGCCAGACCGACCTGCGCGCCACGCCGGTGAGCGAAGTGTTCCCGGGGGTAGAGATCCACGCGTCGCTGATCGCCGGCGCGCTCGACGGCCGCCTCAAGCAGCGGCCGGCCGAAGCCCCCTTCGTCGGCGCCCTGGCGACCCTTGTCGTGGGTGGAGCGCTGGCGCTGGTGCTGCCGGCCCTCGGCGCGATCGGGGCAGTGATGGTGAGCGTCGTGGCGGCGCTGATGCTGGTCGGCATCAACGCCATCGCCTATTCCAACTCGGCGCTGGTGCTGCCGCTGGCGGCCTCGCTCGCCACCGTGCTCGCCCTCGGCCTGTTCAACGTCACCGTGGGTTGGTTCGTCGAGGGCCGCGCGCGGCGTGCCATGGAGCAGCTGTTCGGCGAATACGTCTCGCCCGCCCTGGTCGAGCGCATGGCGCGCGACCCGGTCAACTACCTGGCCGTCAGCACCAACCGCGAGCTGACCATCGTCTTCGCCGACATCCGCGGCTTCACCCGCATCGCCGAGACGATGGAGCCGGCGGCGCTGCGCGAGTACATCAACACCTTCCTCACCGGCATGACCGAGCTCATCCACGCCCATCGCGGCACCGTGGACAAGTACATGGGCGATGCCGTCATGGCGTTCTGGGGCGCTCCGGTGGAGGATCCGGAGCACGCCGACAACGCCGTGGCGTGCGCGCTGGCCATGCAGAATGAAGTGCGCCGCATGTCCGAGGAGTTCGTCGCCCGCGGCCTGCCGCCGCTTTCCGTGGGCGTCGGCGTGAATACCGGCGTGGTGCGCGTCGGCGACATGGGCTCCAGGCGCCGGCGCGCCTACACCGTCATCGGCGACGCCGTGAACCTCGCCTCGCGGCTGGAGGGCTTGACCAAGCGCTACGAGGTCCCGATCATCGTCGGCGAGGGCACCGTCCTGCGCTGCCGCCGCTACGCCTTCTTCGAGTTGGCGCGCGCCACGGTGGCCGGGCGCGCCGAGTCGGTCAGGGTGTTCGTCCCGAACGTCCTGCGTACCTCCCGGCACGATCCGGCGAGCAAGGAGGGTGCGCCCACGGTGCCGCTGATCGTGCCTGATGCTGCGCCGAGGAACGCCAGGGAAGCCCTTCATGAAGGTTCGAGTCCTGGGTTGTAGCGGGGGCATCGGCGCACGCGCACGGACGACATCCTTCCTGGTCGACTCCGACGTGCTGCTCGATGCGGGCACCGGTGTCGAAGACCTCACGGTCGACGAGCTGGCGGCCATCGACCACGTCTTCCTCACCCATTCGCACCTGGACCACATCGCCGCGCTGCCGCTGCTCATCGACTCGGTCGGCAACCTGCGCGACAAGCCGCTAGTGGTGCACGCGCTGCCCGAGACCATCGCCGCGCTCAAGACCCACATCTTCAACTGGGTCATCTGGCCCGACTTCACCGAGATCCCGCACTACGAGCACCCGTGGATGGTCTTCGAGCCGCTGTCCATCGGCTCCATCGTCGACCTCGGCGGGCGCTGGGTGCGCAGCCTGGCGGCCAGCCACACCGTGCCGGCACTGGCCTTCCATACCTACACCGAGGAGGCCGGCCTGGTCTTCTCCGGCGACACCGGCCCGAACGACGAGTTCTGGCGCCAGGTCAACGGTGTGCCCAACCTCAAGTACCTCATCATCGAGACCGCTTTCGCCAACCGCGAGCAGGATCTCGCCGTCACCGCCAAGCACCTGTTCCCCATCCAGCTCGGCCAGGAGCTGGCCAAGCTGATGCGCGAGCCGCAGATCCTCATCACCCACCTCAAGCCCTCCGACCGGGAGACCATCACCAAGGAGATCGAGGCCTGGGCAGGGCGGTTCTCGCCGAAGGTGCTGGTGGGCGGGGAGGTGCTGGAGCTGTAGGGGGCGATCGCCCCGGGGCGGCAGGTTCCGGCTGCGCTCAGGCGATCCACTTCGACAGCGCAGTGAAGGCGCCGAGCGCCACCACCACGATGCCGCCCAGCCGGATGGTCAGGCGCGGCTCGATGGCGCGGACCTCGGCGCGCAGCGCCTGGATCTCGGCCCCGATCGTCAGGGTCGCCTCACGCAGATCGCGGCCGGTTACCAGTTCTGCCGTTTCGTGGGCGTCGCGCATCGCCTGCGACATCGCCTTGGCCTGCGCTTCCGGCACGCCAGCCTCGCGCAATGTCTCGACGAACTTCAACGTATCGAAAGTGACCACCATTGCCTCGATCTCCACCGCGGCAGTCTACCGCACGGTTCGAGGGCACGTTGCATTTGCTCTCCCCTGGCCGGTCTACGACTTGCGGTCGAAGGTCGGTCGAGTGCGGTGGCCTGCTGGCCGGCACGCGGCAGCCACCAACAACGTGGCGGCTGCGGATACCCGAACTCGTCACTTCGGGGTGACGCAGATCGTCACCATGTGCACGAATGTTGCCGGCCGCGAAGACCGTCCGAACGCATGCAGCTGCCGGGTGGCCGCCCCGGTGTGACGGATTGCACACGGCCACGTTGCGCCCGCCGTTCGTCGATGCGCCGCCGCCGTTCGTATGCGGTGGCACGTTGCCTGCGTCTACCCGCGTGAGTCGATGCCCTCGACCCACAACCCAATCACCCAATCGGGAGTTGAGATGATGAAGATGAGCAGGCAGATGCAGAAGGGTTTCACCCTGATCGAGTTGATGATCGTTGTGGCGATCATCGGCATTCTGGCGGCGGTGGCGCTGCCGGCGTATCAGGACTACACGGTGCGGGCGCGGGTCAGCGAAGGTCTGTCGCTCGCGAGTGGCGCGAAGGTCACCGTCGCCGAGAACATTGCCAACGACGGCGCCACGACCAATGCCTGCCGTGGGGTGAACACGGCTGTCGGCGGTCATGTGGCGACCTTGGCGTGCGCCACGGGCACGCTTACCGTGACGATGGACACTACAGCGAAGGGCGTTGCCCTCACGCTCACGCCGGGCACGCCCGGCAGCGGTCCGGTGGCTTGGACCTGCGCCGTCACCAGTAACGCCAACAACAAGTACGTCCCTGCGGAATGCCGCATCCCCTGATGTAGCAGCAGCTGTCAGGCGAATCCTGGCGGCTGCGTCTAGGCTGAAGACGAAGAGGGGCGCACCGCAAGGTGCGCCCCTCTTCGCTGCCAGAGACGGCGTTGATGCAGTATCGCGCGGGCTGCCCGAGCCGGCCCGACGGTTGATTGTCAGTCGAGGAAATCTTCAAGCGCTATGGCGTGGAATCGATCCCGGAACCTCGGTGTGCAGATGGCGGGATTCGTTGCATTCGCCGTCGTGTACTATGCGCCGCATCTGGTCGCGTCGGCTTCTCTTGTTGACGCCCCGGCCGGGATCCGTACCCTCATGGCCGAGGCGTTGGCACGGCCTACGGTGCAGGCGGAGCTAGCGCGCCACCTGACATTGGGTCACCTGCTGCCGTTGTGGGCCTGCTATGCGTTGCTGAGCTGGCTTTCGCGCCGGTTCGCGGCCGCGACTGGCATCAGATCGGCTTTCTCGAAGCTACTATTTCTCTTGGCCGGATGGGTGGCCTTAGTAGCGGGGAACCGGATTGCGTTTCCCCTCTCCAGCTATTCGATCGTGTTCGAGGCTGTTGCCGGACCAGTCGCCCTTGTTGCTGCTGCGGCCGCGCTGGCCGCGGCGACGACCGTCGCCCTGTACGCATCGATCCGACCAAGGCGCCTAGCCCGTTTTTCCGGAGCCATTGCAGTTCTCGGTTTGGTGTTGGGAGCTGCCTTGCCGCGCCATGTCCCCGTCGCTGCCGCGGCGCAGGCGCGCAACGTGATCGTGATCGGCATCGACTCCCTCTCCGCCCGTGCGATGAAGGACGACGGGGAACTCCTGCCGAATCTGGTTGGGCTTCTTTCGCAAGGGACGGCCTTCGAGCGTGCGTACACGCCGCTCGGACGCACTTACCCCGCTTGGGTCTCGATCCTGAGCGGACGCTCTCCCGCGGACCATGGGGCGATCTTCAATCTGCGTGGGCTCGAACAAGCCGATCGATCTGACCTGGTGTCCAGCACGCTTCAGGCGGCGGGCTACCGGACCGTCTTCGCGATTGACGAGCGCCGATTCTCGAATATCGACGAGTCGTTCGGCTTCGATCGTGTCGTCGGCCCGAAGGCCGGGGCGCTGGATTTCCTGCTGCAGGGATTCAACGATACGCCGTTGACCAACCTGTTGCTCCAGACCCGTCTTGGGGGCGTGCTCCTTCCGCACTCCTGGCTCAACAGCGCCTCCTTCGCGAACTACGACGAACAAGGGCTCGTGGACGAGACTGTGGCGGCGCTTTCCGGCGCGCCCAAGGTGTTCTTGGCGGTACATTTCGAGTCCGCGCACTATCCGTACAAGTCGCGGCATGCGGCACCTCGCACCGGCGATTCCAACCGCTTTCGCGCTGGCTACGTCGCGGCGCTCACGGTCGTCGACTGGCAGATCGGCCGTCTCATGTCGGCGCTGCGTGACAACGGCTATCTGGAAAACGCGCTGGTCATCGTATTGTCCGATCACGGCGAGAGCCTAGGCGAGGCTGAAGGCGAGATCAGCAGCGCGTCGGGGAGGTCGCAGATCTCCGGCTATGGACATGGCGCGGACATCCTGAGCGAAGACCAGAGCCGCGTGGTGCTCGGCCTGGTGCCGTTCGAGAATGGTCGCCCTGCGGCGAGTGCCGGCGTGCGCACCGACCAGGTGTCGCTCACCGATGTGCGCGCGGCGATCGAACACTATGTCGGGACGGGAGCCGTCAGCCTGGACGCAGCGAGCCGTTGCATGACGGTAGAGACCGGCATCCGATTCGCCGCCGCGGCGAACTTCCTGACGCTCGACGAGCGCAAGCTTGCCCGCGAAGGGGCGGGTTACTACGAAATCGACGGGCACGGACGGCTGCACCTGCGCGAAAGCATCCTTCCTCCACTGGTCCGGGCCAAGGATGTCGGCCTGAGGTGCCGGGACCGGATCACGTATTACTCGCCCGCGTCGGGCCGCTACCTTGCATACAGCCTCGATGCCTCGGGCAGGCAACTCACCGAAATCCGGCCTGCCCGGGAAGACATCGAGCGCATCGATGCCTACCGGGCCCGCCTCGACCTCGCCGCGAGGGGGTGAACGATGCAGCGTTCGGTTGGCTGGCTGCCTCCCTTGGCCTTCGCGTTGCTGGTTTTTCTGGCGATCGATAACTACGGTGCCTCGCCGAACGGCTACAACCGCCAAGTTGCCGGCTACGTCTTCGTTGCAGCTGCAACGTTGCTCGTCGGTGCCATGATTTCGGAGCGTCGCTTGCACATCGGGCGTCGTCGGTTGTTCTGGACGTGTGCTTTTGCAGCCTCGGTCGCGGTCTCCCTCTGGGGAACACCCAACCTCTATTGGTCACTCAACCGGATCCATCTCTACTACGGCGTCCTGTTGCTGGGAGTTGCCCTGTACCTCCTGCATGCCGGCTCCGTGGGCAGTGCGCTGGGCAAGTACCTCTTTCTCGTCCCGCTGGTGCATGTGGTATTTCTCGCCCATGTGGTCTTCTGGGTCGTCTCGATGCAGGCCGGCCCGGATCTGCCGCCGACCGGCTCTCCGCACTACGCCAATATCCGGCATTTCGCATACCACGGCTTCATCGCAGCGGCATGTGCGACATCGCTCTTCGTTGTGGCGAGGAAGTTGCAGGCGACGGCGTTTGTACTGACGACTGCGGCGTTGTTTGGAATCATCCTGCTCGGTGGACGAGGGGCGCTTGCCGCTTGGCTAGCGTTCGTGGCGGTCATGCTGGTGTTCAGCGCACGCCGCACGGGTTTGCTGGTATTCAGCGGCATGGCATTGCTGGTCTCTGCAGGAGTGGTCTATTTTCTGGGCGCCACCGAGTTGGTCCGTGCTCCCAGCCTCTTCTATCGGTTCGAGAGCGGTGCCGGTCGCGTCCTTTACGTTGCAGACCGGCTCGAGGTGTGGGCGCAGTCGGCCGGCGCGATCCTGCAGCGACCCTGGTTCGGATACGGTCCGGAGGGCTTTGCGCTCTCGGGCTGCTGCAACAGGGCCCTCCTGCAGCCGCACAATTTCGTGCTGCAGTTCCTGCTGGAATTCGGTGTCATCGGATGCACTCTGCTCACGGTGCTGTGTGCGGTCGTCTGGCGGGAATGCGGCGGCCTGCGTGCTTTTGCCGGCAATCGCTGGTCGGAGGCGCCCCGGGAATTCGTGATCCTCGCCGCAATCCTGGTCGCCTTCCTTGCCTATGCGCTGATCGACGGACTGCTTTATCACGCGATCCCGCTGGTGCACTTCGCCTTGTTCGTCGCCTTGTTCCTCGGCGCGATGCAGGAACGTCTCACCCGACAAGCCGGGCTGCTCGATCCGGCCGCGGCAACCCCCTCGGCCGGGTGAAAATCGGTTGCGGCTTCGGGACGGAGGAGCGGCTGATACGTATGGCCGATACCGCGCCCTGCGCGTGCGCGCTACCGTGTCGCGATGGACCACGATCACGACACCGACTGCAATCTGCGGTGTTCCGGCTGTATTAGGCAAATCTGACCGCTCGCTCCGGCGAGGTCGCCAGAGCGGCCGTCGGCGCGCTTACCGGACCGCGGAGGAGGGCGGGATAGACGCGCTTTGCTGCGCCGCTTCGAAGGCCTCGACGATCTTTCGCGCCCGCGATTCGATCTCTGCGAGCCCCGCACACCCGCCCTCACGCCCCTCCCCGAACACCGCCGTGATCACCGCCACCGCCGCCGCACCGGCAGCGGCCACCTGCCCGGCATTGCCCGCATCGATGCCCCCGATCGCCACCGGGTACAGCCCCGACGCACGCGCCTGGGCGAAGAGGGCCAGCGGCGCGCGCACCGCGCCTGGCTTCACCGCCGAGAGGAACACGCTGCCGAAGGCGCAGTAGTCGGCGGCCTGGCGCGCGGCGAGCGCGCGTTCGAGCGAGTCATAGCACGACACGCCCACGATCGCATCCGGTCCGAGCGCCCGGCGCGCCGCTGCCGGGTCTTCGTCGTCGCGGCCCAGGTGCACGCCGTCGGCTGCCGTGTCCTGTGCCAGCGCCACGGAGTCGTTGACGATGAAGAGGGCGCCGCCCGCGCGGCAGGTTTCCGCCAGTCGCCGCGCCTGGCGCAGGCGCGCCGTGCCTTCGAGCATCTTGCTGCGGTACTGCACCGCCGAGGCGCCGCCCCGCACGGCTGCCGCCACTGCCTCGACGAGCCAGTCGTCGTCCGCGCTGTCCGGCGTCAGCGCGTACAAGCCCGCAGGAAGGCATTTTTTCACGTTGTTTTCCTCTGAGATGCCTGTGCGTTCATCGCAACATCGGGGCCATTGGTCGGCGATGAAAGGTGGGGGTCGGGGGCCGAGGTTACCATCGGTGCACGGTCCGCCTTCGGGAGGGCCGTGGCGGTACACATAACGCAGCACCGGCCCGACGAGGCGGTGCGATAAGCCAGCCTGAGAGGACGACGATGAGCGACGCGCCCGGCGCAGGGTTTCGCACGTGGATGTGCCTGATTTGCGGGTGGATGTACGAAGAGGAGAAGGGATGCCCCGAGGAGGGCATCGCTCCGGGCACCCGCTGGGAGGACATCCCGCCCAACTGGACCTGCCCGGAGTGCGGCGCGCGCAAGGAGGACTTCGAGATGGTGGAGCTGTGACATGAGCGGGGCCGACGGGCTGACGGGCCTGAAGGTGATGGTGATCGACGACAGCAACACCATACGCCGCAGCGCCGAGATCTTCCTGAAGCAGTCCGGCTGTCAGGTGATCCTGGCCGAGGACGGCTTCGATGCGCTGGCCAAGATTGCCGACCACGATCCCGACCTGATCTTCTGCGACATCCTGATGCCGCGGCTCGACGGCTACCAGACCTGCGCGCTGATCAAGAAGAGCCCCAGGTTCCGCGCCATCCCGGTGGTGATGCTCTCGAGCAAGGACGGGCTGTTCGACCGCGCGCGCGGTCGCATGGTCGGCTCCGATCAGTACCTCACCAAGCCCTTCACCAAGGACGCCCTGCTGCGCGCCGCCGGCGACTTCGCCCGCCGCGCCGGCGCGCCCGCGGACCTCGCCAGAGGCGCCGCCTGACCCCATTCGTTTCCAGCATCCCGAGTACGCATCAAGGAGCCCGCATGCCCGCACACAAGATCCTGGTCGTCGACGATTCGCCGACCGAGCGCTATTTCCTCGCCGACCTGCTCACGAAGAAGGGCTACAAGGTGATCACGGCCGAGAACGGCCAGGAGGCAATGGCGAAGGTCAAGGTCGAACGGCCCGCCGTGGTGGTCCTGGACGTCGTGATGCCGGGGCAGAACGGCTTCCAGGTCACCCGCGCGCTGTCGCGCGATCCCGAGACGCAGGCCATCCCCATCATCATCTGCACCAGCAAGGGCAACGAGACCGACCGGATCTGGGGCCTGCGCCAGGGCGCGCGGGAATATCTCGTGAAGCCGGTCAAGCCGGAAGAGTTGCTGGCGCGGGTGGCCGACCTGGCCCACTGATCATGGCCGATCGCAAGAACCTGCGCGAGTTCCAGGCCCGGCTGTCGGAGCGGCTGCGCCAGGCCGCTTCCGGCCCGCCGCAATCGGCGCGCCTGGGCGTGCAGGTCGGCGCGCGACGCCTGCTGGTCGACCTGTCGGACGCCGGCGAGATCGTGGCGCTGAACCGGGGGATCACGCCGGTGCCGCTCACGCAGGAGTGGTTCCGCGGCCTGGTGAACCTGCGCGGTTCGCTGTACGGCGTTTCCGATCTCGCGCGCTTCGAGGGGCACGAGCCGGCGCCGGTGACGAAGGCGACGCGGCTTCTCGCGTTCTCCTCGCGGCTGAATCTCAATGGCGCGATCGTGGTCGATCGCATGCTGGGGCTGCAGAACACCGCGGCGATGACCGAGGCGGCTGCGGGCGACGAGCCCAAGCCGTCGTGGCTGGGTCGCCACTGGGTCGATGGCGAGAGCCACCGATGGACGGAGCTGAGACTCGAGGAGCTGGCGGGCGACGAGCGATTCCTCGCGGTGAATCGCTGACCCGCATCGTGGAGAAACGACAATGAAAGTGGCCATCAAGCTACCGGCTTTCCTGCAGCCGCAATCCAGCCGCTACGCCGCCATGGGGCCGGACACGGCGATCATCGACGACCTGCTGCCCGAGGAGCAGCCGCTTCCGGTGCGTGCGCCGGCCTCGCGGCCCGCCGAGGGTGCGCCGCAGCGGGCGGCACACGCAGACGAGGAAGAACCCGCGCGCGCCGCGACGCCGAAGGCGCGCGAGCGGTTCCGCATCCCGATCGTCGGCGCCATGTCGTTCCGGCGCCAGATCGAGGTCTGGCTGCCGACGCTTCTGGTATCGGTGCTGGTCGCGTTCTTCTTCCTCTGGCTCGATTCGCGCCAGGCGACCGATGCGTCGCGCTGGTTCCAGCAGATCGGCGATGCGTTGACCCAGTCGCAACGCGTGGCCAAGGCGGCCTCGCAGGCGCTCGCCGGCGATCCGCTGGCGTTCGGGCAGCTGAACGACGGTCGCGAGGCCATGAACCGTGCGCTCGGGCGGCTTGCCAACGGCAGCGGCGAGGAACGCCCGGTGCCGGACGACCTGATGCCCGACATACGCACGCTGGCGCTGGTCTGGTCGCTGTCGGACAACGCGGTGAAGGCGATCGTGAACCATGACCTGCTGCTGCAATCGCTCGGCGGGATGCGTCGCGACGTGACGCGGGTCAATCCGCAGATGCTGCGCGACGCGCAGGCCGTGGTGGCGAGCAAGCTGCGCACGGGTGCGCCGGCGCGCGAGGTGGCGGCCGCAGGCGACCTGGTGACGCTCGCGCAGGGCATTGCCAAGGACGTCAACGAGCTGCTCCTGCCGAGTGTGCCCGACAAGGCGGCCGAGGCGCGCCTGCGCCAGTCGCTCGGCGAGCTGGCGGTGCTGACCGACGGCCTGCTCGACGGCAACGAGCGCATGCGGCTGTCGGCGGCCGGTGACCCCGAGGCGCGTCGCGCGCTGGGCGAGCTAAAGCAGATGCTGGCCGCCATCGATCCGACCGTGTCGGACATCATGGCGAGCCTGCCGCGGCTGCAGCAGGCCAGGCAGGCCGAACGGCACGTGTTCGGCGACAGCGACGTGGTGCAGGCGCTGCTCGAGGCGGTTCGCACGAAGCTGCAGGCACGCGATTCGCTGCACACCTGGAACCTCATCATCGCCGCGGTGTTCGGCGTGATCGCGCTGCTCGCCGTATACGGCCTGTTCCGCGCATTCCTGTCCGACAGCGAGCAGCGTGCGGAGGACGCCGAACGCCAGGAGGCCACGGCGAGGCGGCAGGAGCAGCAGGCCAAGGCCGCCAACGACCAGAACCAGGCGGCGATTCTGCGCCTGATGAACGAGCTGCAGGAGGTGGCCGACGGCGACCTGACGGTGCAGGCCACGGTGTCGGAGGACATCACCGGCGCGATCGCCGACTCGGTGAACTACACCGTCGAGGAGCTGCGCAGCCTGGTGGGGCGGATCAACACCACTGCCGACCTGGTGAGCGACGCCTCCTCTCGGGCGCAGATGACCGCGGCGAGCCTGCAGGCCGCGAGCGAGCAGCAGTCGCGCGAGATTCGCGATACCGGCGAGGCGGTGCTGCGCATGGCCAAGCAGATCGACGAGGTGTCGGTGCGCGCCTCGGAGTCCGTGCAGGTGGCGCGCCAGTCGCTCGGCGCCTCCGAGGAGGGCTCGCGCGCGGTGAACAACGCCATCTCCGGCATGAACGGGATCCGCGACCAGATCCAGGAGACGGCCAAGCGGATCAAGCGGCTGGGCGAGTCGTCGCAGGAGATCGGCGAGATCGTCGAGCTGATCTCGGACATCACCGAGCAGACCAACGTGCTGGCGCTCAACGCGGCGATCCAGGCCGCGTCGGCGGGCGAGGCCGGCCGCGGCTTCACCGTGGTGGCCGAGGAGGTCCAGCGGCTGGCCGAACGTTCGGGTGAGGCGACCAAGCAGATCTCGACGCTGATCCGCACCATCCAGACCGATACCCAGGATGCGGTCGCGGCCATGGAGCGCAGCACGCAAGGGGTGGTCGAGGGTACGCGCCTGTCCGACGAGGCCGGCCGCGCGCTGGGCGAGATCGGTCGCGTGTCGGCCACGCTGGCCGAGCTGATCGAGGACTTCTCCAGCACCACCTCGCGCCAGGCGGTTTCGGCCGGAACGGTCGCACAATCGATCCAGCGCATCCTGCTGGTCACCGAGCAGACCAGCGAGGGCACGCTGGAGACCGCCGGCTCGATTCGCCAGCTTTCGGAGCTTGCCCACGAGCTGAAGAACTCGGTATCCCGGTTCAAGGTCGCGTGAGAACCGTTCTGAATCGCCGCCGCGGCGGCAGGGAATTGGGACGATGAGCGAGAACAACGGGTACGACGACCACGATCTTTCCACGCTTTCGTGGTGCATCGGCGAGATCCGCGAATCGCTCGCGGCCAGCGAGGCCGCCTTGCGCGAGCAGCTCGCCCGCGCCGACGGCGAGGAACGCTCGGCGCTGATGGCCGCGCGCGCCTCGCTGCACCAGGCGCACGGCGCGCTCATGGTGGTCGACGTGGCCGGCGTGTCGCTCGTCAGCTCCGAGGCCGAGACGCTGCTCGACCTGGTCGAGCGGTCCCAACTGGCGCTGGATGCGCCGCTCGTCGAGCGCATCGGGCACGCATTCGCCGCGCTGACCGACTATCTCGATGCGCTGCTGCTCGGCGAGCCGGCCCAGCCGCTGTACCTCTTCCCCTACTACCGCGAGCTGCTCGAGGCGCGCGGTGCCGATCGCATCCACCCGGCGGACCTGTTCGCCGCGCCGGTTTCGGCGCAGCTGGTGCCGGCCGAGGCCGCGACGCAGCAGCTCGATGCCGCCCGGCTGGCGGGCATCCGCGCCCAGTTCGAGCGCGGGCTGCTGAAGGTGCTGCGCGACCCGGGCGACAGCGCCGCGGTGGCGCAGCTGCACGCGGCGGTCGACACCATCGGTGCATCGCAGGTGGGTGCTTCCCATCCGACCTTCTGGAAGGTGGTGCTGGCCTACTTCGAGGCTCTGCGCAGCGATGCGCTTGCCCTCGACGTCTACGGCAAGCGGCTACTCGCACGGCTGAACCTGCAGCTGCGCCGGTCGATCGACGACGGCGCGCCGGTGGCCGAGCGCCTGATGAAGGACACGCTGTTCGCGCTGGCACGCGCGCGCGAAACGGAGTCCGCTTCGCCGCTGGTCGCCGAGGTGCGGCGCGCGTTCAGGCTCGCCAGCACAGTGCCCGACGATTTCGAGGTCGCGCGCTTCGGCCGCATCGATGCGCGCGCCATCACCGCCGCGCGCGAGGCGATCGCGCGCGCCAAGCTCGCCTGGGAGAAGCTGGTGCGCGGCAGCGCGGCCGAGCTGGCCAGCTTCGCGCAGTCCGTCGCTGCCCTGCGTGCGGCGGTCGCGGCCCTGCCGCTGGAGGGCGTCCGGTCGCTGGGCGATGCGTTCGCGGAAACCAGCCGTATGCTGGCGCTCGGCTCGGCCGCTCCTTCGGAGGCGCTGGCGCTCGAGGTGGCCTCGGCGCTGCTGTTCGCCGAGCAGATCTTCGAGCGGGCCCTCAAGGGCGACGACATCGATGTGCGCGCCGCCGAGATGGCGGCGCGGCTGCTGCAGACGGCCGCCGGCACGCCGCCCGAGGACGAGATGCCGCAATGGCTGCGCACGCTCAGCCACGCCGCGCAGGAACGCCTCACCATGGCCGCCTTCATCGGCGAGGCGCAGGGCAACCTGCGCTCGGCCGAGCAGGCGCTCGATGCCTTCTTCCGCGATCCGGCGCAACGCGCCGACCTGCCGCAGACTGTGCGCCAGCTGCACCAGGTGGCGGGCGCGCTGCAGCTGCTCGGCCACCAGGACGCCTCGAGCGCCGCCTCGAGCGTTGCCGATCGCGTGCAGGCTTTTGCCGCGGATGCGGCCGATCCGGACGGCGAGGCGTGCGAGGCCGTCGCCGGCAGCCTCGGTGCGCTCGGGTTCTTCGTCGACAGCCTGCAGCAGCCGGGCCGCTCCAGCGCGCGCTTCGAGTTCGATGCCGGCAGCGGCCGGTTCAGCGCAGCATTGACCCAGGCGCGCAGCGAGCGTCCGTCGGTGGTGGTGGCGCTCGAGGCGCGCGCACAGGCCGCGCCGTCGGCGCCGGTCGTGCAGCGCGCGCCGACCGAGCCGCCGGACACCCTGCCGTCCGCGGCACAACCTGCCGCGCAGGCGACCGCCGAGGCGCTGGTCCTCGAGCATGCGCAGCGGGTCGGCGAGCTGCTCGACTCGCTCGGCCGCGACCCGCGCGATCCGTCGCTGCGCGATGCGCTGCGCCCGGCGCTGGTGCGCCTGCGCGACGACGCTCAGCTGGCCGACGACGGCACGCTGAAGTCGCGTGCCGGCGAGGCGATCGCGGTGCTCGATGTCGCGACCGAGGTGGGGAGTACGCCCGATATCGAGGCGCTGCGCAGGGTGCTCGGCGATCTCGCGGGCGTGCCGTCGCGGGACGCGCCCCCTGCAGTGCCGGAACCCCAGCGCGATGCTGCCGAGATCGACAGCGAGCTGCTCGAGATCTTCCTCGGAGAGGCGCGCGAGGTCCTGGCCGCGATCGCCGATGCCGTCGTCCGGTCGCGCCTGGCACCGGCCGACTCGATCTCGCTCACCACCATCCGCCGCGGCTTCCATACCCTGAAGGGCTCGAGCCGCATGGTGGGCCTGTCCGAGTTCGGCGAGGCGGCGTGGTCGATGGAGCAGGTGCTGAACCTGTGGCTGGCCGAAGAGCGCGTCGCAACCGCTCCGCTGCACGAGCTGATCGAGCTTGCGCGGGCGCGCTTCGAGCGTTGGGTCGATGCGCTGCAGGAGGGCAGTGCGTCCTTGCGCATCGATCCGGCGCCGATGATCGCGGCGGCGGTCGCGCTGCGCGATGCCCAGCCGCACGAGGCGGCTTTCGCGGTGCTGGCGCTGGAGCCGGCTGCCGCCGCCGCTACCGCCGATGCCGTCATGGCCGATGGCGCCGCGGCCGATTCGGTCACGGCGGATTCCGTCATGGCCTACGCTGCCCTGATCGATGAAGCGACAATCGATGCTGCGACGATCCATGTCGCAGCGATCGACGAAACGACGACCGACGCCGTTACGGCCGATATCCCTGCGGCCGAGGCCGCCGCGGCACCGTCTGCCGCGGATGAGGTGCGCATCGGCGAGCAGACCGTCAGCCGCCCGCTCTACGAAATCTTCCTGACCGAGGCCGACGACCTCATTGCCACGCTGAGCAACGACAGCGTGGAGTGGGCCGATGAGCCCGGGCGTCCGGCGAGCGAGCGGGCGCAGCGCGCCATGCACTCGCTCAAGGGCAGCGCGGCGCTGGTGGCCCTGCACAACGTGCAGTTGCTGGCCGAGCAGCTCGAGGTGTTCCTCCTGCGCCAGCGTGCCTGCGCTCGTCCGATGCCGGCGCAGGACCTGGATGACTACGCGCATGCCATCGAGCGCATGCAGGCGATGTTGCACCGCTTCGCCGCCGGGAGTCCGCCGCGTGAGGAGCCCGAGGCGCATGCGCTTGCGCATGCCCTCGCCGCGCGCTGGGATCCGCGCATCGTCACGCGCGACGAAATGCACGCCGCCGTGCCGGATTCGCTCGATACACAGGCTGCGCTCGACGCTCCCGATATGCCTGGAGCTTCCGATGCGCCTGATGCGTCCGATGCGCTCGGCGCGCAGGCGGATGGGACACCGCAGGCGGCTGCGACGGCCCATCCGGTGGACGAGCTTGATGCGGAGCTGCTGCCGATCTTCATCGAGGAGGCCGCCGACTACCTGCCGCAGATCGGCGAGAACCTGCGCCGCTGGCTCGAGGCCCCGGCCGACCGTTCGCTGCAGCAGACCCTGATGCGCCACCTGCATACCGTCAAGGGCAGCGCGCGCATGGCCGGCGCCATGGACCTCGGGCAGCGTGTGCACGAAATGGAGACGCGCATCGAGGCGGCGAGCGTGCTCACCGTCGTGCCAGGCACGCTGATCGAGGAGCTGATCGCCGATCACGACGAGGTGGTCGGCCTGTTCGAGGCCATCCGCGATCCCGCGAGACGGGCACCGGCCGTGGCGGCCGGCGCCGTTCCCGCTGCCGCAGCCCCTGCGAACGCTGCCGATTCCGCCCCCGCTACCCTCGCGGCCCCCGGAATCGCTGCAGCCGTTGCCGCGCCCGCTGTCGCCCCGGCCGATGCCGCATACGCCTCCGCCACGCCCGATGTGGCGGCGCCCGGTGCCGCCGGCGCACCAATCGCTCCGGATGCCGCGGAAGAGGGCGTGGCGGCGCAGCTTGCGGCCGAGCCGACCGAGCCGGTGCAGTTGGCCGCCGGTCAGCCGCCCGCTGCCCAGCCGCCGGCCGCGGCTCCGCGTGCCGCTGCCCCGGCGCAGGCGGCCGGCGCCGCGCCCTCGGCTACGGCCCTGGTGCGGGTGCGCGCCGACCTGCTCGAACGGGTGGTCAACGAATCGGGCGAGGTCTCGATCGCGCGTTCGCGGCTGGACAACGAGCTGGGCCAGCTGCGGCTGTCGTTGCAGGACCTCACCGAGAACGTCGGGCGGCTGCGTTCGCAGTTGCGCGAGATCGAGATCCAGGCCGAGTCGCAGATCCAGGCGCGCATCGCGCACCAGCGCGAGAGCAGCGTCGAGTTCGATCCGCTGGAGTTCGATCGCTACACGCGCTTCCAGGAGCTCACGCGCATGCTGGCCGAGTCGGTCAACGACGTGGCCACGGTGCAGCATAACGCGATGCGCAACCTCGACGAGGCCGCGCAGGACATGGTGCGCCATGCGCAGGTGCTGCGCGAGCTGCAGCAGAACCTGATGCGCATGCGCATGGTGCAGTTCGGCTCGATCTCCGATCGCCTCTATCGCGTGGTGCGCCAGGCGGCCAAGGAGCTGGGCAAGCGCGTGAGCCTGGACGTGCGCGGCGCATCGGTGGAAATCGATCGGGGCGTGCTCGAGCGTATGGCCGGCCCGATCGAGCATCTGCTGCGCAACGCCGTCGCGCACGGCATCGAGCCGCCGCAGGATCGCCTGGCGGCGGGCAAGTCCGAGGCGGGCGAGATCCGCGTCGAAGTGCGTCAGGAAGGCAACGAGGTCGTGCTGGCCTTCGCCGACGACGGCGGCGGGTTGGACTACGCGAAGATCCTCGCGCGCGCCAGGAGCCTGGGTCTGGTCGGTGAGCACGCGCAGCCGGGTGAGCGCGAGCTCGCCGACCTCATCTTCGCGCCGGGCTTCTCCACCGCCAGCGCGGTCACCGAGCTCGCCGGCCGCGGCGTGGGTACCGACGTCGTGCGCTCGGAGGTGCTCGCGCTGGGCGGGCGCATCGACGTCGAATCCAGCGCTGGCGCCGGCACGCGGTTCACGATCCACCTGCCGCTCACGCTGGCGATCGCCCAGGTGGTGCTGGTGACGGTCGGCCAGGCGCAATACGCCATTCCCTCGTCGAGCGTCGAGCAGGTGCTGCAGCTCAAGCCGCAGGCGCTGGCCGCGGCCTACGGCGAGGGTTCGGTCCAGTGGCAGGGTGCGCGGGTACCGATGCACTACCTGGGTGCGTTGGCCGGGCTGCCGGAGTCGCAGCCGGTCGCCCAGCACCTGTCGCCGGTGGTGATCGTGCGTTCGGCGAACCTGCGCCTGGCCATGCACGTCGATGCGGTCAGCCGCAACCAGGAAGTGGTGGTCAAGAACGTGGGCCCGCAGGCGGCCCGCGTACCCGGCATCGGTGGCGCCACCGTGCTCGGCGACGGCGAGATCGTGCTGATCCTGAACGCCGCCCGCCTGGCCCAGTCGGTGCTGGGCGACCTGTGGATGGTCGAACGGCCGTCGCCGGGCGTGCAGCGTGCCGCCCTGGCCGAGGTGCCGCCGACCGTGATGGTGGTGGACGACTCGCTCACCGTGCGCAAGGCGACGCAGCGGCTGCTGGCGCGCGAAGGCTACGACGTGATGCTGGCCAAGGACGGGGTCGATGCGCTGCGCCAGCTGCAGGATCGCCGGCCCGACGTGATGCTGGTCGACATCGAGATGCCGCGCATGGACGGCTTCGACCTCACGCGCAACGTGCGCGGCGACGCCCAGCACGGCGACATCCCGATCGTGATGATCACCTCGCGCATGGCCGACAAGCATCGCAACTACGCGCTGTCGCTGGGCGTCGACGTCTACCTCGGCAAGCCCTGGCGTGACGACGAGCTGCTGCGGTACATCGCAGGGTTCGTGGCAGCGCGCCGGCGCGCCGCCGGCGCTGCGGCGCGGATTGTGTAGCCAGGGGGTGCGCCTTTACAATCGGGCCATGGGCGCCCAGACCGTCTCCAACCTGACCAACCAGTTCCTGATCGCCATGCCCGACATGGCGGATCCGAACTTCGGCGGCACCGTCGTGTTCGTGGTCGAGCACAACGAGAAGGGTGCCCTTGGCTTGGTCATCAACCGGCCGATGGAGATCGATCTGGCCACGCTGTTCGAGCGCATCGATCTCAAGCTCGAGATCGCGCCGCTGGCCGGTTCGCCGGTGTTCTTCGGGGGGCCGGTCCAGATGGACCGCGGCTTCGTGCTGCACCAGCCGGTCGGCGAATGGAACTCCACGGTCGCGGTCGGCGACGAACTCGGCCTCACGTCGTCCAAGGACGTACTCGAGGCGGTCGCCGACGGGGGCGGCCCGCGCCGGATGCTGGTCACGCTCGGCTACGCGGGCTGGGGCCCCGGGCAGCTCGAGGAGGAAATCTCGCGCAACGCCTGGCTCACGGCACCGGCCGACGCCGATCTCATCTTCGATACGCCGGCCGACGAACGCTTCATGGCGGCGTTCCGTCTCCTCGGCATCGATCCGGCGTTCCTCGCCACCTCGGCCGGCCACGCTTGAACGTACGAATGAACCTACTGCGCGGCCCGATCTCGCGCCTGCGATGCTCGCCGTACCCTGGTACGGCTGCGCTTCTCGGCGCGACCTCGGGCCGCTCGCTACGGTTCCTTCGCACGTTCTGATCGGTGGGCCACGGCCCTCTGGACCAAGGGACACAACTGAGTGCGTCTGGCGAGCGGGGCGGTGCGGTGGCGGAAACGCTGCTTGGCTTCGATTTCGGCACCTACCGCATCGGCGTGGCGATCGGCAACACCCTGACCGGATCGGCGCGCGCGCTGGCGATCGTCGCCTCCGAGCCCACCGCCGATCGCTGGGCGGCGATCGCCGCGCTGGTCTCGGAGTGGCAGCCGCAGCGGCTGGTGGTGGGGCGTCCGCGCCACTTCGACGGCGACGCCCTGGCCGTCACCGCGCGCTGCGAGCGCTTCGCGCGCCAGCTGGCCGGCCGCCTCGGCCTGCCGGTGGCCCTGGTCGACGAAAGCTATTCGAGCGCCGAGGCGCGTACCACGGCCGGCCGCGGCAGGCCGGTCGATGCCGAAGCGGCGGCCGTAATCCTGCGACAATACCTCTCCAGCCGATGATGAGCCGACCTGCCGACATGAACCCCGCCCCCGACGCCGAGGCGCTGTACGCGAGCCTGCTGCAGGCGCTGCGCGACGGCATTGCCGGGCGCGAGGTCGCGCTGATCGGCATCCACAGCGGCGGCGCCTGGATCGCCGAGCGGCTGCATCGCGACCTCGCGCTGGCGCGCCCGCTGGGCACGCTGTCGACGGCGTTCCACCGCGACGACTACGGCCGGCGCGCCCTGCCGGCGGAGATGAAGGCCACCGCCCTGCCGTTCGAAGTGGCCGGGGCCGACATCGTGCTGGTCGACGATATCCTGTACACCGGGCGCACGGTGCGGGCGGCGATGAACGAGCTGTTCGACTACGGCCGGCCGGCGCGCATCGAACTGGCGGTGCTGCTCGATCGCGGCGGGCGCGAGCTGCCGATCGAGGCGCGCTACTGCGGCGCCAGACACCCGCTGGCCGCGCCGCGCAACTTCGCGCTCAGCCGCGACGCCGCCGGCCGCTTCGCCCTACGCATCGAATGACCCCATGCCGCTGCGTCATCCCCAGTTGAACGAACACGGCCGGCTGCGCCACCTGCTCACCATCGAGGGCCTGCCGCGCGAGCTGATCCATCACATCCTCGACACCGCGGCCACTTTCGTCGGCGTCTCCGACCGCGACGTGAAGAAGGTGCCGCTGCTGCGCGGCAAGTCGGTGTTCAACCTGTTCTTCGAGAACTCCACGCGCACCCGCACCACCTTCGAGATCGCGGCCAAGCGGCTGTCGGCCGACGTGGTGAACCTGAACATCAACACCTCGTCGACCTCCAAGGGCGAGTCGCTGCTCGACACCATCGACAACCTGGTGGCGATGCACGCCGACATGTTCGTGGTGCGCCACGCCGAGAGCGGTGCCCCCTTCCTCATCGCTCAACACATCGACGCCACGCGCGGGCGCGGGCACGTGCACGTCGTCAACGCCGGCGACGGACGCCATGCGCACCCCACGCAGGGCCTGCTCGACATGTACACCATCCGCCACTTCAAGGGCGACTTCACCGGGCTCACGGTGGCGATCGTCGGCGACGTGCTGCACTCGCGGGTGGCGCGCTCCGACATCCACGCGCTCACCACGCTGGGCGTGCCGGAAGTGCGCGTGATCGGCCCGCACACCCTGCTGCCGGGCGCACTCGAGCAGATGGGCGTGCGGGTGTTCACCGACATGCGCGCGGGCCTGCGCGGCGTAGACGTGGTGATCATGCTGCGGCTGCAGAACGAACGCATGCGCGGCGCGCTGCTGCCTTCGGCGCAGGAGTACTTCAAGCACTACGGCCTGACGCAGGAGAAGCTCGCGCTGGCCGCGCCCGATTGCATCGTCATGCACCCCGGCCCGATGAACCGCGGGGTGGAGATCGAGTCGGCGGTGGCCGACGGGCCGCAATCGGTGATCCTCGACCAGGTCACCTTCGGCATCGCCACGCGCATGGCGGTCATGAGCATCCTCGCCCAATCGTGAACCCATGAGACTGTCCGTCCTGAACGGCCGCGTGGTCGATCCCGCCTCCGGGCTGGACCGCCAGGCCGACGTGCACATCGCCGATGGGCACATCGTGGCCATCGGCCGGGCCCCGGCAGGCTTCGAGGCCGAACGGGCGTTGCGGGCCGACGGCCTGGTGGTCGCTCCGGGGCTGGTCGACCTCGCTGCGCGCCTGCGCGAGCCCGGCTTCGAGTACAAGGCCACGCTGGAGAGCGAGATGGGCGCGGCGCTCGCCGGCGGGGTGACCTCGCTCGCCTGCCCGCCGGACACCGATCCGCCGCTGGACGAGCCGGGCCTGGTCGAGATGCTCAAGTATCGCGCGCGCGGCCTCGACCAGGCGCGGCTGTATCCGCTCGGCGCGCTCACGGTCGGCCTGGCGGGCGAGAAGATCACCGAGATGGCCGAGCTGGCGGAGGCCGGCTGCGTGGGCTTCTCGCAGGCCGGCGTGCCCATCGTCGACACCCAGGTGCTGCTGCGCGCGATGCAGTACGCGCGCACCTTCGGCTTCACGGTGTGGCTGCGGCCCGAGGATCCCCACCTTGCGCGCGGCGGCATCGCGCATGCCGGCGAGGTGGCTGCGCGCCTCGGCCTGGCCGGCATTCCGGTGGTCGCCGAGACCGTGGCCCTGCACACCATCCTCGAGCTGGTACGCCTCACCGGGTGCCGCGTGCACCTGTGCCGGCTGTCGTCGGCCGCGGGGCTCGAGCTGGTGCGCCGGGCCAAGGCCGAAGGGCTGCCGGTGAGCGCCGACGCGGCGGTGCACCACCTGCACCTGGTCGACGTCGACATCGGCTATTTCGACAGCCACTATCGCGTCGATCCGCCGTTCCGGGCGGTGCGCGACCGCGAGGCCATCCGCGCCGCGCTGGCCGACGGCACGCTCGACGCGATCTGCTCCGACCACACGCCGGTCGACGACGATAGCAAGCAGCTGCCGTTCGCCGAGGCCGAGCCCGGCTGCACCGCGCTCGAGCTGCTGCTGCCGCTCACCCTCAAGTGGGCTCACGAGACGCGCACCGCGCTGCCGGCCGCGCTGGCTCGCATCACCTGCGGATCCAGCGCGGTGCTGGGCCTGGGCGACGAGGCCGGGCATCTCCGCACAGGGAGCCGCGCCGACCTGTGCGTGTTCGACCCCGAACAGCACTGGACGGTCACGCGCGAGAGCCTGCTCAGCCAGGGCCGGCATACGCCCTACCTCGGCATGGAGCTCGATGGGCGCGTACGCATGACCCTCGTGGACGGGCGCGTGGTGTTCGAACGCTGAGGCCCGGACCGGAGCCGCGGCGCTGGTAGACTCGGCCGTTCGACCACCTGTTCCTGCGATGCCTCCGCCCATCCTCGTCACCGGCGCCGCCGGCTTCATCGGCATGCACGTCGCGCGCCGCCTGCTCGAAGCGGGCCGGCCGGTGCTCGGCATCGACAATCTCAACGCCTACTACGACCCCGCCCTGAAGCGCGCGCGCCTGGCTGCGCTCGCCGGCTTCGAGGGATTCGCCTTCCACGAGGCCGACGTCGCCGACCGTGCCGCGATCGATGCGCTGTTCGATCGCCATGCGCCCGAGCAGGTGGTGCACCTGGCTGCCCAGGCCGGCGTGCGCTACGCGCTCGAGAACCCGATGGCGTACGCCGACAGCAATCTCACCGGCATGACGGTGGTCCTCGAGGCCTGCCGCAGGCTGGGGGTGCGCCACCTGCTGTTCGCCAGCAGCTCGAGCGTCTACGGAGCCAACCGGCAGGTCCCGTTCGGGGAACGCGACGCGGTCGATCATCCGGTGAGCTTCTATGCCGCCACCAAGCGCGCCAACGAGCTGATGGCGCACAGCTACGCGCACCTGTTCGGGCTGCCGGTCACGGGCCTGCGCTACTTCACGGTGTACGGCCCGTGGGGACGCCCCGACATGGCGATCTGGAAGTTCACCGACGCGCTGCTGCGCGGGCGCCCGATCGATGTCTACGCGGGCGGCGTGTTGTCGCGCGACTTCACCTACGTCGAGGATGCCGCCGAGGCCACCGTGCGCCTGCTCGACGCGCCGCGCGCCGCGGTGCGCGTCACCGACCCCGCGCTGTGGAACGCCGGCGGTCCCGATACCAGCTGGGCGCCCTACGAGGTGGTCAACCTGGGCCGCAGCGACCCGGTCACCGTCAACCAGCTGCTGGCGCTGCTCGAGTCGATCACCGGGCGCCGCGCGCAGCGCCGCGATCCGGGCATGCAGCCTGGCGACGTCGAGCGCACGTACTCCGATACCGCCAAGCTCGCGCGCCTGACCGGCTTCACCCCGCGCACGCCGCTCGAAGAAGGCCTGCACGCCTTCGTGCAGTGGTTTCGCGCCTACCATCGTATCGACTGACCAGGAACCGAAACAACGATGCGACTCGCAGTCTTCGGAGCCGGCTACGTCGGGCTCGTCACCGCCGCCTGCTTCGCCGAGATGGGCAACCACGTCGCCTGCGTCGACATCGACGAAGGCCGCGTGGCGCGCCTGAACCGCGGCGAGGTGCCGATCCACGAGCCGGGCCTGGCGCCGCTGCTCGAGCGCGGCCTGGCGCACCGGCGCATCAGCTTCACCCATGATCCCGCGGAGGCCGTCGCCGACGCCGAGGTGGTGTTCATCGCCGTGGGCACGCCGCCCAGCGAGGACGGCTCGGCCGATCTCTCGCACGTGCTCGCGGTGGCGCGCACCGTCGGGTCGCTGATCGAGCACCGCTGCGTGGTCGTCGACAAGAGCACCGTGCCGGTGGGCACGGCCGACCAGGTGCGGGCGGCCGTCGAGCGCGAGCTCGTACGCCGCGGCGTCGCCGTCGAGTTCGCGGTGGTCTCGAATCCGGAGTTCCTCAAGGAGGGCGCGGCGATCGGCGACTTCATGCGCCCCGACCGCATCGTGATCGGCAGCCGCGACGCCTGGGCCACCGAGGTGATGCGCACGCTCTACGCGCCGTTCTCGCGCAACCACGAGAAGCTCATCGTGATGAGCGTGCGCTCGGCCGAGCTGACCAAGTACGCCGCCAACACCATGCTGGCGGTGCGCATCTCCTTCATGAACGAGATGGCGGCGCTGGCCGAGCGGCTGGGGGCCGACGTCGAGGACGTGCGCCGAGGCATCGGCAGCGATCCGCGCATCGGGCCGAGCTTCCTGTACCCGGGCGCCGGCTTCGGCGGCTCGTGCTTCCCGAAGGACCTGCGCGCGCTGCTGCGCACCAGCCAGGAGCACGATTCGCCGCTGACCATCGTGCAGGCTGCCTTCGATGCCAACGAGCGCCAGAAGGGCGTGCTGTTCGCCAAGGCCGTCCGGGCCTTCGACGGCAAGCTCGACGGTCTGCGTGCGGCGCTGTGGGGCCTGGCGTTCAAGCCCGACACCGACGACATCCGCGAGGCGCCCAGCCTCGAGCTGATCGGCAACCTGCTCGCGGCGGGCGCGACCGTGGCCGCCTACGATCCCGAGGCCGCCGCCAACATGCGGGCCGCCTTCGCGGGGCGCAGCGGTTTCCGCACCGTGGACGACCCCTACGAGGCGGCGCACGGGGCCGACGTGCTGTTCGTGGTCACCGAGTGGCGCGAGTTCCGCAGCCCCGACTTCCAGCGGCTG
Source organism: Burkholderiales bacterium 70-64 (assembly GCA_001898645.1). Lineage (GTDB taxonomy): Bacteria > Pseudomonadota > Gammaproteobacteria > Burkholderiales > Burkholderiaceae_E > Zeimonas. The sequence goes on from MKUQ01000027.1 coordinate 67,779, forward strand.
CGCCAGTCGATGCGCCAGCCGGTCATCATCGACGGGCGCAACCTCTACGAGCCGCAGTGGGTGCGCGACGCCGGGTTTCGCTACGACTCGATCGGGCGGCCCTGAAGCTTCCGGTTCAGGAGCATTGCACCCGGCGCACCGTCCGGTCCGACAGCCGCGCCGCCGTCAGCTCGCGCCCCCACACGCAGCCGGTGTCGATCGCCAGCAGGTCCGGCCGATCCATGAAGCCGAGCGCCGCCCAGTGCCCGAACACGATCGGTGTGCCGGCGCTGGCGCGTCCCGGCACCTCGAACCACGGCAGGTAGCCCGCCGGGGCGTGGTCGAGTCCCTCCTTGGCAGCGAAATCCATCCGGCCCGCGGGTGTGCAGAAGCGGATGCGGGTGAGGGCGTTGACCACCACCCGCAGGCGATCGTGGCCGCGCAGCGAATCCGACCATTCGGCCGGCTCGTTGCCGTACATCTCGCGCAGGAAGTCGAGCCAGCGCGGCCCGGCCAGCATGCGATGCACCTCGTCGGCCAGCTCCAGCGTGCGCTCGACCGACCACTGCGGCAGCACGCCGGCGTGCACCATCAGCCAGCCATGCTCGAAGTGCGCCAGCGGGCGTGAGCGCACCCAGTCGATCAGCGCGTCGCGATCCGGCGCCGCGAGGATGTCCCCGAGCGTGTCGGTGCGGTGCGCGCGCCGGATGCCGGCCGCCACCGCGAGCAGGTGCAGGTCGTGGTTGCCCAGCACGACGGCCAGGCGCTCGCCCTGGGCCATGGCCCAGCGCAGGCTGTCGAGCGAACGCGGGCCCCGGTTGACGAGGTCGCCGGGCATCCACAATCGCGCCTCGCCGGGCAGTTGCGGGAGCAGGCGCAGCAGGCAGTCCAGGCAGCCCTGGAGGTCGCCGATGGCCCAGGTGTCGCCATTCATCCGAACAACGCCTCATAGAGTGAGCGTGGTGAATGGATGCCTACGCCGCGGATACTCCGGCCATATAGTCGGCTGAAATGGGTCCGATCGCCGGTCACCAACACGTGGCAACCGAGCCGGATCGCTGCGGCGAGCACGGGCCTGTCTTTTTCGGGCAGAAGCGCGGCGACTTGCGGATCGGGTTCGTCGCGCCGGAAACCCGCGACGTCGATGCCGGTGAGGATGGTGTCCAGCGTATCCACGGCGCCATGGCCCTTGGCCTCGAGATTTCGACGCGCTTCGGCCACCACGTAGTCGTCCGCGCACAGGGTGTGCCCCGCCGCTTCCAGTGACCCAAGCAGGGCCCGAACGGCCCCGGCGGATTTCGCGGCGGAGAAAAGGACATTGGCATCGAGGAAGATCCTCATCCCCGTCGACCGCGGCCGGCGACGCTCATCGCCGGCGCTTGCGTGGCGCAGCAGCGGAGGACCCACCCGGGCTCGCGCGTTCGCGAGTGCCCATGGCCGCGGCCAATTCCGCTTCGCCTTCATCGAACTCGCGCTCACGTTCCTGCGCATAGAGCTCGACCGGCAGCGTGACCGCAGGCCGCAGCAGCAGGCCGTCGGGCGTCGTTTCGGCGATGAGGATGTCGTCCGGCTTCAGGCCCAGTGCGCGCCGCAGCCGGGCAGGCAGCGTGATGACGCCGCGGCTGGTCATGGTGACAGGGGTTCGCATGGAGCCATTTTTGCAGAACTGCCGAAAATCTGCAATTCAGGCTCGAGCCGATGGTTGCGCGCGATGGCCGCGCGTGCCCGCGCACCGTAGAATCCGCGGGATGAAAAAGACCCTCTACCTCGTGGCCGGCGCGCGTCCGAATTTCATGAAGATCGCGCCGATCGTGCGCGCGCTGCAGGCGCGGCACGACGTCTTCGACTGGCGCATCGTGCACACCGGCCAGCACTACGACCGCGAGATGAGCGACGTGTTCTTCGAGGAGCTGGGCATTCCGAAGCCCGACTTCCACCTCGAGGCCGGCGGCGGCAGCCACGCCACGCAGACGGCGAAGATCATGTTGGCCTTCGAGGAGGTCTGCCAGCGCCGGCGTCCTGATTGCGTGCTGGTGGTGGGCGACGTGAACTCGACGCTGGCGTGCTCGATCGTCGCCAAGAAGCTGCACATCCCGGTGGCGCACGTGGAGGCCGGCCTGCGCAGTGGCGACCTGCGCATGCCCGAGGAGATCAACCGCCTCGTCACCGATTCGATCAGCGACTGGTTCTTCGTCACCGAGCCGGCCGGCCGCGCCAACCTGCTGCGCGAGGGCAAGCGCGAAGACCAGGTGTTCTTCGTCGGCCACGTGATGGTCGACAACCTGCTGTACCAGCGCGAACGGCTCGCGGCGGTCGACAAGAGCGGCTTCGAGAGCGAAGCGCTGAAGAAGCGGCTCGGGCGCTACGGCGTCGTCACCCTGCACCGCCCCTCCAACGTCGACGACGCCGCCACGCTGGGCGGCATCGCGGGCGCGCTGCGCGAGATCTCGGCCCGGCTGCCGCTGGTGTTCCCCGTGCATCCGCGCACGCGCGGCAACCTGGAGAAGTTCGGCCTCGACCTCGGTCCGCAGGTGGTGCCGACCAGGCCCCTCTCGTACATGGACTTCCTGAACCTGTGGAAGGATGCGAGCCTCATCCTCACCGACAGCGGCGGGCTGCAGGAGGAAACCACGGCGCTGGGCATCGCCTGCATCACCCTGCGCGAGAACACCGAGCGGCCGGTGACGGTGGACGAGGGCACCAACACCGTCGTGGGCGTGGATCCGGTCAGGATCGTCGCGGCGGCCGAGGCGGTGCTCGCCGGACACGGCAAGGCCGGTCGGCGCCCGCAGTTCTGGGACGGTCGCGCGGCCGAGCGCATCGTGGCGACGCTGGCACAGCAGCTCGCGGGCTGAAGAGCGGGCGTATTTTCCGATCACCGCGGCGTGATCGGTGGCGAGGCCTTCAGTGCCCCGAGGCGCGAAACGGGTCGTGAATGGTCAAGGTGTCGATTCTCTGGCCATGCTGCAGGTCTTCGCTGAACAGGCGCGTGCAGCCGACCGACAAGGCCGCCCCGACGACGAGCGAATCGTAGAAGCTGAAGTGCCAGCGGGCTTGCACGTCGAGCGCCCGGTGGTAGAGGGGTGCGCTGGCGGATACCTGCATCAGCGGGGCGAGGACCGCGTCGAGGTAAGCGCGTGCCTGCACGACGTCCAGCGCTATCCGCGCCTTGCGCAGCACGGTATTCAAGCACTCCTGAACCACCTGGAAGCTGATGCAGGCGTTGCCTTCCAGCAGTGCCTGCCGGACGATGCGTTCGGCAATCGATTGTTTGCGCGGATCGGTCCCGTCGAGGTGGTAGATGAAGACGTTCGTGTCGATGAAGATCTCAGCGCTCATTCATCTCTTCTCGCGTCAACTTGCGCCCCACTTCCAGCTTGCCGCGCAGTTGCGCCATCGTTTCTTCGTAGCGCCGCAGGCGCTCATGGGCCAGTGCGTACTCCGCCAGCCAGCGCCGGAATTGCTCGTTCAAGGTCGTGCGCTCGGCACGGGCACGCTCCCGTGCCGCTTCGATCAGGCGCTCGTCGGCGCTCAGGGTGATGTTCTTCACAGTATCGGGCCCTCCGCAACACTGATCTAGTGTACACGAGAGTTGTGCTCCCTCAAGCACCGCTGCGTGCCTCCAGCCAGTGAACGCTGAACAACCGGTCGCGGTCACACCACACCGGCCCCGGCACGAAGCCCGAGCGCGCTGCCAGGGCGCGGAATCCATCGACGGTGTACTTGTAGGAGCTCTCGGTGTGCAGGGTCTCGCCGGGCGCGAAGTCGAAGTGCCGCCCGCATACGGTGACGGCCTGCCGGTCGAGGCTCACCAGGTGCATCTCGATGCGCCGGCGCACCGGTTCGTAGAAGGCGTAATGCGCGAAGCGCTCCGGCTCGAAATCCGCCTCCAGCTCGCGATTGGCGCGCACGAGCAGGTTGCGGTTGAAGGCGGCGGTGACGCCTCGTGCATCGTTGTAGGCCGCGTGCAGCACGGCCGGATCCTTCACCAGGTCGATCCCGACCAGCAGCCCGCCGCCGCGCAGCAGGCCGGCGGCCATGCGCAGGAAGCGGTGCGCCTCCTGGGGCGTGAAATTGCCGATCGACGAGCCCGGGAAGAAACCGACCCGGCGCGCCGGCCCGGCTCCGTCCGGGGCTGGGGCAGGGGGAAGGGCGAAGGGCCGTGTGAAGTCGGCGACCAGCGGATGCACATCGAGCCCGGGGTGCTCGGCGCGCAGCGCGCGGGCCGCCGCGTGCAGGTGCTCGCCCGAGATGTCGATCGGCACGAAGCGGCGCGGCCGCTCGAGGGCCTCCAGCAGCAGGCGGACCTTGCGGCTCGAGCCGGCACCGAACTCGATGATATCGGCGCCCGGGCCGATGCACCGGGCCATCTCGGACGCTCGCTCCGCCAGCAGCGCCAGCTCCGTGCGCGTGGGGTAGTACTCGGGCAGCTCGCAGATGCGATCGAACAGCGCCGAGCCCGCGGCATCGTAGAAGAACTTGGGCGCCACGCTGCGCGGGCGACGTGCGAGGCCGGCGAGCATTGCGTCGGCGAAGGCAGCGTGTACGCCGACGGGCCCGGATTCGCCGGCGCGTCGGTCACGAGCCTTGCCGGCGCCGCAACGATCGCGGTACGCGTGGGCCGTGCTGGTGTTGGAATCCACGCCGCTATCCCCCGAAGCTAGTTCAGGGCGTCATGCCGCCGGCTGTATCGGCACGTCGACGGTGGCGTCCAAGATCGGCCCAGCGTAGCACAGGGGAGCAAAATGCGTCGAATTCCGACCCTGACCCAGGCGCGGCCAGGCGGGTTGGCCCTCAGGCATCCCGCGCCAGCCGCAGCCCGGAGAACTGCCAGCGCGCCGCCGGCGGAAAGAAGTTGCGGTAGGTGGCTCGCAGATGCCCCGGTGGCGAGGCGCAACTGCCGCCGCGCAGCACCACCTGGCCCACCATGAACTTGCCGTTGTACTCACCCACCGCGCCCGACAGCGGTCGGAAGCCGGGGTAGGGATCGTACGAGGAGCGCGTCCACTCCCACACTTCGCCGTAGAGCTGCTGCAGGCCTTCGCCTTCGCGCGCTGCCACCGGGTGCGGATGGCGCGGCTCGTAGCGGTGCGTGCGCAGCGGCTGCGTTGCCGCGGCCGCTTCCCACTCGAACTCGGTGGGCAGGCGCGCCCCGACCCACTGCGCATAGGCCGCCGCTTCGTACAGGCTCAGGTGGCACACGGGCTCGGCCGCATCGAGGGGGCGTGGTCCCATGAGCGTGAAGACGGTGGGTTCGCCGCTGTCGACATCGCCCCAGTAGAGCGGTGCCTGCCAGCCCTCGGCCTGCACGGCGAACCAGCCGTCGCTCAACCACCACTCGGGTCGGCGATAGCCGCCGTCACGGATGAACTCGAGGTACTCCCCGCAGGTGACCGGGCGGCTGGCCAGCCGGTACGGGCGCAGCAGCACCTCGTGGCGCGGCGTCTCGTTGTCGAAGGCGAAGCCCGTGCCCGCATGGCCGGCCTGCACCACGCCGCCGGGGAAATCGAGCCAGCGCAGCGGCGGTGCGCCGGCAGCGCCCGGCAGCGGCGGCGAGACCGCCTGCACGTACGCCGGCTGCAGGGGATTGCGCGAGAACAGGTGTTTCACGTCGGTGAGCATCAGCTCCTGGTGCTGCTGCTCATGGTGCAGGCCGAGCGTGACGAGCGGCTGTGCCCGTGCCAGCGTGGGCGCATCGGCACCTTCGATGAACGCCGCCACGCTCGCATCGACGTGGTCGCGATAGCGGCGCACCTCGTCGTGCGAGGGGCGCGTGAGCATCCCGCGCTGCGGCCGCGGATGGCGCGGCCCGAGCGCCTCGTAGTAGGAGTTGAAGAGGAAGGCGTAGCGAGGATCGAAGACCCGATAGGCCGGCGCATGCGCCTTCAGCACCACCGCCTCGAAGAACCAGGTGGTGTGCGCCACGTGCCATTTGACCGGACTGGCGTCGGGCATCGACTGCACGCACTGGTCTTCGGGAGACAGGGCCGCGGCCAGTTGTGACGACAGCGCGCGCACTGCGTCGAACTGGCGCCGCAGCGCCGAACGCGTTGCGGTGCCGGGCGTCACCGCAGGCTCTTCGAGGTTCATGCCGAGGTTCATGTCGACCCTCCCGTGCATCTCGCCGGCACGCGCCGGCGCCACGGTGCACCGTGCGCGTGGGCACCAGTGTCCGAGGCAGCGTAGCACAGGGGGATGGCGTACGATCGCTTGGCCCCGCTGGCATGCCGGGCCGGTCCCGTTCAGCGCCGCGCCGAACCGGGTCGGTCCGGCGCCTCGCCGAACGTCTTGCGCGCCGGCTCAGAAACCGACCGCCGGCCCCGGCCACGACGCCTCGTGCGCGCGGGCACGCGCGATCGCCTCGTGCGCGTCGCACCAGCCCTCGCAGGCGTTGCGCCCGGTGCGTCCGCGCGCGAGGTTGAGCAGACCCTTGCAGCGGGCATACCAGCGAAAGAAGCGCAGCACGTGCCGGCGCTCGGCCGGCGTGAGCGGATCGGCGCTGCAGATCAGCTTGTCGTCGACGAGGCCGCGGTCTCTCATCGTGACCGCGCCCCACGCACGGATCCTCAGGCGCGTGCCGAAGGCCAGGCGCTCGCCGAGCACCAGGGCGTCGAGCAGATCGCCCTCCAGGCCGATGTATGCGGGCACGCAGCCGTAGTTGTAGGGGCAGGGCAGCGGCGAGACGAAGTCGATGCGTCCGGCATGGCCGCGCTTCAGGAAGCTGCCGCGCGGCACTTCGATCATGACCTCGAGCTCGGGCGCATCGGGATCCCCGGACCATGGCGGGGAAGCGTCCGAATGCCGGCCGGTCGCCACTCGATCACTCCCGGACGAAAGCGCATATTCTACGCATGGAGCGGGGGCGGGAGTCGTGTTTGCGGGCCGCCAGGCCGCAATGAAGGAGTTCGCCATGGAAACCGGTCGATCCCTTCCCTTCGCCCGCCGCCGCCACCTCCTCGGCCTCCTTGTCGGCATTCCGCTCGCCGCGACGACGCCGGCCGCATTGAGGCAGGGCGGTGAGCGGCCGGCGATGAAGATCGGCATCATCGGTGCCGGCAACATCGGCGGCACGCTGGCCCGACTCTGGGTGAAGGCCGGGCACCGGGTGATGCTGTCGTCACGCCACCCCGAGCAACTCACGGAGCTGGCCCGGCAGCTCGGGCCGCTGGCGAACGTCGGCACGCCGGCCGAAGCGGCAGCCTTCGGCGACGCGGTGCTGGTCGCGATTCCGTACGGCAGCTATCCGCAGCTCGGCCGCAGCCTGGGCGGCGCACTCGCCGGCAAGGTCGTGCTCGATGCCGGCAACCCCACTTCCTCCCGCGGTCCGGAGCTGGCCGACGAGGTCCGTGCCAATGGCATCGGAGCCACGTCGCGCAAGTACCTGGGCAACCCGCGGCTGGTGCGCGCGTTCAGCAACCTGGGCAGCGGCATCCTGGCGCGCGAAGCCAACCGCCCGCCGCCGCGCCTGGCGATGCCGATTCTCGGCGACGATCGCGAAGCGCTCGATCTGGCCTCGCGCCTGGTCTCCGACGCCGGTTTCGACCCGGTCGTCATCGGTACGCTCGAACGCGCGGCCGATACCGCGATGGGCGGGCCGCTCTCCGGGGTGCAGACCACGGCGGCGGAACTGCGCCGGCGGCTGGGGTTGAACTGAGCAAGCTGGCGGCGAGCTACCTGACTGTCCGGGTTCGCTTACAACTGTAGCGATCCTCCTACGGAATCGCCGCGCCCGCGAACACTGTCGCGGCCTCCGTGCAGTAGCAGATACGGCCGAGCACGGCGCAGAAACGACCATCTCTCCCTGGCTGGCATGCGCCTTGCTGGTCGACATGCAAGCCCGACCGAGTGAACAGGCAAGAGCGGGCGGTGTCGATCGCCACTACAGGAGGAGTTCGATGAAAGCTCGACGCAGGGCGTTGCTCGCGAGCGCCGTCTTTGCACTCGCATTCACATCGACGTTCGTCGCCGACGTCGTTGCCGCCGATAGAAAGCCGATCAAGGTCGGCGTCAGCATCTCCCTGACTTCCGACTTCGCGATTTCCGGGCTGCAGCAGAAGGCCGGGATCGAGATGGCGGTCGACGAGATCAACCGCGCCGGCGGCGTGCCCGGCAAGGGCGATCATCGTCCGATCGAGCTCGTCTACGGCGACAACGCGATGTCGCCCACGACCGCGGTCAACGCGCTGAACCGCATCCTCAGCGCCGACCCGGTGGCCGTGCTGTTGTCCATCCGCGGCACCCACGTCCTTCCCCAGCTGCCGCTGCTGCAGCGGGCGAAGATTGCCGGGCTCACGATCAGCGGCACGAGGAAGATCACCGAGCAGGGCAACGACTACGTGTTCCGCTTCTATCCCAACGACGGGGTGACGAAGCCGATTCTCACGCGCTTCGTCGTCGCGAAGCTCGGCAAGAAGAAGATCGGCGTCTTCCACTCGGCGGAAGACTACGGATCGAGCGGCCGCGACGAGATCGTCAAGACGTTGAAGGAGCTGAAGCTCGAGCCGGTCGCAGTGGAGTCGCACCAGCCGACCGACAAGGATTTCACCGCGCAGCTCCAGGCGTTCAAGGCGGCGGGTGCGGAGATCATCCTTCTGCAGACCTTCGAGGCGCCCTCGGCGCTGATCCTGAAACAGGCACGCCAGCTGAATCTCGGCGTCCCCTTCGGGCTCGGAGTCACCTCCGTGGGCGCATCGGCGCTCAAGCTCGTCGAGCCCAGGGACATCGAGGGGTTCTATGCGGAAACCGGCGTGGTCGATCCGCCGTTCAGCACCGATCCGAAAGTGCGCGCCTGGGCCGCCGAGGTGCAGAAGCGCTTCGACATCGTGCCCGACTACACCGCCCAGATCGACTACGACGCGATGAAGATGCTCGCCAAGGCGATCGAGCTGTACGGGCCCGATCGCGAGGCGATCGCGCAGGGCCTGCACGTCCTGAAGTATCGCGGGCTCGACACCGAGTATCAGTCGGATTCAACGGGCAACATGAACCACGAGGCTTCGATCGTGCAGATCCGGGACAAGAAGCAGATTCCGGTCGAGCGCGGGTCCATGCCTTTCGAACCCTGGTCGAAGCAGCGCTGAGCCGCGACCCGCCCCGCGATGTATCAGCTCGTCGTCAACGGCCTCACGATGGGGTGCATCTACGCCCTCATCGCCTTCGGCTTCATCCTCATCTACAACGCGGTCGGGGCGGTCAATTTCGCCCAGGGCGACCTCGTGATGGTGGGCTCCTACTTCGGTGTCCTCGCAGTGGGGCTGTTCGGGCTGGATCCGTTCGGGGCGATGGTCGTGGTGATCGCCGGAAGCGCCGCCGCGGGCTACGTCTTCCAGCGGCTGGCCTACTATCCGCTGCGCGACGGCCCGACGATCAACGTCGTCATCAGCTGCCTCGGCGCGGGGATCTTCCTGCGCAATGCGGCGCAGAACGTGGCCGGCCCCGAACCGTACACGATGAAGCCGTTCTTCGGCGCCGAGCTGGTCGAGCTCTCCGGGCTCGCGATCCCGTCCCAGAGCATCTTCGTCGTCGTTCTCACGGTGATCCTCTTCGCCGTGCAGTACTGGTTCTTCTTCCGTACCTCGCTCGGGCGCATGCTCCGGGCAACGGCCAATGACAAGTACGCGGCTCGGCTCGCCGGCATACCGGTGCGCCGCATGATCGCGCTGGCCTTCGTGATCAGCAGCGTGATGGCCGGTATGGCCGGATTCGTGCTCGTGCCCATCTTCCTGGCGTCTCCGAACATGGGCTTCGGCCTGGTGGTCAAGGCGTGGATCGGCGTGGTGATCGGCGGCTTCGGCAGCGTGCCCGGCGCGATCGTGGGCGGGATCCTGGTGGGGCTGCTCGAGACGTTCACGGCCAGCCTGATCTCCTCGGACTACAAGGACGTGATCACGATGCTGGTCCTGCTCGCCGTCCTGTTCCTCCGGCCGCAGGGAATCTTCTCCGAGCCTGTGCAGGAAAAGGTGTAGCAGTGGCGAGAACCTGGCGCATCACGCTTGCAGCCGCGGGGCTGATCCTGGTCCTGTCGCTCCCGGCGCTCGTCGAGTCCAGCTACCAGCTGCGGCTGGCGAACGTGATCGGGATCTACCTGCTGCTGGTCCTCGGGTTGAACTTCATCCTCGGCTATGCCGGGCAGCTCTCGTTCGCGCAGGTCGGCTTCTTCGGGATCGGCTCGTATGCCGCGGCGATCCTCACCACCGACCACGGGCTCTCGTTCTGGATCGGTCTTCTCGCCGCAGCCGCGGTCTCGGGGCTTTCGGCGCTGCTGATCGGTATCCCGACGCTGAAGCTGCGCGGACACTACTTCGCATTCGGCACGTTCGCATTCGGCGAGGTCGTCCGTCTGCTCGCGGTCAACTGGGACACACTGACGCACGGCGCGTCGGGACTCTCGGGGATTCCGGCTCCCGCCATCGGCGGCTTCCGGTTCGACACCGACGCCTCGTTCTACTACTTGGTTGTGTTCTTCGCGCTGCTGGGGATTGCCGTTTCGGCACGGGTCGAACGCTCGAAGATCGGCCGGGCGATGTTCGCGATCCGCGAGAGCGAGCTCGCCGCCGAGGCGATGGGAATCCGCACCAGGCAGTCGAAGCAGACCGCGTTCACCCTCAGCGCGGTGTTCGCTGGCATCGCAGGCGCGCTCTACGCTCCGTTGAATACGGTGATCAGCCCGGATGTCTTCTCGTTCGACGTCTCGGTCGTGGTGCTGGTGAGCCTGCTGCTGGGCGGATCCGGGATCATCACGGGCGCGGTCCTCGGAACGGTCCTCATCGTGCTGTTGCCGGAGTGGCTGCGCTTCCTCGACCAGTACTACATGATGATCTACGGTGCCGGGGTCGTGCTGCTGATGGTTTTCATGCCGCAGGGTCTGATGGGTCTGATGGAGAACCTGCGGGTCAGGCGCGCCCGCGCGCATGCGGCCCGGGCCGAGGCTGCGCCGGCAGGTGTCGGCGAGCGAACCGACCGGGTGGCGCCGTGAGTGCCGATACAACCCTGCTTCGCGTCGATTCGCTGGTCTGCCGCTTCGGCGGGCTGCTCGCCGTCGATCATCTCGACATGGAAGTGGCCGAGGGCGCGATCCATGCCCTCATCGGCCCGAACGGCGCGGGCAAGTCGACCGTGATCAACCTGGTCACCGGCGTTTATCGGCCCACCGCGGGTACGGTGTCGTTCCGCGGCGAGCGTCTGGCTGGAGAACTCCCGTCGACGATCGCACGGCGGGGCGTGGCGCGGACGTTCCAGACCATCCGCATCTGGCGGCAGATGAGCCTGCTCGAGAACGTGATGGTGGGTTTCCAGTGCCGGACGCGGTCGAACCTGGTCGACGTGCTGCTCGCTTCCCGGCGAAGCCGGGCCGACGAGAGCGCCACGCGCCGGAAGGCGTTCGAGGCGCTCGAGCTCGTCGGGCTCGAGGCCGGCGCCGGCCGGCTCGCCGGCTCCCTTTCCTATGGACAGCAGCGTCTGCTCGAACTCGCCCGCGCGATTGCGACGCAGCCTTCGCTGCTGCTACTCGACGAGCCCGCGGCGGGAATGAACCCCCAGGAGGCGGGTGCGCTTGTCGAACTCCTGTTCCGGATCCGCCGGCAGGGCATCGCGATCCTGCTGATCGAGCACAACATGAGGCTCGTCATGCGAGTGGCCGAGCGCATCACGGTGCTCAGCTTCGGCAGAAAGATCGCCGAAGGATCGCCTGCCGAGGTCCGCAGCGATCCCGGCGTCATCAAGGCCTATCTCGGGCAGTCGGAAGAAAATGCTGCGGCTTGAGGATGTCAGCGTCTCGTACGGCGAGGTGCCGGCGCTGCACCGGCTTTCGATCGAGGTCGACGCCGGCGAGATGGTCGCCCTCATCGGCGCCAACGGCGCCGGAAAGACCACCACGCTCAATACCATCTCGGCCATCCTGAAGCCGAGCTCTGGCCGCATCTGGTTCGAGGGCGAGCGCATCGACCAGTGCGAGCCCGAACGCATCGTCGAGCTCGGGATACTGCACGTGCCCGAAGGGCGCCGGGTGTTCACCGGGCTCACCGTCGAGGAGAATCTCGCGGTCGGCACGACGCGGTGGCGTCGTCGTGGCATGAGCATGGCCGGCGACATCGAGCGCGTCTACAAGCTGTTTCCCCGCCTCCAGGAGCGACGCAACCAGCTCGCGTGGTCGCTGTCGGGCGGCGAGCAACAGATGCTCGCCCTGGGCCGGGCGCTCATGGCGCGACCCAAGGTGCTGCTGCTCGACGAGCCGTCGCTCGGACTCGCGCCGAACATCACGCAGGAAGTCTTCCGGACAGTGCGCGAGCTGAACGAAGCGGGCCTGACGGTCCTGCTGGTCGAGCAGGACGCGTACGCCGCGCTGCGCATCTCGCGGCGCGGGTACGTGCTCGAAACGGGGCGCGTCGCCCTCCACGGAAACTGCAGCGACCTGCGCCGCGATGTGCGGATCCAGGAAGCGTACCTCGGGAAGTAGCACAACCATGAGCACCGGAGAGCTGAAACCCGTGGCACCCGAGCGCCTGCGCAGCCTGCAGGGCGTGGAATGGCTGTTCGACTTCATGCAGCGGTACCCGCGCGTGCGGGAGCTGGAGGCCGACTGCGCCGATGGCCTCTTCGACGGGCTCGTGGACACGCACGTGCACGGCAACCCGGACAGCCTCGGGAAGCGCAGCCAGGACATCGTCGACATCGCACTCGACTACGCCCGGAGGCGATCCCGCGCCATCGTCCACAAGGACCACCACTACTCGACCGTCGGGGTCGCCCAGGTCGCGCAGCGCCACGTCGACCACCTGCTGGAACAGGGGCGCATCGAACACCGCGTGGAAGTCTACGGGGGGCTCCCGCTCGCCTATACGACGGACCCCGGGTTCGTCGCCACCGCCGCGGCCTCGCCGTTCATGCGGATGATCTTCATGAACGCGATCCACGGCGAGGTGCTGGTCGATGGCGGAAAGGTGCTGCCCGCTGTCCAGGACATCATCCGCATCGCCGCCGACCACCGGATCCCGATCACCGTCTGCCCGCCGAACCACAGCGCCAAGTATGGCGGCGCGGACGACTACCCGATCGTGGCCACGCTCGTGGAATGCATCGGCAGGCTCGGTGCGAAGGCGCTCCTGGATCAGCCCGTCTCGGCCTACACGGTCGATCAGATCGTACACCTCGCCTCGTGCGGCGCCTTGGTGGGAATCTTCTGCTATCCGACCATTCCCGACGTGATCAAGGCGCCGGTGACCGATCCGGATCTCACGAAGGCCGTCATCGATGCAGTGGGCGTCGAACGCTGCGTGCTCGGCTCCGACAAGGGCTACCTGCTCGAGCCGGATGCCGTGCACGCCATGCGCCTGCTGTTGCGCCTGCTGCTCGTGTGGGGATATTCGGAGGGGCAGATCCGTACCATGGCCGCCGAGAACGGCGCGCGGCTCCTGTTCGGCTAGACGGAACGCAGGCCATCTTCTCATGTCGGGAAACGAAATGATCAAGACCTCGGACGTCGAGCTCAACGTATCGGTGGACGGCTCGGGACCGCCGATCGTCTTCGTGCACGGCTTCACGACCACGTCGAACTTCTGGTGGCACCAGATTCCCGACCTGGCGAAGCGCTATCGCACCGTGCGCTTCGACCTGCGCGGGCATGGCGACTCCGGCAAGCCGCGCGACATCGCCTATACCATCGAAGGCTTTGGCGACGATCTGCGCAACGTCATGGATACGCTCGGTATCGGCGCAGCCGCCATCGTCGGCCTGTCGATGGGCGGTGCGGTGGCGATGCGCTTCGCGCTCGACCATCCCGGGCGCGTGAAGGCGCTCGGGCTCGTGGGCACGAGCGCATCCGGTTTCGGTCCCATGGTCCAGGCCCGCAACGTCCTCGCGCGTATCGCCGAGATCGGCATCGAGGCCGCCAGCGAGGAAGTCATCGTTCACAGCTTCGACGCGACCACCGACGAGGTGATCGTCGAATGGGCCAGGCGCGAGGTGGTCAAGACGCCGCGGTACGTCGCCGAGCCGGCCATCCGCTCGCTCGACGACTTCGACGTGCAGGCGGACCTGCCCCGCCTCCGGATGCCCACGCTGGTGGTGGTGGGAGAGAACGACGCGATCACGCCCGAGAGCTCGTCGCGCCTGCTGCACAACGCGATTCCGGATTCGGAGCTGCATGTCGTGCCGAAGGCGGCGCATTTCCCGATGCTCGAGCGGCCGCACACGTTCAACCAGATCGCGCTGCAGTTCCTGCGGCGCATCGGGTACTAGACCCGCCCTAGATGAGATCGTAGGCGCGCAGCTTCTTGTACAGCGAGGTGCGATCGATTCCGAGAATCGAGGCTGCCTTCGACTTGTTCCCCCGGGTCCGTTCGAGCGCATCGCGCAACGCGTCCCGTTCGGCGGCCGCGATCGCCTCCTGGAACGAACGGTGGCCCGGCAGCGGGCGGTCAGCGGGATCGGAGAACGCGGGAAAGTGCTGCTTCTTCAGCACGCTGCCCTCAAGCAGATGGACGGCATGCTCGAGCACGTTGCGCAGCTCGCGTACATTGCCGGGCCAACGGTATCGCGCCAGGTGCTCGATCGCGTCGGGAGCAATAGTCACTTCTCCGAGCTCGTAATCGGTACAGAGCGCGGAAAGGATGTGCCGGGCCAGGATCGGAATGTCCTCGAGGTGCTCGCGCAGCGGCGGCATCTCGATCCGGAACACATTGATGCGATAGAAGAGATCCTGCCGGAACCGCCCCTGCTCGATCTCGCGGTGCAGGTCGCGATGCGTGGCGCAGACGACGCGAACGTCGACCGGCAGCGGTTGCGTGCCGCCGACCCGGACCAGCTCGCGCTCCTGCAGCACGCGCAGCAGCGCCGATTGCATCTCGATCGGCATGTCGCCGATTTCATCGAGGAAGATCGTTCCGCCGTTGGCAAGCTCGAACTTGCCCGGATGACCCTTGGCCCGCGCGCCGGTGAACGATCCGCCCTCGTAGCCGAACAGCTCGGTTTCGAGCAGGCTCTTGGGGATCGCCGCGCAGTTGACGTGCACGAACGGCCGTTGCGCGCGGCTCGACGCCGAATGGATCGAGTGGGCCACGAGCTCCTTGCCGGTTCCCGATTCCCCGGCGATCAGGACGGTCGCGCGCGTGCGGGCCGCGCGCAGCGCCCGCTCCCGGACTCCCTGCATGGCGCCGCTGGTGCCGATAACGTCGGCGATCGAGTATTTCGAGGGCCAGGCGCACGGACGCGCCTGGTTCCGGATGTCGATCGAGAAGAGTCGGCGGGCCACCGCCAGCAGCTGTTCGGCTTCGGTGAAGAGGGCGATGCCGACGGCGCCGACCACGTCGTCGCCGTTGCGGATCGGAACCTGGTTGACCAGCATCTTGTGCCCGCGAACGACCAGCGTCTGGTTCCTGGTCGGCGGCGCACCCCGCGCGACGAGGTGCAACTGGGTCTCCGGGGAGACCACCGAGGTGACGTGGCGGCCGATGATCTCCTTCTTCTGCAGGCCGAGCAGCTCGCAATAGGGGTTGTTGATGTGGACGATCTGCCCGGCCTTGTCGATCGCGATCAGGCAGTTCGGAAGCACGTCGAGGATATCCTCGAGCAGGAGGACCAGATCGGTCGCCTTGCTGGGCAACCCCGTCTCTCGATCCTGAAGAGGCATCGGCGGCGACCTCCTTCGGTTCCCTGGATTCCGCCAGGGCAACGGCGCAAGGGGCGCACATCCGGCGGCACGAGCGCCCGGGAAAGAATCCGACTAATGATCGCTCGCGGACAGCACGTTGAAGATCTCGACGGCATCGAAGCCGTGGATATCGAGATCGGTCACCACGATATTGTAGTCCGGAAACTGCCGCTGGAACTCGCTGGCCTGCGGGTCGGCGAAGCAGCACGGGTCCTTCCGGTTCAGGTACATCACGAGCAGGCCGGAATTCTGTTTCGCCAGCTGCATGAGATCCAGCACGTCGAAGCGCTGATAGAAGGAGCGGGTGAACTGCTCGATGTCCCCGACATCGGCAGTGCTGGCAACCCGGAGATAGTCCGGCAGGAAGCCGGCAACGAGAATGCACTTCTCGAACCGGTGCACGGAACATGCGACCAATCCCGTACCCCCGCCGTCGGACAGGCCTACGTAGCTCACGGCATCATATCCGCCTTCGATTGCCTGCAGCGGCAGCAGTGCGCCATCGATGAAGTAGTGCATGTAGTGGTCTGGATCATCGATGTACTCGTAGATCCCGTGACCGAGCATCGCCAGGACGTCTTGCGCAACCGTGGCGGGCCCGGATGCCCCTCTTGTCTTGATCCAGTACGAACCTCCGGGATCGAGCGCATTCGCCCCGACGAGCGGCATCGAGGCGAACAGCACGTCGTATCCGTTGTCGAGAAGAAGCGAGAGGAGCTGACGGGCGAACGTCTCGGAAGCCGTTGGGAACCCCCCGTGCCCGTGGTTGTAGACGACCAGTCGGCGATTGCCGGGCTTCGACAGCAGCAACGTCAGTTGCGGAAGGTTGGTGTAGGCATACCGGGTCTCGAAGAGGGTCGTCTCGACGCCAAGATCGGCGAAGTGGGTGAGCAGCGTCTGGTGCTCTCTTTCCGCATCGGGTTCGGACCAACGCTGCACCGAAGCGGTGTTGTGCCCGTACAGGAACTGCTGGAGCTGTTCGGCATTGGTGGTCGGAGTCGGCTGTGCCTCGGCTGCCTGACCTCCGCCGCCGCAACCGGAGAGCGTGAGGGAAGCAAGCAGGACTGCCAGAATGCCAATCGGATTCTTCGCCATGGTTCGGATCCAATGTCTTGACGGAAAGATGAGCGCTTCCTCAAGAGAGAAGATGTCCATGCAACTACCGTATTGCCGTGACCAGAGACCTTTGGTCCACGCCGAGGTAGTTGCGTCGCATCGCCAGGAATGGAAGCTCGATCAACCGGTACGTGAATGCGGATAGTACGGTAAGGCATGGGAGCACCACGAGAAAGCAGAATAGCAACCCCTGTTCGAATCCCTTTACGCTCCAGCCGACGTCGGCGCATAGTTTCAGGCAGACTGCGATCACTAGAAGATGGTTTAGATAAAAGGAAAAGCTCAATGTTCCGAGCCAGGACAAGCATTTATCAACCAACCTTGGAATTTTTCTGTCCAGTGCCATGTAGCTAGCGGCAATCAAGGAATAGAAGATTCCTTCGAGCGTTGGAAAATAAACCCAGATCGAGGATGGCGAAGGATAGCCTGAATGGTTATAGAATCCCCCGAGCGAGTTGAAACGCTGATACAGCACTATCCAAGCGACCAGGAGTGAAATCAAAACCCTCAGACGACCGATCTGTCGAGGATATCTGAAGAACAACTCGCTTCCTATCATCCCCATCAGGAATTGATCGATTCGGCCGAAGATGGTCCAATAGGCAAGCACCTGGACGCTTCCCTGCGTGTACCAGGTTCCCAAGCGAAATAGCATCGCGAGTACAACCAGTGCGATCAAGTACCTGATCCCGTAGCGCAAGGAGAAGGAAAGCAGGAAAGGGAAGATCAGATAGAACTGGAACTCGACGATGATCGTCCACCCTACACCCGGAACAACATCACGATTCAGAAGCGCTAGCATGGCAACGGCCAGTTTTGTCGGATCTATATTCTCGGTATAGAAAAGGTACAGGGTCCAAACGAGAAACAAAGGCGCGATCCGCAATATCCTGTTCCGGATAAATTCGAGGTAGATGATCTTTCGATTGCGGCATAACGCATGGAATATGAATCCGCTCAAGGTCATGAACAGCGCTACGCCCGTGTGCCCCTCCTCCAGAATGCTCAGCGGCCAGAAGGTCGGAACATACGAAGTTGGAGCTACATTTTGAAAGTGAATGGAATGCCAGACCAGGACCAAGAGCGCGGCAATGAATCTGAGATGATCCAAGCGCGAGTAATACTTGGCAGTGCTTGATTCCATGAGTCTTCCTTGAGCGGTCCTGTTTGATCGAACTCAGGTGAGTGCAACTTGTTCTTCTGGTCACGTTTCCGGGCATGCATTTGGCGATGCCCGCAGATCGGCTGGAACCTTCGATATCGTGGTGATCCATGGCTGGTCGGTCATGGAACGTCGACAAGGTTCACCGGCACCGGCAGCTTCGAGGTCGATCAGCTCGGCCGAGCCGACTTCATACCCGACGCCGCCGATTGCAACTCGTCCATTGCCCTGGATATCCCAGACCCACAGCGGCGGCTCCACGATGTCGACCCGGTCGGGCGGGAAATCGAGTTTGGCCTGTCGATGAAACGGCACCGGATACGAGTTCGCGCCGTCAGCTCCGGATACAGGTCACTGACGTGAATTGCCGGATATCATCTGCCTCCGCTGTCAAGGGCTACGGGCTGGAGCCACCAATTGCCTATCGGCCACATCAGACTCACGATGCCTTGCGCAAGACGAACACGTGCGTCGCCGAGCCGAGGATGCGG